>NZ_MVDG02000001.1:2946791-4420187 GCF_002008315.2 Arthrobacter sp. KBS0703 | reverse complement strand
TGTCTCTTATACACATCTAGATGTGTATAAGAGACAGGCCGTGGGCACCACGGATGGAAGAGCTACCTCGACCTCCGTGCGAGGTTCGACGCCGCGCGCGGCCGCGGGCGGATCACCTACCTTCCCGGGCTCCAGGTCTGGATGTCGCAGCAAATCCATCCAGCTCAAGGGGACGACGCCGGCTTCACCTTGCGCACGACGCCTACCGTCGCGGCGGCTGCTTTAGAGGCAAGCGTGGGTAAAATCGTCGTCGCGCGCCGTCTTGTCCTGTGTCCCGGCGGCTACGACCGCCAGCTTCCGGTTCCCGGCTGGGACCTTCCCGGTGGGATGGCTGCCGGCGGCATCCAGGCCTTCATCAAGGCCAACGGAATGCTTCCCGGGAAACGCTTCGTGATTGCTGGGACCGGTCCTTTCCTGCTCCCGGTTGCCGCGAATATCGCCGAGGCCGGCGGCAAGGTCCTCGCGGTGCTTGAGTCCTCCTCCCCGACCGCCTGGCTGCCGCATCTGCGTGCCGCGGCGGGAGTGCCGGAGAAAGTCCTTGAGGGCGCGGAGTATGCGGCTGTCTTCGCCCGGCACCGGATTCCGTACCGCACGCGCAGCATCGTCACCGAGGTCCTCGGAACGGATCACGTTTCCGGCGTAAGGACGGCCAGAGTCGACGCCGACGGGCGGGTGCTGCCCGGCACCGAGCGTGTGTACGAGGACGTGGACGTGGTCGGCTTCGGTTGGGGCTTCACGCCGCAGATGGAACTGCCTCTGTCCTTTGGCATCCAGACTCGGCTCGATGCGGACGGGTCGCTGGTCGGCGTCGTCGATGAGCGCCAGCAGTCCAGTGTCCCGGGCCTGTTTCTTGCGGGTGAGATCACCGGCGTCGGCGGGGCAACATTGGCCGTGCTTGAGGGCCTCGCGGCGGGCACTGCTGCGGCGGGCGGGACCGTTTTGCCGGAGAAAACCGCCACGCGGCACCGGCGTTTCGCCGAGGCCATGCACCGGGCGCACCCCGTGCCTGCAGCCTGGCAGGACTGGCTCGTCCCCGAGACGATCGTGTGCCGCTGCGAGGAAGTCACAGCCTGCCAGATCACCGACGCCCGGGAGAGCCTGGGAGCCCGCGACGTCCGGACACTCAAGTCGTTCACCCGCGCTGGAATGGGCTGGTGCCAAGGCCGGGTGTGCGGCTTCGCCGCCGCCTGCATTGGGGCCGGCCCGGGCGCTACGCCCACCGCTGAAAGCCTGTCCGGCTCTGCAAAGCGACCTTTGGCCGCGCCAGTGGGCATCGGCGAACTTGCCGCGCTTGAAACTACGGACAACTGAACTTACCCATCTGAACTGCCTCCCGAAAGGAGACCGCGCATGACCGCGATCGCCCAGACCACCGCCGTAGTACTGCCGCCGACTACCGACGCCGAATTGGAACGACTGCTGGCAGCGGCCCAGACGGCTACGGCAGCACTGGCCGCCTTCCGTCCCGCCGAGCGCGCCGAGCTGCTCGACGCCGTCGCCGACGCTTTGGATGCCGCCGCCGACCAGCTCGTTCCCGTGGCCGGACGGGAGACCCACCTGCCCGAGGCGCGGCTCCGCGGCGAGCTCAAGCGCACCACCTTCCAGCTGCGCCTCTTCGGCCAAGCACTGCGCGACGGCGGCTACCTTGACGCCCGCATCGACCATGCCGACGCCGACTGGCCGATGGGCGCCCCGCGGCCAGAACTGCGGCGCGTGCTCGTGCCCGTGGGGCCTGTGGTGGTGTTCGCCGCCAGCAACTTCCCCTTCGCGTTCTCCGTGGCCGGCGGAGACACCGCGTCGGCGCTTGCCGCGGGCAGCCCCGTACTACTCAAAGCCCACTCCGGCCATCCCGGGCTGTCCCGGCTGACGGCGGAGGTCGTCGTCTCGGCACTCGGCGAGGCAGGCGCTCCCGACGGCACGTTCGCGCTCATTGCGGGGACCGCCGCCGGAGCTGCGGCCCTGCGCGACCCAAGGGTCAAAGCCGGCGCATTCACGGGTTCCATCCCCGGCGGACGCGCCCTCTTCGACATCGCCAGTTCCCGGCCCGAACCGATCCCCTTCTTCGGTGAACTGGGCAGCAACAACCCGGCCTTCGTCACCGAGGCCGCGGCCGCTGAACGCTGCGCGGAGATAGCCGAGGGCTTCGTCAACTCCTTCACGCTCGGGGCCGGACAATTCTGCACGAAGCCCGGTACATTGTTCGTCCCAGCCCGGTCCGGGCTGGTGGAGGCCCTGCGCGACGCCGCTCTGCCGCCAGCCGCGCCTCTGCTCAACGAGCGGATCCGGTCCGGATATACCGAGGTGCTGCAGGGCCTGCAGTCCAATCACCGCCTTGAGGTACTGGCACAGGGAGCAGGCCCCTTGGCCGATCCGCCAGGTCCCACACTCCTGCTCACCACCGCGGCCGACATGCTCGCCGAGCCGCATGCCCTCCAAACCGAATGCTTCGGGCCCACCGCCGTCGTGGTGACGTACGACGACGAGTCCCAGCTTCCCGAGCTTGCCGAGACTTTCGAGGGGCAGCTAACCGCCACGATCCACGGAACGGACTCCTGCCAGGTAGAGGCGCTGGTGGAGGTGCTTGCCCGCAAGGCCGGGCGGGTGGTCTGGAACCAGTGGCCAACGGGTGTCGCCGTGACGTACGCACAACAGCACGGCGGACCCTACCCGGCGACCACCGCTGTGGGAAGCACCTCGGTGGGCACGGCGGCTATTGCACGCTTCCTGCGCCCGGTCGCCTACCAGGGCTTCCCGCAGCACCTGCTGCCGGAGGCACTCCGCGACGACAATCCCCTGGCAGTTCCGCGCCTCATGAACGGCCGGCCCGAGGGTGGCCGCTGATGTGGGTGCAGGGAATCTCCTGGCTTGGCGGTGGCGTGCGATCCGCTCCGGAGGGCCGCACTCAGGTGAGCCGCCGGTTTCCCGTCCAAGAGTCCGATCAACAGATACTCACCCGACGTCTAGGAACGGACGACCCCTACTGGTGGATTCTCGCTGGCCGGAGGATTTGCCCAATTCGGCCGTCCTGACCCTTTTTGCCAAAAAACGACGGCGACACTCCGGACTTGCCGGAGTGTCGCCGTCGTTCTGTGGTCAAACAGGGTCAGCAGGGCGGTGCGGTCACCGGCTGGCGCTCATTGCTCAACGCGGGCCAGTGTCTCCCGTTCCGCGCCGATGGTGGTGTTGTCGCCGTGCCCGGTGCGGACCACCGTCTCGGCGGGAAGCGTCAGCAGCCGTTCCCGGATCGAGGCCACGATGGTGGGGTAATCGCTGTAGGACCGTCCGGTGGCGCCCGGGCCGCCGTTGAAGAGCGTGTCTCCGGTGAACACCGTTCCTTCCTCCGCCAGGAGGAAGCAGATGGAGCCCGGCGAGTGGCCGGGGGTGTGGATGGCCTTGAGGGTCGCCCCGCCCACCTGGAACACGTCCCCGTCAGCAAGGTACATATCGGGTTTGATGTCCGGGTAGACCTGTTCCCACAGCACCAGGTCCTCCGGGTGGAGGTGGATGGGGGCGTTCACGGCCTCCGCCACGGCGCGGGCCGCGCCGATGTGATCGTTGTGCGCGTGCGTGAGCAGGATGGCCAGGACCTTCCGGCCGCGGACCTGGCTGATGATCGCTGCGGCGTCGTGCGGAGAATCGATGATCACGCATTCGTCGTCGTTGCCCACGATCCAGACGTTGTTGTCCACATCCCAGGTGCCGCCGTCGAGGGAAAAGGTGCCGGAGGTGACGAGGTTCTCGATGGTGATGCTCATGCGATTTCAACCACCGAACGGAGGACCTTGCCCTCGTGCATCTTGGCGAAGGCTTCTTCCACCTGGTCGATGGTGATGCGTTCGGACACGAAGGCGTCGAGGTTGAGGTTGCCCTGCTTGTAATGCTGGACCAGCATCGGGAAGTCCCGGGAGGGCAGGCAGTCCCCGTACCAGGAGGACTTCAGCGAGCCGCCGCGGCCAAAGACATCCAGCAGGGGCAGTTCGAGCTGCATCTCGGGGGTGGGCACGCCCACCAGCACCACGCGGCCGGCGAGGTCCCTCGCGTAGAACGCCTGCTTGTACGTCTCGGGACGTCCCACCGCGTCGATGACGAGGTCGGCGCCGAAGCCGTTGGTGAGTTCGCGGATGGCATCGACCGGATCCGTGGCGCGGGAGTTCACGCCGTGGGTGGCGCCGAGTGACTTGGCCATCTCGATCTTGTTGTCATCGATGTCCACGGCGATGATCGTGGTGGCTCCGGCCAGCTTGGCGCCCGCAATGGCGGCAATGCCCACGCCGCCGCAGCCGATGACGGCCACGGATTCGCCGCGCTGGACCTCGCCCGTGTTGATGGCGGCCCCGATTCCGGCCATCACGCCGCAGCCCAGGAGCCCGACGGCGGCCGCGTCGGCGTCCTCGTCCACCTTGGTGCACTGCCCGGCGGCAACGAGCGTCTTCTCGGCGAAGGCGCCGATCCCCAGTGCGGGCGACAGTTCCGTGCCGTCCTCCAGGGTCATCTTCTGGGTGGCGTTGTGGGTGTTGAAGCAGTACTGCGGCTTGCCCTTGGCGCAGGCCCGGCACTGGCCGCAGACCGCGCGCCAGTTCAGGATGACGCGGTCGCCGGGAGCCACGTCGGTGACGTCGGGGCCGACGGCGCTGACCACGCCGGTGGCCTCATGGCCGAGCAGGATGGGGAAATCGTCGGTGATGCCGCCCTGCTTGTAGTGCAGGTCCGTGTGGCAGACGCCGCAGGTGAGGATGTCCACCAGTGCCTCGCCCGGGCCCGGATCCGGCACCAGAATGGTCTCCACCGAGACCGGGGCGTTCTTTTCCCTGGCAATGACCGCTTTTACTTTGTGAACCATGAGCTGGTGTTCCTTTCGTCAGTCCTTCGGACTCGATGCAACGGCACCCGTTGCCAATCTAGCTGACCCGTTGAGGTTCGAAATCCCCGGCGGGGACCTCCTGCGGCACAACCGCCGCGGCTGCGTGTTCGGCCAGGACCCCGGTCCGGTGCCTGATCCGCAGGCGGTAGAGCAGCGCCCCGCCGATCACCACCGTGCCGACAAAGATAACTCCGCCCCACTGGAGGTAGGACAGGTAGATCAGCACGATGCTGATGCTGGAGAGGATGGTGAAGATCGCCGGCTGTGAAACGTTGACGATCAGCGGAATGACGGCGATGACGATGCCCGCCACGGTGGGCGTCTTCCGGCCCGGGTGGCAAGCACCGAACCGGCGCTTCCCCCGCCGACGATGACGTAGTCGTAGTTGGTCTCTGTCATGGTGCGAAGTCTCCTTGTACGTCGTGCGGATCCGGCGCGGGAACGCCCGACCGTGCCTTGATCGAGAAGCTAGCGGGTGCACCTTGGGCAATTGACGTTCCCGTCAATTGCGTATTACACAACACGGTGCACATAGTGCGTACTGGAAATATGACAGCCGTCACAAAGCGGTGTCAATAGACCGCCAGGATGCGGCGCCTGCAGCCCGCCCCCGGCGCACGGTCGGGGCAGTGTTACCGCAACGACACTCCACTGGATGCAACGAATTCGTCGGTCAGCCCTGACCCGCGATCGAGCGCGCCGCCCCGACCCTTTCGCGCCAAAATCACGGGCTATCGTCCCAAAAGTATTGACTGTGGCGTATGTCACGCCTAATCTGGTGCAACAGCGTTGCATTGAATGCAACCCCAGACACTTTGGTGGATACATGAGTAACGAAACTTCCTCCCCCTCCCCCGCCGCGTTTGCGGGAGGGGTCAGCCCCGAGGCGGGCAGCGGCGTCAGCCGGGAAACCCGACGCAGGGTGGTCACCGCCAGCTTCATCGGCAATTTCGTCGAATGGTTCGACTACGCCGTCTACGGCTATCTCGCCGCGACCATCTCGTCGGTGTTCTTCCCGGAGGCCGATCGGCAGGCAGCCCTGCTGGCCACGTTCGGCGTCTTCGCGGTGTCATTCTTTGTCCGCCCCCTCGGCGGATTCGTCTGGGGCCACATCGGTGATCGGCTGGGCCGGCGGAAGGCCCTGTCGCTCTCCATCGTCATCATGTCCGTATCGACGTTCTGCATCGCACTGATCCCGGGATACACCAGCATCGGAGTGATGGCGCCGGTCCTTCTCCTCCTGGTCAGGATCGTCCAGGGCTTCTCCGCCGCCGGGGAATACGCCGGCGCATCCGCCTTCCTTGTGGAGTACGCACCTGCCAAAAAGCGCGGCCTCTATGCCGCCGTCGTGCCCGCCAGCACCGCGGCGGGCCTACTGCTTGGCTCCCTGATTGCGGCGCTCCTCAGCACCGTCCTCACCACTGAGCAGCTGCATGAGTGGGGCTGGCGTCTGCCCTTCCTGCTGGCGGCGCCCATGGGCCTGATCGGCCGCTACATCCGCACCAAGCTCGAGGACACTCCTGCGTTCCAGGCCCTCGCTGCCGAAGACCACACCGTGAAGACGCCGGTCTTCGCCATGTTCCGGACCTACCGCAAGCAGCTGATCATTGCCACCGGTGCGGTCCTCCTCAACGCGGTCGGGTTCTACGTGATCCTCAGCTACATGCCGACGTACCTCTCGGAGGAACTCGGCTTCGGCGCGGCGGAGTCGTTCCTGGCCACCACCATCGCCCTGGCCAGCTACATCGGCTTCATCTTCCTGACAGGCATCGCTTCGGACAGGTTCGGCCGCAAGCGCATGCTGATCACCGCCTCGCTGCTCTTCATCGTGCTGACGGTCCCGGCCTTCATGCTGCTGGATACCGGCAATTTCCTGGTCATCGTCCTGGTCCAGATCCTGCTCGGCGGCATGCTGACGCTCAACGACGGCACCCTCCCGAGCTTCCTCGCGGAGCTCTTCCCCACCCGTGTCCGCTACACCGGGTTCGCCGTGAGCTTCAACCTCTCCAATGCGCTCTTCGGCGGCACGGCCCCGTTCATGGCCACGCTGCTCATCGGCCTTACCCAGAGCAAGGTGGCGCCGGGCTGGTACCTGGTAGCGGCCTCCGTCGTCTCTCTGGTCGCAGTCCTGTTCGCCACCGAGACCTCCAAGAAGCCACTCCGGCAGGAATGACCCGCACGTCCGGGACGCCGCCCCTCAGCCCGCCTCCGCGGGTACACCACACACTTTCCTCACTCAATTCAGCACCAAAGAAAGGTACAAACCCATGACCACCATCGAAACCGAGGCCGTCAACGATGTCGCCAAGCTGGACCGCCTGAAGGTCCTCAACAACGGCGAAAAAGTCCGGCTGACATTCTCCGACACGGAGTTCGAACGCCGGCTGGCCGGCCTGCGCCGCATCATGGCCGAGAAGGAACTCGACGCCGTCGTGCTGACCAGCTACCACTCGATCAAGTACTACTCCGACTTCCTGTTCACCTACTTCGGCCGCTCCTACGCCATGGTGGTCACCAAGGAGGACACGGTCACCGTCACCGCAAACATCGACGCCGGGATGCCCTGGCGCCGCAGCTTCGGCGACAACCTGGTGTACACGGACTGGCGCCGGGACAACTACATCCACGCCATCCAGGAAGTGCTGCGCACCCGCGGCATCAGCGTCCGCCGGCTTGGTGTCGAGGACGACTCGCTGCCGCTGGACAACCGCAACAAGATTCAGGCCGCCTTCGCGTCGGCAGCCCTCGTTGACGTGGCACAGGCTGCCATGCGCCAGCGGATGATCAAGTCCGCCGAGGAGATCGAAGTGATCAAGCACGGTGCGCGCATCGGCGACCTCGGCGGCGAAGCCATCCGCAACGCCATCACTGCCGGCATCACCGAGTACGAGGTGGCGCTGATCGGGACGGAGGCGATGGTGCACGAGATCGCCCGCACCTTCCCGGACTCGGAGATCCGCGACACCTGGGTGTGGTTCCAGTCCGGCATCAACACGGACGGCGCGCACAACTGGGCCACCACCCGCAAGATCCAGGAACACGACATCCTGTCGCTGAATTGCTTCCCCATGACCTCCGGCTACTACACCGCCTTGGAACGCACCCTGTTCTACGGCGAACCGGATGCCCGCTCGCTGGAGCTGTGGAACATCAACGTGGAGGTCCACAAGCGCGGCCTCGAACTCATCAAGCCCGGCGCCGTCTGCAAGGACATCGCGGCCGAACTGAACGAGATCTACGTGTCCCACGGCCTCCTGGCCAACCGCACCTTCGGCTACGGCCACTCCTTCGGCGTCCTCAGCCACTACTACGGCCGCGAAGCCGGGCTGGAGCTCCGCGAGGACATCGACACCGTCCTTGAGCCCGGCATGGTGGTTTCGATGGAACCGATGATCACGGTCCTGGACGGGCAGCCCGGTGCCGGCGGCTACCGCGAGCACGACATCCTGGTGGTCGGCGACGACGGCGCGGAGAACATCACCAAGTTCCCGTTCGGTCCGGAATACAACATCATCGGGGCATAGCGGCACCCCCGTTTGCCTCTGCCGGAAAGCGGCGCCACGTCAGCCGTGGCGCCGCTTTCCTGCCCTCATGCGGAATGATGGTGAACACCATGACCTCAGCAGAAGCTCCCGACACCAGCGGCAACGGCGATGCCAAAGGCACGTCCGTCATAGTCAACGCCATCGCCGTCCTGCGAAGTTTCACCGCGGACGAGCCGCTGCTCGGAGTCACGGAGATCGCCAACCGGGTGGGCCTGCATAAGAGCACCGTCTCCCGGATCCTGGCCACGTTCGAGCAGGAGCACCTGGTGGAACGTGACACGGAAACCCGCCGGTTCCGCCTTGGCCTCGGCCTGATCGCGGTGGCCGGGCCGCTGCTGGCGGAACTGGAAGAGCGGCGCGTCGCCTATCCCGTGCTGCGTGAACTGGCCGAACAGACGGGCGAAACCAGCGCCCTCATGGTGTGGAACGGCTCCGAGTCCATGTGTGTGGAACAGATACCCAGCCACCACCAGATCAAACACACCACCCCGCTGGGCGCCCGCTATCACGACGCCTTGAGCGCCTCCGTGCAGGTCTTTCTCGCCGCCGAGCCAGCCGAGCGCGTCCGCGTCCTGCTGCGCAGCGGCGCCATCAGCTATCCGGGCCTGGATGAGACCAGCCTCGAGGCTTACCTGGACCGGCTGGGCGACGTCCGCGAGCGCGGCTGGGCCATCAACTACGGCGAGTCCTCGCTCGATGAAGTGGGAGTTGCCGCGCCCGTCTATGACCACCGCGGCGACATTGCGGCGGCGGTCCTCATCCCGGCACCCCGGTTCCGGGTCTCACCGGCCACACTGCAGAGCCTCGGTGAATCCTGCCGTGCGGCGGCCCGCCGGGTGACCACGCGGCTGGGCGGCGACACTCCGTAATATGACCGGCAAAGGTCACGCACGGGCCGCCGCCTTGAACTTCACCACTGCGTCGAGCCCGGGGCCTCCGCCGGCCCGGCCTTCGGCGCCCTGTGCGTTACCGGCCCCCGGTGCGGCGTCGGCCCGCGGCTCCAGCGATGCAACTGCTCCGCTGGCGGCGGCAAGCTGCTGGACGATAGCCAGCCCCAGGCCGCTTCCCGGCGATGTCCCCGGTCCGCGCCAAAAGCGGTTGAAGGCCCGCTGGCGGTCTTCCGCCGAGAGCCCCGGACCCTGGTCGATGACATGCAGTTCAAACCCGGCGGACGCCCCGTCCGGCCTGACAGCCACGCGGATCACCGAGTCCGGCGGCACCACGGCCAGGGCATTGTCGATGAGGTTGTCGATGATCTGTTCGGCTGCCCCCGGCATCGCCGTGATGTTGGCCTCGGCCACGGCCTCCAGCGCGATGCGCACTCCGGTCTCTTCGGCGAGCGCTTCCCACTGCTCCACCCGGCTCCGGGCAACCCCGCTGAGGTCAACCTGCGCCAGCTCCACCTCGCGGCTGTCCGCCCGGCTGAGGAGGAGCAGTCCGTCAATGATCCGCTGCAGCCGGTACGTCTCCTCCAGGGAGTCGGCCACCATGACGCGCGCACCGTCCGGATCGTTGCCAATGGCGTCGACGGCGTTCTCGAGCCGCAGCCTCAGCCCGGTCAGCGGGGTGCGGAGCTGGTGGGACGCATCGCTGGCGAAGCCCCTCTGCAGATGGAGCAGGTGTTCCAGCCTGTCGGCCATGCGGTTGAAGGATCCGGCGAGGGCGCGCAGCTCCGGAGCGCCCTCGTCCTCCTCGGTGCGCGCGGCCAGGTTGCCTTCGGCCAGCAGTTCCGTGGCCTTCTGCAGCCGCTCGATCCTCCGCGTGACGGCGCCGGCCATCAGATAGGCCAGCAAGCCGGCGAGCACCACGGTTGTCGCCGCGACGGCCCACATCACCTGCAGTTGGCCGGCCACCCTGTCGTCCACCACGGACGCCGGGTAGGTCAGGCGGACGGCGCCGGTGATCTTCTCGCCGCTGAGGACCGGAACGGTGACGTACACGAGATCAAAGCCCAGGGTGTCCGAGTGCCGCTGCCCGGAGGTGATCTGCCCGTTCAGCGCGGCGGAAATTTCCGGGCGGGAGATGTAGGAGGCGCCGGTGGAGGATTGATCATCGTCGGAGGTTGCCACGGCGGTGCCGGCGGGATCAACGATCACCACCCTGGCCCCGCTGGCGTGGCCGTAGTCGCGGACGGCGCCTGCCACGTCGGGGGGCAATCCATTGCCCGCCTCAAGGATTTGCCCTGTTCTTCCGCCCAGCAGGAAGGCGTCCCGTTCCAAGGACGTGGTGAGCCTGTCACGTTCAACCCGGGCAAGGTAGTTGCCCAGCGGGATGTCCTGCACCAGCACCACCAGCAGGGTGACCACCATGAAGGCGGCGATCAGGCGCCATCTCATCCGGGAACGTCCAGTCTGAATCCGACGCCGCGCACCGCCTCGATCCAGCGCGGATTCCCGAGCTTCTTGCGGATCGCGGCCACGTGGGCATCCAGGGTCTTGGTGGTTCCGTACCAGGTGCCGTCCCACACCGCGCGCAGGATATCGCTGCGCTGGCACACCGCGCCCGGGTCTTCCGCCAGGTAGTAGAGGAGGTCGAATTCCTTGACGGTCAGGTGGATTTCCGAGCCGTCCACGAGCACTCGCCGGGACCGCTGGTCGATGCTCAGCGGTCCGATGACTCTGGCGCCTTCAGCCGGAGGATGGCCGTCAGCCGCCGGATCAGCCGTGCGCCGCGCGACTGCCCGGATCCTGGCGATGAGCTCCCGCATCCCGAAGGGCTTGACGAGATAGTCGTCCGCTCCCAGCTCCAGGGCCAGCACCCGGTCGATTTCCTCGTCGCGGGCGCTGACAACGATGATCGGAATCAGCGTCAGGGCCCGGATGGCCCGGCAGACGTCTGTGCCGTCCATGTCCGGCAGTCCGAGGTCCAGGAGCACAAAATCCGGGCTGGACGAGCGGACTTCAGCCAAGGCTGCCGCGCCGTCGCCAACGTGGCTAGCTTGGAACCCGGCCCGGGTCAGGCCCTCCAGCACGCCGGCGGCCACTGATTCATCGTCTTCAACAACCAGGATCTGCATACCCGATTATGTTCCTGCAGGGACGGAACCGGCAGGGATTTCCACGGGCCACGCGGATTACTTCCCCAATCTTTGACAATCCTTGGATTTCCGCGGGGCCCATCCTTACCGTCTGCTTCCTACAGTTAAACCATGAGAACAAGATCAGCCCTCGCACTATCCGTTGCAGGGATCCTTGTTACCGGATCCGCCGCCCTCGCCGTGAATACGCAGACCCTCAACAACTCCCCTGCGGGCTCCACCGGCAACGCGAATCAGTTCCTGCTCCCCCAGGATTCGGCAACGTCGCCGGCAACCGATGCGGCCACGAGTCCCAGCCCGGGCCCGACGTCGACGGTGTCTGCCACACCTGATGACAGCCGCACGGCGTCCCCGTCCTCCACCTCCACAGCGGCGCCTTCGCCGTCGGAGGAACCCGGAGACGACAACGGCGGGGCCCGCGAAACCCCGGAGACCGGCGACGACAACGGCGGAGTCCGGGCCACCCCGGAACCCGGAGACGACCACGGCGGCCGCGGGTCCTCGGAGCCGGGCGACAACCATGGCGGGCACGGCAGCGACGACTGAGCTGCCCCGCGGTCATACGCTGTGGCAATCCTTCGCTGATCCTGCGCCGGATTCCCGTCGCGGAGCCGTCGACGTGCCGGACACTGGAAAAGGGGGCTGCCCGGTGACCGGGCGGCCCCTTGTTGGCTCACCCGGAGGGCCGCTCGCGGCCGCCGAGCTTATCTGCCGCCGCCGGAGGCTGCTGTAGTCTCTTGACACCGAAGCGCTCCGTCAGCTTCACTATTACGTATGCTGAAATAACAGTTCCATGATGCGGAAATCAGGATGCCGTATGCATGTTGATTCGTCGGGAAAAGGCCCGGCTCTCCGCATAGCCGTCACCGTGGATGCCAGCACCTGCCTGAGGGATCACCAAGTGAAGCTTGCAGAATTCAATGACGCTGACCGCGCCGCCGCCAGCGCGGTGCTCCGGCCGTGCATAGACGTCCAGCGCTGGGTGGACCAGATCGCCGACGCGCGCCCGTTCGCCTCCGTCGGGGAACTCCTTGACGGCGCCCGCGAGGCCGCCGCACCGTTCACCGCCGACGAAATCGAGGCGGCACTGGCGCACCACCCGCGCATCGGCGAACGTCCCGCCGCACAAACCGCCGAGGCGTCAATGTCTCGCTCGGAACAGTCGGGCGTCGACCCCGCGGACACCGCCGTGGCCGACGCCCTGGCCAGCGGAAACCGCGCCTATGAAGAAAAGTTCGGCCGGGTCTTCCTGATCCGCGCCGCCGGCCGCACCGCCCCAGAAATCCTGGCCGCGCTCAACGAGCGCCTGGCCCACACCGCGGCGCAGGAAGACGCCATTGTTGCCCAGCAGCTGCGTGAAATCGCCCTGCTGCGGCTTGAAGGAGTGATCAGCGAATGAGCGTTTCCCATGTCACCACCCACGTCCTGGACACCGGCGCCGGCCTCCCGGCGGCGGGGGTCGCCGTCGTGCTTTACGCGAACGACGGCGGCAACTGGACACAGCTGGCGGACGGCACCACCGATGCCGACGGCCGCGCGAAGGACCTCGGTCCCGAGCAGCTGGCGCCCGGCAAATACCGCCTGAACTTCGCCACCGGCGCGTACTACGCGCAGCGGGGCACTGCCACGTTCTTTCCGGAAGTGGACCTGGTCTTCGAAGTGACCGGCGCCGAGCACTATCACGTGCCGCTGCTGTTGAGCCCCTTCGCTTACTCCACCTACCGCGGAAGCTGAAAGGAACAACCATGAGGCTGATGCGTATAGGCCCGGCAGGCACCGAGATCCCCGTGATCCTGGACGACGAAGGCCAGGCGTATGACCTCCGGCCGGTCACCGCGGACATCGACGGCGGTTTCCTCGAGACGTGGGCCGGCCAGCTCGGCGAACTGGACCTGTCCGGACTTCCCCGGCTGACCACCGAGGGCAGGCGCATCGGCGCCCCGATCGCCCGGCCGGGTGCCGTGATCGGCGTCGGACTGAACTACGCGGCGCACGCCGCCGAATCCGGCCTTCCCGTGCCGGAGCGGCCCATCATTTTCTTCAAGCACCCCAACACGGTGGTGGGACCGGACGACGACGTCGTGATCCCGCCCGGAGCGCAGCGGGTGGACTGGGAGGTGGAGCTTGGCGTGGTGATCGGCCGGCGGGCCAGCTATCTGGCGTCCGACGCCGATGCCGCCGCCTGCATCGCGGGTTTCGTGCTTTCCAACGATGTCTCCGAGCGCGAATACCAGCTCGAACACTCCGGGCCGCAGTGGTCACTGGGGAAATCCTGCCCCACGTTCAACCCGGTGGGCCCGTGGCTCGTGCCCGCCGAGGACGTTGATGCCGGCAACATCCGGCTGGCGTCGTGGGTCAACGACGAAACCCGGCAGGACAGCTCGACGGCGGACATGGTGTTCGGTCCCGCCGATCTGGTCCGCCGCCTCTCGCAGTACATGGTGCTGGAACCCGGCGACCTCATCACCACCGGCACGCCCGAAGGGGTGGCGCTGTCCGGCCGCTTCCCGTACCTCAAGGCCGGCGACGTCATGCGGATGTCCGGCGGCGAGCTCCTCGGCGAGCAGCGGCAGCGGCTCGTGGCCGCAGGATGACAGTAGGCTAGATGCCATGGCTTCTGACGATCACCCCACGCCTGAACGGCGCGAAATCACCGTGCGCCGGGCACCCAAGTATGTTCCGTTCCTGATCCTGGGCGGGATTGTGGGCATTGCCGTGGCGGCGGTCATTGCGTACGCGCTTCCCGGCGACGCCAGCTACGACCCCGGCGCCGTTTTCGGCTTCTTCATGGTGCTGTGCGGCGCCGGCGGTGTGATCCTCGGCGCAATTGCGGCGCTGGCCCTGGACCGGCTGAGCGTCAAGCGGGCGCGGCAGGCCGTCGTCGAGGCCGCTCCCGAGCCGGAACAGGCCCTGCCTGCCGCGGAACCGGACACTTCCCGGGAGCGGGCGGCGGATGACGGCGGCGAACCCGGCCTCCGGTCATAAACCGGCGGCCGGAAGTTCCATACCCGATCACGTGAGATAATCGACCAGTGGCACGCGGCGATGGAAAACTTTCTCATGATCTTCTCCCTGGCGAAAAAGGCCCTCAGGACGCTTGCGGCGTCTTCGGGGTCTGGGCACCAGGTGAAGAAGTAGCAAAACTCACCTATTACGGGCTGTATGCACTGCAGCACCGCGGTCAGGAGTCGGCTGGTATTGCCACCAGCGACGGCCAGCGGATCAACGTCTACAAGGACATGGGCCTCGTATCCCAGGTCTTCGACGAGACCACGCTGAACACCCTGACCGGGCACCTGGCTGTGGGCCACTGCCGCTACTCCACCACCGGAGCAAGCCATTGGGCCAACGCCCAGCCCACGCTTGGAGCCACCGCCACCGGCACCGTGGCCCTGGCGCACAACGGCAACCTGACCAACACTGCCGAGCTCAACGCCATGATCACGGAGCGCAACGGCGGCCAGCTCAGCGGCGAGATGAAACAGGGCAACACCTCTGACACCGCCCTCGTCACGGCCCTGCTCGAGGGCGAAGAGGGCAAGACCCTCGAACAGACCGCCATCGAGCTGCTGCCCAAGATCCGCGGCGGCTTCTGCTTCGTGTTCATGGACGAAGGCACGCTCTACGCGGCCCGCGACACCTTCGGTATCCGCCCGCTGGTCCTCGGCCGGCTGGAGCGCGGCTGGGTGGTGGCCTCCGAACAGTCCGCACTGGCCACCGTGGGCGCCAGCTTCATCCGGGAGATCGAACCCGGCGAATTCATCGCGATCGATGAGCAGGGCGTGCGGTCCCAGCGCTTCGCGGAGCCGACGCCGGCCGGTTGCGTTTTCGAGTACGTCTACCTCGCGCGTCCCGACGCCGCGATCGCCGGGCGGTCCGTGTACGAATCCCGCGTGGAGATGGGCCGCCAGCTGGCCCGCGAAAACACCCAGGAAGCCGACATCGTCATCCCTGTCCCCGAGTCCGGCACCCCGGCTGCGGTGGGCTACGCCGAGGAATCCGGCATCCCGTTCGCGCACGGCTTCGTCAAGAACTCCTACGTGGGCCGCACGTTCATCCAGCCCTCGCAGACGCTCCGCCAGCTGGGCATCCGGCTCAAGCTGAACGCCTTGGAATCCGTCATCCGCGGCAAGCGCGTGGTGGTGGTGGACGACTCGATCGTGCGCGGCAACACCCAGCGCGCCATCGTCCGGATGCTCCGCGAAGCGGGCGCCGCAAGCGTCCACATCAAGATTTCCTCCCCGCCGGTCAAATGGCCCTGCTTCTACGGCATCGACTTCGCCTCCCGCGCGGAACTGATCGCCAACGGCGCCACCATCGATGAGATCACCCAGGCCATCGGCGCCGATTCGCTGGCGTACATCTCCGAGGACGGCATGATCGAGGCCACCCGGCAGCCCCGCGAACGGCTCTGCACCGCCTGCTTCACGGGCAAGTACCCCATCGAGCTCCCCGGCTCGGACAAGCTCGGCAAGAACCTGCTGGAACGCACGGACCTCGGCGGCCTCCCGGCGTCGGCGCCGCCGCGTCCGCCCCTGCCGCGTCCGCCCCTGCTGCGGCCGGCGCCGGTCTCGCCTCCGCGGAACCTGCGCACGTCTCACCCGGGAACCCGGAAGACATCCCCGTCACCGAGGACCCGGCGGAGAAGCCCGGCGCCACCGGCTGCGATCCGGGGCCGGATTCCGAGTTCGAGAACCTGCTCACCGACGCCGACCGCGTTCCCGACGTCCACCACGACGCTGCCACCGTCGGCGCTGATAAGAAAGAGTCCGTATGACTTCCGCATCCCCCACTGCTGACATGAATGCCGCCCAGAACAACGCCGGCATCACCTACGCGTCCGCGGGTGTCGACGTCGAAGCGGGCGACCGCGCCGTCGAGCTCATGAAGGGCGCCGTCAAGGCGACCCACAACGCATCGGTGATCGGGGGTGTCGGCGGGTTCGCCGGCCTGTACGACGTCTCGAAGCTCCTGACCTACAAGCGGCCCCTGCTGGCCACCTCCACGGACGGCGTGGGCACCAAGGTTGCCATCGCCCAGGCCATGGACATCCACGACACCATCGGCTTCGACCTCGTGGGCATGGTGGTGGACGACATCGTGGTGGTGGGCGCCGAGCCGCTGTTCATGACCGACTACATCGCCTGCGGCAAGGTGGTTCCCGAGCGCATCGCGGACATCGTCCGCGGCATCGCGGCCGCGTGCTCCGTGGCCGGCACCGCGCTCGTGGGCGGGGAAACCGCGGAACACCCCGGCCTGCTGGGCGAGCACGAATACGACGTCGCCGGCGCTGCCACCGGCGTTGTTGAAGCCGACGCACTGCTGGGACCGGACCGTGTCCGTGCCGGCGATGTGGTGATCGGCATGGCTTCCTCCGGCCTGCACTCCAACGGCTACTCGCTGGTCCGCCGCGTCATCAACCACGCCGGCTGGGCCCTCGACCGCCAGGTCTCCGAACTCGGCCGCACGCTGGGCGAGGAACTGCTGGAACCCACCCGCGTCTACGCCGCTGACTGCCTCGACCTCGCCCGCGCGTTCCCCGTATCGGGTGACCGGGCCGTCCACGGCTTCAGCCACGTCACCGGCGGCGGGCTGGCCGCCAACCTGGCCCGCGTCCTGCCGCAGGGCCTCGTGGCGACGGTTGACCGCTCCACCTGGGAGCTGCCGGCCATCTTCAAGCTGGTCTCGGAGCTCGGCCGCGTCCCGCTGGCAGACCTCGAGCGCACGCTCAACCTCGGCGTGGGCATGGTGGCCATCGTCTCCGCGGACGCGGCGGACGCCGCCGTGGCACGCCTGAACGATCGTGGCCTGCCGTCCTGGATCATGGGCGCCGTCAGCGCCGACTCCGACTCCGTCCTCAAGACCGGGCCGGACTACGTCCAGGGCGCCAAGGGCGTGGACGGCGGCGCCGTCCAGATGGTCAACACCTACGCCTAAGTTCGTCGTCGAGCGCTCCGGAACTAGACCTCCAGGACGCTGAAGACGCCGCCCTGCGGGTCCTTCAGCGTGGCGATGGTTCCGCCGTCGTCGACGAACTCGGGCTCGATCAGCACTTCGGCGCCGGCTGCGACGGCGGCGAGCACGGCCTCGGACACGCTGGACACGCCGAAATAGACCTGCCACCCCAGCTCCTCCTCCGGGCCTGAGTCCTCATCCGGTCCTGCCTCGTCATCCGGCGACGGCTCCTCATCCCGCGACGGAGCCGGGACGACCCCGGCCACTTCGGCGCCGTCCACCATCAGCGTGGTGTACGTGCCGCCGTCGTCCTGCGGATATTCGGTCACGCCGTGGCCGAACAGCCGCTGGAAAAATCCGACGGCGGCCGCCGGCTCGGGCGTCACGAGCTCGGCCCAGGAGAACGCGCCGGGCTCGCCGTACCGCCCGCTGCCCGGATGGGTTCCGGCCTGCCAGACGCCGGTGGCGCCGCCGCCGGGTGGCTCCACGAACACCATGGTTCCGGTGTCCGCGACTTCCTCCGGCCCGAACTGCAGCGTGCCGCCGGCGTGCGGCGCCTCTTCGGCGATGGCGCGGGCGTCGTCGGCGGCGAGGTAGACGTTCCACTGGGCGGGTGCGGAGGCCGCTTCCTGGTCCGGGGGCTGCGGCGCGATGACCGCCACGAGGTCATCGTCCAGGAAGGCCTTCGCGTAGCTGCGCCCGTCCGGCGTCGGGAGGTCCTCGTAGCGCCAGCCGAACACCGCGGCATAGAAGGACTTCGCGGCCGCCACATCGGGGGTCTGAACGTCTGTCCAGCACACCTCCCCGTGGTTGTACCCGTTGCGCTGGACCATGCCGCTCATTCCTTCCGTTGGACAGACATCCCTAACAGGCTAGACGTGCACAGGCCGTCCGGTGAAGGCCACGAGCCGCTCCGGGCTGCTCGAAGACACCAGGGCACTAAAAAACCCGCCGGGCATGCCAATGGCTGGCATGCCCGGCGGGCGTAATAGTTGTGCGGGACCCCGGACTCGGGAGGCTAGCCTCCGGAATTCAGGGAGCAAGAAAAAACGGGTGCCTGAAAAGAACGACGCACACAGGTACGACGGCGGCATTCAGCCGAGTGCCTTACGGCACGTTCAGGCTGGAACGACTAACCGATCCGACGGGTGTCTACTTCGTCGTCGTCTTCGTCCAAATCGTCCGCGTACTTATCCACGTAGGCTGAATAGTCCGGTTCGACCGGTTCATTAGCGAAATGGCTCGTTGCACGACTTCCCGGACCCGTCAGCTCACGCTGAAGGGCCGAATAGTCAGTGTTCGGGGAGTAGTACTTGATGTCCCGAGCCTGCTTGGTAGCTTTTGCCTTTTGACGGCCGCGCCCCATGGCGTGACCCCCTTTTGTACTTGGACCGGAGGTGGTCACCTTGGCTATCGGTGAGGCCCCGGAATGTTTGGTCAATTTGTCGTAACCCTAGATTACATGCTTTCGGCGGCAACTGCTCGCCAGCCGGGCGCCGGCCGGGCCGGTGTCGCGGCCGCAACCGCGGCAATCAGGGGGTCGCATGGAATTTTTTCTTCGGTAGAGTCTCCTGATCAGTACCTCCCGCAAACCGACTACTCAATGCCGAGAACGCCAGGAAGGGGTGCCGCCCCCATTGATTGAAAACCATCAGACCATTCCACCCCCTCCATCAAAGCCGCCACGGGTCACATCCCGGACGGCGCGCCTTCTCACGGCGAACGTCAGGCAGTCCCTGGTCAAAGCCGGGTTCGTGGCCGTGTTGCTGGCCGTGGGCGGCCTGCTCATCTGGCTGCTGACCTCGCTGCTGGCTACGGCCACGCTGCAGTCCGCGAACCAGCCCGGGACGCCCCAGGAAACGGCTTCCCCTGCCGCGCCGTCCGCGACCCCCCGGCCCAGCCTTCCCGTGAAGGGAGTGAGTCCGCTGGATTTCCGCGTGGGTGACTGCTTCAAGGACTTCGATCCCGAGGCGATCGAGTCCACGGTGGTGGCGTGCGGCACGGATCATTCCGCCCAACTCGTGGCTGCCCACCGTTACGAGGCCGCGGACAGCTACCCCGGCGGCGAAGCCATGAAAGCCAAGGCTCGGGAGGCCTGCCAGTCGGCGGCGCTGACCGACAAATCCAACGCCTACGACCTGACCTACCGGCTTGCCTACCCCAGCACCGCGAGCTGGGGCCAGGGCGACCGCCGCGTGGACTGCTACGTCACCTCGGCGGCCGGCAACATCATCAAGTCCAGCCTGCTCCCGTAGCTAGCCCTTCCGGCGGATCGAGAGTCCGCTCCCGGCGGGAGTGCCGCCGTCGGGCCCCACGAGGGCCTCGAGCCCCTCAATGGTGAGCTCGTCGACGTCGGCCGCGGTGTCCACAAGCACGGTGTCGCCGTCGGCGATTTCGCCGGCCAGGATGGCCTTGGCCAGCCGGTCGCCGATTTCGCGCTGCACCAGGCGGCGCAGCGGCCGGGCGCCGTAGGCCGGGTCAAAGCCGGACATCGCCAGCCAGGCGCGGGCGCCGTCGGTCACCTCGAGCGAGAGCCGCCGTTCGCGCAGCCGCCGGGACAGCTCTGCCACCTGGAGCTCCACGATCCTGGCGAGCTCGTCCACCGTGAGGGCGTCGAACAGCACCACCTCGTCAAGCCGGTTCAGGAACTCCGGCTTGAAGGACGCCTGCACGGTGGCCATCACCGCATTCCGCTTGGCCTCCGGGTCCAGGGTGGGGTCCACCAGGAACTGGCTTCCCAGGTTGGATGTGAGCACCAGAATGGCGTTGCGGAAGTCCACGGTGCGGCCCTGGCCGTCGGTGAGGCGGCCGTCGTCGAGCACCTGCAGGAGGATATCGAAAACTTCCGGGTGGGCCTTCTCCACCTCGTCGAGCAGCACCACCGAGTAGGGCCTGCGGCGGACGGCCTCGGTCAGCTGGCCGCCTTCCTCGTAGCCGACGTAGCCCGGAGGCGCCCCCACCAGCCGCGCGACGGAGTGCTTCTCGCCGTACTCGGACATGTCGATCCTGACCATGGCGTGTTCGTCGTCGAAGAGGAAATCAGCCAGGGCCTTGGCGAGCTCTGTCTTGCCGACGCCCGTGGGTCCGAGGAACAGGAACGATCCGGTGGGCCGGTTGGGATCGCTGATTCCGGCGCGGGCCCGGCGAACGGCGTCGGACACGGTGGTCACGGCCTTGGACTGGCCGATCAGCCGCTTGCCGAGTTCCTCCTCCATGTGCAGCAGCTTCTGGCTTTCACCCTGCAGCATCCGCCCGGCGGGAATGCCCGTCCAGGCCGAGATGACCTCGGCAATGTCATCCGCCGTGACTTCCTCAGCCACCATGAGCTCGGGCTTTGCGGCTCCGCTGGCTTCGCGGGCCGATTCCTCTTCCGCGGCGGCGTTGAGCTCGCGCTCCAGCGCCGGCAGCTCGCCGTACAGGATCCGCGATGCCGCTTCGAGGTCGCCTTCGCGCTGGTACTTGTCCGCCGCTGAGCGCAGTTCGTCCAGCCGGGCCTTCAGCTCACCCACGCGGTTGAGGCCGGCCTTCTCCGCCTCCCAGCGGGCGTTGAGGGCGGCGAGGGCTTCCTTCTTGTCAGCCATGTCTGCGCGCAGCACGGCCAGGCGCTCCACCGAGGCGGCGTCCGTCTCTCCGTCCAGGGCCAGTTCCTCCATGGTGAGGCGGTCCACGGCCCGGCGCAGCTGGTCGATTTCCTCCGGCGCCGAGTCGATCTCCATGCGCAGCCGGGAGGCGGCCTCGTCCACGAGGTCGATCGCTTTGTCCGGCAGCTGCCTTCCGGAAATGTAGCGGTTGGACAGCGTGGCGGCGGCGACGAGGGCGGAGTCGGCTATGGCCACCTTGTGGTGCGCTTCGTAGCGCTCCTTGAGGCCGCGGAGGATGCCGATGGTGTCGTCCACGCTGGGCTCGCCGACGTAGACCTGCTGGAAGCGGCGCTCCAGGGCGGGGTCCTTCTCGATGTTCTCGCGGTACTCATCCAGGGTGGTGGCACCGATCAGGCGGAGCTCGCCGCGGGCCAGCATGGGCTTGAGCATGTTGCCGGCATCCATGGAGCTCTCCCCCGTGGCGCCCGCCCCCACCACGGTGTGGATCTCGTCGATGAACGTGACGATCTGGCCGTCCGAGTTCTTGATTTCCTCCAGTACCGCCTTGAGCCGCTCCTCGAACTCACCGCGGTACTTGGCACCCGCCACCATGGAGGCCAGGTCCAGCGCGATCAGGGTCTTGCCGCGCAGGCTTTCGGGCACGTCGCCGGCCACGATCCGCTGCGCCAGGCCTTCGACGACGGCTGTCTTGCCCACGCCGGGCTCGCCGATGATCACCGGGTTGTTCTTGGTACGGCGGCTCAGCACCTGGATGATCCGCCGGATCTCGGTGTCCCGGCCGATGACGGGGTCCAGCCTGCCGGCACGGGCCATGGACGTCAGGTCCGTGCCGAACTTTTCGAGCGCCTGGAAAGTGTTTTCCGGATCCGCGCTCGTCACCTTGCGGTCGCCGCGGACACCCGGCAGGGCGGCGAGCAGCGCCTCATGGGAGGCACCGGCGTCGCGCATCAGCTTTCCCGCCCCGCCGCTGCCGGCCGAGAGGCCAAGCAGCAGGTGCTCCGTGGAGACGAAGGAATCACCAAGCTTGTCCGCCTCGTTCTGGGCGTTCTGGATGGCCTGGAGGGCGGTGCGGGACAGCTGCGCCTGCTGCACGGAGCTCCCCGAACTGGCCGGGAGTGCCTTGATGGCGGTGCTCGCCTGCACGCTGACGGCATCCGGATCCGCGCCGGTGGCACGGAGAAGAGCGACGGCGACCCCCTCCCGCTGATCCATCAGCGCCTTGAGCAGATGGGCCGGCTCCACTTGCGGATTGCCGGCCGTGGAGGCATTCATGGCTGCAGCCGAAAGAGCCTCCTGGCTCTTGGTGGTGAATTTGACGTCCAAAGCGAGCTCCTTCCGGAAGGTGAAATACTTAGGTTGAGTCTACAACGCTCAACTTTGGCTCTAGGCGCTCTCTGCCCGAGTTTGCCCACAGCGAAAACAGGCTGCCAGGAGCAAGTGAACTTCCGGCGAACCACTGCCTCTGAACTGTATCCCCAGCATCCGAATCCCCCTAGGATCGGACCTGTGACCGGGACCGATGGTTCCAACGGCACGTTCAAAAGGAGCACCCGAAATGACGAAGTTCGTAGTCCTTTACAACGCACCGCAGTCCGCACAGTCGCAGATGGCGGAGAGCTCCCCCGAAGCCGCCCAGGAGGGCATGAAGGCCTGGATGGAGTGGGCAGCCAGGGCCGGCGACGGCATCGTGGACATGGGGAACCCGCTCGGCGCAGGCAAGGAGGTCACGGCCGCCGGAACCAGTGACACCAACACCCAGGTTGGCGGGTACGGAATCCTCCAGGCCGACGACATGGACGGCGCCCTGGCGCTGCTGGAGGGCCACCCCCACCTGATGATGCCGGGCGCGAGCATCCAGGTCTACGAGGCACTCGACATCCCCGGCATGTAAGGCCACGCAGCCGCGGAAAGCAAAAATAAACCGGCGGGCGGCTCCCCCAAGGCGCCGCCCGCCGGTTGCCTGCGTCCCGGGTGCACTAGGAGCCCGGGACCCCGGAAACGCTGGTGATCCAGCTCAGGTTCCGCGCAACGGACGCGTGGTCGTTGGTGTAGCCCGTGTAGTCGGAGGGGTTCTGCGCCGGCAGGATGCTGGACGTGGACAGCACGCCCGTGAGCTTGCCGTTGACGATCAGCGGGCCTCCCGAATCACCGTTGAGGGTGTGGCCGGTTCGGGACCGCGTCGTGACGGTCGGACCGCCGGAAGGGTCGGAGCCCTGCCCCGTAACGGTGACGTCGGCGGCTTTCAGGAAGTAGGACATGGCGCCGGAACCTTCGGACTGGTAGCCCCAGCCATAGACCTTGGCGGCCTCTCCGCTCGCGGGGAAGGAACCGGACAGGCCCACATAGGTCCCGTAGTGCGGGGCGGACAGCTTCAGCAGCAGAACGTCTCCCATTGGCGAGGCGTAGCGCGCGGCCACCGTCCGCACGGTCCCGCCGCTTTGCAGATACGTGGAACCGAGGCGCACGGACCGCAGGCTCGTGGAGTTGCAGTGCTTGGCGGTGATGACCCAGCTGGCCGAGATCTGGCTGCCGGCACAGCCCACCCTGGTGCCGGCGGCATCGAACGAAACCTGGGCCGCGAAGGGCGCTGCAGAGACGGATGTGGTGCTGCCTCCGGCGATGTTCTTGTGGACTGTACTGTCCTCTGCCGGGGCGGCGGTGGCGCTGTTAGCGGGCATCAGCAGCAGCGCGGCGGCGGCCGCAGCGGCGAGCAGTTTGGCGATCTTCATTGCGGCGACTCCTTCGTTCCACGGCGCAAACGGTTCACCTGAGACACTACGGTGCAGTTACAGTAGTTGTCATATTTAGTGACTAAAGCTGTCACAAATTCGAGGGCGTCACGCCGGTGTTGGGGCTATGGTCTTGCCCTCCGAACTGGCATTAGTCTGAGGGCCTAGGAGTAAGCCTGCCTTGCCCGGCGCCTGGCCCGCGGCATCAGGTTCCGTTCTGTGATGTGAGGGATCATGACTGGACCGTCGAGACCCCGGAGGTGGTCCGGCGTCGTTCCGGCAGCCCTTGTGGCCGCGGCTCTGCTGCTGGCCGGCTGCCAACCCGGACCGCCTCAGCCGCCGCCGTCGAGCCCGCCGGTGTCGTCCGCTTCGCCCGGCACGTCCAGTCCCCCGGCAACCTCCAGTCCCTCGGCAACGGCCACGTCCTCCGACCCGGCGGCAGCCACGGCCCACTTCACGGCACAGGGCGACGTGGGAGTCAGCACCGGCGCCAGGAAAGTCCTGGACACCATCGCCGGACTCCGGCCGCAGCTGAACCTGGGGCTCGGGGACTACTCCTACGAGGCCGGGATCGAGCAGGAATTCTGCGACATGGTCACCGGCAAACTGGGCACCGATTTCCCCTATCAGGTGGTCACCGGAAACCATGAAAGCGACGGCCACGACGGCGACATCGCCAACATCGCCAGGTGCCTGCCGAACAGGCTGCCCGGCCTCCAGGGCGAGTACGGAACGCAGTGGTACCTGGATTATCCGGAGCAAAAACCCTTGGTGCGGTTCATCATGGTGTCTCCTGGCATCGATTTCCATGACGGAAACCCTTTGGATTACTCGCGGAACAGCGAGCGCTGGAAATGGACCGCTGACGCCCTCGACGGTGCGAAGTCGCGGAACATTCCCTGGACGGTGGTGGGAATGCACACCCCCTGCCTCAGCGTGGGCAAATACGACTGCCAGGCCGGGCAGGACTTTACCAACATGCTGATGGAGAAGAGGGCGGACCTGGTGCTGACGGGTCATGACCACATGTACCAGCGCAGCCACCAGCTGGGCGGCGGCGTCGGGTGTCCCGCCCTGGTGCCCGACACCTTCTCCAGTGGCTGCATCACCGATTCCGACGCCAGCATGGTCCAGGGCGCGGGAACCGTTTTTGCGACCGTGGGAACAGGCGGAGTGGGGCTCTACGACGTGCGTGATGACGATTCCGAAGCCAGATACTTCGCCGCCTGGTCCGGCCGGAACCGTGACCCTGCCCTGGGCACCCTGGACGTGAAGGCCACCGCAGACCGGCTTGCGGCCAGATTTGTCCCCGCAGAGGGTTACACGTTCACCGACGCCTTCAGCATCGAACGGAAGTAGCCCCGTCAGCGGCAGGTAGGTCCGCCTGGTCCGGACGGGTCAGCCCTTCGTCCAGATGGCGATCCAGTCGAGGTAGACGTGCCCGGTCGTCGTCGGCGCCGGGCAGACCGGCAGGCACGATTCGGTCTGCAGGATGTAGTGCATGGGCGTGTTCGGAACCTTGCTGGTTCCGGCTCCCAGCGAAACACCGTCCAGGAAGAATTCGACCTTCCCGGGGCTCCACTCCATGGTGGCGACGTGCCACGTGGTGAACAGGGCGTAGGACCTGATCAGGTCGGACTCATGCGGGTTGTTGCTGCGGTGGTGCACGGCTCCGTAGAAAGATGTGGCGAGGTCACCTTCGGGGTAGTCGATCTCCCCGTCCCTCGGCCACACGCCGCTGTCCGGCCACAACAGCCACGCCGTTTTGAAACCCGGAAGGGCATCCCCCTTGAACCGGACTGAGATCCTGCCGTAGAGCAGGCTGTTGGCACGGTGCGGATTGGAGCTGTTGTTCGGAATCTTGGGCGTGGGCGCGGCGCCCATGGAGATGCCCTTCTCCGTATGGAGGAACCAGTCCAGCATTCCGTTTTTGACGCTGAGCACTTTGGTCGGGTAATAGCGGGAGTTCTTCCCCGTTTGACCGGCCGTGTCCGGAATCCCGTCCTTGTACCCCGCGCTCCAATTGGCCTCGTACGCCGGGCCGGGAAAAGCACCGATGGGAACATCGCCGGCGTTGAAATCCTCCCGGAAGACCTGTTTCCATCCGGGCAGGTCGCCCACCGGCAGCTTGGCCGTGAGCGGATTGATCGGGGGCACAGTGAGATGTGTATAAGAGACAGGGCGGGGCGGCAGGAGCGGCGGCGGGAGGCGCCGCGCTGGCGGCCGGTTCCGCTGGGGCCGCGGGGGGCGCGGAGCGGGTTGGCAGAAGGCTGTCTCTTATACACATCTAGATGTGTATAAGAGACAGGGGCAGAGGAAGGGGCCGTCGTGGTGGGCGGGTCCACGGGCGGCAGCTCTCCGAGCGGCAGCCTCTGCGCTTCCTTGGCGACAGGCCCGCAGGCGGCCAGCATCGCCACCGTGGCGAGCACTGCCATATGCCGGAGGCCCGGGCGGCGGCGGGGAATGTCGGGACGGCTCCCGCGCTCAGAGAAACCCATGGGGACAGTGTGACACCAGAGACTACCTGTCACCAAGGTTCTGTCGACCCCCAAAACTGGGGCGCCTTCAAGGAACCCCAAGCTTTTTACAAGTTGCTGAATCGAACATGTACGAGGGGGAGTGCAAGCAAGTTGCCACTACCGCAGCAGCGAGCGCTTTGGTCTACCTCCGGGTTGATAGCCGGGAGGGCTGCTGTGGTGGCAAAAGCAAACAACTCCATGAGTGGTGAGGCTAGTGACCATCCCTATACTTGTTTCTAATCTGCGCGCACCGGATTCGGTGCCGCCCCCTGTGGCCTCCGTCAGCGTGGTGATCCCCACCCTGAACGAAGCCATGAACCTCCCTTGGGTCCTTCGCCGCATGCCCTCATATGTGGACGAAGTAGTCATTGTTGACGGGCGTTCCCTTGACAGCACCGTCGACGTTGCCCGCGCCCTCCGCCTCGACGTGGTCGTCGTTTCGGAGCCCCACGCCGGCAAGGGCGTGGCTGTCCGGGCCGGATTCGCAGCCGCTTCCGGTGACATCATCGTCATGCTCGACGCTGACGGGAGCATGGACCCCCAGGAGATCGGCTGGTTTGTCTCGCCGCTCCAGCACGAGTTCGACTTCGTCAAAGGCTCGCGCTACGTCACGGGCGGAGGCTCGGACGACATCACCCTGCTGCGCAGCGCCGGCAACAGGGCACTGACCGGGCTGGCCAACCTCGTGCTCCACAGCAACTACTCGGACCTGTGCTATGGCTACATTGCAATGCGCCGCGAATGCCTCGAGATCCTGGAGCTGGAATCGGACGGCTTTGAAATCGAGACGGAGCTGATCGTCCGGGCCTCCCGGGCGGGGCTTCGGATTGCCGAGGTTCCGAGCAACGAACTCACAAGGATCTCCGGCAACTCGAACCTCCATACGTTCCGCGACGGGTGGCGGGTGCTGCGGACCCTGGCCCGCGAATGCATCGGGTGGGACGCGCCCACGGCCGGCGCCCGTGCAGAAGCCCTGCGGCGCGTGAAATACAAGTACCCCAACATCTCCCTTCCGCACGTCCCGACCGATCCCCAGACGGTCCTGGGACTCATGGCGGGTGAATGACATGTATCACTCCGAGGGACTGCCTGCCGTTTCCGTGGTGATCTGCTCCTACACGGAAGACCGCTGGGACATGCTGATGACCGCCGTCGAATCCGTCCGCGCCCAAACGGTGCCGCCCCAGCAAACGATCGTCGTGGTCGACTACAACATGGACCTCTACAAGAGGCTCATCTTCACGGTTTCCGATGTGGTGATCCTGGAAAATACCGGCCCCAAGGGCCTGTCCGGCGCCCGCAATACCGGAGCGGCCGCCGCCACGGCAGGCATCGTAGCCTTCCTCGACGACGACGCCGAGGCCGCACCGGACTGGCTGGAACGGCTGACCGCACTGTATGACGACCACGATGTCCTGGCCGTCGGCGGACGCGTTGTGCCGATGTGGGAAACGCAACGCCCCGCGCACTTCGCCGAAGAGCTCGACTGGATCGTCGGCTGCTCGTACCGCGGCATGCCCAAGGTCGCGGCAGAGGTTCGCAACGTCATCGGCGCCAACATGTCCTTCCGCTCCGAGGTCCTGGACGTCGTCGGCGGATTCAACACCTCACTCGGCCGCCAGAATTCCCTGCCGCTCGGCTGCGAGGAGACGGAGATCTGCATCAGGGCGGTCATCGGTTCGCCCGGCGGCCGCGTGGTGTACGAACCTGCGGCCCTGGTGCGCCACTTCGTTCCTGTCCAGCGGGGCACGCTGAGCTACATGTTGCGCCGCTCCTGGTCCGAAGGCATGTCGAAGGCCCAGGTCAGCAAGATCGTGGGGCATAAGAGGGCGCTCGGAGCCGAACGCCGGTATGTCCGCAGGATGTTGCCGCGCGCAGTGGCCTCGGGCATCCTGGACCAGCTCCGGGGGAAGGATCCCGCCGGTTTCAGCAGGGCCCTGACCGTCATCGCGGTACTCGCAGTGACAACGTTCGGATACCTGCGGGGACGCAGCCTTCCGACCGAGCCGGCAAGCCCGGCAGCCGGACCACACGCGCCACACGCCAGCTGGAGGGAAATCAACTGATGCACACTTATCTGAACCCCATCCCCACCCACAACGCCGGAACAGCCGGATTGCGCCGGTCATGAGCCAGTCCGAAAAAGACGTGATGAAGGAGTCCGTCCCTTCAACGGGTGCCAGCTTCGACGTCCACGGCCTCGTGGGCATCGATGTGGCCCCCGGCACGCCCGGCGAATCGCAGCTGCGGGATATGCTCGCTCCGTTCCTGGGCGGATCCAGCGCACCGCTGCGGCTGCACATCAGCAGAGAAACGACGGCGGTGGCAAACCAGTCACACGCCGAGGACGCATACCGTTTCACGGCGGACTCCCTCTACCTACCCGCCGACCGCGTGCACATCATCGAGACCCGGGACGGTTACGCCATCCAAGGCAGCGGCGAACTGCTGACGGCCGTCATCCCGCTGCTTGACCGGCTCTGCATCAGGGAAAACGCAGCCATGGTCCATGCCGCGGTGGTGGACTACCGCGGTTCCGGCGTCCTGCTGCCCGCGTGGGGCGGAGTCGGCAAGACCAGCACGGTCGCCAAGCTCACTGCGATTCCGGGCGTGCGGTTCATGGCCGATGACTGGGCCTTCCTCGACGCTGACGGCAGGCTCATGGGCTACGCGAAACCGATGTTCCTCAAGCCCCATCACCGGACCATCTACCCGGACGTCTTCAGCGGCGCCCGGAAGCCCCTGGCGCCGGGCTGGCTCACGAATTCCGTGGCCAAGCTGGCGACGGCAGTCCATCCGGTGATCGTCAGGTATCCCAAGACCGCGGCGTTCACCCGCCGCTGGTCGCCGGAACACCGGATGGTCCATCCGGAAGAAGTCTTCGGAACGGACCGCATCTCATCCGGGGCTCTGACCCGGCTGGCGATCTTCCTGGAACGGTACGACGGCTCCGACGCACGGCACGAGATGCGCAGCCCTGAATGGATGACCTCCCGCATCGTGGGGAACTTCCATTCGGAACTGCCCATGGTCTCGCGCAGGCTCATCGAGGCCCTGGGTGCCACCGGGCTCGTCCCCCTCGAGGAATTCTTCAGCCAGAAGGCGGCTGTGGTGCGGAGGGCCCTGGATGGGGTCCCGTGCTCCCTCCTGCGGATCCCCGCCTCGTGGTCCGCGGACCGGACCTCGGATTACGTGGCCAACCTGATCAGTTCGACGCTGGAGGAATGAGATGCGGGGCCACGTGAGCGATCTTGAGGTGTCGGTGGTGGTTCCCGCGCGCAATGCGGCGAGCTGGCTGCGCGAGTGCCTGGAGTCCATCCGCAGCGAGAGGCCCCGGGAAATCATCGTCGTGGACGGCTGCTCGACTGACGCCACTGCCGAGATCGCACGCTCACTCGGTGCCCGGGTCATTTCCGACGAAGGCCGCGGCCTCCCCGCGGCCAGGATGCTCGGCGTCCAGAGCGCCAGCTGCGATCTCGTGGCGCTCATCGATGCGGACGTGGTGGTTCCGCCGGGTGCCCTGGGCGGACTCCTGGACGAATTCAAGGTCTGCGGCTACGACGGACTTCAGTTCGGGCTTGTCAGTGAGAGCGACGGTCCGGGCTACTGGGGCGCGGCCCTGGCCTGGCACCACAACCACAGCCGCGTCCGTTCGTGGTTCGGGGTCTGTGCCACGCTCATGCGCAGAAAGGTGCTGCTGTCCGTCGCTTTCGACGACACCTTCCGCTCGGGCGAGGACATCGAGCTGAGGATACGGCTCGAAGAGGCCGGTTACCGGCTGGGCGTCTCCAGCACGACTGCCGTGCGCCACAGGTTCGCCGACACGTTCGATGCCGCCCGCGACCAGTGGGTCCAGGACGGCGCCGGAATGGCCCGCACCATCCGCAAGCACCCCGCCCGCGCCGGCTGGATGCTGGCATTGCCGCTGTTGGCCACCGTCCGGGGAACGGGCCTTTCCCTGCTGCACGCGCCGCGATTCCTTCCCTATTGGGCAGGCTTCATGCTCTATAACTACGGCTCCATGTTCGGCGAGATCCTGCGCCCACGCGGTGCCGGGCTGTCCGTGAGCGGCAACGCTGCCTGGCTGACGGCGGCCAGGGTAGCCCCCATGATGACGGGCTTCCTGTTCTGGGCTCTCGCGGCGCTCATGCTGCCGCCCGAGCAAATCGGCATGGGATCCGCCGTGGTGGCCGCTGCGCTGCTGACGGTTCAGTTGGGGATGCTCGGTGTCGGGCCGGCGACACTCACCCTCCTCCCCGGGCAGTCCGACGGCGGACGCCGCCTGATTGCCAGCAGCCTGCTGACCGTGGGCGTCTCCACCGTCGTGGGGGCCGGTGCCATGGCAGCCGTGACGTTCGCGCTGGGGTCGGGCGTCGGCCGGGCCTGGAACGATCCCCTCGTCACGGGCATTTTCATAGCGACGGCCGTATTTGCCGCCGCCGCCTACCAACTGGACCATGTGGGAGTCGCGCAGGAGCGCGCCGACCGCGCCCTGGTCCGGAGCCTCGTGCAAAGCCTGGTGCAGCTCGCCGCGATGGGCGTGGCGCTGGCCGCCGGGCTCCGCGAACTGACGGTGGTGGTGGGTGCCGTGGCTGCCGGAGCCCTGGCCAGCGTGTTCGTGGGACTGCGCCAGCTCCGCCGTGCCGGCGTCTCGCCGGACTGGAGGGGCGGGCTCCGGCCCGGTCCCGCCGTCGCACTGCTGAAGCCGGGACTTCCGAACCACGCCCTGATGCTGGCGGACCGCGCCCCCGGCTATCTGCTTCCGCTGATCGTTGCCGCCACGCTCGGGCCGGCCTCAACGGCCTCCTGGTACATCGTGTGGATGATGGCATCCGCCGTCTTCTTCGTCCCGCAGTCCGCCGGATTCTCGCTGCAGACCGCGCTGGCCGGCACCAGGCCAAAAACAGGCATGGTGTCCTCGGCACTCAGGGCCAGCCTGGCCCTCACGCTCGCGGCCGGCGCCATCCTGCTCGTGGCAGGTCCCTTCCTTCTGGGCGTCCTTGGTCCGCAGTACTCGTCGGCCTGGATCTTGCTGCCCGTCCTGGTGCCGGCGTTGCTGCTGAGCTGCGTGACCCAGGTCTACTTCGGCATTTGCCGCGCCCGCGGGCGCCTCGTTGAAGCCACGGCCGTGGCTGTCCTCGCTGCCGTCCTGGTGGTGGCGCCCGCCGCGTTCACTGCCCAGGAGTTCGGCCTCACCGGCGTGTCCGCGCTGTGGTCCGCTGCCCAGGCCGCGGCCGCGCTGATCGCAGTCTTCCGCCTCAGAAAGCTGAGCTTAGCCCTGTCCGCAGCTGACCCCGTCGAGGTCCAGCCAGCGGCACTCAACCAGTCGACTGGAATCGAGAAACCATGACACCCGAACCCACGTCGTCCGCACCGACGACACCACTGTCACCCGCACCCCACCGTCACGCCGACACGACGCACGGCGGTGCCAAGCACGACGGGCGTCATGACGGCAAGCATGGCGACACCAAGCATGCCGAAATCAAGCATGCCGGCGCCAAGCACGGCGGCACCCAGCCTCCCGCCGTCGTCCGTCATGAATCGTCGCGTCCCTGGCAGCTTGCCGCTCTGGCCGGGCTTGCAGCCGTGGCCCTGGCGCTGGGAATCTGGAGCCTGCTGAGCGTGGATCCCGCGCGGATCGGCGGGACGGGGCTCGTCGAGGCACTTCCGCCCGCCTACTACGTTGCCCTCGCACTCAGCCTGGCAGGATTCGTGGCCAGCCTGAATCTGCGCCGGTACACACCGACGTTGCTGGCCGGCCAGGTCATGGTCCTCGTGGTTATCCTGCATGCCGCGGATCCCATCATCCACGGCCTGCCCCGCCTCGAGGCCAGCTACCGGCACCTCGGCATTGCCGACCACATCGCCAAGTCCGGCCAGCTGGACACGAATCTTGACGCGTACTTCAACTGGCCCGGCTTCTTCGACCTCCTGGGGCTCGTGTCCGGCGCCACCGGAGTCCGGGACCTGATGGGTGTTGCAACGTGGGCGCCGCTGGGAATCAACCTGCTGCTGATGGCCCCGCTGCTGGCACTGGCAACGCGGCTGACGTCGCAGCCGCGGCAGGCGTGGGCGGGGGTCTGGATCTTCTTCCTGACCAGCTGGGTCGGGCAGGACTACCTGTCCCCGCAGGCGTACGCCTTCCTGCTGCTCGTCACCCTGCTCGCCTGTCTCCTGAGCGTCTTCAGCGGATGGGCCTGGCCCACCGGCAGCAAGCCGTTCACAAGGTCACTGGCCCACACCGTGGCCAAACTTGACCCCACCGTGCCCCATCAGGGCATGGCAAGCCCTCCCCCGGCGGACGCTGCCGTCCTGCTGGTGGTCTGCGCCGGGTTCCTCCTGGCCATGACGGCGTCCCACCAGCTCACCCCCTTCGCGGTGATCCCCATCCTGGCCCTCTTCGTCCTGACAGGCCGGCTCCGGCTGCGCTACCTGCCCATCCTCGCCGCGGTCCTGCCGATCGGCTGGCTGGTGTTCGCGGCCTCTGCGTACTTCGAGGGTCATCTGTCCCAGCTGTTCGGATCGTTCGGCGACGTCCAGGCCAACACCCTCGGCGCCGTAACACAACGCGTGAACGGCAGCGAGGCCCACGTGCTGGTGGTCTACACGCGGCTTGCCGAGGTGGCGCTGGTCTGGGTCCTGGCCGCAGTGGGGGCTTTCATGGCCCACCGGCGGCGGACCGCGTGGCTCACTGCCGCGGTGGGAGCGCTGGCCCCGCTGGCCCTGATTCCCGGGCAGCCATACGGCGGCGAACTGCTTCTTCGCCTGTACCTTTTCAGCCTGCCGTTCGCTGCCTGCCTGGCCGTACTCATCCTGATCCCGGACAGGCAGGGCGCGCCCGGCTGGAAACGGATCATTGCCCTGCTGATGCTGGGATCTGTTCTGGCCGGCGCCACCGTGGTGACCCGCTACGGCAATGACAGCATGGAGAAGTTCACGCCGGAAGAAATCTCGCTGGTCAACAAGCTCTACGCGACAGCCCCGACAGGATCAATCCTCATCGAGGCAGTGCGCAACACCCCGTGGCAGTTCCAGAAATACGCCGAGTACGACTACCGGGAGCTTCTGGCGGCCCAGCCACGGCCCGACGCCGCCCCGCTGACGTGCGATGCAACCAACAGAATTGCACAGCGGTCAGGCGCCTACCTGATCATCACAACAAGCCAAAAACGGGCGGCTGAACTTCTCGAAACGACGCCCCCCGGGGACCTTGACCACTTCATTGCAACGTGCGGCGCCAGCCCCGGCTGGACGAAAGTGTTCGATGAGGCCGGCGGCGTGGTCTTCCACATCAAAGGAGCAGGCAATGGCATTTGATAGAAAGTACGTGACGTATGCGGTGGGCGGCATTGCCATCGCCGCCATACCGCTCTCCTTCTTCGGGCCGGAGGGCCTGAGGCTCTTGGTGATCGGGCTGCTGATCCTGGCAGGCCCCGGCACAGCCCTGGTCATGCTTCTTCGGTTCGGGCCGCCGGACAGTCCCGAGGCACGCGGCACCCTCCCGCTGGCTGTGTCCATTGCCGTGGCTTCCAGCCTCGCGCTCGCCACCATCATCTCCACGGCCATGGTCTTTTCGCGGATCTGGTCGCCGCCGGCGGCGGTGTGCCTCCTGTCGCTGATCACCCTGGGACTACTGGCGCTCGGCGTCCAGCGCTCCCGCGACTCCCTGGCAGGTGCGCGATGATCATCTTCCTGACAGGATTTGCCACCGTCGTGGCATTGGTTACGTGTGATGCCTTGCGCATAGTTCGGCCGGACGCCCCGCTGCCGAAAGCCGCGGTTTACACCGCTGCGGCCCTCCTTTCCCTCATCTGCGTCTCGCTCCTGGCCAAGCTCATCCAGCTGCTGTAATGGCGTTTCGCTCCTGGCATGGCCTGCCCGGCCGCTCCGCCGGGACCGGCCCACCGGCCGGTTACCAAAGACACAAAACAAGATAGTGAGGACTACCAAATGAGCAAGTTGAAGAAACTGGGCACAGCAGGTGCCGTCGGCGTGATGTTGTCCGGTGGACTGATCTTCGCCTCGTCACAGGCCGCCAACGCGGTCACGTGCAACCCCAACACAACGGCACCAACCAGCACGCTGGCCGGAACGAACGTGGTGGCCGCCACGAGCTTCGAAGGTTCCATTGTTCCCTTCGTCAAGACCACCGCGGGAACCGGAACGGCCAACATCTCCTCCTCACAGCACCAGAAGGGGCTGTGCTCCGTCAAACTCCATGTGACCGCCGACTCCGGATCTATCGCCAAAATGTCGGCATCCCTGAGCTCGGGCACCAAGACAGCAAGCGCCGACGGCTGGTTCAACATCACCACCGCAGGCGTGGCCGGAAACGATGTCCCGTACCTTCGGTTCTTCTCAGGCGGCAACCGGATCGCGGACATCTACCGCTACAACAGCAACGGGCAGCTCTGGCTGCGCGTCACCAACCCGGGCGGGACGACTTTCACCTACACCAAGCTGAAGTCCTCCAGCATCCCGTTGAACACCTGGCACCATGCCCAAATGACGGTGACCGCCAACGGCAGCCAGTCAACAATCAAGGTGTGGTTCGACGGCGCAGCCGAGTATTCCAGCAGTGTCGTCAACCTCGGCGTCTCGAGCCTGAGCGCAGTGCAGCTGGGTGCCGAGCACGCCCGCCAGATGGGAGACGAATACATCGACGACGTCGTCGTCAGGGCGTCGTAGTACGTCCCGCGCGAATTCCAGAACGGCAGGCGGCGGGCAGGCCGCCTGCCGGGAACCCCAGGGGCCCGGGGACTAGACTTCCTGCATGGCCGTTTACCTGGATCCGCCTCTCTGGCCTGCGCACGGAACACACTTTTCGCACCTGATTTCGGACGCCTCACTGGCAGAACTGCACGCGTTTGCCGCCGCGGCTGAGATCCCGGAGCGGGCGTTCGACGGCGACCACTACGATGTGCCCGAGCGCCGCTACGATGCGCTCGTAGCGGCGGGCGCCATTCCCGTGGAGGCCCGGATCCTGGTCCGGAAGCTGATCGCCAGCGGACTCAGGATCCCCGCCCGCGAGCGCAACACATCGCTGAAGACCCCGTTGCTCAACCGCTGGAACACGGTGATGGCCGGCCACGATGCCCTGTTCCTGGACCTTCTTGACCGCTGGAGCGAGAGCCACCGCCGGTATCACGGCTGCACGCACCTGCTGGCGGTGCTCGAGGCGCTGGACCTGCTCACCGAACCCGCAGAACCCCCGCGCACCGTGGTTCTCGCGGCCTGGTTCCACGACGCCGTCTACCGCGGCGCCGCCGGCCTGGACGAGGAGGAGTCGGCCCGCCTCGCCGAGCTCAGGCTCACCGAGGCCGGACTCCCCGCCGGGGACGTTGCGGAGGTGGCACGGCTGGTCCGCCTGACGTCTGACCACCGGCCTCCGGCAGGGGACGACGACGGCGCCCTCCTCTGCGACGCGGACCTGTCGGTTCTCGGCGGCGAACCGGAGCCCTACGCCAGGTACGTGGCCGCCGTCCGCGAAGACTACGCGCTGTCTCTTATACAAAGGCGACGCCGACTTCGCGGCGGCCGGGCCGCCGTCGTGCGCGGGCTGCTGGAACTCGACCCGCTGTTCCACAGCCGCCGTGCCCGCGAGTTGTGGCTGGAAGCGGCGCGGCGGAACCTCCGGGGCGAACTCGAGTCAGCCGGCCAGTGACGGCCTGCGGCCGGGCCGCGCCGGACGCTATGCGGCGGACCTCAGGTGGGCTGCCAGCCGGTCAAAGGCCTCGCCCCAGCCGCCGCCGTGGCCTGTCTCTTATACACATCTAGATGTGTATAAGAGACAGGGGTGAAGGTCATCCGGGTGCCGCCGGCCTCCTCCTCCAGCTTGATGGCCACTTCAGTCTCGTAGCCCCGCGTGCCGTCTTCGTTGTCCCAGGCGTAGGTGTATTCGAAGGTGGTGGGCGGTTCGATGCGTGTGTGGATGCCGCTCCACCAAAGCCGCTGGCCGGTCTCCTCCTGGACCATGCAGGCACGGTAGCGTCCGCCGACTTCGAAGTCGGCCTCGATGGTCTCGCGCGGGACGTGGAACCCGTGCGGCCCCCACCATGCCGGCGCCTGGTTGAGATCCGTCAGGGCCGACCACACGGTTTGAATGGGCGCCTCGAAGTGGCGGGTGATGACAAGCATCAACTCGTCCGGCGCCGTGGATGGCATTGGGGTCAGTTGCTCAGACATTTTGGTCTTCCTCCCTTTCCGTGGTCTGGATTCTCTTCAGGTGGGCATCGAGCTTGTCGAAGCTCATGTCCCAGAAGCGGCGGTACGTCTCCATCCACTGCGTGGCAGCGCCGAGCGGCGCGGCCTCGAGGCGGCTGGAGCGCCATTGCGCGTTGCGGCTGCGCGAGATCAGCCCGGCTGCCTCCAATACCTTCAGGTGGCGGGAGACGGCCGGGAGGCTGATCTCAAACGGCTCCGCGAGTTCGTTGACCGTGGCCTCCCCCTCGGCCAGGCGCGCCAGGATGGCGCGCCGCGTGGGGTCCGCCAGGGCAGCGAAGATCATGCTGAGCTGGTCGTTTGCCATTCATTGCCGGCCTGTCAGCGGTAGGTGGTGACGAAAGGTGTGCTGGTGGGAACGATCTGCTTGCCGAGGGGCATCAGCGACACCGGAATGAGCTTCAGGTTGGCGATGGCCAGCGGAATCCCGATGATGGTGACGGCCATCGCGAACGCCGTGACCACGTGGCCGATCGCGATCCAGATGCCGGCCACGAGGAGCCAGATCACGTTTCCCAACAGCGCGAAGACGCCGTTGCCTCCCGGCTTGTCCACCACCATGCGGCCGAACGGCCACAGCGTGTACGACGCGATCCTGAACGACGCGATGCCCCACGGAATGGTCACAATGAGGAGGCAGCAGATGACGCCGGCGGCAAAGTAGCCAACCGCCAGCCAGAGTCCGCCGAATACCAGCCAGATGATGTTGAGTATGGTCTTCATGAGTTAATTGTCCCCGCATCACTCTTCGGCCGCGTCCTCCCGAGCTCAGCGTCCAGCAGGGTGAAGGAACTCGCCCAGCCGTCGCGCGTCATGTCGGCGTACTCCTGGCTGTTGAAGCCGGACTGGGTCAGCCGTAGCAGCGTGCGCCCGCCGATGTCCTCAAACTCCAGCCGCAGACTCATGACGTGCGTTTGCCCCTCGGCAAGGTCCGAGTCCAACTGCGACGTCGCCAGGAGCCGCGGCGGATCGTATTCCTGGATGACCGAATCGATAGGCGATTCCTTGGGGACGCCGTCCTCCTCATAGACCATCACCATGCGCCACACGCCGCCGACCCGAGGCTCCACCTCGATGCGGTCCAGCGGAGTGTCCACGCCCTCCGGGCCGAACCAGGCGGACAGGGTTTGCGGGTCCATAAACGCCTTGAAGACCAGGTCCCGGGGAGCGTCGAATTCGCGCTCCATGGAAAGGGTGAAGGATTGGCGTTCCTGCTGCGTGCTCATGTCGGACTCCTGAATCTCATGCGGACTCATACGGGATGGCATCGGATTCGCCGGGATTCCGGCCCGCCAGCGGTTTAGGTGTTTAACCGATGCATTAATTAACGAACAAGTTAAATATCCCACCGCCGGGCATGGCGGTCAAGAGCAACTTCCTTAGGACTTCGCCGCGGTAACGAAGGCGCGGATCTTCGCCAGATCCTTGACTCCCCGGGAAAGTTCGACGCCGGAGGAGACGTCCACGCCCCAGGCGCCGGCAGCCCGGGCTGCTTCTGCGACGTTTGCCGGATCCAGGCCGCCGGCAAGGAGCCACTTACGCCCTTCGAGTCCCTTTGCGCGCACGGAGCCGTAGTCCCAGGCCTCGCCCGATCCGGGAACGGCGGCGTCGATCAGCAGCAGTTCCTCGCCCCAACTGGTGAACGCGTCCGGCGCGTCATCCATGGTGACTGCCCGGATGACCTTCATGCCGGCGTCGTGCGCTGTCTTGACGTCCCCGGGAGTGCGGGCGCCGTGGAGCTGGATCCAGTCCAGACCGGCGGCGCGGGCAATGGCCACGGCATCCGCGGCGGGCTCGTGGCGGAAAACGCCGACGGCGGCTACGCCGCCCGGAACCTCGCTGAGCAGCTTGGTGACCTGCGCCGGAGACACTGCCCGGGGACTGGCCGTCAGGACGAAACCCACCGCGTCCGCGCCAGCGTCCACTGCCTCGCGGATGGATTCAGGCGTACTCAGCCCGCACACTTTGACGAACATAAACCGGCTCCTTGTAGTTGAACTGTTCCCCAACGGCGTAGGAATGCTGTGCCGACTTTACGCGGGGCGGAAGGCGCGGGCAACGGCAAATGGAACCGGCCGCTGGAACAGGCGGCCGAGCAGGCGGCTGCCGCACAGCAGGGCCTGCCCGGGCTAGGCTGGGCGGATGGAGATCATCCGTTTCGCAGACCTCAGACCCCAACCCTGGCGGAACGGGGGCGGGGTCACCCGGGAGCTGGCCAGCCATCCCCTGGCCGCCTCTGCGCAGGACGGCGTGTGGGACTGGCGCGTCAGCATCGCCGACGTCTCCAAAGCCGGAGACTTCTCGGCCTTTCCGGGCATGGAGCGCGTGCTGACCGTGATCGACGGCGAGCTCCTGCTGCTGACCGTGGACGGCGGCGAACACCCGCTCGAGAAGTACCGGCCCTTCCGGTTCTCGGGCGAAGCTGCGACCTCAAGTGCCCTGCCCACCGGCGACATCCGCGACCTGAACGTCATCACCCGCACCGGAGCGTTCAAGGGCTACACCTCGATCGTGGAGCTCTCGAAAAAGCGGGCGCATCCCGTATTTGAGGGTCAGCTCGGCATATTGCTCCAGGGCCAGGCCACCGTCGCCGTCGCTGACACCGCAGCCGAACCCGCTGCCGAACCCGCCACGGCGCCGGGTGAACCGGAGGCACTCAACCGCTATGACGCCGTCGTCGGTTCAGACACGCAGACGCCCGAAATCCTGGGCCGCGGGTTCCTGGCCGTCGTGTCCATCGATCCGGTGGCAGGCTAGCCTACGCTTGCTTACCTGAGCCTTTCCACACTGGCCGCCCGGGACGCCCGAACCTAGACTCGGGCCATGACCAAGTCAAAGTTCAACGATCTCCTGTCCCTCCAGATCGGCAACGAATTCTCGGCCTCTCAGCAGTACGTGGCCGTGGCCGTCTGGTTCGCTAACCAGGACCTCCCCCAGTTGGCCAAGTACTTCTACCGGCAGTCGGTGGAGGAACGCAACCACGCCATGATGATGGTCCAGTACATGCTTGACCGTGACGTTCACGTGGAGATTCCCGGGGTACCCGCAGTCCGCAACGACTTCGCGTCCGTCACGGAACCGCTCGCCCTCGCGCTGCAGCAGGAAAAGGAAGTCACGCGCAGCATCGAAGGCCTGTTCCGCGCCGCCCGCGCCGAGGACGATGCCCTGGGTGAACAGTTCATGCTGTGGTTCCTAAAGGAGCAGGTGGAGGAGGTCGCCTCCATGACCACGCTGCTGAACATCGCCGAGCGCGCGGACAACCTCTTCGACATCGAGAACTTCATAGCCCGGGAAACCATCGGCGACGGCGGCCGTGATTCGTCCGGCCCGGAGGCCGCCGGCGGCGCCCTCTGACAGCGGGCAGTCCCTGACGGCCGGCGGCCTGCACCGAGCTCCGGTGAGCTTTGCCACCAACAGTGGCCGCCGCCGTCGGGCGTTGCTAGGCTGAGGACCAAGGTCCCGTTCGGCGGACCTCCGGACGACGGTTCAGTACCCGGACCGCGACAAGACTGGCCAAAGGATCTGTCATGTCGTGGTTAATCCTCATTTTCTCGGGCGCGCTCGAGGCCGTCTGGGCCGCAGCGCTGCACCGCGCGTCCCGCTCCTCGGGACGGCGCCGGATCGCGCCGATGGCCCTCTTCCTCGCGTCGGTCGCTGCCAGCACCGCCGGCCTTGCCGTCGCCATGCAGTCCATTCCCACCGGAACCGCGTACGCGGTGTGGGTCGGCGTGGGCGTGGTGCTGACCTCCGTCTATGCGATAGCGGCCAAGGTGGAACGGCCGACGGCGGGGCGCATCCTGCTGCTCGCCGGGATCGCCGCGTGCGTGGTTGGCCTGAAGGCGGTGGCATGATGCTTACGAAGCCTGCCACGGTCTGGATCATCCTGCTCGCCTCGGCCGTCCTGGAGGCCGTCTGGGCCACCGCACTGGGCCAGTCCGACGGCCTGACCCGGCCGCTGCCGACGGTTGTTTTCGCCGTGACCGCCGCGCTCAGCCTGCAAGGTCTGGGCATGGCGGTGAAGACCATCCCCCTCGGCACGGCCTACGCCGTCTGGGTGGGGATCGGCGCGGCCCTGACCGTCGGCTGGGCCATGGCCACCGGCGTCGAGCCCTTCAGCCTCCTCAAGGTGCTGTTCATCGCCGGGATCGTGGCCTGCGCCGCGGGACTCAAGATGCTGCCGGCCGGCCGCCCAAGCACCGGCACTGAACCTCCCCACCTTTGAGCGGCCCGGCGGGTCGCAGGGAAACGCCGAGGAATCCGGTTAGCCGGAAGCGATAACCGGTGAGATCCAGCGGCCGGCCCTGGAATGACTTGCCGGAATACCTGCCCGGCCTTCTTGGTTCTTGGCTGGGACGGTACTTCCCTGGAGATGGAGATTGAGATGACGAACAACTCGGCAGCATCGCTTCACCTGGGCGACGGCCTCCGCGTGAGTCCGCTTGGGTTCGGCGGAATGGCGCTCACCCCCGTGTACGGCGAGGTCGACCCGGCCGAGGCGCTCCGCACGCTGCAGCATGCGGTGGACGCGGGCATCAGCTTCATCGACACCGCGGACATTTACGGCGGCGGGAGCAACGAGGAGCTGATCGCCAAGCTGCTCAAGGACCGCCGCGGCGACGTCCAGCTGGCCACGAAGTTTTCCCTCGTGGGCACGCCGTCCACGGGCTACACCGATATCCGCGGGGACGCCGCGTACGTCAAGGAGGCGGCCGACCGCAGCCTCCGGCGGCTCGGCACCGACGTGATCGACCTCTACTACATGCACCGGCGGGACGTCCGTGTTCCCATCGCTGAGACGGTCGGGGCCATGGCCGAACTGGTGCAGGCGGGCAAGGTCCGCCATCTGGGCCTGTCCGAGGTGACGGCCAGTGAACTGCGCGACGCCGCGGCCATCCACCCCATCGCCGCGGTCCAGAGCGAATGGTCCATCTGGAGCCGTGACGTGGAACGGAACGTGGTTCCGGCCGCCGCGGAACTGGGTGTGGGGTTCGTGCCGTATTCGCCGCTCGGCCGTGGTTTCTTGACCGGAACGGTCGACGCATCCCGGCTGGGCGACAACGACTTCCGGCGCAACATTCCGCGCTTCGCCGAGGGAGCGTTGCACGCCAACGAAGGTGTCGTTGAGGCCGTGCGGTCCGTGGCTGCCGAGCTGGAAGCAACTCCGGCCCAAGTGGCCCTGGCCTGGCTGCTGGCCCACGGCAGGCGGCTCGGCCTGCCGGTGGTCCCGATTCCCGGCACCCGCAAAGCGCACCGCATCGACGAAAACCTGGGCGCCCTGTCGCTCGGGTTCAGTGCCGCTCAACTGGACGTGCTCGACGGCGCCGCGGACGCCGTCGTCGGCTCCCGGTCCGCCAATCCGCAGTGGGTGTCTCAGGGACGCGAGTAGGCCCGACATCCCGGACGTGGCCGGCCGCGCCGGCAACTGAACGCACAAAACCGCCGCTCCTCCGCATTCCGATACTGGAATCCGCGGTGGGCGCGGCGGCACTGTGCTCAGCGCACTGTCTTGGCTCGACGTGCCGTGTTGGCTCAGCTTCGTAGACTGAACCGCATGGACACGCTTATTCACTCACTCCGGGACATCACCATCCGCCGCATTTCGGTCAGCGAGATGGACAACAACGTGTATCTGCTCACCGCCAGGACGTCCGGTGCGCAGCTGCTGATCGACGCCGCTGACGATCTTCCTGCGATTCAGTCGATGCTCGCGAACGCCTCGGCAGACACCTCGGCGACGCCGAAGCTGGAGCTGGTGGCCACCACACACCAGCATTGGGACCATGTCAGGGCACTGCCCGGCCTGGTGGAGGCAACCGGGGCCCGGACTGCCGCGGGAACCGACGACGCGCCGGAACTTCCGGTGACGGTCGACGTACTGCTGGACCACGGGGACGTCGGCAACTTCGACGGCTTCGACGTGACGGCAGTGCATCTCCGCGGGCACACGCCGGGGTCCATTGCACTGGTTTACCAGGATCCGGAAGGCCCCGCCCACATCTTTTCCGGGGACTCGCTGTTCCCGGGCGGCGTGGGCAATACGCAGAACGATCCTGCGCGGTTCGCCCAGCTGCTCAGCGACGTGACCGAGCGGCTGTTCAACGTGTATCCGGACGACACCGTGGTGCATCCGGGCCACGGCAAGCCCACCACGCTGGGTGCGGAGCGCCCGCACCTGGCCGAGTGGCGGTCCCGCGGCTGGTGAGGGCTGCGCCTTTGCTCGCTGCGCATCGTGACTGGCGCGGCGGATCAGGGCTGGCGCTGCGGAAAATGACGGACGCTACGGGAATCCCCGTAGCGTCCGTCATTTTGACTAGCGGAAAACCGTAACCCTAGCGGCCGCGGCGTTCGTTCGATGCCGGAGCCGATGCGCGGCGGGGCCGCTGCGTGCCGGACGGCCTTCGCCGGAACGGCCGTTGCCGCCGCCGGCGTAGGAACCGCCCGAGGTGCCGCCGGTGTTGGAGGACCAAACAGCCTTGTTGCCGCCTGCAGCGCGCTGGCCGCCGGTGCTGCCGCCGCTGGTGCGTGCGCCGGTGTTGCCTCCGCCGGTGCCGGCAGGGGCTCCCGCGGCACGCTGGCCCGTTGCCGGACGTCCGCTGCGCTGGCCGCCGGTGGCCGGGCGGCCGGTGCCGCCACGGGGAGCATCGCTGCGGGTGACGCGGGATTCGGAACGTCCGTCCGAACCGCGGCCTGCCGATGAACGGCCGCCAGCCGCCGGAACGTCGTTGCGATGCGTGGACGCCGTGCCACGGCCACGGGCGTTGCGGCGTGCGGCTGCTGCTGCCTGGGCCCGGTCCTCGTTCTGCTCGATGACGCGGTCTGCGGCGTTGCGGGCTGCGGCCTGGCCTTCGTAGGCCACGGCGCGGCGCTCGGCACGGGGCAGGTCGGTGCGGGGAGCCTCGGCCGATACCCGGCCGCGTCCCCCGCGTCCGCCGCGGCCACCCGTGGTGGGTGCAGCCTGGCGGCGTGCGCGCTTGCGTTCTGCGTTGGCACCGGTGGAGGTGCCGCCGCCGTGCTGCGCAGCCTTGGCCGCGAGCAGTGCGGCGCGGGTGCGCGGATCAATTTTGTCGGCCATTTCGCCCACCAGTTCGGCGACCAGCGGCGAGTTGGCGGTGACGCGCTCGAAGTTGACCTCGACGCCGGCAGCCTTCATCAGCTTCTTGACGTCGGACTGCTGCTCGGGCAGGGTCAGCGTGACCACGGTTCCGTCCGAACCGGCACGTGCCGTACGGCCGGAGCGGTGCAGGTACGCCTTGTGCTCCGTGGGCGGGTCAACGTGGATGACCAGTTCGACGTCGTCCACGTGGACGCCGCGGGCGGCGACGTCGGTGGCCACCAGGACGCGGACCTCGCCGGAGGAGAACTCGGCCAGGTTGCGGTCACGGGCGTTCTGCGACAGGTTGCCGTGCAGGTCGACGGCGGGAATGCCGGCGTCGGTGAGGGTCTTGGCCAGCTTGCGGGCGTGGTGCTTGGTGCGCATGAAGAGCACGCGGCGGCCGGCGCCCGAGGCGAGCTCGACGATCAGCTGCTTCTTGATGGTCTGGTCGTTGACCACCAGAACGTGGTGTTCCATGGTGGTCACCGCGGCCTGCGGATCGTCCACCGAGTGGGTCAGCGGGTTGGACAGGTATCGCTGGACGATCTTGTCCACGCCGTTGTCCAGGGTGGCGGAGAACAGCAGACGCTGGCCCTGGGTGGGGGTCATGTCCATGAGCTTCTTGACCACGGGCAGGAATCCGAGGTCGGCCATGTGGTCGGCCTCGTCCAGCACGGTGACCTCAACGGCTTCGAGGGTCAGGATGCGCTGGCGGATGAGGTCCTCCAGGCGGCCCGGGCAGGCGATGACGATGTCGACGCCGGCGCGCAGGGCCTTCTCCTGGCGCGCCTGGGAGATGCCGCCGTAGATCACGGTGGTGTTCAGGCCCATGGCCTTGGCCATCGGTTCGATGGTGGCGTTGATCTGCGTGGCCAGTTCACGGGTGGGTGCAAGGACCAGGCCCATGGGACGGCCGGGCTTGCGGAAATGCTTGGCTTCGCGCTCGGCGAGGCGGGCAACCAGCGGGATGGCGAAGGCGATGGTCTTGCCGGAGCCGGTGCGGCCACGGCCCAGGACGTCGCGCCCGGCCAGGGTGTCCGGGAGGGTCTTGACCTGGATGGGGAACGGTTCAACAATTCCCTGGGCTGTCAGGGTGTCGGCAAGCGCCTTGGGCGTGCCGAGGGCAGCGAAAGTAGTCATGTGTTTTATCAGGGTCTTTCGGGCGGTATCCAAGCGGATATCGGCCCCCGATGCCGGTTGGCTCAGGGGGTCGCCGAGGAAAAGTCAGGTGATCAACCGGCCGGCATAATGCGGCTGGGACCAAATAGCGTTCATCGACGCAGGATGTGCCTCTCACATGAAAAAAGCCCACTCCCCACAAGGACGGGTCCGTTGCGGGATTCCGGTTGATGGACCGGAACAAAGTGGGCATCACTGCACATCAAGTTCCACCAGTCTAGCATCAGCCGCCCCCGCTCCCTTCATCCGCCCCGCCACCGGCCCGCTCACCGCCCCGGGCCGGCCAACCGCCGCCCCGGACCGTGACGAACATTACATCGGACATCGGGCGACATTTGAGGCTGTCATGCTGAACATATGTCGACCACCTCCGCGGCGGCCCGCAGCCCGGCTGACAGCCACGGCCCTGACTGGGCACAGTCCGCACATCCCGCCTACGCAGGGAGAATGCCCTTTCCCGCGTCGGGGCACCGGGACCTTCGCGGGCGATGGCGCGAATGGTGCGGACGGCCGGCGCCTCCGGATAACAGCCCGCGGGGCAGTCCGCCCGCCCTAGTCTTAACCCATCCCCAAATTGTTAGTTCCGTCACATTGCTGGCGGATCAACGCGGCCGGCAGTGCGCCTCGTGCAATTGCCGGCACCTGTGACAAGGAAGAAGACTTAATGTCTGAACGCACCACCACCGTTCCCGTTCAATCCCCCACAGAAACTGCCGCAGCCGGCAAGGGCGAGCACCTCGCCCGGGCCCTGAGCAACCGCCACATCCAGCTCCTGGCCATCGGCGGCGCAATCGGCACCGGGCTCTTCATGGGCTCCGGCAAGACCATCTCCCTGGCCGGGCCTTCCGTGATCTTCGTGTACATGATCATCGGCTTCATGCTGTTCTTCGTCATGCGCGCCATGGGCGAGATCCTGCTCTCCAACCTGAACTACAAGTCCTTCAGCGATTTCGCGGGCGACCTCCTGGGTCCCTGGGCCGGATTCTTCACGGGCTGGTCCTACTGGTTCTTCTGGGTGGTGACGGGCGTGGCCGACATCGTGGCGATCGCCGGCTACGTCGACAAGCTGGCCCCCGGCACGCCCCTGTGGATTCCCGCGCTGATTACGCCAGTGGTCCTGATCCTGCTGAACCTTCCCACGGTCAAGGCCTTCGGCGAAGCGGAGTTCTGGTTTGCGATCATCAAGGTGGTGGCGATCATCGCCCTGATCGCCACCGGCGTCATCATGATCGCCACCCACTTCACCTCGCCCAGCGGCGCGGTGGCCAGCCTTGCCAACATCTGGAACGACGGCGGGATGTTCCCGCACGGGATGTTCGGCTTCATCCTCGGCTTCCAGATCGCCATCTTCGCCTTCGCCGGCATCGAACTGGTCGGCACGGCGGCAGCTGAAACCAAGGACCCCGAAAAGAACCTCCCCCGGGCCATCAACTCCATTCCCATCCGCGTCCTGCTCTTCTACGTCGGCGCACTCGTGGTCATCATGGCCGTCAACCCCTGGCGTAGCATCGACCCCGCCAGCAGCCCGTTCATCGGCATGTTCACCCTTGCCGGCCTGGGGATCGCCGCCGTGGTCATCAACCTGGTGGTCCTGACGTCCGCCGCGTCCAGCGCCAACTCCGGCATCTACTCAACCTCGCGCATGGTCTACGGCCTGGCCCAGGACGGCAACGCCCCGAAATCCTTCGGCAAGCTGAGCGTCCGCAAGGTCCCGCAGAACGCCCTCCTGTTCTCCTGCATCTTCCTGCTGGCCGGGCTGGTCCTGCTGTACGCGGGCGACTCCGTGATCGGCGCCTTCACCGTGGTCACCTCAGTGGCGTCCGTCCTCACCATGTTCGTCTGGTCCATGATCCTGGTCAGCTACATCGCGTTCCGCCGCCGGCGCCCGGAACTGCACGCGTCGTCGTCGTTCAAGATGCCCGGCGGTTCCTTCATGCCGTACGTCGTCCTGGCGTTCTTCGTGTTCATGCTCGTGGCCTTGGCCCAGGCTGACGACACGCGGCTCGCCCTGGTGGTTGCCCCGCTGTGGTTCCTGCTGTTGGGCGCGGCCTGGTACTTCAACCGCCAGACACCCCTGCAGCAGGCCCGGATCGCGGAATGGACGGCGGACTCCACCGCCCGCGCCGCGTCGCCCGCGGCCAAGGCCTAGCTTCCAGAAACCCAAACCACAAGCCGCGCGGCGGAACACTCCGGTGTTCCGCGGCGCGGCTTCGTTGTTGTCCGCGTCCGCGTCCGCGTCCACGGTGAGGAAGGTGTTAAACGGAAATTACATGGCCCGCCGGGCGCTGTAACAACCGCGGCGAAGGATGGACACGTGGCCGGCCGACAACCGGTGCAGCATCCCCCGCCGAAAGGATCTGACCGTGACCTTGAAGAACCTCTTCCTCCAGGGCATCTTCCCCTTCGACGGAGCCGGCCTGGAAAAGCCGGTGCCCATCCACAGCCAGCTCTCGCACTACGTTCCCGACGGCGTGATCAACCAGACGCTGTATTTCCGGGGCGGCAACTCCTCCGCCGAGCTGGTCACAGTGGTGCTGATGCGGGACGGTGTGCCCATGCGGTACTTCCCCATCGGGGCCAAGGGCGACGTCCACGTTCCGCTCCGGGTGGTGGAGGACATCGACGGCGGTTCGCTGATCGAGCTCAGGCTCCTGGCGGACACCGGAGTCAGCGGCGCCGTGGTGATTGACATGGGCATGGTGGAACACTGATGACCGCGCTGGCCGGCCGGGCCTCCCGGACCAAAACCGTTGATTCCCGCCGTCGGCTGGTGGTGATCGGCAACGGCATGGCGGGCGCGCGCGCCGTCGAGGAGATCCTGGCCCGCGGCGGGGCGGTGCAGTACCGGATCACCATGTTCGGTGACGAGCCTTACGGGAACTACAACCGGATCATGCTCAGCCACGTCCTCTCCGGCGAGGAGGACACCGGCAACATCTTTCTCAATTCGCTGGCCTGGTACCAGGAAAACGACATCACGCTGCACGCCGGCGTCCGGGTGGACAGGATCGACCGTTTCGCCAAGCTGGTGTTTTCCGACAACGGCCGGGCCACCCCGTACGACGTCCTGGTCATCGCCACCGGCAGCCGCTCGCACCGGCCGCCCATGGACGGCATGTACACGCCGGGCGGGCGGCTGCTGCCCGGGATCTTCGCGTTCCGCACCATCGACGACACCACGGGCATGGTGTCGTACGCCCAGCAGGACAACAATCACCGCGCCGTGGTGATCGGCGGCGGGCTTTTGGGACTGGAGGCCGCGCGCGGGCTGCAAAGCCACGACATCGACGTGGAGGTGGTCCACTCCGGCGGGCATCTGATGAACGCGCAGATGGGGCCCGACGGCGGGGCGGTGCTGCGCCGCAGCGTGGAAGCCCTCGGCATCACGGTCCACACGGGCAGCCGGACCACGGCCGTGCTGGGCGCGGACAAGGTCCGCGGCGTCCGGCTGCGGGACAGGCCGGACATCGAATGCGACATGGTGGTGATGGCCGCCGGCATCCGGCCCAACGTGGACGTCGCCGTCACGAGCGGCCTGCCCGTGGAGCGCGCCATCGTGGTGGACGACCAGATGCGCGTGCCCGACGAGGACGAGATCTACGCGGTGGGAGAGTGTGTTCAGCACCGCGGCGAGGTGTACGGCCTGGTGGCGCCGCTGTGGGAGCAGGCCGCCGTGCTGGCCGACCACGTCACCGGCGCCAATCCGAAAGCGGCCTACCTGGGTTCCCGGACCGCCACCAAACTCAAGGTGGCCGGCGTCGATGTCGCCTCCATGGGGCTGCAGGCTCCCGAACGGGACACCGATGAACACGTGGTCTTTTCGGAGCCGAGCCGCGGGGTCTTCAAGTCCATCGTGATCCGGGACAGCAAGATCGTGGGCGCCACGCTGCTCGGGGACAGCCGCAAAGTGGCATATCTGACGCAGGCGTTCGACCGCGGCCTGCCGCTGCCCGATGAACGCGTTGCGCTGCTGTTCGACATCGGCGGCCCGGGCGAAGAAGCGGGAGTGGCCGAACTGGACGGCGACGCGCAGGTCTGCAACTGCAACGGCGTCAGCAAGCAGGCGCTGGTGGATACGGTGGCCGGTGGCTGCACCACGCTGGGCGGAGTCATGGAGGCCACTCGGGCGGGCAAGGGCTGCGGTTCGTGCAAGCTGCTGGTCCGGCAGGTAGTGGAGTGGGCCGCCGACGGCGCCGTGGAGGAGGAGCCCGCGGCGGCGTACTACGTTCCGGGCGTGCCGCTGGAGAAGGCCGCGCTGATGGCGGCCATCCGCGAGCGGGGGCTGCGGTCCGTGTCCGCGGTGTTCGCCGCGCTGGCCCCGGGCGGCGCCGAGGACGCGAAATCCAAGATGGGCCTGGCCTCGCTGCTCAAGATGATGTGGGCCGGCGAGTACATTGACGAGCGCGACGCCCGGTTCGTCAACGACCGCGTCCACGCCAATATCCAGCGCGACGGCACGTTCTCCGTGGTGCCGCAGATGAAGGGCGGCGTGACGTCACCGGAGCAGCTCCGCCGGATCGCCGACGTCGCGGACAAGTACAAGATCCCCATGGTGAAGCTGACCGGCGGGCAGCGGATTGACCTGCTGGGTGTTCCCAAGGAAAACCTGCCGAAGGTCTGGGCCGATCTCGACATGCCCTCCGGCTACGCGTACGGCAAGAGCTTCCGCACGGTGAAGACCTGCGTGGGGCAGGAGTACTGCCGCTTCGGCACGGGTGATTCCACCAGGCTGGGCATCGAGATCGAGTCGCGCTTCCAGGGCATCGAGTCGCCGGCGAAGCTGAAGCTGGCCGTGTCCGGCTGCCCGCGGAACTGCGCCGAGTCGCTGGTCAAGGACGTGGGGGTGGTGGCAGTGGACGGCGGCCGCTGGGAGATCTATGTGGGCGGGGCGGCCGGCGCGCACATCCGGAAGGGCGACCTGCTGGCCACGGTGGACGGCCCCGAGACCGTGAAGCTGCTGGCGGGCCGGTTCATGCAGTACTACCGCGAGCGCGCCAACTGGCTGGAACGGACCTACGCGTTCGTGCCGCGGGTGGGGATCGAGCACCTGCGGGCAGTGATTGTGGACGACGCGGAAGGCCTGGCCGCGCAGCTGGACGCCGCCATGCAGGACTCGGTGGACGCCTACGTTGACCCGTGGACTGAACGCGACGACCCCTTCACGCCCGGCCAGTTCCGCACCTCGCTCCCCCTTGAGGTCCTCCCCCAGGTGCCGGTCCGATGAGCACCGACCTGAGCCCCGGACAGGGCGCCGGCCAGGGCGCCGGCCAGGGCACCGGCCAGGGCGCCGGCCTGCACCACCTTGGCCCGCTGGACCAGGTTCCCGTGGGCGAGGGCCGCGCGTTTGGGGTGGCGGGCGAGCAGATCGCGGTGTTCCGCCTCCGGGACGGTTCGCTCCGCGCCGTCTCCGCCATCTGTCCGCACAAGGGCGGCCCGATCGCCGACGGCACCATCGACCAGGCAGTGGTGATGTGCCCGCTGCACCAGCACGCCTTTGAGCTGGATACCGGATGCTCCACCACCGGCGCCGGCCCGCTGCGCAGCTATCCGGTGTTCGCGGACGGGAACCGGAACATCGTCCTGCAGCTGCCCTGATACACCCCCAACTAGGTAGCAGCTCGCGCCGTTCCAGCCCCTGAAAACGACGTGTGCTGCGACCTAGTTGGGCCAGGGATTCTGTGGCAGGGTATCCCCATGGACTACACCGCAGATCCGCGTGTGGACGCCTACATCGATGCGCTGCCCCAGTGGCAGCAGGCCGTGTGCCGGGAGGTCCGCGAGCTGGTCCACGCCGCCGATCCGGAGGTGGCGGAAACCATCAAGCGCACCCGCCAGCCCTACTTCGAGCTCCAGGGAAACATCTGCGCGCTTCTCGCCGCCAAGGACCACGTCAACGTTTTCCTCTACGACGGCGGGCTGACCCCTGACCCGGAGCACCTCATCACCGGAGGGCACGAGAACAAGACGGGCCGCACGGTGGCCTTCTCCGAAGGCGAGTCGATCAACGCCCCGGCGCTGACCGACATGTTCAGGTCCATCATCGCCACCAACCGCGCCGGCGGCTGGCGCAGGATTAAGAAGGACCAATAGCCATGACCGACCACCAGCACTCCCCCGAAGGTCAGGCCGCAGCGGGCCGCGCCAAAGAAGGGCACGACAGCGCCGCGCAGCTTTGGGACGAAATGTACCGGAGCCGGACCCGGGTGTGGAGCGGCCGGCCCAACCCGCAGCTCGTCGCCGAAGCCGCCGGCCTCGCACCCGGAACCGCGCTGGACGTCGGCTGCGGCGAAGGCGCGGACGCCCTCTGGCTCGCGGAGCACGGCTGGACGGTGACCGCGGTGGATGTGTCCGCCGTCGCGCTGGAACGGGCGGCCGCCCACGCGGCAGACTCAAGGTCCGGCCACCGCGTCACGTGGCTGCAGCGGAACCTGGAAACATGGGTACCCGAGGAGCGGTTCGACCTCGTCTCCGCACAATTCCTGCACTCCACGGAAATGCCCTGGCAGCGGTCACACCGGATTGCCGCGGACGCCGTGCGGCCGGGCGGGACGCTGCTTGTGGTGGGGCACCACCCGGACGGCCTGCCGCCGTGGGCCAGGCATGCAGCGGGCAGCCACGACACCGACAGCCACCTGGGAACGCAGAGGTATTTCACCGCTGAGCAGCTGGTGGCCGAACTCGGCATCGCGCCGCCTGAGTGGAGCGTGGAGGTGGCGGAAAGCCGGGAACGGGAAGCCACCGGCCCCGACGGGCAGGTGGCCATCCTCGCCGACGCCGTCCTCCGCGCCACCCGGCTGAAGGCCGCCGACTAAAAGCCGATCTCCCCTAAATGCCGACGCTAGGAGTGTGGATCCATGGCAAGGCTTGTCGCTGAAATGACGATGTCCCTGGACGGCTACATCGCCCTCCCGGACGACTCCGTGAACGGCCTCTTCGACTGGTACAGCAACGGGCCGGTGGCCGTGCCCACCGCCCGGCCGGACATGACCTGGCACGTCACGGAGGCGAGCGCAGAGCACCTGCGCCGCACCATGTCCACCGCGGGCGCCCTGCTGGTGGGCCGCAGGATTTTCGACATCACGCACGGCTGGGACGGGCAGCACCCCATCAGCTGCCCCATCGTGGTGCTCAGCCACTCCGTTCCGGACGGCTGGCCCCGCGAGGGAATCCCGTACACGTTCGTCACCACCGGGTTCGCCGACGCGGTCAAGGCCGCGACGGCGCTCGCCGGCGACAAGGATGTGGGCCTGGCCGGTCCCGACGTCATCCGGCAGGCCATCGACGCCGGGCTCGTGGACGAGATCCGGGTCAACCTGGCGCCCTGGCTGCTGGGCGAGGGGATCCGCTTTTTCGACAACCTCGCCGCGGCGCCGGTGAAACTGGAGCAGACCAGGGCGATCCAGGGCGACGCCGTCACCCACCTCTACTACAGGGTCCTGCCGCGCCTCTGAAACGCCGGTGCCAGCCCGCAAACGCCGGCGCCGGTCCCCGGCCCGAGCCTCAGTCCGCAACCCGCGGCGCGATGGCGACCCCGGCTGCGGCGATCACCGCCGTCAGGGCGAAGACCCCGGCGAAGGAGGCCGCCGTTGTCGTCAGCGCGGTGAACACGATCCCGGTGGTGGCGAGCGCAAGGGCCCCGCCGAGGGAATCGGAGATGGACATCGCCGAGCTGTTGAAGCCTTCCGTGTCCGGCGTGGAGAGGGCGAGGGTCATGACGCTCAGCCGCGGGTACATCAGTCCCATGCCGCCGCCGGCGAGTATCCAGCCGAAGATCGCGACGGCGGCCGGCCAGGCGAAGGCTGTGGTCACCAGGGCCAGGACGATCGCGGCGAACACCAGCAGCGCGCCGATCCGGACCGCGACGGGACTGCCCAGCCGCCCGCCGAGGCGCCCCTGGATCCCGGAGGCCGCGGCCCAGGCGAGCGCGCCGCCGGTAAGGGTGAGGCCGGCGAACGTGGGCGAGAAAGCGTAGCGTTCCACGAGCAGGTAGGGCAGGTAGACCTCGGCCCCGAAGAAGGCGGCGGACGCGAGCCCGCGGGTGAGGATCACGCTGGGCAGCCCGCGGCGGGCGGTCAGGGTCCCCGCGGCACCAGCGGCCTGACGGCCAGCAGCGCAACCACGACGGCGGCCCCCGCCACGAGCGGACCGGCCACCGGTATCCCGGAGGACAGGTTCAGCCCCAGCACGGCCAGCGCGGCGAGCGCAGCCCAGGCCAGCCGCCCGATGGCCCACGGTGCCGCCGGTCCTCGGGGCCGGACCGGACCCTGCGCAGCGCCGGAACCAGCATGGCCAGCGCCGGCAGCACAAGCACCACGACGCCGAGGAACACCCAGTGCCAGCTCGCCAGCTGCGCCACGAGCCCGGCGGCGAACGGGCCCACGAGGGACGGATGACCCAAGCGGCGGAGAAGGCGGCGAAGATCTTGGCGTGCAGGACGGCAGGATAGGCGCGGGCCACCACCACGTACAGGGCCACGGTCATGGCGCCGCCGCCCAGCCCCTGGACCAGGCGGCCCGCCACCAGGACGGCCATGCTTCCGGCCGTGCCCGCCACCAGCAGGCCCAGGGCAAAGACGGCAACCGAGACATACAGCGGCGCCACGGGGCCGCGGCGGTCGGACCAGTTCCCGGCGCCCACCATGCCGATCACGCCGGTGGCCAGCGGACCCGCGAAGGCGAGCGCGTACAGGGCGGCTCCGCCGAGCTCGCGGCTCACCACCGGCATGATGGTGGTCACGGCAAGGGATTCAAAAGCCGCCAGGAACACCAGCGCGCACGCGCCAACGGTCACCAGGAGGTAGGGGCGCTGGAGGATCCCGGCGGCTGGCGGGGCGGGAAGCGGCGGGGCGGATTCGTGCACGGCGGCCTGATCGGTAGTCATGGACGCAACCGTAAAACCTCAACTAAGGTTGAGGTCAAGGCTGCGCCTCGGGGAGGGGCGGGCGGTCATAGGGCTGGTCACGGGCGGCGGTCACGGTAGGCGACGGTGCCGGCCGGCGCCGTCGCTGGAGCTAGGGGGACAGCATGCCACACGAGGCGGGCGCAACGCACCCGGCCCTGACCATCGGCGAGCTGTCAGCGCGGAGCGGCGTGGCGCCGTCGGCCCTTCATTTCTACGAACGCAACGGGCTCATCAGCTCGGAACGTACCCCGGGCAACCAGCGCCGCTACGGCCGGGACATGCTGCGCCGGGTGGCGTTCATCCGCGTCTCGCAGCGCGTGGGAATTCCGCTCAAGGACATCCGCACGGCATTGGATTCGCTGCCGGAGGGCCGCACTCCCACCAAGCGCGACTGGTCCAGGCTCTCGCGGCTGTGGCGCTCGGAACTGGACGCCCGCATCGAGGCCCTGCATCACCTGCGGCAGGACCTGGACGGGTGCATCGGCTGCGGCTGCCTCAGCCTCAAGGCCTGCCGGCTGCAGAATCCGGCCGATGAACTCGGCACCGGCGGTTCCGGTCCGCGCCGCTGGGAACCCGCCCCCGGCCTGTCTCTTATACACATCTAGATGTGTATAAGAGACAGCCCCGCCGCGGCCGCCCCACGCCCCACGCCCCCTCCCAAGTAGGTAGCAGCACACGCGGTACCCGGCGCTGAGAAGCGCGTCAGCTGCTACCCAGTTGGGCGGATCCGGCAGCAACGACGACGGCGCCGCTCGCCGTCGAGTCCGGGTTCAGGATCCAGCCCACCCGCTTGACGGTTGTCAGCATGACGACGCTTTCGACCAGTTCGATGCCGGGGACCTTCTGCTGCAGGGCAAGTTCGGCATCCATCACGTCGGCCAGGGTCTGGAGCCACATGATGATCACGAAGTTCGTAGGCCCCGTGGTTGAGGCGCTCAGCCGCACGTTCCGGATGGTCCGGAGGGCGGCCGCGGCGGCTTCGTGCTGCCCGGCCGGGACGTTGACGAACCACTGGCACGTCACGGGAAAGGCCGAATACCTTTGCGCAATCTCGCACCGCATGGACAGGATCCCGCTGGCCAGCACGCGGTTCAGCTGCCGCTGGACCGTTGCCGGGCTGCGGCCGAGCGCACGAGCGATGTCGGCCGCAGTCGCACGCCCGTCCTTGGCGAGGAACGGCAGCAGGGCCAGGTGGCTCGCGGGCAGCGGCGCCTGCACGGCGTCGGGACGCTCGGGCTCCGCGGGCCCGGGTTTCGCGAGTGCCCTGAAGGATGCCTGCTGCACACGGCTCAGCACGTTCAGCCGCCAGGAATCACCACCGGCGTGCAGCCTCGTGCACAGTGACGTCTGGTATTTGAGCAGGCCGTCAATGTCCTTCAGCCGGGAGACCACGTTGGTGCTGAACTCCTCCAGCGATCCCGTGATGACGGTCAGCATGAGGTCCCGGTTGCTTGCGGCCTCTTCCACCGTGACGATCTCCGGCATCGCGGCGAGCCGGGCCGTGACGTCCTCCCGGCGGTTCATCTCGCAGTCCACGGCCACGAACGCGAGGCACATCTGTTTCGGGTCACCGATCAGGTGCGCCGTGATCCAGGAGGCGCCGGCCGCCCGCAGCCGCTCCCACCGGGCCGCGAGCGTGGTGGCGTGGACGCCTAGGATCTCGGCGGCGTCGGCCCAACTCACCCGCGGTGCGATCTGCAGGGCATGGATGAGCGCAAGGTCCTCCTCGCTGAGTTCCACGGCGATCCCTCCGTTCTGCGCGAATCCTGCGCATTCAGCACCCTATATGCATTTTTCCAGCACTTTGGCGGGCTGTGAAGTAGGCCACTTCAGAATAGACCCACAACGCCGGAACCACAGACGAGGAGTACACGTGCCGATTGCCGCAGACGCCCGGGAGATGCAGGGCGATATTGCCCGGCTCCGCCACGACCTGCACCGGGAGCCGGAGATCGGCCTCCACTTGCCGCGGACCCAGGAAAGGTCCTGCAGGCCCTGGACGGCCTGCCGTACGAAATCACGCTGGGCAAGGACACGACGTCGGTCACCGCCGTCCTGCGCGGCGGGGCGACGGGCGGCGCCGCGAACGTGACGCCGGGCAGCGCCCCGGCGGTGCTCCTCCGCGCCGACATGGACGGGCTGCCCGTCCAGGAGAAGACCGGGGTGGACTACACCTCCACGGTCGACGGCGCCATGCACGCGTGCGGCCACGACCTCCACACGTCCATGCTCGCCGGCGCGGCCACGCTCCTCGCGGAACGCCGGCACCGGCTGTCTCTTATACACATCTAGATGTGTATAAGAGACAGGTGCTGATGTTCCAGCCGGGCGAGGAGGGCTTCGACGGCGCCAGCTACATGATCCGGGAAGGCGTGCTGGATGCCTCCGGCCGGCGCGTGGACGCCGCCTACGGCATGCACGTGTTTTCCTCCCTTGAGCCGCACGGCACGTTCTGCACCAAGCCGGGCGTCATGCTCAGCGCCTCGGACGGCCTGGTTGTCACGGTGCTGGGCGCCGGCGGCCACGGCTCCACCCCGCACGCGGCCAAGGACCCCGTCACCGCGGCCGCGGAAATGGTGACCGCCCTGCAGGTCATGGTCACCCGCCAGTTCAACATGTTTGATCCCGTGGTCCTGTCCGTGGGCGTGCTGCAGGCCGGCACCAAGCGCAACGTCATCCCGGAGACCGCCCGCATCGAGGCCACCATCCGGACCTTCTCCGACGAATCCCGGCAGCGGATGATGGACTCCGTGCCCCGGCTGCTCCAGGGAATCGCGGCCGCGCACGGCCTCGACGTCCACGTGGACTACCAGCAGGAGTATCCGCTCACCATCACGGACGAGGCCGAGACGCACACTGCGGAAAACGTCATCGCCAGGCTCTTCGGCGAATCGAGGCTGTCGCGGTGGGCCACCCCGCTGGGCGGCTCGGAGGACTTCTCCCGCGTTCTCGCCGAGGTGCCGGGCACGTTCATCGGCCTGAGCGCTGTGCCTCCCGGCACAGACCACGCCACCTCGCCGTTCAACCACTCACCGTACGCAACGTTCGACGACGGCGTGCTGGCTGACGGGGCCGCTCTCTATGCGGAACTCGCCATCTCGCGCCTGGCATCACTGGCCGCCCAGGCCCCCGCATCCACTGCAACCGCCGCTTCCTAGCCCACCCACCACAGGGAGAAATCCATGACCGCCATCATCAACCCGCAGCGCGCGGACCGGATGTCCACCGGGAAGACCATCGTCGGCACCGGCATCGGCAACGCCGTCGAGTGGTACGACTGGGCCATCTACGCGACCTTCACGCCCTTCATCGCCAGCCAGCTCTTCAGCAAGTCGGATCCCGCATCAGCCGTGCTGTCCACCCTGGCGATTTTCGCCGTCGGCTTCGTGGCCCGCCCGTTCGGCGGGTTCCTCTTCGGCTGGATCGGCGACAGGGTGGGCCGCAAGGCCTCCATGACGCTCGCCGTCGGGCTCGCCTCGCTGGGAAGCCTGATGATCGGCGTCGCGCCGACGTTCGCCGCGGTCGGCGCGTGGGCGTCGCTCATGCTGCTGGTGGCCCGGCTGGTGCAGGGCCTGGCCCACGGCGGTGAGCTGCCGTCGTCGCAGACCTATCTCTCGGAGATGGCGCCCAGGGAGCACCGCGGATTCTGGGCCACGCTGATCTACACGTCCGGCACCGTGGGCATCCTGTTCGGCACGCTGCTGGGCGCCGTCCTGAACATGGCGCTGAGCACCGAGGTCATGAACGCCTGGGGCTGGCGGATCCCATTCCTGATCGGCGCCGCGATGGGCCTGTACGCGCTGATCATGCGCTCGAAGCTGCACGAGACGGACGTCTTCGAGGGGGAGACCGCCACGGAGAAGCGCGCGCCCATCTGGCCGCAGATTGTCCGATACCGCAAGCAGGCCCTGCAGGTGATCGGCCTGACGGTTGGCCTCACCGTGATCTATTACATCTGGGGCGTGGTGGCCCCCAGCTATGCCACAACCGCGTTGAAGATTGACCGCGGAGAAGCACTGTGGGCCGGCGTCATCGGCAACATCGTGTTCATTGCCGCCTTGCCGTTCTGGGGCAAGCTCTCAGACCGGATCGGCCGCAAGAAGGTGCTGTGGGCCGGGGCCATCGGAGCCGCCGTCATGCACTTCCCCATGACCTGGCTGCTGAAGGACTCTGCCTGGCAGCTGGCGGTGAGCATGTCCGTGATGCTCATCTTCATCGCCGCGAGCGCCGCCATTGTGCCCGCCGTCTACGCGGAGCTGTTCCCCACGAGCATCCGGACCGTGGGCGTGGGCGTGCCGTATTCCATCTGCGTGGCGCTGTTCGGCGGGACCGCTCCGTACCTGCAGCAGTGGCTCGGCACCACACTCCAGCTGCCCAACCTGTTCAACGTGTACGCGGTGGCGCTGCTGGCCGTGAGCGCGGTGTTCATCTTCACCATTCCCGAGACCAAGGGCAAGGACCTGACGCGCTGACCCGTCCCGTCCGGCCCGGCCCGGCCCGGCCCGGTTGAGCTATCAGTTGTTGCTGTTCTGGAGGCTCAGAACAGCAACAACTGATAGCTCAACGCGTTGGTGGAGGGGCGCGGCGTGCAGTCAGCCGCCGATGTAGCGGTTCCGGCCCGCGCGGTACCCGAAGACCGCGGCCAGCGCGCCCACCCCCAGGAACAGCACCCCGGCGGCCGCAAACGATCCCGTGGCCTGGTGCAGCTGGCCCACCATGAGCGTTCCGGTGGAGCCCAGCCCGTAGCCCACGCCCTGCATCATGCCGGAGAGGTGGGCGGCGGTGTGGCCGTCGCGGGTGCGGAGCATGATCATGGTCAGGGCTACGGCCGTGAGGCTGCCCTGCCCCAGCCCCAGCAGCCCGGTCCACAGCCAGATCAGCTCCGGCGGACCGAAGATGCTCAGCGCGAAGCCGCCCCCGGTCATGAGCGCCACCACCGTGTTGATCACCCGCTGGTCCCGGAACCGCGCGGCGAGGGCGGGGGCGAAGAGCGAGCCGAGCATCTGCAGCACGATCGACGCCGACACGATCAGGCCGGCCGTGCCGCCGTCCACGGCGCGCTCGCGCAGGATCGGCGCCAGCCAGGCAAAAACGCTGAAGGACATCATGGCCTGCAGCACCATGAAAATCGTGACCTGCCAGGCAACGGCGGAACGCCACACGTTCACGCCGTCCCGGACGGCCTGGTGCCGCCCGTGCCGTTGCCGCGCGGCAACCGGGAGGAACAGCAACAGCACCACGGCGGCCGGCGCCGCCCAGAACCACAGCGCCGAAGCCCAGTGCCCGGTCGCGGTGAAGACGGGGTAGGTGAACCCGGCGCCCAGGGCTGCGGAGGCGCAAATGGCGGTGGTGTACAGGCCGCCCATCAGTCCCAGCCGGTGCGGAAAGTCGCGTTTCACGAGCCCGGGCAGCAGCACGTTGCAGAGCGCGATCGCCGCGCCGCACGCTGCCGTTCCGGCGAGCAGGGCCGGCAGATGGCCGGCGCCGGGGACGTCCGTGGGGCGGAGGAGGAGGCCGGCGGTCAGGACAGCCATCGCGCCGAACAGCACGCGCTCGGCGCCGAACCGGCGCGCCAGGACCGGGGCGAGCGGCGCAAACACCCCGAGCAGTGTCACCGGCACGGTGGTGAGCACCACCACCGCCCAGCCCGGCAGGCCGACGTCGGCCGTCACCTCCGGAAGCACGGCCGAAAAGCTGGAGAACACCGTCCGCAGGTTCAGCCCGATCAGCACCAGGCACAGTCCGAGGTACACCAGCGCTCGGCGGCTGCCGACGCGGGTGGGCCCGGCCGCCGGAACGTCGTCGATCTCGGCGTCTACAAGGGCGGACAGCGACGGGGCCGAGACAGACGGGACTTCCGTGCGGGGCGTGCTGGCGGACCGCGGAATTTCAGTAGGCGTCACAGTGCCCATTCTGGCAGGACGCCGCGCAGTCCCGGGCCACCGGCCTGCTGCTTTCCCCTCCGCGGCGCGTCACCGTGCCCAGAGCGGCCAGAGCCGTTCGGCCTTGCGCCTGACCTCCGAGTAGGGAACTTCCGCGCTCTTGGCTTGGGCGAAGATGCTCAGGCCCACCATCGACGTCGCGAGGGCACGGACCGTGTGGAAACGGTTTTCAAACAGGCTCCGTTCACTGATCCACGACACCGCGTCCGCTTCCGGTTTCCACACGGCGGTGTATCTTGCCGCCGCGACGGGCAACTGGTCCGGAGTGCTCCCCGCGGCGCTGATGCACTGATCGAGCGTCATGGCCGACTCCATGGCGCCGTTCACGCCCTGTCCGATGGGCGGGTAGGGGGCCGCCGCGTCGCCGATCAGCACGGCTTTGCCGCCGTGGAACTGCGAGCAGTTCAGGCTGCGTCCGATGTGATAGCACGTCCGCTGCGCGAAGGCCTCGACCTGCCCGTCACCGGCGAACTCGAGAACGCGCGGGCAGCGTTCCCGCAGGAAGCGCCGGGCTTCGTCGGCCGAGGAGAATTTGATTTCCTTCTTCGTCCCGACGGCGCAGAACCATCTGGCGGAAGGGGACCCTTCGTCACCCTTGGTGGCTCCGGCAACGCAGAAGGGGCGCGTCGACAGACCGTGCAGGTAGTTCTCGTCCAGGCGGTTTCCCACCTTGTCGAGTTCGATCATGGTGCAGTAGTTGGGGAAGGATTTGGCCGTGACGGTGAACCCGGCGATCTGCTCCTGGAGGGCCGCGCGGATTGTGGAACCGGCCCCGTCAGCGCCGACGATGAGGTCAAACGTCCTCGTCGTCGGGAGCTCGGACTTGGCTGCCACCGTCAGGGATCCGGATGACGGGTCCGCGCTTTCCACGCGCGTCTCGAACTCCGTGGTCACCAGGTCACCGTATTTTTCGAGGACGGCCATGAGTGCGCGGAGAATGTCGCCCCGCGATCCGGTCCATCCGGGGAGGGTCCATTCCTCCGTTCCCCTGCCAGGGATCTTGAGGCCCTTGAACCTGATCATTCTGTCGTCGAACTCGCCGCAGGCATCAATGTGCCGCAGTGCCTTCAGCCCGTGCCCGGAGATGTCGATGGTGTAGGAACGGTCCGGGTTGAAGCGCGGGGCGGCGTCGGGATGGACGTCACGCTCGAAAACTGTTGAGCTGAGTCCGCGGCGGGCCAGCGCAATCGCGAGCACCAGCCCGGACGGACCTCCCCCCAGGATCGCGATGGTTCCGGCATTTTCCTTTGTCCCTGGCTCGGGCGTTGATGATTCCATGGCATGTCCTGAAGGCCCGGTGATATGGAATGGTCGGCTGCCGGACGGGACTGCTGGTCTCCGGACACGGACAGCCATAAGCGTGGGCCGGTGAGCGGCCGGCCGCTGGGATAGCAACACTTTACGCTTGCAGGGTTGGGCGGGGAACCGCCATTTGGACGCCGCCCGTCCCGGTATTCTGGAGGGGATGAGTGAATCCCCGGAATCCCCCCAGCCGCCCGAAAACCAGCAGCCCGCAAACCCGAACCAGCCCCGGCCCGTCACCCCCGGCAGCCAGGCATCCTTCGGCACCTACGGCGGGCGGCCGGTCAGCTTTGTGCGCCGCGGAACCCGGCTCCAGGGACGCCGCCAGGCTGCTTGGGAGGCGCACTCGGACCGCTGGGCGGTGGACGTTCCGCGGCACGTTGCGAACACGTCCGTGCACCCGGACTACACGTTCGACGCCGAGGCCGAGTTCGGCCGCACGGCGCCGCTGATCGTCGAGATCGGCTCGGGCCTTGGGGACGCCATCTGCCACGCCGCCGAGCAGAACCCGGAGCAGGATTTCCTGGCCGTTGAGGTCTACACGCCCGGGCTGGCCAACACGATGATCAAGATCAACAGCCGCGGACTCACCAACGTCCGGGTCGTAGAGGCCAACGCCCCTGAGGTCCTGGCCACCATGCTGCCGCCGGGATCCGTCAGCGAACTGTGGATCTTCTTCCCCGATCCCTGGCACAAGTCCCGGCACCACAAGCGCCGGCTCATCCAGCCCGAGTTCGCCGACCTCGCCGCAAGGGCGATCAAGCCGGGCGGCCTCTGGCGGATCGCCACGGACTGGTCCAACTATGCGGTGCACGTCCGCGACGTCCTCGCCGGCTCCGCCGCCTTTGAGAACCTGCACGACGGCGAGCGCCGCGGTCCGGAGAGCCCCCTCACCCACGTCTGGCAGAGCGGCGTCGAATCGCTCGTGGGCGGGGCACCGGTGAAGGAAGGCCGCGCCCCGGTGAGCACGGAGCACACCGGCCCCAACGAGGGCATTGACGAAACCGGCGGGTGGGCGCCGCGGTTCGAGGGCCGCATCCGCACCAGCTTCGAGAGCAAGGCGCACGAGGCCGGACGGTTGATCTTCGACCTCTGCTACCGGCGGCTCTAGCCGGGCCGGCAACCCGGTCAGGAGCCTGCCGCAGTTGCTCGCTCTGACGTCTGTTCCGGAACCCGGTCCCGTGGCACGATAAACGTGTGGCGGGTAGCCGCGGGAGATGCACGGAGCGTGCCGGCGCAAAGGAACGATCATCAAACGAGAACTGAGAAGCGCAGCGGACAAGGCCGAGGATGCCACGAATTCGCCCGCGCTCGAGATGCTGGCCAGGGCAGGATTTGCCGTCAGCGGCGTCCTGCATTTCCTGATCGGAACGATCGCCATCGGACTGGCCACCGGAAAGGGCGGCCGGGCCGATGTCAGCGGCGCAGTCGGGCAGCTGGCCAGCCAGCCTTTCGGGCCTGTGCTTCTCTGGGGCAGCTTCGCGGCGTGCGTGGCCCTGGCCCTGTGGCAGACCAGTGACGCCGTTTTCGACTTCGAGCACCTGCCGGCAAAGGACAAAACGGCCAAGAAACTCAAGGCCGCGCTGCAGGCCGCTGTTTACGCCGGCCTCGCCTTCACGCTGGCAGCCTACGCACGCGGCGCAGGCCAGGACAACAGGGAGTCCGCCAGCGACATGACCGTCACCCTGCTGAAAGCGCCGGGCGGCGTCCTGCTCCTGGTGCTGATCGGAGCGGCCGTGGCCATCACAGGGATCATCTACGCGATCCGTGGGTTCAAGAAGTCCTTTGAGAAGCACATCAACATGCCCGGCTCGGCCAACGCACGGACGGCCGTGACCGCGCTGGGCGTCGCCGGGTATGTGGCCAAGGGCGTGGCCCTCTTCGTGACCGGCCTGCTGGTGGTCATCGCCTCCGTCACGGCACATCCGGAGGAATCGACGGGACTCGACGGCGGGCTCAAGGCGCTGCGTGAGCAGCCGTTCGGAATCTATGTCCTGGCCGCCGTCGGCGTCGGACTCATCTGCTACGGCGTGTACATGGTGGTGCGGGCGAAACTGGCACGGATGTAGTCAGGCCCGCTCAGCCACCCGGCACGGCCACGACGGCTATGGTCTGCTGCCGGTCGTTCCGTAGCTCCACGCTGGCGATGCTCGTGTACTGAACAGGCGTGGCACTCGTGACCTTGACCCGGCCGCTGGGTGTCGCCATCCAGGCGCAGGCGCGGTCCTCGGCCCCGGTGCGGTCCTTCACCCAGAGCGACAGCTTTCCGTCCTGCGGCAGCCTCCGTCCGTCCACGTCCAACTCAGTGCCCCACGTCTTCTTCACCATGCCCACGGTGACCTGGATGCCGGTGTCCGCCTGCACGGAATAGCTCGCGTCCAGTTTCTTCGCCGGGTCCAGAAGCGGCGCGGCCGCGAAGCCCAGGGCAAGGCAGGCGGCGGCGACCCCGCCGATCAGGGCCGCGATCCGCCGTCGGGAAGTCCGACGTCGGGCGGCCAGTTCGTCGAAGACGGGCTGCGGAACGCTGGCCGCCGGCTCCCCGGTACCGGGGGTCGAGCCGGGCCCCCGGTACGCAGGGACGGCGAGCGCCACGGCGTCGGGCACCGGTACGGCGGCCAGCAGCCCGGGAAGGCTTTTCAGATCCGCCAGTTCGCGGCGGCACAGGCCGCATTGCTGGAGATGGTCCTCGAAGCGCGTCTTGTCCGCGTTATCCAGTCCTCCCAGCAGGTATGCCCCCAGCAACTCATGGAGTTCCTTGCCGTTCACCGTTCCACACCCATTTCATCAAGAATTGTCCGCAGGGCCTTCACCGCATAGAAGGCCCTCGATTTAACCGTGCCGCTCGGAATGTTGAGCTGGACTGCGGCCTCGCTCACCGTGAAACGCCGGTAGTGCAGCGCCACCAGCACATCGCGGTGCTCCGCACTCAACCGGAGCAACGCCTCCTCCATCAGCACCCTGTTCAACAGCTCATCGACCCGGCCGGTGACCTCCGCCGGGTCCGCCAGGTCCCGGTCATCCGCCTCCTGCGGCCTGCGCTGGGATCTCCGGTAGTTGTCGATCATGACGTTCCGGGCGGTCCGGAACAGGTAGCTGCGCATGCTGCCCGTGATCTTGGGCGCCTGCTGCCAGACGCGCAGGACCGTTTCCTGCACGATGTCATCAGCCAGGTGCGGATCGCGGGAGGCGCTGAGCACGAATCGGCGCAGGGCTGTTCCGTGCTCACGGTAGATCGCGGCCACCACGTCCTCATCCAGTGGCATGACGACCTCCCTGCAGTGACACGATGAAGCCGGTTCGCGCGAACCGGTGTTCCTGGCAAATACGACGTCGGCGGCCGCTGAAAAGTTCATTTCAGACAGTCGCAAATCCTTTGAACCATTCTTCACCTTTGTGCGTCATTCCAGATAGCGCCGGTTCCCAGTCTGCCGGCCTGAGCCAAGGAGCAGCACATGAACAAGCAACTGAGCGTTGGCCTCGCAGTTCTGGCCCTTGCCGCATCGCTGACCGCCTGTGGCGGCGGATCCGGCACCTCACCCACCACGGCCGCCCCGGCGACCACAACCGCTTCACCCGCCACCAGTGCCAGCGAGTCGGCCACGTCCAGCGATTCGGCCACGGTGGACCTTAAGACGGCATCGTCCAGCGCAGGCAACATTGTGGTTGACGGCAAGGGCATGAGCGTCTACTACTTCACCAAGGACGTAAAGGACTCCGGAAAGAGCAACTGCACCGGTGACTGCCTGGTCAAGTGGCCGCCGGTCATCACCACCAACGACACCCCGAAGGTTGAAGGCGTGACCGGCAAGGTCGGAACCATCACCACGGCCGACGGCAAGAAGCAGGTGACCGTCGATGGCATGCCGGTCTACCTTTGGCAGAAGGACAAGGCCCCCGGTGACGTCACGGGCCAGGGCGTGGGCAACGTCTGGTACCTGGTGGCGCCCGACGGCACCATGATGAAGTAACAGCCAGCAATCCTGGCCGCCGGCGCCTGCCTGCAGGCGCCGGCACTACCAGCGACGCCGAGCTCCGCGCCTGCATGCGCGACGCCGACGAACTCATCGATGGCCAGTATGAGGATCATCCGCACCTGCGGCCCATAGCCAACACCCTCCTGGGATGGGCCGCAGCCCACCGGGGCGTGCAAATCCGGGGTCGTCTCGAGGAGGTCAGGGTACCGCAACGCGGGGTCACTTACGGCCCAATGTGGCGTGCCCATGCGGCCGTAAGTGACCCCGCGTTGCTATGTGGTGCGCGGATCGCGGCCACCTAGCCGGTGACGGTGAGGCTCACCAGGGTGCCGGCGCCGCCCTCTGCCAGCAGTCCGACGGCGGTGCTTGAATCGCCGGGGAACACCTGGTCCGTGATGGTGGCCAGGCCGTCCTGGGCGAAGACCTCCACCGAACAGCGGTCCAGGAACACCCGGAGCCGAAGCCGGCCGTCAAGCAGGGGAACGGCCACCCGGTCCACTGACGGGAAGGACTCGTGGAAGCCGACATTGCCCGACGCCGTCCGGTCCAGGCTGAGTTCGCCCGACGCCGCATCATAGGCCAGCACGGTCCGTTCGGACGCGCCGGCAGAGCCGCTGGCAAACCCGCCTACAGCATCCCGGTCCGCGCGGAGCACGAGGCCCACCCTGCCGGCAGCGCCGGGCCGGAATTCGGCGTCGATCCGCAGCACGTCCCCGGCGGCGGCAGCCGGAAGCCAGGTGACGCCGTCGGCCAGTTCCTGCCCGTCCACGGCGAGCAGCTCCGTGCCGGCGTCCGCCAGCGGATCCAGGGCCTCCTGCACAAGCACCGGACGCCCGCCGCGGGTTTCCAGCCGTACCTCCCGGACCAGTGACATCGCGCTGCGCCAGCCGTCCGACGGCGTGGCGGCGGCGTACTGCCAGTTGTTCATCCAGCCGATCATGAGGCGGCGGCCGCCGGGGACGTTGCTGAAGGACACGGCCGCGTAGTAGTCCCGGCCCCAGTCCAGCCAGCCGTAGTCGGCCATCCGGCTGTCGCCGGCCTGCGGGCCTTCGGTGACGGTGGTTTCGGAACGGAACGCCACGCCGTCGAACGTTCCGATGAAGTACTGGCCGCCGGAACCGCCGGCGATTCCGCCGGGGCTCAGGTTGACCACCAGCACCCACCGGGTGTTCTGCGCGTCGCCGTCCACGGGCAGTTCGAACAGATCCGGGCACTCCCAGACGCCGTCGGTGGCGTTTGCCGGGCCGAAGGTGCTGAGGTACTCCCAGGACTTCAGGTCCGGGGACTTGTAGAGGACCACTTCATGCTTGAGTGCCTCGACGGCGACCATCACCCAGTAGCCACCGGCCGCGCCGTCGTACCAGAAGACCTTCGGGTCCCGGAAGTCCGCGGACTCCCGGTCCAGCACCGGGTTGCCCGCGAACTTCGTCCAGGTGGCGCCGTCGTCCGTGCTGTAGGCGAGGGACTGCGCCTGCCGGCCCGCGAGCGGGGAGGCTGGCGAATAGGCGCTGGTGTAGATGGCCACGAGCGGCGGCACTCCCCCCACACCGAACCCGCTGGTGTTGCGGACATCCACCACGGCGGAGCCGGAGAAGATGGCCTCCTGCTCGTCGCAGGGGATGGCGACGGGCTGTTCGTCCCAGTGCAGCAGATCGGCCGAGGTCGCGTGGCCCCAGGACATGTTGCCCCAGACGTCGGCATGCGGGTTGTGCTGGTAGAAGAGGTGGTACACGCCGTTGGAGTACACGAGGCCGTTGGGATCGTTCAGCCAGTTGCGTTCCGCGGCGTAGTGCCATTTGGGCCGGTACCGGCAGTCGATCTCGGCGGTGGTGTTCAGGGAAGTCATGGTTCGCTTTCGAACTAGAAACGGAATCAGCCTTTGACACCGCTGGAGGCGATGCTGTTGATGAAGGAGCGCTGGAACGCGATGAACAGGATCACCACGGGCACCGTAATCAGGGACGCGTAGGCCATCACTTCGCCCCAGGAGACGTTGAGCTGGAAGAAGTACTGGATGCCGATCATCACCGGGCGCAGTTCCTCCGACTGGACCACCATGAGCGGCCAGAGGTAGGAGTTCCAGGCAGGCAGGAACGTCAGGATGGCCACGGTGGCGGTGGCGGGGCCGGCGAGCGGCATGACCACCTGGCGGTAGATCTTGAACCAGCCGGCGCCGTCGATCCTGGCGGCCTCGTCGAGTTCCTTCGGGATGGACTCGAAGTACTGGTGGTACAGGTAGATGGAGAACGCGTTCGCAATGAACGGGATGATCTGGACCTGGTAGGTGTCCAGCCAGCCCTTCGAAATCTCCAGGCTGAACCCGTTGAGCTCGAAGTACGGCAGCTGGTTCACCCACCAGACCAAGGGGAGGGCCAGCGTCTGGAACGGCACAATCAGCGTGGCCAGGATGGCCGTGAACACGACGCGCTTGCCGCGGACCTCCATGCGGGACAGGCCGAAGGCGCACAGGCTGTTGATGAAGATTCCGAGCACCACGGTGACGGCAGAGACGCCAATGGAGTTGATCAGGAAGCGGGCTGCCGGGACGCGGTCGAACACCGCGGTGTAGTTGTCCAGCGAGATGTTGCCGATCGGCAGGAACGCCGAGACGGAGGACATGTCACCGAAGATCTGCTGGTCCGGCTTGAGCGAGGACACCAGCATGAAGACGATGGGGAACGCGGCGACGGCGGCGAACACGATACGCACCAGCATGGTGCCGAACGAGCTGAGTCGAAGTGCGTTTTTCACGTCAGTCCTTCTCTCGGGTCAGGTAGCGCTGCACCGCGGAGATCAGCAGCACGAGGACAAAGAAAACAAGGGAAATGGCCGAGGCGTACGAGGTCTCCTGCTGCTTGAAGCCGGAGCGCACCGCCTCGTAGATGATGGTGGTGGTGGAGTCGAGCGGTCCGCCCTGGGTCATCACGCTGACCTGGTCGAAGAGTCCGAGCGCCTGGATGGTGATGGTCACCAGGACCAGGCTCCGGGTGTGCTTGAGGCCAGGCCAGGTCACGTAGCGGAACTGGTGCCAGCGGCTGGCGCCGTCCAGCTGGGCAGCCTCGTACAGTTCACCGGAGATGCTCTGCAGCCCGGCGAGCCAGATGATCATGTGGAACCCGGCGGCCTGCCAGATGGACAGCGCGATGATGGCCGGCATGGCGGTGGCGGGATCGTTGAGCCAGTCAGCGCCCTGGATCAGTCCGAAGCTGAAGGTGGACAGCAGCTCGTTGATCAGCCCGTCCTTGCGGTACATGAACAGCCACAGCAGCGACACCACCACCATGGAAGTGACCACGGGCAGGAAGTAGACGGTGCGGAAGAAGTTCACACCGCGGAACTTCTTGTTGATGAGCAGCGCCATGGCCAGCGCGAGGGCCGACTGCACGGGCACAACCACGACGGCGAAGTAGCTGACGTTCAGGAGCGCGCGCCAGAACGTGGGATCGGCGAAGAGCCGGGCGAAGTTGTCCGTGCCGACGAACTCCACGGGCCGCGGGGAAATGAGGCGGGCATTGGTGAACGCCAGGCCGAAGCCGAGGATGGCGGGGAGGAACACGAAGGCGAGGAGCAGGACCGCGGCCGGCGCGATCATGCCCCAGCCGCTGAGCTGTTCGCGCAGGTAGCCGGGGCGCCGGCGGCGAGGCTGGCGCGGCGCGCGGACGCCGCGGCGGAGGCAGTGGCGTCGGGACGGCGGGAGGGAAGCTGGGTGGTTGTCATGGGAGTCTCCGTTGACAGTCAGTGCCGGGGCACGACGACGGCGGCAGTTGCCGTCCGCCGTCGTCGTGCCGTTGGGGCGGCTGGCTGTCTCTTATACACATCTAGATGTGTATAAGAGACAGGCCTTGTCCAGCACGGTCTTGGGGTCGGCACCGGCCAGGATGTCCTGGACCGCCTTGCCGTACTCGGTGGCGATGAACGGGTAGGCGGGCGTTTCCGGCCGCATGACCGCGTAGTTGCGGGAGAATTCCATGAAGATCCGGTTGGCGCCGCCTTCGGCGAACGCCGGGAGCAGCGCCGCGGCCGCGTCGGTGGCCGGGATGGTTCCGGTGGCCTTTGCCACGGCGGCCAGGTTTTCCGGCTTCAGGGAGTAGGAAAGGTAGTCCATGGCGGCGTCGGCGTTCTTGCAGCCGCTGGTCACGCCCCACTGCCAGGAGGCGCCGCCGATCTTCGGGCCGTTGCCGAGGTCCACGGTGGGCATGACCACGAGGTCCTTGCCGAGGGCCTTCCGTGCCTTGTCAGCCGCCCACGAGCCGGTGTACAGGAGGCCGCTCTTGTTGTTCAGGAAGTCCTGGGTGGAATCCTTGCCGCTCTTCTTGGCCATGAAGCCCTGGTCCGCCAGGCCGCGGAACCATTCGGCCCACGCGACGGCTTTGTCGCCGTTGAGCGTTCCGTCCGCCGACTGGAAGCCGTCGCGGTTGATCAGGTCCGCGCCGAAGGACTGCAGGAACGGCGAGTAACCGTACGGTAGCCACTCCCCCGAACCGGCGGTGCCCATGTCCAGAGGGTACTGCCACTTGCCCAGCGCCTTGAGCTTGGTCAGCGCATCCTGGAACTCCTCCTTGGTCCACGGCTTCTCGACGGTGGCCACACGCACGCCGGCCGCCTTCAGGTCCGAGGCCCGGGCCATCATGGCGAGGGCGACGTCGTAGTAGCCCACGGCGTACGTTTCGCCTTCCCACTTGGCCACGGTGCTGGGCAGGTTCTTGGACAGGTCGGCCGAGAGCTTCAGCGGGGTCAGGTACTTGGCCCAGGCCCAGTTCGGCACGTTCGGTCCGTCGATGTCCACGATGCACGGAAGCTTGCCGGCCGCCGCCGCGGAGACCACGGAGTCGTTGTAGGACTCCTGCGGGAACGCCTGAACCTTGATCTGCGCTTTGGCGGCGCCGCTCTTGTTGTAGGAATCCACCACGGCTTTGATGGCCGCGAGTTCCTCCGGGTTGCCCGCGTTGTGGGTCCACATGGTGATCTCGCTGGCGCCGTCGGAAGTGGCGGAGGCGCTGCCCTTGCCGCAGGCGCCGAGGCTGCCCACGAGTGCCGCCGCGGCTATGCTGGTGGCCAGGATCCGTGTGAATCGCTTGTTCATGATGGTCCAGTCTTTCTGCTGATTTTGCGCGTGGATGATTGGCCCGGGGGTCCGGAAGGGACGCGGCCGGTGCAACGGCTGCGTCTCTTTTTTGTGCGGACGCCGGGTGGTGTAACGGTTGGTGCTGCCGGTCTAGGTCCCGGACCGGGGCGGCCCCACTGATCCCCGTTCAATGAGGGGGCAGGCGAGCCGTTCCTGTTCGGCCGGTGCGCCCGGAGCCTCGATGTCATCGAGGATCCGGTTGACTGCCCACCGGCCCATCTCGTAGTGCGGGAGGGCCACGGTGGTCAGCCCCGGCCAGAGGGCGTCGGCGATGAGCTCAAGGTTGTCGATGCCCACAATGGAGACGTCCTCCGGGATGCGGAGCCCCAGCGCCGTTGCTGCCTGGTACGCGCCCATGGCAACCCGGTCGCTGAAGCAGAACAGCGCGGTGGGACGGCCCGGCTGGCTGAGAAGTTCCAGCGCGGCTTCACGGCCGCCGGCGGTCTCGGCCACGCCGATGACCAGGTGCCTCGGATCGTGCTCGATTCCGTGGCGCCGGAGCGCGTTGCGGAACCCGTCGAGGCGGCCGTGCGTCGCAGGGATGTCGTCCACGTTGTTGATCATGCCGATCCGCGTGTGGCCGGCCCGGATGAGGGCCTCGACCGCGGTTTCGGCGGCGTTGACCTCGTCGGGGACTACGGAGGAGACGGCGGGGTCGTCGGTGACGGCGTCCAGGAGCACGGTGGGCATGCCAGCCAGTTCCTGCGGGAGCTGCACACCCTGGTGGTACAGCCTGGCGTACACCACACCGTCCACCTGGTGCTGTTGAAGCATGGTGATTTCGCGGTGTTCGAGCTCGCTGTCCAGGCCGGAGTTGACCACCATCATCACGTAGCCGCGCTCGTAGGCGGCGTCCTGCGCTCCGCGGATCATGGCCCCGGCGAACGGAGTGGTGGTGATCTCGTCACTGACCAGGCCCAGGATCTGGGAGCGCTGGTTGCGCAGTCCGCTGGCCAGCCGGTTTGGTGCGTAGCCAAGGTTCCTGGCGACGTCCCGGACGTGCTGCTGGGTTTCGGCCTTGACCCGCGAGCTGGTGGCGTCGTTCAGTGCGTGCGACACAGTGGTCACTGAGACCCCGGCCGCTTTGGCTACCTCGCGTATCCCTACTCGCGTCGTCATCGACATCCTTTGCAAAACGTTTTGAGCTTGATGTGAAATACCATACACAAAACGTTTTGCATGTGTCAAACGTCACCTCGGGAAGATGCGGTCCGCGGGTTTCGACAGGCTCAACCAGCGGGGACATCGTCAGCTCCACGGCTCGCGGACATGGGTCCGGCCCGGCGCTGCCTCTCGGGCGGCGCCGGGCCGGATGTCTCGATGTACTACCCTCCTGTGGTGAAGCTCCAGGACTGTCCGCTGAGAGGGTTGCCTCCCGCATCCTTGATGCTCGCGGAAACCGTGGCCGTGTACCTCGTGTTGGCCGCCAATGTCACGTTCGGGTTCAGCGTTGCCACCCGGGTGGTGGCGTTGTAGCTGACGGCGTAGCTCACAAGCGCCCCCGTTGCGGCGTTGCGGAGGGCGAAGGTGCCGTTGGCTACACCGGTGACACTCTCACTGAAGGTCACCGTGACGTTGGCCGTGCGGCTGACCCCCGTCGCGTTGGCTGCCGGCGACTTCGCGGTTACCACCGGGCGCGGGCCCGTGGTGAAGGCAAAGGAGGTCGGGACCAGCGTGTTCCCGGCGAGATCCCTGATTCCGGCCGTGAGGCTCGCCGTGTACCGAGCATCGGCGGCGAAATTCGCAGCCGGATTCAGTGTGGCGACCCGGGTGGCCGCGTTCCAGCTGACGGCGGCCGCGAGGGTTGCCCCGCCGGAGTTCTTCAGCGTGTACGACGACGTGCTCAGGCCGGCGATCGGCTCGTTGAAGGTTGCCAGGACGTTGGTGGACTGGCTGGCTCCCTGGAAACCGGCAGCGGGGACCTTCGAGGTGAGGACCGGCGCCACGGTATCGACCGTGACCGTGAGGCCCGCCGCGGACATGGTCTCCGTTCCACCGGCCGCAACTTCACCGGCGGTGACAGTGTGCTGCCCGTTGGCCAAGGCCCTGTTGGACGTGACCGAGTAGCTGCCGTTTGCGGCTACTGCCGCGCTTCCGCTGGCGATGCCATCTATGTAGAGGTTCACGGTGGTGGCATCAGGCAGCGCCGCGGCTCCGGTGAAGGTGGGCGTGGTGCTGCGCGTGACGTTGTCCGTGGTGGAACTGCCCGTGTCCGAGACGGCGGTCAGGTCAGGAACGGACGGACCCTTGGCAAGCGGCGCGGTGCACGGTGCCGACGGGCCGGCGATCTCGCCGTCTTCGTAGATCGTGATCTCGGTGCCGGCCGCAGGATCGGCGCCGAGCCACAGGCTTCGGCTTTGCGAGTTTGTCGGGTTCGATGCCCTGTCTGCGTCGGAAACACCGTCAGCGCCGACGCCGGTCAGCCCGGTCCACGTTGCCGTCCAGGAAGTGAGGCCCGGACCGTCATAGGCGAGGGTGCCGTCGCCGCCGACGGCAGAGCTGGCGCGGAGTGTCCGCTTCCCGTTAAGGGCGAACGATTGGTTGCCCGCAACGATCCTGGCCTCCAGCTGATCGACGGGAATCTGCCCGCCGCCGGGGGCGACTGCGGTCCCCTTCATCACTACGGTCCCGGCAGCGGTCTTCGTGGCCCGCTGCGTGACAGTGACGTTGGCCGTTGAAGTCTGGTCCCCGACGTCGGGCGCCGTGAGAACGCGCACGACGTCACCCGGGCGGATGTCCGGGGTGACCCCTTCCCAGCATCCTCCGCCGGGGTGGTTCACTTCCACGAGCCCGTCAAAGCCCGGTGTGCCGGGATCGTCCTGCGGCGTGAGGTTGGATGCCGTGCCGATGACGGCGTTGGCGCGTAGCACCTGGATGGTGGGCCGGTCAGTGGCCGCGTAGCCGTCTGCTGAGACAAAGTCCCGAACCGGGAAAACAATAATTGAGTGCGGCGCGACAGGCACCGGGTTGACGACGGCGAACGCCGGTACAGCCACGGTCGGTACGGCCAGTGCGGCCAGCGCACCGGCCGTGATGGCGACCGCCAAGCGCTGACGATTTTTTGCAGATTTCATGGAAAAGCTCCCCTCCAAAGGCCCCAGACTTCACCTGGCTGAACCCCAGCCCGTCGGTGATGCACATCAGGTCCATGGCCCGATGTGGATGCCAGTATCGGGAGGCGACCCTGCGGAAACCTTTAACCCCGCGCGGCGGCCCCCCCTCAGGGGCTGTCTCTTATACACATCCCGCCGGGCTGTCTCTTATACACATCTAGATGTGTATAAGAGACAGACGCCGGCCTGCCGCCCGGCGCTAGGCGTCCACCAGGTCCTCGTCCAGCTCCTCGAACTCCACGGCGGCCACGATTTCCTTGGTCAGGGGGTTCAGCATGAACGCCTCGGCGTCGTCCTCGAGCATGATGAAGTCGCCGTGGTCGGTGTTGAAGTGCCAGGCCAGGACCGTCTCGCCGTTGTGCTCGTAGTTGGGGTCGCCCATGGTGATTTTCTGCAGCTCATAGCCGGCGATGTCGCAGAGTTCACGGATGATGACCTCGAATTCCGGGGCGTTCTCCAGTGCCTCCTCCTCGGCTTCGGCGCGCCGTTCTTCGAGGTCCGGGATCCGGGCGACGCGCTTGGCGATGTGGGCGGTCAGTTCGTCCTCGTTCAGGATCAGCAGGCCCTCCTGCGCCCGGAGCCAGGTCGCGTTGAGCGCGATGATGTCCTCGGTTTCGAGCAGCGACTCGAATTCGGCGTCGAGGTCTTCCATCGCCTGCACTGCCTCCGGGAGCTCGGCGTCGCCGTCGGACTCGCCGTCCAGGTAGATCTCCTCTTCCTCCTCCGACAGGGACTCAAAGGCCTCCACGGTACGTTCGAAAAGCTCCAGGTGGGCGGCGGCGCCCATCCCTTCGAGGCCTTCGCGGATGTAGGCGTCCACTTCCTCGCGCTCCGGTGCGGTGAACACGTACTGCGCAAACCCGCCGCCGAGCGACTGGGCGAGGTAGAAGTCGACAAAGAAGCTGCGCAGGGCGTTGGGGGCGATCTCCTCGGAGTTGAGCAGCTCCTGGTACATGGTGTTCACCACGGTCACGTTGGCGTCAACAACCTCCTCGTTGCCGGCGTTGGCGCCGTCGACGGTCAGAACGACTGGGTATTCGCTGGAAGTCATGGGAATTCCTTACTGCTGAAAAGCCGGTGGTGCTCAGGACCCTTTCAACGTACGCGCCGCCTCCGCCCGCGGGTTGAGAGGCAGGTGAACGTCAGGCGAAGTTTCAGGGCCCCTGCCGGCTGACTAAGATGGATCAGATAACCTGCAGATTTTTGACCTGCTGAAAGTAGCGCGCACCATGCCATCCCAACCGGACGAGAGTGCGGCACTGGCAATCCAGACCCCCGCGATCAACGACCGCTCCCTTGCGGCCGGGCTCGCGTATGCCATGGGCAGCCGCGTCTCCGGGATTTCCTTCGACGCCGCCACCGGCCTGATGCTGGGCAAGGTGCGCGGCGGATCAGACGTGCCGTATTCGACCACCGCCAAGCTGGTCCGGAAGGCCGGCGGCTGGAGCTGCACGGTGGGCGTGTGCAGCTGCCCTGTCCGCAAGGACTGCAAACATGTGGCGGCGCTGCTGTTCGCCGCCGAGGACAACCCGGCAATCCGGGTAAAACTGCTGGCCCCGTCCGAGGTGTCACGGCTGTCCCGCGAGCCGCTGCAGCCCGAGCTCGCGGACTGGGAACAGGCCCTGAGCCCGCTGATTTCGCAGCCCGGCATCACCCCGTCCACCGGCGGCATCCCGCTGGCCCTGCAGTTCGAGGTGGAGGAACCCGCCCCGCACTTCTCCTACACGGGGCGCAGGGACCCCCTCCGCAGCGTCCGCCAGCTCAAGGCCAGGCCCGTGATCATGGGCGCCAAAGGCAAGTGGATCCGCGGCGACGTCTCCTGGAACACCCTGAGCTACCTGAATTTCCGCCGTGAGTGCAACGAGGCCCATGTGGAATGGATGCAGGCCTTCCTCGCCGCGCACACCGCCGCCGCGAACAGGGCACACTTGTCGTCCGCGCTCTGGCTGGGCATGAACACGTTCGCCGGCAAGAACCTGTGGAGCCTGCTGGCCGAGGCCAGGAAAATCGGCGTCGCCTTGGTCCACAGCCGCGGGCAGGAGCCGGTCCGGGTCGCGGACGATCCCGCCGCCGTGGGCCTGAGTCTGGGCCGTTTCGGCAGCACCGCGCCCGACGGCGGCGGGCTGGAACTCGCGCCCACCATCAGCGTTGGAGGGGCGGAAGTGGATCCGGCCTCGGTGGGTACCATCGGACGCCCGGCGCACGGCATCTTCCTCACCTCCGGCGGGGATGCGCTGCCGGGGGTCGCCGCCGACACCGTGATCACGCTGGCCCCGCTGGAAAGCGGGCTCAGCGAGGAGCTCCTGACGTTCGTGACGGCGGGGAGCACGCTGCATATCCCGGCGCGGGACGAGGGCCGCTTCCTCACCGGCTTCTACCCCAAGCTCAAGCAGACCGCCCGGGTCACTGCTGCCGACGAATCGGTGGAGCTGCCCACCCTGGCCGTGCCCAAGCTGTCGCTGCTGGCCAACTACGGAGCGGACCACCGCGTCCGGCTGCACTGGGAATGGCATTACACATCTGGAAACCTCGTCACCGCGCAGCCGCTGTGGCGCCACCCTGGCGATCACGGCTACCGCGACGATCCCGCCGAGGCGCGGATCCTGGAGGCGGTGGGCCAGCCGTGGGACGTGGTGCCGAAGCTCGGCGAATCGGCCAGCGGCGGCTGGGGCACGCCGCGGCTCGCGGCCACGTCCGAACTCAGCGGACTGGACACCCTTGCGTTCACCGAGGAGGTCCTCCCCCGCCTCCGGGACACCCCCGGCGTCGACGTGGACACCTCCGGCGACATCGCGGACTACCGCGAGGCCGACGAGGCCCCGGTGGTGGCGATTTCGACGAAGGCGACCGACCAGCGGGACTGGTTCGACCTCGGCATCGTGATCACCCTCGAGGGCCAGCCGGTGTCCTTCGCGGCGCTGTTCTCCGCCCTGGCAGCGGGCCAGACGCGCATGCTGCTTCCCAGCGGCGCGTACTTCTCGCTGGACCTGCCGGAACTGCACCAGCTGCGCGCCCTGATCGACGAGGCCCGCGAGCTGCAGGACAACAAGGACGCCCCGCTGCAGATCAGCCGCTTCCAGGCCGGCCTGTGGGACGAGCTGGCGCAGCTGGGGATAGTGGACGAGCAGGCCGCAGCGTGGCGCGAGGCGGTGGGCGGACTGCTGGAAGGCGGCGTGAACGGCCTGCCGCTGCCGGCCACCCTGAACGCGGAACTGCGGCCGTACCAGCTGGAGGGCTACAACTGGCTGAGCTTCCTGTACCGGCACGGGCTCGGCGGCGTGCTCGCGGACGACATGGGCCTGGGCAAGACCGTGCAGGCGCTGGCCCTGATGTGCGCCGCAAAGGAGCACCCTCCGGTTGACGGGACTCCGCCGGTTGACGGGGCGCCGTCCGTCGCCGGCGGGGGTGCAGCGCCCGACGGCGGCACTCCCTTCCTGGTGGTGGCCCCCACGAGCGTTGTGGGCAACTGGGAGGCGGAAGCCGCCCGCTTCGCGCCCGGACTGACGGTGCGTGCGATCGGCGAGACGTTTGCGAAAAGCGGGACCGACGCCGCCGAGGCGATGGCGGGCGCGGACGTGGTCATCACGTCGTACGCGCTGTTCCGGATCGACTACGACGCCTACGCCTCACGGCACTGGGCCGGACTGGTCCTGGACGAGGCCCAGTTCGTGAAGAACCACCAGTCCAAGGCTTACCAGTGCGCCCGGAAGCTGCCGGCCGGCTTCAAGCTGGCCATCACGGGAACGCCGCTGGAAAACAACCTCATGGAATTCTGGGCGCTGACCTCGATTGTGGCCCCGGGCCTGTTCGCGAGCCCCAAGCGGTTCGCCGAGTATTACCAAAAGCCGGTGGAGAAGAACGGTGACAAGGGGCAGCTGGACAAGCTCCGCCGTCGGGTCCGTCCCCTCATGATGCGCCGCACCAAGGAGCAGGTCATCCATGACCTGCCGCCCAAGCAGGAACAGATCCTGGAAGTGGTGCTGAACCCGCGGCACCAGAAGGTGTACCAGACCCACCTGCAGCGCGAGCGCCAGAAGATCCTGGGCCTGATCGAGGACGTCAACAAGAACCGCTTCACCATCTTCCAGTCGCTGACCCTGCTCCGGCAGCTGAGCCTGGACGCCTCGCTGGTGGACGAGTCCCTGAGCGGGGTCAGGTCCAGCAAGCTGGACGTGCTGTTCGAGCAGCTCGAAGACCTGGTGGCCGAGGGCCACCGCGCGCTGATCTTCAGCCAGTTCACGGGCTTCCTGGGCAAGGTCCGCGAGCGCCTCGTGGAGGAGAACATCGAGTTCTGCTACCTCGACGGCAGCACCCGGAACCGCACCGATGTGGTGAACGAGTTCAAGAACGGTGCGGCGCCGGTGTTCCTGATCAGCCTCAAGGCCGGCGGCTTCGGCCTGAACCTGACCGAGGCCGACTACGTGTTCCTGCTCGATCCGTGGTGGAACCCGGCGTCCGAGGCGCAGGCGGTGGACCGCACGCACAGGATCGGCCAGGCCCGGAACGTCATGGTCTACCGGCTGGTCGCCAAGGACACCATCGAAGAAAAAGTCATGGCCCTGAAGGCCAAGAAGTCCCAGCTCTTCGCGGACGTCATGGAGGGCGATGCACTCTCCGGCGGTTCACTGACGGCCGAGGACCTGGCGGGGCTCTTCAACGACTGACGGCGGCGAGTAGGCCGCGGCCGGCGACATCACGGGCGGGAGCGCGGCCCGCGTCCGGATCCACCGGCCCAGCGCCTTGCCCTTGCCCTTCCACCAGTTGTCCTCGTCATTGTCGGTGCGCCAGCGGTAGGTCACGACCACCAGCACGAACATCCCGGCAGTGACGTCGGGCCAGGCGCCGCGCGCCGCGGCGATCAGCACGTTGGTGGCCGTGAACAGGATCGACGGCGGTGCGAGGGTCCTGAACACCGTGTTGGCCAGGTAGCGGCGGTGTGAACGGGGAACGGAGAGCACCCGGACCATGTCGAAGCAGGCGCACACGACCACGAGCGCTTGGCCCAGGGTCAGCAGGATGGAACCCGGCAGCGATCCCGCGAATTGCACGACCGATGCCAGCCCGGCGTTCATGGCCCGTTCCCGGACGGTGCAGGACCGGACGCTTCAGGAACTGGCGCGGCAGGACCGGCCGCTTCAGGACCGGCCACCGTGAACCGCTGGCCGGGCGCAGCCGGATCTCTTGAACCGGTCATGGTGTTGCCCCCCCCGCCGCCGATCTGGATCGTTGCCTGCCAGGACCATTCAACGGCCGGCCGCGTGCTCAAGTCACGCGAGGCAGCTACCCGTCTTTCCGGGCCGGAACTACCCGGAAATTTCCCGGAGTACGCAGCCCGCCGCCCCGGCCAAGATACCGCGGGCCGTCCGCCGCGCGACCTGTCTCTTATACACATCTAGATGTGTATAAGAGACAGCTCCTACACGGGGCGCCCCGCCCTTAGTGTCGGGCTCGGCACCGGTACCGGCGTCGGCGTTGCGCGGCAGCGGATCCAGGTGGCTGATCCCGGAGGGCGTGATCTGCAGAACCCGGGCCGTGGCGATGTCATAGAACAGGCCGGTGACGTGCACCTGGTCGGCAAGGAGTGCCTTCGCGAGGCCGGCGTGGCGCTGCAGCAGCTCCAGCTGGACGGCCACGTTGACCATGGCCAGCTGGTCCACGGCTCCGTAGCCGGCCTCTGCCGCGGCTGCCTGCACCGGGTGGCGGCGCGGACTGCCGCCAGGCTGGGCCGGCCGTGCTCCAGCCACGCTTCGACGGGGCTGCGGTCCGCCGCCTCGGCGGGGCCGGCCCCGGCCAGCAGTGCGGTCAAGGCGCCGCAGCCCGAATGCCCGCAGATGACCACCGATTTGATGGACAGCTCGTCGAGCGCGAAGTCCAGGGCTGCTTCAACGGAGGGGTCAAGGCTTTCGCTTCCCACCACGTTGCCCACGTTCCGCACCGTAAACAGGTCCCCGGACCGCTGCTCGTGATCAGGTTCGGCACGAGCCGGGAATCAGCGCAGGTGATGAACAAGGTGTCCGGTCCTGGAACGTGGACAGTTCCTGGACGTGTGGCCGCAGCAGGTGTGCGTGGCGGCGGTGGTAGCTGTCCACGCCGTTCAGCACCGACCGCACCGGTGCCGGAATCCGCTCCCCCGCGGCGCCTGCGGTTTCTGCCACGCCGTCGCCCTGCCAGCTGCGCCAGGGGGCAAACCCGCCGCGGAGCGCGGAGCGTGAGTTGCCCCGCACGGGAGGGCCGGCCTGCGCCTCATGGAGCCTTGCGGTGCCGCTTTCCTCAATCTCCACAGTGCCGCCGTTGCCCACGTGCCGGAGGCGCCAGGCATCCAGGGTGTCGTGGACCGGGTGGTCAAGGAAATCGACGTCCAGTTCGACGGTCACCCGCGAGGCCGGCGGCACCGAGGCCAGCACCTTGCTGAGGCGGGGAAGCGAGAGGAAGCTGCAGGAGCCGTCAATGACCACGCGCCAGCGCTGCCCGTCGGATCCGCCCAGCGGCTCTGCGTGAATCCTGGCGCGGACCACGCGCCAGAGGACCAGCAGCACGGCCAGGCCCAGCCCGGTCAGCACGCCGGCCAGGAGGTTAACGAAGACCACGGTGAAAAGTGTCAGCGCATAGACGGTCACGTCACCTGTCAGCCGGGCGGTCTTGAAGTCGGCCACCTTCACCAGCCGCAGGCCGATAATGATGAGCAGGCCCGCCAGCACGGCCTCCGGAACCAGCTGGATCAGCCCGGCGAGCAGCAGCGAGAACACCAGGACCCAGATGCCGTGGAGGACGGCGGATTTGCGGGTCCGCGCCCCGGCTTCGAGGTTCGTCGCGCTGCGCACGATCACGCCGGTGACGGGCAGGCCGCCGAGCAGGCCGGATGTCACGTTGGCGGCGCCCTGGCCGAGGAGTTCACGGTTGAAATCCGTCCGCTCGCCGTGGTGCATCTTGTCCACGGCGACGGCGGAGAGCAGCGACTCGACGCTGGCCACCAGGGCGATGGAGATGACGCCCACGGCGACGGCGCCCCACTCCCCTTGCGGAACATGGGGGATGGACAGCGCGTCCAGGAGGGAGCCGTCGAAGGTGATCCGGTCGACGTCGGAATTGAACGGCAGCGAAAGCGCCGTGCCGGCGATCACCGCAACCAGCGGGCCCGGGACGCGGCGGACAGGCGCAGGCATGTGCTTCCAGGCGAGCAGCAGGGCGATGACGACGGCACCGAGGAAGGCTGCCTGCGGGTCAAGGGCGGCGATGCTGGCCGGAAGCGACGTGACGTTCTGCCATGCCGCCTCGCCGGCCTCGGCACCGAGCATCACGTGCAGCTGCTGCAGGACGATGATGATGCCGATTCCGGCCAGCATGGCGTGCACGACGACGGGGGGCGATGGCGAGGGCCACGCGTCCCACCCGGGCCAGGCCGAGGAGCGCCTGCAGGACGCCGGCGGCCGCGGTGATGGCACAAGTGGCGGGCCAGCCGAACTGCTCGATCAGGCCCGCGACGATGACAGTCAGTCCCGCGGCGGGGCCCCTGACCTGCAGTGGCGAGCCGCCGAGGCTGCCGGCCACAATGCCCCCGACCGCCGCCGCGATGAGGCCCGCCATCACCGGCGCGCCGGACGCCGCGGCGATTCCGAGCGACAGCGGAACGGCAACGAGGAAGACCACAAGGGACGCCGGAAGATCCCAGCGAAGTCCGGATTTCGGGAGCGTCAGGAGCGGGGGCCGGCTGTTGGTGGCGGAAAACCGGGGCCGGTTCAAGTCAAGTCCGCCGCCGGCGTCCCGGCAGGCCGGCCATCCCGAAGATATTTTTCGCGCCATGCCGTGCGCCGGGGACCTTCACCAGGGTGGAGCGGCGGATGTGCTGATGCAACAGGACGGCGTTCGGCAGCGGCGTCAGCCATGCGGTCGACGTCCGCGCTCAGCAGTGCATTCATGGCGGCGGCATTGCCTTCCCCGCGGGTTCCCTCCCGCCGCTCGTTGCCGCAAGGAACAGTGCCTGCAGGCTTTGCGGGTAGTCGATGGCGAGCCACTGGGCGATGCGTCAGGCCGTCGAGTGGCCATAGACGTGTGCGGCCCCGACCCCTGCGGTTTGAGGACTGCGGCAGCATCGGCCGCGAGCAGCCGCTCTGCGCCCGCTCACAATCATGTCAGCGGGCGCAGCGCACGGACGCTGCCTAGCGCTTGACTGCGTCGAGCTTGAGCATTTTGGCGATGACGCCGTCCAGCTCGGAGTCGTCGAAGATCTTCTTCCAGTCGTCCTTGATGATGGTGTTCTTGCCGTACTGGATGGCGATTTCGCAGGCCTCGGAGAACGGGTTGGAGCCGCGGAGGGCATTGGTCAGGGCAATCTGGATGTGACCGAACAGCATGGCCTTGGCGGCTTCCTCCGGGACGCCGGCGGTGTGCACGGTCTCGTGCAGCGCCTCGTTGAGCAGGGTGCCGATCATGCAGGCCACCGTCTCCACCAGGGTGGGCTCGAGGATGGCCAGCTGCTTGACGGTGACCCAGTGCACGTCGATCACGGGGGCGTAGATGGTGCGGATGACGGCCTCGGCCGAATCGCGGGTTACTGCCGGGGTGTTCTCGTCGATCGCGGCAACCACGTTCTGCGGGGCGCCTTCGCCGCCGAAGGTGTCGGCCCATTCTTCCTTGGTGGTGCGCTCCAGGAACACGGACGGGTGGCACGGGTGCGCCACTGCCTGGACCACGTCGGCGCGCTTGGCCAGCAGGCCGGCGTAGGCGGCGGCGGGGTCCAGGGTGAGCAGGATCGCGCCGGACTTCATCTGCGGCACGACGCCTTCGGACACGACGCCCAGGACGGTGTCCGGGACGGCGAGGATCACCACGTCGGCGCCCTTCACGGCGTCATCCGTGCTGGTGATGTCGCGGCCTTCGGTGCGGACGCGGTCCTGGCCGGCGGGAGAGTTTTCGCTGTAGAAGACGGTGTGGGCGCTCTTCTGGAGGTTCCGGGAAACGCGCATCCCCATTTTGCCTCCGGCTCCGATGACGGCGACGGTCAAGTTTTCTGCTGACATTTCATTTGCTCCTTAGGAAATTGAGGCTCTGCTGGGTCCACTGGTTTTCGAGGCGGACGGTGTCCGCTTCGGAGTCCTGCCACGGCAACCAGTGTTCGATGATCTGGTTGATGTTTCTTTCGTGGGGCTGAAACTTTCCGGCCATGTAGTCATAGTCGAGAAGGCCTTCGCCGAGCGGCGCGCCGGAGTATGTGAACCCGACCCACCCCTCCTTGCGGCTGAACGCAAAGTCTTTGATGTGCATGTTCAGGACATAGGGCGCGACGGCGTCAATCACCTCGCGCGGCATCTCAAGCGCCGCGACCGTGTTGGCCGGGTCGCTGCAGATGCCCAGGAACGGGCTGTCCACGCGGCGGACCACGTCCAGGATCCGGGCGGTGGGCACCTGTTCGTAGGTTTCGACGGCGATCTTCACTCCGGCTGCTTCGAACTCCGGCAGGACCTCGGTGAAGATCGCCGCTGCCTCGTCCGCCGTCGGGGTGTGGCCCGGGACGTTGAACATGGTCCGCAGCAGCGGCGCGCCAAGCAGGCCAGCGATGTGCAGGAACTTGCGGAGGTGCTCCGGACGGATGCCCTTGGTGCCCAGTTCGAGTGCGATGCGCAGGCTGTCCGCCGTGGCCCTGATCTCCTTGAGTTCCGCGTCCGTCATCTCCTCCAGCGGTGCGTAGTCGCAGATCTGGAAGAGCTCCACGCCCAGGGCCGCGGTTTTCTCCAGGGCCCGGTGGATGGTGAGGGGTTCGGCGACCTTGTCCGACAGCTGCCAGAAGAAGGCGTAGGAACTGAGTCCGATGGTTGAGCTCATGCCCTTCCTCCCGCGGGTTCCAGCAGGCCGAGCCGTTCGGCGGTCTCGTCCAGGATCTCCCGGAGTGCTGCCGGGTTGTGCGCGAAGCGGCCCAGGAACAGGCCTGCGACGGACATGTCCAACTGGCTGATGAGGCCGGGCCCGGCGCTGCCGCCGTAGATGACCCGGCTTTCGGCCTGGCCCGGCAGGGCGCGCAGGTGCGCATCCAGCCCGGCGATGACGGCGCTGATGTACTGCGGCGTGGCGGGTTCCGGGGCGCCGATGGCCCACTGCGGCTCATAGGCCACGATGGTCCGGCGTGCGGGTCCGAGGGACTGCGCCCGGTTCAGCGCACCGTCGATCTCGGCCGTGCAGCGGGTGATGGCTTCTTCCACCGATCCCTGCTGCAGCTCACCGACGCACAGGACCGGGGTGAGGCCGTTGCGGTAGGCGGCGGCCGTCTTGAGCCCGATGATCCTGTCATCCTCGCCAAAGATCCGGCGGCGCTCGGCGTGGCCGATTTCCGCGTACCGGCCGCCGAGCTCGGCCACGGCCGCGCCGCCGACCTCGCCGGTAAAGGCGCCCTGGTCCTCCCAGAAGATGTCCTGGGCACCGGCCGCCGCCCCGGCGGCGCCGAGAATCCGGGCCGCTTCGGGGAGGACTGGAAGGATCGGCAGGACGAAGAGTTCGATGTCGCCGCTCTGCACTGCGGGGTGGGCCAGCGCGATCGTGGCCACCTCGCGGCAGTAGTCGACCGAGCGCTGGTAGCCGAAGTACATCTTCAGGCTGACGCCGATGATGGCCTTTGGCCCCGTGGTGACGGCTGCGCCCGTCCCGCCGGCGGCGGTGTTAGCAGGAAGTGACACCCTCGTAGTCCTTAATCAGGGTGACTTTCTCGGCCGAGGCGGAGCTTTCGTCAAACGTATAGGTGAGCCATTCGCGGGCGAGCCGGCGGGCCAGTTCCAGGCCGACGACGCGTTGGCCGAAGGTGAGGACCTGGGCGTTGTTGCTCAGCACGGAGCGTTCCACCGAGAAGGGGTCGTGGGCGGTGACGGCGCGGACGCCGGGGACCTTGTTCGCGGCGATGGCCACGCCGAGTCCGGTGCCGCAGACCAGCAGCGCACGGTCGGCCTTGCCGGCGGCGATGAGCTCGGCGGCAGCGATGGCCACGGAAGGGTAGGGAGTGTGGCTGGTGGCGTCCACTCCGACGTCGGTCACGGACTCGACCAGGTCGGAGGCCTCCAGGTCAGCCTTCAGGGCTTCCTTTGTATTCGAATCCGGCGTCGTCGGCTCCGATGACCAGGCGCAGTTTGGCGCTCATGCGTTTTCCTTAGCTGTGGTGTTTACGGCGGGGGTGTTCACGGTGGGGGTGACCTCGGACAGTGTGTTGTGGATTGCCCGGACGATCAGCGCCATGGAGACGGCGCCGGGCGTCGGGGGTGCCGAGGCTCTTCTCGGCGTGCGGGCGGGCGCGGCCCATGAGGGGCAGCAGCTGGGCGGTGTCCTCGGCGGCCTGCTGCGCCACGGAGGCGGCGGCGCCCCAGGCGTCCGTGAGGGACTTCCCGGCGTCCACGCCGGCGGCCAGGGAATCGCGGAACGGGACCAGCACGTCCACCAGGGTCTTGTCCCCGGGTTTGGCCTTCCCGAAGTCCATGATCGCCGCGGCGGCCCGCGCGACTCCGGCGGCGACAGCGCCGGCGTCGGGCGCGTTGCTGTCGCCCACCGCGCCTCCGACGGCCCGGAGGGCCATGCCCCAGAGGGCGCCGGAGGTTCCGCCAGCCTTGTCGGCCCAGGCGTCAGCGGCGAAGTGCAGGGTGGTGCCGGCTCCGGCGCCTCGGGCGACGGCGTCCGTTGCGGCGTCGACGGCGGCGCGGACGCCGCGTTCCATGCCGATGCCGTGATCGCCGTCGCCGGCAATCGCTGTCTCTTATACACATCTAGATGTGTATAAGAGACAGGCGTTGGCGTCCACCACATCCTTCGCGGCGCCCAGCGCGGCGAGGACCCGGGCGGCCCCGGCGCGGGACTCCTCCGTTGCGTCGGGGATGGAAAGTTCGACGTCGGCCAGCTCCCCGTTGTCTGTGCCTCCGGCACCAGCTTCCAGGGCCGCCGCGGTGACGGCGCCGCGGCGGAAAGCCGGGGCGTCGGCGGGAGCGTTCCAGAGCGACTCGAGTTCGTCGTCGAGCCAGAACAGGGTCAGCGAGGTGCCCGCCATGTCGAAGCTGGTGACGAGCTCGCCCACCTGCGGGTCCACGGCTTCCAGGCCGGCGTCGGCCAGGAGCCGGGCGACGCGGCGGTAGACCACGAAGAGTTCCTCGTACTTGACGCTGCCCAGGCCGTTGAGGATGGGGACCACGCGGGTGCCGGCTGCTTCTCCTGCGATGGAGATGCCGTCGGGGACTTCGGTGAGGAGCTTGGCCACCAGCAGTTCGGCGAGTTCGTCCGCCGTCGGGATGTCCGTCTCGCCGATGCCGGGTTCGCCGTGGATGCCCATGCCCACGGCCATCCGGCCCTCGGGGACGGAGAACAGCGGGTGGTCCGCGCCGGGGAGCGTGCAGCCGCTGAACGCGACGCCGAAGGAGCGGGTGCGGTCGTTGGCGCGCTCGGCGATTTCCACCGTGGCGTCCATGGAGTAGCCGGCCTCCGCGGCGGCGGCGGCCACCTTGAACACGGTCAGGTCGCCGGCGACGCCGCGGCGCTTGCCGCGTTCCTCGGGCGGGGCGGAGGAGACGTCGTCGGTGACGGCGATGCTGCGGCAGTCGATGCCTTCCTTGCGGAGGCGGTCCTGGGCCTGATTGAAGTGCAGGACGTCGCCGGCGTAGTTGCCGTAGCCGAGCAGCACGCCGGCTCCGTTGTTGGCGGCCTTGGCCACGTTGTAGACCTGCTGGGCCGAGGGGGACGCGAACAGGTTCCCCATCGCCGCGCCGTGCGCCAGGCCCTGGCCCACCAGCCCGGCGAACGCCGGATAGTGGCCGGAGCCGCCGCCGATCACGAGGGCAACCGTGTCCGGGGTGCTCTGCGTGTTGCGGACGACGCCGCCGGAAACGCGCCTTACCCAGCGGCCGTGGGAGGCGACGAAGCCTTCGATCATCTCGTCGGCGAAGGCTGCGGGTTCATTGAACAGGCGGGTCATGCGGAGCTCCTGGGCCTAACTGGGGAAGTCGAGATTCGGTGGTTGGTGCGGGGGCGTCCCCTGGTAAAGGGGGACACCCCCGGGTCGGTTACGGCTCGGCGTGGTGCCCGGCTCCCGCAGGATCCAGGGCCTCGGCCGGGATGCCCTCGCTGACCTTGCCGGAGCGGCTCAGCACCACCATGAGGACGGCGGACAGGAGCATGAAGCCGCCGACGACGAACATCGGGACCGTGTAGCCGCCGGTCCAGTCCTTGAGCCAGCCCGTGACGTACCCGGCGCTGAAGCCTGCCAGGTTGCCCACGGTGTTGATCAGGGCGATGCCGGCCGCGGCTGCTGCTCCGGTGAGGAACTGGGTGGGCACGGTCCAGAAGTTGGGGAGTGCGGCGAAGATCGACATGGCCGTGACGGTGATGACGGCGATCGTTGCGGCCGGTGAGCCGGCGAAGAGCGCCAGGGGGATGCTCAGGCCGCCGATGAGGGCCGGCAGGGCGATGTGCCAGGTCTTGACGCCGCGCTTGGTGGCGTCCTTGGACCAGAAGTACAGGGCGAAGGCCGCGGGCAGGTACGGGATCGCGGTGATCAGGCCTTTCTGGAGCACGTCGAACTTGGTGCCGTAGAGGCCTTCGAAGCCGGCGATGATGGTCGGCAGGAAGAAGCCCAGGGCGTACAGGCCGTAGATGAAGCCGAAGTAGATGGCCGACAGCATCCAGACCCTGCCGTTGCCGAACACGGTGCGGACGCTGACGTGCTTGTTGCTGGCGGCCGTTTCCGACTTTTCCTTCTCCAGGGCGCCGGTCAGCCAGGTCTTTTCCGCGGCGGTGAGCCACTTGGCCTTGGCCGGGGAATCGGCGAGGTAGAACCAGGCAATGATGCCGACGATGATGGCCGGCAGTGCTACGCCAAGGAACATGACACGCCAGCCGGAAAGGCCGAAGAGACCGTGCTGCTGGATGAGGAGGCCGGCCAGCGGGGCGCCGATGACGGTGGTCAGCGGCTGTGCCAGGTAGAACAGGGCGAGGATCTTGCTGCGGTGCCGGGACGGGACCCAGAGGCTGAGGAAGAGGATGGCGCCGGGGAAGAAGCCAGCCTCGGCCACGCCGAGGATGAAGCGGAGGATGTAGAGGTGCTCCACGCTGCCCACCCACGTGAACAGGAGGGAGACGATGCCCCAGCTGACCATGATGCGGGCGAGCCAGCGGCGGGCGCCGAACTTGTGCAGTGCCAGGTTGCTGGGGATCTCCAGCAGGATGTAGCCGATGAAGAAGACGCCGGACGCGAAGCCGAACTGCGCTGCCGAGAGGGCGAGGTCGGTGTTCATGCCGTTGGGGCCTGCGAAGGAGATGGCCGTCCGGTCCAGGTAGTTGATGAAGAACATCAAAGCGACGAACGGCACCAGCCGGATTGCCACTTTCCTGATTGCGGATTTTTCGACCACCGATTGTGTGGTGTCCACGTTGACTCCTAGATGTTGATGTCCCGGCCGCATCCTGCACTGGAGGCGTGGGGTTGGTCTCAATGCCGTCCGCCGACAGAGGACCGGCAGTGGTTTAAGCGTGTGAGATCAACCATAGGTCCGGAACCGCAAATTGGTCAACCGGTTGACGTGTTTTTTTCTGTTGCGGCCGTCCGCGCCGGAAAGTGGCCGACCGGTTGCTAGGCTTTGGGGGTGTCCGAAAATTCCGCAGCCGCGACGGCTAAGATCAGTGCCGCCCTCGGTTCAATGGAACAGGGGTCCGTTGTTTCGGAGGTGGCGGAGCGCCTGCTGGCCTATTTCACCAGCGGCGAGATCGCCGTCGGAACCAGGCTGCCCGCCGAACGCCAGCTCGCGGCCTCGTTGGGAGTCGGCCGGTCGGCCGTGCGCGAAGCCCTGGCGGCGCTGGAAATCCTGGGCATCGTGATTGTCCGCCCGGGATCCGGGACGTACCTGCGTGACGGCATTTCCGAGCTGCTGCCGCGCACGCTCAGCTGGGGCCTGATGCTCGGTGCACCCCGGACGCGCGAACTCGTGGAGCTCCGGAGCGGCCTGGAAGTGCAGGCCGCGCAGCTGGCAGCGGAACGCATTGACGACGACGCCCTCGGCCGCATGCGCGCCAACCTCCAGACCATGGCGGACAACCTCGAGGACCTGGCCGCCTTCGTGGAGGCGGATGCCGCGTTCCACCGCGAAATCGCGGCCAGCTCGGGCAATCAGGTGCTCCGGGAGCTGCTCCAGAGCATCCGGTCGCTGTTGCGCATCTGGGTGGACCGCGCACTCACCGACGAAGGCCACGCCGCAGCCGCACTGAAGGAACACGGCGAGATTTTCGCCGCCCTCGAAGCGCACGATCCGGCCGCCGTCACGGAAACGATGCGCTCACACATGGCCACCGCTTCCCGGCGGCTGCTCGCCGGATTCGACGCCGCGCAGTAGCCGGCGGCCCTTCGCCTTCGGCGCCCTAGGCGTCGTCGTGCCACCATCCTGCCCAGGCAGCGGACGTCAACTGGCCACTGGGGAATTCGGAGCCGGCGCCGCCAAATTCGTGGCGGTCACTGCGGTGGGAGTCAAGAAAGAGGGTAAGGCTGTTCCAGATCATCATGGCTGTGTCCTTCCATTCGCCGTCCCGACGACGGTTTCCAAGTAGGCATCAGCGTAGCCATGCAGTGTTTCGCGGCGGCGACGCCACGTTTCGGATGTGTATCTGGAATCTATCGTTGCGTGCAGGGCCTCGTCCGGGCCCGTTGGGGACGGGCGGTTTTCGCCGAATCCCGTGCCGGGGGAAGTGAGGCCCGGCCCCGGCTGCTCACCGTACCGGCCCAGGGCACGCGGGAACCGGGGGCGGCGCTGGCAACCGCCCCCGGCTTCAACTCGCGAGTCAGGCCGTCACGTGGTCCGCGGCGGCGGACATCCGGCGGCGGCGGGATGGCGTGGCGGCGATGAGCAGGGCAGCGATGGCCACGGCCGCGCTCAGGATGAGGCCGGGACGGTACTGTTCCAGCATCTCCGCCGCGTTCACTACGGCGCCTCCCCTGCCGGCGTCGGCCGCATTGCCGTGACCGCTGACCATCGCCGTGGTGACGGCAAGCACCAGGGCGGCCCCCACCTGCGTGCTGGTCTGGATCAGGCCGGCCGCGAGACCTTGTTCCGAATTCCGGATGCCGGCGGTGGCCTGGACGTTAATGGACGGGAATGCCAGCGCGAAGCCAACGCCCAGCAGCAGGACCGACGGCAGGATATCCGTCACGTAGTTGGGTGAGGTGCCCACCCGCAGGAACAGTACGTAGCCGAGCGCCAACGCCGCCAGACCGGTCAGAATCAAGCGCGGGGCGCCAAACTTGTCGATGAGCCGGTCCGCGAAGGGAGCGCTTGAGGCCACCAGCAGGCCGGTGGGAAGAAGCGCCAGCGCCATGCCCAGCGGGCTCCATCCCAGCACGGACTGCAGGTAGAGCGTCAGGATGAACTGGAAACTCAAATACGAGCCGAACAGCCCCACGGCACTCAGGTTGGCGCGGGCAACCCAGCCTTCCCTGAGGATGCTGAACCGGATCAGGGGGTGCCTGACGCGGTTTTCGATCACCGCGAACGCTGCCAGCACCGCCGCGGAGGCCACGAATCCGGCGATGGTTGCCACAGATCCCCAGCCGTTCCCGGGTGCCGAAACCAGCGTATAGACCAGCCCCAGCATGCCGGCCGCCAGCGTCACGGCACCCCAAATGTCATGTCCGCTGGTTTGATCCTTCCCGGCGGCGCCGGCGGCGCCGTCCCGCGGGATGTACTTCAGGCCAAGAATCACGACGGCGACCGCCACGGGTACGGAGACGAGGAAAGTCCAGCGCCAGCTCATGGCAGTCATGAGGCCTCCGACGACAAGGCCGAGTGAGAAGCCGCTTGCGCCGAAGGTGGTGAAGATGGAGACGGCGCGGTTGCGTTCACGCCCTTCCGCGAAGTTGGTGGTGATGATGGAGAAGCCGGCAGGAGCCGTGAAGGCGGCGGCCAGTCCTTTGACGAACCGGGTGGCGATCAGCAGGGCGGGGTCATCCACCAGGCCGCCGAGCAGGGAGGCGGCGGCGAACACGCTGAGCGCAATGAGGAAGATGCGCCTCCGGCCGAGCAGGTCCGCCATCCGCCCGCCCAGCAGGAGCAGACTTCCGTAGCCGAGCACATAGGCGGAGACGATCCATTGGAGGGATTCGGTGCCCAGGTGGAGTTCGGTGCCGATCGAGGGCAGCGCCACGCCGACCATGGAGACGTCCAGCGCATCGAGCGCCAGGACGGTGCACAGGACCAGGAGCAGCATCCACTGCGCACGGGTCCAGCGCACGGGTGCCAGCCGTTCGCCGGCAGATCTTTCAAGGGTGGAAGTTGAAGTCATGGCTCCAACTTATATGACACGTCATTGAATGACAAGGAATATTATGACGTGGACTTTTAATTCGTCATCAACTAGAATCGCTGCATGGCAACACCGCAGGACCGCCAGCTGGTTGAGCAATGGCGCAGCATCCAGAGCACCTACTTCCGCACCGCGGGTGCGATCGATCGCGCCCTGGAATCGCGCTTCAGCATCGGGCTGACCGAGTTCGAAATCCTGGACCTGGTGGCCGAGAGCACGGACGCGGCGTGCAGGATGAAGCAGCTCGGCGAGCGGACGCCCATGACCCAGAGCGCGATGTCCAAGGTGGTGGACCGGCTCGAGAAAGCCGGACTCATCTCCCGCCGTTCCTGTGCGGATGACCGGCGTTCACTGTTCCTGGAACTCACCGACGCGGGCCGCGCCCTGCACGGGGAAGCGGCCGTCGCACACCGCGCCCTGCTGAAGGAAAACCTGGCCTGAGCGCATCACAGGCTTTTGCGTCACCCATAAAATCGCAGCCTGACAAACTTGAACGGATGAGCGCATGACGAGATTACTGATCATCGGCCCTCCGGGGTCGGGCAAAGGCACCCAGGCCCACCGCATCAGCAAACAGCTGGGCATCGTGGAGATCTCCACGGGAGACATGTTCCGCACCCACCTGGCCGACCGCTCCCCCTTGGGTGTCGAGGCCCAGAAATACCTCGATGCCGGCGACCTCGTGCCGGACCATCTCACCACGGCCATGGTGCGCGAACGGCTGCAGGAGCCGGACACGAAGGCCGGCTTCCTCCTGGACGGCTACCCCCGCACGCTCAGCCAGCTGGCGGATCTGGACGGCCTCCTCGAGGAGACCGGCGGCGCCCTGGATGCTGTCCTGGAAATCTCGGCGGACGACGACGAGATCGTCCGCCGGCTCCTGCTGCGGGCCGAGGCCGAAGGGCGCAGCGATGACACCGAAAGCGTCATCCGGCACCGCCTGGAGCTTTACCGGAAGGAAACGGAGCCGGTCATCTCGCGCTGCGCCGAGCGCGGCCTGCTGGTCCGGGTGGACGGCACCGCCGACGTCGACCACGTCACCGCGGACGCGCTGGAAGGCATCGAAACCGCCTTGGCGGGCCGGGCCGAGTAGCTGCCTGCACCGCCAGGCGTCACATGCTCTTCCAGGCATACCGGCGTTCGGGGCGCCCGACGCCGTACTTGAGGGTCACGTCCACCATCCCCTCGTCATTGAGGTACTCAAGGTAGCGCCGCGCGCTCACCCGCGACGTGCCGACGACGACGGCCAGTTCTGCGGCCGAAAGATCCCCCGTGGAGGCGAGCAGCGCCCGCTCCACGAGCTGCAGCGTCTCGGCGCTGCAGCCTTTGGGCAGCGGCCGGTCGCCGCGCTCCAGCCCGAAGACCCGGTTGACGTCGGCCTGTTCCGCCACGTCCTTTGAGGAAGCCAGGCTCTGATAGGTGGTCCGGTAGTGCTCCAGGCGCTCCTGCAGGTCCGTCTGGGAGAACGGTTTGATCAGGTAGTGCACGATGCCGCCGCGGAGTGCCCGGCGCACCGTATCCACCTCCCTGGCCGCACTGATCACCAGCACGTCCAGCTCGGGCGCGACGTCCCGCAGCTGATGCATCAGGTCCAGCCCGTTGATGTCGGGGAGGTGGATGTCCAGCAGCACCAGGTCCGGCTGCAGCCGCTGCGTCTCCAGCACTGCCTGCGCGCCGGTATGGGCCACGCCGACGACGGCGAACCCCGGCGTGCGCTGGATGAACCCGGCGTGGACCTTGGCCACCATGAAATCATCATCAACGATCAGGACGCTGATCATGGCTGCTTCCCCTCAGAGATCTGTTTGGCGCTGCCGTGTTGGGCACTGCCGTGTTGGGCTCGCTTGGGGCCCGCACCGGACAGTTCCGCAGTGAACACCGCGCCGCCGTCGTTGTGCACGCTCAGCCGGCCGCCGCGGCGCTGGCAGACCACCCGGGCGAGCGCCAGGCCGTAGCCGCGGCCTCCGTCGGGCGAATTCTTGGTGCTGAACCCCTGGCGGAAGATGTCCTCCATGACGTCCGCCGGGACCCCCGGTCCGGAGTCCCGCACCACAACCTGCACCCCGCCGTCGTCCTCCTCGATGAGCACCTCCACCTCGGCGCCGGCAGCGGTGTTGGTGACGGCGTCGAGCGCGTTGTCCACGAGGTTTCCCACCACGGTGGTCAGGTCCCGGGACAGTTCCTCATCAATCCGGCCGAGCCGGGACTCGTCGGCCAGCTGGAGGGACACGCCGCGCTCCGTGGCAAGGCTTGATTTGGCGATGAGCAGGGCGGCCAGCGCGGGGTCGTGGATCCTGCTGGTGACTTCGTCGTTGAGGCGGGTGCGGTTCGAGGTGGTGCCGTTGACGAACTGCACCACGGCGTCATACTCGCCGATCTGGATCAGCCCGGAAATGGTGTGCAGCTGGTTGGCGAACTCATGGGCCTGGGCGCGGAGGGTGTCCGTGGCTGTCCGGGTGGTGCCCAGTTCCCGCTCCAGGGAAGCCAGTTCCGTCCGGTCACGCAGCGTGGTCACCGAGCCGATGACGCGGCCGTGCGAGCGCATGGGCATCCGGTTCAGGACCACCAGGCTCTCGCCGACCAACACCAGCCGGTCCGGGCCGGGCTGGTCCTGCGTGAGGACTTCCTTGAGCGCGGGCTGCACGGCAAGGCTGCGGAGGTCCTTCCCGACGCAGTCGTCGGGGAGGCCAAGCAGGCGCCGGGCGCTGTCGTTGACCACGGTGATCCGCTGCTGGGGATCCAGTGCCACCACCCCCTCCTTGAGCCCGTGGAGCATGGCTTCCCGGTTCTCGACGAGCCCGGTGATCTCGTCCGGTTCCATGCCGAGCGTCTGGCGCTTGACCCGCCGCGCAAGCAGCAGCGAACCGGCCACGCCCAGGACACTCGCCACCCCCAGGTACGTCAGGAGGTTCGGCACGGCATCGACCAGCCGCTCCAGCACGGACGGGAAGTTCCTGCCGACGGCGGCGATGCCCACCATCTTCCCGCCGTCGTCCAGCACAGGGACGTGGGCCGAGAGCGCTTCGGCGCCGCCGGTGTCCACCAGGCCGGTCCAGGCCCGCCCATCCATCACGACGCTGTCACCGAGCTGCATCTCGCGGCCCTCCTGTGAGGGGTCCGAGGAGGTCACCACCGTCCGGTCGGCGCGGGCCAGGGCGACGTGCGAGGAGCCTGAGATGGTCCGCACGGATTCGGCGACGGCGGGCAGCGCGGACCCGCTTCCCGGTTCGGCGTTTGCCAACAGGCTGCGGACGGCCGGGTGCGCCGCAAGAGTTTCTGCCGCCGACAGCGCGCGGCGGCCTTCGATGCGTTCGAATGCGGCGGCGGACTGCGCCAGCGAGATCGCCACCACAGCCACCAGAACGGCCAGCACGATCAGCAGCTGCAGCCGGAGATACTGCCCCGCAAGGGACATTCCTCGACGTCGAGTCATGTGCTGCTGTCTTTCTGTGCGTGTGGGCCGCCGGAGTGCGGTACGTGGAGTGCGGAGGCTGTCTGCGAGCCTGTTCGCCGTGCCCCGCGATTTCCGCGCCGTTTCCGTGGCGGTGGGGTGAACTATACCGCACCTGTGACGGCGGATTTTTTGCGGGGTGCGGAGGCGAACCTGGCTACTGATCGTGCCGTCGGCGCACCATCTCGGTGATCCAGACGGGCGCGAACGGCGAGGTGCAGTTGGGAGGAGTCGGGTAGTCCTTGAGCACCTCCAGGCGCTCACCGATGCCGATTGCACGGGCGCGGTGCTCGGCGTGCTCGATCCCGATCTGGGCCAGGCACTCGTTCATCGCCCACTGCAGGCGGTCCGGGGCGTCTTTCATCTCCGCCTCAAGGACGTCGAGCAGTCCTGCGAGGTCGAGGCCCTCGGGCTTCTCCGCCACGCGTTCGGTGGTGAGCGCCCAGCCGGCACTCGCAACCACCGGATCCGGGTCGGCGGACCAGGCGAGGCGCAGCTCTTCGGAGTGCGGGGTCTTCTTCACCACGTAATTCACGAGCCAGCCGTGCACCTTGGGCGTGCGCGCCTGGCGCAGCATGACGTCCAACTCGTCACGCCCGAACGCCTTCGGGCGGCAAATCAGGATCGCCAGCAGTCTCGCCGCGGTGTCGCCCGTCTCCCAGAGCCGGCATGCGAGTTCCTGCTGAGTCTTCAAGCGCTTCGCGACCGCGCGCAGCTTGCCGAGGTTCACCCCGTGATCGTCACCGTGTTTCTCGTTCACCTCGCGTGCCCTCGGGTCCTCGAGCGCAGCCAGCTCGGCCATCACCTCGGCCACCATCGGCTCCGTCACCGTCGTCTCTGCCATTGGGCCCTCCTCTCCATCACGTGCGGGATTCAGCCTACGACGGAGGTGGCCCCCCTCGGGTCCGTCCGGGCCTCCGGTGGTGCCCGGGCCCGTGCTTTTTGCAAAGCACGGGCGGTTCACCGGTTCACCGGACCAGCGCGTTTTTCTGGCGGGCGTTGATCACTGACATCTGTCCGCAGTTCGAGCAGGTGATGCGATAGGACCTGGAGGTGGTGAAAACGGGAATGAAGAAGAGCGTGAATTTGGTGGCGCGCTCCTCGAGGTGATGATGGACGAACGACCCGCAGGACTGACATGTGGCTGCCCGTCCAGGCAGGGGGCGCAGAACGGTCTTGAGACCAAAGAGCAGAAGCATCGTTTGTACTTTCTAACGTCGAAGTTGCCGCTCACGCGGTGGTTGAATGGCCCGGCGACGGGAGGCGTGCGGCCAGGCCGGAGAGCAGGATACTCAGGCCCTGGTCCAGTTCGGCCGCTCCGTCGTAGTCGGCGAGGACCGGAGCCAACGCGCGCAGGCGCGGAAACTCCTTCGGCGGCAGGCGGTGCAGGCCAAGACGGAGCAGGGCCTCATTTTCTTCGGGATCGACGATGAATTCCTGCAGTTCATTGAGGATGTGCCCGTACAGGAACCCGTAGTAGGCCCGGTAAACATGGAGCGCTTCGCGGGGTTGGAATCCCGCGTCGATAAGCAACGACAGGATCTGCTCCAGCGGACGCAAGGTCCCCAGCGGCCGCAGGCCCAAGGGCGTGGACAGCGGCCGGGTGACCAGCAGCGGCACGACGTTCGGGTGTCGCAGCGCAAGCAGGCGTAAGTCATGGGCAATGCGCCTTAGCTGCGATTGCCAGTCCGGGTCATCAGGAATGATCGCCAGCTCGTTCAAGACCAGCTCGGACACTCCGTCCAGCAGTGCGGCGCGGTTGGCTGCGTAGCGGTAAAGACTCATCGGGTCCCGGCCGAGTTCCTGCCCCAGTCGGCGCATGGTCAGCGCATCGAGTCCGTCTGCATCCACCAGCTCCAACGCAGCGGAGAGCACCACCTCCCGGCTGAGGCGCTTCTTCGTGCCGGGGGCGGCTGCCACCGGATTCTGTGCGGGCACCATGGGTTCCCTCCTAAAGGACGGGCAGGCGTGCTGCCGATGAAGGTAAGCATGCTTGCTTTACTTGGTAGTCTACGGGTAACGTCTACGTTGTAGAGAATTTGTTATCACCGGTTTTAGAAGCGGGACCCTGGTGGCATGGCCGTTCCGGCCGCTCACACCACCAAGGAGTAACCAATGACATCCCACGCGCAGTCCGCCCACGCTGAAACCACGCGGAACACCAACAACATCAAAGCCTCCGTCAGGACCGTCGAATTCGCCGTCTACGTCGCCGCGGTGCTCGCCACGATCATCACGTCCGCGGTTGTCGGGGACAACGCCAGCGAAAACGGCGTCGATGTCTTCAACGCCAGCCAGGCCATGCAGTACATCACCTGGCTCACCGTCGGATTCATGATCGCCCGCGGACTGGCCAAGGCCGGCAACCGCGCACACACCCACGCATAACCACCGGCGTCACCATGCTCGACCCACCGGCCCCGCAGAAATTGCGGGCCCGGAACCGCTTCAACGCCCCGTGCAGGCCTTGAAGCGTCAGCCGCTGTAGCCTCACGGCGGCACCAGACGCACCCCGCGGAAAAGAGCCACTCTTGGCAACTTCGCAGTACGACCAATTCCTCAACGAAGCCACCGCCGCCGACGGGTCCGGCTCGACACTCGGGCAGGACTGCCTCTACGGCCTGTATACGAGCTGGTGCTTCCTGCATCAGCGGACGCCCCGGCCCGAAGGCGCCTTCTGGTCGGCCATGAAAAAGAAGCACGTCCATCCCCGCCACAACAGGCTCCGCATGAAGGGCCCGGCCGCCGCTGACTACATCCTGGCCAGCTACCCGGGGCTGGTCTGACCAGTGAGTACTTTCGCCAGCACCTACATCCCGCGGGACGCCCAACAGCCCCGGGGAAAGCAGCCCTGGTGCTCGACCTGCGATACCGACTTGCACCTCGTTGTGGACTCCATCGCCGTCATGGACAGCCGGAGGGAAAGCCTCGCCGTTGCCTTCAACTGTGAGAAGTGTGGCGGAACCCGGGTTCTGTCCACCACGGCAGGTTTCGTCGCTGCAGTTTTGGCCCGGTCGACCCACAACGATGACGTCATGCACCTGGGCACCGAGTACATCCACTGCGGCGAACCCATGTCCCCGACCGATCCGGAGCTCAGGAACTCCCGTACGCCGGTCGCCACCCATCCGCGGCCGGCGGATTTCCTCGGCGCCTACCTTCGGACCCGGGTAATTCGGTGCCGGTGCGGCTTCCAAATGGAAATCCCGCACTAATTCCAGATACCCCACCCCGGTCTTTAGCCCCCACGGCTAAAGACTGCATAGGAGAACAATGAAGATCCCTGAACCACGTGGACCCGTCAGCTCCGGGGTGCTGGGCCTCCTTTCCGGACGGCCCGGGGCCGAGCCGGCGGCACAGGCGCACCTGCACGAACTGGTCACAGCGCAGATGCGCGACATCGGGGACATCATCGAGGACGATGACCTCCAACTGGCCCTGTTTTGCCTCTACGAGCTTCACTACGGGGGTTTGGACGGTGTGGATGACCTGTGGGAATGGAATCCCGGATTGCTCGGGATCCGTCAACTGCTCGAGGCACCGTTCGAAAAGGCGCTGCGCTCGGCAGCGCACCGCTGCGCCCCGCAAACCAGTTTGCCTCCGGCGGAAACCCTGAGCAGCGATGACGTCGCTGCCATCCTGTTCGAACTCGCGGCCCGGGACAGCGGACCCAGCGTGTCCCGCTTTATCGCCAGGAAGGCGTCCGTCGAGCATCTCCGTGAGTTCCTGATCCACAAGTCCATGTATCAGCTCAAGGAAGCCGACCCGCATACGTGGGCGATTCCCCGCCTGGCCGGGCGGGCCAAGGCAGCGCTGGTTGAGATCCAGGCTGACGAGTATGGCGGCGGACGCCCGGACCGGATGCACAGTGCCATGTTTGCCCGGACCATGAGGGGCCTGGGCCTCGAAGACCAGTTTGGCGCCTATGTGGATGCCGTACCGGCGATCTCCCTGGCCTCAGTGAACATGATGTCCCTGTTCGGCTTGAACCGCCGGCTCCGGGGAGCCATAGCCGGGCATCTGGCGATTTACGAAATGACGTCCTCCCGGCCGAACCAGCTGTACGGCCAGGGGTTCCGGCGCCTCGGCTTCGGCGCAGAGGTGACAGCATACTTCGACGAGCATGTGGAGGCCGACGCGGTCCACGAGCAGATCGCCGGAAGGGATCTCGCCGGCGGCCTGGTGGAGGCGCAGCCGGACCTCCTCGCCGACGTATTGTTCGGCGCCACGGCCGTCCTTGCGATCGACGGGCGGCTCTCCTCCCTGGTCACGGACGCATGGGACAACGGCAGGTCCTCCCTGGGAACCGCTGTCCCGGCTGGCCTGTGACGCTCTCGGAAACTCTGCGCGCCCAGCACGCGTGCCACGGCAGCCACTCTTTCCTTGCCCTACCAGATCGGGATTACACATGAATCAGAACCAGCAGGAGTCTCCCGGAAACGGCTCGATCGTCCTCTGTCCCGACGGCCCGATCCTGGTCCGCGGCGACTTCGACATCGTCGCATCGTCGGGGGAACCTGTGCCCCGGCAACGGCGGACCGTAGCCCTTTGCCGGTGCGGGGCCTCCGCGATCAAGCCCTACTGCGACGGCACCCACAAAATGATTAAGTTTCGGACCGGTTACCCGTCCGCTCCGGAGGATTCAGATCAATGATCGGAAGGTGGCCGTCGGTTCGGATGGCGTCACCCCCGCCGTTGCGATGGTGATAGCCAGTCGAGAAGTTCCTGATGACATGCACTGATTCGACCGCGTTGGCCGCCCGCAGGGTGTCGATGATGAAATCGCGCTCTTCGTCGGTGCGGTCGGCGATTTTGTGGGTGATCTGGAATGTGAAGAGGGAAAGACCGACACTTCTGTCGTAGGTTCCGGCGCCCACCCAGTCCACCGCAATGCCGCCGGGCAGCATCCACGTGTCCGGGCATCTCCAAAACCGCACGTGATGCCGTTTGCGGGGGTTGCCATCGATTTCCCGCTGAAAGGCCAAATGCTCCTGGCGGTCGTCAGCCCGGGCGTGGTCCGGTTCCGCCGGAACGTCCCCGCAATCCTCCCCTGACATCACTTCGCAGTCCCCTTCCACCAAGAGCACACAGTCTAGAGGTAGTCGCCGGCTTGTTCGCGGGCGATTTCAAGCAGTGTGGAGTGGAAGGCGACCTCAGCCGGAGCGTAGACCTTGTCCTGGCGCTGCGCCAGCAGAATCCGCCGCAGCGGGGCGGCCGGACCGAGGCTGAGCACCCTCACGTCGGGGTGCTGGAGAGCTACGGCGGTCTTGGGCACCATGGCCACCCCCATCCCGACGCTGACCATGGCCTGCGCCTCTTGGTAATCGTTGGCCAGGAAGCCAATGGTTGGTTCGAACCCGGCTTCGTGCGCGGAACGCTGCAGCACCTCGACCACCGGGTGGGCCTCCGCGCGCACGATCCACGATTCGTTGCGCAGATCCTCCATGCTGACCTGCTCCCGGCCGGCGAGCGGATGGTTGCCAGCCACCAGGATCACAGTTCTCTCGAGGAAGACTTCGGTTACCCGGATCGACTCGTCGTGGAAGCGATTCCAAGGGTAATCCCACAGCAGGCACAATCCGGTGACCCCGGACTCCAGGTCCGCCACGAGTTCGTCGAAGCGTGCGCTGCGCAGCGAGAGGCTGATGGCCGGGTAGCGCTTCTTGAAGGTCCTGATGACGATGGGCAGGAAGGACCCGGCGAGCGTGGGGAAGGTGCCGACGGTCAGGGACCCGCGCTTGAGGCCGGCGATCTGGTCCAGGTCGGATTGGGCTGCTTGCATCTGCCGCACGATCTTGCGGGCGTGGCCGGCCAGCACCTGGCCGGCTTCGGTGGGTACCACCCCGCGGGAGCGCCGGTTGAGCAGAGGCTGCCCGACCTCTTGTTCGAGCTTGCGCAGCTGTTGGGAGACGGCGGAGGGCGTGTACATCATTAGTTCCGCCGCTGCCGTGATTGATCCCTGTTCGACGACCTCCAGCAGCAGGGCCAGCCGGCGCATGTCGAACAAAGACTGGTTCTCTTCGTGAAGCAACGGTTTACCCTTCTTCGGATTTGGTTCATTCCCTGCATGCACACTCATATCTGCGGGATGACGGGCCACTTCTAGGGGCCGTGAATGCCGAACCATGCGGCCATCATCCTTTTCGGAACAGTGACTTAAGCAATACTACATCCCTCCTAAAAAATCGAACATTGTCTTACTTTGTGATCTGGCTCAATCTTTTCTCAGGCCCAAAGCAAAGTTGAGGCACGAGGAGATGTGGGAAACGCGATGAAGCTCGAAGCAGAATTAATGCGTGGAGGCACCAGTAAGTGCTGGGTGTTCGAAGCCGAGCATCTGGACGAGTGCGGCACCAGCCCTGATGTGCTGCTGCCGCGGCTGTTCGGCAGTCCCGACCCCCGGCAGATAGACGGGGTCGGCGGGGCGACCTCGACGACCAGCAAGGCCGTCATCCTGCACCGCCCCGACGACGAGAATATCGACGTCGACTTCACCTTCGCCCAGGTGGGCATCGAAGAGGCCGCAGTGGACTGGGGCAGCAATTGCGGCAACTGCTCGGCGGTTGTAGGCCTCTACGCGATCGAGAAGGGATGGGTGATCCCCAGCGGCGACATCACCCGGATCGTCACCCGCAACACCAACACCGGCCAGGTCATCGTCCAACGCGTGGCCACGCCCGCAGGTGCCCTTCCCATCGTTCCGGACGCCCGGATGCCCGGGGTGCCCTTCCCCGGATACCGGGTCGGGCTCGGCTTCCAGGACCCTGCCGGCAAGACCACCGGCAAGTTGCTTCCCACCGGGTCAGCTTCAGACCGGATCACCGCCGGCGGAACCCGCTGGACCGTCTCCATGGTCGACGCCGGAGCGCCGGTAGTGATTCTCCGTGCCGAGGACCTTGGCCTTGACCCGGAGCGCTACGACAGCTGGCTCGCCGGGGTGGAGCTGCAACTGGAAACCCTGGAATACGTCCGTCGCCAGGCCGCAGTGCGTATGGGGCTGGCAGCGACCACGAGCGAAGCTGCCCGCGCCGTCCCCAAGGTCGCAATCGTGGCTTCGCCGGCCCAGTCCGATCCGGACAGCGACGTCAGCGTCATGATGCTCTCGATGGGCAAGCCGCACCCGGCCTTGGCCATCACCGGCAGCATCGCACTGACCCTCGCCGCCCGCACCCCGGGCACCGCACTCAACGACATCACCGGCGACACCCTTCAGCCCACCCTGCGGCTGCGCACACCGGCCGGGGTCATCGAAACCTGGTGCGAGGAACGGGACGGATCGCTGCTCGTCGGCGTCGACCGAACGGCCCGCACCATCGCCACCACCATCATCCACCTCCCCGAGGCCTTCGGCAGCGCCGTCGAGGCCTCCTTCGCCAGCGCCACTCAATGAGGAGACAGCATCATGACTAAGACCGCAGAACAAACTGCACCCCTGGAAAGCGACACCCGCGACGACGGCTCACAGCGTCCCAACCGTCGCCGCCGTATCCTGCTGATGACGGTAGCCGCCATCACTATCCTGGGTCTGGCCGCCCTCCTGTTCGGGGGTGTCCTCTTCAATCCAGCGGCCGCCTCGGGATCGGAGCCGACCATGACCGCCACCCAGATCATCCCGCTCGTCATTCTCGTCGTGATGTTCGTCGTCGCCACCAAATGGCCGCTGAACATCGGCGTCATGGGGCTGGTGGCATCCTTCGGCGTCGGCTACTTCATGCTCGGAATGAGCGACAAGGAAATCCTTGAGGAGTTCCCGGCCAGCATCGTCCTGACGATCATCGGCGTCACCTACTTCTTCAGCATGGCCCAAAGAAACGGGACCATCGACATCATCGTTCAGACCTGCGTGCGCCTGGTCAGGGGCAAGACAGTGCTCCTGCCATGGGTGTTCTTCCTCATGGCTGCCGCGCTGACCGCTCTGGGCACCTTCTCACCGGCCGCCGTCGCACTGCTGGCACCGGCGGCCCTCGGACTTGCCTACGAGTCACGCATCCACCCTGTCCTCATGGGCGCCTTCGTCATCAACGGGGCCCACGCGGGCGGCTTCTCCCCGCTGTCCGTTGCGGGCGTGCTGGTGCACGACATCGCACTGAAAAACGGATTCCCCATCTCCCAAGGCGCGCTTTTCACGGCCAGCTTCGCCCTCAATCTCATCCTTTCAGCCCTGACCATCGTGCTGTTCGCCCTTTTCGGCAAGCTGCACGATAACCACGTCAACGAGTACGCCGGTCTCGACACAACCCGCGTCGGACGTCCGAAGGGTCAACAGATCTTTACGCTGGCGTTGATCGCTGTGATTCTCGTGTGCACCCTGGGCTTCCACATGCCCATCGGATTCGTCGCTCTCTCGGCCGGCCTGCTTCTGGCATTCGTCAACATCAAGGAACACAAAACGTTCATCGGCGGCGTTTCCTGGTCCACGGTCCTCCTGGTGGCCGGCATGATCACCTACGTCTCACTGCTCCAGCACGTAGGTGTCATCGACACCCTCGCCGAGCAAGCCCTCGCACTGGGTGCACCCCTGCTGATCGCCCTGGTGCTCTGCTACGTCATTGGCGTAGGCTCAGCCTTCGCCTCCTCCACGGCATTGCTGACGGCATTCATCCCCCTGGCCGGTCCCCTCTTGGCATCCAGTTCGCTGAGCGCTTCGGGAACCGTCGCTGCACTCGCCATCGCCGCGACAGTGGTGGACGTCTCCCCCTTCTCCACCGACGGCGCCCTCGTTGTAGCCAACGCCCGGGAGAACGACCGCCAACGCGTCTACAAGCAGCTAATGATGTACGCCGGCGGAGTGGTCCTGGTGGCCCCCGCGCTGGCATGGGCCCTGCTGGTACCCACCGGCATCATGTGACCCGGATCCCGCACCTCGGCCACCGGTCAGCCAAGACGGTGACCACGCCGATGTGTGAAATCTGCCGGACTCAACGTCCGGCACGCGCGCTGCCGTTCCCGCACTCCATCGCAACAGGTAGCCCGACGGACGGGCGCGGGAACTCCGCAGCATGCAAAGGAGGCAGGGTGACCACGACGTCGCCCTGCCTCCTCCCATAATGGATCAGCGTCAGGAGTGCTCCGATGGATTCCGCTCAGCCGGTATCGCGGCCACTACTTCGTCGCCGATAGACCAGAATGCCGATTAGCCCAAGGGGTGCGACGTCGGTCTCGCGCGTATTGGCCGATCGCCCGAGCGTTTCCCTGATCTGCAACTTTACCAATCTTCACTTTGGCTGGAACGGTCCATCCGCGACAGTCAACTTGCGGCGAACGTCCAACAGGACCCCGCATGCATTCCCGTCGCGGTCGCGGAAGCACTCAGGGATCTGTAATTCTGTGATGCCAGGGAACAGACAAGGACACTCAGGCCTTCCAGCCCATCCTGCCCAAAAACTATCCGCACCACATCGGCAATGCGGTCAGCCCCGAAACATGGGTTGGGAAATTCCTCCGCTGCCATTTCTGTCAAAGCCAGGGCAGCATCATGGGGATTGGAGTAAGGCGTCATACCGAATTCACCGTTCTTTTTTCTCTGCGAGACAGTTGTGGGGACCTACCCCACTCGGAAGCGCCCAAGGTACTGAAGACACAGCAAGACGATGGCGTGCGGAGGTCAGAAGGTTAACGAGACGGCGGCTGCGCTAACAACAGCCGGTTCCGACGCTGAACGTCCAAGTGCACTGCGCAAATTCCAACCGATGGGCCGAAGTCTAGAGGGGTGGTTCGGCGTGCCCTTTCTGGGGTAGGTGCGGCCGCCCAGTCAGACCAGCCGTCACGTGCTCACTAATGTGCTGACGTTTGGTACTCCATCGGAGATCTCCACTCCGGCTTTAGGCCATGTGGACTCACTGACCACAAGGGCGGCACCCGCTTGTTCGTATTCATCTTGGAGAGTGCCGGTATCGAAGCGGACTTAGATCGCCCGTGTATCGTCCCATGGTGCGAGCAGGGCGTGGGCATTCCGGTGATGAAATCCGTACACCGTACTCTCCCATAGGTCGCTCCCTTTCTCGGCCGATGCGATAAGCGCGGCCCCCGTCTGGCCGTGTCCGCGTCGGACGCGACCACGCTCCGCTTACCCAGGAGATCGCGGATCTAGGGTGCTTATTCGTATGGTCCTGCGCAAATAGATCTTCACTGGATCACCGGATAGAAAGGCATTCCAGAATTCCTATGTCGCGGAACTCATCCGATGTTTGATACTGCTGGGCTGTGATCATCGGGGTGTTCCTGAGCATATCGGGGGCCGGCCTCGCCCTTCTTGAGACGTTTCCGCAACGCCAGCAGCCACCAGATCGCCGCGAGTGCCATGAAGCCGGCGAAAACGTAGGCGTTGCCGGCGAATGCGGGGAGGAAGATGAGCGCAGCTTCCACCAGCAGGAAGACGATGAGGCTGACAATCAGGAGCGGCACGCGTGCCCGGCCGAGATCGAATGTGCCAGGCTCGGCTGCTGGAATCCGGCCACGGGCTGCAGCATTGAGAAGACCGATGGTCTGCAGCACGTAGGTTGTGAAGAACGCCAGGGTCGCGATGCCCAGGAAGTAGTTGAACGCCTGCTGATTGATTAAAGCGGACAGCAGAAGCAGCACGGACACGACGCCGAGCGAAACAACTGCTGTCGAAGGCGTCTTCCGCTTTGATGCGACGTGCCGAAGCGCGTGCGAGAACGGCATCATGTTGTCACGAGAAAGTGAGTACAAAAGTCGAGTTCCCACGAGCACGTTGGACAGCAGGCAGACAAGGATGTTCGTCAGTGCGATGGCAACGACCATGCGTGCGAACACTGGCCCGAGCTGCCCAGAGATGATCTCTTCGATCGGGGCGGGCGAATCCGCCAGCGCGGCAGGGTCCTTGATCGCGAGCACGTACACGAGGTACATGAAGAACTCAATGACGCACGACACCGCAAAGGCATAGAACATGGTGCGTGGAATTACTCGTCGCGCGTTCTTCGTCTCTTCTGCAACATCGGCAACAGCCTCGACGCCTACCAAGCCAAAGAAGGGGCCGAGCGATGCGGAGAACCAGGCAAGGATGTAAGGCGTCGACTCGTCGGCGCTGCGCCCGACAAAGAGTGAAGAGATCGGTTGCGCGTTGTCCGGGATAACGATGAGTAGTACGGCGATGACTGCGGTGACACCGACCGTCACGACGATTTCCAATCCGACACCGATGTTGTTAACAAGGGTTGCCAGACGTACGCGGTATGCGTTGATGAGGACGCACACGATGACGACGCCGACGGCGATGAGGATCTGCTGGGGTTGGGTGAGCTGCCAATCGAAGACGCTCCCGAAGTACCCGGCAAAAATGTATCCGAGGCTGGTCATGCCGCTGATCCAGCCGATGAGGGCGCTGACGCCGGTGAACCAGCCGAAGGTGGAGCCGTTCAGCCGGCTCGTCCACTGATAGGCATAGCCGGCGAGCGGAATCTTCGCGGCGATATCCGCGGCAATCAGCGTCCAGAGCAGGAACACCGGGATCGCGAGGAAAAGGGTCCAGATGAATGGCGACCCGGCATTGAGGTACCCGGCGGAAAACCCGGTGAACACCGCCGTGGTGGCGCTGATCGTTGAGAAGCCGATAGCGAACGATGCGATCCGGCCGACGGAACGGTCCAGCTTCTGCTTGTAGCCGAACTCCTCGAGGCGCGTGTCTTCGTCCTCGCCCACTACCCGCGGTGGCGGTGCAAGCGATGGATCCTGATGTGTTTTCGATTCGGCCATGGTGTTTCTCCTCGCGTCATTGCTGGACGGGTCCGGAAGACCTGTTATTGATCAATGAAGCCAGCAGAGGGGACGGCGCGGAAGGTGAAAGTTTCTATTTATTGATAAGCACGGCTGATAAGTCAGGCGGACTTTCGGGGAACCAGTCGGCCGAGCATGTGCTGCACCAATGGGCGCATGGCCGTTGAAAGACGCTCCGGGCGCCAGGCGACCGCGGTGAAGCTGGTTGGTCTGTCGATGATCGGAACGAACTTAATACCCGGCCGATCGTACAAACGAACCATTGAGGACGTCGTGAAGCTCAGTCCGACTCCGCGGGCTACCATCGTGGTTTCCGCTTCGTATGTTGCGGCCTCGGCCGCAACTATTGGGGGCTTGCCTTGGCGTGCGTCCGCAGCGAGCCAGTAGTCGCGCCAGCGTCCTGCGGATTGCGGTGCCACGATGATTGGTTCATCCAGGAGCTCTTCGATGCGTAGCTCGGACCTGTTCGCCAGGCGGTGAGAGCGTGGAAGGCATGCGACCCAGGACTCTTCGGCGACAACCGCCATCTCCAGGCCCGGTACGTCGACGGGTGGTCGTAGCAGGGCAATGTCCGTGGCTCCGGATGCGAGCCCGGCGCTTGGATCAGAGAAGTCGTACTCGACGGTTTCGATGGTGATATCGGGGAAGGCACGATCTGCCCCATCGAGGAGCTGGAACAGTAGATCTGCGCCGGTGCCGATCAGATAGCCGATGCGCACGTGCGCATGGTCGACGAGCATCGCCACAGCCTCGCGTGCCAGGTCAACTTCAGCGAGGGCCTTCCGCACATAGGGCAGCCAGTCTCGCCCGAGCTTCGTGAGAGCAACCGAACGAGTATCACGGTCAAACAGGCGATCACCGATGGCCCGCTCGAGCTGCTGGATTGCCCCGGACAGGGCCGGCTGCGTGATGAACAGTTTCTCGGCCGCGCGCCGGTAGTTCAGCTCGCTGCCCAGTACCTCGAAGTACCGCAGCAGCCGCAGGCTCACGTCGGGTAAGGACCGCATGTCACCAGCTCCATTGATAAGCAGTAGTTATCTCTTCAGTGTAACTTCGACCTTCCGTCCCCCGGAACGCGGCCACAAACTGGATCAGAGTCTTCCGGATGCATGAAAGTAGGAACCCCCAATGGCCAGTCAGAGCCGATCGATCACCCTTGAAACTCCCGCACGGCAGGAGTTCTTCGATGTGACGTCCCAGCTAGAGGACTTCGTTCGGGACAGCGGGGTGTCCGATGGGATCGCGATCGCCTATTCACCACACACCAGCTGCTGCGTGGTGATACAGGAGGAGTCCGAAGACACCACTTACTACGGCACTCAGCTGCTCCTGCAGGACACTTTGAACGTGTTCGCCAAGATCGCGCCGACGACGCGACATGAGGGGCAGTACCTTCACCCGGGGCCGATCCACATCCGAAATGCCGGCGAACTGCGCAGCGAGTTGCCGGAATGGGGGCTCAACACCGATGGGCATATCATCTCCTCAATCCTCGGCCGTTCAGAGGTCATCCCGATCGTCGAGGGAGAGCTTGTGCTCGGAGAGTTTGGGCGCGTGTACTTCGGGGACCTCGACTCTGTTCGGGCGCGTACACGCACGGTGCACTTCCAGATTCTGGGCAGCTGACGGTGCTGGTTTATGCAGTGGACGTCGGCACCACCAACCTGAAGGTGGTGCTCTACGACGACCAGCTGCGCCGGCTTGGGACCGCTTCGGCGCCCGCCGTGTACGCTCGTGACGGCGTTCGGGTCGAGTTCGATCCCGAACAGCTGTTCGACACCGTGCTCGATCTGATCGGCCAGTGCGCGGCGAACTGCGACGATGTTGCCCGACACGAGGCCGTCATTGCCATCACCGGGCAAGCTGAGTCGCTCGTGATCAACGACCGGAGGGGCACGCCCGTGCGTCCGGGGATGTCCTGGCTTGACGATCGTGCGGTGGCCGAAGCAGCCGAACTCGCCGAACGGTTCGGGACTGATTACGCGTTCGCGGTCACGGGTCAACCCTTCCCATCTGCGACCTGGCCGGCCGCGAAGCTGCGCTGGCTTGGGCGGCACGAGCCAGCGACGCTCGACTCCGCTCGATCGGTGCTCATGATCAAGGACGACTTGGTCAGGCGTTTTACCGGGATCGCCGTCGGAGAGATCACTACTCGTGGTTTCACCTACTTCTGGGACGTGCCGAACGGCATGTACTGGCACGAGATGCTTGATTTCTGCTCGATTCCAGGCGGCTCTCTCCCGGAGGTGGTACCGGCCGGGACTGAGGTGGGCCAGGTTTCCGAGGACGTCGTGACCCGGCTGCCGGGCGCGAGCGGGTACCGTGTCAACGTGGGGGCGCTCGATCATTTCTGCGCCATGGCCGGCACGGGTTCCTATGCAGCTGGCATCGTCAGCGAGTCCGCAGGGACGGTTCTTTCCCTCTCTCTGCTCGATCACGAGTGGTCGTTCGACGCGGACCGGAAAGTTTCCTTCCATTCTGGCCTCCGCCCCGGTGACACGGTCCTGTTCAGCGGCGTCGACGGTGGCGGGGCAGCCTTGGAATGGTTCCGAGGCCATGGCCTCGCCGGCATGTCCTACGACGAGCTCGAGCAGCGGCTCGGATCCCGGGAATACCGCGAACCGCCAATCTTCCTGCCCTATCTCACCGGGGTAAACCCACCGGACTACTTCCCGGACGCCAAGGGCGCGTTCCTGAATCTCGACCTCGGCCATGACCAGATCGACATGGCCTTCGCTGTCGAGGAAGGAATCGCGCACCTGCTCCGGCGCAATGTCGAGTACCTCTCGCCTGAGCCCGCACACGGGATGGTCTCGACAGGCGGGGGTGCCGCTTCCGCGTTCTGGAACCAGCTCAAGGCGGACGTCTGCGGAGTGGACGTGCTCGTCCCGGACGAGCACGAGGCAACGTGCCGCGGCGCCGCAGTGCTGGCCCTTGTCGCCGGCGGAAAGCTCAACCGGCTCGAGGACGCGAACCAGCTGCATGCACCCGCCACGGTCCGGTACCGGCCGTCCCAAACGGAAACACGGCAGGCACGTTACCGGCTCTTCGCAGACTATCTGCGCCGCCTTTACCAAAGCTGATCACGACGGAGGACACATGAAAACGCAGGACACGATGAAAACGGAGGAGACACAGATGAAGTTGTGCTGTTCGTCCCCCATGGTGCCGGGGACAACACTGACCGAGAAGGCTGAACTGCTCAAGCAGTGGGGCTACGAGGGGATCGCAGTGTTTCAGCCGCTCGATACCTGGGATGACAAGACCCGACGTGAGCTGACCTCGCTGCAGAGCCGCACCGGTGTTCGGCCGGTGGAATTCGTACTGACGGACGATGTCTACGGTAAGGCCATGTCCCCGAACGCGGCGCTCAGAGAGCAGTGCCGGGCAATGTACCGGGAATCGGCAGCGGTCTGCGCCGAGATCGGAGCTGTCACCGAGATCGAATTCGAATACGGCTCGCAGAACCCGCTGCCGCTCTTCGAACCTTTCCAGCAGCTGAACACCCAGCAGCACGAGGAGTTCCTCGCTTTCTACCGAGAGATGCTGGACCTCGTGGCCGGATCGGAGGCACACATCCTGCTGGAGCCAATCAACCGGTACGAGAGCCGGTACCTGAACCAGGTGGCAGACAACATCAGGATCATCGATGACGTAGCGCACCCCAACGCCGGTCTGCTGCCTGACCTGTTCCACATGTCGATCGAGGAAGCCGACCCGGCGCAGGCGCTGCGTGATGCCGGAGACCGGACCGTCCATGTGCATCTCGGGGACAGCAACCGCCTGCTGCCAGGCCACGGTCACCTCAACTGGCCAGAGATCTTCGCGGCGCTACGCGACGTGGGCTATGACGGATACCTCAACCTCGAATGCTCAACCATGGGTGACGCATCGACGACGCTGCCCGCGACCGCAAACTATCTCCGGAAACTTGTCGAGGCGTGAAGGCCGCACTGACCGCTCCGTTCTTCGAGATCGGGCCGAAGAACTTCCTCCGCCGCGCCGAGCTGGAAGCGCTTGCGCACGCCGCTGGGCGCGCGGGCAGCGAGTTCGACGTCGCAGTGGTCCTCACGGTGCCGATAGCGCTTGTCGCCCCGATCGCCGATCTTCGCACCGGCGTTCTCGTCTTCGCGCAAGGCATGGACGCGGATCTGCCGGGCGACTCCGTAGGACGCGTGACCGCTGAGTCGCTCGTCGACGCCGGTGCCGCTGGAGTAATGCTCAACCACGACAGCAACCCGCTAGACAACGACAGCTTGGCCCGCACGGTTCACCGGGCCCAGGCCGTTGATCTACAGACAGTCGTATGCGCGGGAACAGAAGCCGACGCCTTCCGGTACACCACCCTGGGTCCAACCGCAGTCCTCTTCGAACCCCCCGAGCTCATCGGAACCGCCGGCAACGCCGTCCGGGCATGGATTCCCGGCACCACTGCAGTTATGCGGGAAGCACACCCGGATGTGCTCGTCATGCACGCGGGCGGCGTCGCGTCACCATCGATTGCCCGGGCCATCATGGCCGCCGGCGCCGACGGCACCGGCTCGACCAGCGGCGTCCTCACGGCGGACAACCCATGTGCCGCCGCACGGTCGTTCATCGCCGCCGCCCGAGCCGGATGGGACGACGCCCAAACCGACGCCCCGGCGCCGACCAATCATCAACACCAATAAGGAGAAACAGAATGGAAACCAACCTCAACGGCAAGACCGCTGTCATCACCGGAGGAGCGCGCGGCATCGGCCTGGCGATCGCTCGGTCGCTGGCATCGGAAGGCGCCAACATTGCCCTGCTCGATCTGCTTGACAATGTTGCAGAAACCGCGCAAGAGATCGCTGATAAGTACCATGTACGAACTTTAGGGCAGCAACTCGATGTCACCGACCAGGACGCGACCGCAGCTGCCTTCGACGCAATCAGTGAGGGGCTCGGTGTCCCGCAGGTCCTCCTGACCGCAGCGGGAATCGAAATCAACGGCGATTCAGTGGACGTTTCAGCCAATGAATGGCGCAAGGTCATCGACGTGAATCTGACCGGGACATTCTTCGCGGCCCAGTCATTCGGCCGTGGCTTACTCGCGGCCGGCTTGCCCGGGAGCGCAGTATTCATCTCGTCAATGTCGGGATCCATCGTGAATGTGCCTCAATGGGCGGCGTCGTATAACGCGTCAAAGGCTGCGGTCGCCCACCTCGGTAAGTCTTTGGCGGTCGAGTGGGCGGCGGCAGGCATCCGAGTCAACTCGATTGCCCCAGGGTACGTTCTCACTGACCTGACTCGGCAAATCATCGAACGCGAACCGTCCCTCGAAGCCGACTGGATCTCTCGAATTCCTCAAGGCCGTATGGCCACACCCGAGGACCTTACAGGGCTCGTGAGGTTCCTTGCTTCGGACGTTTCCAGCTATCTGACTGGCCAGGAGATCATTATCGATGGCGGGTACACCGCGATCTAGCTTCAGAAAGCTGTCCGGGTGATGCGCGTTGCCTGCTTAGTTGCCAGCAACGCGCAGACCCGGACAGCGAACTGCCTGCTGTTGAATGCCATCATCATCGGAACAGGAGTCGACGAGGTGATCCCCACCCCGAGAGCGTTCACCGCCTGGACCGACGCTCTGGCCTTCTCCGGCGGCGGCTTCAGCGGAATCGTCGCATCCAACGGAGCTACCCCCACTGGCCCAAACCCGGCACATTTCTGAACCTTTCATTGGCCGGGGAGGCACCGCATGATAGGCGCATGACCCAAACCGCATCAGCCGACGAAACCTCCGTATCCAGCGCACATCGCGAGCTCCAGGAGGCCGGCGTCCGCGCCGTGATCGGCACGGTGGTGAATGCTGCGGGCATCACGCTGGCCAAGAGCGTTCCGTTGGCCCGGCTCGGAGCCTTCCACGAATCCGGGATGGGTGCCGCCCCTGTCTGGCATGTCTTCACCATCGACGGCGGAATAGCGTTCACGGACAGCATCACCCCCGTAGGCGATATGCGCCTCAAGATAGACATCGCGGGACTCCGCGTCCTGCGGGGCGGCCGGGCATGGGCACCAGCCGGCCTTTTTGAACAAAACGGAGCCGCCTCCCCTGCCTGCACCCGCAGCGTTCTGGCCGGTGTCGACGGCAGTCTCAACGGCGCCGGATACCAGGCGCTCGTCGGCCACGAACTTGAGTTTTTCCTGGTCTCCCCTGATGGTTCAGCGCTGGAAACCACGCCCTGGGTTCCGTACGGGGCCACCGGGCTCCTGGACCGCTCGGAATTCCTTGACGATCTGCTGTCGGCGCTGAACCGGGCCGGCATCCCCATGGAGCAGATCCACGCCGAGTACGGCAGGAACCAGTTCGAGTTTTCCCTTCCCCCCGCCCCGCCCGTTCAGGCCGCGGACACTGCGGTCCTCGCCAAGATCATCGTTGGCATCGTCGCCAGGGCCCACAGCATGCAGGCCTCGTTCTCCCCCTCGCCCTTTCCCGGCACGGTCGGAAACGGCGCCCACCAGCACTTTTCGCTCCGAAAGAACGGCCTGCCGCTGTTCTCCGGCGGCAGCGGACCGCACGGCATCTCCGGCGAGGGAGGCGCCGCCATCGGAGGAATCATCGCAGGACTCCCGGATATGCAGGGTTTCCTCACGGGATCAGTCCTGTCCGGAAGCCGGCTGGCGCCCGGCACGTGGTCGGGTGCCTACTTATGCTGGGGCCTGGAAAACCGGGAAGCCTCAGTGCGCTTTCTGAACGAGGGCACGAGCAATCCGCACGGAGCCAACGTCGAGGTGAAAATCATCGACCCGTCGGCCAACGTGTACCTGGCCTCCGCGGCCATCCTCGCGCTCGCCCTCGACGGCATCCTCGGCGGTCGCGAGCTTCCGGCGGAGGTACCGGACGACCCGGGACGGCTTTCCGAAGACGAGCGGCACCGGTCCAACGTCCGTTTGCTCCCAAACTCCCCCGCCGCCATCATCGACACGCTGGACAAGTCACGCCTTGCACGCGGGCTTCTCGGCGACGCCGTCGTGGATGCCACGGTGGCCGTGCGGCGCTATGAACAGCGGACCTTCGCGGAACTCGCGCCTGACGTACTTGCCGAACGCTTCCGCCTTGCCTGGTCAATCTGATGGCGGGCAATTCCTTTCCGGACTTCGTCGAACACGTCAGCCTTATTGACCACCACGTGCATGGCGCGTTTCATGCCGACGGTGATGAGTCACGCTTTCAGAACGCGCTCAATGAGGGGAACACCGAGCCTCTGGCCAACCCTGGGGACGCCTACAACACGCAAATCGGGCTCGCCATCCGCCGCTGGTGCAGCGGCATTCTCGATCTGCCGCGGCACGCCTCAGCGGCTGACTACTGGAGACGGCGCTCCGAGCTTGCAGAACTCGAGGTCAGCCGGCTCATGACCCGGGCTGCCGGCGTGAGCGACTGGCTGATCGATACAGGATTGGATACCGCTGACTACCTCGGCATGGCCGGGATGGCCGCCGCCTCCGGCGGGCGAACCCACGAGATCGTTCGGCTGGAAGCGGTCGCCGAGTCATTGATCCAGGAGATTTCCGACCCGGCAGGTTACGTCGATGAGTTCGGCCAGCGGCTGCACGAGCTCACGCGCAGCGCCGTGGGCGTCAAAACAGTTCTCGCCTACCGCGCAGGATTCGACCAGAATCTCAGCCGGCCCACCCCCGCCGCGGTCGCCGAAGCAGCCCGGCGCTGGCAGGAGCGCTGGCACGAGAAAGCGGGCGCCGGCATCAGGGCGAAGCTCACCGACGTGACCCTCATGGCCCACGGGATGCATACGGCGGCGTCCATGAAGCTTCCGCTGCAGTTCCACGTCGGATTCGGTGACCGCGACCTGGACCTCCACAAAACCAATCCCCTGTACCTCCTGGACTTTCTCCGTTCCCCCGAAATCCGGGGCACGCCGATCATGCTGCTCCACTGCTATCCGTTCGAGCGCGAGGCCGGCTATTTGGCGCACGCTTTCGAGAACGTCTACATCGACATCGGCCTTGCCCTGAACTTCACCGGGGCACGGAGCCCGGACCTCGTGGCCCGCACATTCGAACTGGCCCCCTTTCCAAAAATCCTCTACTCCTCCGACGCATACGGCCCGGCCGAACTCCACTACCTTGGGGCGAGACTCTGGCGGAACGCCATCACCAAGGTGGTCGGCGGATGGATCGACGACGGCGACTGGTCGGAGGCGGACGCCCGCAAGATCGTGCAACTCATCGCACGCGATAACGCCCGCCGCGTGTACGCGCTCCCCTGAGCCGCCGGCCCGAGCCGGCCCGAGAAGGGCCGAGCCGCCCCGAGCCGCCCCTGGAAGGGCCGCAATTGGCCACGGATTGCCCGCCGTGCGCCCCCGGAAACGTGAACGCAATGAACTTAACGTTCTCTGGTTACACAAGAGTGAGCGGCGTCACTTTCGGCCCTAGCATCGGAGAACCCCAATCAAACGGACCAACGAGAAGAGGAACAACATGCGCGGATTGAGCGCATTGCGCGTGGCTGCAGTCGCGGCAGGCATCGCCCTGATGGCGTCAGGCTGCGGAGCAACCGGGAAGCCTGCCGCCGGCCCCTCCACGAGCGGAGCCAGCACCGCCCCCCTTGCCGGACTTCGCATCATGGTGCCGAACACCCCCGGCGGCGGCTACGACACCACGGCCCGTGCAGCGGCGAAGGTTCTCGAAGACGAGAAGCTTGCCACGAACCCTGAGGTCTTCAACCTCGCCGGCGCCGGCGGCACCGTGGGCCTGGCCCGCATCGTCAACGAAAAAGGCAATGGCGATCTGGCCATGCTCATGGGCCTTGGCGTCGTTGGCGCAAGCTATACGAACAAGTCCGAGTCGAAGCTGACCCAGACCACCCCGTTGGCCCGCCTCATCGAAGAGCCTGGCGCCATCATGGTCTCCAAGGACTCCCCGTACAAGACCATTGACGATCTTGTAGCCGCTTGGAAGAAGGACCCGTCCAAGATCAGCGTCGGCGGCGGCTCCTCGGCCGGCGGCCCGGACCACCTCCTGCCCATGCAGCTCGCAGGGGCCGTGGGCATCGACGCCAAGAAGGTCAACTTCGTTTCCTACGACGGCGGAGGCGACCTGCTCCCGGCCATCATCGGCAACAAGCTCGGCTTCGCGGCCTCCGGAGCCGGCGAATACATCCAGCAGATCCAGTCCGGCGACATCCGAGTGCTGGCGACAAGCGGTGAAAAGCGCCTTGAAGGGGTAGACGCCCCCACGCTCAAGGAATCCAACATCGACCTGGTGTTCACCAACTGGCGCGGCATGGTAGCTCCCCCCGGCGTCAGCGACGCTGACCGCGACGCCCTGATCGCCACCCTGGAGAAGATGCATGAGTCAGCGGCGTGGAACGAGACGCTGAAGACGCGCGGCTGGACCGACGCCTTCATCACCGGCGACGAATTCAAGTCGTTCCTCACCGACCAGGACAAGCGCGTTGCCGACGTCTTGACGAAGCTCGGCCTGGCGTGACCTCCTTGTCTTCCCGCCTCAAAGGCCGCTCCGAGCTGGGCGTCGCAGCCCTGCTCGGGGCGGCCGGCGCCCTGGTCCTCCTCGACGCAGCGCGCCTGGTTGTGCCCTACTCCCAGTCGGATCCGGTAGGCCCCAAAACGCTGCCCATCGTCGTGGGGGCACTCCTGCTCATCTGCGCCGTGATGCTGGCAGTGAACGTTGTGCGCGGCGGCCGCGGCGAGGCCGAGGCCGGCGAAGACGTCGACCTGACCCACCCGGCCGACTGGAAGACAGTCCTCCCGCTGGCCGGCGCCTTCATCGCCAACATCCTGCTGATCGACTGGGCCGGCTGGGTCATCTCCGGAACGGTGCTCTTCTGGGGCAGCGTCTGGGCGCTCGGAAGCCGCCACTACGTCCGCGACGGACTCATTTCCCTGGCGCTGGCGCTCTTGACCTTCTACGGCTTCTACCTCGGCCTGGGCATCGCCCTTCCGGCCGGGCTCCTTGAAGGGATTCTCTAAATGGACATCCTGTCCTCACTCATGGCCGGGTTCGCGACGGCGCTGACCCCCATGAACCTCCTGTACGCCCTGATCGGCGTCATCCTGGGCACCGCCGTCGGCGTCCTGCCCGGCATCGGCCCTGCCATGACCGTAGCGCTGCTGCTCCCGGTGGCCACCGTCCTCGAACCGACCAGCGCGTTCATCATGTTCGCCGGCATCTACTACGGCGGCATGTACGGCGGTTCCACAACGTCCATCCTGCTCAACACTCCCGGCGAATCGTCCTCCGTGATCACCGCGATCGAGGGCAACAAGATGGCCAAAGCCGGAAGGGCCTCCCAGGCCCTGGCGACGGCGGCCATCGGCTCGTTCATCGCCGGCACCATCGGCACCACCCTCCTGGTGGTTTTCGCACCGATCGTGGTCCAGTTTGCGGTCAGCCTCGGCGCGCCGAGCTACTTCGCCATCATGGTCCTGGCCCTGCTCGCCGTGACCGCCGTCCTGGGTTCGTCGCGGCTCCGCGGTTTCGCGTCCTTGGGCCTCGGCCTGGCCATCGGCCTCGTCGGGCTCGACTTCGTCTCAGGCCAGGCCCGCCTCACCTTCGGCCTGCCGCTGCTGGCCGACGGCCTCGACGTCGTGGTGGTCGCCGTCGCAATCTTCGCCGTCGGTGAAGCCCTCTGGGTGGCGGCGCACCTGCGCCGCACGCCGCTGCAGATTATCCCGGTTGGCACTCCGTGGATGGGCAAGAAGGACTGGAAGCGGTCCTGGAAGCCCTGGCTGCGTGGCACGGCCCTCGGCTTCCCGTTCGGCGCGCTGCCCGCCGGCGGCGCTGAAATCCCCACCTTCCTCTCGTATGTCACGGAGAAGCGGCTGTCCAAACACCCCGAGGAGTTCGGCAAGGGCGCCATCGAAGGCGTTGCCGGGCCGGAGGCTGCCAACAACGCCGCTGCGGCCGGCACCCTGACCCCTATGCTGGCCCTCGGCCTGCCGACGAACGCCACCGCCGCCGTCATGCTGGCCGCCTTCACGCAGTTCGGGATCCAGCCCGGACCGCTGCTGTTCAAAAACGAGGGTCCCCTGGTCTGGGCGCTGATTGCCAGTCTGTTCATCGGCAACTTCCTCCTGCTGCTGGTCAACCTTCCCTTGGCCCCGGTCTGGGCGAAGCTGCTCCGACTTCCGCGCCCGTACCTGTACGCCGGCATCCTGTTCTTTGCCACGCTGGGCGCCTACTCGGTGAACCTGCAGGCGTTCGACCTGGTGATCCTGATGGTCCTGGGCGGCCTCGGCTTCATGATGCGCCGTTACGGGCTTCCCGTCCTGCCGCTCATCCTCGGCGTGATCCTGGGACCGCGCCTCGAAAAGCAGCTACGCCAGGCACTGCAGCTGAGCGCGGGCGACGTGTCCGGCCTATGGAGCGAGCCGATCGCCGTCGTGGTTTACATCATCGTGGCTCTGGTCCTGGCCTGGCCTCTGGTGGCTAAGCTCTGGCGCGCCCGGCGGCCCCGGACGTCCGGGCTGGCCATGGCCGGCGCCCCTGCTATTGACGGACCCCTTGTTGAGGGCACTCGCGCTGACAGCCCTGCTGTTGCTGTGCCTGCGAACGCTGAGGCGGCCGAAGTCCCGGACGCCACCCCCGCCAACCACGGACAGGAGAAATCGTGAGCATCATCGTCGGCTACGTCCCCACCGCAGAAGGCTCGGCAGCGCTCGACCGCGCCATCAGCGAGGCGCACAAAAGCCAGAGCCGGCTGGTCATCATCAACTCGTCGCGGGGCGACGCCATCGTGGACAAGCGGTACGCCCAGGCGCAGGACATCAGCGAGGTCACGGACCGGCTGGAGAAGGAAGGCATCGAGCACCTTGTCCTGCAGCCGGTCCGAGGCAATGACGCAGCCAACGAGGTCCTGGACGCCGCGGAGAAATACCAGGCGGAACTGATCGTCATCGGCCTCAGGAAGCGCACCCCCGTGGGGAAACTGATCATGGGCAGCACGGCGCAGCAGATCCTGCTCGAAGCGTCGTGCCCTGTGCTGGCGGTCAAAGCCGGCGCCTGACGCTGCAGCGGAGCACTCATCAGTCCGCGCCACCCACCACGTCAACAACCTCGCCCCCGAACTCCGGGCCCGTTCAACGTGGCCGCCCCGCGAACCGGTAGCCAACTGGGCAACGTTGTCCCTGGCTGACGAGTTGGGCCCGTCCGATACCGTAAAGCCATGAACCAGTACCGGCTAGCCATCCTGGACGACTACCAAGGGGTCGCGGAGGACTTCGCCCCGTGGAGCTCCCTGGAGCAGCGGGCCGTCGCCGTCGTGGTGTTCGGCGGTCATTTTGGCTCGGAGGCCGAAACCGCTGCGGCCCTCGCGGACTTTGACATCGTCATCGCCATGCGGGAGCGCACTCCGTTCCCCCGCAGCGTCATCGGGCAGCTGCCCCGGCTGAAACTGCTCGTGACCACCGGCGCCGCCAACGCGGCCATTGACCTGCAGGCGGCGGCCGACCACGGCGTGGTGGTGTGCGGAACCGGCGGCTCTCCCACAGCCGCGCCGGAACTTACGTGGGCCTTGCTGCTGGCTTTCGCCCGGAACCTGACCGCCGAGGAGGCCGCCTTGCGCTCCGGCCGCTGGCAGACCGCCGTCGGGTTCGAGCTGTCCGGAAAGACCCTGGGTATCGTCGGGCTGGGAAAGATCGGGACGCGCATCGCCGCCTACGGCCGCGCCTTCGGGATGGACGTGCTGGCCTGGAGCCAGAACCTGACGGAGGAAACCGCCGCGGCGGCCGGGGCCCACAGGGTCGGCAAGGAAGAACTCTTCACAGAGTCCGACGTCGTGTCCCTGCACCTGCGCCTGTCGCCGCGTTCGGAGGGAATCGTCGGCGAACGTGAACTGCAGCTCCTCGGCCCCGACGGCGTCCTGGTCAACGCCGCCCGCGGCCCGCTCGTCGACCAGACGGCCCTCGTCTCCGCCCTGCAGGAGGGGTGGATCCGCGGGGCGGCCATTGACGTATTCGACGAGGAACCGCTTCCGGCCGGGCACGCCTTGCTGGCCGCGCCCCGGACACTCCTGACGCCCCACCTGGGCTATGTCACGCAGGAAAGCTACCGGGCGTTCTTCGCCGGCGCGTTCGAGGACGTGACGGCGTGGCTGGACGGCGCACCGGTCCGGACACTGACGCCGTAACCGAAATGCACGCAGGCGCCGGCTGGCCCCGCCGCCGCCACCGGCGGCTGAGTCATGCTTCGGCGCGCTCCACCGTGACGGTGCCGGCGTCGCCGTCGACCCTGACCCGCTGGCCGCTCGCGAGCCGCTGCGTGGCCACGCCGGTGCCCAGGACGGCCGGGATGCCGTACTCCCGGGCGACGATCGAGCTGTGGCTCAGCGGCCCGCCCACGTCGGTGACCACCCCCGATGCCATGGCGAACAGCGGAGTCCACGCGGGCGTGGTCATGCGGGCAACCAGGACCTCGCCCGGCCGCATGCTGGCGAAGTCCTCGGGGCCGCCGAGGAGGCGTGCCGGCGCGGTCACCTGCCCTGAGCTGGCGCCGACTCCCGAGATCGTGTCTCCACGCTGGTCCTGGGAGCCGGCCGGCATCATCTTTCCAAACGCCCGATCGGCCCAGCGGCTCTCGGGCAGGATCTGGGGCGCGGCTGCCTTCCGCTGGCCGCGCCACAGCATCTTGCGCTGCTCCACGGCGTCGGCCCGCACCGGCCGTGCGGCGCCGGTGATGGCTGCCCCGGGGTAGCGAGGCCGAAATCGATGGCGTTGCGGAGCTCACCGAGCCGCAGCCAGAAGATGTCGGCGGGTTCGGCGATGATCCCCGAGTCCACCAGCCGCCGGCCGAGCTCCAGCAGCATCCGGCGCATCAGCGGCCACGCCAAGCCAATGTCGGCCAGCGCATCCTCACGGACGGGCGCCGCTTTCTGCGCCCAGCGCAGCAACCGGGTAAAGACGGCGCGGCGTGCGGGGCCGAGCCTGTCGCGGATCGCCCGGCCCTGGCCATCCCGGCGGTGTCTCTTATACACATCTAGATGTGTATAAGAGACAGCATGCGGGTCGTTGCCCTCCCCGCGCAGGAAGAACTTCAGGGTTTCCAGCAGGGCGGATGGGTCGTCGGCGGGCACCGGGTTGACGAAGTCGAGGTTGTACACGGCGTGTCCGAACCGGTCCAGATGCCGCTGGAAGCGCGTCCGCCATTCCTCCCAGTCCCCCGCCTCGACGCCGTCGGGCCTGTCTCCCGTCCGCAACGACGCCGCGATCGATGCGGCCGGTCCTGAGGTCAGCGCTGCGGCCAGCCCGGGATGTCCGCGGGTCCACGCTGCGAGGTTGTACAGCGACTTCTCCGCACGGATGGGCTCGCTGTCGTACCCGAGCAGGAACGTCTGCCCCGGCGGGTCGCCGGCACGGCGGACCAGCCGGTCGTAAAACGTCCGGAACGCGATCTCGCTCGAAGCCGCGATCGGGATGACGGACTGCACCGCCGTGTAATAGGAGGTTCCGGCGTCGAGCAGTTCGGAGATCCCGCCCAGCAGCTCCGCGGACGGAAGGTCCTTCAGCGGTTTGGCGGCCCAGCGCCGCACCAGCCCGCGGTAGCGGGGGTGGGAGTAGTCCCGCCAGCCGTTGATGCCCATGTGCGCCTTGCCCCGTGCCAGGGCACTCATCGCGGTCAGCGACTTGCCCATCAGCCGCCACATCCCGCTGGACGTGTAGTAGTAGTACGCGTAGCCGTTGATCGTGGGCAGGGAGATGTCCCCCTCCCGCACCACGTCGCTGCCGACGGCCTGCGCCATCAGGGCCTTGATCGAGCGCGTCACCGAGCCGTCAATGAGGTCGGCGAACAACGGCGAGAGCGGATCGGGCAGCTGCTCCACAATGCTTGCCCGGAAGTACAGGCCCTTCGGAAAGGGCAACGGCCATTCCGTCGGGGCCTCGGCCGAGGGTTCGGGCAGCGCGGTGACGGGGCGGGACTGGACAATGGAGAACTCACCGGCGGAAAGAGCCCATTCGATGTCCTGCGGCGAGCCGAAATGCTCCGCGATGGCCACGCCCTGCCGTGCCAGTGCGGCCGCCGCCGCGTCATTTAACACCGGCTGGCGGCGCTGCCGCTCGGGAACCGGGAGCTCCGTGGTGCCCTGGTCCGAGTAGGCGGTCATGACCTGCTTATCCGCGGTCAGCCGGGACGCCACGCGGCCGGTGGCGGGATCCACCACGACGTCGTCGGTGGTGACGGCTCCGCTGACCACGGATTCGCCCAGGCCCCAGGCGGCACTGATCACCACCTGGTCGCGGCGGCCGTTGGAGGGGTTGGCGGTGAACATGACCCCGGCGGCGTCGGACTCGACCATCCGCTGGACCACCACCGCCAGGCGGACCGTGGCGGGATCGAGCCTTTCACGGGACCGGTAGGCCATGGCGCGCGCGGTCCACAGGGACGCCCAGCAGTCGATGACCGCGGCCGTCACGGCGTCAGGGCCCTGGACGTTCAGGTAGGTGTCCTGCTGACCCGCGAAGCTGGCAGAGGCGAGGTCTTCGGCGGTGGCCGAGGACCTGACGGCCACGGACGCATCTGCCCCGGCGTCGCCGTCGCCGCCGTCGATCTGGGCCGCGGACCTCCGGGAGAGCCCGCTGTACGCCTCACGCAGCTCGCGGGCGATCTCCTCCGGCATCACGCCTCCGGTGAACAGCGCTCGGATCCGCTGCGACGCGGCATCGTAATCGGTCCCCTGCGCACCGGCGGGAAGGGCGGCAAGTTCCAGGATCCGCGGGGCGATGCCGTTGGCCTCGACGAAGTCCGCGTACGCCGCGGTGGTCAGGACGAAGCCGGGCGGAACCGGAAATCCTGCCTGTAGCAGTTCCCCGAGGTTGGCGCCCTTGCCGCCGGCCATGCCGACGTCGCCGCGCCCCACCTGGGCAAAGTCCTTGATGTAGGTCATGACAGTGCGTCCCTTCTGCCCGGGCCCAGGTTAGCGTGCCGCCCAGTTCGCAGCGCTGCGCCTGGTTGACCCCATTTTGGCACGGCCGGACGCACTGTCCTATGGCCCGGCGTGACCCCTCAGATGCGGGCAGGTCCGTGAAATGCCCTCTAGTCCCGGCTGTGCGGGCGCCATACCACCACGGCCTGGGACCTTGCCCGCGGCCGCTGTCCACGGGTCAGGCTGACCACGTCACCGGCCGTGCCGGCGGCGAAGATGCGGGAGTCCAGGGGCTGGCGACGGCGGCCCAGCTCCTCGGTCAGTTCGCTCACCCGCCGCTGCAGCGCGGCCACCTGGTTCTCCAGCTCGAGGATCCGTTTGATCCCCTCGAGGGAGACGCCCTCGTGGGAGAGCCGCTGCACCTCCCGGAGCATGGTCACGTCCCGCTGGGAGTACCGGCGGGACTTGCCCGGGGCCCGGCTGGGCGACACGATGCCCAGCCTGTCGTACTGGCGGAGGGTCTGCGGGTGCATGTCAGCGAGCTCGGCTGCCACCGAGATGACGAAGATCGGCTGATCGAAGTTGATGTCCACGGCTGACGCCCGTCGCTAGAGCTTGGCCTTGGCTGCCAGGCCCTCGCGGACATCCGCGCCGGCGGTGGCGGCTGCGAATGCTTTCACGGCCTCCTCGGCTTCCTTGCTCAGGTTCCGCGGAACGGCGACATCGATGGTCACCAGCAAATCGCCGGTGCCCTTCGAGGTCTTCACGCCGCGGCCCTTGACCCGGAGGGTGCGCCCGGACGGGGTGCCGGCCGGCACCCGGACCCGGACGTGTTCGCCGTCGATCGTGGGGACTTCGATGTCGGCGCCCAGGGCGGCCTCGGGGAAGCTGACCGGCACGTGGATGCGTAGGTTGTCGCCGTCCCGCGTGTAGAAATCGTGGGGCTTGACGTTGACCGTCACCATCAGGTCGCCGTTGCCGGAGGGGCTGTACTGCCCCTTGCCGCGGACGCGGACCTTCTGGCCGTCCTTGATACCTGTCTCTTATACACATCTAGATGTGTATAAGAGACATCGCCGTCCGGCTCGCGCAGGCCGATCGTCGTGCCGCGGATGGACCCGGCGAAGGAAATGCTGGTGGTGGCCGTCCGGTCGGCGCCCTTCTGGGGCGCGCGCTGGTAGCCTGCCGGCCCACCGGCGCCGCCGAAGCCGCCGCCGAACAGGTCCGCGAACTCGGGCGGGATGCCGCCGGCGGTGCTGTATCCGCCGGAGTGCCGTCCGCCGCCGCCGGTGAACAGGCCGCCGAAGAGGTCTTCGAACCCGCCGTTTGCGGTGCTGCCCGCACCGTGGGGCGCGAAGCGGGCCCCGCCGCCCATGGCGCGGATGGCGTCGTACTGCTGGCGCTCGTCGGGGTCGGACAGCACGGAGTAGGCCTCGGAGATGTCCTTGAACTTCTTCTCCGCAGCCGCTTCGCCGGAGTTCGTATCCGGATGGTACTGCCGTGCGAGCTTCCGGTAGGCCTTCTTGATATCAGCGTCGGAAGCGTCCTTGGCAACACCAAGGATCTTGTAGAAGTCCTTGTCCACCCAGTCCTGGCTAGCCAATGGCGTTTCCTTTCAAAAGTAATGGGCCGGTGGTTGAGCTTGCCGAAACCGGGTTTCGACAGGCTCAACCACCGGTGATAAAACTACGCCGGAACGGCCACAATCACTTGTGCCGCGCGGAGGACGCGCTCGCCCGACTTGTAGCCGGAGCGGAGCACCTGGCTGACGGTGTCAACCTCGATGTCCTCGCCAGGCTGCTGGATGAGAGCCTCGTGGATGGTCGGATCGAACTCCACGCCGGTCTCATCAATACGGCTCAGGCCGTACGTCTTCAGCGCGTTTTCCAGCTTGGCGGCGATCGCGGCGAACGGGCCGTCCGCGAGGTCACCGTGCTGGCGGGCGGCGTCGACGTCGTCCAGCACCGGAAGCAGCGAGTTCAGGACGCCGATGACGGCCATCTCCCCTGCCACGGCGCGGTCGCGCTCGACGCGCTTGCGGTAGTTGACGTATTCGGCCTGCAGGCGCAGCAGATCGTTCTTCAGCTCCGCGGCAGCGGCGGCTTCAGTTCCCTGGGCCACCGATTCCTCCGCCGGCACCTCCACCTGGTTGAGGATTTCCTCAGCCTGGGCGAGGGCGTCGCCGTCGGAATCCGCGGCGGCCTCGACAGGCTCGGCCGCCGGTTCGCTGTGGTGCTCGCCCTGCGGGTGCCGTGCCTGCCCGGTCACCGGGTCCACCTTGCGGTGGTCCCGGATGACCGGTTCGTCACGCTTGCTGCCCTGATCGCGGGAAGAATCGTGCTCTTCTTCGTTACCGTGATGCGGCATGGTTACTTCTTCTCGTCTGCGGCGTCTTCGTCAACGATCTCGGCGTCGACGATGTCCTCGTCAGCCTTGCCGCCGGCGGGAGCGCCTTCAGCACCAGATGCACCCGTGGCACCGTCCGGCGAGCCGGCCTGTGCGTAGATGGCTTCGCCGAGCTTGGACTGGGACGCCTGCAGCTTCTCGAACGCGGCCTTCACGGCTGCGTCGTCGGTGCCTTCGAGCGCTTTCTTGAGGGCGTCGACGTCGGCCTTGACCTCGGTCTTGACCTCTTCCGGCAGCTTGTCGCTGTTGTCGGCGATCAGCTTGTCCACGGAGTAGGCGAGCTGCTCTGCCGTGTTGCGGGTGTCCGTTGCCTCGCGGCGGGCCTTGTCCTCGGCTGCGTGCTCCTCGGCGTCCTTGACCATCCGGTCAATGTCTTCCTTGGAGAGCGCGGTGCCGCCGGTGATGGTCATGGACTGTTCCTTGCCGGTGCCCTTGTCCTTCGCCGAGACGTGCACGATGCCGTTGGCGTCGATGTCGAAGGTGACCTCGACCTGCGGGACGCCGCGGGGAGCCGGGGCGATGCCGGTCAGTTCGAACGTGCCCAGCGGCTTGTTGTCGCGGGTGAATTCACGCTCGCCCTGGAAGACCTGGATGGCCACGGACGGCTGGTTGTCGTCAGCCGTGGTGAAGGTCTCGGACCGCTTGGTGGGGATGGCCGTGTTGCGCTCGATGAGGTGCGTCATGACACCGCCCTTGGTTTCGATGCCCAGGGACAGCGGGGTGACGTCGATGAGGAGAACGTCCTTGCGCTCGCCCTTCAGCACGCCGGCCTGCAGGGCAGCGCCGACAGCCACGACCTCGTCCGGGTTGACGCCCTTGTTGGGCTCCTTGCCGCCGGCCAGTTCCTTGACCAGTTCGTAGACGGCGGGCATGCGGGTGGAACCGCCCACGAGTACGATGTGGTCGATCTCGGAGAGCTTGATGCCGGCTGCCTTGATGACGTCCTGGAACGGCTTCTTGGTGCGCTCGAGCAGGTCCTTGGTGAGGTCCTGGAACTTGGCGCGGGTCAGCTGCTCGTCCAGGTGGACCGGGCCGTCGGGGGTGACGGAGAGGTACTGGAGCGAAACGTTGGTGCTCGAGGAGGAGGACAGTTCCTTCTTGGCCTGCTCGGCAGCTTCGCGGAGGCGCTGCAGGGCGATCTTGTCCTTGGACAGGTCGATGCCCTTGACCTTGAGCTGGTTCAGCAGGTAGTCAACAACGCGCATGTCCCAGTCGTCGCCGCCCAGGTGGTTGTCACCGGCGGTGGCGCGGACCTGGATGGTGGAGAAGTTGTCTTCATCCTTGCCGACTTCCAGCAGGGAGACGTCGAACGTTCCGCCGCCGAGGTCGAACACCAGGATGAGTTCGTCTTCCTTGCCCTTGTCCAGGCCGTACGCGAGCGCGGCGGCGGTGGGCTCGTTGACAATGCGGAGGACGTTGAGGCCTGCGATTTCGCCGGCTTCCTTGGTGGCCTGGCGCTGGGCGTCGTTGAAGTACGCCGGAACCGTGACCACTGCGTCGGTGACCTTTTCACCGAGGTAGGACTCGGCGTCGTTCTTCAGCTTCATCAGGATGCGCGCGGAGATTTCCTGCGCGGTGTACTTCTTGTCGTCGACCGGGACGCTCCAGTCAGTGCCCATGTGGCGCTTGACGGAGGCGATGGTGCGGTCAATGTTGTTGACGGCCTGGCGCTTGGCGATCTCGCCGACCAGGACTTCGCCGGACTTGGAGAACGCAACGACGGACGGCGTGGTGCGGCCACCCTCGGCGTTGGCAATAACGGTGGGCTCGCCACCTTCGAGAACGGAGACGACGGAGTTGGTGGTTCCGAGGTCGATACCTACTGCACGTGACATGTGTTGCTTCCTTCTTTCCTTGGAAACTTGTTGCCCCGATCCTGCGCCGGCGGCCGGGCTTTGACCCGGCGGAGGACCGCAGGCCCGCTGACCGGACCTGCCTGGATCGGGGTTCGCTCACTCCTTGAGCGATCTGCACTCAACTCTACTCAGGACCGGATTTAAGTCAATCCAAACTTGAGTCAAACACGCTCAACTTTGGTTTTGGGGCAGTCTGCATCCAAGGAAAAGCCCCCGGTATTCCGCGGATATCCGCGGAATACCGGGGGCTGGGACTACGGCGCCACCACAGTTTCGCTGAGCGTGAACTGCGGGCGGGGAGCTACGCGCCAGCGGGAGCGCCGCCGTCGTCCTTCCGTGGTGCGTTGACCTGGCCGTCCGTCAGTTCATCCTTGAGGTCATCGGCCGTGCCGCGCTCCGGGGCGGTTCCGGCGGCACCGTAGTCGCCTTCCGGGTACTCCCCTTCTTGTTCGGCGGGCAGTTCCTGGCCCACCGTGCCGGCCTTCCCGTAGTCGCCCTCGGGGTAAGTGCCTTCCTCGGCATCGGCAGGGACTTCCACCGTTCCGGCGTCGCCGTAATCACCGGTAGGGTATTCGCCTTTCGCATCTGCGCGAGCATCGTCACCCACCACGCCGGCGTCGCCGTAGTCGCCTTCAACATACTGGCCGCTCTCATCCTCGAGCGCCGGTTTCCCTGTGCTGTTGGCGGCCTTTCCCGGGGTTTCAAACTCGCTGTTTTCGGTCATCGCGTGATCACTCCTTCGGAGGACTGGGCGCGCCCATCCAGGCGCATTGGCAGTCTACTCAGCCGGGGCAGGCCGCAACAGGGGCCCGAACGGGGGGCCGGCCGGTGCGGCTCAGGTCCCGGCGAGGCCAGTGGTGGCCACGCCCTTGATGATCTGCCGCTGGAAGAACAGGAAGACGACGATCAGCGGCAAGGCGGCCAGCAGCGCGGACGCCATGTTCTGGGCGTACTGGATGCCGTAGGCGCTCTTGATGGTCTGCAGGCCCACCGGAAGGGTCAGCAGCGAACTCTCGTTGGTGGCGACGAACGGCCACAGGAAGTTGTTCCATGCACCGATGAACACGAAGATGGCCACGGCGGCCAGGATCGGCCGGGACAGCGGCAGCACAATGGTGGTGAAGATCCGCAGCCTGCCGGCGCCGTCCATCAGTGCCGCTTCCTCGAGTTCACGCGGGATCTGGTCAAAGAACTTCTTGAGCACGAACACCATGGGCGAATGGATCACCTGGGGCAGGATCAGCGCCCAGTAGGTGTCGATCAGGCCGAGGGACTGCATCTGCTGGAACAGCGGGATGATGAGGACCGGCGGCGGAATGATGATGGACGCCACGATCACGCCCATCAGCATCCTCTTGCCGCGGAAATCGATCCGCGAAATGGCGTAGGCCACCGACGCGGAAATCACCAGCGTGATGGCGGTGATCGCCGCTGACGTGAACAGCGAGTTGAGCGTCCAGGTGGGGATGTTGCCGCTCTGCAGCACTTTGGCAAAGGCATCGAGAGTGAAGCCCGACGCCGGTATCCAGCTGATGGGGGTGGACGCGGCATCCGTTTCGGTCTTCAGCGCGGTGGCGGTGGCCCAGGCGAAGGGCACCAGCCACGCCACAGCGAGGGCCGACACGACGACGGTGGCCAGGACGCGGCACAGCGGCGGCTTCGGGCGGCGGTTTGGCACGGGTTCGGCGGAGCCCTTGAGCCGGAGTGCGGGCTTGGACAGTGTGGTGGTAGCCATGGCTAGGCGCTCCTTTTCCGTGTGGTGAAGACCTGGGCCAGCGCAATGAGCAGGATCAGGCCGAAGAAGATGTAGGAAATGGCTGCCGAATAGCCCAGCCGGTAGCCCGTGAATCCGGCCTCGAAGATGTACTGCACGATGGAGCGGGTCGCTCCGCCCGGTCCGCCTTCGGTCATCTGGTAGATCTGGTCAAAGACCTTCAGGGACGCGAGGATCTGCAGGATGACGATCATCACCGTGGTGGGTCCGAGTTGGGGAAGACTGATGGAGAAAAACTGCCGCCAGCCGCCCGCGCCGTCGAGTGAGGCCGCTTCATAGTGCTGCTGCGGGATGTTCTGCAGGGCGGCCAGGTACAGCAGGAAGTTGAAGCCCACGGTCCACCAGACCGTTGCAATCACCACGGCCCACATCGCTACCGAGGGATCGTTCAGCCACGCCACCGGCGGAATGCCCAGGTTTGCGAGCATGTCGTTGAACAGCCCCAGCTCCGGGTTGTACATCCAGGCGAAGAAGAGCGAGACCACGGTGGAGGCGAGCAGGAACGGGGAGAAAAAGGAGAGCCGCCACAGCCACTGCGCCGGAAGGCCCATGTTGACGAGTGCCGCGAGTGCCAGGGCGATCACCACCAGCGGCACGGTGCTGATCAGCGTGAAGTACAGGGTGTTACCCAGCGACCGCCACATGTCCGCGTCGGCGAACGCCTCGGCGTAGTTGGCCAGGCCGATGAACCCGCTGTTGGCGCCCGTGAGCGACTTTCCGGTGAGGCTCATGACCGCCCCGGAAATCATGGGCCAGACCAGGAACGTCAGGAAGAAAACCAGGAACGGGGCGGAGAAGGCCCAGCCGTGGATGTTGGCGCGCCTGGCGCGGGGCGATTTCGCCGCGGGCGCCGGGGCGGGCGATTGGACCTGCGCTGGAATGTCGTCGCGCCGGATTCGGGATGATTTCCCGGCGGGCGCCGTTGTGGGGGCGGTGCTCATGAGGACTCCTTTGTCACGAACGGGTCGGTGCTCAAACGGGGTTCGGCGGCCATGCGGGATCGCTGCTCACACCGGGTTGGGCATGGCGAGGACTGAGTTGATGCGCTTCATGAAGGCGTCCCAGCCGTCTGCGGCCTTGTCCCGTCCCAGGAACACGTTCTGGACGTTCTCGGCGAAGTAGCTCTGGAAGTCGGATCCGGAACCGGTGAACCAGGCCTCGGGATCGTAGTTGATGATGTCCGCCGCGTGCGCATAATCCGCCTGCGGATGCAGTGCCGCGTACTCGCTGGACTTCACCACCGGCTGGTAGGCCGGAATGTGGCCGGCCTCCGCCCAGCTCAGCGAACCCTTGAGCATCGACGCAACGAACTGGTACACGCCGCGGCGCTTGGATTCGTCCAGCTGGGCCTGGTGCGGCAGCACGAACGAGTGCGAGTCGGCGAAGGCCGCCGGCGTTCCGAACAGGGTGGGGATGGTGCTGGCACCGAGCGGAACACCCGCCGTCTTCATGGTGGGTAGCTCCCAGACGCCGGTGAAAAGCAGCCCCGACCCCTGGCTGGCGAATTCCGCAATGGCCGTGCCGCCGTCGCCGCTTTTCGTGGAAATGGTGTTGTCCAGCAGCGACCTGATGAACTCCAGGCAGTCAATGGCCACGTCCCGCTCCACCTGGGCGGGCTTGCCGGGATCCAGGACGAAGTCCGCGCCGTGCTGGCGGTAGAGCGTATAGAACAGGCGCCACATCTGCGCGCCGTCGCCCAGGTATCCGTACGAGAGCCCGTGCTTGCCGGTGACGCGCTGCAGTTCACGGCTCACATCAAGGAACTGAGAGGGCGAGGAGATCCCGGCCAGCTTCCCGTTGCTCCCCAGCACGCCGGCCTTGTCTGCCACCTCCGTGTTGTAAAGCATCACGAACGGGTGCGAATCCAGGGCCAGCGAAAACACCCGGCCGTTGAACTGGCTCTTCTCCCAGATTCTCGGGCCGAAGTCCTCCGGGCGCACCCCGAACTCCGCCAGCAGGTCCAAATCCCAGGCATCAAGCAGTCCGCCCGGTGCGTAGCCGGGCACCCTGGCCGCATGCATGATGGCCACCTCGGGCGGCCGCCCGCCCGCCGAGGCCATGGCCAGTTTGGTGTAGTACGGAGCACCCCACGCCAGCACAGTGGGCTTGATCCTGAAGTCAGTGTGGTCCGCGTTGGCTTTGTCGATCATGGCCATCATCTTGATGCCGTCGCCGCCGGAGAGCAGGTGCCAGAAGCGGATGTCATTCCCGGCAGCCTGCGCGGACCCGCCGCATCCTGTCAGGCTTGCCCCGAGCGAAAGACTGCCAACCAGCGCACCTCCTCCCAGCAGCAGTTGCCTGCGGGAAAGATGCCTCGGGCCTGTATCAACTTGCTTCACCGTCACTCCTTTGGACGTAGCCGCTGGCAAATGGACGGCCCCGGCGACCACCGGGGCCAGGCTCAACGACTGTGGGCTGAAACACACTTTATATCGTTGTAAATTCACATACAAGACATTTTTGTTAGCGTTAACAAACTGATAGTGGCCACTCTTCCGGCACAGCAGTCCCTACTCGAGACCAGCGACGCCGGCCAGTATCTGCACGTGGTGCTCGAACAGCTCATCCCGCGCCGCGAAGGTGTCGGCACCGTACTGGCCGAAGACTTCAAAGCTGATGGCACCGAAGACCGACGTCCACGCCAGCGCGCCGCGGGCCAGCAGCGCCTCGGGAACAGCCAGCCCCAGTTCACCGCGGATTGCCTTAAGGTCCGCAGCCAGCGCGGGACCCACGGCGGCGGCGTCCGGCGCTGCCAGCTTGCCGGCCCTGTAGGCGGAATCCAGGATCCCCGTCAGGCTGATGACCACGCGCGTGCCGGGGCCCGTGGTCCGCTCTGCCGGGGCCTGATAACCGGGCACCGGACTTCCGAACAGGAGCGCGTAGCGGGCGGGTTCGCCGAGTGCCCATTTCCTGACGGCATGGGCCAGGGCGCCAAAGCGGCCCGTGAAGTCGCCCGCCGGGAGGGCCTCGACGGCAGCGTCCACCGCATCCCCCAACTCGCCATAGGCATCGATGAGCAGGAGCGTCAGGAGCTCGTCCCGGTTCTCCACGTACCGGTAGACCGCCGAGGACACGACGCCGAGGTCGCGGGCCACCGCGCGGAGCGAGAGGGCGGCGGCTCCGTGCAGGGCGAGATGCTCGCGGCCCAGCCTGATGATCTGCTCGATGGTCCGGATGCGGGCCTGTTCGCGGGGCGTCCGGGGCTTGGGGGATTCGGCCATTCCCCAAGGATGGCATGAAATAGAGCAGCGGACACAATTGTGAGCAGTGCTCTTGACTTTCAGACGCCCAGCGCCCATTCTGGATTCAGAGAGCACCGCTCTCATACGACTCCTCACGAAAGCGGGCACACCATGCCAGAAGAACTATGCGTCGTCACGGGCGCCGGGCCGGTGGGCTGGACGGTCGCCGAGCAGCTCGCCGGCCAGGGCCACCGCGTCCGCGTCCTGACACGGTCCGGCAGCGGTCCGGAACACCACCTGATTGAAAAGCGCGCCGTGGACGTGAGCGACCGGGCCCTGGTGGCGGATTCGCTGGCCGGCGCCACCGCCCTTTTCCATTGCATCCACGGCTCTGCCTACAGCGCCAAGGCCTGGGAGCGGGAACTTCCGCGGGCAGAAGAGGCCATCCTGGCGGCGGCAGGCGAGGCGGGCGCCGTCGTCGTCTTTCCCGAAAGCCTCTACTCCTACAGTGAACCCGACCGGGTGATGACGGAGAACGGCCCGCGCGAGGCCCAAGGCGGGAAGCGCAGGGTGAGGACGGCGCTGCTGCAGGCACGGGCGGCGAGCGCCACCAATACCGTTAGCGTGGTTGCAGGCGACTTCTTCGGGCCCCGGGTGCGGACATCGCACGCGGGTGAGCGCATGGTGCCGAGAATTATGGCGCGGCGGCCGCTGCAGGTGGTGGGCAGCGCGGACCAGCCGCATTCGTTCACGTTCGTGCCCGACCTGGCGGCGGCCATGATTAAGGCCGCACAAACGCCCGCGCTGTGGAACCGCGTGCTGCACGCCCCCACCAACCCGGCCCTGACCCAGCGGCAGCTCGCCGGCGCACTGGCTGAGGCGGCTGGCGTCCCCGGGCCCAAGGTCGGCGTGCTGCCGGGCTGGCTGCTGCGCGCGGTCGGAGTGTTCTCGGCCGATATCCGCGAACTCGCCGAGATGCTCTACCAGTTCCAGCGGCCGTTTGTGATGGACTCCGCGGCCAGCGAGGCGGCGCTGGACCTACGGCCCACTCCCCTGGCCGACGCTGCCCGGATGACCGTGGACTGGTGGAAATCGGAGGCGCCCGCAGGCGCCGCACACGGTACGGCTAACTGACGCCGGCACCCTGGACCTCGGCCCTGCCCGCACTTTCGTCCGCCGGGGGGAAGGGCTCCTGCTCCGTGCGCCCCGGTCCGCGCCCCAGCCTGCTGGGCCACCAGATGCGCCGGCCCAGATCGTAGGCCAGGGCCGGGACCAGCAGCGAGCGCACCAGCACCGTGTCCAGCAGCACGCCGAAGGCTACGATGAACGCGAGCTGGACCAGGAACATGATGGGGATGACGCCCAGCGCCGCGAAGGTTGCGGCGAGGACCACCCCGGCGGACGTGATGACGCCGCCCGTCACGCCGAGGCCGCGCAGGATCCCGGGCCGGGTGCCGTGCTTGAGCGATTCCTCGCGGACGCGGCTCATGAGGAAGATGTTGTAGTCCACGCCGAGGGCCACCAGGAACACGAAGCCGAAGAGCGGCACGGTGGCGTCGGCTCCCGGGAACCCGAAGATGTGGTTGAACACGAGGGCGGAGACCCCCATGGCGGCCGCGTAGGAAAGGACCACGGACGCCACCAGCAGGGCGGGCGCAAGGACGGACCGCAGCAACAGCATCAGGATGACCAGGATGACGCCCAGCACCACGGGGATGATGGTGAACAGATCCCGCTGCGCCGTGGTGTTGGTGTCCCGGGCCGTGGCCGTCACCCCGCCAACCAGCGCCGCCGGGTCCAGCCCCTTCATGTTATCCCGCAGCGCGACCACAGCATTTTCGGCCTCATTCGAGTCTGCGGCGAAGTCGAGGGTGGCGTTGATCAGTACCCTCCCGCCGCGGACGGCCGGGGCGGTGGGCGCACCGGGCGCGCCGGTAATCGGCACGCTTCTGTCGGCCAGCAGATAGGCGCTCCCCACGCCGTCGGCCGCCCTGACCTCCGCCAGCACCTCCGCGGCTTTGGCCTCCGAAGCCACAATGACCGCGGGGCTTCCGCTTCCGGCGTCGAAATGTCGGCCCAGCGCGCCCTGGCCGTCCACGGCGTTGGAGGCGTTGAGGATGACGTCGGTCTGCGGAACGCCGTGAGCCTTGAGCTGCAGGATGCCCGCCGAAGCGGCAAACAGCAGGAGGGCAGACGCCACCCAAACAATCCGCGGCCGCCGGGACACCAGGGAGCCGGCGGCACGCCACAGCCCCTTCTGGCCTTCCAGCCCCGTGGCCAGCCGCGGCCCGCGCTCACCTTCCGGCACCAGTCCGGGACGGAACGGCCAAAAAGCGCCGCGCCCGAGGAGCGCCATGAGGGCGGGCAGCAGGGTCAGCGCCGCAAAGAGGGCGCACAGGATGCCTGCTGCCGCCACCGGACCCAGGGCCTTGTTGGAGTTGAGGTCGGAGAACAGCAGGCAGAGCAGGGCAATGATCACCGTGGCTCCGGACGCCAGGATCGGCTCGAAGGAGGCCTTCCACGCCGTGAGGACGGCCGCGGTCCGGTCCGCGGTGTGGGTGAGCGCCTCGCGGAACCGTGCCACATAGAGCAGGGCATAGTCCGTGGCGGCGCCGATCACCAGGATCGACAGAATGCCCTGGCTCTGGCCGTTGAGCTGGATCCAGCCGAGTTTCGCCATGCCGAACACCAGCAGGATGGCCGCACACAGGGCGAACACCGACGTCAGGAGGACGGCGAGGGGCAGGAGCAGGGACCGGTAGACCGCCAGGAGGATGGCGAAAACCGCTCCAAGCGCCACGAGCAGCAGGATCCCGTCGATGCCGGCAAAGGCGCCCGCCAGGTCCGCCGCCAGCCCGGCGGGGCCGGTGACAAACGTCTGCGTTCCGCCCGGCGCTTTGGCGCGGACGGCGTCCCGCAGCTCCGCCACGGCGTCCTTCACTTCGCCGGACGACGAAATGGGCACGATGAACTGCACGGCCTTTTGGTCCTGGGAGGGCAGGGGCCCGATCACGGTACTGCCCGCCCGCAGCGCCTCCAGCGCGCCCTTGAGGGCTGCCGCCTCGCCCAGTTGGGCCCGGGTGAAGGCGGCACCGCTTTCAAGAACGACGACGGCGGGAACCTCATCGGAGTCCCTGAACTTTTCCTGCCAGTCGCGCGCCTCGGTGGCTTCCGCACCGGCCGGCAGGAACGACGCCTGGTCATTGGACGAGACTTCGTCCAGCCTGCCGAAGGTGGGCCCACCGACGCCGGCGATGGCCAGCCACGCGAGGACGAGCAGACCCGGAATAAGCCACCGCAGCCAGAACGGGACGCGCGGCGCGGTGTGGATTCTCATCTTCATGGCGACCTTCGTTGATGGTGGTGGACCTCGGCTGGTATGGGCCGAAGCAGAATCAATCCAGCATAGACTATCTCCATCATAGAGATAGTTCCCACTCTGTAGTGGCGGCGCGCTGCTCCGCGTGGCACCGCTGGAGTAAACTCCGGAGGGCGTCAAAGGGAAAGGAGGCCACCGTGTCCGAAGAACCGGCTGACCGACCGCACCCCGATGAGCCTAAGGAGGCCTTGCCCGGCACACCACAGCCCCTGGTGCGGCTGCTTCAGGAGTTCACGCTCGAGGCCAACCGGTACGTCGATGCCGCCGGCGGCCGGAACGACATGCACCGCACCGACCTCAACGCGCTCGCCGTGATTATGCGGCACTCCGCCACGGATCAGGTGGTCACCCCCGGGACACTGCGCAAGGAACTCAATCTGAGCTCCCCCGCCACCACCGCGCTGATCGACCGGCTCTGCAGCTCGGGGCACGTCATCCGCGAGCGCCAAGGCCAGGACCGCCGGCAGGTCCAGCTCCGGATGACGGACAAGGCTTACCATGACGGCAGCGCCATGTTCCTCCCGCTTGCCCGGCACATGGGCGCGGCGATGGCCGGGTTCACGCCGCAGGAACTGGAGACGGTGACCCGGTTCATGAACTCGATGATCGAGGCCACCGTCCGCGCCGGCGTGGAAGCCTCCGGCAAAGCGCCGGCTACCGGACCGTACGGCCCGCGCTAGGCTTCTGTGCCGGCACAGCTTGTTCAGCCGCAGCGCCGCTACGGACTTCGGCCTCTTTGCGCCGGCGTTGACCGCGCCCGCCGGCAACCAACGCCGCCGCGCCGAGGAGGACCGGAACCAGCAGCGCCCACCCGCTGAAAAGCAGGACCAGCACCATCACCGCGGCGGCAACGATCACGCCGTACCAGGCCGCCGTCCCCGGACGAAGCAGCCGGACGCCTGACGCAAGCCCGAACGCCGTCACCGCCGTGAAGCAGGCCGATGCCGCACCGATCTGGAACTGCATGCTGGCCAGTCCGGCCGCCGCCGCGCCGAAGGACACGAACGTCATCGCGGCCAGCAGCGCAAGGCTGGCGGCCGGCACCTGCCCTGGGGCTCCGCCGCGCGCCAGGCGCCGCGGCAGCACGCCGTCGGACGCCAGCTTCGCGCCTGGCGGCTGGCGCCGGCAACGAAGGTGTTCAGCGGGCCGAAGGTGAGGACCGCCGCCGCGACCGCCGTAAGCGGGGCGGCCAGACCTCCGAGCCCTTTCTCCAGCAGGTCCGCCACGGGCACCGCACTGCCGGGCAGCCCGGGGCCGAGGACCGCGACGGCGGCCGCCACGACGCCGATGTAGACCACGCCCACCACGATCAGCGTGAGCCAGGTGGCCCGTTTGAGGTCCTGCTCCGGGTGGCGGAACTCCGCGGCCAGATGCGTCACGGCCTCCCAGCCGGCGAAGCAGAAGAAGAGCAGGCTCGCGGCGCCGCCCACAGCCCAGTAGCCGTGCGGAGCGAAAGGCTCGAAGTTCTCCGCCTTCGCGTGCGGCGCCGCGACGGCCACGGCCAGCGCCAGTAGCCCCACGAGGACCACCATGAGCGTCAGCTGGATGCGGCTGGAGAGCTTGATTCCGACGGCGTTGCTCGCGAACCCTGCCGCCAGCAGCACGGCTCCAGCGGCCAGCGCCGTTCCGCGGCCGCCGCCCAGGGCGTGGGCGATGTAGTTGCCGCCGATCACCGCGGTGGCGGGAGCCCCGAACGGGATGGCGAAGTAGAAGAGATAGCCGGCCACGGCGGAGGCGCGCCGCCCGAATGCCCGCGTCACGAAGTGCGCTATCCCCCGGCGTCGGGCTGCTGACGGCTCATTTCGGCGAAACTGAACGCCACGGGAGTGCAGAACACCAGCAGCAGCGCCCACGCGAGGAGCGACGCCGGACCCGCCTCCCGGGCCGCGATGGCGGGGAGCACCAGCACGCCTGACCCGAGGATGGCACCGACATAGATCCCTGTTGCCCGGAAGACGCCGAGCCCTGCTTTGTTACTGATCCTGTTGTTCTCCACCCCTCTAATCATCCGCAGAAGCCGGGCCGGCAGAAGCGGGGAAACAGACGGCCGACGACAAAAAACTGCCGGTCTTGCTCCGGCCCATCCCCGGCGCGGAGGAGTAGCGTTTCCCTATGAGTGCGCAGCAGCCAGAAGATGTATATACGCATGGCCACCACGAGTCAGTGGTCCGCGCCCATGCCTCGCGGACGGCGGAGAACTCCGCGGCGTTCGTGATTCCGCACCTCACCCCCGGGGTGTCGGTGCTGGACGTCGGGTGCGGGCCGGGCAGCATCACGTGCGACTTCGCCGGACTGGTGGCCCCCGGGAAGGTGACCGGGCTGGACCGTTCCCCGGACGTCATTGCCCACGCGCGGGAACTTGCGTCCGATCGCGGCGTGGAGAACGTCGAGTTCGTGGCCGGCAACATCTACGACCTGGACTTCGAGGACGACACGTTCGACGTCGTGCACGCCCACCAGGTCCTGCAGCACCTGACCGATCCCGTGGAGGCGCTGCGCGAGATGCGACGGGTGGCCAAGCCGGGCGGCATTGTGGCTGTGCGCGACGCCGATTTCCACGGCATGAGCTGGTACCCCGCCATCCCCGAACTCGACGAGTGGATGGACCTGTACCAGCGGATCGCCCGGAGGAACGGCGCCGAACCCGACGCCGGACGCCGCCTGGTTTCCTGGGCGCAGGCGGCAGGATTCACGGACGTGGCGCCCACGAGCAGCAATTGGCTTTACGCCACCGGGCAGCAGCGGCGCTGGCAGGCCAGGGTGTGGGGCGAGCGCGTGCTGCACTCAGCCTTCGCCGAACAGGCCCTCGAGTACGGGTTCGTGCAGGAGGCAGACCTCACCCGCATCTCGGCAGGGTGGCACCGTTGGGGCTCCACGAACGACGGCTGGTTCCTCATCCCCAACGGCGAGGTCATCGCGCGCGCCTGAACCTGGGCCCGGCCCGTAGGCCCGCCGCCTCCACCGATTCACCAAAAATGGCCGACCAGGGCACCGTCCGGGCGGCCATTTTCGGCGAATGGCCGCGGGCGCAGCCCACCGGCAGGCCGCACTAAGCTTGTTTGGTGCAAATCTCCCTGTGGCTGGCCCTCGCGGGCGCCGGCGTCCTCATCAGCTTCACTCCCGGCGCGGGCGCCATCAACACCATGAGCAACTCGCTGACGTCCGGCTTCCGCCGCTCCATCTGGGGGATCCTCGGCCAACAGGCCGGGCTGATCATGCACGTTGTCATCGTCGCACTGGGCGTCGGAGTCCTCGTGGCGGGATCCCCCGTTGCCTTCAACGTCATCCGCTACGCCGGGGCCGCCTACCTCGTGTACCTCGGGATCCGGCAGTTCCTGCACAAGCCGGACCTGGACCAGGAAAAGGCCGCCGCCCTCAGGAACGAGCCCGCCTGGTCCATGTTCCGCCGCGGCCTCTGGGTGAACCTGCTCAATCCCAAGGCGATCGTGTTCTTCCTGGCGTTCATGCCACAGTTCATCCGGCCCGAACAGCCGCTGCTGCCGCAATACGTCGCCCTCACGGCCACCGTGGTGGTCATCGACATCCTCGTCATGTGGTTCTTTTTCGCAGCGGCCGCGAAGTCGTTCCAGCGCTTTACCCACGATGTCCGGGGCCAGACGAGGCTCAACCGGATCTTCGGCGTCCTCTTCGTCGCCGTGGGCGTCCTGCTGGCGCTCATCCATTAACCGGGCGGACGCGTTTTCGCAAATGTGACCCCGCGGTCAGGCAACTTTACGGAATCCGTAGACCATAAGGGCACTTACTAGCCAAGCGGGACGGTCATCCTCCATGCTTAGCACCATGACCTCAATGACCAGCCCGTACCGGATCATCGCGGTCTGCACCGGCAACATCTGCCGCTCCCCCATGGCCGAGCTGATGCTCACCGAGGCCTTCGCCGCCGCGGGGCTCGCGGGGGACGTCGTGGTGGACTCCGCCGGCACCACCGCCTACGAGGCCGGCCGCCCCATCGACCTCCGGGCGGCGCGGAAACTGACTGCCAACAACCTCAGCTCGGACCACCACACCGCCAGGGAGTGGCGCGCCGAATGGTTCGCCGAACGCCATCTGATTCTTGCCCTGGACGTGGACCACTACGGCTGGCTGCGCGCGTCGGCGCCGGATTCGGAGTCGCTCGCGAAGGTCCGCATGCTGCGCAGCTTCGACCCCGCACTCGAGTCGAAGGACCCGCTGGAACAGGGCATCGAAGACCCCTGGTACGGCGGGCACGCGGACTTTGATGCCGTATGGGACCAGGTCCGGGCATCGGTGCCGGGAATCGTCGAGTACGTCCGTTCCGCCCTCGCTGCAGCCTCAGCCGATGACGCCCCGCTCCAGCTTCAGAACAGCGAGCAGGTACGCTCTATTTCATGACCCCCGCACCTGTGATCATCGCCATTGACGGGCGGTCCGGCGCAGGCAAGACCACGTTGGCCATCGAACTGGCGGCACGGCTGCGGAACCACCACAAGGTCTCCCTGTTTCACCTTGAGGACATCTATCCCGGCTGGAACGGCCTCGCCGCCGGCGTGGAGCGTTACGTGACCACGGTGCTGGCGCCCCTCCGGCGCGGCGAACCGGCAACCTGGGTCAGCTGGGACTGGGAACGGCATTACGACGGCGACGCCCGGGTCACGCTGCCCGCCGAGATCGTGATCGTCGAAGGCGTGGGAGCAGCTGCCGCGGCGGCCAGGCCGCACCTGGACGCCGTCATCTGGGCCGATTCGCCGGACAACGAACGCCGCAGCCGCGCCCCTCGAGCGCGACGGTGATACCTATGAGCCCTACTGGGACCAGTGGGCCGCCCAGGAATCAGAGCTCCTTGCCGCGGACAACGTGCGGGAGTACGCGGATGTCCGGGTCCTGAACCGTGCCGACGACACCGCTCCGGCGGACGTGCTGCAGGCGCTCACTTACCTCCCGGCCCTCGCCACCGTGCTGGTTCCGGAGCTCTCCGCGCGCCGCGGCCTCCGGCTGCTGGCCGAACGCATCGACGGCCGCCCGGACGCCGCTGTCCTCTTCGAACGGCTATACGGCGCGTCGGCGAATGCCGTCTGGCTGGATTCGTCCCTCGTCCCGCCCGTCCCGGACAGCGCGGACTGGGAGGGGACGCCCGCCGCGGAGCGCAGCCGCTTCAGCGTCCTTGCAGACGACGGCGGCACGTTCGGCCAGTCGGTCCGGCACCGCTCGGGGACCAACCGGATCACCGCCGGCTGCGCCACGGCCGAGGTGCCCGGCACGTTCTTCCGCTGGCTGGAGACCGTCTGGGGCCGGAAAGCGCTCCGCGCCCCCGAGGGGTATCCGTGCGATTTCACCCTGGGCTGGCTCGGGTACCTCGGCTATGAGCTCAAGCGCGAAACCGGCGGATCCGACGTCGCGGCGGAGACCCCTGATTCGGCCCTGATCTTCACCGGGCGGGCAGTGGTCCTGGACCACGCTGAGGGCTCCGCATGGCTGCTCGCCCTTGACGCGCCGGATGCAGCCGACTGGCTCGCCGACGCCCGCGCCGCCGTAACCGCGGCCGGCACCGCACCCGAGGCGGGTGCCGGCAACCAGGCCGGCGGCAGCAACGGCGTCGTGCGTCCGGCGGTGCCGGCCTTCAGAAACCGGGACACCGAGGCCGGGTACAAGCGCAAGATCGCCGAGGCCCAGCACGAGATCGCCGAAGGCAACACCTACGAGGTCTGCCTCACCACCACCCTCACGGCCGAGGTTCCCGCCGGCGGCCTCGATCCGTGGCCGACGTACCTGGCGCTGCGAAGGCGGAACCCGGCGCCGTTCGCGAGCTACCTGCGCTTCGGCGCCCTGACGGTGGCCAGCACGTCGCCGGAGCGTTTCCTGCGGATAGCGTCCGACGGCGGCATGCGGGCCGAGCCGATCAAGGGCACCCGGCGCCGGGCTGCCGATCCGGAGCTCGACGCGGCCCTGCGGCGCGACCTGGCGACCTCGCTGAAGGACCGGGCCGAGAACATCATGATCGTCGACCTGCTCCGGAACGACCTGAGCCACTTTGCCGAACCGGGCTCCGTGACCGTCAGCCGGCTGTGCGAAATCGAAAGCTACGCAACGGTCCACCAGCTCGTGAGCACCATCGACGCCACCTTGCCGCCGGGGTCGCCGCGGGCCGAGGCGGTGGCCGCGTGCTTCCCCGCCGGCTCCATGACAGGCGCCCCGAAAATCAGCACCATGGCCATCCTCGACCGGCTGGAGGGAGCCCCGCGCGGTGTCTACTCGGGGGCTATCGGCTACTTTTCGCTCAACGGGGCCACGGACCTTGCGGTGGCCATCCGCACGCTGGTGATCCAGACGGACGGCAACGACGGCGGGACGGCCGGGCCCGGCGCCGCAGGAACGGACGCCGGCAGCACGGGCGCCGGCGGGAACGCCTCCGGGGGAACGCCTCCGGGGGAACGCCTCGGGGGAACGCCTCCGGGGGGAACGCCTCCGGGGGAGAGCGGCGGATGAAGCTCAGCCTTGGCATCGGCGGCGCGATCACCGCCGATTCGGCGCCCGGGGAGGAATACGAGGAAATCCGTACCAAAGCCTTCGGCGTGCTGTCCGCGCTGGGTTCGGAATTCCCCGGCGAATGAGCCGGCGGCCGGCCCGAATGCGGCCGCCACTGCGGCCTGGTTACTGCACCGTCGCTTACTGGACCGTGGCTTACTGGACCGTCGCCGTGAGCCGGGCGACGTTGTCCACATACCTCGCCGCAAGCGGACGGCGCATCCAGTCCTCGAGCTTCAGCTCGTGGGAGATGTCCCGGTAGGTGTCCTCCACTGAGCGCATGCTGTCCACGATCTCCGCGCCCAGGAGCATCACGGAAACCTCCATGTTCAGCGAGAAGGAGCGCATGTCCATGTTGCTGGAACCCAGGACGGCCACTTCGTCGTCAATGGTGAAGTGCTTGGCGTGGAGCACAAATGGCGCCTTGTAGAGGTAGATCTTCACGCCGGCTTCGAGGAGCGCCTTGTAGTACGACTGCTGCGCGTGGTGGACCAGGAACTGGTCGCCCTTCTCGGAGACAAAGAGTTCGACGTCGACACCCCGCTGCGCCGCGGTGGTGATCGCATAGAGCAGCGAGTCATCTGGCACGAAGTAGGGGCTGCAGATGGAGATCCGGTGCTGGGCGGAGTAGATGAGCGTGTTGAACAGGCGAAGGTTGTTCTCAGTGCTGAACCCGGGGCCGCTGGGAACCACCTGCGCCGTGACATTGCCCGGGGCGGAATTGGCGGGAGGCTGCAGCTGGTCCTCGAGCTGCGCTTCCAGGGACTCGTCCGTCTCGCTGAGCCAGTCGGTCGCGAAGACCACGTTGAGCGTCGGCACGATGGGGCCCCGCAGCCGGGCCATCAGTTCCACCCATTCACGGCCCACCTTGCGGTGCTTGGGGTTGTTGTAGGACGGCTCGATCAGGTTCTGCGACCCGGTGAAAGCCACTTCGCCGTCAACCACCATGATCTTGCGGTGGTTGCGCAGGTCCGGCCGGCGCCACTGGCCGTGGATGGGCAGCAGCGGGAGCATCCGTCGCCACTGGATCCGGCTGGCCCTGAGGCGCCTGAGAAGCCTGCGGTAGCCCTTGATCCGGAGGGTGCCGATGTGGTCAAACAGCACGCGCACTTCAACACCGCGGTCGGCGGCCTCTTCCAGCGCCGTGAAGAGTTCATCCGTCACGTGATCCGTGCTCATGATGTAGAACTCGGCGTTGACGAACCTCTTGGCGTTGCGGACGGCCTCGGTCATGGCCGCGATGGAATCGGGGTATCCGGGGATCAGGTCCACGGAGTTGCCGTCCACCATGGGAATGGACCCCAGCCGGTGGTTGAGTTCGGCCGCGGACTTCACCCATTCCGGCCCCGGGTATTCGCTTGCGGCGTCGGTCAGAACGGACGTGCGGGCCCGCACCCTTTCGCTGACCAGCTGCTGCTGCTCCACGCGGCGCCGGGAAAGCCGGAAGTTGCCGAAGAGCAGGAACAGGATCAGGCCGACGGACGGCACGAAGAAGATGCCCAGCAGCCAGGCCATGGCGGTGGTGGGCCTGCGGTTGCCGGGAATGATGCCCACCGCGAGGATCCGGATGATGAGGTCAGCGGCGCCCAGCAGCAGGATCAACCAGGACGGCAAGGTCCCGGCAAGCGGAAATGGCCACAACACAGGCGAACCCCCGATATTTCGTACCCTCGGAGCCGTTCCGGAAGGCGCTGACCTGCCCAGCCTATCGGGCGCGGCCCGCACTAAGCTGGAAGCATGACTTCTCCTGCCCTCGCCACCGTGCTGGTATTCCTCGACCCGGACTACGAATATGGCCGGATAGCCGACCCCACGCAACCGCAGCTGATGGCCACCGACCAGGGCGCCACGCGCGGCGACGGCGTATTCGAATCCATGCTCGCCGTCGCCGGCCGGACCCGGAAGGTCCAGGCGCACCTGGACCGCCTGGCCGGGTCCGCGCGGGCCCTGGACTTGGAAATCCCCGGTGAGGATGTGTGGCGACGGGCCATCGAAACGGGCGTCTCGGCGTTCCGTTCGGACAACCCGGCCTCCTCTCCCGATGAGGATGAGGCCGTAGTCAAGCTCCTGGTGACGCGCGGCGTGGAGGGCGCCTCCTCCCCCACGTGCTGGGTGCAGGTGTCCGCTGTCGGCGCGGCCGGCCGCCGGCAGCGCGAAGCGGGCGTCGACGTCATCTTCCTGGACCGCGGCTACGACAGCGATGTTGCCGAACGCGCTCCGTGGCTGCTGCTCGGCGCCAAGACCCTGTCCTACGCGGTGAACATGGCAGCGCTCCGCCACGCGCACAAACAGGGCGCTGACGACGTCATCTTCACCTCGTCCGACGGCCGCGTGCTGGAGGGCCCGACGTCCACCGTCCTGCTCGCCCACGTCGAAACGGGCGACGGCGGCGCAACGGTCAAGCGGCTCATCACGCCGCAGCTGGACAGCGGCATCCTTGCCGGCACGTCGCAGGGAGCCCTGTTCGCCGCAGCCAAGGCAGCCGGCTGGGAGCTCGGCTACGGCCCGCTGGAGCCCCAGGACCTGTTCGACGCCGACGCCGTCTGGCTGATTTCCAGCATCCGGCTGCTGGCGCCGGTCAACCACATCGACGGCCGCGAAATCGGCACGCCCGCCCTCCGGAAGCAGCTGACCGCCGAGCTGAACGAGCTGTTCGCCGGGATCGAATAGGCACGCCTGCCGTTGTGGTGCTGGCCGGCCCGGAGGAAAATAGCGAACCATGGCCAGCACAGTGGAAATCGACGGGCACCCGACATGGGTCGAAGACCGTGGCGGTTCAGGCCCACCGCTGCTACTGCTGCACGGTGGCCTGAGCAACAGTGACGAGCTACTCAACAGCATCGGGCGCGACCTCTCCGAAAGCTACCGCGTTGTCGCCTTCGACCGCCGCGGCCACGGCTATACGGCAGACTCCGACGCCGACTTCCACTACGCGGACATGGCTGCCGAAACCATCGGCGTGCTGGAAAAGGTAGTGGGCGGGGCGGCCCACCTGGTGGGCTGGAGCGACGGCGGGATCATCGCCCTGCTCGTCGCCTTGCAGCGGCCCGACCTGGTTCGGAAGATGGTGGTCATCGGGGCGAACTTCCACTATGACGGCATGGTGCCCGTGGAGATGGACCCCGATTCGCCGATGGCAAAGGAACTGGGCAGGGCCTACATCGAACGCTCCCCTGACGGCGCGGAACACCTGGATGAGGTCTTTAGGAAGAGTCTCGCGATGTTCTCCGCAGAGCCGACACTCACCGCCGCGGACGTCTCGCAGATCGGCAGTCCGGTGCTCGTGTTGTCCGGCGACGACGACCTCGTCTCGCTGACCCACACCGTCGCCCTCTACGAAGCGCTGCCTGAGGGCCAGCTCGCCGTCGTACCGGGCGCATCGCACGCGCTTCCACTCGAGCAGCCGGACGCCGCCACCGCCCTCATCCTCAAGTTCCTTGGTGCTGCAGGGTCGCCGCAGACGCTGTTCCCGATCCGCCGCGCACGCCCGGCCAACGCATAACTCCAAGCCCGTTCCTTCCCGGACGCATTAAAGGTATCGTCTGGCACAGCGACTACTACTGCTTCATGTCCCTGGCGGACTTCATGGCGTGGATAGAGGAGGACGGCGGCAGTGAACCGAACATGTCCTACACCCGGGAACGCGCCAGGTAGTCGATGGGGCACGGGCCGTGGTTGAGCGGCCTGCGGATGGGCAACCCGGGGGCAAGCCCCTTTCCCTCTGGGTGGCAACGGCAGGGGCCACCGCCTATGCCTCCCTGGACGCCGACATTGACGTCGACGTTGCCGTGATCGGTGGCGGCATCGCCGGACTCACGGCGGCTTTGGCCCTCAAACGCGCGGGCCAGACGGTTGCGGTGGTCGAGGCCGCACGGGTGGGCACCGGAGTCACCGGACACACCACCGGGAAAGTCACCTCGCTGCACCGCCTCGCCTACACGGAGCTGGCCGGCAGCCACGGAGAAGCCGCCGCCCGCACCTATGGGGAGGCCAACCAGGCCGCGATCGAACACATTGCACGCACGGTTGCCGGGGAAGGCATCGACTGCGGCTTCCGCCGCGTCGACAACTACACCTACGCCGAGACCGACGACGCCCTGGCCCGCGTGCGCGACGAAGCCTCCCTCGCGGCCCGGCTCGGCCTTCCGTCCGCCTATACGTCCGATGTCCCCTTGCCCTTTTCCGTCAAAGGCGGCGTCCGCTTCGACGGCCAGGCACAGCTCCACTCGGTGAAGTACCTTCAGGGCCTGGCGGGCGCCGTCCACGGCGACGGCAGCTTCGTGTTCGAGGAGTCGCCTGCGGTCTCGCTGCAGGACGGGTCACCGGCCGTGGTCAGCACCGAGCGGGGCTCTGTCCGGGCGCGGGACGTCATTGTGGCCACGAATGTGCCGTTCGCCGACCGGGGCGCCTTCGACGCCCGCTGTTATGCGCACCGCTCATACCTCACCGCCAGCCTGGCCACCGGGCCAGTCGATGATGCGTTCAGGAGTTCGTCGTTCATCAGCGTCGACGAGCCGATGCGCTCCATCCTGACCGTCGATGTGGACGGAACCGGTTACATGCTCACCGGCGGTGAAGGCCACCGGGCGTCCGACATCGGCGACGCCGCCGAACGGTACGGCCGGCTCGCCGCCTTCGCCCGGGACCGCCTCGGCGCCGGCGAGACGGCATTCCGATGGTCAACGCAGGACGCCATGCCCGTGGACGGGTTGCCGTACGTCGGGCTCATGCGGCCGGATGCCCGCCACGTCCACGTGATCACCGGCCTGCGGAAGTGGGGCCTGACCAACGGCACTGCCGCGGCGATCATCCTCACGGACGCCCTCCTGTCTCTTATACACATCTAGATGTGTATAAGAGACCGCCGTGTTCGACAGCAACCGGCCCACCCCGGTAACGGAGGCACTCCAGCCAGCCCCTTCCGCCGCCGCGCCGACGGCCGGCGCGGGCGCCCAACCGGCGGCGCGCCCATCCAGCCGGCGGGCGGGCGCGGCCCCGCGTTGCCGGCTCCGGGTGAGGGGAAGGTCATAGACGTGGGCGGGGAGCCCACAGCCGTCTACGCCACCACGGGCGGCCAAATGGAAGCGGTCTCGGCCTGTCTCTTATACACATCTAGATGTGTATAAGAGACAGGGGCTGCACCGTCGGGTTCAACGCGGCCGACCTGAGCTGGGACTGCCCCTGCCATGGTTCCCGCTTTGCCACCGACGGCACGGTTATCCAGGGCCCTGCCACGAAGAATCTCCCGCCCAGGCACCTGCCCTAGCGTCCAGATGCCGGTGCCGGCCGGGCGGAGCAAACGCGGCGCAGCGCACAAAATTCGCAGTGCGCAAAAATGAGACACGTCAGTCTTTCCCGTTGTACGCTTCTACCACGGCCATCCCGTCAGCGCCCCGCGGCGAAGCGGCAGGACGGCCCGGTTCCGGGCTCAGCCGGAATCGTGAACCTATAAAGGAATAGCCGATGTCTAGGGACGAGACCTCCCTTCCTCCGTTGACAAACTCACTACCCACGGGTCTGGGGGCCCAGGCAAAGCTGCCGGGGGATGTGGGTGGCATAACTGTGCGCTGGCAGGCGCAAGAAATCATCGACGAACTGCTGTCCGAGTCCGAACCGGACAGCCAATGGACGCGCACCCAACTGCGCGAACTCGTGGCGGCGCATCCGGACAGCCCTGAACAGGCACTCTTGGAGCACCTCACCGCCACCACCGCGCTGACGAACGCCCCGGATAACGGCGCACCTGGTATTCAAGCCGATCAGCCGCTGCAGGCGCCCGCCCCCGTTCCCTTTACCAGGCGCAGCAGGAACCGCATTGAAGCCGTCCTCGGCGACAAGATGCTCATGACTGCCTTCCAGCCTGTCCGCCGGATTCCGGCGGGGCACGTGATCGGCGTCGAAGCCCTGACCCGGTTCGTCAGCGACGACGGCGCCAGCGCTGACCACTGGTTCAGCGAAGCCCAGTCGGTGGGCCTCGGCACTGACCTTGAAATCGCCGCCCTCCACCGGGCCCTTACGGCGGCGCAGGCTGTCCCCGAGCACCTGTTCATCGCCCTGAACCTCACTCCCGCCACATGCATGGATCCTCGGATCCAGGGATTGCTCGAGCACTCCCAGCTGGCGATGGACAGGATCGTCATCGAGCTGAACGGCAACGTCCCCGCCGATCAGTACGCGTCACTCACGGCCGCGCTGGCACCGCTCCGCGGCCGCGGACTGCGGATCGCCGTGGACGGAGCCGGTGCGGGGTTCACCTCGATGGACCAGGTGCTGGCACTCCACCCGGACATCATCAAGCTGGGCCGCAAGTTCATTGACGGAATCGAAAACTCCGAGTGGCAGCGGCTGCGCGCCGCCGCAATGGGTGAGCTCGCCCGGCACATCGGCGCTGTTCTGGCAGCGCAGGGCGTCGAAACCCAGGAGGAACTGGCCGCAGTGACGGACCTCGAGATGGCTGCTGCGCAGGGTTATCTCCTGGGCCGCCCCACCGTGCATCCGCTGGACTGGAACGCCTGGACGCAGTCGGAAAGCGAGGCCGCTCCCAGCGGTTCCTGACTCCGGCCGGCACCGAAAGACCGGCCGGCACCGAAGGACGGAAGGATCAGTCCTCGGCAGTGTCCGTGGCAAGGCGGATGTGGTTGTCCGCCAGCCACTCCGGGTTGAAGGCCTTGCTCAGGTAGTTGCTGCCCGTGTCGGGGGCTATGGCCACCACCACGGACCCGTGCGGCGCCGCCCGCGCCACCCGGAGGGCCGCTGCCACGGTCAGCCCGGATGACGGCCCCAGGGACAGGCCCTCCTCGTTGAGAAGCCGGTGCACGGTGGTGTACACCTCGTCGTTGGGAATCCGAAGGAACCGGTCCAGCAGGCTGCGGTCAAAGACCCTCGGCCAGTCCGGCTTGGGCCAGGAATTGCCGACGCCGTCCACCAGGATCTGGCCCGGGTGCCCGCCGCTGTACACCGAGCCGTACGGGTCCGCGCCGATCACCTCCACATGCCCGGCCGATTTCTCCTTCAGGTACCGGCCGTTCCCGGTGATGGTGCCGCCGGTTCCCACTCCGGCCACGAAGTGCGTCACCCTTCCGGCCGTCTGTTCCCAGATTTCGGGAGCGGTGCCCTCGTAGTGCGCCTGCGGATTGGCGGGGTTGTCGAACTGCAGTGGCCGCCAGGCTCCCGGCGTTTCCGCGGTGATGCGGGCGGCGACGGCCCTGGCGTTGGCCGGCGAATCCGAGGGTGCGGTCCAGTCCGTGAACACCACGCGGGCGCCGTACCGGTGCAGCAGCTCCAGCTTTTCGGCGGAAATGGAGTCTCCGGTCACCACCACCACCGGATGGCCGGTCAGCGCCCCGATCAGCGCCAGCCCGATCCCCGTGTTCCCGGACGTGCTCTCCACGATGGTTCCGCCGGGCTGCAGTTGCCCGCTGCGCTCGGCCGCCCGGACCATGCTCAGCGCGGTCCGGTCCTTGATGGAGCCGCCGGGATTCTCCGATTCCAGCTTCACGAAGACCTTGCTGCCCAGCCCGCGGCTGAGAACGTCCAGGGGGACCAGGGGCGTGTTGCCCACCTGCGCCAGGACAGCCCCGGCGTCGGCCGCAAGGTCCAGCGCGGGCGCCGCATGCCTGGGCGGCCGGTTTTGGCCGGTCACGGTGCTCATGCCTCTCCTCTCACATCGTCGTCCTCGGGGGCCGGCGTGCGCAGCTCGGGCAGCCCGGAAATCAGCTCCCCCAGCTCGTCCCTGGCCCTGTCAGCCAACACCGCCGCCGGCAACTGTTCCGCCAGCAGCACGGCGAGGCGGTCGACGACGGCGCCCGTCCCCTGCCGAGCGGCCTCGCCTCGCCCGCGGACTGGCTTCCTCCGGCCTCCGCGCCCTGCGCCTCGGCCAGGAGGTACGCGGCCGTCAATGCCTCGATGGTCAGCAGCTTCCCGCGGTTTCCACCGCCCGTTCCAGCTGCTGGAGGGCCAGCGGCGCCAGGGTGGAGTGGTCCTCCACGTCGGCAGAGAGGGTCGGGGCGCCGAGCGTTGCCGGGGCGGCGAGGAACTTGAGTTCGGCCAGCAGCCCCGCGGCCGAATACCACAGCAGGCCGGGAAGGTCCTCGGCCGCCAGCGGGGTGCCGCTCCGCGCGGCCTCCAGGTTGAGCTGCCTGATAAGCCGCTGCGGCGGATAGAGCTTCGCAATCCGCCGCTCGCTGCTGATCCCCACGTGCGCCAGTCCCAGCCGCAGCGCTTCGAAGGCCAGGGCAAGCTGCATCGGCTGGAAATTTCCGCCGGAGACCATCCGGCCGGACACCAGGTCCGTCAGAGGATTGTCGCCGCGGCCGTTGAGTTCCACCTCCAGCGCCTCGGCGAGCGCCGTCACCTGGGCCCTGAACGCCCCGTGCGTCTGCGGTGCCGCGCGGAAGGACAGGGCGTCCTGCACCGAGGCTTCGCGCCGCGGGTCCTCCAGCCAGCCGCCCCGCAGCAGGCACCGGACCTTGGCGGCCGAAACCCTTTGGCCGTCCACGGCCTTGGCCGCCTGCACCGCAGGCGAAAACGGGCTGAGGTTCCCGCCGCCGTCGTACCTTGCGGTGGCCTCCAGGGACAGCGCGAGCGCGGTGTCTGCGAGGTCGGCGAGCCGCAGGAGCCGGCCGAACTGGAGTGCGCCCGCGCCGATGGAGTACGCGTTGGCGCTGACCAGCGCGAGGGCCTCGCCCGGTGCCAGGACCAGCGGTTCCAACCCTGCCCGGGCGAGCGCCTCGGCACCGGTCACGACGGTGCCGTCCTCTGCGAGCGCCTGCCCTTCGCCGATGGCGACGGCGGCCACCGCGGCCAGCTGCGTCAGGTCCGATGAGCCCACGGAACCGTCACGCGGAATGGCCGGAACCACCCCCCTGTTGAGCAGTTCGGCATAGAACCGGGCCGTGTCCGGGCGGACTCCCGAACCGCCGCGGGTGAAGCCGATGAGCCTGGTCAGGATCACGGCGCGCACCTCGTCGCGGGCCAGCAGTGCTCCCACGCCGCTGTGGTGGTACCGGATCACCTGGATCTGGTAGTCGAGGATGGATGCCTCCTCGACGGCGGTGTCCCGGCCGGAGCCGAGCAGGGTGTTGAGCCCGTACACCTTGTGGCCGGAGTCGATGGCCGCCTGGACCACATCGCGGGACAGCCCCATCAGCTCCAGGGCGTCGGCGCTCAGGACAACCTCGACTGCCGGATCCGCCGCGGCCCTGGCCACCTCCTCCGCCCGGATATGCGCCGTGCCGATCAGGAAAGCAGCCGGCCGAGTGCCCGGCCGGAGGTCTTCGGAAGCTCTGGCCCCGTCCATCGCGCTAGAAGTCCAGCAGGTTCCGGCGGAACCCGCCGTCGCCGTAGCTTGTGCGGAGCAGCCCCCGGCGGCGCAGCACCGGCGCCAGTTTGTCCAGCACGCCGTGCACGGTGGCAGGGTCCACGAAGCCGGAGAACAGGAAGCCGTCCCCGCCCACCGCCGCCCCGGTCTCCTCAAGGTGGTCGGCGATTTCCTCGGCGGTGCCGATGATGCTGTCGCCCGCGCCGCCGCTCCTGGCCTGCAGGAGCTGGCGCAGCGTGGAGCCGGGCGGACCGGACTTGGCGAAGTGGTCCAGGGTGCCCTGGTTGCTGTTGGTGGTGAGCTCCGGGAGCGGTGCGTCGAGGTCGAACTGCTTGAAATCGATCACGGAGAGGTAGGAGATGGAGTTGAGCTGGCTGTCGATGTCCCGCTGCGTGAGCTCCCGGCGCGCGGCCCGGAGCTCCTCAGCCTCGGCCCGGGATCCCACCACCGTGGGTTTGAGGACGAAGAGGACCTTGACGTCGTCGGGGTTCCGGCCGGCGGCCGCGGCCTCGGAGCGGATGGAGTCGCGGTACGCCTTCATGCCGTCGGCACCGCGGGCCAGGGCGATCGCCACGTCCGCGTTGCCTCCGGCGAAGGCCTTGCCCCGCGGGGAGGCGCCGGCCTGCACCAGCACGGGCTCCTCCGGCAGCGGTGCCGTGTTCAGCGGGCCGCGGACCTTGAAGAACTCGCCGCTGTGGTTGATGGGGTGGACCCTTGTATGGTCCGCGAAGATCCCGGCCCCGGCGTCCTCCACGATGGCGTCCGGCGCCCAGCTGCGCCAGAGCTTCCGCACGACGTCCACAAACTCCTCCGCCTTCTCGTACCGGAGGTCGTGTTCGATCTGCTGGTCCAGGCCGAAGTTCTGCGCGGCCAGGTCGCTGCCCGAGGTCACGACGTTCCAGCCGAGCTGCCCGTTGGAGAGGTGCTGCAGCGTGGCCAGGAGCCGGGCCGCGGTGAACGGCGGGTAGAAGGAGGCGCTGACGGTGGGCACGATCCCGAGGTGCTCCGTGGCGGACAGCAGGTACGGCACCAGCGCGAGCGGATCGTGCTTCGGGGCAAAGGACGCCTGCGCCAGGGACACCTCGGCACTGCCGCCGTACGTGTCCGGCACCGTGAGGGAGTCCTCGATGATGAACAGGTCCAGGCCCGCCCGCTCGAACTCCCGCACGGCGTGCTGGTACAGCGCGGGTTTCTTCCAGTCGTATCCGATCCCGTAGCCCGGCGTCCCCCAGCCCTGGACTCCGAAACCGTGGCCCACAAACCATCCAAAGTGCAGCATGGGACTGACTGTATTGCGGTTCGACTCGTTCACTGTTGCCTGGTTTCATCCGGCGTTACGGTGGTTCATCTCCCGTCATTATCCTCCCGGGCGGCGGCATTGTTACCGCGACGCGGGGTCACTTACGGCCGCTTCCGCAGCCTCGATTGGGCCGTAAGTGACCCCGCGTTGCTGTTTGATGCGTTACGCAACATGACGACGACGGCGGTGCGCGCCGCCGTCGTCGGTGTTACGTTTTTGGGGAGTAATGAGAACCGGCGCCAAGCCCTGACTGGCCGGTCGGCAACCCTCCCTTTCGCGGCGGGGTGCCTCAGGTGAATACTCGGCATATCGACCACTTCGAGCTGCAAGCGTGAGAGAAGGAGATCCGTCATGACGGACGCCCCCGCCGGCACAACCCTGCCGTCCCCGCAGGACCAACCTGAGGAAAAACTGTCCTACCGCCTGATCACGGGCCCGGACGACCGCACCTTCTGTGAGCGCATCTCCACGGCCCTGGCGGAGGGGTACGTGCTGCACGGCAGCCCCGCCGCCGCGTACAACGGCATCAATGTGATCGTGGCGCAGGCCCTTGTGCTGCCCGCCGCCATCGCCAGCGCCGACGCCGCGGTGGCCACGGCCGTGGACCGGCTGGACTCGGACGACGACCTCAACGCCGAAGCATTCGAGGGGCACGCATGAGCTACGCCGGAGACCTGACCCCGCCGGATGCGTGGGCCAAGCTGGAGCAGGGCGCCATATTGGTGGACGTCCGCACCGAGGGCGAGTGGGCCCACATCGGCATTCCGGACACCAAGGCCACGGAGAACGACCCGCTGTTCATCCAGTGGACCTTCCCCGGCGGCATCCCCAACCGCGACTTCATCGAGCAGCTTAAGCAGCAGGCCCCCGAGGACACCGCGGTGGAGCTCATCTTCCTGTGCCGTTCGGGCCAGCGCTCCATCGCCGCCGCCATCGCCGCCACGCAGGCCGGCTTCACGGCCTACAACGTCCTTGAGGGTTTCGAGGGCGAGCCGGACCGCTACGGCGAGCGCACCGTCAACGGCTGGAAGAACCGCGGCCTGCCAACGAACGTGGGAAAGAACTAAGTGACCTTCAATCAAGACGCCGCAGGCTGGAGCCCGGAGACCCAGGCCGTCCGCGGCGGGCTGGACCGTACCAACTTCCAGGAAACCACGGAGCCCGTGTTCCTGAACTCCGGGTTCGTTTATGAATCCGCCGCCGCCGCCGAGCGCGCCTTCACCGGCGAGGACGAACGCTTCGTCTATTCCCGCTACGGCAACCCGTCCGTGGCCACCTTCCAGGAGCGTCTGCGCCTGCTGGAGGGCACCGAAGCGTGCTTTGCGACGGCGTCCGGCATGTCCGCCGTGTTCACCGCCCTCGGCGCGCTGCTCGCCGCCGGGGACCGCGTGGTGGCGGCCCGCTCGCTGTTCGGCTCCTGCTTCGTGATCCTCAACGAGATCCTGCCGCGCTGGGGCGTGGAGACGGTGTTCGTTGACGGACCGGACCTGGACCAGTGGCGCGAGGCCCTCTCGGGGCCCACCACGGCCGTGTTCTTCGAATCGCCGTCGAACCCCATGCAGGAGATCGTGGACATCGCCGCGGTCAGCGAACTGGCCCATGCCGCGGGAGCCACCGTCGTCGTCGACAACGTCTTTGCCACCCCGCTGCTCCAGCGCTGCGGCGAGCTCGGCGCGGACGTGATCGTCTACTCCGGCACCAAGCACATCGACGGCCAGGGCCGGGTCCTGGGCGGGGCGATCCTGGGCACCAAGGAATTCATCGACGGACCGGTCAAGCAGCTCATGCGCCACACGGGGCCAGCCCTGTCCGCGTTCAACGCCTGGGTGCTCACCAAGGGCCTGGAAACCATGGCCCTGCGCGTGAACCACTCGTCGGCCACAGCGCTGCGCCTCGCCGAATGGCTCGAGGACCAGCCCGCTGTCAGCTGGGTCAAGTACCCGCTGCTGAAGTCCCACCCGCAGTACGAGCTGGCCGCGAAGCAGATGAAGGCCGGCGGCACCGTGCTCACGCTGGAACTCGCGACGACGGCCGGCCAGTCCGGCAAGGCCGCCGCCTTCGCGCTGCTGGATGCCCTGAAGATCATCGACATCTCCAACAACCTGGGCGACGCCAAGTCCCTTATCACCCACCCCGCCACAACGACGCACCGGGCCATGGGCCCGGAGGGCCGGGCGGCCATCGGCCTCAGCGACGGCGTGGTGCGCCTGTCGGTGGGGCTGGAGGATCCCGAGGACCTGATCGGTGACCTGGAGCAGGCACTCAAGCAGATCTAACGAGAATGGCACGGCGTAACGCCAGGCCGACCGGTTTTACTTAGGTAAGCCTTAACTAATAAAATCTTCCGGGTGACCACACAGCTCGATTTCGAGCGGGTGTCCTTTGCCTCGGATCTTGCGAGCCACGGGGACAGGCCCGCCATCCTCGCCGGCGACTTCGCCCTGACCTACCGGGAGCTTGCCGACCGCGTCGATGCCCTCGCGCTCCGGCTCGGCACCGAGCGGCGCCTGGTGGCGTTGGCCGCCGCCAACGACGTCGATTCGCTGATCGCCTACCTGGCGGCCCTAGTCTCCGGCCACCCGCTGATCCTCCTGCCGGAGGACAAACCCGCAGCCCTGGACTCCATCGTTGCGGCCTACGAGCCCGACGTCATTCTGCGCTCCGGAGACGGGCAGCCCGTGCTGGAGGAGCGCCGCCCCGGCACCCGGCACGAGCTGCACCCGGACCTTGCGCTCATGCTCAGCACGTCCGGCTCCACGGGCTCCCCCAAACTGGTGCGCCTGTCCCACGCCAACCTGCAGGCCAACGCGGAGTCCATTGCCGGGTACCTGAACATCGGCCCGGATGACCGCGCGGCCACGACCCTGCCGATGTCGTACTGCTACGGGCTGTCCGTGATCAACAGCCACCTGCTCCGCGGGGCAGGCCTGGTGCTCACGGACCTGTCCGTGGTTGATCCGTGCTTCTGGGAACTGTTCCGCAGCCGCCGGGCGACGTCATTCGCGGCCGTTCCCTACACCTTTGAGCTGCTGGAACGGGTCGCCTTCGCTGAGATGGATCTCCCCAGCCTGCGCTACGTGACCCAGGCCGGCGGCCGCCTCGCACCCGAGATGGTGCAAAGCTACGCCGGGCTCGGCCGCCGGCGCGGCTGGGAACTCTTCGTGATGTACGGCCAGACGGAGGCCACGGCCCGGATGGCCTACCTTCCTCCCGATCTGGCAGCCACGGTCCCGGGTTCCATCGGCGTTCCCGTGCCCGGCGGGGCGTTCCGCATCGACCCCGTGCCCGGCCTGGAGCACGGCGAACTCGTCTACACCGGACCCAACGTCATGCTCGGGTACGCCGAGAGCCCTGCGGACCTCGCCGCGGCCAGGACCATCAGCGAACTCCGCACCGGCGACCTCGCCCGGAGGCATCCCGCCGGTGTCTACGAAGTGGTGGGCCTGTCTCTTATACACATCTAGATGTGTATAAGAGACAGCTCCGGGTCGACCTCGGGCAGGTGGAACGGATCCTGGCCGGCCTTGGCGTGCAGGCGGCGAGCGCCGGCACCGACCAGGGCGTCGTGGTCGCCGTCGAGGGCGACCACGACACGCACCTGCTGGCCAAGGTCCTCGCGCAGATGTGTATAAGAGCCAGGCCCCGGGCGGCACTTGAGCTGCACGCCGTCGAGCATCTCCCCCGCCTGGCCACCGGCAAACTGGACTATCCGGCGGTCCTTGCGCTGTCCGGAAACGGCGTGTCCCACAGCAACCGGCCCGGAACTGAGCCGGCGGCGAGCTCTTCGGGGGCCGCCGCCGGGCCCGACAACGTCCTCAGCATCTTCCAGGACACGCTGGAGCTCACGGAGATCGCGCCCGGCGATACGTTCGTCTCGCTGGGCGGGGACTCGCTGTCCTATGTGGCGGCGTCCGTCAGGCTGGAACAGGCGCTGGGGCACCTCCCGCAGGACTGGCACGTCACCCCTGTCCGGGACCTGGAACCGCGACTGCGCGATGTGCCGGAGCGCAGCCTGCCGGGGCGGAGCAGTGTGTCGGGGCGGAAGATGCGGCGCTTCTTGGTGCCGCTGGAAACCAGCATCGTGCTGCGGGCTGTGTCGATCGTGCTGATCGTCAGCACGCACGTCGGATTCTTCAGCTGGCAGGGGACAGCCCACGTGCTCATGGCGGTGGCCGGCTACAACTTCGCGCGGTTCCAGCTGTCCGGGGAACAGCTGCCCCGGCTCCGGCGGCAGCTTGCCAGCCTGGCCAGGGTGGTGGTCCCCAGCATGGCGTTCATCGCGTTCGCCTACCTCATCACCGACAGGTACAGCCTCGCCAACATCGTGCTCCTCAACGCCGTCATCGGGCCGGAGGCGGTGACCACCCAGTGGCACTTCTGGTTCATTGAGGTGCTTGTCTACCTGCTTGCGGGCATGACCGCCCTGCTCGCGATTCCCTGGGTGCACCGCGCCGAGCGTCGCCTTCCGCTGCTCTTCCCGCTCGTCCTCACCGGGGCAGGGCTGCTCACGCGCTACGAGCTGGTTGATCCCGGCGTGCCGCACACCGCGCCCGCCCTGTGGCTCTTCGCCCTGGGCTGGGCCGTCGCGCGGTCCCGGACCGCGGTTCAGCGCTGCGTCGTGTCTGCCCTTGCCGCCGCGACGGTTCCCGGTTTCTTCGAGAATGCCACCCGGGAGCTTACGGTGGTCGCGGGGATCCTGCTGCTCATCTGGCTGCCAACCCTGCCGGTGCCGAAGGTCTTCGGCCGCCTGACCATGCTGCTGGCCAGCGCCTCGCTCTACACGTACCTGGTCCACTGGCTGGTCTACCCTCCGCTGGCCGGGATCAGCCCCGCCCTGGCCGTGGCGGCATCGCTTGCCGCCGGCGTGGCCTACTGGGCGGTGTGCACACGGGTGATGGGCACGGCGCACCGGTGGAAGACCAACCGGCGGCGGCAACGTGCCGGCAGGATCCGGCCTCAGACCGCCTGAAGCGCCCGGGGCGTCGGCAGGGCACGCGACGCCACGGCCGAGACCAGCATGGACCCGGCAGCCATCACCGGGTCGATGACCGGAATCCCGAGCCTGCTCCGCAGGACGTCCGCCATGCCGATGCTGGTCAGCCCGGTGCTGGCCTCCACGATGACATCCGCGCCCGCGTCCACCAGCATGTGGGCGGCGGCCAGGGCGTCGAAGATCCCCGTCGGCATGAGGAACCCTTCCGGAGTCTCCACGCTCTCCGGGCCGTCGATCAGCAGCATCCGCTCCCCCAGGGCGTCCGAGATCGGGCTCGGCACCGAGTCCTTGAGGCCCAGCACCCCCACCCGGCCGCCGAACGTGAGCGCGGCAGCAGCAGCCGCGGAACCGGCACCGATCACCGGAACGTTCACCAGGCCGCGCGCCTCCGCCAGGCCCGGATCGGCGGCGCAGCTGACGATCAGGGCATCAACGTCGCCGGCCATGTCGAGCGCCAGTTCCACGACCTTCGGAACGGCGCGCTGCAGCGACTCGGCGTTGTGGACCCCGGACGGCTGGTCCGGGATGCACCGGGACGTTACCTCGAAGCCGAAGGTTTCCTGCAGCAGCCTGCCGTGGGAGTTCAACAGTCGCCGGTCCGACGTCGTCAAAACCCGGATGATTCCTACGCGCATGGTCCATGCCTTCCCCGAGTGGATCATTTGGTTCCACAGTAGCCAGCCAATATTTCGGCTGGTTTACCGCGAAATGACCATCGGAAACATCCCCGCCCCTTTGAGCGCGAACGAACATTTGGGCAACGGGATCAGGACTGGCGCACGCGCAGCAGCTCCGGCACAGGCACCGTGTCCGCGTCGTCCGCGTAACCCGCCGTCCCGCGCAGCGTGGCCCGCACGGCATGCCCGACGACGGCACCCAGCCCGCCGTCGTCGGGCTCTGCCTTTTCCATCACGGTTTCCCGGACGGTGCGCTGCTCCGCGGCGCCGGTACCGCGCGCAATGATCTCCTCGACGCCCTGCCTGGCGAGCTCGAGCTCACCGTTCTCGGCCAGGACCGGCTCGAGGAAATCGACGAGCGAGCGCGCTACGTCCGCGGCGGGTGCGGGCCGGAAGCTGCCGAAATCCAGCAGCTCGCCGCGCAGGCCGAAATTACTGGCCTGCCACGCCGCCATGCGCAACAGCACGGTGGGGACCGGTGCCGGCTCCACGCCTTCGCGCCATTCCCTGCCGGCGGACTCCACCAGCGCGCGGACCAGGACGGCGATCAGCGCGGCGTCCTCGGCACGGAGGCAGACGTCGGCCACCCGGACCTCCACCGTGGGGTGGTTCCGGGAGAGCCGCGCATCGAAGTAGATCATGCCCTCATCCAGCAGCACACCGCTGTCCAGCAGGCGGGTCACCACCCGCCGGTACGCCGACAGGCTGCCGTAGATGGCGGTGGGGCCGGACGTCGGCCAGCGGTTCCAGGCCTGGGTGCGGTAGCTCTCGAACCCGGTTTCCACGCCCTGCCAGAACGGGGAGTTGGCGCTGAGGGCAATCAGGACAGCCAACTTGTCCCTGATCCGGTCCAGGACCGCCACGCCTTCGTCCTGGGATTCGATGAAGGTGTGGACGTGGAAGCCGCAGGTCAGCTGTTCCTGGGCGGTCAGGCCGAAGCGCTCGAGCATCCGGGCGTACCGCGGGTCCGGGGTCGTGTGGCTTGCGAGGGACAGCGGGGAGGTTGCCAGCGCCGCCACCCGCGCGCCCTGCCGCTGGGCGGCATCATCCGCCATCGCCCGGCCGGCGCCGATCTGGCGGAGCAGTTCCGCATAGTCCAGGCACGGCCGGGTCTGGGTTTCGATCTGTTCGAGCTTGAGTTCAGCGCTCAAGCCCATTTCGTCGTCGCAGGCGGGTTTGGTCTGCTTCTGCAGCAGCCGGGGCTTGTCCGGAGCGTCGTCGGCCGCGAGTTTGCGGCCGGCCAGCAGCGCATCGGCGAGCGCGAGCGGTTCGCCGCTGTCCGGATCCACGATCAGCAGTTCTTCCTCGACCCCAAAAGTCCGCATGCCTACATTGTGCGCCAGACCGGCCCAATCGTCCCCGACATGACGAAGCGCGAACGAGCACTTGTGGCCCTCAAATCCTCCCGGAGCGGTCGTTGTCTGCCAGTTCGCGCCCTCGGGCGGGGGCTTAAGTGTCCGTTCGCGCCCTGCGTTAGTCCTGGAAGTACTCGATCTTGGCGCCGATCGTGTTGAGCCGCTCGGCCAGGTCCTCGTAGCCGCGCTCGATCACATAGATGTTGCGCAGTTCCGACACTCCCCGCGCCGCGAGCATGGCCAGGAGCAGGCAGGCTGCCGGGCGGAGGGCCGGCGGGCAGCCCACCTCGGCGGCCCGCCAGCGGGTGGGGCCGTTGACGTAGATCCGGTGCGGATCCAGCAGCTGCACGCGGGCGCCCAGCTTATTCAGCTCCGTGAGGTAGATGGCACGGTTCTCGTAGACCCAGTCGTGGATCATGGTCTGGCCCTCCGCGTTGCCCGCAATGACAGCGAAGAACGGCAGGTTGTCGATGTTCAGCCCCGGGAACGGCATCGGGTGGATCTTGTCCTCCGGCGCGCGCAGTTCGGAGGGCCTGGTGGTCACGTCCACCAGCCGGGTGCGTCCGTTGCGGGCCATATACTCCCCGGAAACCTCCAGCTTCTGGCCCATCTGCTCCAGGGTGGCAAGCTCGATTTCCATGAATTCGATGGGCACCCGGCGGATGGTCACCTCGGAATTGGTCACGATGCCGGCAGTGATGAGGCTCATCGCCTCGATCGGGTCCTCGGAAGGGAAGTATTCGATGTCGACGTCGATGGACGGCTTGCCGGTGATCTTCAGCGTTGTGGTGCCCACGCCGTCGATCTCCACGCCGAGCCTCTGCAGGTAGAAGCAGAGGTCCTGCACCATGTAGTTGGGGCTGGCGTTCCGGATGATGGTGCTGCCGCAACGGTGGGCGGCGGCCATGATGGCGTTTTCCGTGACCGTGTCCCCGCGTTCGGTCAGCACGAAGGACCGGTCAAAGCTGTCCGACGGCGGCGCCTGTACGGTGTAGAAGCCGGCGGTGGCCTCCACCGACAGCCCGAACTGGCGCAGCGCCTGCATGTGCGGCTCCACGGTGCGGGTGCCCAGGTCGCAGCCGCCGGCGTAGGGAAGCCGGTACTCGGCCGACTGGTCCAGCAGCGGCCCGAGGAGCATGATCACGCTGCGGGTCCGGCGGGCGGCCTCGACGTCCATGGACTCGAGGTCCAGGACTGCGGGCCGACGGAGCTGGAGATCGTTGTCGTTGAGCCAGATGCATTCGACGCCGATGCTGGTGAGCACCTCGACGATCCGGTTGACTTCCTCAATCCGGGCCAGCCGGCGCAGGGTGGTGGTGCCGCGGTTGATGAGGCTGGCGCAGAGCAGCGCCACGCCGGCGTTCTTGCTCGTGTTGACGTCAACAGAGCCGGAGAGCGTCCGGCCGCCTTCCACACGGAGGTGGGTCATCTGGGACTTGCCGAGCTGGACGATGCTCCGGCCAAAGATCGCCTCGAGGCGCTGGATCATTTTCAGGCTCAGGTTCTGCTTGCCCTGCTCCATCCGGGCAACGGCACTTTGGCTCGTCCCGAGCTCGGCCGCAAGCTGCCCCTGCGTCCAGCCGTTCTGCCCCCGGGCGTCGCGGAGCATGAGGCCGACCTGTTCAGCAGTCTGTTGTGTCATGATGAAAAAATATCACTAATGATGTATTGCTACCGAGGAAACGACTAAAGTGCCGTAAATGTCACATTCATACCCGCTTCATGCGATAAAAGTAATCCTCCCGTTATCTGACCTGCGCCAGCAGCAACGCGTCCCGGCTCGGCACGCCGGAAGGCCTTGACCGGAGGAGGCATCCGGAGCAAGCTAACGCTACCGGCTGGGGTCGTTATCGGAACGGGAGGCCGCATTGTTCACCTTCACCTCCGCGGTGTTCAGCAAGAAACGCCCTCCCCGGCCGCAGGCGTCCGTGATGCTCTCCTTCGTGATCACAACCGTCCTGGGCCTGGTGCCCGGACCCCGCGTGGATGGAGGTCCGGTGCCTGCGGGAGACTGGCCCGCTGCCCAGTCGTCTACCGCCCAGCCTGCCGTCCCGCCGTCGTCATCTCCCTCCCCCCTGGCCCAGCCGTCGGGCGCACAGCCCCCCGGCGCACAGCCCTCCGGGGCTCAACCATCCGGGGGCGGCGGGGTCCTGCTGGGCAACGACGTTTCCTGGCCGCAGTGCAACAAGGCCCTGCCCGAGGACGCGGCGTTCGCAATCGTGGGCGTCAATAACGGGCTGGCTAACACCACCAACCCGTGCCTGCACCAGCAGCTCGACTGGGCGGATGACTCGCTCGGCGGAACCGGCCAGCCCACCGTGGCCCTGTACGTCAACACCGCCAACCCCGGCACGGCCGGGACCTGGTGGCCCACCAGCAACGAATATGGCGGCAAGACCGTAGCGAACCCGTACGGCGAGTGCACGGAAGGAAAGAAGGACGCACCGTGCTCCTACATGTACGGCTACGCCAAGGCCTTCGACGACGCCTACCTCCGCAGCATAACCAACCCCGAGGACTACCTCTGGTGGCTTGACGTCGAAACCGGGAACACGTGGTCCGGGGACAAGACCGCCAACCGGGCGGACCTCGAGGGCATGACGGACTTCTTCCAGAGCATCGGGGCGACCGTGGGCATCTACTCCACCGGGTCCCAGTGGGGGCAGATCGTCGGCCAGGTCACTGCGGACAGCAGCCTGTATGACCTCCCGAGCTGGCTCGCCGGTGCCCGCACTGCGACCGGGGCCAAGAACAACTGCGCCGCCTCACCCCTCACTCCGGGCGGCAACGTGGTCCTCACCCAGTTCGTCGCCAAGGGCTTCGACTACGACTACTCCTGCCTCTAGCGGGGCACCGGCCGCTAGAATCTGGCCATGCATACCATCGACGGCGTCCGGCCAGCCGAACCAAGCGAGGCCGAGGCCCTGGCCCGGCTCCATCTTGAGTGCTGGCGCGAGACGTACTCGGGGCTCCTGTCCCCCGCATTCCTCGCGGCACAGCGCGTGGAGGAACGGCTGGCCCTGTGGCAGCGCCTGCTGGCCGGCCCGCACGCGGAGCGTCAGTTCGTGGCCATGAGCGGCGGACGCCCGGTGGGATTTGCCGGCTCACTTCCGCCGGCGGAAGGCCGGGACGTGGCCGAACTCTGGGGCATCTACCTCCTGAAGGCTCACCACGGCACGGGGCTGGGCCAAAAGCTCCTGGACGCAGCGCTCGGAGCCGGGCCGGCGGCGCTCTGGGTTGCGGAAGACAACCCGCGCGCCCAGGCGTTCTACCGCCGCAACGGCTTCACCTTCACCGGCGCCCGGGAAACCATTGACGAATGGGAGGGGCTACCCGAGCTGCGGATGGCTCGCTCCTGAAGCCCCTGGGCCTAGGACCCTTCGAGCCACACCATGTTCCACGTGCCCGCCCACAGCGCGGCGGTCACGGCTCCTCCTGCGATCAGGGCGCCGCCCAGCAGTACCCAGATGTCCAGCCCGCTGTACGTTGATTCGCGGGCCCAGGTCCGGCTGGCGCCGCCGAAGCCGCGGGCTTCCATGGTGACGGCCAGGCGGGTTGCCCGGCGGATGGCCTGCACCAGCAGCCCGAAGCTCTGGCCCAGGGTGGCGCGGAGCCGCTGCCACGGGTTGCCGCGGGACCCCACTCCACGGGCCCGGCGCGCCATGCCGATGGTCTGCCATTCCTCCGCCATCAGCCCCACCAGCCGCATCGCCGCGAGTGTGCCGAGCACGAAGCGGTGCGGCAGCCTCGCCTTCTGTGCCAGCGCGTCGGCGAGGTCCGTGGGGTCGGTGCAGCTCATCAGGAGCACCGCGGGCAGCGCGATGGCGAGGCCGCGGAGCAGGAAACCGAGCCCCAGCTCCAGGGAACCTTCGCTCATGGACCAGAGTCCGACGTCGAGCAGCACCTTGCCGCTGTCCGGCGCCAGGATGGAGGTGCTCCAGCCGCCGACGGCCGCCGCGAGGATCAGCGGCCAGCCGCGCTGCCACAGCAGCGTGAAGGTCAGTCCGGCCAGCGGGAACAGCAGGATCTCGCACACCAGCGCCACGGACGCGGACATCCAGTCGATGGACAGCGCCAGGACCAGCGTGATGAGGAAGACCGCCGCGAATTTGGCCAGCGGGTTGGCCCGGACCAGCACGGCCTGGTTGCCGGCGAGGGTCAGCGCGTCCCTCATGGCGCGGCCTGTTCAGGAGCCCTGAGTTCACGGCTGCCCAGCCGGAGCTCGGTGCCGCCCAGGACGTGGGTGAACTCCTCGTCGTGCGTCACGGAGACCACGGCGGTTCCGGCGTCGAGCAGTTCGGACAGGAAGGAGGCGAGCTCGGCCCAGGTGTTGGCGTCCTGGCCGAAGGTGGGTTCGTCGAGGACCAGGACCTGCGGGTGCGCCGCCAGGACGGTGGCCACCGAGAGCCGGCGCTTCTCTCCGCCGGAGAGGGTGTATGGGTTGGCGTCCACGAGCTCGGTCAGGCGGAGCCGTTCCAGCAGCTCGTCCACGCGTTCCTCGCCGTGGCCCAGGTGCTTGGGGCCGAACTGGAGCTCGTCCAGGACCCGGCCCGTGACGAACTGGTGCTCGGGTTCCTGGAACACCGTTCCAATCCTGGCGATCAGCTGCTCCGCCTTCCATTTGTAGGGGTCGATCCCGGCGCCGCGGCTCAGTTCCACTGCGGCGGACACCGTGCCGGCCACGGGCGGAAGCAGTCCGGCGAGGGTCAGCGCGAACGTGGACTTGCCGACGCCGTTTGGTCCGGTGACGGTCAGCGCCTCACCGGCGCGGACCTGTGCCGCGACGTCCCGCAGGACGGGAACGGGCGGGACGGACTTGAAGCCGCGGCGGCGGGGACGTTCGCGCGAAACCGCCAGGTCCTCGGCGGCGAGGAGCAGCTGGCCGGAGGCAACGGCCAGCTCCCCCGGCATGTTGGCGGCAGCAAGGCCCGCGGCTGCTGCAGTGCCGCCAAACGTCCGCCGCCGCGTGGCCGGAACGTAGCCCGGCACCCAGACCCCGGCGGCGGTGAGCATGCCGCGTGCCTGTTCCAGGACCTGGTCCGGGGGGCCGTCGATCAGCACGGCCGGCCGCGTGGCGGACCCCGGCTGCAGGACCACGATCCTGTCCACGAGGTCCTTCCACACCGCCACCCGGTGCTCCACGACCACAAGCGTGGCGCCCGTCTTGTCGAGGCAGCGCCCCACGGAGTCCCGGACTTCCAGCACACCGGCCGGGTCAAGATTGGCCGTGGGCTCGTCCAGCAGGATCAGCCCGGGACGCATCGCCAGGATGCCGGCCAGCGCAAGGCGCTGTTTCTGCCCGCCGGACAGCGCCGACGTCGGATGGTTCAGCGGCAGGTGCACCAGCCCGACGTCGTCCAGCGCCTCGTGCACGCGCGCCCAGATCGCGTCGCGGGGAACCGAGAGGTTCTCCGCGCCGAACGCGACGTCGTCGCCGAGGCGGGAGAGCACCACCTGGGTTTCGGGGTCCTGCTGCATGAGGCCGGCGCGGCCCCGCCGGGTGTGCGGCGGCTCGCCGTCGATCAGGAGGCTGCCGGATTCGTCCGCGTCGTCGCTGTCTGGGGTGCCGCCGTCGGCTGCTGTCACGTTTCCGGAGGTACTGTCGCCGAGCACGCCGGCGAGGGCGTGGAGCAGCGTGGATTTGCCGGCGCCGGAGGGGCCCAGGAGCAGGACGCGCTCCCCGGGACGGATGTCCAGGTCCAGCCCGTGGACTGCCGGCCTGATTCGTCCGGCGTGGCGCCAGCCCCAGCCGCGGGCGGTGACCGCGGCGGGGCGGACACCGCCGTCGTGAGGTGTGGGCATCAGGAGAAGACGGGCTCCGTGGCTGCCTTGCGGGACGCGAACGAGCTCAGCACGCCGGTTTTGGCCAGGGCGCGGGTGGCGATCCAGGACAGGGCGCCGGCAATGATCGCGCCGGAGATGGAGGTGAAGATGATGTACGCGAGCTTGTCCCCTGCCGTGTAGGCGATGTTCCAGCCCCACGGGAGGAACGAATCGTTCAGGCCGCAGAACAGGCCGGCGCCGGCTCCTGCCAGCAGCGACCCGGGCAGGTTGAATTTCTTGTACATGAAGGCGGCGAACACCAGCTCAGCGCCGAGGCCCTGCAGGACACCCGAGATGAGCACCGTGGTGCCGTACTGGGATCCCATGATCAGTTCACCGGTGGCGGCAACGGTCTCGCAGAACAGCGCCGCGCCCGGCTTGCGGATGATGAGCATGCCGAGCACGGCCGGGATCATCCAGCCGCCGGCGTAGAGCCCGGAAAGGGGCGGGTAGACCGCGTTGACCGGAGCGGAAATGAGGTTGGCGCCCTGGGACCAGGCCCAGAAGATCACGCCGCCGGCAACGGCGATCAGTGCCGCCACCACGATGTCCGTCACGCGCCAGTTGTAACCGGTCTTCTTGATTGCTGCAGTTGTCATAATGTCCTCCTGAGGAACAGGAGGGGAAAGCGCTCCCCGGCTGCGGGTGGTTGGGCCGCCAGCTGCCGGACACTTTGAGAACTCGACTCCCTTGCGCCGGTACTAGCCGGATCAGGTTCGAGGGTCTGCGGCTGTCCGCACTCTCAGCGCCCATCCGCGGTTCGGCTGGCAGTTGCCAGTGATCCCCGACGGTGGCGCTCCCCTGTCGTAATAAATCTGCCCTTGTGGGCTGATCCAGTTTACACCGGGACGGCCCCGGAAGACCGGGGGCAGGTGTCACAATCCGGGAGTTTCCGCGCCTGCCGGTTACCGGTCCGGAGTACATTGGGGCCATGACACAACAGGACTCCGTCATTGGCGCAGCGACCGGCTTCGACCCCGACTCCCCCGACGAACAGCCCGCAGGTTCCCTGGAGGCGCTGATCGCCGAGATCGAGGCGCAGATCGCCGCGCTGCAGTTTCCCGCCTTCAGCAAGGACGACGCCCTCAACCTGGGCCTCCTGCTGGTTGAACTCGGCAAGAAGGGCAACCTGCCCATCGCCATCGACATCACCAAGGGCGAACAGGTCCTGTTCCACGTGGCGCTCGAAGGCGCCACGCCGGACAACGAGGGCTGGGTCAAGGCCAAGCAGCGGACGGCGGCACGCTACGAGGAACCGTCGCTGCTGGTGGGCCTGCGCGGCAGGGTGGGCGGCAGCCGGATCGAGGACAACGCCTGGTTCGACCAGTCCACCTATGCGGCCCACGGCGGCGCCTTCCCCGTCTATGTGCGCGACGTCGGCGCGGTCGCCATTGTCACGGTGTCCGGGCTGCCGCAGAAGGCCGACCACGATCTGGTGGTTCAGGCGCTGACGGAAATCCACCAGTCCATGCGGCTAGGCTAGGGGAAGTCCAGAATTCAAGACGCTAGGAGTCCCTGAATGAATTTCTTCATCAAGCTGCTTGGTACGGGCGTCAGCCTGCTGGCCGGGTTCGCCGGCACCAAGGCCGTGGATACCATCTGGGAAAAGACCACCGGCCGGAAGCCGCCGAAGGGCGGCAAGGACGACGTCCCCACCACGCTGCGTTCGGCGCTGACGTTCGCGCTCATTTCCGCATCCGTGAGCGCCGTCATCCAGGTGCTGGCCAACCGCGGCACGCAGCGGGCCATCACCCGCTTCGCCAAGAGCCAGGACATCGTCTAGCCCACGCTGGTTGAGCCGGCCGCTGGTTGAACCTGCCGGAACCCGCGGGCCGCGCTCAATCGGCGGTGCGGTTCCCGCCGTCGCGCTTCGCGTCCTTGGCCGCCTGGGCGGCCTTCAGCACCACGGCTTCCAGCTCATCGCTGCTGAGCAGCTCCCTGTGGAGGTGCTTGGTGCGGTAGCCGGCCCGGCCCACCATGTGGGCGGAAACCGGCACCGTCAGCAGCTGGAAGATCCACGCCACCAGCAGCACCGGCCACACCCACCAGGTGCGCAGCTGCAGCCCCACCGCGGCCAGCAGCAGGAACAGCCCCAGCACCTGCGGCTTGGTGGCCGAGTGCATGCGGCTCATGAGGTCGGGGAAGCGCAGCAGGCCAATGGCTGCGGCCAGGGACATCACTGCCCCCACGATCATGAAGACGGCCGAAACCGCGTCGATCACAGTGTCCACGGTGCTGGCCTCAGGATTCATTGGTCTGCTCCCGCCGGTCGGCCACGAACCGGGCCACCGTGACCGAACCGATGAAGCCGATGATGGACACGGCCACGAGCAGCATCAGGTTGTTGAGGTGCCTGTTCACGGCCATGTCGATGCACAGCGCCGCTCCGAGAATGGCCAGCAGCACGTCGGCCGCCAGCACCCGGTCCAGCAGGGAGGGGCCGCGGGCGATGCGCACGATTGCGCCTGCCGCGGCGAGGGACAGGACCACTGCCGTGACGGTCAGGACCAGCTCCATCATGCGCCAACCTCCTGGTTCAGGGCGGCAAGTTCTTCTTTGGATCCCATGACCCGGATGAGCCCTGCCTCGGTGTCCCGGACCTCCTTGCGGAGCTTCTGCACGTCGTCGGCGTTCCGGACGTTCAGCCCGTGGATGTACAGCGTGGACGTGGACCTGTCGACTTCCACCACCAGTGATCCGGGGATCAGGGAGATGACGTGGCCGGTGGCGGTCACCATGAGGTCGGAATGGCTCCGCAACGGCACGGCGACGACGGCGTTGGTCACCTTGGGCCCCTTGGCCACGGCCAGGTAGAAGACCTGGAAACTGGCGGCCACCACCCTGCCAAGGAACATGACGGCGAACGGAACCGCCCGGAGAACGTTGAACCGGCCGCTCAGCTCCACGGGCGGCAGGTAGAAGAGGCGCGCAACTGCGGCGGCCAGCAGGGCTCCGAACAGCAGGTTGCCCGGGCTGAAGTCCTGCCAGAGGGCGCCCCAGACGATCACGAGCCACACGAGCAGCGGCAGTTCCTGCCGCAGGGAGATTCGCTGCCGGCTCATTTCCCACCGCCGCCCAGGGCAAATCCCGGAACAGGCGCGTTCTCGCCTAGCACCGACTGGATGTAGGCTGACCTGTCCAGCATGACCGCCGCGGACTGGTTTGCCAGGTCAAACAGCGGGCCTGCGAAAACGGTCAGCGCCACGCCCAGCACCACGAGCCCGAGCGTGGAGCCCACCATGGTCCTGGGCAGCAGCGTCACGTTGGACTTGCCCGCGCGATCGCCGGTCGCTGAGTCCTTGGCCTCGGCGAGCAGCACGGGATCCGGGTGCTCGGCGTCCTCGGGTTTCCGCCAGAACGCACGGTTCCAGACGCGGGCAACCGCCAGCAGGGTCAGAAGGCTGGTCAGCGTCCCTCCTATGACCAGTGCGTAGGCCAGTGGGGTGCCCAGCCCGATGCCTGCCTGCATCAGCCCGAGTTTGCCCAGGAATCCTGAGAACGGCGGAATGCCTGCCAGGTTCATGGCGGGCACGAAGAACAGGAGGCCCAGGAGCGGGGACAGCTTGGCCAGCCCGGCCAGCCGGTCCACGGAGGAGCTTCCGCCGCGCCGTTCAATCAGGCCGGTGACCAGGAAGAGGCTGGTCTGGATGGTGATGTGGTGCGCCACGTAGTACACGGCCGCACCGAGCCCGGCCACGGAGGACAGCGCGAGACCGAACACCATGTAGCCGATATGGCTGACCAGCGTGAACGAGAGCAGACGCTTGATGTCGCTCTGGGCGAGGGCGCCAAGGATTCCCACCACCATGGTGAGCAGCGCGGCCACCATCAGCGGCGAATTAAGGGTGTCCCCGGGGAAGAGGAGGGTTTCGGTGCGCACCATGGCATACACGCCCACCTTGGTCAGCAGGCCGGCGAACACGGCGGTCACGGGCGCGGGAGCCGTGGGATACGAGTCAGGCAGCCAGAAGGACAGCGGGAAGACGGCCGCCTTGATCCCGAAGGCGACGAGCAGCATGACGTGCAGGAGGGTCTTGGTGCCTTGGTCGAGCTCCCCGAGCTTGATGGCCAGATCGGCCATGTTGATGGTGCCGGTGGCGCCGTAGATCATGGCGATGGCGATGAGGAACAGCACGGAGGAGACCACGGAGACCACCACGTACGTGACGCCGGCCCGGATGCGCGGGCCCGTGCCACCCAGTGTCATCAGGACGTAACTTGCCGTCAGCAGGATCTCGAAACCGACGTAAAGATTGAACAGGTCCCCGGAGAGGAAGGCGTTGGAGACGCCCGCCACCAGGATGAGGTACGTGGGGTGGAAGATTGAGACGGGGGCGTCCTGGTCGCCGTCGGCCATGCCCTGGCCGGTGGCATACACCAGGACCGCAAGGCTCACCGCGGAGGAGACCACGAGCATCAGCGAGGAGAACTGGTCCACCACCAGGACGATTCCCCAGGGCGGCAGCCAGCCGCCGATGTTGACCGCCTCGGTGCCGCCGCCCCAGACAGACGCCAGCAGCCAGCATTCCAGCAGGAGCGTGAGCGACAAAAGGGCGATACTGACGGTGCGCTGGGCGTGGGAATGCCGGATCAGCAGGAACGTCAGCGCGGCGCCCAGGATGGGAAGTACGACGGCGAGCGGGGCAAAGCTTGCGATGTTCACTTCACACCTCCTTCGGGGCCGGGGTGGACGTTGGCGGAGCCGGGTTTTTCCTCGAGGGCGGCGTCCTCTGCGGGAATCGTCTTCGCGCCGGCCTTGACGGTGGCCGACGAGTCGCTGCCTGCGGAGTCGCCGTCCGCCGCGTCGCCGGCGGACGAATCTGTCACGCCGGTTCCGTCGGAGCCGAGCATGGTGAGCGGAAACTCCGAGGTCTCCACGGGGATGACGGCGTCGTCCTCCGCGTCGAAACTCGGTGTTTCCGCCACGCGGCGGTCCTCGACGTCGTCCTGGATCTCATCCTGGCGGGCCAGCACCCAGGTCCGGTAGATGATGCCGAGCATGAAGGCGGTCACGGCGAAGGAAATCACGATCGACGTCAGGATCAGGGCCTGGGGCAGGGGATCGTTGTAGGCGCGCGGGTCCGTGTCCTTGCTGAAGAACGGAGCCAGGCCCGCGTAGCCGCCGGTAGCCAGGATCAGCAGGTTGGTGGCGTTGACCAGCAGCATCAGGCCCAGAAGCACACGCGTCAGGCTGCGTTCCAAAATGAGGTAAATGCCGCAGGCGTAGAGCGCGCCCATGACCGTCAGCAGGGTCAGGTTGACGCTCATGCCTTGCCCCTTGCCGTGGTTTCGGCCGGGATGCCGCCGGGCTCCCGCTCATCGGGCGGCTGGTCTGCCGGTTCCCCGTCCCGGCCGGGCTGGTCCGGCTGTTCCTCAAAGTGTTCGTCGATCTCCGCGCCCAGGCTCCGCAGCACATCGAGCACCAGCCCGATCACCACGATGTAGACGCCGATGTCGAAAATGGTGGACGTGACGAACTTGATGTCGCCGAAGACCGGCAGCCAGAACTGGAGGATGGCGCTCTGGAAGACCTCGCCGCCCAGGAGGACGGGAGCAACGCCGGAGGCCGCCGCCGTCGCCAGTCCGATTCCCAGCAGTGTTCCCGCGCTGATGGGCGTGGCCTCCCGCAGCTCAAAGCGGCCGCCGGCCAGGTACCGGAGCGTCAGCGCCAGGCCCGCCATGAGCCCGCCGGCGAAGCCGCCGCCTGGAAGGTTGTGGCCCGCCAAGAGCAGGTACAGGGAAAAGATGATCATCGAATGGAAGATCAGCCGGGTGACCACCTCGAAGATGATGGAGCGCCGCTCCGGCGCGAGCGTGCGGCCGGCAACCAGCCAGGCGTCCCGCGTCGAGTCGGCAAATTTCCGGCTCAGGGCCAGTGCCGCGCCGTCCCGGGAAGACTTGTCGACGCCGGTCCGGCGGCCAACGGTGCCCTCGGCAACGGTCGACGACGTGCGGATCCGGTCACCGCGGCCCCTGACGAAGATCAGGCTGGCGACGCCCGTGGCGGCCAGCGCCAGCACGGAAATTTCGCCGAACGTGTCCCACACCCGGATGTCGACGAGGGTGACGTTGACGACGTTCAGCCCGCCGCCGCCCTCATAGGCGAGTTTCGGGAACTCCAGGGACACCGGAGTGGCGATGCGGGCGCCCATGGCGTGGATGGCGACGAATATCATGGTGACGCCGAAGGCCAGCCCGATGATCACGCGGACCACCCTGTACTTGCCACCGGTGCGGTCCCGCAGTTCGGCGGGAAGGCTGCGCATGGCGAGCACGAACGCAACGAGGATGATCGTTTCCACGAGCATCTGCGTCAACGCGAGGTCAGGCGCACCCTGGAGCGCGAACATCAGGGCGATGCCGTACCCGGTCACCGAGACCATGAGCACCGCGAGGAACCGCTTGTTGGCCCGGACGGCGGCCAGCGCCCCGATCACGATCCCCGCTCCCGCCACCAGCTGCAGCGGGGAGTTGGGATCCACGAAGTACAGGCCCTCCGGCAGCGGCTTGTTCGCCGCGATCAGGGCGGTCAGCGGGAGCACGAAGGCGACGCTCAGGATCACGGCGAGGTAGAAGTACAGCGAACCGCGCTGCGTGCGTCCGGTGATCCAGACGGCGACGTCGTCCAGGGCGCCGATGGTCAGTTGGTAGCCGCGGTCGGCGTCGACCCATGCCGGGACGGCGCTCTGTGCGCGGTCAACGAGCACGCGACCGTAGAACATGGCCGCGCCGAGCGCGAACGTCACCGCCGTCAGCCCCAGCGCGGGGGTGAATCCGTGCCACAGCGACAGGTGGCCCGCGGCGGCTGCCGCAGTGCCGGCGTCGGACGCTCCCCCGGCGAACAGCGCCGCATACGGCTGGATCCAGCCGTCCACCGGAGCTGGCCAGAGACCGTAGGCGACGGTCAGGACGCTCAGGATGGCCGGCGCCGCCAGGAAGGACGGCCTGATGGGTGTGAACGGCGTGCGGTCCACTCCGGGTTTCACGGCGAAGGCGCCCCACATGAACCGCGCGCTGTAGGCAAACGTGAGCACCGAACCGGCCACCACACCTGCGAGCACCACCGCGCCCCAGGGCCCGTAGTCCGGATCGCCGGCGAAGTGGACGAACGCTTCGAGCACGGACTCCTTGGCCACGAAACCGCCCAGCAGCGGCACGCCGGCCATGGACGCGGCGCCGACCCCGGCCACCACGGCGAGGGCGCGGGAGGACCGGAAGACGCCGGAGAGCTCGCGGATGTCGCGGGTGCCGGCCTGGTGGTCGATGATTCCGACCACCAGGAACAACGTGGCCTTGAAGAGTCCGTGGGCGAGCAGCATGGCGAGGCCGGCGAGCGCCGCGTCGGGTTTTCCGAGCCCGACGACCATGGTGAGGAAGCCGAGCTGGCTGACGGTGCCGTAGGCCAGGATCAGCTTGATGTCCGTCTGGCGCAGGGCCCGGTAGCCGCCCACCAGCATGGTGGCCAGCCCTAGCCCCAGGACCATGGGCAGCCAGAACGCGGTGTCGGTGAACCCCGGGGCCAGGCGGGCCACGATGTAGACGCCGGCTTTCACCATGGCGGCCGCGTGCAGGTAGGCGCTGACGGGGGTGGGTGCCGCCATGGCTCCCGGGAGCCAGAAGTGGAAGGGAACCAGCGCGGACTTGGTGACCGCACCGATCAGGATCAGAACGACGGCGGCGCCCACGGCGCCTGCTGCCTCCCCGGTCACGAGCTCCGGCGCCCGCGCCAGGATGGCCGAAATCCGGTAGGTCCCCGCGCTGGTGCCAAGCATGATCAGCCCGACGAGCATCGCCAGGCCGCCGGCAGTGGTGACCATGAGCGCCTGCAGGGCGGACCGGCGGGCCGCCAACCGCGTGCGTGCGTACCCGATCAGGAGGTAGGACAGGACGGTGGTGAGTTCCCAGAAGATGAAGAGCATCAGCAGGTCATCCGCGGTGACCAGCCCGAACATGGCCCCGGCGAAAGCCAGGAGCTGGGCACCGAACCCGCCCAGGTAGCTGTCCTTGTTCTTGAAATAGCCGGCGCAGTAGACCAGCACCAGCGCGCCCACACCGAGCACCAGGAGGGACATGACCCACGCGAGGGCATCCATGCGGAACGCGAACTCGATGCCGAGGCCGGGAATCCAGGGGATGGTTTCGGCAGATTGGCCAGCGCCTGCTCCGGCGGACTCCGCGGCGGGCCCGTAGACGGCGCCGTACTGAAGGAGCAGCCACACGAAGGAACCGGCAGGCACGGCGGCCAGGGCGTAAAACGAACTCCGGCGGAATTTCCGGAAGATGAACGGCGCCACAGCAGCCACTGCAAAGTGCACGGCAAGGACTGTGATCACTGGTATCTCCGCAAAGTCAGAAATTCGATTGTCAAAGGTTGGAGCAGGCGGTCATTCGTTGGGTTCGGTCCGGACAGTTTATCAAGGGGGCACGGACAGTTTTCCCGCCGGGGCGCGAAGTTAGCCCATGTTTCGCCAGCCCACGGGAGAGTTTCCGTCCGGTGTTCGCCGCGGGCGGATAGCATCGCCGTATGAACTCCGCCGCCGCGCCCGAAGCCACGCAGCCGTCCTCGGACCTCGAAGCCGGGAACCAGGCATCCAGCAAGGGACGCATCCTTGCCTGGGCGGCGTGGGACTGGGGGTCCGCCGCGTTCAACGCGGTCATGACCACGTTCGTCTTCACCGTGTACCTGACCTCCAAGGCCTTCGGCGGCGAGGACCAGGCCTCGGCGGTGCTTGGCGGGGCGCTGGCCGTCGCAGGGGCGGCGATCGCCCTGCTCGCACCCGTCACCGGCCAGCGCTCGGATACCGGCGGACGGCGCAAGCTGTGGCTGGGAGTCAACACGGCCGCCGTCGCCCTCCTGACCGCCCTGTGCTTTTTCGTGTTTCCCCGGCCGGAGTTCCTCCTCCTGGGGGTTTCACTGATCGCCCTGGCCAACGTGTTCTTCGAGTTCGCGGGCGTCAACTACAACGCGATGCTGGCGCAAATTTCCACGCCGCGGAACATCGGCAAAATCAGCGGCTTCGGCTGGGGCATGGGCTACCTGGGCGGCATCGTGGCCCTGCTGATTGTCCTCCAGCTCTTCGTCCAGCCCCGTTTTGAATGGTTTGGCGCCTCAACCCAGGACAGCCTCAACATCCGGCTCGTGGCGGTGTTCTCTGCCCTGTGGTTCTTCATCTTCGCGCTGCCCGTGCTCTTCGCGGTCCCGGAGCTGCCCAAGCCCCAGCGCGGTGCCCGCCTCGGGTTCCTGGCCTCCTACGGGCTGCTGGGCCGGCGGATCAAGGCGATCTACCGGACCAGCCCGCACACCATCTTCTTCCTGCTCGCCAGCGCCATCTTCCGCGACGGGCTGGCCGCCGTGTTCACGTTCGGCGGGATCATCGCGGCGGGAACCTTCGGCTTCGAGCTGTCGCAGGTCATCTTCTTCGCCATCTTCGGCAATGTCGTGGCGGCCGTGGGCGCCATCATCGGCGGCTTCCTGGACGACAGGGTCGGCCCGAAAGCGGTGATCCTTGGATCGCTGACGGGGCTGCTGGTCGCGGGCAGCGTGATCCTGGTGCTGGGCAACGGCGCTTACGTCTTCTTCGGGATGGAGTGGGCAGGCAGCACCACGTTCTGGGTGTTCGGGCTCTTCCTCTGCCTGTTCGTGGGCCCGGCCCAGGCGTCCTCCCGCGCCTACCTGGCCCGGCTGGCCCCACAGGGCGAATCCGGCGAACTTTTTGGCCTGTACGCGACGACGGGCCGGGCCGTCAGCTTCCTGGCGCCCACACTGTTCACGCTCTGCATCGCCGTGGCCACTCCCCTGGTGGCCGAAGGGGAGGCCCAGCGCTGGGGCATCCTGGGCATCATGGTGGTGATCCTTGCCGGGTTCCTGGTCCTCCTCCCGGTGAAGGCGCCCACCGAAACCGAGATCGCCGTCGTCCCCCAGTCCTAGCGCGAAGTCCCGGCGCCAACGCCGGGCGCGAACGGACACTTAAGCCTCCGTTTCCGGCGCGAATCGGGCCGTAAATGTCCGTTAGCGGACTAGGCTGATGCTATGAACGTGGAAGAGACGGATCTCCCGGGCCTCGGCAGGCGCAAAGATTTCATGACAGCCTCCGGCCGGAGGATCGGAGTGGTGGAACTCCGCGAAGGCCAGACAGAATTGTTCATTTCCACCTGGGACGATCCCGACACCTGCCAGGCCTCGATTCCGCTAACCGGCGATGAAGCCGCCACGCTGGGCAACCTGCTGGGCGGCCAGCACCTGGCCATGAAGCTCACCGAGGCGCACCGGGAAGTCCCGGGCATCGTCACCCGGCAGTTCTCCATCGCCCCGGATTCGCCCTTCCAGAACCAGCCCATGGGCAAGGCATGCATCCGCACCCGGTGCGGCGTTTCGATTGTGGCGATCATGCGGGAGGGTGAGGTGGTCCCCTCGCCCGGGCCCGACGTCGTCCTTCACTCCGGCGATCTCCTCGTCGCAGTCGGCACGCAAGAAGGCCTTGATTCAGCGGCCGATATCCTGCGCAACGGCTGAGCGTCATGGACCGCCTGGCCCTGACTCTCATCGAACTGGGGGCGGTCGTGTTCTGCCTCGGCCTGCTGGCCAGGCTGGCCGGCCGGATCGGAATGTCCCCCATCCCCCTATATCTGGTGGGCGGCCTGTGCTTCGGGGCCGGTGGCTTTGTGGAACTCAGCGGCATGAAGGAGTTCGCCCATCTGTCCGGCGAAATCGGCGTCATCCTGCTCCTACTTATGCTCGGTTTGGAATATACGGCCACTGAGCTCGTGACCGGACTGCGGAGGTCGTGGCAGGCCGGCGTCCTGGACCTGGTCCTGAACTTCCTCCCGGGCGCGGGCCTTGCCGTGCTGCTCGGCTGGGGCCTGGTGGGGGCCATGGTGATGGGCGGGGTCACGTATATTTCATCGTCCGGCATTGCGGCCAAGGTCATCACCGACCTTGGCCGTATCGGCAACAGGGAAACTCCCGTGATCCTCTCGATCCTGGTGTTCGAGGACCTGGCCATGGCGGTTTACCTGCCCATCCTCACCGCCACCCTTGCCGGCGTCAGTTTCCTGGGCGGCCTGCAGACCGTGGGCATTTCACTGGCCGTCGTCACGGTGGTGCTGCTGGTTGCGCTGCGGCACGGGCACCGTGTGTCGAAGGCCGTGCACAGCGAAAATTCCGAGGTTTTCCTGCTCAACCTGCTGGGCGCCGCGCTCCTGGTAGCCGGCGTGGCCGCGGCCCTGCAGGTCTCGGCAGCGGTGGGTGCGTTCATGCTCGGCATTGCGATTTCCGGAGCCACGGCGCACAGCGCGACCCAGATCCTTGAGCCATTGCGCGACCTGTTCGCGGCCATCTTCTTCGTGGCCTTCGGTCTCAACACCGATCCCGCGTCCATTCCGCCGGTGCTCGGCTGGGCGCTGGTCCTGGCCGTCATCACCGCCGCGACGAAGATCATCACTGGAGTCTGGGCGGCCAAACGGGTCGGGATTGCACGGCCCGGCCGGTTCCGTGCCGGTGCGGCCCTGATTGCACGCGGCGAATTTTCGATCGTCATCGCAGGCCTGGCGGTGACCTCGGGGGTGGTTGAGGCGGAGTTGGCGGCCCTTGCCACGGCGTACGTCCTGCTCATGGCGATCCTCGGTCCGCTGGCCGCCCGCTACATCGAGCCTGTGGTCAAGAAGTTCACGCGGCGCGCGCGTCCGGAGCCGGTCCCGGCCTAAGCCCCGCTCATCGATGCGTGAGGTCCCGCGACTTACACGGAGCCTAAGTGCCGAGATCTCACCTCTCGATGCACCAACCCCTGCGGACCAGGGCGTCCAGGACCCGGTGCGCGCTGCCGTCAAAGCCCCACGCCTTCACGTGGGCCGCGGTCACCGTCACCGACGTCCAGCCGATCGCGGCTATCGACTCGTCCCGCCGGATATCCAGGTCCCGCTGGCGAGGTTCCAGGTGGTGCCGGCCATCGTAGTTCACCGCGACCTTGAACTCCGGGAAAGCCAAGTCCGGCCAGGCAAGCTCCAGTCCGTGGAATCCGTGATCACGTAGCCCAGGGCAGGTTCAGGAAGTCCAAGCCTGCCGATGGCCAAGCGGAGTTTCGTCTCCGGCGCGGAGTCTGCCCCGGCGCGTGCCAGCTCAAGCGCGGTCTTTGCCTTCCGGATGCCCCGGGCACCACGGTTGCCTTCCACCTGGCTTCGGAGATCAGCCAACGAACAGAGAGCCAGACGGTTTCGACCGAAACTCCGGGATTGGCTGCAGATGAAGAAGTCCGCAGCGGCCACGAGGTCCTCTATGTCCAGGACCGAAGCCAGGTCGAGCCAGGTCCTCGCCGGACTGGTGAGGGGAACGCCGTCGAGCTTTGTGACGTCCTCGGCCCGCAGCTCCAGGCGGTGGCCGGCTACTCCCTTCCGCACAGGCCGCGTTCCGCCATCCACCCGGGCCAGATGCACGCGAAGGTCATTCTGGATGTTCCATGGCAGCGGGCATCGGAGGAGCAAGCCCGCTGTGCCGAGGCAGCAAGCGGTTGACGGACAGATTCCCGTGAGTAGGCGGCAGGTGTGCAGGAGGCTCTGTTCTGCCGCCCACGGTACGCGCACGCCGCGGCTCGCCACACGGATATCGCTGCTCCATGCGCGGTGCGGCGCCACGCCGGCAGCAAGCTGCTCTGCCAATGTGAAGGACCTGCCCGCGAGCTCGTCGGGCAAGGGTCGCGGCTTCCTCATGGCCCATTCTGGGCACACTCAGACAGTCTCGTTCCGGTTATCCACAGTGGGGAGGAGGAGTGCCCCGGCCGGCGCCTCATCGATGCGTGAGGTCTCGGGACTTACGCGGAGCCTAAGTGCCGAGATCTCACGCCTCGGCCACAAGAAAGCCAGAAGCGGAGCTAGATGTCCGTGCGGTGGAAGTTCAGGTGGCTGCGGCTCGCCGTGGGTCCGCGCTGGCCCTGGTAGCGGTTGCCGTATTCGCCGGAACCGTAGGGGTGTTCCGCGGCGGAGGTCAGCCGGAAGAAGCAGAGCTGGCCGATTTTCATGCCGGGCCACAGCTTGATGGGCAGCGTGGCCATGTTGGACAGCTCCAGCGTGACGTGGCCGGAGAACCCGGGGTCGATGAAGCCGGCAGTGGAGTGCGTCAGCAGGCCCAGCCGGCCGAGCGAGGACTTGCCCTCGAGCCGGGCGGCGATGTCGTCCGGCAGCGTCACGGTCTCATACGTCGAGCCGAGCACGAACTCGCCGGGGTGCAGGATGAACGGTTCGCCCTCGTCCACTTCCACCAGGCGGGTCAGATCGGGCTGGTCTTCCGCGGGGTCGATGTGCGCGTACTTGTGGTTGTCGAACAGCCGGAAAAACCGGTCAATCCGGACGTCCACCGAGGACGGCTGCACCATCGCGGAGTCGTAAGGGTCCAGGACGATCCGTTCGGAATCAATTTCGGCACGAATGTCGCGGTCAGAGATCAGCACGCCTTCCAAAATAGCATTGCTGGCGCCCCCGCCTCCCATTAGTGTTGCCAGAACAATCCGGCCGACGGTCTCACGTCACACGGCCAAAATAGAGCTGGGGATATTTTGAAGAAGATTGCGGCCCACGCCGTCGTGGCGATCATGTGCGCCCTCGCACTGGCTGCTCCGGCAGCGGGAGGGCATCCGGCACCTGCATCAGCCGGAGCGCCGGCGGCGTCACTCACCTCCGGACCTGTCTCTTATACACATCTAGATGTGTATAAGAGACAGGCGGAGCGGCCGCCGCTTCTCCCTCACCGGGGCAGCCGCCCGCCTCAGCTCCCTCACCGGGAGGCCGCTGGCCGATACGGCCAACACGGCCGGCTCGGGGGCCGACCCCCCGGCTCCCCGGCCGCGCGCTCGTCCTCGGTCCTGTCCGCAACGGCAGCATCACCTTCCGCGGCAACGCAGCCAGCACCGTCATCCCCACCGGCCAGCACAGAGACGCCGGCGGTCGACGCGGCAGGCGCGGTCGATGCAGCAGGCGCGGCCGCCGCCGGTATGCCTGAACCGGCATCCATCCCGCCGCTGTCAGCACCAGAGGGCGCCCTTCCCTCCCCGCCGACGGCAGCCCAGCCGGAACCAGCCCAGCCGGGGCCCACCGGATCGGCACCGCGGACGCTGACTCCAGAGGCGCTGGTGCCGGAAAGCAACGCGGCCCAGGTCGCTGCCGTCTTCAACGCGATCAACACGTACCGGGCATCCCTGGGCCTCCCCGCCGTGAAGTACCACGCCACTGTCGCGGGCATGGCGCAGGAATGGTCGGACAGCATCGCCTCCCGCGAGGTCATCGAGCACCGGTCCAGCTTCTGGACCGATGCACGGGCGCTCAGTCCGAACAACGGCGCGGGTGAGGTCATCGCCGTCCGCTGGGACCGGGACGCCGCGCAACTGGTCGAGTGGTGGAAAGGCTCCCCCGCCCACAACGCCATCCTCACGGATCCGCGGTTCAACGTGGTGGGCATCGGCATCTCCTTTACCGACGGCAACTGGCAGACCACCCCGGGCCGCTACACCATGTGGGGCGTGGTGGACTTCTTCGGCTACAGCGCCCTTCCGTCCGGGACCACCGCCGGCCCGGGCGGCACCACCACGGTCCCGGTCCAGCCAGCCGACGTCTGCGAACCCCTGGTCAAGCACATGCCGCCGACCCTTGACCTGGCCACGGCGGCCATCAGGAGTGCCGGTGACCTGCTGTCCGTGGACGCTGCGGGCCAGTTGATCAACCGGCCGTCGCTCGGGAACGGGCTGTTTGGTCCGGCGGAAGTCGCCGGTTCGGGATTTGCCGCCGCCCAGGCCGTTTATGTCACGGACTGGGAGCGCGACGGCATCTTCGATGTGCTGGCGCAGTGGGCGGACGGCCGGCTGACGCTGCATTCGGGCTCGCTGGCAGGCGGTTTCCTGGCACCGGTCACGCTCGGCCAGTCCGGCTGGGCGGGACTGACGCTGGCAGTCGGCGGGTGGTGCTCGGCCAACCGGCTTCCCCAGCTCCTGGCCCTGGACTCCGCGGCAAACCTCTGGCTGTATCCAAACCGGGGCAGCGGCGACCTGGTTCAGCGCACGCTGATCGCGTCCGGCGTCTCGGCGACGCGCCTGGCGATGGTGGATTTCGACGGCGACGGTTTCCAGGATCTGCTGGCCCGCCAGGGCGGCGGGAACGTTCTCCTGTACCGGGGATCCGGCACACCGTGGCCCACGGTCGAGGCCAGGGCCGCGGTGGCCAGCGGCTGGGGCGATGTGACCGCCATCCGCTCCCTGGCGGACGTCACGGGCGCCTATTCCGCCGGACTGGCCCTGCAGAGGACCGGCAGTTCCGTTCAGTACCTTGGCCTCAGCGGCGGCATCCTGAGCCCGCCGTCCGCGGTTCCAGGAATCTGGACCGGCCAGCGGCTCGCCCAGTAACCCCGGCCCCGCCGCGGAGTCCTAATCCGCCGTCGGACGCTCTTCGAGCACGGCCTTGAGCCGCTCGAGCTGGGCGACCCGCTCCTGCAGCCTCCGCTGGACGGCCGGCCGGCCGAGACCCCGGAGGCCTTTGAGCGGGGCTTCGAGGGCGAAGCGCACGCGCGTGCCGGCGCCCTCGGTGCTGAGGTAGAACCCGCCGCTCGGCAACGAGGGGCCGGCCACCACCTGGAACCTGATTTCGGCCCCCGGCCGTGCGTGTGAGATCTCAAAGTCCGCCGCGACCGGACGGCCCCGCGGCCCCGTGAGTGTCACCTGATACCGGGCGCCGGCGCTCCCCGCGCTGCCCGAACTCAGGCTGATGCTGCGGATACCCGGCTGCCAGGCCGCGAGGTTCAGCCCGTTCAGCAGGAAGATGTAGACCGTCATCGCATCGCGCTGCACGAGGACCTCGTGTTCTGCAAATGCCATCGGATCCTTTTTCCAGCGTCGGGCGGTTCTCGTAGCCCGTATCCCCGTTCCGCGGCTAACTGGACTCAGGATAGCCAGCGGCATGAAGCCGCGGGGAAAGCTGACCGGGCCTTTACCGAAGAGTTACGGGAGACAGCCAGCGGGGCCTGCCCGGAGGACGCGCGAAGGGCACGGACCGCCGGTGACCTGGCCTGCCACGCAACTGCGCTAAGCTAGGTTTTGCGCCGGCGAAATCCGGGGCACTGCGGCTGTAGCTCAATGGTAGAGCGCTAGCTTCCCAAGCTCGACACGCGGGTTCGATTCCCGTCAGCCGCTCCATTTTCCCCGGCCCGCCGCCCGGGAAGTTCGGCGCCAGGCCCGCCCACTTCCCCGGGGCCCATTAGGCAGCTACCTGTATGGTCAGAAGTCAGGAACCTCTTCGGTTCCGCTACAGGAGCAACCATGGCTGACAAGTCCCCCCGTCAAGCAGCATCCAAAAAATCCGGCAAATCCATCAAGGAAAAGCGCGCCGACAAGAGAGCCGCCACAGCACCGGCCAGCTCACTGGACAAGACCAGCGCTAAGCCGGTGGCGGCAAAGAAGAAGTGACCGGCTCGCCGAACCATCTCACCCTGGGGGTTGTCTCGTCGTCGCGAAAACCGGATGAACGCCGCCTGCCCCTGCACCCCCTGCACCTTGAGCGCATCGCCCCGGAGTTGCGCCAGCGCATGATCCTGGAGCACGGCTACGGCGAACGCTTCGGCTTTTCCGACGCCCAACTCGCCCCGCTGGTGGGCAGCCTGGCCAGCCGCGACGAACTGGTGGCGAAGGCCGACGTCGTCCTGCTGCCCAAACCGCAGCCGCAGGACCTCGCGGAACTGCGCGACGGCCAGGTCCTCTGGGGCTGGCCGCACTGCGTCCAGGACCGCGCCATCACCCAGCTGGCCATCGACAAGAAGCTGACACTGATCGCCTTCGAGGCGATGAACCACTGGGCCAGCGACGGCGGCTTCGGCCTGCACGTGTTCCACAAGAACAACGAACTCGCAGGCTACTGCTCGGTGATCCACGCCCTGGCCCTCACCGGGTCCACCGGCGATTACGGCCGGCGGCTCAGCGCCGTCGTCATCGGTTTCGGGGCCACGGCCCGCGGCGCGGTCACGGCCCTGAACGCGCACGGCATCCATGACGTGCAGGTGCTGACCAACCGCGGGGTTGCCGCGGTTGGCTCCCCCATCCACTCGGTGCGGATCGCGCAGTTCGACCACGACGACAAGGCGCCGTTCCTCAGCCAGGTCATCACCGAACGCGGCCGCGTCCCGCTGGCCCCGTTCCTGGCCGAAAGCGACATTGTGGTCAACTGCACCCTGCAGGACCCCAACAATCCGCTGACGTACCTGCGCACGGAGGACCTGGGCGCATTCCGGCCCGGCAGCCTGATCGTGGACGTCTCCTGCGACGAGGGCATGGGGTTCAGCTGGGCCAGGACCACCACCTTCGCCGAGCCGATGTTCACCGTGGGCGACCACATCGACTACTACGCGGTGGACCACAGCCCGTCGTACCTGTGGAACTCCTCCAGCTGGGAAATCAGCGAGGCTCTCCTGCCGTTCCTGGAGACCGTCATGTCCGGTCCCGCCGCGTGGGAGGACAACGACACCATTGCCCGCGCCATCGAAATCCGCGACGGCGCTGTCATCAACAAGGACGTTCTGGAGTTCCAGCACCGGGCGGCTGACTACCCGCACGAGGCGCTGCCGGAAAGCTAAGGCTTAGGCGGCCCGCTGCACCACCCGCAGCAGGCGGCGGTCCCGGAAGTCCACCTTGAGCTTCAGCTCACCCTTGCGGGCGAGGACGACGGCGACCGTCGCCGCCGCGAGCACCGGCACCCCGCCTGCCACCAGCAGGGCGGTGTGCGGATCCAGGTGCTCGGCAATGGACCCGATCATGGGTCCGCCGATCGCCTGGCCGCCGATCAGCACCATGATGTAAAGGCTCATCACCCGGCCGCGGATCCCCATGTTGGAGCTGATCTGGACCAGCTGGTTGGACGCCGTGAGGAACATCAGGCACCAGAAACCTGAGAGCACCATCGCGGTGCCGAACCAGGCCAGGGACGGCGCCAAGGCGGACAGGCACAGCATGAGCCCGTACATCCCGGCGCCGAGGACCACCGACCGCAGCCTCAGCTGGCGGCGCCGCGTGGAGGCGACCGCGCCGCCAGCGCGCCCAGTGCCACGAGCGCGTTCAGCATCCCGTAGCCGCCGGCACCGATGCCGTAGACGCGGTCCGCAAACGCGGCGAGCAGCACCGGCAGGCTCATGGCGAACACCGCGATGAACCCTGCCATCAGCCACGGCCAGTAGATGGTGGGCTTGCTGAGCGCGTACCGCAGCCCCTCGCGCAGCATGCCCTTCCGCTTCGGCGCCGGGGCGCTGACAAACAGCTGGTCCTTCCGCAGAAGCAGCAGCATGGACACCGTGGAGCAGCAGGCCACCGCGTTGGCGGCGAAGGCCCAGCCGGCCCCGACCGCGGTGAGCAGCACTCCGGCGAGTGCCGGGCCGATGAGTCCGCCGAGCTGGAACGTCGTGGAGTTCACGCTGATGGCATTGCGCAGGTACTGCGGCCCCACGAGCTCATGGACGAACACCTGCCGCGCAGGCTGGTCCAGCACCGTGACCAGCCCCAGGACAAACGCGATGACGTACACGTGCCAGACCTCGATCACGCCGCCGAGCGCGAGTACAGCAAGGGTGGCCGCCAGGACGGCGGCGACGGACTGGCAGATGATCAGGATCTTGCGTTTCGCGAACCGGTCCGCCACTATCCCGCCCCACGGGCCGAGCACCAGCGACGGCATGAACTGCAGGGCCACGGTGATGCCGACGGCGGTGACGGATCCGGAGAGCTGCAGCACCAGCCAGTCCTGGGCGATGCGCTGCATCCAGATGGCGATGACGGCCACGAAATGGCCAATCGCGAAGATCCGGAAGTTGGGGACTCGGAGGGAAATGAAGGTGTGGCGCCACGGAAGGCGTTCACTGACGACGGCGACGGGCTGGGTGACGGTGGCCATTGACGGCGGTGGGGGTGTCACAGGAGTTCCTCAGGAGAGCGGGCCGGCGGGGATGCCTCTAACGCTAGGGCGGCGGGGAACGATCATGTAAGACTATTGGTCGTATAACTAGCATTGCGGATCGTAATGTCGGCCCCGCAGCCATCTTCTGCTCGGGGCGCAACCCAGGAGGACGCATGTTCGAACCGGCGCAGCTCCGATCGTTCCTCGCCGTCGCCGAAACGCTGAGCTTCACCAAGGCCGCGGACCGGCTGGGTCTCGCCCAGCCGACCGTCAGCCAGCATGTGCGCAAACTCGAAACGGCGGCCAAGCGGATGCTGATCACCCGCGATACGAGGGACGTCCGGCTGACGGACAACGGCGACGCGATGGCCGGGTTCGCCCGCAGCATCCTCGCGGCCCACGACGCCGCCGCGCGGTACTTCTCCGGTTCGGCCATGCGCGGCCGGCTGCGGTTCGGCACTGCGGACGACCTGGCCATCACGGGACTTCCGCGCATCCTGCGGGAGTTCCGGCAGATCTATCCGCAGATCAACCTGGAGCTGACGGTCGGCCAGAGCGACCAGCTGTACAAGAGACTCAACTCCGGTCAGCTGGACCTGGTCTTCGTCAAATGGGTGGCCGGGGCCAAGGACGGCACGGTAGTCCAGCATGATTCGTTTTCCTGGGTGGGACTCGAGCAGACCACCCTGGAGCCCGGCCAACCGGTTCCGCTGATCGCCTACCCGTCGCCCAGCCTGAGCCGGAAACTCGCCATCGACGCCCTCGAATCCGTGGGCCGGACCTGGCGCATCACGTGCACCACCAAGCAGATCAGCGGCGTACTGGCGGCCGTCCGCGCGGGCATCGGAGTGGCGGTCATGCCCTCATCGCTGGTGCCCGAAGACCTGAAAATCATCACGCGCCGTTTCGAGCTGCCGCCGGTGGGGGACGTCGATTTCACCCTGATTCGGAACCCGCTGGCCAACGCCGAGGTCATCGATGCACTGACCCAGGCCATCATGGGAAGGACGCTCAAGAAGCCGGTTTGAGCCGCGCCAGTCCGGGGTGCGGACGAAAAATCATTGATAACCGTTCGCAGCGGGCCTATGCTGGCTCTGTTGGAGGTCATGAAGCGGCTGATAACAATAAGGTTTCGATGACGAACTTGCCAGGCAACGACGCCCGCACTGTTCGGGATAGGTACGCCGTGACCACAGCCGCAAACCACCGCCACATCCCGCACCACTCTACGACCCACCACCCTATGACGCGCCACTCTATGACCGTCGACACGGAATATGTCGGCAAGCCCAACTGCGAAAAGTGCGGAACAGACGAGTTCGTTTACCTCGAGTCGTTCATTCCGCCGAAGTACCGCCATGACGGCACCGTCAGGACGCTGGGCGAAGTCGCCTACACCTGCACACGGTGCGAGGACTTTTCCGCTCACAGCGTCCCCGCGTCCTGGGCTCCGCCCGGCTGGTACCTGGGCTAAAACTGCACGATTAAGCTGCACGAGCACATTCCGCCAGCAAACTAACGGGCGGGCACCGGATGGTGCCCGCCCATTGTTCTGCCCGCCTTAGGCCCGCATGGAGGCTAGATCAGCGAATCGGACAGGTGGTTAGGCGTTCCGAAGCGGTGCGCGGTGATGCTGACGGCCTGCTCGTGCAGGAACGGAAGCATCTCGATGCGGCCGGCCTCCGTGACCTGGTGCGCGTAGATGGCCAGGTCCGGGCGGCCGCCCGTTGCCTCGGCCAGCGCCGCCGCCGAACCGCCAATCAGGCGGATGCGGGCGCCGGACAGTTTGCCGGCAGCCGCGAGCCTGCCCGCGGAGGCCAGCCACGCGGCGTCGTCCTCCGCCGTGACGGCGATGTCCAGGCCGGTCAGCACCGCCCGCAACTGCGCCGGGAGTTCGACGCCGGTGGAGACCGTCAGCCGCGATCCGGCAAGCACGCCGGCGGCTACTGTCCGGACGAGCGCCGGGAGCTGTTCGCCGTCGGACAGCCGGACGGTGACCGGCAGGGCACGGTACCGGAAGACGTTCCGCTCGGCGGCCAAGCCGGAGACGTCCTTGGCGGCGCCGAACTCGTCCGCCCAGGCCAGGGCGTCGGAGCCCAGCGCCCGCTGCAGCTTGTCCAGCTCTGCGGCGTCGAACTCGCCTTTTACGGCATTCACGAGGCGCCGCACGCCGGGGCTGGAGATGCGCGCCGTTGAGCCCTGCGTGCTTTCCTTGCTGGTCCAGTCGCCGAGGCCGGCGAGGTAGTTGGGGCCGCCCGCCTTGGTACCGGCGCCGACTGCGGACTTCTTCCAGCCGCCGAAGGGCTGGCGCTGCACGATGGCCCCGGTGATGCCGCGGTTGACGTAGAGGTTTCCGGCCTGGATGGTGTCCAGCCACAGGCCGAGCTCGTCCGTGCTGAGGGAGTGCAGGCCGGCGGTGAGGCCGTATTCGATCTGGTTCTGGATGGCGATGGCTTCCTCGAGGGTTTCCGCCGTCATGACGCCCAGGACCGGGCCGAAGAATTCGGTCAGGTGGAAGTAGGACCCGCGCCGCACGCCGTGGCGGACGCCGGGGCTCCACAGCCGGCCGGTGCCATCCAGCTTCCGCGGTTCGACGGCCCAGTTCTCGCCTTCACCGAGCGTCGTGAGGGCATTGAGCAGCTTGCCGCTCGCGGGTTCGATGATCGGGCCCATCTGGCTCGTGGGGTCTTCCGGGTAGCCCACTTTGAGGGACGTCACGGCGTCGATCAGCTGGTTGTGGAACCGCTTGGACTTGGCAACGGAGCCCACCAGGATCACGAGCGACGCGGCCGAGCACTTCTGCCCGGCGTGCCCGAACGCGGAGTAGGCCACGTCCTTGGCTGCCAGGTCCAGGTCCGCGCTGGGGGTAACGATGATGGCGTTCTTGCCGCTGGTCTCGGCCAGGAGCGGCAGGTCCTTGCGGAAGGACCGGAACAGCTCAGCTGTCTCGTAGCCGCCGGTGAGGATCACGCGGTCAACGGACGGGTGCGAGATCAGTTGCTGGCCGAGCTCACGTTCGCCCAGCTGCACCATGGTTAGCACGTCGCGGGGCACGCCGGCCTCCCACAGCGCCTCGATCATCACGGCACCGCTGCGGCGTGCCTGCTTGGCGGGCTTGATGACGACGGCGGAGCCGGCGGCGAGCGCCGCGAGGGTGGAACCGGCGGGGATGGCCACCGGGAAGTTCCACGGCGGGGTCACCACGGTGAGCTTCGCCGGAACGAACGTGGCGCCGTCGACGTCGTCGAGCTTGCGTGCCGACTCGGCGTAGTAGTGGGCGAAGTCCACAGCCTCGCTGATCTCGGGGTCGCCCTGGTCGATGGTCTTGCCGGTCTCGCTGGCCATGACCTCAAGCAGGTCCGCACGGCGGGCCTCGAGGGTTTCGCCGGCGCGGTGCAGGATCTCGGCGCGCTCGGAGCCGGAGAGTGCGCCCCACGCCTTGCCCTTTTCGACGGCGGTTTCGATCACCGTGTTAAGGGTGGCTGCGTCCGAGATTGTGGCGGCCTCCACGGCGGCGTTGCCGAGCGTGGACGTTGCGACGCGGCCCAGGATGGCGCGGCCCCAGTCGCGGTTGGCGGGCAGGGACGGGTCCGTGTCCGGGGTGTTCCGGAAACCGTCGTGCGGCATGGGCTCTGCCGGGAGGCTGCGGTTCTGCCGGCGGCTGGGCCCCGGAACCTCGTCGTCGAGTTCTGCCAGGGAGGAAAGGAAGCGCTGCTTTTCGCGCTCGAACAGTGCCTCGTTCTCGCTGAGTTCAAAGACTGCGGACATGAAGTTTTCCTGGCTGGCGCCCTCTTCGAGGCGGCGGATCAGGTACGCGATGGCGACGTCGAACTCTGCCGGGTGCACCACGGGGGTGTAGAGCAGCAGCGAGCCGACGTCCTTCTTGACGGCTTCGGCCTGGCCCTGTGCCATGCCGAGGAGCATCTCGAACTCGATGCCGGATTCCACGCCGCGCTGCTTGGCGAGCAGCCAGGCGAATGCGATGTCAAAGAGGTTGTGGCCGGCCACGCCGATCCGGATGTTCCGGATCCGCTCCGGGTGCAGCGAGTAGTTGATGACCCGCTTGTAGTTGGTGTCCGAGTCCTGCTTGGTGCCCCACGTGGCCAGCGGCCAGTCGTGCAGCGAGGATTCCACCTGTTCCATGGGCAGGTTGGCGCCTTTGACCACGCGGACCTTGATGGCGGCTCCCCCGTTGGCCCGGCGGGCGGCGGCCCAGTCCTGCAGGCGGATCATGGCGGACAGGGCGTCCGGGAGGTAGGCCTGGAGTACGATTCCGGCCTCGAGGTTCTTGAACTCCGGCTTGTCCAGGATCCTGGTGAAGACCGCGATGGTCATGTCCAGGTCCTTGTACTCCTCCATGTCCAGGTTGATGAACTTGGCCTTCTGCCCGCCGGCGGCAAAGGAGGCGGCGCGGGCGAACAGCGGGGTGAGCTTTTCGACGACGTGCTCCACGGCTTCGTCGAAGGCCCAGGCCGAGTGCGGCGCCACGGTAGAGGAGACCTTGATGGACACGTAGTCCACATCCGGGCGGCCCAGCAGCGTGTGGGTGCCCTCGAGCCGGCGGGACGCCTCGTGCTCGCCGAGGACTGCCTCGCCGAGGAGGTTCACATTGAGCTTGATGCCGTCTTTGCGGATCTTGGCGATGGCCGGGCCCAACTTGGCGTCGGTGGCATCGACAATGAGGTGGCCCACCATTTCACGGAGGACGCGGCGGGCGATCGGGATGACCACCTGCGGCAGGACCGGGGCCATGGTGCCGCCGAGCCGGACGGCGCTGCGCATGTGCCACGGCAGGAAGGCGGGAACCTTCGGGGCAAGGGCAGCGAGGTTGCGGGCGGCCACGTGCAGGTCTTCCGGACGGACCACGCCGTCCACGAAACCGACAGTGAACTCCAGGCCGTTCGGGTCCTTGAGGACGCCGGCGAGCTGCTCAGCGGAGGCGTCCACCGGGACCTTGGCGGCCTCGGTCAGCCAGCGGCGCACGAGTGCGATGGCTTCGCCGGACAGGGCCGTAGCCTCGGCGACGTCGGAGACTGCCGGGCGGGGAGCCACGGCGCCGGTCTCAGCGGCATCCTTGCCTGAAACGCGGTGATCCGTTGCGGTGTTGGTCATAGCTTTACTCGTTCTTTCACTGGTGGGGACCGTCTCACTCATCAGTATGAGCCTGCAGTAACATAAGATAAAGCGATCTTTTCTGAGCAATACAGGTTAGAAAAACCGAACGCTCAAATTTCCGCCCGAACGTTCGGAAAATCGGGCAAAGTCCCCTTAAACACCATCGCCACCCGGCGGAAACCGGGTGGCGATGGCTGGCGGTGAAGACGACGGCGATGCCGCCCAGGGAGTGGCATCGGGCCTGTCGGAGCCGGACGGGGGTGGCATCGCCGTCGTCGAGAGTGCGCAACTCATTTAGACAGCAGCTGGTTACACGGGGGTGTGCATCTCCACCGCCTCTTCATGCCGCGGGCTGTTCGGGTTCATCAGCGAGTGTTTGCGTCCGTAGCCGAAGTAGATGGCCAGGCCGATGACCAGCCAGATGGCGAACCGCACCCAGGTGGCGAAGGGAAGTTGGGTCATGAGGAAGCCGGAGGACAGGATGCCGAAGGCCGGCACCAACGGCATCAGCGGGAGCCGGAAGGTACGCGGGGCGTCGGGCTTCTTGTAGCGGAAGATGATGACCGAGAGGCAGACGACGACGAACGCGGCCAGGATGCCGATGTTGGTCAGGTCCGCGACCTCCTTAATGGGGAAGACGCCCGCCAGGAAAGCTGAAGTGATGCCGGCGATCCAGGTGACGCGCTGCGGCGTGCCGTGCCGGTCCGTTTTCGCGAACCAGCCCGGGAGCAGGCCGTCGCGGCTCATTGAGAACCAGACGCGGGTGACACCCAGGAGGAACGTCAGCATCACCGTGAGGATGGAAAGGACCGCAAAAACGGAAATGATAGTGGCGATCACGGGCAGCCCTACCGAGGTGAAGGCGGATGCGAACCCGGCCTTAGGGTCGATGTCCTGGTAATTCTGCATTCCGGTCAGCACCAAAGTGGCAGCCACGTAAAGGAGCATGGCCACAATGAGGGAGAGGATGATGGCCTTGGGCATGTGCTTCTTGCCGTCGGTAGCCTCTTCCGCCGCGGTGCTCATGGCGTCGTAGCCGAACACGGCGAAGAACACGGTGGCCGAACCTGCCACCACGGGGCCGAAGCCGCTCGGCATGAACGGATTGTAGTTGTTGGTGTCGACGTAGAAAATGCCCAATCCGATGATGAAAATGATCAGGACCACCTTGATGGCCACGGCCACGAGTTCAAACCGGCCGAACGCCTTGGTGCCGCGGGACAGGATCCAGGTCACGATAAGGCAGACGATGATCGCGGGAATGTTGACGATTCCGCCCTTGCCCTCGTCCACCGTGGACGTCATCCAGGCGGGCATATGGATCCCGATTCCGGACAAGAAGGCGTCGAAGTAGCCGGAGATGCCGATGGCCACCACCGCCACAATGGCAATGTACTCCAGGAGAAGGTCCCAGCCGATGAACCAGCCAATGACCTCCCCAAGGGCGACGTATCCGTACGTATAGGCCGAGCCTGCGCGCGGGATCATGCCGGCAAATTCGGCATAGGAGAGCGCGGCGGCCGCCGACGCCAGGCCGGCGATCAGGAAGGAAAACAGTACGGCCGGCCCGACGCCGGGGGTGTCCTCGCTGCCGTGGGCCACGAGCCCGGCCAACGAAAAGATGCCGACACCGATAATGCCGCCGACGCCGATGGCCGTGAGCTGCCACAGCCCAAGGGACTTGAACAGCCCGCTGTGTTTGTTCTCTACTTCGATGTCATCAATGGGCTTGCGCCGCATCACAGACTGGGTGGGATCTTTAATGGTCATCAGGGACTCCTGCTTAGATGCGGCCCCATCATCCGCCCTGTGATGGGGGTAACTCTGATCAGTATGCAAGCAACATTGCATTAGATAAAGTGAATACTTCTGAACAGTATTCGTCAGTTCATCCACTCATTCGCTTTACCCAAAGGAACAGCCAGTGCTCGATGTCCGCCGCCTGAGACTGCTCCGCGAGCTGAAGATCCGGGGCACGCTCGCCGAGGTGGCCGCAGCCCTGCAGTACAGTCCGTCCTCAGTTTCCCAGCAATTGGCCCTTCTTGAGAAGGAAGTGGGGGTCGAATTGCTCAGGAAAACCGGGCGCAGGGTTCAGCTGACTCCCCAGGCCGAGGTCCTCGTGGCCCATACCGCGCAGCTTCTCGAGACGCTCGAGCAGGCCGAGGCGGATCTGGCTGCGTCACTCACCACGGTCTCGGGCACGGTCCGGATCGCAGTTTTCCAGTCCGCGGCCCTGGCGCTCATGCCGGACACCCTCACCCGGATGACGGGCACCTACCCGGAGGTCCGGATCGAAATGATTCAGCGCGAACCGGAAACGGCCCTGCACGAGACGTGGGCGCGGGACTTCGACCTCGTTATTGCAGAGCAGTATCCGGGCCACGCGGCGCCCCGCTATCCGGAACTGGACCGCGTCCGCCTGACGAGTGATGCCATCCGGCTCGCGGTGCCGCCGGAGGCGGAGGGCAGGGCCAAGGTCACGTCCCTCGCGGACACAGCGGAGATGCCGTGGGTCATGGAGCCGCGCGGCGCAGCCTCCCGCCACTGGGCCGAACAGGCGTGCAGGAGCGCCGGCTTCGAACCGGACGTGCGCTTCGAAACGGCAGACCTCCAGGCCCAGATCCGCCTGATCGAGTCGGGAAATGCCGTCGCGCTGATGCCGGACCTCGTGTGGACCGGCCGCGGCACCACCGCCCAGCTGATGGAGCTACCGGGAAAACCCCGCCGGACGGTCTTCACCTCGGTACGCCGGTCCAGCGCACAGCGGCCAGCCATCCTCGCCGCACGCGAGATCCTCGCGGCGACAGCCGCCTCCATCGCGGCCGCCCAGGAAGAATCGGACGCGGGAGCAGGGTAGCGGCCGGAGTGTTCCGGCTCACAGCCATACGGCTAGCCCGGCGTTAGACTGTTCACGTTATGAATCGCACAATGTTTAAGTCCAAAATCCACCGCGCCACTGTCACGCACGCGGACCTCCACTACGTGGGTTCCGTCACTGTGGACCTGGACCTGCTGGACGCTGCCGACATCATGCCTGGCGAGCTCGTGGCCATTGTGGACGTCACCAACGGCGCCCGCCTTGAGACCTATACCATCGCCGGCGAGCGCGGTTCCGGCGTCATCGGGATCAACGGCGCCGCCGCGCACCTGATGCACGAGAACGACATCGTCATTCTGATCACCTACGCCCAGATGACCACGGATGAGGCCAAGGCCTACACGCCCAAAGTGGTCCACGTGGACAAGGACAACAAGATTGTCCAGATCGGCAACGATCCCGCGGAGGGCCACACTGCCGGTCTCATGCGCCCGCCGTTCGCGCTGAACAACGCCACGTGCAGCTGAGGCCGCAGGACTTCGCGTAACAGGCCGCCCGAATAGCGAGATCCCTGCCACAAGCTCATCCTTCGCCGAATAAATCTGATTAGGCTGGGATGGTGGACGCCACCCCCTGTAGACCCCAGCCTTCAGAGACGCCCGGATGCTAGGCGTCCTGGCGGGCTTTTTCGTCGTCTGGTGCATCATCCTGGTGGGCATGTTCGTCGGCAGGAGAGGCATCCTCGGTGAGAACGCACGCCAGGTCCTGAGCGGGCTGACCTTCTTTGTGGCCAGCCCCGCCCTGCTTTTCGAGACGCTCAGCAAGGCCCGGCTCCACGACGTCTTCGCCGCTCCCCTGCTGGTGACGGCGGTGGGGGCCGTGGCCACTGCAGCCCTGTTCTTCATCATTGTCAGGTTCCTGCTCAAGCGCAGCGTGCCCGAATCGCTCATGTCGTCCATGAGCGCCTCCCTGGCGAACTCCGCCAACCTCGGCATTCCGATCGCCGTCTACGTCCTCGGCGACGCCAGCTATGTGGCTCCCCTGCTGATCTTCCAGCTGGCGTTCTTCACGCCGCTGTTCCTCATGGCCCTCGACTCCACCACGAGCTCGCACCGCACCACCCCGCTCCGCTTCGTCCTGATGATCCTCAAAAACCCGATGATCGTGGGCTCCGCACTTGGCCTGACGGTGGCCGGAACCGGCTGGCAGGTCCCGGCGCTGGTCCTGCAACCCATCCACCTGATCGGCGGCGCCGCCATTCCGGCCATGCTGATGGCGTTCGGCATGAGCCTGAACGGTTCCAGGCCGCTCCAGGCGGCTCAAGGACGGCGGGTTGACGCCCTGCTTGCGAGCGCCTTCAAGCTCGTCGTCCACCCGGCGATCGCCTACATTTTTGCCCGCTTCGCCCTGGGACTCGAGGGCCAGGCGCTGTTCGCCGTCGTGGTGACCTCTGCCCTGCCCACCGCCCAGAACGTCTTCGTGGCGGCCAGCCGGTACAAAACCGGCCTCACGGTCGCCAAGGACACCGTGCTCGTCACCACCGTCGTAGCCGTCCCCGCCATGATCGGCGTGGCCCTGCTCCTGGCGTGAGAACCCACCCCGATTCGGAGGAACCGTGAACCCAACCCTGGACACCGTAGTCATCGGAGGCGGCGCCATGGGCTCCGCTGCGGCGTGGGCGCTGGCCCGGCGCGGGCGGGACGTGACCCTGCTGGAGCAGTTCGGCCCGGGGCACCGCATCGGGGCCTCGCACGGGGCCACGCGGAACCTCAGCCTGGCCTATTCAGAGCCGGAGTACGTCGCCATGCTGGCCGAGGCGCTCAAGCTCTGGGGTGAGCTCGAAAACGAGAGCGGGGAGCAGCTGCTGGCGCGCACCGGCGTCGTAAACCACGGCCCCGACCCCCGGCTCAGCGATATTCACGCGGCGCTGGCCGGCGCCGGGCTGCAGGCGGATTTTGTGCCGCTGGCCGAGGCCGGCGAGCGCTGGCGGGGCATCCGGTTTGATCAGCAGGTCCTGTACATGCCTGACGGCGGGCAGCTCAATCCGGAAGCGGCGCTGCCGGCCCTCCAGCGCCTGGCCGCCGCAAACGGGGCCGCGATCCGCCACCATGCGGCGGTTCTGGAACTCAAGATTCTCGACGACGGCGTGCGGCTCACCGTGGACGACGGCGGCCGCACCGAGGTGCTGACAGCCCGCCAGGCGGTGGTCACCGCCGGCGGCTGGACGTCCAAGCTGCTCGCGGGCACGGTGGCCGTGCCGAGGCTCACCGTGACCCAGGAGCAGCCTGCGCACTTCGGCGTTTCCGACGGCGGCGCCGCCTGGCCCGGATTCAACCACTTCCCGGGGTCCGGGGAGGGCTACGCCGGCTGGTACTCGCCCGTCTACGGCATGCTCACCCCGGGCGAGGGCGTCAAGGCGGGATGGCACGGCGTGGGGCCGGTGGTGGACCCGGACCGCCGCTCGTTCCAGCCCGAACCCCGGCAGCGGGCCGCACTCCAGCGCTACGCCCGGGACTGGCTGCCCGGCGTTGATGCCGACGACATGGCGGACATCAGCTGCACCTACACCACCGCCGCGGACCACAACTTCGTGCTGGACCGCATCGGACCGGTGGTCATCGGCGCGGGCTTCGCCGGCCATGGCTTCAAGTTCACGCCGGTGGTGGGCAGGATCCTGGCCGACCTCGCCGCCGGGGACGGTCCGGCCCCGGCCATGTTCTCCGCCACCCGCGCAGGACTCCGCTAGCGCGTAGCAGCCGGAACACCCTGCGCGCGTCCCGGACCTACGCCCGCTGGTGCTGTTCCAGGAGCCGGGCACAGCGGATGAAGCCGAGGTGCGAGTAGGCCTGCGGGTGGTTGCCCAGATGGGTCTCGGTGCCCGGATCGTACTCCTCCGGCAGCAGCCCCGTCGGTCCGAACAGGTTGACCAACTGGTCGAACAGGTCCCAGGCCTCCGCGATGCGGCCCACCGCCACGTACGCCTCAATCAGCCACGTGGTGCAGATGTGGAAGCCGCCCTCCAGGCCCGGCAGGCCGTCGTCGTACCGGTACCGGAAAACGGTGGGACCGACGCGGAGCTCCCGCTCCACGGCGGTGACGGTGTCCAGGAACCGCTGGTCGTTGACGTCGAGCAGGCCGGACAGCCCGATGTGCAGGACCGCCGCGTCCAGGTCGGGGCTGTCGTAGGCCACGGTGTAGGACGAGGCGGTGTCGTCCCAGCCCTCGCGGAGCACCTCGTCCCGGATAATGGTGGCCATGGGAGCCCAGGACGGTTCGGGATCCCGGCCGAGCCGGGCGGCGGTGCGGAGGGCCCGGTCCAGCGTGACCCAGCACATCACCTTGGTGTAGACATGGTGCCGCGGTGCGCGGCGCGCCTCCCAGATGCCGTGGTCGGCCTCATGCCAGCGCGCCAGCACGGCACTCGCCATCTGCACCATCAGGTCCCAGTGCGCGGGCGCCAGGGATCCCTGCGACGTGCTCAGCGCATGGATCAGTTCTGCGATGGGACCGAACACGTCCAGCTGGACCTGGTGGTCCGCGGCGTTACCGATCCGCACCGGCCGCGAGCCCGCATACCCGGGCAGGCTTTCGATGATGGCCTCCGTGGAGAGCGGCGCGCCGGTGACCGAGTAGAGCGGATGCAGCCACTCCGGGCCCGGCGCATTCGCCAGGATCCGGCTCAGCCAGCCGAGGAATCCCTCAGCCTCCGCCGTGGACCCCAGGTCCACCAGCGCGTTGACCGTCATGGATCCGTCCCGCAGCCAGCAGTAGCGGTAGTCCCAGTTGCGGGTGCCGCCGATTCCCTCGGGCAGCGAGGTGGTGGGCGCCGCGAACACGGCGCCGGTGGGCTCGTGCACCAGCGCGCGCAGCACCAGGGCCGAGCGCCGCACCAGGGAGGGCTTCACGGACGGCAGCACCAGGCCCTGCACCCAGCGGCGGGAATGATGCGCGACGGCGGAACGGCGGTCCGCCTCGTCCGTTCCGTGCGAGTGACGGGACTCCGTGTCACCGCACCGCAGATTAAGGACCACCGGGCCGTTCTTCAGGTTGACGTCGGCTGTCGCCGTAGCGTGCCGCCCGTCGGAGGTGATGGCGAAGCTGACGCCGGGGGCCAGCAGGACGATGGGATCGGAGGTGCCGACGACGTGCAGCTCGTTGCCGCGGGCTTCCATGCTAAACGGTGCGTTGGCGTAGTCGGGCCGGGGTGCGAACACGATCCGCGCCGCCCCTGTTCCGGACAGCACGCGGACCAGGCTGGTGATCCCGTCAGGGGCAGGCTCGAGGTAGTCTGTCACCGTGACGTCCGCCCAGCGGGTCTCCACGATCATGGTGCTGTCCACGTACCTCTGGCCGAGCACCTGCGAGGCCTTGACCGGTTCCACCGAGAAATGGCCCGCGGCATCCCCGCCCAGGATATGCGCGAAGAGCGAGCCCGAGTCCGGCAGGGGATGGCTCATCCAGCAGATCTTGGCCTCGGGTGTCAGCAGCGCCGTGGAGGAGCCGTTGCCGATCATGGAGTGCCGCTCCAGCCCTACGGCATCCTCGCCGAACAGCCAGGCGCGCCGCAGTTCAAACAGGATTGCCAGCACCCGGGCAAACGACTCGGGGTCCTTCAGCCGGTGCTTTGCCTGGCTCGGCTGGTTGCCGACCCACAGCCCCATGTCCGGGCCCCGGAGGGTGGCCATGGCCAGTTCGTCGCTGAGGGCGTCCCCGGCGTACAGCGCCGCGCTGACCCCGAGCCTTGACCGGAGGTGTTCAAGGGCGGGGGCTTTGGAGGGCTCCACCACGGACAGGTCCAGCACCGATCCGTCCACGATGAAGAACAGTCCCAGGGCACGGGCCACCTCCTCGGCCTTCTTCGCCGTCTTGGCGGTAATCGCCGCGGACGCCGGCCGGGTGTGCACCGAAACCGCCACCGGCTTCCGCTCGATGCTGATCCCCTTGTAGGCGCCCACGGATTCGATCAGGGCCTGGTTGGCCTGCTGCAGCACGGATTCGGTGGCCAGGGACAGCCCGTGGGCGAATCCCATGTCGAATTCGGCTCCGTGCGAGCCCACCAGATGCACCTCGGCGGGCAGCCTGGACACTGCCGCCAGATCGCGCAACGACCTCCCGGAGATGACCGCCGCATGCGTATTCGGCAGCGCGGCCAGGGCACGCAGCGCTATGGCGGCGCTGCCCAACGGCAGCGTTTCGGTGGAAATCCCCTCCGCGGCGCACAGGGTACCGCCGTAATTGCAGGCCACCAGGAGGGTTGGTGTGCGGGCCAGGATCTTCAGTTCGGCGAGCAGCTGGGGGGTCAGGCCGTCGTCGGCGGCTTCCGACTGGACGAAGGCCCTCAGCAGGCCCAGCGGCAGGGACTTTGTCAGCAGCGCAGAATCGGCCACGGTCTGGTTGAGCGGAGTAGGCACAGGCGACGTCCTTCGGATAATCCCCAATGATGCGCGAGAAAAGTCCGGCGAGGGACTTACCCCCAGTTTCCTGTGCCGTCGTTACATCAGAATAGCCCCGGCGTTGCGGGAATGTAACGCTGTTGAAAATCACCGCGCCAGGAACGTCAGCACGGACAGAAAGATCCGCCCGGGCCACAGCGAACGTGACCCGGGCGGACCGGAAATTTCTTGGTGCAGGTGCCTGAAGCTAGCAGGCGGGCGAATCGAACTCGTAGGCGCCCGAATCAGCAGCCGCGGTTCCCGCGCAGTCGCCGTTCATGGTGGCGGGAGCGCCGGCCAGGTCGAGCGTATAGGCGGTGGTCCCGGCCCGGTCGATCGCCGGGCTGGTGCTGGTCAGGTGGAAGTCGGTCGGTGCGCTGACGAATCCTGCCGGCGCCTTGGTAGACGTGCTGTTTGGCGTGATGTTCGTCGGGCCGTTGAGGACGTTCTGCTTCTCGGTCCAGCCGGAACCGTTCATGTACAGGGCGTTCTTGACCCCGACGAGGATGTTGGCCCGGACCACGGTTGAGGACGGGCAGGTCGCGTGGCAAACAACAGCCTCGGACACCGAGCCGGTCAGATACACCGTATTGAACTCGAAGACCGTGCCGTTGGTGGGGCCGAAGGAAGTTCCGGTTCCGCGGGCGATCAGCCCCTTGGCCTCGGAGCAGCTGGCTCCGCAGGTTGAGCGGACCAGGTTGTAGCGGTACATGTTGCCGTCCGCAGTACCGGAGGACTTCCCAAGCTCGGAGAAGTTGTTATTGTCCACGGACACATTGTGGTGAATGTTGTTGCGGTTGCCGTTGTAGATTTCGAAGGCGCCGCCGTCCTGGTTGAAGTCGTAGGACTTCCCTGTGGAACCGCTGACGGTATTGCCGGAAAACTCATTGTCGTTGCCGTTGATCAGCACGCCAAAGGCACCGGAGTCGTCGCTGCAGTTCACCGCGGACGCTGTTCCACAATTCGTGCCGGGGGTATTCACATTCATGACGTTATTGTTTGTCAGTGAATTCCCCGTGTACTTGCCGAAATCGGAGCCGGCGCCGATCTTGAGGCCGACGGCGTTGTTGGAGGCACTGGAGTTCCGCACAACGTCGCGGTCCCCGGTGAGACTGAATCCCGCGTAACCGCAGGCGACGGCACGCAGGCCGTCAACCGTGGTGTAGCTTCCGTTGATCCTGATGCAGTTGCCCGACTTGCCGCCGGTCACCGTGGGGGCGTTCCCGGTTCCATAACTGTTCAGGGTGATCGGTGCCGCGGAGGTGCCGCTCTGGGCGGTCACGATGCCCCCGGTCCAGGTGTCGCCCTTGCGGAAACTGACGGTGTCTCCGGGCTTGAGGAAGGCCTGGCCGACCTTCGTCAGGGACTTCCAGGGGGCCGCGCTGGACGTGCCCGCGTTGCTGTCACTGCCTGCGGCACTAACGTAGTAGGTGGTGCCCGCGGCCGAGGCCGGGGCGGAGAAGCCTGCAACCAGCCCGCTGACCATGAGGAATGTCATGAGTGCGGCTGCAACGGTGGATTTGATCTTCATAATTTCTACCTGGGTCTGATTGTGAACGGAGCTGAGCGCATTCCATCCGGTGGATTTCTGAATCAGGCGCGCCGAAAAACCTCAACCGCACGCGGTTGAGGTTGTCAGGTGTAGTGATCTTGACGTCGCTACATTGGACCAGCTAGCCACAGCATCTGCACTTGCTTTTGCAGAAGCTTTAAAGCACCCGGAATTGCGGGCGGGGTAACGCCCATTACCGAAGCAAATTGAGACCTTGCGATGTTAACGCTAAGTTCTGCCCGGCGTAGAAGTCAAAAGATATCGGTTGAATGGCGCTAATTTGAGCCCGTATTAACCCGGTGCACATTCCTACCCAGTGCACCCTGACCTGCAGGTTTATGCCTCGGATGCCGCGCGCGGAGGCCCTAAAAAATATTTCTATTGGAGGGCTAAACGCGCGCCAGGCCAGCAACCTCGGCCAGTAATTCCACCGACCGGAGACGCGATTCCGTCGCTGTGCTCTGGTGAGCCACGATGAGCTCGTCGGCGTCGGCGTGCTTGGCGAACCCGTCCACGTACTCCATCACGGCGTCCGGCGTTCCCACCGCCGAATACTTCATCATCTGGGACACGTGCTGCCCCTGCGGGGAATCGAGGACCATGTCGGCTTCGTCGTCCGTGAATTCCCTCCCGCCACCGAAAAACAGCGAGACGCGGGCGCGCAGCGTGGCCCGGAACATGTCCTGTGCTTCCGGTGCCGAATCGGCGGCGATCACGTTCACACCGGCGATGACGTGCGGCGTGGCCTGCTGCTCGGACGGCTGGAATTCCCGGCGGTAGATGGCCACGGCGTCCTGCAGCGCATTCGGCGCGAAGTGGGAGGCGAAGGCGAAGGGCAGGCCCAGCTGCGCGGCCAGCCGTGCCCCAAACAGCGAGGACCCCAGGATGTAGAGGGGCACGTTGGTGCCCTTGCCCGGCGTTGCCTCGACACCCTGGATGCGCGTGGGGCCGCTCAGGTATCCCTGCAGTTCCAGGACGTCCTGCGGGAAGGTCTCCGCCGACTGGGGATCCCGGCGGAGCGCCCGCATGGTGTTCTGGTCGCTGCCCGGGGCACGGCCAAGCCCCAGGTCGATGCGTCCCGGATGCAGGGTAGCCAGCGTCCCGAACTGTTCGGCAATGGTGAGCGGCGAATGGTTGGGGAGCATCACCCCGCCCGCCCCGAGCCGGATGGTCTCCGTCTTCGCCGCGACGTGCGCAATCAGGACGCTCGTGGCAGAGGACGCGATCGAGGACATGTTGTGGTGTTCGGCGTACCAGACCCGCCGGTAACCGAGTTTCTCCGCAAGCTGGGCCATGGCGACGCTGCCGGCAAAGCTCTCCGCCGCTGTCTGGCCCTTGCCGATGGTCGCAAGGTCAAGGATGGAGAGGGGAACAGTCACGGTGGAGCCGGCCTTTCGTTGCGGGGCATGGCGGGCCGGGACCGTAAATGGTCCCCGGCACGCTTTTGACAACGACGGCGGCTCCCGGCTTATTTCTGCGGGGCCGGGTGACGCTGTCCACACTTTCACCACGTGTTCCCTGCCGCCGGGCGGCAGGCCGCCGCTAAGCTTGCGGCATGGCCAACAAATCCACTGCAGATAAAGTCGCCACAATCCAAAAAGGCTATGTCCTGGAGGGCACCACCATCGAGCTGGGAGCCGCCATCGTCGACGGCGAACTCCACAAGGACGCCCCGGTCCGGCTCCCGCTGTCCATGATGAACCGGCACGGGCTCGTGGCGGGCGCCACGGGCACAGGCAAGACCGTCACGCTGCACATGATGGCCGAGCAGCTTTCCACCGCGGGCGTGCCGGTCTTCCTGGCCGACATCAAGGGCGATCTGTCCGGCCTCGCCACCGCCGCCCCCGGGAATGAAAAACTGACCGCGCGCACCGAAAGCATCGGCCAGCAGTGGGCCGGCAAGACGTTTCCCGTGGAGTTCCTGGCCCTCGGAGCGGACGGCAACGGCGTCCCTGTACGGGCCACCATCACGTCCTTTGGGCCCATCCTGCTTTCCCGGATCATGGAGCTCAACGACACCCAGGAGTCCAGCCTCCAGCTGGTGTTCCATTTCGCCGACAAGAACAACCTCGAACTGATCGACCTGAAGGATCTCCGCTCCGTCATCCAGTTCCTCACGTCGGATGAGGGCAAGGAGCCGCTCAAGGAGCTGGGCGGCCTGTCCAAGGCCACTGCCGGCGTCATCCTCCGCGAGCTGGTGACCCTCGAGGCGCAGGGCATGGAGCGCTTCTTCGGCGAGCCCGAGTTCGACACCGCGGAGCTCCTCCGCACGGCCCCCGATGGGCGCGGCGTCATCAGCTGCCTCGAGCTCCCCACCCTGCAGACCAAGCCCATGGTCTTCTCCACCTTCCTGATGTGGCTGCTGGCGGACCTCTTTGAAGACCTGCCCGAGGCCGGCGACCTCGACAAGCCCAAGCTCGTGTTCTTCCTCGACGAGGCCCACCTGCTGTTCAATGACGCGTCAAAGGCCTTCCTGGAAGCCATCACCACCACGGTCCGGCTCATCCGTTCCAAGGGCGTGGGCATCTTCTTTGTCACGCAGACACCGAAGGATGTTCCCGCCGACGTCCTCGGCCAGCTCGCCAACCGCATACAGCACGCACTGAGGGCGTTCACGCCGGAGGACGCCAAAGCGCTCAAGGCCACCGTCTCCACGTTCCCGATCAGCGACTACGACCTCGAGGAGACACTCACCTCCGCCGGCATTGGCGAGGCGGTGGTCACCGTGATGAACGAGAAGGGCGCGCCCACGCCCGTGGCGTTGACCCGCCTGCGCGCACCGGAGTCCCTCATGGGCCCCAGCGCCGATGAGCTGATTAAGGGCACGGTGGCGCACTCGGCGTTGCTCACCAAGTACGGCACCGCCGTGGACAACATCTCCGCGTACGAGAAACTTTCCGGCAAGTCCGCCGCCTCCACGGGCGCCGCAGCACCGGGCCAGCCTCCGGTTCCCTCCGCAGGCGTTTTCGTTCCCGGCAGCCTGGACACGCAGGCAGTCGACGCCGATGCCCGCCGCATCGAAGAGGAGATCCTGGGACGGCCCAGCAGCTGTCTCTTATACACATCTAGATGTGTATAAGAGACAGCCGTCCGCGCCCGCGCCGCGCTCCGCTCCCCCTGCCGGCGGCGGCATGATGGAGGACATCACCGGCGCCCTGGGCGGGGCCCTCGGCGGAGGGCTGAAGAGCATGGTCCGGTCAATGGGAACCCAGCTGGGCAGGGAACTCCTCCGGGGCGTTTTCGGCACCTCGTCCCGGCGCCGCCGCTAGCGCCGCTGCCCGCCCGGCCGGGCGGTGACACCCCGCCGTCGGGCGTTTTTTCGCGCCCTCCCGGCGTCATGGCGGCGCCCCTTACTCCTGTGTTCGCGGCACTAGCAGGTAACGTAAGGTGCGTGCAGATGAGTCAAGCGTTGGTGAGGACCGCGGCCGGGTGGCTGTTGGGCCTGATGCTTGCCGTGGTCGGAGCCATCGTTTCGGTCAACCTTGTGAACAACTCGGTGGCCAGTCCGCAGCAGCCAATACGCGAATATCTCGAGGCCCTGCAGAAGGGTGAGGGCGAGCGCGCCCTGGGCCTGCTCCGCGCTTCCGTGCCGGACGCCGACCCCGCCATGCTCGACGGCACGGCGCTGCAGACGTCCGCCTCACGCATCACGAACGTGAAGCTCGGCGACGCCGTAGCGCGCACCGGCAACCGGGTCATGGTGCCCATGGACTACACCATCGACGGAAGCCAGCTGCACACCGAGTTCCTGCTCGAAAGCACCGGCACTGAATGGCTGTTCTTCCACAAATGGGCATTCGTGCCCGCACCGCTGCCCACGGTGGACGTCACTGTGGTGAACTCCACCGAGGCCACAGTCAACGGTGTGCCGGTGAACATGCCCGGCGGCCGCAACTCATTCGCCGTGTTCTACCCCGGCGAGTACCAGGCCTCCTTGAACGGCCAGTTCTTCTCGGCGCCGGCCACCAGCGCCACCGTATCCGGGCGGGACTCCCCCACGGCACCGCTGAACCTCCTGACCCAGGCAACGGATGAGCTGAACCAAGCCGTGTCCACCCGGGTCAAGGAATTCCTTGACAAGTGCGCCGCGGAGGCAGACAAGCAGCAAAGGCTTCAGCCTGACTGCCCGTTCTACCACGCCACCAACAACCGGGTGGTGGACGGGACCATCAAGTGGAGCATCACCGAGTACCCGAAGATCAGCATTGAACCGTTCGACGGCAAATGGGTGGTTGCACCGCTGGACGGCAAGGCCAAAATCACCGCACAGCAGGTGGACCTCTTTACCGGTGCGGTTTCGGCCCTGAACGTGGTCCACGACTTCAGCTTCACCACGCGCCTGGACATCGAGGGCGACACCATCAAGGTCACTCCGCTCCTGAGCTTCTAAGGCCGCCGACCCTGGCCTTGGCTGCCCGGAGTGGCCCAGTTTTCAGGCTCCCGCGACGGAAATCACTGCCCCTGCAGCCGGCTGGCGACTCCATAACCGGGCTGGTCCGGCTGCGGCCAGCGGAGCGAGCCGCGAGCCAGTTGTGGGCGCATTCCACCATCACCAGCGCTTCCAGGGGCGGCCGGCACAGGAGCGCGTGGAGCAGGACATCCGGGCTGCAGGACGCAACTGCCAGAGGGCGTACCTCGGGGCGGCCGAGGCGCATGTGAGCCGGCCCCGGGAACGTCCGGCGGCCACGAGTTCCGGGTCGGCTCCGGCGACGGCCAGCAGGCCCCGTTCCAGCCTGACCACATCGCCGTGCCGGATGGCTCGGCGGAGGGCGGCCTCGGAGGAGCCCCGGGCCAGCACGTCCCGGGTGAGCAGTACGTCGCCGGCCGATTGGAGGATGTCCGTTGGGTCCATAAGCCCACAATGTCCGCCGCCCCGGCCCGCACACAGGCCAAACTGGGCTATGTGGACAAGCCCGGCGCCGGCGCCGTGCGCAACTGGCCCGGCTTTGACCCCGGCAGCAACGGAAATGGCCCGGAATTCAAGCCTTGGGGGTCGAAAACCGGGCCACTTCAGCAATCTTGGCTGCGGGGACCTTAGTCCATGCCGCGGAGGTCCAGCACCAGCTCGGTGTCGCCGTCCGCCTGCAGCACCACCGGGATGCCCCAGTCCTGCTGGTACAGGTGGCACGCCGCGTGGTCGGGGATCTCCCCGTCCTCGGTTTCCGGGCCGTCGCAGGCTGCCGCGCGGGCCGTTATGTGCAGCACGCCCTCGGGAACGTCGGAGGACAGCTCCAGAGTGCGGAGCAGACCTACGGAGGTTCCGCCGCCGGACACCAGTAGCTCCGGCGGGGTGGAGGAGATCTTCAGCTGCGTGGGGTCGCCCCAGCGGTCGTCGAGCTTCTGGCCGGTCGGCGCCGTGAAGCGGACGGTCAGTTCCAGCGGCCCCGCGGCCACGGGACTCTTGGGCCGGTGCGTCTGCACCGCGCCTTCGTCCACCTGCTGGGCTTCCTTCGGAATAGGCACGTAGACCAGCTGGTGCTTGTTGGCCTCCACCACCACCAGCAGCGGCTCGGAGCCGGCCACCTGGGTGTGGTCCACAATGACATCGGAAGGTTCGGACAGGCCGCGTGCGAGCGTGGACACGGTGCGCGTGGCGGGGTCGTAGCGGCGCACCGCCCCGTTGTAGGTGTCGGCAATGGCCACGGAGCCGTCCGGCAGCACCGTCACGCCCAGCGGGTGCTGCAGGCGCGCCTCGGAAGCCTCGCCGTCGCGGAAGCCGAAGTCGAAGAGTCCCTTGCCCACGGCGGATTCAACGGTGACCGTGCCGTCGTCGTCAATCACGAGTTTGCGGAGCGCGGAGGTTTCCGAGTCCGCCACCCAGACGTTGCCGTCGGCATCCTCGGCGAGGCCGGAAGGCTGCGCGAACCATGCCTCGTGGGCAGGTCCGTCCAGCAGCCCTTCCAGGCCGTTGCCGGCGATGATCGACACGGCCCCGTTCAGCGGATCCAGGCTGAAGATCTGGTGCACGCCGGCCATGGCAACCACCACGGCGTTGAGCTTGGCGGACCACACCACGTCCCAGGGCGAGCTGAGGGAAACCTCCAGCGGGTGCTCGCTGAGGCGGCCGGTAAAGCCGGCGGCGTCCTCGTCCACGCGGGCCGGGCCGGTCTCCAGCAGCCGCTGCACGCCGTTGCCAGCGAGTGTAGTGACGGTGCCCTCCGCGAGCGACAGTCCACGGAGGCGGTGGTTGACGGAGTCGGCAATCACGACGTCGTAGCCCGTCTTCGCTGCCACGTCTTCCGGCAGCAGGACAAGGCCTTGCGGCTCGTTGAACTGCGCGGTCGGCTCGACGGAGTCGACGTTCGTGCCGGGGCCGTCGGCGTAGCCCTTGGTCCCGGAGCCGTAGGTGCGCAGTACGGTGTGGAAGTCGGTGTCCAGCTCCACCAGGCGGTGGTGGCCGGTATCGGTGACCAGCCAGGATCCGGCGGCGGCAGCAGCGCCGTCGGGCTGTCCGGCAATGGAGCCCCGCCCCGCCGGCAGGTAGAGGGCCTTCCCCGGGAAGCGCAGCGTGCCCGACGTCGGCTCCGGCGCCACGTAAGGGCCGTTGCCGCGGTGCAGGGTCCCCTTCGCCTCATGTTCGGCGATGAGTTCCGGGATGAGCACGGCGAGACCGTCCGCGTGGCCTTCTCCGGAGAGGTGGGCCACGATGTAGCCCTCGGGGTCGATGACCACCAGCGTGGGCCAGGCGCGGGCCGTGTAGGCCTTCCAGGTGTCCAGCTCGGGGTCGTCCAGGACCGGGTGGTGGATCTCGTAGCGCTCAACGGCGGCCGCAAGGGCCACGGGATCGGCCTCGTGCTCGAACTTCGGCGAGTGCACGCCCACCGTGACCAGGACGTCGGAGTACTTTTCCTCCAGCGGGCGGAGCTCATCCAGCACGTGCAGGCAGTTGATGCAGCAGAAGGTCCAGAAGTCCAGGAGGACAATCTTTCCGCGCAGGGCTTCCAGGTCCAGGGACTTGCCGCCGGTGTTCAGCCAGTTGCGGCCGACCAGTTCGGAGGCGCGGACCCGGTGGTGGGTGCGTACGGTTTCGCTCATCAGCGTCCTTCCAGCTTTGAGTCACGTTCAGCCAGCTTGGCGTCGCGTTCAGCCAATTTGGCAAACATATCGTTGTAAGCGGTGAGATCGGCGTCGTTATTCCTGTCCGCGGCCCGGTCGGTGCGGCGGGTCTCGCGTTCATCGGACCTGGACCACATGATGGCGACGCCGATTGCCACCAGCAGGGTCGGGATTTCGCCGATGCCCCAGGCCACGGCCCCGCCCATTTGCTGGTCCAGGAGCGCGGACGGTCCCCAGGCCCGGCCGAGGTTGCCGAAGTAGTCTGCGGCCAGCAGGTTGGTGCCACCCATGATGGCTACGCCGAAGAAGGCGTGGAAGCCCATGGTGGCCAGCAGCAGCACCAGACGCAGCGGGTACGGTGCCCGGAGCGGCAGCGGGTCGGTGCCGATCATGCTGAGCACGAAGATGTACCCGGTCAGCGCGAAGTGCAGGTTCATCAGCTCGTGGCCCACGTGCTCGCGCATCGCGAAGCCGAAGGCATCGGAGTAGTAGAACAGCACAATCGAGCCAGCGAAGTTGGCCGCCGCGAACAGCGGGTGCGTGACCAGCTGGGAGAACTTCGAGTGCACAAAGAGCAGCACCCATTCGCGGAGTCCGCGGGAGCCGTCGGTCCTGGCCGGGAGGGCGCGCAGGGCGAGCGTCACAGGGGCGCCGAGGACCAGGAAGAGCGGCGCCACCATGGTCAGCGCCATGTGGTCCACCATGTGCGCCGAGAACAGCACACGCCCGTAGACCGACGGCGGCCCGGAGGTTATGTAGGTCAGCACCAGCAGCCCGATCACCCAGTTGATGGACCTGAACCATGGCCATTTGTCGCCGCGGGCACGGACCTTGGCCACTCCGAGGAAGTAGGACACGAGCCCAAAGAGGGCCACAGCGATCCACAGCCAGTCGAGGCGCCACTCGGAGAGCCAGCGTGCCGGCGTCAGCTCCGGGGGCAGCTCGTAGCCGGACAGGATGAAGGCCGGAGAGGCGTTCGGAGCGTACGACGTCGGCTCGGGCGGCGCGGAGCGGCCCAGAGCTACGGCGATACCGGAGGTGGCTCCCATGATGAGCAGTTCCATGAGGATCAGCTGCCACAGCACGCGGCGCGAGGACATGGCTGCGCCCTTGCGTCCCAGCTGCGGAAGGATCCACTGCCGGTGCATGAAGCCGATGCCGCCGAGGACCACGGCGGCGGCAGTCTTCGCCAGGATCAGCTGGCCGTAGGGCGACCCGAAGAGGTCGGCCCAACTGGTCACCCGGACACTGGCGTTGATCACGCCCGAGGCGAAGACCAGCACGAACGCGAACCCCGCCAGGGAGGAGAAACGCCGGAGCGTCGGTTCGGTGATGTCGGCGGGGCCGCCGGGCTGGGATGCCTGGATGGCCTGCTTGCCGGCACCGTTCCGCGTGCCTGCCGAGTTCCGGGCGCCGGCCAGGATGCCGGAAAGCAGCGCGAGCATGATGATGCCGCCGACCCAGGCGCTGACGCCCACCAGGTGCAGGCCGAGGGAGTTGATGGCGCCCTCGTGGTCATTCGAGCTTGAGGAGTGCCCGATCAGAGCGGTCGGAACCAGGCCGATCAGCGCCAGCACCAGGGCTAGCGCCAAGCCTGTCAGGGATCGCACACCGAACAGGGCTGTGGTCACCACGGCGGCGATGATGGTGACGGCCAGCCAGGCCCGGCCGGTTTCAATGTCGGTCATGAAGTAGACCAGGGCCCTGGTGAATTCGGCGTCCCCGGAAATACCTTGCCCTGCCACGTCCGCGTAGGTGAGCACCAGCACGGCGATCGCTGACAGGGTCCAGGCCACACCGGCGGCCGCCGCGATGGCAAGGGCGCGGGCGAAGGCCGGGTGCTCGGGAGCGTCATGATCCTTGGTGCGCGAGCCGCCAAGCTTCCACGGCAGGATGCCCGCAGCGAATATGAGCCCGCCGATCACCGTGGCCAGCGAGATGTTGTGGATTGCCTTGCTGACAGGGAGGCCCCAGCGCACCAGTGCTCCGGGATCGGACACCTCGCGGGCCGCCGCAGCGCCGGAGAACAGCAACGCGGCCGCCAGCCCTAGGAAGAGGGCGGCCAGGCCGGCCAACTGCCAGGGCCGAGGAATACCGAGGGCGGCGTCAGCCTGGCTCTGCGTTCCCTGATCGGGCGCAGGCTGTGGGATACGGGATTTTGCTGCTGAGGGCACTTATCCATTGTCCGCTACCGCTGCCCGGGCGGCGAATCGGTGCTTACGGCGAATCGGGCCTTAAAAGCAGGAGGGGCGGCAACCGTGTGGTTGCCGCCCCTCCTGAGCTGTCGAGAAGACTACTTCTTGTTGGAGACAGCGGCCTTCAGCTTGGAGCCGGCGGTCAGCTTGACGCTGTGGCCTGCTGCGATCTGGATGGTTTCGCCGGTCTGCGGGTTGCGGCCAGTGCGGGCTGCGCGGTCGGTACGCTCAACTGCGAGCCAGCCCGGGATGGTGATCTTCTCGCCGGAGGCGACGGAAGATTCGAAAACCTCGAACAGTGCATCGAGCACGGAGTTGACGGCTGCCTGGCTGGTGCCGGCCTTGCCTGCTACCTCTGCAACAAGTTCACTACGGTTCTTAGCCATTTATGTCCTCCTGGACGCTTTGGATTTCTGGAGCCTGCACACGGCATGCGTACAAGCCACTGTTCGAAAACTTACCAGCTTGCACCCGTGAGGGGGGCAAATTCCGCGTGTTTCCGCGACTTTTTGACCTAAATCACCGAATTTTCGGGGGTTTTCCACCGAATTCCGCCCATAGCGGACGATGTTAAGGCCTCACTACGGTGAGGCCCGACGGCGGCGGCACGGTTTTCAGCGTGCGGCACCTCGTGCATCGGTTGAGCCACTAACCAGCTGGCCACGCCGGTTGAGCTTGCCGAAACGCGGCCGGCCGCTGGTTGAGACTGTCGAAACCGGCGGGCTGCGTTGGTTGGGCTTGCGCGAAACCGGCCGGCCGCGTTGGTTGGGGCGGTGCGGCCGGGTTGAGGGGGTTAAATGCGGGAGAGCCCCAACCTTGTGGTTGGGGCTCTCGACCGTGTAATGGTTGTCCGGCGGTGACCTACTCTCCCACACCCTCCCGGGTGCAGTACCATCGGCGCTGTGGGTCTTAGCTTCCGGGTTCGGAATGGGACCGGGCGTTTCCCCCACGCTATGACCGCCGTAACCCTTGCTCCGCAACCCTTTTGGGGGTTGGGAAATTTGTGGTTACAACATCCCTGCCCGGTGAAGGGCAGGTGTGGTGTTGTTATGTAGTTGTTGGTTCCTGTGCAACAAACCGGTGGTGCGGGTTTGTTGGTCGGGAACCACATAGTGGACGCAAGCAGTCTTGTTTCTTCTTACCGCCCCTGGGTGCAAACGCTTTTGAATCCGTTTGCGGGGTGGTGTGTGGTGTAAGTTATCGGCCTATTAGTACCGGTCAGCTTCACGAGTCGTTAGTCCTCGCTTCCACATCCGGCCTATCAACCCAGTGGTCTGGCTGGGGGCCTCTCACACACAAGGTGTATGGAAATCTCATCTCGAAGCGAGCTTCCCGCTTAGATGCTTTCAGCGGTTATCCCATCCGAACGTAGCTAATCAGCGGTGCACTTGGCAGTACAACTGACACACCAGAGGTTCGTCCGTCCCGGTCCTCTCGTACTAAGGACAGCCCTTCTCAAATTTCCTGCGCGCGCAGCGGATAGGGACCGAACTGTCTCACGACGTTCTAAACCCAGCTCGCGTACCGCTTTAATGGGCGAACAGCCCAACCCTTGGGACCTACTCCAGCCCCAGGATGCGACGAGCCGACATCGAGGTGCCAAACCATGCCGTCGATATGGACTCTTGGGCAAGATCAGCCTGTTATCCCCGAGGTACCTTTTATCCGTTGAGCGACGGCCATTCCACAATGTACCGCCGGATCACTAGTCCCGACTTTCGTCCCTGCTCGAGATGTCTCTCTCACAGTCAAGCTCCCTTGTGCACTTACACTCGACACCTGATTGCCAACCAGGCTGAGGGAACCTTTGGGCGCCTCCGTTACTTTTTAGGAGGCAACCGCCCCAGTTAAACTACCCATCAGGCACTGTCCCTGACCCGGATTACGGGCCGAAGTTAGATGTCCAAAGTGACCAGAGTGGTATTTCAACGATGACTCCACCCGAACTGGCGTCCGGGCTTCAACGTCTCCCACCTATCCTACACAAGCCACTCCGAACACCAATACCAAACTATAGTAAAGGTCTCGGGGTCTTTCCGTCCTGCTGCGCGTAACGAGCATCTTTACTCGTACTGCAATTTCGCCGAGTTTATGGTTGAGACAGCGGGGAAGTCGTTACTCCATTCGTGCAGGTCGGAACTTACCCGACAAGGAATTTCGCTACCTTAGGATGGTTATAGTTACCACCGCCGTTTACTGGGGCTTGAATTCTCAGCTTCGCCTTGCGGCTAACCGGTCCTCTTAACCTTCCAGCACCGGGCAGGAGTCAGTCCGTATACATCGTCTTGCGACTTCGCACGGACCTGTGTTTTTAGTAAACAGTCGCTTCCCCCTGGTCTCTGCGGCCCCGATCCCCTCCCACCAGCAAGTGGTGTTCAAGGTTGGGGCCCCCCTTCTCCCGAAGTTACGGGGGCATTTTGCCGAGTTCCTTAACCATAATTCTCTCGATCGCCTTAGTATTCTCTACCTGATCACCTGTGTCGGTTTGGGGTACGGGCGGCTAAAACCTCGCGCCGATGCTTTTCTAGGCAGCATAGGATCACCGAATCCCCCCTTTACGGGAGTCCCGTCAGATCTCAGGCATCATGAACGGCGGATTTGCCTACCGTTCGCCCTACATCCTTGGACCGGGACAACCATCGCCCGGCTCGGCTACCTTCCTGCGTCACACCTGTTAATACGCTTGCCTCCCAGGATCAGGTCCCGCGCTCCACCAAAACCCGCACACCACAAGGGTGATAGGGCAGGCTTCGGGCAGTTAGTATCCCCTGTTCAACATGGACGGTTTTTCGCCGGTACGGGAATATCAACCCGTTGTCCATCGACTACGCCTGTCGGCCTCGCCTTAGGTCCCGACTTACCCAGGGCAGATTAGCTTGACCCTGGAACCCTTGATCATTCGGCGGACGGGTTTCTCACCCGTCTTTCGCTACTCATGCCTGCATTCTCACTCGTGTAGGCTCCACCGCTGGTTTACACCGCGACTTCACTGCCCACACGACGCTCCCCTACCCATCCACACTCCTGAACCACGAAGGCTTGGAAAATATGTGAATGCCACAACTTCGGCGGTGTACTTGAGCCCCGCTACATTGTCGGCGCGGAATCACTTGACCAGTGAGCTATTACGCACTCTTTTAAGGATGGCTGCTTCTAAGCCAACCTCCTGGTTGTCTTCGCAACTCCACATCCTTTCCCACTTAGCACACGCTTAGGGGCCTTAGTTGGTGGTCTGGGCTGTTTCCCTCTCGACTATGAAGCTTATCCCCCACAGTCTCACTGCTGCGCTCTCACTTACCGGCATTCGGAGTTTGGCTGACGTCAGTAACCTTGTAGGGCCCATTAGCCATCCAGTAGCTCTACCTCCAGCAAGAAACACGCAACGCTGCACCTAAATGCATTTCGGGGAGAACCAGCTATCACGAAGTTTGATTGGCCTTTCACCCCTACCCACAGCTCATCCCCTCCATTTTCAACTGAAGTGGGTTCGGTCCTCCACGACGTCTTACCGTCGCTTCAACCTGGCCATGGGTAGATCACTTCGCTTCGGGTCTAGATCACGCCACTGCAACGCCCTATTCAGACTCGCTTTCGCTACGGCTTCCCCACACGGGTTAACCTCGCGACGTAACACTAACTCGCAGGCTCATTCTTCAAAAGGCACGCCGTCACAACTACTATGCGATCACTCGCGGTTGCTCCGACGGATTGTAAGCACACGGTTTCAGGTACTGTTTCACTCCCCTCCCGGGGTACTTTTCACCTTTCCCTCACGGTACTGGTCCGCTATCGGTCATTAGGGAGTATTTAGGCTTATCAGGTGGTCCTGACAGATTCACACGGGATTTCTCGGGCCCCGTGCTACTTGGGATACTCTCCAGGCGGTGCACAGCATTACGGTTACGGGGCTCACACCCTCTACGGCCGGCCTTTCAAGACCGTTCACCTATACCTGCACCCTCACCCCACTGTCCCGGCAGAGACAGAACGGAAAGTCCCACAACCCCGCCCATGCAACGCCCGCCGGCTATCACACATGGAACGGTTTAGCCTGATCCGCGTTCGCTCGCCACTACTAACGGAATCACTATTGTTTTCTCTTCCTGCGGGTACTGAGATGTTTCACTTCCCCGCGTTCCCTCCACGCACCCTATGTGTTCAGATGCGGGTCACCAGGTGGCTCGCGCCCCTGGCGGGGTTTCCCCATTCGGACACCCTGGGATCACAGTCCGGTTATCGACTCCCCCAGGCTTATCGCAGATTCCTACGTCCTTCTTCGGCTCCTAATGCCAAGGCATCCACCGTGTGCTCTTAAAAACTTGACCACAAAAGATCAAAAACGCTAATTTACGAGAGAACCACAGAAACCAACCACACCCAACAACCACACCCCAAAAAGGGCGCCATCATCACGCGCAGCCAGATCCAGGTTCATATTCTTGGAAATTGCTTCTTATAAAAGATGCTCGCGTCCACTATGTAGTTCTCAAACAACAACCCCGTACCACACACCCCACACACCAGCCCCTCCCAAAAGAAGAAACCACCATGCATGATCGGTGCAGCCAGGAAACCAGAAACACAAGTCCCACACCCCGCACCATCCCCCGTAAGGGACGGCCCGCGGGCCATGGTCCTGTTGCCTCAGGACCCAACAGTGTGCCAAACACTAAACCGCACGCACCCGCCCCCACCGTTCCAGGCACCCCTCAAGAGAGGAACCGTACTGGGCAAGGAAAAGAACCTGCGGCCGCTATCCGTTGATATTCCACCCATGAGCACCCGCCGCAGAACAATCGCCTGCGCAACGGGCTTTACTCCTGACAACCCCTCCACACTCACATACATGAGGCAAGGCGACTGTAGGTGCTCCTTAGAAAGGAGGTGATCCAGCCGCACCTTCCGGTACGGCTACCTTGTTACGACTTAGTCCCAATCGCCAGTCCCACCTTCGACGGCTCCCTCCCACAAGGGGTTAGGCCACCGGCTTCGGGTGTTACCAACTTTCGTGACTTGACGGGCGGTGTGTACAAGGCCCGGGAACGTATTCACCGCAGCGTTGCTGATCTGCGATTACTAGCGACTCCGACTTCATGGGGTCGAGTTGCAGACCCCAATCCGAACTGAGACCGGCTTTTTGGGATTAGCTCCACCTCACAGTATCGCAACCCTTTGTACCGGCCATTGTAGCATGCGTGAAGCCCAAGACATAAGGGGCATGATGATTTGACGTCGTCCCCACCTTCCTCCGAGTTGACCCCGGCAGTCTCCCATGAGTCCCCGCCATTACGCGCTGGCAACATGGAACGAGGGTTGCGCTCGTTGCGGGACTTAACCCAACATCTCACGACACGAGCTGACGACAACCATGCACCACCTGTGAACCGGCCCCAAAGGGGAAACCACATTTCTGCGGCGGTCCGGTCCATGTCAAGCCTTGGTAAGGTTCTTCGCGTTGCATCGAATTAATCCGCATGCTCCGCCGCTTGTGCGGGCCCCCGTCAATTCCTTTGAGTTTTAGCCTTGCGGCCGTACTCCCCAGGCGGGGCACTTAATGCGTTAGCTACGGCGCGGAAAACGTGGAATGTCCCCCACACCTAGTGCCCAACGTTTACGGCATGGACTACCAGGGTATCTAATCCTGTTCGCTCCCCATGCTTTCGCTCCTCAGCGTCAGTTAATGCCCAGAGACCTGCCTTCGCCATCGGTGTTCCTCCTGATATCTGCGCATTTCACCGCTACACCAGGAATTCCAGTCTCCCCTACATCACTCTAGTCTGCCCGTACCCACCGCAGATCCGGAGTTGAGCCCCGGACTTTCACGGCAGACGCGACAAACCGCCTACGAGCTCTTTACGCCCAATAATTCCGGATAACGCTTGCGCCCTACGTATTACCGCGGCTGCTGGCACGTAGTTAGCCGGCGCTTCTTCTGCAGGTACCGTCACTTTCGCTTCTTCCCTACTGAAAGAGGTTTACAACCCGAAGGCCGTCATCCCTCACGCGGCGTCGCTGCATCAGGCTTGCGCCCATTGTGCAATATTCCCCACTGCTGCCTCCCGTAGGAGTCTGGGCCGTGTCTCAGTCCCAGTGTGGCCGGTCACCCTCTCAGGCCGGCTACCCGTCGTCGCCTTGGTGAGCCATTACCTCACCAACAAGCTGATAGGCCGCGAGTCCATCCAAAACCACAATAAAGCTTTCCACCCCCCACCATGCGATGAGGAGTCATATCCGGTATTAGACCCAGTTTCCCAGGCTTATCCCAGAGTTAAGGGCAGGTTACTCACGTGTTACTCACCCGTTCGCCACTAATCACCGGTGCAAGCACCGGGTCATCGTTCGACTTGCATGTGTTAAGCACGCCGCCAGCGTTCATCCTGAGCCAGGATCAAACTCTCCGTTGAAGTAAAACAGACACAGCATGCGCCCCCGGGAAAACGGGACACGCACCCTGCACAAAATTTGAAACCAGCTGTCAAAACCAGACCACACCACGGGGTGGCGGGCCCGGCAAATTCAACCAATTCATATAAAATAAACCGGTATCAACAAACTTGGCACACTATTGAGTTCTCAAACAACAGACACACCCGGCACCACCACAACCAAACAGCCGTGGATCGCTCCGGAGCAACTTTTCAAACTTACCCGGTTTCAGCCCCCGACGCAAATCCATGTTCCAGGACCCACACCAACAAACAAAACCAGCCCCACCCGCTCCCGGCACGCCAAACAAGCGAACCATTCACAGGCTGTTCAAGAAAGGGATTTGGCCGCCTCCGGACACCAGCTCCTCGCTGGCCCCCTCGCGGCGACTTAGAAAACAATACACCCACCCCACCCCCACCGCAAACCCACCCAAACACGCCCCTGCGCCCCTGAAACAGCCCCTGGAATCCCCGGATTTGCAGGGATTTCAGGGGCTGTCAGGACCGCCGCCTGGCGGATTGTCGGTTATTTTCCCGCTATGCGGCGCGTCACATTTCTGCCGGCCCAAGGGTCGGCGGACGGACGGTCAGCCTTTGGCTTCGAACACCAGGGTGAAGTCCGCCTCCCGTTGGGCAATCCGGTAGGCGTCCAGCACTCCGGGCCCGCAGGCGCCGGTCCCCACTCCGCGTTGGACGTGGTCGAGATAGACGTGGGTGCGTCCGTCCGGCACAAGGTCCGGCTGATGCTTTGCGGCATCCAGTGTTGCCTGGCCATACGGCATCAGCGTCAGCGCAAAGGGCTCCCCGCTGATGGCCAGGTCCCCTGCATCCAGCTGCAGCGTTGCGCTGTGCACAGCGGCGCGGGCACCGGACTCCTGCGGGCGGACGTAGTCCACGGCCATCTCCGCCGCAGGCAGCGAGTACCATCCCTTGCGGGTGCCCTGGCCGGTGTCCGGGTACGCCTGGTGGGGACCTTGCCCGAACCAGTCCACATGCCGGGGACCGGCGCCCAGCACGAGCTCCAGCCCTATCCGCGCCCAGGGCACGTCGCGGCCCTTATCCCTCCAGTCCCCGTCCGGCCGCACCCGCGTCCGCAGGCTGAGCCTTTCACCGTCGCTGGTCCACGTGTAGTCCACGAACACTCCGTATTGCTTGTCCGCGATGCCGACGCGCGTGCGGATCTCCAACGCCTCCCCGCCGTCCGGGGCCGGGACAGCCGTGATCCCGATCAGCCGGGAGTGCAGCCGGTTGAGGCCGGCGTCGACCCACCGCTGAGCAAGAGTCCGGTCTTCGGGGTTCCCCCACCAGTCCACTCCGTAGTCGTTGTCCGTCGGGGCGCGCCACAGCACCAGCCGGAGGTCGTCCACCGGCAGTCCGCCAAGCCGGGTCAGCGCTCCGGTGGACCGGGAGAAGGCGGCCGGCCCCAGCAGCAGCTCATCGGATCCGGCGCCGGGTGTGCCGCCCGAAGAATCCGTCGCGCCCGCCTCCCCGACGCCTTCGGTGGCACGGACCTGCGGCGCCGCGGGTGCGTTGAGGCTGTCTCTTATACACATCTAGATGTGTATAAGAGACAGGCGCCGGCCCACCCGTCGCCTCGGCCAGCTCGGCACGGACAGTCAGCACCGCGGCCGCATCGCCGGCCAGGTCAGCCAGCCCGGACGGCAGTTGAACGGAGGCTTCGCTGCGGGGCGCCAACGGCGCAACCGCCACTACGCCGCCGTCGAGAGTGCCGCCGTCGGCCTCCACGGAATAGCCGAACCGGAGTGCGGAGGTGTCCGCGAAGTCGAACTTGCTTGCAACGGTGAAGCTCGTCCAGTCCTCCGCGACCGTGATGGCCAGCGGCTCAATGACCTTCTTGAAATCCAGAAGCCCGGGCCTCGGTTTGCGGTTGGCGTCGACGAGTCCGTCCGTCACGAAGTTGCCGTCGTGAATTTCCTCACCGAAGTCGCCGCCGTAGACGAAGTACTCCTGGCCGTCGCCTGCAGTGCGGGTGATCCCGTGCTCCAGCCACTCCCAGACGAAGCCGCCCATGAGGCGCGGATACCGGTCGAAGAGCTCCTGGTACTCGGTCATTCCGCCCGGTCCGTTGCCCATCGCGTGCACGTATTCGCACAGGACAAAGGGCATGGCGCGGCGGCGGGCGTCGAGTTCGGGATCCTCCAGGGCCGGCTCAATTCCCTGACCGATCAGCGCGGTCTCGGCCTGGTCCGCGTACATCCGTGAGTAGACGTCCACGTAGGGCGAGCTCCAGTCACCCTCGTAGTGGATGGGCCGGGAGGGGTCGCGGTGCTTGGTCCAGCGGGACATGGCCGCAAGGTTCCGCCCCGTGCCGGACTCGTTGCCCAGTGACCACATGACCACACAGGCATGGTTCTTGTCGCGCTCAACGGTGCGCCGCATCCTGTCCAGCAGGGCCGGCTCCCACCGGGGATCGTCACTCGGATTCTGCTGCCAGCCCGCGCTTTCGAAGCCGTGGGTCTCCAGGTCGCATTCCAGCACCACGTAGAAGCCGAGCCGGTCCGCGAGGGCAAGGAATTCCGGGTGCGGCGGGTAGTGGGAGGTGCGGATGGCGTTGATGTTGTGCTGCTTCATGAGCCGCAGCTCGCTCTCCATGACTTCGCGCGGCACCGCACGGCCGAGGCGCGGGTCATGTTCATGCCGGTTCACGCCGCGCAGCAGGATCCGTTGGCCGTTGACCTTGAACTGCGCGTCCTCGATGGCGATGCTGCGGAAACCAAGCTGAAGTTCCACGGTCTCGCCGCCCGTGCTGACGTTAGCGGGGTACAGCCTCGGCAGTTCGGCCGACCACGGCTCAACCGCAGGGATGCGCTGCTCACTTCCCGCGGGCAGTTCAAGTTCGAGATCTCCAACGCGCACGACGGCGTCAATCGCCTCGCCGGCCCGGGTCACCTCGACCTTGAGGATCCCTTCGCCGGTGAGGTGGTCAAATCCCGCGTGGACAAAGACGTCGTCGATGCCGTTGTCCGGCCGAGCCTGCAGGGTGACGTCCCGGAAGATGCCGGGCAGCCACCACATGTCCTGGTCCTCCAGGTAGCTGGCCGCCGAAAACTGGGCCACGCGGACGGCCAGGATGTTTCGGCCCGGAACCAGGACGTTGGTGACGTCAAACTCGTGGGCGAGGCGGCTGCCGCGCGTCATGCCGAGCCTTGTTCCGTTCAGCCACACGGTGCCGGCGGATTCAATGCCGTCGAACCGAAGAACCGAGCGCGGAAAGAACTCGGGGCCGGCCTCGAACTCCAGGAGGTGGTCGCCGATGGGGTTGGCGTCCGGCACGTGGGGCGGTTCCACGGCAAAGGGATATTGGACGTTCGTGTACCAAGGTGTTCCGTGGCCGTGCATGGGCCAGCTGGATGGCACCGGCAGGTCGCCGAAGTTGGCCAGGTCCTCGCCGAGCTGCCAACCGACCTGAGGTGCCAGCCTCGCGCCGCCGTGTAGCCGGAACTTCCAGGTGCCGTTCAGGATCAACCGAGGGGCATCGCTGTGCAGGTATGCGCGTGCAGGCAGCGCACCGTCAGCAGGCTCCATTGATTCGAGCTCCCGGACCTCGGCTGCGGCCGTGTCGAGGGACCGGTTGGCGGGCGATGCCGGCCGTGAATCGGTGGGCACAGTGGATGAATCGACTGACATATTTGTTCCCCTGGGTGGGCCTATGATGATTTCCGTGAACGTTCACGAACTTGTACAAGCCTAATGTGATCCAGGCAGTTTGGGTAGGGCCAGGCTCCCGGTCAGGCGGACTGGCGCAGCACCAGGTGGTGCCGGAGCAACAGGTCCGTACCCGGACCGCCGGGCTCAAGGGATCCGGTAAGCAAGCCGTCAAGGAGTTCGACGGCGGCCCTCCCCACCTCCCGCAGGTCCAGCGCGAGAGTGCTCAGCTCAGGAGTCAGCAACTCACCGAGCGGGATGCCATCCATGCCGATCACGGCACAATCAGCCGGGACGGCCCGCCCCACGTCGGCCAACGCCTTCAATACGCCGGCCGCCATGAGGTCGTTGAACACCACGATTCCGTCCGTTTGGGGGTGCTCGTCGAGCAGCCGCCGCGTCACTTTTCGGGCCGCGTCCGCCGACTCCGGGGAGGCGGACACGGCCAGGGCTATTCCGGAGTCAGCCGCGCTGCGGGAAAACGCCTGACCACGCACGGTGACAACGCCTTGAACCGGGTCAGTTCCGGGCCTTGGCCCGGCGGCGCCCGCGGGTTCCGGGGAGCTGTGCTCCGTGCCGGCCCAGGCGCGATCGATGTAGGCCAGCTGGCGGCAGCCCCTGGCCCGCAGGTGTTCCAAGGCGGTTCGCGCGGCGTGCGTGTAGTCAAAGGCGATCCCGCCGGACGCGGATCCCGCAGGCTGGTCGAGAACCACCAGGGGCCGGCGCCCAAGGATGGCCTGCGCCTCGTCCGCCGCTCCGCCCAAGTATCCGATCACGGCGTCCACCTGTGGAGCGAGATGCTGCACTGACTCGACGCCAGTGGTACCGCCGTGGCCGTAGTCATCCATGACGACGTGCCAGCCGCGCTGCGTGGCCAGCTCAACCACGCTGGACGCAAACGCCGGATAGTACGGGTTGGTGAGGTCAGGAATGGCCAGCCCCACCGAGGTGCGCGCTCCTTGGACCAGCCCCTTGGCAAAACGGCTGGGCGTGTACCCCAGTTGGCGTGCCGTCTCTTGGACGCGCTCACGTGTTTCCCGGCGAATACCCGGCATCGCGTTCATGGCGCGGGTGACGGTCTGCCTCGAGACGCCGGCCGCGGCTGCCACGTCAAGGATGGTGGCCCGCCGGGCGGGTCCGGCGGAAGCGCCCGGGGCAAGGCCGGAGGGAACATCGCCGGAAGAAGTGGTCATAGTTGGTAAGTCTAGATGCGGGCACCGGCCGCTGGTTGAGCCTGTCGAAACCGGCCGGCCGCGTTGGTTGGGGCGGTGCGGCCGGGTTGAGGGGGTTAAATGCGGGAGAGCCCCAACCTTGTGGTTGGGGCTCTCGACCGTGTAATGGTTGTCCGGCGGTGACCTACTCTCCCACACCCTCCCGGGTGCAGTACCATCGGCGCTGTGGGTCTTAGCTTCCGGGTTCGGAATGGGACCGGGCGTTTCCCCCACGCTATGACCGCCGTAACCCTTGCTCCGCAACCCTTTTGGGGGTTGGGAAATTTGTGGTTACAACATCCCTGCCCGGTGAAGGGCAGGTGTGGTGTTGTTATGTAGTTGTTGGTTCCTGTGCAACAAACCGGTGGTGCGGGTTTGTTGGTCGGGAACCACATAGTGGACGCAAGCAGTCTTGTTTCTTCTTACCGCCCCTGGGTGCAAACGCTTTTGAATCCGTTTGCGGGGTGGTGTGTGGTGTAAGTTATCGGCCTATTAGTACCGGTCAGCTTCACGAGTCGTTAGTCCTCGCTTCCACATCCGGCCTATCAACCCAGTGGTCTGGCTGGGGCCTCTCACACACAAGGTGTATGGAAATCTCATCTCGAAGCGAGCTTCCCGCTTAGATGCTTTCAGCGGTTATCCCATCCGAACGTAGCTAATCAGCGGTGCACTTGGCAGTACAACTGACACACCAGAGGTTCGTCCGTCCCGGTCCTCTCGTACTAAGGACAGCCCTTCTCAAATTTCCTGCGCGCGCAGCGGATAGGGACCGAACTGTCTCACGACGTTCTAAACCCAGCTCGCGTACCGCTTTAATGGGCGAACAGCCCAACCCTTGGGACCTACTCCAGCCCCAGGATGCGACGAGCCGACATCGAGGTGCCAAACCATGCCGTCGATATGGACTCTTGGGCAAGATCAGCCTGTTATCCCCGAGGTACCTTTTATCCGTTGAGCGACGGCCATTCCACAATGTACCGCCGGATCACTAGTCCCGACTTTCGTCCCTGCTCGAGATGTCTCTCTCACAGTCAAGCTCCCTTGTGCACTTACACTCGACACCTGATTGCCAACCAGGCTGAGGGAACCTTTGGGCGCCTCCGTTACTTTTTAGGAGGCAACCGCCCCAGTTAAACTACCCATCAGGCACTGTCCCTGACCCGGATTACGGGCCGAAGTTAGATGTCCAAAGTGACCAGAGTGGTATTTCAACGATGACTCCACCCGAACTGGCGTCCGGGCTTCAACGTCTCCCACCTATCCTACACAAGCCACTCCGAACACCAATACCAAACTATAGTAAAGGTCTCGGGGTCTTTCCGTCCTGCTGCGCGTAACGAGCATCTTTACTCGTACTGCAATTTCGCCGAGTTTATGGTTGAGACAGCGGGGAAGTCGTTACTCCATTCGTGCAGGTCGGAACTTACCCGACAAGGAATTTCGCTACCTTAGGATGGTTATAGTTACCACCGCCGTTTACTGGGGCTTGAATTCTCAGCTTCGCCTTGCGGCTAACCGGTCCTCTTAACCTTCCAGCACCGGGCAGGAGTCAGTCCGTATACATCGTCTTGCGACTTCGCACGGACCTGTGTTTTTAGTAAACAGTCGCTTCCCCCTGGTCTCTGCGGCCCCGATCCCCTCCCACCAGCAAGTGGTGTTCAAGGTTGGGGCCCCCCTTCTCCCGAAGTTACGGGGGCATTTTGCCGAGTTCATTTAACCATAATTCTCTCGATCGCCTTAGTATTCTCTACCTGATCACCTGTGTCGGTTTGGGGTACGGGCGGCTAAAACCTCGCGCCGATGCTTTTCTAGGCAGCATAGGATCACCGAATCCCCCTTTACGGGAGTCCCGTCAGATCTCAGGCATCATGAACGGCGGATTTGCCTACCGTTCGCCCTACATCCTTGGACCGGGACAACCATCGCCCGGCTCGGCTACCTTCCTGCGTCACACCTGTTAATACGCTTGCCTCCCAGGATCAGGTCCCGCGCTCCACCAAAACCCGCACACCACAAGGGTGATAGGGCAGGCTTCGGGCAGTTAGTATCCCCTGTTCAACATGGACGGTTTTTCGCCGGTACGGGAATATCAACCCGTTGTCCATCGACTACGCCTGTCGGCCTCGCCTTAGGTCCCGACTTACCCAGGGCAGATTAGCTTGACCCTGGAACCCTTGATCATTCGGCGGACGGGTTTCTCACCCGTCTTTCGCTACTCATGCCTGCATTCTCACTCGTGTAGGCTCCACCGCTGGTTTACACCGCGACTTCACTGCCCACACGACGCTCCCCTACCCATCCACACTCCTGAACCACGAAGGCTTGGAAAATATGTGAATGCCACAACTTCGGCGGTGTACTTGAGCCCCGCTACATTGTCGGCGCGGAATCACTTGACCAGTGAGCTATTACGCACTCTTTTAAGGATGGCTGCTTCTAAGCCAACCTCCTGGTTGTCTTCGCAACTCCACATCCTTTCCCACTTAGCACACGCTTAGGGGCCTTAGTTGGTGGTCTGGGCTGTTTCCCTCTCGACTATGAAGCTTATCCCCCACAGTCTCACTGCTGCGCTCTCACTTACCGGCATTCGGAGTTTGGCTGACGTCAGTAACCTTGTAGGGCCCATTAGCCATCCAGTAGCTCTACCTCCAGCAAGAAACACGCAACGCTGCACCTAAATGCATTTCGGGGAGAACCAGCTATCACGAAGTTTGATTGGCCTTTCACCCCTACCCACAGCTCATCCCCTCCATTTTCAACTGAAGTGGGTTCGGTCCTCCACGACGTCTTACCGTCGCTTCAACCTGGCCATGGGTAGATCACTTCGCTTCGGGTCTAGATCACGCCACTGCAACGCCCTATTCAGACTCGCTTTCGCTACGGCTTCCCCACACGGGTTAACCTCGCGACGTAACACTAACTCGCAGGCTCATTCTTCAAAAGGCACGCCGTCACAACTACTATGCGATCACTCGCGGTTGCTCCGACGGATTGTAAGCACACGGTTTCAGGTACTGTTTCACTCCCCTCCCGGGGTACTTTTCACCTTTCCCTCACGGTACTGGTCCGCTATCGGTCATTAGGGAGTATTTAGGCTTATCAGGTGGTCCTGACAGATTCACACGGGATTTCTCGGGCCCCGTGCTACTTGGGATACTCTCCAGGCGGTGCACAGCATTACGGTTACGGGGCTCACACCCTCTACGGCCGGCCTTTCAAGACCGTTCACCTATACCTGCACCCTCACCCCACTGTCCCGGCAGAGACAGAACGGAAAGTCCCACAACCCCGCCCATGCAACGCCCGCCGGCTATCACACATGGAACGGTTTAGCCTGATCCGCGTTCGCTCGCCACTACTAACGGAATCACTATTGTTTTCTCTTCCTGCGGGTACTGAGATGTTTCACTTCCCCGCGTTCCCTCCACGCACCCTATGTGTTCAGATGCGGGTCACCAGGTGGCTCGCGCCCCTGGCGGGGTTTCCCCATTCGGACACCCTGGGATCACAGTCCGGTTATCGACTCCCCAGGCTTATCGCAGATTCCTACGTCCTTCTTCGGCTCCTAATGCCAAGGCATCCACCGTGTGCTCTTAAAAAACTTGACCACAAAAGATCAAAAACGCTAATTTACGAGAGAACCACAGAAACCAACCACACCCAACAACCACACCCCAAAAAGGGCGCCATCATCACGCGCAGCCAGATCCAGGTTCATATTCTTGGAAATTGCTTCTTATAAAAGATGCTCGCGTCCACTATGTAGTTCTCAAACAACAACCCCCGTACCACACACCCCACACACCAGCCCCTCCCAAAAGAAGAAACCACCATGCATGATCGGTGCAGCCAGGAAACCAGAAACACAAGTCCCACACCCCGCACCATCCCCCGTAAGGGACGGCCCGCAGGCCATGGTCCTGTTGCCTCAGGACCCAACAGTGTGCCAAACACTAAACCGCACGCACCCGCCCCCACCGTTCCAGGCACCCCTCAAGAGAGGAACCGTACTGGGCAAGGAAAAGAACCTGCGGCCGCTATCCGTTGATATTCCACCCATGAGCACCCGCCGCAGAACAATCGCCTGCGCAACGGGCTTTACTCCTGACAACCCCTCCACACTCACATACATGAGGCAAGGCGACTGTAGGTGCTCCTTAGAAAGGAGGTGATCCAGCCGCACCTTCCGGTACGGCTACCTTGTTACGACTTAGTCCCAATCGCCAGTCCCACCTTCGACGGCTCCCTCCCACAAGGGGTTAGGCCACCGGCTTCGGGTGTTACCAACTTTCGTGACTTGACGGGCGGTGTGTACAAGGCCCGGGAACGTATTCACCGCAGCGTTGCTGATCTGCGATTACTAGCGACTCCGACTTCATGGGGTCGAGTTGCAGACCCCAATCCGAACTGAGACCGGCTTTTTGGGATTAGCTCCACCTCACAGTATCGCAACCCTTTGTACCGGCCATTGTAGCATGCGTGAAGCCCAAGACATAAGGGGCATGATGATTTGACGTCGTCCCCACCTTCCTCCGAGTTGACCCCGGCAGTCTCCCATGAGTCCCCGCCATTACGCGCTGGCAACATGGAACGAGGGTTGCGCTCGTTGCGGGACTTAACCAACATCTCACGACACGAGCTGACGACAACCATGCACCACCTGTGAACCGGCCCCAAAGGGAAACCACATTTCTGCGGCGGTCCGGTCCATGTCAAGCCTTGGTAAGGTTCTTCGCGTTGCATCGAATTAATCCGCATGCTCCGCCGCTTGTGCGGGCCCCCGTCAATTCCTTTGAGTTTTAGCCTTGCGGCCGTACTCCCCAGGCGGGGCACTTAATGCGTTAGCTACGGCGCGGAAAACGTGGAATGTCCCCCACACCTAGTGCCCAACGTTTACGGCATGGACTACCAGGGTATCTAATCCTGTTCGCTCCCCATGCTTTCGCTCCTCAGCGTCAGTTAATGCCCAGAGACCTGCCTTCGCCATCGGTGTTCCTCCTGATATCTGCGCATTTCACCGCTACACCAGGAATTCCAGTCTCCCCTACATCACTCTAGTCTGCCCGTACCCACCGCAGATCCGGAGTTGAGCCCCGGACTTTCACGGCAGACGCGACAAACCGCCTACGAGCTCTTTACGCCCAATAATTCCGGATAACGCTTGCGCCCTACGTATTACCGCGGCTGCTGGCACGTAGTTAGCCGGCGCTTCTTCTGCAGGTACCGTCACTTTCGCTTCTTCCCTACTGAAAGAGGTTTACAACCCGAAGGCCGTCATCCCTCACGCGGCGTCGCTGCATCAGGCTTGCGCCCATTGTGCAATATTCCCCACTGCTGCCTCCCGTAGGAGTCTGGGCCGTGTCTCAGTCCCAGTGTGGCCGGTCACCCTCTCAGGCCGGCTACCCGTCGTCGCCTTGGTGAGCCATTACCTCACCAACAAGCTGATAGGCCGCGAGTCCATCCAAAACCACAATAAAGCTTTCCACCCCCCACCATGCGATGAGGAGTCATATCCGGTATTAGACCCAGTTTCCCAGGCTTATCCCAGAGTTAAAGGGCAGGTTACTCACGTGTTACTCACCCGTTCGCCACTAATCACCGGTGCAAGCACCGGGTCATCGTTCGACTTGCATGTGTTAAGCACGCCGCCAGCGTTCATCCTGAGCCAGGATCAAACTCTCCGTTGAAGTAAAACAGACACAACATGCGCCCCCGGGAAAACGGGACACGCACCCTGCACAAAATTTGAAACCAGCTGTCAAAACCAGACCACACCACGGGGTGGCGGGCCCGGCAAATTCAACCAATTCATATAAAATAAACCGGTATCAACAAACTTGGCACACTATTGAGTTCTCAAACAACAGACACACCCGGCACCACCACAACCAAACAGCCGTGGATCGCTCCGGAGCAACTTTTCAAACTTACCCGGTTTCAGCCCCCGACGCAAATCCATGTTCCAGGACCCACACCAACAAACAAAACCAGCCCCACCCGCTCCCGGCACGCCAAACAAGCGAACCATTCACAGGCTGTTCAAGAAGGGGATTTGGCCGCCTCCGGACACCAGCTCCTCGCTGGCCCCCTCGCGGCGACTTAGAAAACAATACACCCACCCCACCCCCACCGCAAACCCACCCAAACACGCCTCCCGCGGGGCCGGGATCCGCGTGATTCCGCGGAAAAATGGTGCGGTCCGGGCGAAAAGCCGGGTGCCGGCGTCGTAATTCCGCTTTGTGTGGTGCGTCACCCACAGACCGGCGCGGCGCCGACGCGGCGTTAACGCAAAGAAGGGCCGGCAACCATACGGTTGCCGGCCCTTCTCAAGCAGCTGGAATCAGCAGTGCTGAATTACCAGGAAGACTTCGTGATGCCCGGGAGCTCACCGCGGTGAGCCATGTCGCGGAAGCGAACACGGGAGATACCGAACTTCTGGAAGGTGCCGCGGGGACGGCCATCGATGATGTCGCGGTTACGCAGACGTACCGGTGAGGCGTTGCGGGGCAGCTTCTGCAGGCCGAGGCGTGCAGCTTCGCGAACTTCGTCGGTCGAGTTGGGGTCAACCAGAGCCTTCTTCAGTTCGAGGCGCTTTGCAGCATAACGCTCGACGATGACTTTACGCTGTTCGTTCTTAGCGATCATTGACTTCTTAGCCATGTGTTTAGCGCTCCTCTCGGAATTCGACGTGCTTGCGGATCTTGGGGTCGTACTTCTTCAGGACCATGCGGTCCGGATCGTTACGACGGTTCTTACGCGTTACGTAGGTGTAACCCGTGCCCGCGGTCGACTTGAGCTTGATGATCGGACGTACGTCCTTGTCCTTAGCCACTAGAGCTTCACCCCTCGTGCCAGGATGGCGGCGACGACTACGTCGATGCCGCGTACGTCGATGGTCTTAATGCCCTTTGCAGAGACCTGCAGGGTGACATTGCGGCGCAGGGACGGAACCCAGTAGCGCTTCTTCTGAATGTTCGGGTCGAACCGGCGCTTGTTGCGGCGGTGCGAGTGCGAAATGCTGTGTCCAAAGCCCGGCTCGGCTCCGGTCACCTGGCAGTGTGCTGCCATGACGACTCTCCTCTGAAAAATAATTGAAACGGCTGGCAGAGTTCTGCGTCACCGTGCGGCAGGCGGCGTCCGCATCCAGCCACATGCGTTTCCGATAATTCCGCAGGCCTGAAATCGACGGCGAAAAGCCGTGGAATTCCTTGCTGCGGCGAATACGATGAGCCACGGGCACCGGGCAGTGGAAGCCACCGCGAAGTGCCGGGATGCTGGGCGAAATACTGGAATGCACGCAACTTGAGCCCCTAACTACCGGCCGCCGGAGCTGCCATTACTGACAACAGCCACCGTCAACCGGAGCAATTGCACACGCTCCGCGCCACCTAGCGCCCACCAAGTCTACGAGACGCGCCAATTAAAGGCCAATCACGCGTCAGCGGGTGTATGCGAGGCGGCCGGTGCACGGCCTCATGGGCGTCGGGACTGCCTGCAGCGAAGTCACACCCGGGGAGAAGGGTTTTCACAGCAAAATGAAAGCCTCAAGGCGGAATCTTGAGTCATGAACACACAGCTCTCTCCCCGTCTTGGGACCGATGATCCGCGAAACCCCGGCAGCGGACTGCCCGCCGGCAAGGGGGCCTGGCCCCGCTTTGCGGCCCTGCACCGGCGCCGCCTCCTCCGCGCCGATGCACTGACGGTGGCGGCGTGGGGCTCACTGGCTGCCTCCGTTTCGTTGTGGCTGGCCGACGGCGGCATGGCGGCGGTCTCGACGGTAGCCTCCGGCGTCACCGCCCTGGGCATCGTTGCCGGGCTGGCCGGCATGGACCTGGTTCTGCTCATGCTCCTGCTGGCCGCCCGGATTCCGCTGATCGATGGCGCGGTGGGGCACGACCGAGCCCTGGAGTTCCACCGGAAGCTGGGGAAACCGTCCCTGTACCTGCTGCTGGCGCACGGCATCCTGATAGCTGTTGGCTACGGCATGGCGGAGGGCTTGGACCCGGTCAGCGAGGCAGTGGCCCTCTGGGTGCTGGTGCCGGACATGTGGCTTGCCTTCGTCTCCCTGGCGCTCTTCATCGCCGTGGTGGTGACGTCGCTGGTGGCAGTACGCCGCCGCTTCCCGTACGAATTCTGGTACGTCGTGCACCTGCTCACCTACGCGGCCGTGCTGACGGCACTGCCGCACCAGTTCAGCGTGGGCGGACTCTTCGCGGAGGGGACATGGCAGCGCTGGTACTGGATTGCCATCTGCGCGGCGACCGGCGCCGCCCTGCTCTACTACCGGGTGATGCAGCCGGTGCTCGCCACCTTCCGGCACCAGCTGACGGTTGAACGCGTGACGGCCGAAGCCCCGGGTGTGATCAGTATTGAGATGAGCGGACTGCACTTGAAGGCACTGGAGGGCAACGGCGGCAGGTTCTTCATTTGGCGGTTCCTGGCCCCCGGCCTCTGGTGGCATCCGCATCCCTTCAGCCTCTCGGCCGAGCCGATGACGCCGGGGAACGACGGGCGCGGACTGCTGCGGATCACAGTGCGGAATCTTGGCAGGGGCACCGCGCAGCTGGCAGCGCTAAGGCCAGGGACCAAGGTGGCGGTCGAAGGCCCCTACGGACTCTTCAGTTCCGCTGCCCGCAGCAGGGACCGGGTCGTCATGATCGGCGCCGGCATCGGCATCACGCCGCTGCGGGCCCTTCTGGAACGCACTCCGTTTGCCCCCGGCCAGGCCACCGTCCTGCTCCGCGGACACAGCGACCACGAGCTCTACCTCAGCGGCGAAATCCTTGAGCTGTGCCGGCGCCGCGGCGCCACCCTGTTTCACCTCACAGGCGCCCGGGATCCGGGCGCTCCAGACAGCTGGCTTCCGGTGGCCGGGCATCGGGCCGGCTACGCCCTGACCGACTACGCCCCGGACATCGCCGATGCCGACGTCTATGTCTGCGGCCCCGCAGGATGGGCAACGAATGTCCTCAGCGCCGCCCGTTCGGCGGGCGTCCGCGAAGATCAGCTTCATTACGAAAGGTTTGACTGGTGAGAATCAGAGCAGCAGTTTCAGCCGCCTTGGCTTCCGCCGGAATCCTCCTGGCCGGCTGGCAATCAGGCGTCCACGTGGCGGATACCCGCAGCGTGGTGGCCGCCGCGTCCACAGGCAACGCCGAGGAATCCTCGTCCGGGCCGGACACGTCCGGCGCCTCAGGTTCTTCCGGAACCAGCTCCTCGGGGACCGGCTCTTCCGGGACCACAGGCGCGGCGGGCGCGGCGGGCTCTGCGGGGGCGGCGGCCAAAGCCGGCGGAACGTACGACGGCGACGTCGTCCAGACCCGCTTCGGTACGGTCCAGGTGCAGATTACGGTCAAGGCCGGCGCCATCACTGACGTCACCGCCCTGAAACTCACGGATCACGAGGGAAGGTCCGTGCAGATCAGCAACTACGCCGCCCCGATCCTGCGCAGCGAGGTGCTCCAGGCCCAGTCGGCCAACGTGCAGACGGTGGGCGGCGCCACCGTGACCAGCGACGCCTACCTCACCTCGCTCCAGGCGGCCCTCGATGCAGCAAACCTCTGACAACAGATACCGTCTGCGGGCCCGCACCTTCACCTGCATGGGCACGGTCATCAGCCTGACCGTCCCCGCCGATACCCATAGGGCACCCCAGGCGGCGGAGGATGAGCTGGAAGCGGCCACCGCCGTCGTCGAACGCCTTTTCACCGAACTGGACGCGACGTTCAGCCTGTACCGGCCCGATTCGGAGGCCAGCAGGATGGCGCGGGGCGAGCTAGTGCTGCGCGACGCCTCGGCAGGGATGAGGGCGCGGTATGAGGAGGCCGCCGGGTGGCGGCTCCTGACCCAGGGCGCCTTCACGCCGGAACGCCCGGACGGAGCCTTGGATCTCTCCGGGCTCATCAAGGGGCATGCGATCAGGGAAGCCGGCACCTCACTGCGCGCCCTGGGGCTGGACGATTGGTGCGTCAACGCCGGAGGGGATGTGCTGGTCAGCGGCTCACCTGCTCCCGGCAGCGGCGAACCCTGGCGGGCAGGCATCGTCGATCCGGCCGACCGGCGGACCCTGCTGGCTGGCTTTCCGCTGGGCGGGGCTGTGTCGGAGCGGTCTGCTCCGGACGGTTTGGCGTCCGGCGGTTTGGCGTCCGGCGGTTTGGCGTCCGGCGGTTTGGCGTCCGGCGGCGGCAAGGCGGCGCTGGCGACGTCCGGTTCAGCGGAACGCGGTGACCATATCTGGAGTCTTGCCGCAGGCGCCTCGGAGTTCCGGCAGGTTTCCGTGGCCGCCGCGGACGTGGTCACAGCCGACGTGCTGGCAACGGCGATCGTGGCCGGCGGCGTCCCGATGCTCCACCGCGCAACCGCACTGTGGGACGTGGAGGTGCTGGCTGTCCGCAGGGACGGGGACCTCCTCGCGACGCCCGGATTCCGGCGGTAGGTCTCGACAGGCTCGACCAGCGGAGGGCACGCTGAACCGGCAGAGGGCAAGCTGGACCGGCGGAGGAGCGTTAGAGCCGGGTGAGCTGGCTGTACCTCGGCTGGAGGTTGTCGCCGGATGATTTGCCGGTGACGCGCCGCACTACCCACGGGGCGGCGAACTCCCGCACCCAGCGGGCGTTGGCCCGGATCGCTTCCACCTTGCCGAGCTCCGGCACCGGAGTCATCGGCGGAACCTCGATGGAGTGGTCGTGCTCAAGGACAGTCAGGAAGCGCTTGGCCATATTCGCGTGGCCCGCGGCGGACATGTGCATCCGGTCCTTCGCCCACATGCCCCAGTCGTAATACTCGCTGAAGCGCCAGTAGTCCACGAGCAATGCCCCGTGGTCTCCGGCGATACCGCGGACCAGTTCGTTGTAGATGGCGGTGCGGCCGCGCGTCGTGCTGAAAACCTTCGACCCCCGGGAGTCGAAGCCGGTGAACATGACCACCTTGGCGCCGGTGGCGGTCAGTTTGGCGATGGCGGCGTCGTAGTCCACCAGCAGGTTGTCGATGTCGACCTTCGGACGGAGGATGTCGTTCGCCCCGGCATAGATGCTCACCAGCGTGGGTTTGAGCTCGACGGCCGCGTCCACCTGCTCAGCCATGATCTGGCGGAGCTTCTTGCCGCGGATGGCGAGGTTCGCGTACCCGAAGCCGGGGTCGGCTGATCCGAGCTGCTCGGCAACGCGGTCGGCCCAGCCCCGGACTCCGTTGGGCAGGGTGGGGTCGTCGTCACCCACGCCTTCCGTGAACGAGTCTCCTAGAGCGACATACCGAGCCGTGAAATCCATAGGGCAAGTCTGCCATCCGTTGCCGGGAGCAACCAAGACGGCTGGCAGAGCTGAGCTTACTGCTCGCGGAGGATCCAGTGGTTGCTGTCCAGCCGCGCCACGATCTTCTCGCCGATGCGGGCCAGGTCCGCCACGTCACGCTCGCTCAGGGCATCGAGGAACAGCGAACGCACGGATTCCACGTGGCCGGGGGCGAGCGCCACGATCGTGGTCATGCCTTCCTCGGTCAGGTGCGCGGTGGTGACGCGGGCGTCCCCCGGATGGGGCCTGCGCTCCACCCAGCCCCGGTTCTGGAGCTTGGTGACAACGTGAGAGAGACGGGAGAGGGAGGCGCTGGTCCGCGCCGCGAGTTCGCTCATCGGCAGGAAGCGGCCCTCCGCCTCGGAGAGCATGGCAAGCACGTTGTAGTCGAACAGCGAGACCTTGCCGGCGGCGTGAAGCTGGGTGTCCAAAGCTGCCGGCAGCATGGTGTTGATGCTGAGCTGGGCAAGCCAGGCCCGGCGTTCATCGGCATTGAGCCAGCGCGGTTCCGTCATTACCCCATCCTAGGAGAAAAAAAGCTTGACAGTTCAAGGTGGAGCGCCGGTGTTTGCGGGCTGCCCTGATGGCCCTGAGGGTAGGCTGGCGGGCATGTACGTAGTTTCCCTCACCTACAAGGTTGCCCAAGACATCGTGGACTACCACCTGGATGCCCACGTGGCCTGGCTGAAGGATGCCTTCGACGACGGCGTGTTCCTGGCCGCCGGCCGGAAGGTTCCGCGCACCGGCGGCCTGCTGCTCTCCAAGACGGACCGGGAGACCCTCGACGCATCCCTGGCCAAGGACCCGTTCTACATCAACGGCGTTGCAGAGTTCGAGGTCATCGAATTCGCCGCGAACCGGGTGGCTCCGGGCTTTGAGAACCTGCTGGACGAGCCCGGGCTGCAGAACTAGCCCACTTTTGAGGCCCCGGACGCGCTGTCCGGGGCTTCAACAGGCGGAATGCGGGTCAAAACCGGGCCAGTTCGGCCCGGGTGGGGCGCCTTAGGACTCCAGGACCAGGAGCTGGGCCCGTCCGGAGTCCCATCCCACGAATACCTGGCCGCCGGGTGCGGGCCTGCCGGCGGAATCAGGGCTGAGTTCGCGCAGCTGGAGCTCCTGGCCGCCTGCGGTCAGGCGGTGGCGGACGGTGGCTCCCAGGTTGGTGGAGGACACCAGCGTTGCCGCGCCGCCGTTGCCGCCCTCACCCGCCGAACGGAATTTGAGGTGCTCCGGCCGGATGGAGACGGCGTAGTTTTCGCCCTGGACTCCGCGGTCTGCCACGCGTGCCGTGCCCAGCCCGCCGAGGTCCACTAAGGCCTCGGTGCCGTTGCGTTCCAGCACGGTGCAGGGAATGAGGTTGGTATCGCCGAGGAAGCTGGCCACCCAGTCCGTCAGCGGGTGGTTGTAGACCTCCTCCGGCGGGCCGGACTGGACGATCTTCCCGTCCTTCATCACCACGATCCTGTCGGACATGGCCATGGCCTCGTCCTGGTCGTGGGTGACGAAGAGCACGGAGATGCCGAGGCTCTTTTGCAGGGTCTTGATTTCCTCCTGCATCTGTTCCCGGAGCCGTTTGTCCAGTGCGGCCATGGGCTCGTCCAGGAGCAGCGCGGCCGGGTTGAAGACCAGCGCGCGGGCCAGCGCGACGCGCTGCTGCTGCCCGCCGGAGAGCTGGCGGGGCTTGCGGCTTCCCATCTTGCCAAGGCCCACACGGTCGAGGGCTTCTTCGGCCCGTTTGCGTCGTTCGTTCTTGGGGATTTTCCGCATGCGGAGTGCAAATTCGACGTTTTCGAGTGCGCTCATGTGCGGGAACAGTGCGTAGTTCTGGAACACCACGCCCAGGTTGCGTTCCCGGGGCGGCAGCGTGTCCACCGGCTGGCCGTCGATCAGGACCGAGCCTGCGCTGTGCTCCTCGAAGCCGGCAACCATCATCATGGTGGTGGTTTTGCCGGACCCGCTGGGCCCGAGCAGGGTGACGAACTCGCCGGGCTGGACAACGAGGTCCAGCCGGTCCACGGCCACGACGTCGCCGTAGTTCTTGCTGACGCTGCGGAGTTCAATGGCGCCCCGCGAAGCGGTCCGGGTGCCTGACATTGATTCTGCGGAGATCACTGATGTGGTCATCGGCATTCCTTACGATTGGGCGGAGACTGCGAGCGGCAGCATCCGTGCGGTGGACCGGCGCCTGAGGACAAACATGACCTGCAGAAGGAGCCCGATGGTGGCGACGCTGACCAGAAGCGCGGAGGAAACGGCGATCTTCGGGGTCAGGTTGAACTGGATGTCCGTGAACATCTTGACGGGCAGCGTGGTGGCGCCCGGGGACTGCATGAACAGCGACATCACGGTCTCGTCGATGGAGACCGAGAACGCAAACAGGGCGCCCGAGATCAGGCCCGGCAGGATGATCGGGAGGTACACGTGCCGCAGTACTGACAACGGGCCGGCACCAAGGCTTTGCGCCGACCTCACGAGTGCCGGGTTAAGGCCTGCGAGGGCCGCCCGGGTAGTGAGGTAGACGTACGGGGTGGCGATCACGGCGTGCGCCAGGCCGATGGGGAGGATGCTGCCCACCATCCCGATCGAGATGAAGAACTGGTAAAACGCCAGGGCCAGCACCACCGTTGGCACGATCATCGGCGCGAGGATCAGCCCCATCACGGCTGAGCGGCCGGGGAATTTCCGCCCGTGCAGGCCGATCGCGGCCGTGGAGCCCAAGAGCACACCGATGACGACGGCGATACCCGCCGATTGCAGGCTGGCCGTCAGTGCCGACGTCCATGCTTTGTCCCCGAAGAAGCCGGCTACGGCTGCGAGGGAGAATCCTTCCGGCGGAAAGGTGATGTAGCGGCTGTCGTTCAGCGCCACCGGCACCACGATCGCCGTCGGAATGACCAGGAACAGAAACACGGGAACGGAAAGCAGCGCCAGCACCCGGTGCTGCGGATTAGTGGTCTTCATGTTGGCCTCCTGCCTTGAGCACACGCTGATACACGGCCACCATGATGCTCACCATCACCGTGAGGACCACGGCCAGTGCCGCGGCGCCGGAGAAGTCCGTGAGCTGGCGCGCGTAGTAGTCGATCTGGTTGGCGATCATCATGTCGCCGGGTCCGCCCATCACCACGGGAGTGATGAAGAAGCCGGTGCTGATGATGAAGACCAGCAGCCCCGCCGCCGAGATGCCGGGCATGCTCAGCGGCAGCGTGATCCTCCGGAAGACCGATCCTTCCGGCGCCCCCAGCGAGCGGGCCGCCAGGCCAAGCCGGTCATCGATGGACGTCAGGGAGGAGAAGATCGGGAACACCGCGTATGGCAGGAGACAGTGCACCATGCCGACGATCACGGCGAACCGGTTGTGCAGCAGCTCGATCGGCGCATCGGTCAGACCGATTCCCTGCAGGAAGGCGTTGACGATGCCGTTGTCCTGGAGCAGCACCGCCCAGGCGAAGTTCTTCACCAGGATGCCGGTCCAGAAGGGCAGGAGTACGACGGCGAACAGGATCACCCGGGCGACGTTCCCGGCACGCCACAGGACCATGGCGATGATGTAGCCGAGCACCACCGTCACGATCGTGCTGGCGAGGCTGATCGTCAGGGTGTTGACGAGCGAGCGCAGCACCAGCGGGTCCTCGAGCACCCGCTGGTACGCGTTGTCGGCGAAGCTGGAGGCCACGAGTTTCCCGAGCGGCGTCAGGAACAGGATCACGTCGAAGACCATGATCGGTGCCAGCAGCAGCCACCAGCCACTGAGCCGGCGCCGGACCCTCGGATTCCCCTCCCCCGGCGCTCGGCGGCCCTGCGGCCGGACTGTGAGAGTTGCAGCCGTCATATCAGCTTGCCTGCCACAGCTTGAACTGCTGCTCGGTCTTCTTCAGGTTCTCAGACCACCACTTGTCGTCCCGCACCAGGATCTTGTCGGCCAGCCGCGGGCTCGTCGGCAGCGTGTCCGCGATTTCCTTCGGCAGCTTGGACAGAGCCGGCGTGTTGGCCAGTGTCAGGTTGGTGACCTTGTCGAACGCGGCACCGGCCTCGGCGTCGTTGGACATGAAGTTCATGAGCTTGAATGCCGCTTCCTTGTTCTTGGCCCCCTTTGGCACCACAAAGTAGTCTCCGGCCAGGACCGCGTTTTCAGGCGAGAAGTTCAGCTTGGCGCCGTCAGTGCGGGCGGCGTTGATCCGGTTGTTGAAGCTTGTCGAGAGCGAGACCTCGCCGGACGTGAGCTGCTGGATCGGCTCCTGGTTTGCGGCGTGGTAAAGCAACCGGTCCTTGCCCGGGTGGTGTCCAAGGACGCGAAGGGCGCGGTCCACGTCGAGGGGGTAGATCTTGTCGAACGGGACCCCGTCTGCCAGCAGCGCGGCTTCCAGGACCGAGCTGTCGGAGAGCTGGTTGTAAACGGAACGCTTGGTGTTGTACTTGTCCTGGTCAAAGAACTGGGCCCAGTCCTTTGGCGCTTGCGCGTCCGGAATGACCTTCTGGTCCCACGCCATGACAAACAGAAAGCTGAGGTACTTGATGCCGTACTCGGCCTTGGCGTAGCCGGGGAGGCCCTTGTCGCTGATGATGTCGTAATCGAACTTTTCCAGCAGGCCCTCGGCGACGGCCGTCTCGTACTCCGGTGCCGTGATTTCCACGAGGTCCCACTGCACGTCGCCGGACTGCACCTGGGCCTTGAGCGCCGCGAGGCTGGTGTTGGCCAGCAGCGTGGGCTGGATGCCCGTCTTCTTGGAGAAGGGATCCAGGATTGTCTGCGTCAACTGGTCGTTGTAGGAGCCGCCATAGGACGTGACCGTCACGGTCTTGTTGGCTGCCGCACTTTCGGCGGGCTTTGAGCCACAGCCGGACAGGGCCAAGCCGGCGAACGGCGTCAGCGCCGCGGCCTTCAGGAGCTTCCGGCGGTCGAAATGGAGGGAATTGCTGTCAGTCATGGCGGTGATGCCTCTCGTGGCGGTGGCTCCCCTCGGCGCACGCGGGAAGAAGGTGAGCGTGGATGAGGGAGCAGGGGCAGGGATCCGGCTGTTACGTCGGGTTGCCGGCGACGGCGGTTCACGCCCTCGAACGGTACCCGCAACGCTGAGCGGACTTGAAGCTTGATGATTGACGGATTGTCAGTGCCGCAACACTAGCTGTGACGTTGCACACAAGTCAACAGTTGTTTACAGTGGCACTATTCAAGCCACAAATTGGAAGGAGCCCTACCGGTCCATCAGCTTCTTCAGGCCGCCTTTGCGCGGAACTTTCACCGGCCTGGGCCAGCGCGGGCTGAGGTTGTCTCCCAGCGTGACGCCGCGGAGCTTCCTGCCGAAGAGCGGGACCACCCAGTCGTTCACCCAGCGCCGCTGCCTTCGCTCCCAGTCGCGGAGAGTCACCTTGGCCGGCGGCTCCCACTCCTTGAGGGTGATCTTGTGCGGCACGCCGAGGTGGTCCAGGACCTGCCCCGCAAGGTATTTGTGACCTGCCTTGGACATGTGCAGCCGGTCCGTGTCCCACATCCGGCGGTCGTGGAAGGCATCAAAGCACCAGTAGTCCACCAGGACGGCCCCGTATTTGGCCGCAAGGTCGCGCACCCGCTGGTTGTACACGGCGTTCCGCTTCTTCAAAGGCTCCAGCACGGCGGACACTTTGACGTCGAAACCAGTGAACAGAACCAGCGTGGCGCCGGTCGCAGCCAACCTGGCGACGAGGGCCTCGTACTGGGCCATGAGGACATTGATGTCCGTTCCGAAGTCCAGGATGTCGTTTCCGCCAGCGTACAAAGTGATGAGCGTGGGCTTCATGGCGAGCGCCGGTTCGAGCTGTTCGTCGACGATGTGGCGCAGCCGCTTACTCCGGATGGCCAGGTTGGCGTACTCCCAGCCGGGCTCCGCCTTGGCCAGCTTCTCCGCGACCCGGTCGGCCCATCCGCGCACCCCGTTCGGCAGCCGGGAGCTCCGGTCCCCCACGCCCTCGGTAAAGGAATCCCCCAGAGCAACGAACACACGCCGCCCACCCCGGTCCGGCAGCAAAGGAGACACACCCACCCGGCCACCCTAATCAAGCAAAGCGAGCGCCAGGGAACGGCTGAGTTAACGGCCAGCGACAGGATCGGCGAGACCGTCCAGAAAAAGAGAGGCCGTGAGGTGGCCATCCGGAAGCGTGCGTCTAAGGGAGAGGCCCGCCGTCGGGGTTCCCTGGCCGAGCTTGCGAGGTCAGGGGGACGGCGGGGCAAGCGACCGAGCACGCGGGATGGCCGCCTTACGGCCGCCCCTCACCCGTAGTGTGCGGCGTCGCCGCCAGCGGCGCAGAAAGCCTAGAGCTCAGCCTTCCCCTGCCGCCAGTACCCCATGAAGGCCACCTGCTTCCGGTCGATCCCGACGTCGCGGACCAGGTAGCGCCGCATGTCCTTGATGACGGCGGCCTCGCCAGCGATCCACGCATAGAACGGCATGGCCCCGGCGGGCTTGTCCGGATTCTTGGTGGCACTGATCGCGGCCGTATCCATGCGGGCCGGCGTTTCCCACAGGATGTCCCGGTCCACGTCGACGTCGTCCGGTTCAGGCCCGGCAGGGCCGGCAGCCTTGATGGCCACCCCGCCCGGGACGGAGACGGCCTTGCGGACCGCGGCCTGGAGGAGCTCCCCGTGCGGCCGGGAGCGGCCTCTCGCGGCGCCGCGGGCGAGCCAGGTTATTTCGACGTCGGCGGCCGTGCGGAGGTCAAGGAAGTCGCCTGCTTCGGGCACCTCCAGGAAAACGTGGCCGGTCATGTACTCGGGCAAGTTTTCCAGGATGGCGCTGATGGCGGGAACGGCCGTCTCGTCGCCGGCCAGGAGCACGCGCTGCGCCAGGCCGGGCCGCCACTCGATGCCGGAGTAAGTTTCGGCCGTGACGCAGTGCGCCGCGCGGTTGTTCGGGCCGATCAGCGTCAGGGCGTCTCCCGGTTTGGCGCTGAGTGCCCAGTTCGCGGCGGGACCGCCGTTTCCGTCCGGGTCAAAGTGCATCACGAAGTCGACGTCGATCTCCGGATAGACGGCGTCGAGCCGAGCCTGCCGGACAGTGTAGGTGCGCATAGAGCCGCGCGTGGCCGGATCCATGGCCAGCCACTCCTGGAACCAGCCGCTTTGCTCCATCCGGAAACTGGGCAGCGGGAGCCTGCTGCCGTCCGGCGCCAATGAGGGGATCATCAGTTTGACCCGCAGGTCCAGCGTGTCCCCGTGCACGCCGAAGTCGCGGAGCGCGTAGCCGCCGAACGTCACGCGCCGGAAGTTAGGGCTCAGTTCCTCCACGGCGGACACCGTGACGCCGAACGCGAGCGTCATGGGCTCCGTGGAGACCGGGTGCCTCTCGGCGACTGCCCGGGCGGAGCTTCCGGGGACGGCTGTCAGCCGCGAGCGGGCAGGGCTGTTCTTTGCTGTGCTCATGAGGCCATCTCCAGGATTGAGGTCGGGGCTTTTGGGTCTGCGTGATGCCTCCCGAGCGGAATGATCAGCGGCGTGCCGGAGACGGGGTCCGGCAGCACCCGGCATTCCAGTCCGAACACGTCGCGCACCAAGTCCTCGGTGATCACGGCGGCCGAAGCGCCCTCGGCGACGATCCGACCGCCCTCCAGCGCGATGACATGGTCCGCGTACCGCGCCGCGAGGTTCAGGTCATGCAGCACCATCGCCACCGTGGTGCCGCGCTGACGGTTCAGGTCGGTGACCAGGTCCAGCACTTCCACCTGGTGGGCAAGGTCCAGGTACGTGGTGGGCTCATCGAGCAGCAGCACCTCCGTTTCCTGGGCGAGGGCCATGGCAATCCACACGCGCTGGCGCTGCCCGCCTGAGAGTTCGTCGACGTTCCGCCCGGCGAGGTCCAGCGTTTCGGTGGCCTCCAGCGCGCGCTGCACCGCGGCGTCGTCCTTCTCCGACCAGCCGCGGAAGAAGCCCTGGTGCGGGTACCGGCCGCGGCCCACCAGATCGCGGACCGTAATTCCGTCCGGTGCGGCGGGGTGCTGCGGAAGCAGGCCGAGCGTGCGTGCCAGCTCGCGCGCGGGGCGGGAATGGATGTCCTTGCCGTCGAGGGTGACCGTGCCGCCGGCCGGCTTGAGCAGCCGCGACAGCCCGCGCAGCAGCGTGGACTTCCCGCAGGCGTTGGCCCCGACGATCATCGTCACGCGGCCCTCCGGAATCTCGGCGGTGAGGTTCTCCACGACGCGACGTTGATCGTACTGCAGCGTGAGGTCCCGGGCTTTGAGAACAGCCATGTCAGGCATCCTTTCGGTTGGAAGTGACCAGCAGCCACAGCAGGAACGGGGCGCCCAGCGCACCGGTGATCACACCCACCGGCAGCACGGTGCCGTCCAGCAGCAGCGGGGCGATGTTGGCGGCAAAGTAGTCTGCCGCCAGGACGATCGAGGCACCGACAAAGGCCGACGCCGGGAGGCTGGCCTTCCCGGTGAAGCGGCGCGCGATGGGTCCGGCCAGGAAGGCGACGAACGCCACCGGCCCGGCTGCCGCCGTCGCCACCGCGGCAAGTGCGACGGCGGTCATCACCACACCCAGCCGGGTCCGCCGTACACGGATTCCCAGCCCTGCGGCGGCGTCGTCCCCGAGTTCGAGGATGCGCAGCGGGCCGGCCAGGAGTGCCGCGGCCGGAATGAGGACCAGCAGCGCCAGGGCGAGCACGCCGGCGCGGTCCCAGCTGGCCGAATTGAGCGAGCCGTTGAGCCAGACGAGGACATCCGCCGCCGTGCGGATATCCGCCCGTGTCAGAAGGAAGTTGACCACGGCGTGGAGCGCCGCGGCGATGCCGACGCCCGCCAGGATGAGCCGGTTACCGGCCGCGCTGCCGTCGCCGAGGGAGCCGCTGCGGGAGATCCCGTAAATCAGCGCGGCCACCGCTAGCGCGCCGCCCAGCGCCGCCCCGGAAACAGCGGCCCCGGAGGCGCCGAAAATGACGATGGCGGTGACAGCGCCGGCGCTGGCCCCGTAGCTGATGCCGACCACGTCCGGGCTGGCCAGCGGATTGCGCAGCATGGTCTGGAACAGCCCGCCGGAGAGTCCGAAGGCCACGCCGATCATGGCGCCGATCACGGCGCGGGGCAGCTTGGCCTCCATCACGATGAAGCTGGCGCCCGGGATCTTCTCGCCGCCGGTGAGGTGGGCGGAGAGGACCCTGAAGAAGTCCGGGATGGTCACCGTGTAGCTGCCCAGCAGGACGCCCGCTGCGAAGAGGAGCACGACGGCGAGCGCCAGGGCCGCTGTCCGGTTCAGCACCGCGTCCGGCAGCCTGTGCAGCCGCGGAGCGCGAACCGGCAGATAATGCCCTGTGTTCGCGGTTTTGAGGGCATTATCTGCCGATTCGCGCACGGTGCCGGGTGCGTTTTCGCCCAGTTCGCGCCCGACGGCGGCGAGGTCTGACTTGTTCACAGGCCTGCCCTCTTGCCGCGGCGGACCAGCCAGACGAAAAAGGGAGCACCTACGAGGGCGGTCATGATGCCCGCCGGCACCTCGCCGGGAAGCAGCACAACGCGGCCCACCACATCGGAGAGCAGCAGCAGCGCGGGAGCGAGCACCAGGGAAAACGGCAGGATCCAGCGGTAGTCCGGGCCGGTCAGGGCGCGGACGGCGTGCGGGACAACCAGCCCCACGAACCCGATCGGCCCGGCGAGAGCGGTGGCGGAGCCGCACAGCAGCACGATGCCCAGCGCTGTCACCCCGCGGGCGAGGCCGACGCGCTGGCCCAGTCCGCGGGCAATGTCGTCTCCGAGGGCAAGGCCGTTGAGGGTCCGCCCGGCCGAGAGCACGATCAGTGCGCCGGCCAGGAGGAACGGCACGCCGGGCAGCACCACGGACCAGTCGCGCCCCGCGATTCCGCCCACCTGCCAGAAACGGAAGCGGTCCAAGGTGTCCTGGCTGGAGACCAGGATGACGTTCATCAATGAGTACAGGCCCGCGCTGAGGGCGGCGCCCGCGAGGGCGAGCTTGACCGGCGTCGCGCCGTCCCTGCCCATGGAGGCAATGAGATAAACCACGACGGCGGCGCCCGCAGCGCCCAGGAACGCGAACCAGATATACCCGGTCAGCGAGGAGACGCCGAAGACGTAGATGCCCGTGACCACGGCCAGCGCGGCGCCCGCGTTGACGCCGATGATGCCGGGATCGGCCAGGGGGTTGCGGGCCACGCCCTGCATGGCTGCCCCGGCGAGGCCCAGCGCACCGCCAGCGAGCAGCCCGAGGATGGTGCGCGGAATGCGTGCGTGCACCACCGCGTGGTCGCCGTCGGCGGGATCGAAGTGCGTCAGCGCCCGCCACACGGTGTCCGGAGACAGCCCGCGGGCACCCACGGCCAGCGAGGCGGCGCAGGCGGCAGCAAGCACGACGACGGCGGCCAGCAGCCACGCGGCCTGCGGGCCACGAGCCCTCCCCGGGGGAGCGCGAACTGGCAGGTAATGCCCTTTGGACCCGGATTTGGCGTCGTTAGCTGCCAGTTCGCGCGAATCGGCCGCCGTCGTCGTGCCGTTTGTCATGAAGTGCTGCCTACCGGACCGCGTCGGCGGCCTTGGCCAGCTGCGGCAGGAACGTGTCCAGTGACCACGGCAGGCTCAGCGGCGAGGAAGCGGAAATGGACAGGGTCAGCGTGTTATCCGAGTCAGCCACCAGGGCGCCGCCCTTGATCGCCGGAATCTGGCTCAGCAGCGGATCGCTCTTGATCGACTCGGCGGTCTTGGAATCGGGAACCCAGGTCACGAAGATGTCCGAATCAAGCTCGTTGGCCTTCTCGGCGGACCACGGGACAAAGAACTCCTTGGAGCCCTTCGACTTCTCCTCCACCACGGGAGCCAGCTTCATGCCGATCGCGGTGAGGAACTTCGGCCGGTTGTCATTAGCCGTGTAGACGTTGACGCCGTCACCCTTGGCGGGCTCGAGGTTGCCGTAAATGTAGGACTTGCCCTCGATCTGCGGGTACTTGGCGACCTCGTCCTTGATGGTGGCTTCGGTGTCGGAGATCAGCTTCGCGGCCTCGGCTTCCTTGCCCAGGGCCTTGCCAATGATGCTCGTGGAATCCTGCCAGGACGTGCCGTACGCCAGCTCCGGGTGCGCCACCACGGGGGCAATTTCGCTGAGTTTCTTGTAATCCTCAGCCGTGAGCCCCGAGTAGGCGCCCAGGATGACGTCCGGGTTGAGCTTGGCGATTTCGGTGAAGTTGATGCCGTCCGCCTCGGAGAACTGGGCCGGCGCCTTCGCCGAGCCGAAGCCGGCGCCGAGCTTCTCCAGCGCGGCGTCCTTCCACGGGGTGGAGCCCTTGTCGTTGCCGCCCCACTCGTTCTTCGGCACACCCACCGGAACCACGCCCAGGGCGATGGCAACGTCGTCGTTGACCCAGGAGACCGTAACCACGCGCTTGGGCTGGGCCTTGATGGTGGTTTCGCCAAAGACGTGCTTGATGGTGACGGGGAACTGGGCACTTGCTGACGCGGTCGAGCCGGCGTCGGAGGCCGAAGAGACTGGTCCGGTAGAGCAGGCTGTCAGCGAGAGCGCCGCGGCGGCCAGGACTGCGGTCGCCTTGCCGGCGGTCTTGAGCAGCGTCCGGCGGGTGGCGCCGGCGGCGCCCAGGCCGGCGTTCGGGCCGGGGAAGAGGGGGGAAGTCACGGAACTCCTTAGGTCATTGAAGCAAACCCAAGTAAGGCTAGCCTATCCTTCAATAGATTACGAAAGGTTTGCGTCACGTAATTGCCGAGTGATGCAAAGCATGCCCAAATCCCTTTGCCTTTCCGGGGTGAACAATGGTTCACTCGAAGGAGTAAACGCGCGTTCACCATGCCTCCGCGCCCCTCCGTACCCCGAAAGTCCTCCCATGACAGATTCCGCTGCCACGAGACCATCCCGCCGTCTCTCCCCGTCCGCCATCACGGCCGTTCTCGCGCTGAGCGGCACGGTGGTGGCGCTCATGCAGACCCTTGTGGTGCCGCTGCTCCCGGACTTTCCCCGGATTCTGGACGTCACGGCGGACGACGCGTCATGGCTCGTGACGGCCACGCTGCTCTCCAGCGCCGTGGCGACCCCGATTGTGTCCCGCAGCGCCGACATGTACGGCAAGCGCAGGATGATGGTGGCGTGCCTGGCCATCATGGTGGCGGGCTCCATCATGGCTGCCGTGGGCGGAACGTTCCTGTGGCTCATCATCGGCCGCGCCCTCCAAGGCTTCTCGTCGGCCCTGATCCCAGTGGGCATCAGCATCATGCGAGATGAACTGCCCAAGGAGAAGATGGGCTCGGCAGTGGCGCTCATGAGCGCCACCCTGGGCATCGGCAGCGCCCTGGGTCTCCCCCTTGCCGGCGTGCTGTACGAGGGCCTCGGCTGGGAATCAATCTTCTGGGTTGCCGCCGGCGCGGGGTCGCTCCTGCTCCTTGCTGTGGTGCTGGTGGTCCCGGAATCGAAGGTCCGCACCCCGGGCCGCTTCGACTATGCGGGCGCCTTGGTGCTGTCCGCCGCGCTGGGGTCCCTGCTGCTGGCCATTTCCAAGGGCGGCTCGTGGGGCTGGGACTCCGAACCGGTGCTCCTGCTGTTCCTTGCCGCCGCAGTCCTGCTGGCAGCCTGGGTGCCGTACGAGCTCAAGGTTGGCCAGCCCATGGTGGACCTGCGGACTTCGGCCCGCCGCCCGGTGCTCATGACCAACATCGCGTCGCTGCTGATCGGCTTCGCGATGTTCGCCAACATGCTCCTGACCACCCAGCAGCTCCAGCTCCCCACAGCCACCGGCTACGGGTTCCAGCTGAACGTCATCACTGCCGGCCTGTGCATGGTGCCGTCCGGACTGGCCATGGTGGTGTTCGCGCCTGTGTCAGGCGGGATCATCCGGCGGTTCGGCGGCAAGACGGCGCTGATGACCGGCGCGTGCGTCATGATTGCCGGCTACGTGGGCCGCGTCTTCTTCCACGACTCCATCACCGTGGTGGTCATCGGCTCCACGGTGGTGAGCGTGGGCACGGCCATCGCATACGCGGCCATGCCCACCCTGATCATGGGCGCCGTCCCCATCACTGAAACCGCGTCCGCCAACGGGCTGAACAGCCTGGTCCGCTCGATCGGCACCTCGACGTCGAGCGCCGCCGTCGCCGCCGTCCTCACCTCCGTGACCATGAACCTGGGACCGGTCCGGGCGCCGTCCTTCGCGGCGTTCCAGGACGTCTTCTGGATGGCGGCGATGGCCTCGGCGGCCTCGGTGCTGGCCGCCATCGCCATCCCGCGGGCCGCCGCGCACCGCCCGGCCGTGCCCGCCGTCGCGGCTACCGAGCTCGTCGTTCAGGGCCGCGTCCTGGCCGCCGACCACCGCCCGCTGACTCCCGCCGTCGTGACCGTCCTCCAGACCACCGGCGAGCCCATCGACTGGAGCCGGGTGGACACCGAGGGCAACTATTCGGTGGCGCTGCCCGGCGCCGGCAAGTACCTCATGGTGGCCAACGCGGCCGGCTGGGCGCCCATGGCCGAGGTCTTCGACTTCGACGGCCGCACCCTCCAGCAGAACTTCCTGCTGCACGATCGGCTCGAACTCAGCGGGACCGCCACCCTCGGGGCCGAGCCGGTTGCCCGCGCCGTGGTGTCGCTGCTGCAGGCCAGCGGCGAGCACGTGGCCACCACAACGACTGACGACGACGGCGTCTACAGGCTTCCGCTGCCGGCAGCCGGCCGCTACATAGTGACTATGCTTCATCCTGTGAATCATCAGGCCATGGCGCGGAAGCTTGCCGTCGACAACCGCTCCGTGACCGTGGATCTCAGGGCTCCCCTTCGGGAGCCACAGAACGCCGGCGAGCCGGTGAGAGCATGAGCGGCCCGAGCCAGGAGGCCATCCTCAGCGCCGCCCGGCGCCTGTTCGGAGATCGGGGCTACCGCGCGGTCACGGTCCGCGACATCGCCGCCGAAGCCGGCGTCTCGGCCGCCCTGGTCATGAAGCACTTCATCTCCAAGGACAAACTGTTCGCCGCCGTGCAGCCGGACGAGTCGCTCCTTACGGAACTGGACGTCCCGCCGTCGGAACTCGGCAGCGCCCTCGTGTTCCGCGTGCTGATGCGCCGGGAGCGCGGCATGCAGGAACCGTGGGCGATGATTCCGTTCAGCGTCCACGACTCCCCCGATCCCGACGCGGCGCGGACAGAACTGCGCGAACGCTACCTGGGAGCCATGGCCCGGCTGATCGGGGACGCCACGCCTGAGCGACGTTTCGCCTCCACGGTGACGGCCCTGATGACCGGCTTCGGCGAGACCGTACGGACCCTCGGCCTGTTCGACGGCTGGGACTTTGACGACCTCGTGGCGCACTACGGGGCGATCGTCCAGGCCCAGATCGACGCGTGCGCGGATGAAACCGCGGATTGATCTGGCCGAAGGCGCGGGTTGAGCCGGCCGAAACGCTGGTTCGGCCGGCCCACCCCGCTTCAAGTCAGCGGTAGGTGACGCTCAACAGCAGCGCCTTGATGGACTGCCCCTCGTCGCTGGCCAGCCAGGCTTTGGCTGCGGCGTCGCTGGCGAAGGGCTTCTCGATGAACTGCGCGTCCGCCACGAGGACTTCCTTCCCGATGCGGACGATCCCGTCGAGCGCCATGCCCTTCCCGGCCGCCGGCGCCCCGGCTGTCAGGTGCATCCGGTACGTGGGATTGTTCTCCATCCGGTCTACGTAGAAGGAGTAGTGCGCGGCGGGGGCCTGCTGCTGCTGGAGGCCCGCGACGGGTGCGGACTCGAACACGGTCCGGGTGACCGGATGGGTCACGCCGTCGGCCACCAGCCCCGAGTAGACCGTGACCTGCTTGGTGCCGCTGGCGTCGAAGACAGTGGCGGTCCTGGAGGTGGAGGGCTTCACGTCCCCGGTGAACAGCTCCACCTTCCAGTCAGCCGGGTACTTGAAAGACAGGCGCCCGTCCGGGAACGTGTACGTCGCCAGCGCGGCCGGAGCGGTAGCGGACGACGACGGCTGGGCGGCTGTCGTCGTCGGGCTCGCCGTGGTGGACGCGGACGGGGCGCCGGCGGCGCAGCCGCCCAGGCTGATGGCGGCGGCGGCGAGGGCTGCGACAAAGGTGCCGTGATGTGCAGGACGCATGATGGTGCCTTTCATGAAGGACGCCGTCAAGCCCGGAAAGGGTAGCTTTGGCCCGCCGCGTGGGAGTGTTGATGACCCTGGTGGAGCGTGAGGCGAAGTGTTGGTGCTCAACACAATCGCACGCAGAAGCAGGCGCTCACTAGGGATCCGTCAATAAATCCATCGATTTGTTATTTTACGGCGCGGAAAGATCACGACGGGTGATCCGGCCAACACGGGCTGGCTGTACAGGTGCCGGCCGCACAGCCACCTGTTGTCCGGCTAGCGGAGCACGATGTCCACGGGGTTGGCTTCGGACCGCCACTGTCCCTCGGAGCCGGGCTTCGGCGTGATCACCGGGGCGGTCAGCACGCCGGAGCGGTTGGTGCGCTTGTCCCGGAGGATCTCGGTGACCGAGCCAAGGTGCCGCGACAGGTCGATCACGTTCTCCGGGGCGGCGAGGAGCAGCTGGAAGCCGAATTCGTGCAGCGCCTTGATGCCGGCGCCGGCGAATTCCTCGGAGGCCAGCACGAACGCCTCATCCATCATGACGGTGCCGTAGGTGGTGAAGCCCTGTTCGGCGATGCCCAGCTGGTAGCTCAGCGCCGCGGCCATGATGAACGCGGTGAACCGCTGCCGCTCACCGCCGGACATCGATCCGGTGTCGGCGTGCATGAAGACTTCGGTCTTGGTGCCGGCCTTGGCGGCCTTCTGCTTCGCCGGAGCCTCCACCTCGCGGTGCTCCTTGCACTGGATGAACAGGTGCCCGCGGACGTCCAGCACCTCGGCGCGCCAGCGTCTGTCCTCCGGCGCCTGCGAACCCAGGCGCTTCACGAGCGTTTCCAGGGACTTGTAGCGGTTGGTGAGCTCGGCGTCGTCGTCGGTATCCGCGCCGGCGGCGGGCTTGCCGTGCCGCGTGTGCCGGGTCTTCAGCGCGTTCTGGATGGCGTCCTTGAACTGCTTGGCGGTGGCCGGCAGGGTCTGTTTGATGTCCAGTTCCAGGAAGCTGCCCTCGTGGAAGTTGACCTCGGACAGGATGCCGTTCAGCGGCAGGATGCGGCTGGTGATGGAGCGGCGCTCCTCGTCCAGCAGGTGCAGCAGCGTGCTGAAGGATTCGTGCGTGCGCTGGTTGAAGAACTGCCGGAATTCGGCCTCCTGCGCGGGCAGCCCGTCGCTGACAATGGCGTGGTAGCGGGCCTCGAATTCGCCGGCCGCCCCGATGGACGTGCCGTGGTCGGCGGAGATGGCGGTGCCCCATTCACGCACGAAGCCTTCGAAAATCCGGGTCAGCCGCTCGGACGTGGCTTGGCCGCGGGATTCCGCGGCATGGAGTTCGCCCAGCAGCTGGGTCTTGACCCGGGCAGCAAGGTTGTCCAGCTCATGCATCTCCGTGACGTCGCCGAATCCGGTGAAATCCGGTTCCAGCGCGGTGACTGTGGAGTCCGACGGCGGCGCCTGGCCCAGGCGGGTCCGGCCGGCTTCCAGCAGCGAATCGGAGGCGGTGAGCTGGTGGTCCAGCGCCTTGTATTCGCTCTGCAGCACAGCCGCCGCCTCGGTGCTGGACTGGTGCTTCTGGCGTGCCGCTTCGATGTTGGCCCGGAGCGGCTCGAGGTCCGCCTGCGCGGCCAGGGCATCCTTGAGCCGCTGCTCGATCCTGGCGAGCTCGTCCGCGGCCACGGCGGCCGAGACCTGCTCCCACGGCCGGTGGTCGTCGGCCACGCGGCGCAGGGCCTCGAGCTGCCGGGACATGCCCTGGTGGGATTCCTCCCGGCTTTGGGCCAGCTCGGCGGCCTTGGCGAGTTCCTGCTGAAGGTCCGCCACCTGCCCGGCCACGAGTTCCAGTTTGGACGCGTTGTCGAATCCGAGGACGTAGTCCTGGCGGCTGGTGAAGCGGTCGTCCTTCTCCACGGTGTGCCGGTTGCGCTTGACCACGCCGCCCAGGCTCAGGCCCTTGTCCAGGCCGGCCAGTTCGTCCGGGTTTTCCACACACGGATAAGCGAAATCGAGGGCGATGCGTTCACGGATCCATTCCCCCGCGGCGGCGTTGTGCCCGGTGGTGAGGATCTCCAGCTTGGTCAGCAGGTCGCCGTCGGACACGTCCTCCACGGCCAGCGCCGCGCCGGCGAGCGGCTTGGACACGTCCACGGCGCGCAGGGCGCCGCGGACGGAGTGGTCGTTCAGGTACCTGGTGACGGCGGCGAAGTGCGCGCCGGGAACCAGCAGTGTGGTGGCGAGGTTCCGCAGGGCGCGCTCGGCGGCAGGCCGCCACTGATCCTGGCCGTCCGCGAGGTCGATGAGCTCGCCGCCGAACGGCATCTGTTCCTCGGGAACACCGGTGGCGGCCGCGATGGCGGCGCGGTTTTCAATGCTCGACGGCGGCAGCAGCGATTTGCGCGTCTTCAGCGACACGAGCTCCTGCTCCGCCGCGGCGAGCTCCCGCTTCTTCGTGGCGTGGCCGTCGAAGGCCTCGAAGCGGAGCTCCTTGAGGGCCTCCGAATCGTCCTTGAGTTCGGCGGAACGCGCGGCGGCTTGCTCGTGGGCCTGCTCCCAGCCGTCGGCCGACCAGTCCAGCTCGAGCCCGGCCTCGGCCAACGCCTGGCGGGCGGCCTCCTCCACCTGCTGGCGGAGCTTGAGCCCCACCCGTGCATTTTCGAGCGACTGTTCGATCGAGGAGATGGCGTTGCCGCCCTGGTTGTTGTAGTCCGCCTCGAGCTGCCGCAGCTCCTTGGCCAGGCCGTCCCGGACGGCGCGCTCGGCGCTGAGCTCCCTGGCCTTGGCCTGCGCGAGCGCCTTGAAGCGGGCCAGGGTCTTCTCGTGCACCGCGACGGCAAGCTGCTGCCGGTAGGCCTCGAACTCCTCGCCCGCGAGCTCGCGGAGCCGGTTGGCGTCCAGCAGCGCCTGGGCGTATTCCTTGTTCAGCCCCGGCACGGGAGCCAGCTGGTCCCGCTGCTGGCGGACGTCCTCCAGCCGCTGCCGGATGGACATGAGGTTGCTGAATTCCTCCACGACGTCGTCCGCCGCGGCCAACGTGGCCGGGGCGTCCAGCACCTGGTCACGGAAGAAGGTGTTGACGCTGCCGCCCAGGCCCTTTCCTGCCTGGATCACCCGGAGCAGCGGAAGTGCCTGGTCCGAATTGATGCCCAGGAGGCGGCGGAACCGCTCGGCGAACGCCTTGTGGACGTCGAAGACCTGGGCGTCCGGGAAGATCGTCTCCAGCGCCGCCTTGGTGAAGCGCTTCTCGGCGATGTCCTCGATCGCGGGAAGGTCCAGCGGCTTGTTGTCGATCACGTAGTACCGGCCCACGCTCGATTCCGTGCCGTTCTTCGGCAGGTCGAACAGCGCGGACACGGTCACCTTGGTGCCGGCGGCGTTGTCGAACGTCAGGGCGACGGCGGACCACGTGGCGCCCGGGCGCTGGAAGGCACTGGCCGAGCCTTCGCCCACGGCCTTGTCGCCCACCTTGCCGCGCATGTACGTGAACGTGGTCCTCTTGTCCTCCACGGCTCCGCCGGCGCGCTGGGCGGCGGCCTCGTTGGAGCGCGGCCGGGCATCGAACACCCTCAGCATGGCGTCGAACAGCGTGGACTTGCCGACGCCCGAGTTGCCCGTCAGCAGCGTGCCGTTGCGGTCCACGTGCATGGTGTGGGCGCCATGGAACGTGCCCCAATTGACCACCTGGACCAGCGCGAGCCGCATCTGTCCCGGGTTGGTGAGCTCGCCCATCGGCAGCATGGTTGCGATGGTCACTTGGCTTCTCCAATCATGGCCGTGGTCGCCTTGGACGACGACGGCGATTCCGCGTCGTCGCCACCGTCTTCCTCCGCGGAACTGTCGCCGTCGAGCTCTATCAGCGCTTCGGTTCCCGTGGGGTCAGCCGTGGCTGTGACCAGGGCTTCGATCTGGGCGGGGATGTCCCCGATGTTCTCGAAGGGCAGGGCCAGCGGGAGGGCGTTGGAGATGGTGTAGACGTCGTCCAGGGCCGTGGTGAGCAGGAGCTGGCGGGCCAGAAGCTTGGTGATGGCCCGGTTGACCACGTCCGAATCGCGGAGCGCGTCCTGCTGGCCTGCCGGCTGGTAGTGGGCCACGAGCTCGGCAATTTCCTCGCGGGAGATGGTGGGGTCGGTCTGGGCGGTGACGTGGCGGTCCAGGAGGAGGCGGAGACGGAGCAGCACGATGGTTTCGACGCGGCTCAGGGCACGCTGCTGGCGCAGGATGCTGGATCGCGTGCTGCCGCCGATGGCTTCCGGATCAACCGGCCGGAGCACGGCAATCTTGCGCTCGTGGTCCAGCTGCAGCGCCAGAAACAGCTCGGACAGCCGGCTGCGCAGGATCAGCTGGTTGTCCAGGAGCGTGGTCCACAGTTTTTCGTCGCGGCCGCCGTCCACGTACGGGCCCTTCAGCAGCTTCACCAGGGCCTGGCGGACCTTCATCGACAGCACGCCGGTGTCGCCCGGGAACAACGCGGCGCCATCAACGAACGTGTCCCGCGGGGTGACCGAGAACGGGTCGGCGCGGGGTGACTCCGGAGCCGATACCGCTGTGTCGGCGTCCGGCCTGCCGTGTGATTCGCGGGGAAGTTCAGTCATCGGAATCCTTCTTGAGCGTGACCACCGGCAGGTACGCCGTGCGCGTGGTTCCGTCTATCTGTTCGAAGTCGAGGGCGTCCACCGCTGCGCGGTCGAAGCGGGCACCGTCGTGCAGGGCGTGGGACAGGAGGGCCCGGATCGAGTTGATGTGCTGCTCCTCCGGCGGAAGCTGCGCCCAGGCCCTGTCTCTTATACACATCTAGATGTGTATAAGAGACAGGGATGAACAGGTGCCCGCGGACGTCCCTGATGGCCCCCGGCTTCGCCTTGCCCGTGCGCGGCGAGCGCACACGGTCGGAGTCGCTGAACGCGATGGGGTCGGCGAGCCGGGGCGGGGCCGCGAACTCGTCGGGATCGAACAGCTTGACCATGGCCAGCGATTCGAAGCCCGCGTTGAACAGCACCGGTCCCCGGACCAGGCCGGGGCGTTCGCGCTCGTAGGGCAGGGAACGGATGGCCTGTTCGGCTTCCCGGAGCACCTTGCGGAGGCGCACCGACTGGCGGAAATCGTCGCTCTGGACGTATGTGTTCAGGCTTTCGCTGAGCTTGCCGTAGATGCGCTGGATCTGGCTGTGCTGCTGCCGGAGCTCTGCCACGAGGTTCTTCAGGGTTTCGCGGTCCTCCGGCGAGAGGTCGTCCGCGAACTGGCGGCTGAGCACCTCGCCGATCGCGGAACGGAACCGCAACTGCTGCTGCGGGTCCTCGAGGAAGGCCGTGAAGGAGCGGAACGTCCTGCCTTCGGGGCTTTGCCGCAGCCGCTTGTCGGCTTCCAGGACCTGCGCCATGGTGGCACCCTTGCTCAGGGATTCCTCGATGATCTGGTTGCGGAGCTCACCCACCAGCTCCTCGATCCGGTCGCGCATCTTCTTGTAGTCGGCGGGCAGGCTGGCCGCGAGGTCCAGGATATTGCCCGCGGCTTCCACGGCCTGGTCGTCGTCGAGCAGCCCGTCGAAGTCACCGGACGCGATGTCCTGGATGAGCTGGCGGCGCTCCCCGATCTCCTCCTCCAGCGATTCCAGCCGGGCCGTCTGGTCCGGGTTGGTCTCGTTGGCGAGTTTCTCCACGTCGCCCAGCAGCGTTCCGAGCCGCGACCCGTTCAGGGTGGAGCGTTCGCTGGAAAGGCTGTCCAGGAAGGCGAGGACGCGCGCAGCCGGTTCGGTGACCTCGTAGACGATCTGCCCGGACTGGTTCCGGCGGGTAAGGAACTGCCTGCGCGTCCATTCGTCCCCGAAGGACTTACCGTTGGCACCGCCGCCCAGCCCGGGATCCTGGCGGCGGAGCTGCTCAAGGAAGGAGTCGACGTCGGCGTGGAACTCTTCCAGTGGAAGCTGCGGCCTCGTGCGGGTAAAGGAGGCCTGCAGCACGGCGATGACCCACGGGGCGGAACGCGTGAGCGCCCAGGCGGGCCCCTTGGTGAGGAGCTCGAGGTCCCGGAGCCGTGCGCCGATGGCGTCAGCGGAGGACGTGGCGGACCGGGGCACACACTCTCCTTCAGTAGCTGGGGATCGTTTCGGCGGCGGAATCCTGAAAACGGCCAAGTACAAGGTTAACGCAGACAGACTTCCAACCGGCGCCCCGCATGGAGGCGCCCCGAGTTGACCGGTAAGCAACGTTACGGCTGTTGCTGGTGGGGCTGCTGAGACAAATCCGTGACCTGCGGAGCAGTATGATTTCGATCCCGTATCAACGGCTCCGACTCACCCCGCTGTCGGTGGCCCCGTGCTCACGGCAGGCACTACGCTCGTGCTACTGATCCAACCGCAGCAAAGGCGCAGGGGGAAGCATGTATTTCGACCTAAGTGCAGTGGAGACGGCCACCTTGGTGTTCATCGGAACCTTGGCTTTTGCCTTGGTGCTCGTCTTGTTCGTGGCCGTGGCGGCCTTCGTCGCGCTGATCCTGGTGGGGGTGGGACGGCTGGCCTGGCTGATTGTGGCGGGCACCCTGGTCCGGCTGGTCCACGGCATCAACGATTTGTGGGACGGGCTGGTGCGCCATGCTTCCACGGTCGAACTCCCGGGCGATTTTCAGGCCCAGCCTTCCCCTAGCACCGGTACTTACCCGCGAGTAGCATTGAGGGACAGCTGAAGGGTTCTCCACCCGCGGCGGACCCAGGGCTTGAGCCGGTCATCCGGTTAAAGGAGATGCCCCGTGAGCTCCGCCACTGAGAGTCAGGCCACCGAGGATCCCGCCCAGGCCAAGGGTCCCGGCACCATCCCGCCCATCGACAGCCCGGCCTCCGAAACGCCGGTCGCCGCCGAGAAGATCGGGGCCGGCGCGTCCGCGGAGGACGCCCGCGCCATCGCCGAAGCAGCCCGCGAGACCGAATGGGGCCGGCCCAGCTTTGCCAAGGGCCTGTACCTCGGCAGTTTCGACCTGACCCTCATCCACCCGTGGCCGGCGGCCAAGCCGGACGACGTGGTCCGCGGCGAGGCCTTCATGGCGCGGCTCACGGAATTCTGCCGGTCCTTATCCGGGCGGGTGATCGAGCGTGACGCCAGGATCCCCGACGAATACCTCAGGGGGCTGGCCGATCTCGGCGTGTTCGGCATGAAGATCCCGCTGGAGTACGGCGGCCTGGGCCTGTCGCTGGTGTACTACGGCCGCGCCCTCGCGCTGCTCGGCTCCGTTCACCCCAGCCTCGGCGCGCTGCTCTCGGCGCACCAGTCAATCGGCGTCCCGGAACCCGTCAAGGTGTTCGGCACCCCGGAACAGCGGCAGGAGTACCTGCCGCGCTGCGCCTCGGGCGCCATCACGGCGTTCCTGCTCACCGAGCCCGACGTCGGCAGCGACCCCGCCCGGATGGGCAGCACCGCCGTCCCCACGGACGACGGCGAGGCGTACGTGCTGGACGGCGTGAAGCTATGGACCACGAACGGCGTGATCGCCGAGCTGGTGGTGGTGATGGCCGTGGTGCCGCGCCACACCGACGCCGACGGCACCGTCCACAAGGGCGGGATCACCGCCTTCGTGGTGGAGATGGACTCCCCCGGCATCACCGTGGAAAACCGCAACGCCTTCATGGGCCTGCGCGGAATCGAGAACGGCGTCACCCGGTTCCACCAGGTCACGGTTCCCGCGGCCAACCGGCTGGGCCGCGAGGGCCAGGGCCTGAAGATCGCCCTCACAACACTCAACACGGGGCGGCTGTCCCTCCCGGCGCTCTGCGTCGCCACGGGCCGCTGGAGCCTGAAGATCGCCCGCGAATGGTCCAATGCGCGGACCCAGTGGGGCCGTCCGGTGGGCAGGCACGAGGCCGTGGGCAAGAAGATCGCGTTCATTGCCGCAACCGCCTTTGCCCTGGACGCGGTATTCGAGCTCTGCGCGGAAATGGCGGACGCCGGGCAGAAGGACATCCGGATCGAAGCCGCGCTGGCCAAACTGTGGTCCACCGAGATCAGCTACCGGATCGCCGACGAACTGGTGCAGATCCGGGGCGGGCGCGGTTTCGAGACGGCCGATTCCCTCGAGGCCCGCGGCGAACGGGCCGTCCCCGCGGAGCAGCAGCTGCGCGACCTCCGCATCAACAGGATCTTCGAGGGCTCCTCGGAGATCATGAAGCTGCTGATCGCCCGTGAAGCCGTGGACGCCCACCTTGCCGCCGCAGGGGACCTGGCCTCCGCGGAAGCGAGCCTGTCAGACAAGGCGCGGGCCGCCGTCGGGGCCTCCGGCTTCTACGCGAAGTGGCTGCCGAGGCTCGTGGCCGGCGCGGGCATGGACCCGCGTTCCTATGCCGAATTCGGCCGGCTGGCCAAGCAGCTGCGCTTCGTGGAGCGGTCCTCGCGGCGGCTGGCCCGGCAGACGTTTTACGGCATGGGCCGCTGGCAGGCCGGGCTCGAGCACAAGCAGGCGTTCCTGGGACGGATCGTGGACATCGGCGCGGAGCTCTTCGCGATGGCGGCGTCCTGCTCGCGCGCGGAGATGCTGCTGCGCACGTCACCCGAGCGGGGCGCCACCGCGTTCGAACTCGCGGAGGCGTTCTGCGAGCAGGCGCGCGTGCGCGTGGACGAGTACTTCGACCAGCTGTGGAGGAACACCGACGACGGCGACCGCGACCTTTCGCGAAAGGTCCTCGCCGGGGACTACGAATGGCTCGAGGCGGGGGTCCTGGACCAGTCCGAGGGCACCGGGCCGTGGATCGCGGACGCGTCTCCCCGGGCGACGGAGAAGGAGAATCTGCACCGCACCTACCGGTAGTCACGGATCTGATCCGGCTTCCGCCGGGCACGGGCGGCACGAAAACCCAAATACTAAGCTTCCTTGCTATGGGGCATTGATGGGCGTTAGCTAGAAGTGAGGCCATCGCGGTGGCCCCGGCATTGCGTTGCCCGGCTTAGACCATGAGCCTGGTCCGTTCAAGGAAAGTGAGACGTTCGATGAGCAACTCCATGGGCTCCGAGGACAAGCGCCCCCGCCGCACCCCCGGCGAGGAGCGCGCCGCCGGTGAACAGCGCGCCGCAGAAACCGGCTCATCCGAGCCCCGCACCGAGGCCACGCCGGTCTACGATGCCACCCAGGCCCGCGGCGCAGGCGCCGGCGGTAGGGTGACGGGCGGTTCAGCCGCGGATACGAACACCAGGACGCTGGACACGCGGGACACCGGCATGCGGGACCGCGGCGACCGGGGCAGGGATCTCAGGGAACCGTCCGCTGAACGGGAGTACACGCCGGAGACCTACACTGCAGACGTGGTCCCCGCCGATCCAGCACTCGCGACGCGGGAGATCGCCGTCGCCCGCGAAAAGGAGGCCTTCGGCGGGGTCAAGGTGGGCTCGGCATTCTTCGGCTGGCTGGCCGCCACCGGAATGGCCGTGCTGCTGACGGCCCTGGTGGCGGCAGCCGGGACGGCCGTGGGCCTCGCCACGAACACCGATGTCAACACGGCTGTCGGCCAGGCGGCGTCGGACCAGACGGTCGGAATCGTGGGCATCATCGTGCTGCTCGTAATCCTGTTCGTCTCCTACTACAGCGGAGGCTACGTGGCCGGGCGGATGGCCCGCTTCAACGGGGCCAAGCAGGGCATCATGGTGTGGATCTGGGCGCTCATCGCCGCCGTGGTGGTCGCGGTGCTGGGACTAATCGCCGGCGAGCGGTTCAACATCCTGGCCCGGCTGAACAGTTTCCCGCGTATTCCGGTCAACGAGGGCCAGCTCACCACCACCGGCATCATCGCCGCCGTCGTGGTCGCAGCGGTGGCGCTGGTGGGCGCCGTCCTCGGCGGCCTCGCCGGCATGCACTTCCACCGCAAGGTGGACCGTGCCGGATTCACCCCCGCGGCGGAAAATAAGGAGCGGTAGCAGCCGCTACGTTTGGTGAAGGACGACGGCGTCGAGGTAGTACCAGCGGCCGTCCACCCTCAGGAAGCGGCTGGTTTCGTGGTGGACGCCGCGCTCCCCGTCCTGCCGGAAATGCGCCTTGAACTCCACTTTCCCCTCGGTGTCGAGCGGGCCGCCCCTCGCTGTGGACACGATGTCCAGGCGGCGCCATTCGAGTCCCGGATCGAGTTCCAGCTCGGTAGGACGCGTGTCCGGATGCCAGGTTTTCAGCAAGTAGCCGGCGTCGAGGAGCACAAAGGCACTGTAGCGGGAACGCATCAGCTGCTCGGCTGTGGCCGCCTCCGCTGGGCCGCTGTGGAACCGGCCGCAGCAGTCTGCATACTGCTCACCGGAGAGGCACGGGCAGTTACCGGTGAAGTGCTGGGGCTGGGTCATGTGCATCCCTAAAAAGTATGGAGTCCGCCTGCTAATTCCGACTATAGGCCCCGCCCGGGGACGCATCCGATAACAGCTTCGAAACAACCCCCGGCAGGGCTTGTCATGCGGGCATGTCGGCAGTAAATAGTCCGTATGGTGGTTAGGGGCCATTTTTCCGCTGCGCTGCGGCGGGACGAGGTGGCCGCGGGCTGGTTTTAGGAGGGCGAAGTGGAAGATCCGACAACGATCGCACTTAACCTGACCTTTTTCGGCACCGTGGGCGTGGCGTTCGTCATGTTCATCGGCATGTTCATCCTGTTCATGGTGACGCTGGTGATCGCCGGAGTGGGACGCCTGGTTGCGCTGATCGTGATGGCCCTGTTCGGCCGCTTCCCCGGGAACGACACCATCGAGGTGGTGCGGCTTCCCGTGGGGACGCAATCTTTCGACGCCGCCGCCCCCGACGAGGTCCCCGCAGCGGAGGAACGCCCGGCAAAAAAGCCGAAGGCCCCCCGGCCGGCGCGGGAACCGCGCCCTCCGCGCGACTGGAAGAAGCTCCTGAGCCGTGCCGGGCTCAAAGAGGCGCTCCGCACCGCCGTCGCCCACCACCCGCTGCTGACCGCCGCGCGGCCGGTGCCGCCCGTCCTGTCGAAAGACTGGGCAGCCGCGGTGGCCGCCGCCGATGCCCGTGCGGTGGCTGTCTCTTATACACATCTAGATGTGTATAAGAGACAGCGCCCCGGACCGGCCCGGACTGGGTGTGGCTGCCGACGGCGTGGTGAAGGTTGCTCCGCTGGTGGAGTCCGCCCTTAATGCGGAGGCGCTGCACACGGCGGCCCTGGATAAAAAGGCGCTGCACAAAGAATCCCGGCGCCAAGAGGGCGTGCAGGAAGACGCCCAGAACAATCCGAAACCGAACGCAGAGGCCCCCGCCCCCGGCGAAACGGGACCCAAGGAAGCACCGGCACGGTCCGCGCTTGCCTTGTCCGCCCAGCCTCCGCGGCCGGCGCGGAAGCCCGCCGCCGGGAACATGGCCGTCCTGGACACCGGGTCCATGGTCTCGCTGGCACAGCACGAGGACGTCCGCGTCCGGTCCTGAGGCACCGCCCCTGCAGTCAGGCCCGGCGGACTGGCCCGGCGGTCAGGCCGGCGCAGCAGGCAGATGAACCGCGCGCATCCCTTACCCTGAGCAACCATCTCCGCTAGCGTAAAGCCCATGGAATTCAGATATCTCGGAAACAGCGGCTTCAAGATCTCGGAAATCACTTTCGGCAACTGGCTGACCCACGGCTCCCAGGTGGAGAACGACGTCGCCACCCAGTGCGTGCGGGCGGCGCTCGACGCCGGCATCAGCACCTTTGACACGGCTGACGTCTACGCCAACACCGCGGCCGAGACGGTCCTCGGCGAAGCGCTGAAGGGCGAACGCCGCCAGTCCGTGGAGATTTTCACCAAGGTGTTCGGGCCCACCGGCCCCAAGGGCAAGAACGACCTGGGACTGTCGCGCAAGCACATCATGGAATCGATCGACGGCTCCCTGACCAGGCTGCAGACCGATTACGTCGACCTGTACCAGGCGCACCGCTACGACTTCGAGACGCCGCTCGAAGAGACGATGCAGGCGTTCGCGGACATCGTGCGGCAGGGCAAGGCGCTGTACATCGGCGTCAGCGAGTGGACCGCCGAGCAGCTCCGGGACGGCCACGCGCTGGCGAAGGAACTGGGCTTCCAGCTGATCTCCAACCAGCCCCAGTACTCCATGCTGTGGCGGGTCATCGAGGCGGAGGTCGTTCCCGCGTCCGAAGAGCTGGGCATCTCCCAGATCGTCTGGTCCCCCATGGCGCAGGGCGTGCTGAGCGGCAAATACCTGCCCGGCCAGCCGCTGCCCGAGCGGAGCCGCGCCACGGACGACAAGGGCGGCGCCAAGATGATCCAGCGCTGGATGCGCGATGACGTCCTCGCCGGCGTGCAGCAGCTGAAGCCCATCGCCGAGGAGGCCGGACTGAGCATGCCGCAGCTGGCCGTCGCCTGGGTCCTGCAGAACCCGAACGTGGCCTCGGCCATCATCGGCGCGTCCCGGCCCGAGCAGATCGCGGACAGCACGGCGGCCGCAGGCGTCAAGCTGGAACCGGAGGTCCTGAAGAAGATCGACGACGCCATCGGCTCCCTCGCCGAGCGCGATCCGGCCCAGACAAAATCCCCCGCAACGCGCGAAGGCTAGGACCGGCCATGACAGACCTTCCCGATCTCGCCGTCACCGGCTCCACGGGGGTCCTCGGCGGAATGGTGGCCCGCCAGCTCGCCGACGCCGGGTTCTCCCAGCGCCTGCTGGTGCGCGACGCCGGACGCGCACCAGAGCTGGATAACGCACCGACCGTCCTGGTCAGCTACGCGGACCCGGTGCTTTCGCGCCCCGCGCTGGAGGGCGTGAAGACCCTGTTCATGGTCTCGGCGGCCGAGGCGGAAGACCGGCTGCAGCACCACCACGCGTTCGTGGATGCCGCGGCCGAGGCGGGCGTGCAGCACATTGTCTATACGTCGTTCTTCGGCGCCGCCCCGGACTGCACGTTCACCCTGGGCCGCGACCATTACGCCACCGAGGCGCGGATCCGCGCGTCCGGGATGTCTTTTACGTTCCTGCGGAACAACTTCTACCTGGACTTCCTGCCGAAGCTGACCGGGGAGGACGGCGTGATCCGCGGTCCGGCCCGGGACGGCGTCATGGCAGCCGTGACACGGGAGGACATCGCCCGCAGCGCCGTGGCGGTACTCCGGGATCCGGCCGTGCATGCCGGGTTCACCTACAACCTCACAGGCCCGGAGGATCTCTCGCTGGCGCGGGCGGCGGAGGTGCTCACCCGGGCCACCGGCCGGGCCGTCACGTACCACGACGAAACCTTGGAGGAGGCCTACTCCTCCCGGGCCTCGTACGGGGCCCCGGCGTGGCTGGTGAACGCCTGGGTGAGCACCTACACGGCGATTGCCGCCGGTGAACTGGCCGGGCCGACGTCGGACGTAAACGGGCTCACCGGGCAGGACCCGATCGGGCTCGAGGAGTTTGTGAAGCTGCCGCAGCTGTAGCCGGCAGCACAGCCGGACGGGACTGTTGACGGCCCTGAGGGTGCGGCGTAAACCTAAAAGGGAGCACGCCGTCAGCAGCACCGAGCAGAATCGCAACGCCATGACAAAGCTGATCTACCGTCGCCGTCAGTCAGCCCGGCCCAGGCCGCATCCAGGGGAACCCACGTACGGGCCGCTCACCCAGGACGAACTGCAGCTCGCCGCGCGGAACCATTCGATGCCGCTGGAGGCCCTCCGCCAGGACGTGACGCCGCCGGGCATGCACTATGTGCTGACGCACTTCGACATCCCGCAGATAGAGGACGGCTCCTGGCACCTGCGGATCGGCGGCGCCGTGGAGATGGCGATGGAACTGAGCCTGGCCGCGCTCAAGAAGGACCCGGCCATCAGCGTTCCGGTGACGCTTGAATGCGCCGGCAACGGCCGCTCACTGCTCAAGCCGCGGCCGCTCAGCCAGCCATGGGTCCTCGAGGGCGTGGGCACGGCAGTCTGGACAGGCGTCCCGCTGGCCTACCTGCTCGCGCAGGCCCGCGTGGAGCCTGAAGCCGTAGAGGTGGTGTTCACCGGGGCGGATGAAGGGGTCCAGGGCGGCGTCCGCCACCACTACGCGCGGAGCCTGCCCATCGCGGAAGCGCTGCGGCCCGACGTCGTGCTTGCCTACAAGATGAACGGCAGCGAGCTGCCGGCCCAGCACGGCTACCCGCTGCGGCTGGTGGTTCCCGGCTGGTACGGCATGGCGAGCGTCAAATGGCTGCAGTCGATCCAGGTGGTGACGGCCCCGTTCCACGGCTTCCAGCAGGCGGTCGCGTACCGCTACCAGCACAACGCGAACGACGCCGGCACGCCGGTTTCGCGGATCAGGGTACGGTCGCTGATGGTTCCCCCGGGAATTCCGGACTTCTTCACGCGGCGCCGCATCCTCCCCCGCGGCCCGGTCATGCTGCGCGGCCGGGCCTGGTCCGGCGAGGCGCCGTGACCGGCGTGGAGGTCGGCATCGACGGCAAGTGGGTCCATGCCCAGCTGGACAAGGCCGCCGGCGCCTTCGCGTGGCGCGGCTGGAGCCTGCCTTGGGTGGCGGATCCGGGCCATCACGAGATTGCCTGCCGGGCGGCGATGCCACCGGCGCAGTCCAGCCGCTGGAGCAGCAGTGGAACTACCAGGGCATGGGGAACAACGTGGTGCAGCGCGTGCGGGTCACGGTGGAGTAGCCCGGCATCTCAGGTGCCCCAGTTGCCCGCCAGGACTTCGGGCACGTCAGGACACGGCCGTCCCAGGCGCGTGCACGGCGGTGAAATGCGGGCCCATCACCGTGAAGATCATGGCCAGCGACGTCGCGCCGGGATCGGCGGTCCCCAGGTTCTTCTCGGCCAGCCGCCGTGCCGCGTGCGCCGCACCCGACTGCACGGGCGCGGTCCCGCGCCGGTTGCCGATGAGGCCGGCGACCTTCGGCCGGACCGGCCTGTCTCTTATACACATCTAGATGTGTATAAGAGACAGGTCCGGGACCTGGCGCACCAGTCCGGAGTGGAGGTCGCAGAAGCCAGCGAGCGCTTCATCGGCGAAGTCGGCGGGGTCGTTGAAGATTCTGGTCATGGCGGTTCTTTCAGCTGGGTGGGCAGGGGCTGTTAGTGGATGTGGCTGCCGCCGTTGATGTCGATGGTGGTGCCGGTGAGGTAGGCCGACTCCTCCGAGGACAGGAAGGTGATGACGGCCGCGATCTCTTCCGTGGTGGCGTTGCGGCCCAGCGGGATGCCGGCGTTGATGGCGGCTTCCTGCTCATCGGTGCTGCCCACCCGGATGTTGGTGTCCACGGCTCCCGGCGTGATGGCGTTGACGGTCACTCCCGTGGCGCCGATTTCGCGGGCCAGGGCCTTGGTGAAGCCCAGGATGGCTGCCTTGGCGGCCGAGTAGGGGACCTTGCCGAAGACGCCGCCGCCGCGCTGGGCGGAAACAGAGGACATGTTGACGATCCGGCCCCAGCCGCTGGCGATCATGTCCGGCAGGAACGCCTTGGTCACCAGGTACGTGCCGGTGGAGTTGACTGCCATGACCTGGTTCCAGAGATCCAGGGTGGTTTCCAGGAACGGCACGGGAGAGGTGATGCCGGCGATGTTGGCCAAAGCGCCGACGGCCGGAAGCGTGCCGGAACTGACCTCGGCCGCCACTGCCTTGTAGGCGGCGTTGACGGAGTCCTCGTTGGCAACGTCGATCTCGTAGCCGAAAGCCGGGACATTGAATTCGTTGCCGATTTCCGCTGCGACCTTCGCGGACTTCTCGCCGTCGAGGTCCAGGATCACGATGCCCCAGCCTTGGCTGGCGTAGCGGCGTGCGGTGGTGATCCCGATGCCGCGGTCCGAGGTGGCTCCGGTGAGGACGGCGGTGCGCTGGATGGTGGTCATGATGCTCCTTGGGTTGCTTGGTGGTGGTTCAGGTGAGTTGATTCGGGTGGGTCGGTTCAGATCAGGTCGGTGATGAAACTGGCTGCCTTGGCCGCGGCTGCCGGGCGTTCGTCGTGGGTGATGTCCCGGGTCTCCAGCTCGAGCGAGAAGTGGCCGGCGTAGCCGTGCCCTGCCAGGGACCGGAGTCCGGCGGCGAAGTCGGCGTGGCCGTTTCCGATGCTCAGGTTGATGTTGCCGGGCACGGCGTCGCGCAGGTGCACGTGGGCAATCCGGCCCTGCTGGCGTTCGATGTACTCCAGCGGGTCTTCACCGGCGGCGACGATGTGGCTGAAGTCCATCACAATCCCGACGCCGGAACCTGCCAGCCGGCGGGCCAGCAGCTCCGCGCGCTCCAGGTTCCAGCAGAAGCGCAGGAAGTGCAGTGACTCGGTCCAGAGTTCGACGCCGAACTCCGCCGCCCGCTGGCCGGCCCGGGTCAGTTGGGCTGCTATTTCGTCGAGGTCCTCCTCGGGGCTCCGGACCGGTTCGTGGCCCAGGGCGCCGCACGGAAGGACCAGCGCCTTCGCGCCCGTGTTCGCCGTGAGGGTGAGCAGCGCATCAAGGTGCCGGTCGCGGGCCGCCTGCTGGCCGGCGTCGAGCTGTGCGTTGAGGTCCCCGATGTCCCCGTTGACAGAGCGGACCCGCAGCCCCGAGGCGGCAACCTTCGCAGTGACGGCCGTGACGGCATCCGCATCCAGGTCATAGGGGACGTGGTCGCAGACGCCCGGCAGGGCGCCCAGGTCGATTTCTTCGAAGCCCAGGCCTCCGATGGTCCGCAGTGCGGTGCCCAGATCCTGGTGGCGGAAGCTGATGGACGAGCAGCCGAGTCGGGAGTTGAACATCGTCGTTGATCCTCTGGTTATGCCCGGGGGCGGTAGTGATGAAAACCACAGTACAGACGTTGACTGTCAACAGTCAACCTTTGAAGTTGACTGTTGACATAGAGGCATGATGCAGGTCACACTGGCATATCATTTGTTAACAGTCGACAGTGCCGGTGCGGAAGCGCAGGGCGCTCTTCGAAAGGGATTCACAATGAGCAAAGAAGCTCTCAGCATGAGGGGCCCGGTCCACGGCACCAAGGACGCCAGGCGGGTCGCCATCGGCTCCGGCGTCGGCGCAGTGATCGAGACCTACGACTTCATCGGATTCGGCACCGCGGCTGCACTCTACTTCGGAACGGCCTTCTTCCCGACCGGAGATCCGGTGACCGGCACGCTGGCCGCCTTCGCCACCCTCGGCGTCGGCTTTGCGGCCCGCCCCATCGGCGGCATCATCGGCGGCCACTTGGGCGACAAGCTTGGCCGCAAGCCCGTCCTGGTGGCGTCGCTGATCCTTATGGGCGTTGCCACGTTCCTGATCGGCCTGCTCCCCACCTACAGCCAGGTGGGCCTGCTGGCTCCCGCCCTGCTCGTGTTCGTCCGCATCGTCCAGGGCCTGGCCTTCGGCGCTGAATGGGGCGGCGCCATCCTGATGAGCTACGAGCACGCACCCTGGAAGGCCAAGGGCAAGTACACCGGCATCGTCCAGGCCGGCTTCCCCGTGGGTCTCCTCCTGGCCAACCTGGTCTTCCTCGTCAGCGTCCAGCTCGGCGGCGAACTCGCGTGGCGCATTCCCTTCCTTGCCAGCATCGTGCTGGTGGTCGTCGGCCTGATCATCCGCTCCAAGGTGCCCGAATCCCCCGTCTTTGATGAGGTCAAGGACAGCGGGGACATCGTGAAGTCCCCCATCGTCGAGGTCATCAAGACGGACTGGCGCAACATCGTCAAGGGCATCGGCCTCCGCATCGCAGAGACCGCCGGCTACGCCGTGTCCATCACCTACATGATTTCCTACCTGAACAGCCAGCACCTGGCCGACAAGACCCAGACGCTCGTGGCGCTGTGCATCGCCTCCGCAATCGGCATCTTCGCCACCCAGGCCTGGGCGCGCCTGACGGACAGGATCGGCCGCCGGCCGCTCTACATCTGGTCCTGCGCCTTCGCCCTGCTGTTCGCGATCCCCATGTTCCTGCTGGTCAACACCGGCATGGCCATCTTCATCATCGCCACCCTCGTGATCTCCTACGCGGTCTGCCAGAACTCGCTCGCCGGCTCCCAGGGCGCCTGGTTCCCGGAACTCTTCCAGGCGAAGACCCGCGCCTCCGGCGCATCCCTGTCCTACCAGATCTCGGCCATGGTCTCCGGCTTCACCCCCTTCATCACCACGCTGCTGTTCGTCAGCTTCGGCTGGATGGGCCCGGCACTGCTCTTTGGCCTGTACGCAGCCATTGGCCTCTGGGCCGCAGTCGCCACCCGCGAAACCTGGGGCAAGCGCGAGCGCCAGTTGGCGGACGAGGCCACGAAGAACACCCCCGAGTCGGTGACGGTCTAATGACTATTGATCAGGAAACACGCACGCTGAAAGAAACTGCCACGGACCGCTTGCACCGCATCAGCGCTGCCGCTTACCGGATCCGTCATCACGCCCTCACCATGGGCGAGGTCCAGGGCCAGGGCTACGTCGGCCAGGCCCTCGGGGCGGCGGACATGCTGGCCGCCGTGTACGCGGACCAGCTCCGCTTCCAGGCGGACAACCCCGGCTGGGAAGGGCGTGACCGCTTCCTGCTCTCTACCGGGCACTACGCAATCGGCCACTACGCCGCGCTGGCCGAGGCCGGCATCTTTCCGGTCGAGGAACTGGAAACCTACGGTTCCGACGATTCCCGGCTCCCGATGTCAGGGATGTCCACCTACACCCCGGGCATGGAAATCTCCGGCGGATCGCTGGGCCACGGCCTCACCATCGCCGTCGGCATGGCACTGGGCCTGCGCCACCAGGGCTCCGCGGCGAGGGTCTACAACTTCCTCTCCGACGGCGAACTGGACGAGGGCTCCACCTGGGAGGCCGCCATGGGTGCGCACCACCACCAGCTGGGCAACCTCACCGCGATGGTGGACATCAACGCCCTGCAGGCGGACGGCAAGACGGACACCGTGCTCCGCACCGAACCCGTCACGGAAAAGTGGGAAGCCTTCGGCTGGTACACCCAGCGGGTGGACGGGAACGACGTCGGCGCGCTGCTGGCGGCGTTCGACAACGCAGCAGCCCAGGCGGCCGCCGTCGGGCGTCCCTCCGTCATCCTGTGCGACACGAAAGTGGGCCGCGGCGTGCCGCTGCTCGAGGACCGCGAGAAGGCGCACTTCATGCGCATCGAGGAACACGAATGGCAGCTTTGCCGCGAGCAGCTGACCGCAGGATACGAAGGGAAGGCAGTCCGATGAGCACCTCCACCGCCTTGACGGGCACCGCACCGAAGCTGAAGACCTCGGCCATGATCGCGTCCTTCGCCGATCCGGGCCAGAAGACCGCGTCCGCCCCGTTCGGGCACGCCCTGGTCAAGGCCGCGCAGGAGAACGACAAAATCGTTGGCCTCACTGCCGACCTCGGCAAATACACGGACATGCACATCTTCGCCCAGGCCTTCCCGGAGCGGTTCTTCCAGATGGGCATGGCCGAGCAGCTCCTGTTCGGCGCCGCGGCGGGTTTGGCGGAGACCGGCCTGGTGCCGTTCGCGTCCACCTACTCCGTGTTCGCCGCCCGGCGTGCCTATGACTTCCTGTGCCTGGACAGCGCCGAGCCGAACCTGAACGTGAACATCGTGGGCGGACTTCCTGGCCTGACCACCGGCTACGGGCCAAGCCACCAGGCCACCGAAGACATGGCGATCTTCCGCGGCATGCCCAATCTGACCATCGTGGATCCCTGCGACTCGATCGACATCGAACAGGCCGTGCCGCAGCTGGCAGCCAGCGACGGGCCCACGTACCTGCGGCTGCTCCGCGGCAACGTCCCCACGGTGCTGGACGAGTACGGCTACACGTTCGAGCTCGGCAAGGCCAAGGTGCTGCGCGGCGGGAACGACGTCGTGTTTGTCTCCAGCGGGCTCATGACCATGCGGGCACTGCAGGCCGCCAAGGCGCTGGCGGCGCACAACGTGGACGTCGCCGTCGTGCATGCCCCCACCATCAAGCCGTTCGACGCCGAAACGGTGCTGGCGGAGCTGAACACCGACCGTCTCGCCGTGACGCTGGAGAACCACAGCGTGGTGGGCGGCCTGTTCGAAACGGTTGCCTCCGCCGTCGTCACCGCCGGCCTGGGCAAGCGGGTGGTGCCGGTGGCGCTGCCAGACGCTTTCCTCGACGCGGGCGCGCTGCCCACCCTGCACGAACGCTACGGCCTGTCCGTGCAGCGGATCGTGGCCAAGGTTCTTGCGGAGCTTGGCTGAGCGGAATCTCCGGGCGGAAGCGCGGGGCCGGTACGCGCCGGTTCCGCGCTTCTGACGTAACATCAACAGTTAACAGACCAGCTGTAAACAGTTGACCACTGACATAGAGTCACTGACCTTGAGGACGAACGATGGCCGGAGCAACAGCACCCCTGCTGGGACTGGAAAAGAAGAGCCTTCGCGAGCAGGCGCTTTCCGCGCTGCGCACCGCCATCACCAGCGGCGAGCTTGAGCCCGGCCGGCACCTGGTGGAAACCGAGCTGTCCGACATGCTCCAGATCAGCCGTGGAACGCTCCGGGAGGCCCTGCGGCAGCTCGAGCAGGAAGGCCTGCTGTCCGCGGGCCCGCGCGGCCGCCTCTCCGTTCGCCACCTGGATGCCAAGGAAATCCGCGATATCTACTCCGTGCGGGCCGCGCTGGAGTCCCTCGCAGCCCGGGCCCTGTGCGAACTCCCGGACCGCCAAAATGTGATCACGTCGCTGCGCGCGGCAATCGACGCCATGGCGGCCGCAACCGAAGGCAGCCTCGAGGAGCGGATCGAGTCCGACCTCGAGTTCCACCGCACCATGTGCCGGCTTACCGGCAACGAGACACTGCTTCACTCCTGGGAATCGCTGGAGGGATCCATCCGGATGTCCATCATGTTTGCCGGCCTGGAGAAGGGCGTCAGGAACATGAGCGTCGAACGGCACCACGACATCGTGGCGGCCATCGAGACCGGCGACGCCTCCCTGGCCGGCAAGACCATTCGCGAGCACATGGACAGTGCGGCCGCCGTCCTGGTGGCGTAAGCCGGCTTAGCGGTCGCGTCAGTAGTCAACGATCGCGCCGCCGGAGATATTGAAGGTGGCGTCCGTCATGGACCCCGCCTTGTCCGAGGCGGCGAAGGCGGCCACGTTGCCCACGTCCTCCAGGGTGGCCGTCCGGTTGAGGTGGGCCGTCCTGATGATCTCGCCCACGATCTCCTCGCGGCCTTCCATCTGCCAGGGAATGGTCTCGGTGATCCCGCCCGTGACGATCGTGACGACGCGGATGCCGTGCTTTCCGAGCTCCAAGGCCCATTGCCGGCGCAGTCCTTCCATGGCGTCCAGCGCCACCTTGAATCCGCCCAGCCCCGCGAGGGTCTGCGGCCCGGAACCGCCGAACGTCAGCACCACCCCCGAGCGCTGCCGGATCATGTGCCGCGCCGCGGCCCGGGTGGTGAGGAAGTGCGTGCGCGCGGCGTTGGCGATGGGCTTGAGGAAGTCCGCCGCGGGGATCTCCATGAGCGGCTGCTGGACATCGCCGAGGGAAATGAGGTTGAACGAGACGTCGATCCGTCCGGTCTTCTTGGCCACCTGGCCGACGAACTCTTCCACCTGGGCTTCGTCCAGGGCGTCGACGACGGCGGTCTCTGCCGCGCCGCCTGCCTCACGGATGTTCCGGGCCACCCGGTCCAGCCTGGACTGCGTCCGCCCCGCCAGGAAAACGCGGGCACCTTCGCCGGCGAATGCCTCGGCAACAGCCGTGCCCACGGGCCCTCCCGCGCCGTAGATCACGGCGGTCTTTCCGTCCAGGATGCCGCGTTGCTGGTTCCCGTCGTCGAGCATGCCGGCCTCCCCGAGGTGAACTTCTGCCAGTTCACTCCACTATGTTCTTGCCCGGCGAACGTGGCAAGGGCGGCCAGCTATACTCGGCTGCAATCATGAGCAGCCTTCCTTCCGCCCCCGCCACGGTCCGCGTCGACGCCTGGCTCTGGGCCATCCGCGCCTACAAGACGCGCTCCGCGGCCACCGCCGCGTGCCGGGCAGGGCACGTCCGCCTCAACGGAAACCCGGCCAAGGCCTCTCAGTCGCTGGTTCCCGGTGACACCGTCCGGGTCCGCCAGCCGGGCTACGAACGCATCCTCGAGGTGCGCCGGCTGATTGCCAAGCGCGTGGGTGCGGAGGCCGCATCCCACTGCTTCACCGACCACACTCCCCCGCGCCCCTGTCTCTTATACACATCTAGATGTGTATAAGAGAATCTAGATGTGTATAAGAGACAGGCCTGCCGCAGCGCGACCGCGGGACCGGGCGGCCCACCAAGAAGGACCGCCGGGAAATGGAACGCCTCAAGGGTTCCGGCTAGGCGTCGTCCCACGCCTCCGGGTTGACCACCGTCGGGTTGACCACCCTCGCGGTGCGGCGGCTCAGTCCCGGACGCGCTCCTGCCCGTCCCGCACCTCGAACTCGCCCACTTCCAGCTCGCCGGCGCCGAACGCCGTGGGCAGGAGGGTCAGGTATGCGGCGCCGGCCGACGTCGTCTTGCTTCCGGCCAGGGTGAACGCGGACGGCGCAGCCCCGGTTTCAAAGAGCCGCTTGCCCTGGCCAAGCACCACCGGAAAGACGAGCAGCCGGTACTCGTCCACCAGGCCGGCGTCGTGCAGTGCGCGGGCCAGCCGGTGGCTGCCGTGGACCTGGAGTTCCCGGCCGGGGCCGGACTTGAGGTCGTCAATGGCCTCCAGGAAATTGCCGGAGAGGACTGTGGTGTTGGTCCACGTGGGGTCCGTGAGGGTGTTGGAGACGACATACTTCGGCAGGCCGTTGAGCGCGGCAGCCACGGCGTTGTCGGGGTCCGTGACCTGCTCCCAGTAGGGCTGGAACAGCTGGTACGTGGTGCGGCCCAGGAGGAGGGCGTCGGCCTCGGCGAACCAGCCGTCCACAATCTTGCCCATGTCGTCGTCGTAATGCGGGACGAGCCAGCCGCCGAATTCGAAGCCGCCGGACGGATCCTCTTCCCTGCCGCCCGGCCCCTGCATGACGCCGTCGAGGGTCAGGAACGTGTGGACAGTGAGTTTCATGACGGGCCTTTCGGAGGAGTTCCGGGGTGGGCTTCTCCGGGATCGACCGGGCCCATGTCGAGGCGGAACGGCGGATACTCGTCGCGCATGAGCGCCACGTAGGCGACGACGCGGTAGACCCAGCGGTTCAGGCCGAGCAGCAGGTCAAACAGGCTCCACAGGTATCTGCCCGTGAACAGCAGGATGACGCCGGCAATGAAGGCCAGGAGCGAGATCAGTGCGATCGAGTTGCCCGCCGACGAGTAGCGCGCGGCGCCGCCGGCAAAGTCGTCGTCGGACGCCACCCACACCCGCGAGTTGCCGGCGAGCACCGCCACAATCAGCAGGTGCGGGATAGCCAGCAGCCAGGATTTGACCAGCACCAGGCCGCGGGAGAGGTGGTCCGGGTAGTCGACGTCGAAGTCCGCAGGGTAGTCCGTGCGGGCCAGGGTGAAGGGCGGGTAGCGGTCGGTTCCGATCGCCGAAAACGCATAGAAGGACACCCGCCAGCTCCAGCGCAGCACGCCGACATTGAAGTTGAACAGCGAGCGCGGATAGCGGGCAGTGAACAGGATCGCGAACCAGGCCACGATGGTGGTGACAATCAGGGCGAACCAGAGGAAGAACAGGACGATGAGGTGCGGGATGGCCAGGAACCACTTGACCAGCCACATCCAGCGGGACAGCGCGGGATCGAGATGCCCGCTGAGGCGCGCGGGGTATGGCACGTTTGCAAAGATCCCGACGGCGGCAGGCGGCGCGGTGCCGGGAGGCAGTCCGCCTGCACCCGCGACCGAGATGTGTATAAGAGACAGCGCCTGGGACTCCCGCACCCGGCGTTCCTCCGCCCGGCGCACCTGCGCTGCCGGGGACGCCTGGGACTCCCGCACCGCCGGGCGCGGCGGCGTTGGCGAGCGGCGCCTGTCTCTTATACACATCTAGATGTGTATAAGAGACAGCTGCAGGATAGTGCGGCGGCGGCCCGTGCCGGCCGAGTCCGGCGGCGCCCACAACGATCAGCGGCACACCGATGGCCACGAGCACGATGCCTGAGATCAGCAGCCACAGGAAGAGAGGCCAGAGCAGCTCGGAGCGGACTCCGGCCTGGAGGTCCGCGGCAACAGGCGTGCTGGAGTCGGCGTTCATCACCACGAACGTCCAGCTGCCGGGCCGGGCGTCCCACCTGAGTTCCTGGGTGCCGGTGCCCTCGGCGGAAGCGGTCCAGAAACCCTGGGCGCCGGGGGCAGCGGGCGTCTTGGTGCCGGGGACTTCGTTGTACTGAACCCTGAAGGGCCGGAGTTCGAGCTCCCTGATTTCTGACCGCTTCACGCCGTCGAGGTACCGGGCCGCGTCGTCCTGCGGGGCGACGCCAATGAAAATTCCCTTGCCCGGGGTGGCTGTGGCGCCGCGGAGCAGGACACTGCCTGCGCTGTCGGTGGGAATAACGTCCGGCAGCCTTCCGCCGGCCATGATGTCCAGCCCGGCGGACGTGATGGCGTAGGAGCTGACTTCGAACCGGTGCGATTGCGTGGTGAAGTACCCTTCGTCGCGCTGCTGGAAGTTCAGCCAGCCCACGCCAAATGCGCCGGCCAGCAGCCCCAGCCCCAGGAGGGCGGAGAGCGTGCCAAGGACGAGCATCACAATGCGGCCGGGTTTCATGCGTTCTCCTTGGGTCGGGCGCGGGGCCGGGCAACGCGGGATTCGCCGCCGGCGGGCTGCGTTCCGTGGATCTGGGTGGCGTGGGTTTGGCTGCCGCGGGAATGGATTCCGTGCGTATGCGCGCCGTGCGCCGGGGCGGCCGGCGGCCGGGGATCCAGAATGCTGAGCCGGCAAGGATGCGCTGACGTTCCCTCGCCGCTGAGCTCGGTGAGCTGGGCAGGGTCATGGAGCGCAGTGATCGCTTCCTCCACGGCACGGGCCTTGGTCAAGTCGAGGACGATTTCCCGGCCAGGCAGGAGCGTCCTGGCCCGCCGGGCGACGATGTACAGCGCCCGGATGTTGGCTGCTGTGACGGTTCCGCGCACCTCAATGCGGGCGCGTTCCATGTTGGAATCGATGTGCACAAGGACCTTGAGCCGGTGGTGGGTTGCAGTGCGGTCCATCGCGCGCTCACGTCCGCCCGGGGGCCTGCGGCAATGGCTCAGGCATTCCGGCGGCCTCAATGTAAAAGCCCATGCCGACGCCTCCCCCGACTTCATTGTCAGAACCGTGTCACGTCCAGAATGCACCTTCTTATCTGTGCTGGGAAGAGGGCACAATCACCGTTCTGGACGGCGGAGAGCGCACCCCGGAGGGGGCATCAGCGTGAATTGGCGAAGACGCGATCCACCCATAGCCTGTTCGTATGCTTTCCAGTGCAGCGGACCGCGCCTTGCCTGACATTGTGCTGGCTTCCGTCAGGCAGCCCGGCGACGCAGCCTGCTCCGACGTTCACGTCCGCGGCGGGCTCGTGTCCCGGATCGCCGCCGCGGATGAGCGGCCACGGGGTGTCCGTGTTGTGGACTTCGACGGCCGGTACGCCATCCCTGGACTCTGGGATGAGCATGTACACATGACGCAATGGGCTCTTGCGGCCAACCGGATTGACCTTTCCCTGGCGGAGTCGGCGCGGGCCGCCGCAGACCTCGTGCGTTACCGCATTTCCGCTGCCGGACCGTCCCTGGCAGGCCCGTCCCCGACAGTTGTGGGCGTCGGCTTCCGGGATGCCGTGTGGGATGACGTCCCGGGCCTGGAACTCCTCGACGGCGCGACGCAGGGAGTGCCGACGGCCCTGATCAGCCACGACCTTCACTGCGTGTGGCTGAACTCGGCAGCGGCCAAGCGATACGGCGTGCGGCCCGATGCCGGGGGTCTGCTCCGTGAGGACGCCGCATTTGCAGTGACCCGCGAGCTGGGCCGCCTCCCCGATGACGTGGTGGACGGCTGGGTCCGCACTGCCTCCGGCGCGGCCGCCACCCGCGGAATCGTGGGTGTGGTCGACTTCGAAATGACCTGGAACCGGGACGTCTGGCTGCGCCGGATCGCCGGGGGCTTCGACTCGTTCCGCGTGGACGCAGGCGTGTATCCGGAAGACCTGGAGCGTGCGGCAGCTGCTGGAATGCGGACCGGTCAACTGCTCGACGGCGGTGCGGGGCTGCTGAGCGTTGGCCCCCTGAAGGTCCTGATCGACGGGTCCCTGAACACCCGCACCGCATACTGCGTGGATCCGTATCCGCACGGTGGCCGGGGCGTCCTGACGGTCAGCGAAGCGGAACTGCTGGCGCTGCTGGTGCGGGCCCGGGAGGCCCGATTCGTTCCGGCGGTTCACGCGATCGGCGACGCCGCCAACCAGGTGGCCCTGGACGCCTTCGCCGCAGCCGGCGTCCCCGGACGCGTCGAGCACGCCCAGTTTGTGCGCCGCGAGGACTTCGCCCGGTTTGGCGAACTGGGCCTGACGGCCAGCGTCCAGCCGGCCCACGCCCTCGACGACCGCGACGCCGCGGACGCCAACTGGGACGGCCGCACCGGCCGCGCCTTCCCGCTGCGTTCGCTGCTGGACGCCGGGGCATCCCTTGCGCTCGGGTCCGATGCGCCGGTGGCACCGCTGGATCCGTGGCTGGCAATGTCGGCCGCGGCCACCCGGTCCCGGCAGGACGGGCGCGGGCCGTGGCACCCGGAGCAGGCCATCACGCGCCAGGAGGCACTCGTGGCCTCGACCCGGGGACGCGGGCGCATAAGTGTCCGGGAAGCGGCGGACATCGCGGTGCTCGACGGCGATCCGCTGGCGGTGCCGGATTCGGTGTTCGCAGAAATGCCGGTTGCCGCAACGCTGGTGGCAGGCCGGTTCACGTACCGTGGCCCTGGCGTTTAGGTCCCTTTGACCCGGGCCTGGACGAGGTTGGCGAACGGCAGGCTGCCGTACAGCTCGCTGAAATCAGCGTGGCACTTAGCCTCCGCTGGATTCACGTCTGCCGCGGGCAGCTCTTTCCAGGCGATGACCAGCGACTGAGGTTCGGCGAGCTGCCAAATCAATCGGCCGTCCCAATGGCCTGGCGGCTTGCCCTTCCCGAAATCCAGGAACTCCTGTATTTGCCTGCGAAGTCCCCGGTTACCCTTGCTTCCGACGCCGGCTTTCCCCAGATACAGGACATCCGCGTCGTCGATCCATTCTGCAGCCAGGGCATCCGCGCGCAACGAGGGGTCCTTCTTCTTGAAGACTCCGGCCGTGCTCTTCACCAGGAACCGCGGCTCAAAGCCTTCGGGCTTCAGCACCGCGAATATGCCGGGAGCCTGCGGGACCCTGTTGATTTCGAGGCTGGCTAGCGTCCGGAACCCGGCGAATCCGTCCGCCTTAAGCGTTCGTTTGTTGATCGGCAATGGGTTCCTTACGTTCACTGGACCCTGTCAACCGGGCGGACCGTTGAGCAGGTTCCCGAATATGGCAAAGCCGATCCGGCAGATCTCTTCATCCCCTCTGTGGAAGGTATGAATCGAGTGTAGTTGAGGAGCTGGCGTGGGGATCGGCATGGTCTTCTCGTAGCCGGAATCGCCACCCCGACCGTTGCCCCGTGCCGCGTTGTCTGGCCCGGCCGGCCTCATCATCTGGCCGTGCGGGCGCAGTTGGCACATTTTGGTGACAACCGCCCGGCAGAGGAGGAACATATAGGTCAGAAAGGTCAAAGGAGACCTCATGCTGTTGAAGCGAACGCTGCCCGCGGCTGCCATTGCCGCAGCCGTGTTGACCCTCGCCTCAGGAAGCCTCAACGGACCCCTGTCCGCGCCCGTGCAGGTGCAAGTGCCGGCACTGCACAGGGAACTGGCCGTGACCGCGGCCCCCAACAACGTCCAGGCCGCAGTCCTCCGGGGATGGGGCCCGGTGAAGGCAGGTGACGAGTTTTCCTACACCGGGGCACCCAATCCCCGGAAATGGAAGGTTTACGACGGCGCCGGCCACGCGGGCAAAGGTATTCGCAGCCCGAAGGCGTGGAATGTGGCCAACGGCGTGGCCACCGTCAGTGGGAACGCCTACGGCGCGACGGGCGGGATGGCGGCAAAGTTCGCCCAGCAAAAATACGGCCGATGGGAAACCCGGATGAGAACCAGTGTGCGGGACCCGAAATACCACCCGGTGCTGCTCCTGTGGCCCAACGGCAACAGCTCCCCAAACTGTGCGGAGGTCGATTACGGCGAATCCCTCACCGACACCACCCTGATCAAGTTCGCCCTGCACTACGCGTGTGCCGGACTGCAGAGCTATCAGACCCGGGCTGAACGGAAAATCGACACCACCCAATGGCACAACTACGCCGTGCAGTGGACCTCGACCAGTATCACCGGATACATTGACGGCGCCCTGTGGTTCACGGACACCAACCGGGCACACGTGCCGCCGGTCGGAATGCACCAAACCCTCCAACTCGACTGGTTCCCGACCGGAAAGCCCACCAAGCCCAGTTGGATGCAGGTCGACTGGGTCCGCGTATACCGATGACACCCGCGATGCCTGGCGGTCCGGGTGAGATCGGCACCGCTCCCGGGGCTGTCGCAGGCCGAGAGCGCGGACCAACGGTCCTGTAACGCCTGGCCCCGGACCTTTGTCAGTGCTGCGTGATTAGGCCACTGAGCACTCAGCAAAATCGTCATCGACAAGCGTACTGGCCAGGAATAGCCTTGACCCGTCCGAGAGTGTTCCGACAATGGAGACGGAGAGGTCCGGAAATGGGAACCCAGGAAAATGTTGAACTGATTCGGCGCGGCTACGAGGCCTTCGACGCCGGGGATGTGGACACACTCCGCGAATTATTCGCGGAGGACGCAGTCTGGCACGGCGCAGGAAACGGCGTGCTATCGGGAACCAAGCAGGGACGCGAGGCCATCCTGGCCTATTTCGGCGAGCTGGCGACGCGCTCTGACGGAAGCTTCAAGGTGACACTTCAGGAGATCATCGGAGGGGACAACCACATCATCGGGCTGCAGCACAACCACGCCGAGACCAACGGCAAGACGCTGGACACGGATGGAGCCCTGACGTTCCAGCTTCGCGACGGAAAGATCACCGAAGGCCGGGAGTTCTACGAAGACACCGCCCGGGGAGACGCCTTCTGGGCGGAATAACAAACCGGGAGGCCCGGCCGTTCGTTCGTGGAACGGCCGGGTCCTCCTCTGGCCCGAAGTCCCGCCGATCCCGCTCCTTAGCGTCCGGACCTGCCCACCCACCGCGCCAAAAGCGTACAGTGGAACAAGACGCCTGATTCTGGACGCCGTGCTGCTGAGGGAGAGATCGTGACGATTGACTGGGACGAAAAAAAGGCCCTGCTACAGGAACCGAACATCGCGGCGGTGACGCAGCTTTGCGACGAACTCATGGAAAAGAAGCCGGGATCCACCGTCCCCTACATCGACCCCGTCCATGACGAGGACGAATGCAGGATCGTCAGCCTCCACGTCAGCCCCGGCAAGGGCACCGAGTCCGGCTTCGTCTCGCACTTCAACGACGACGAGGCCGCACGCCGGGCCACGCAGATCTATCAACTCGCCGAACTGGACCCCCGTTACGTCATGCCCTGGAACGCGTACCCCTGGGTGCGGGATCCGGACATGCCGTCAGCCCTGAACGTCCAGGAAAAAACGGACGGCCTGCGCCCCTTCCGCCAGTTCCTGAAAATCAACAGACGCGTCTCAGCCGTCATCGCCCACGGCACAGACGCCGCCACCTTCCTCACCCTCTTCGAGAAGACCTACCACTCCTCGCTGAAGAACAGCGGCATCAAAATCTACAAGGCCAGCGCGCTCGGCGGGCGGGCCTTTGCTGTTTCCGAAGCCAAGCAGGAGGAGCTCCTCACCAAGAGCGTCGACATCTACAAAGACGCCATGCAGCGGGCAGGCATCCAGCACCTGTAGATCCGACGCAGCCTACCCGTCTAGCCGCCTACCCTTCCAGCAGCCTCCGCCGGTGTTTGAGTTCCTTGACCCACGCCCTGGTAACCATGTCCGGGAAAGGTGAGGCGCCGCCGTCGTGAGTTGACGCGAAGGCCGCGCCCGCTTCCAGGTCCGCGAGCAGCGGGCCGGCCGCCCGCAAGGCCAATTCCACCACCTGCGTGGCCGCGCGCTCCGTCAGCCCGAGCTCGCTGGCCCAGCCCAGGAAGTGCCTCCGCGAGATCCCGCTCCGCTTGCCTCCGAGCGTCAGGGCGAGCGTCTTGTCGCCGTAGACCCTGTCTCTTATACACATCTGGGCGCGATGGACCATTCCCCGTGCAGCTGCTGCACCATGGACACGTTCTTGGCATGCAGGTCCCCGTTGCCGCTCAGCCATGCGAAGGCCACCTGGATCGCGAGGTTCCGCAGGGCGGCAGCGGTGCCGCGCAGTACTCCGCCAGCGCCATGCACACGGTCCCGAACCCCACGTTGTACTTGTCCGCGGGGTACAGCTTCAGCACCTGTGCGCCGTCCTCGACGGCGAGGCGCTGCACGGCGTCCGGCTCGCCCGCCGCCGCCGGCACCCGGTCGAAGCGCTCCACCAGGAGCCCCGGCCGGCCGGCAACGTCCCGCATCAGCTGCACGCGGCTCAGCGGAATCCGCAGCTTCGCCGCATACCGGAACATGATGAGCTCGTTCTCCACCACGTGCGGAAACTCCGGCGCGTTGAGCTTGAGGATGAACCGCCGGCCGGCGCTGGCCACGGGCATGGAGATCATCCCGGCGGACAGCTTGTCCTGCACGCCCGCCAGCGCCACGGGATCGATCAGGCCCGAATCCCCCAGCAGTTCGTCGAAGTCCACCGGTTTCCGCGGATCCACCTCCACCGCGTGCTCCTCGGGATCCAGCGGCTCGCCGTGGCCCACGATCTGCACATCCCCCACCGGGTTCCCGCCCGCGGCGATAAGCAGGGAGAGGTCGTCGTCGGCACTCGTCTTGATGGACCGGCGCAGTGCGTTCAGCCGGCGGCCCTCCGGCAGCAGCCCGGTGAAATACGGCGGGGCGGCGCCGGCCGCGGACAGCACCGGCTCCGCGGTCAGCGGCAGGGAACTCGCCACCGCCGGCCCGCCGTGCTGGAGGTAGTCGGGCAGATAACTGAACTTCGTGCCGCCGTCGTGCCGTTCCAGCCGCGCGGCAAGGACGCCCCGTTTGTAGATATCGGCGACACGGTGCCTCATGGCCGGCCGCTGCTTTCGGGAGCGCTGCTTTCAGAAGCCGCCTCCGACGGCGGGACGTGCGGCCGGCTGACGTCCGACGGCGGCTGCCTCACCAGGGCGCGGGCCGCTTCCCGGGACCGTGTGCTGAGCCGGAGTTCGAGGCCGAGCGTTTCCAGGACCGCCTGCAGCGAGTCCAGCTGGACACTTGGTTTGCCCTGCTCGACGAAACGGACAAACCGCTCCGAGACGCCGGCCATGTCGGCGACGTCCTGCTGGCTCAGCCGCAAGGCGGCCCTGCGCGCCCGGACTTCATCGGCAAGGTAATCAGCGAAGTTAGCGGCCATGCGTGGACTCCAAGATAGGAACGAACGTACCGAAATCAGCTCAGGACCAGTCTATTTCCCCCATATAGGGTGAGGCAAGGGCATTTCGGCACGAACGTACCGCCGCGCGCCGCGGCCGGAAAGGCATTGGAACGCCCGGTTCCGAAGTTCTTAGAAAGTTCTTAGCATCCACCTCGCAGACTGGATCGAGGCGCCACGCCGCACCGGCGCGCGGCCGCACTGCCGCCCCAGCACACCAGGAGACGTACCCGTGAGCAGCACTGAACTTTCCGCCGACCAAGCGGCGGCTCGCACACGGATGGCCATCCTCCCGCAGCTGCGCCACTGGATCGTGCTGCCGCTGGTCTCCGCCGCGCTGATCGCAGCCGCCGGCCTCACTGTTGCGTCGGCGCCCGCCGTCACCGCGGCGGACCTGTCCGTCGATGCGGCCCTGAGCCACGAGCATTCCGCGCCGCTGACGGCAATCGCCCTGTTCATCAACACGGTGTTTAGCCCGGTGGGCGGCGTGCTGATGATTGCCGCGGTGTGCCTGTTCCTCCTGGTCGTCCGCCGGAGTCCGGTAAATGCCGTGGCCACCGGGCTGGTCGCTGCGGCAGCGTGGGTCAGTTGCGAGCTCTTCAAGTTCGTGGTGGGCCGCCACCGGCCGGACGCGAGCGCGCTCTTTGACCCCCTGGTCCCGGAACCGGGAACCGACAGCTTCCCCAGCGGTCACACCTCCCTGGCCGTTGCCTTGGCTATCGCCGTCTTCCTGCTCGCCCGGGGCACGCGCTGGCAGTGGCCGGCGCTGGCGGGCGGCGCTGGCGTGGCCGTGGCGGTTGCCCTGTCCCGCCTGTATCTGGGCGTCCACTACCCAACTGACGTGGCGGCGTCGTTCCTCTCATCGCTGACCGGGGCGGCCTTCACCACCGGATTGTGGAACGCGTACGGGCTGGCAGTGCTGGCCAGGCTTCCGCTGCTGGGCCGCCTGGGTCCGGTCCCGGCCCCAGGCTCCTGAGGACGCGCCAGCCAGTAAACACTGCTCCGATGCCTGCGGAGCCGCCGGTGTTGGCAGAATGGACGTAATGGACGCGAACCCCAAGAAGCGCGTGCTGCTGGTGGAGGACGACCGGCAGCTCGGTCCCCTCATCGTTGAGCTCATCGGTGACGACTTCGACGTGACCCTCGCCCGGGACGGGCAGCAGGGCCTGCACCTTGGCTTATCGCAGGACTGGGACGTGCTGGTGGTGGACCGGGGACTGCCGCTCCTGGACGGCGCCGCGCTCGTCACGGCGCTCCGGGACAAGGGCGTCAGCACGCCCGTGCTGATCCTCACCGCACTGGGCACGGTTCAGGACAGGGTGGACGGGCTCGACGCCGGCGCCAACGACTACCTCGTGAAGCCGTTCGACGCCGATGAGCTCGCCGCCCGGCTCCGCGCCCTGACGCGCACCTATGCGCCGGCCCCGCAGACGGTGACGCTCGGGGACTGGACATACGACGCCGGGTCCCGGCTCCTGCTGTCGCCCTACGGCCACCGCGTGCCGCTGTCACCCAAGGAAGGGTCGCTGCTCATGGCCTTGGCCGCCGAACCGGACCGGGTGTTCTCGCGTACTGAGCTGCTCGCGAAGGTGTTCACCGACGGCGACCAGCCCGGTGCCGTCGACACCTACGTGCACTACGTGCGCCGGAAGGCGGGCCGGGACGTCATCCGCACCGTGCATGGCACCGGCTACCAGTTGGGAGAACCGTCGTGACGCCGTCCGCCGCCGACCGGCGGATCCTGCGTGCCGCCGCGCGCAAGGTCAGCACCCAGATCGCACTCGTGTGCGCCGCGGCCCTTGCCGTGGTGATTGTGGCCCTGGTCCTGTTCGCCCTGTTCCGGTCGCAACCGGCCGAGCTCGCTGAGCACCCCGCTGGAACCGGCCGGATCTACATTGACGAGGCGGATGCGCTGCTGGCCCTGATCCTCGGCGGCGTCCTGGCCGTAGTTCTGGCTGCCGCCGCAGGACTCATCAGCGCCCGGAGTGCGGTGAAACCGCTGGGTGAGGCCCTGGCGGCGCAGCGGCGCTTCGTGCAGGACGCCAGCCACGAGCTGCGCACGCCGCTGGCCATTCTCGATGCCCGGCTGCAGCTCGCCCAGCGCAAAGCGGGCCCGAACAGCGCCGCCGCGCCCACCCTCGCACGCCTCCGCGAGGACAGCGCCGGGCTGGCGGAACTCGTGGAGGATCTGCTGCTGATGTCCGTTGCCACGGCCGGCGAAACAGCCGAACCGGTCAACGCCACGGCCATTGTTGCGGACGTGGCGGACGACTTCGGACTCCTCACCAGCAGCGCGGCCATCCAGCTGGACTACTCCGCCACGGGCGAAGCGCGGGTACGGGTGCCTGCGCATCTGCTGCGGCGCATGGTGACCGCCCTGCTCGACAACGCGATCTCACATACTCCGCAGTCCGGCCGGATCGGGGTATCCGTCGACACCGCCGGACGCACAGTGCGCATCAGCGTCCGGGACACCGGCCCGGGCATCACCGGCATCTCGCCGGACCGGATCTTCGACCGTTTTGCCCGCGGCCTTCCTGCGGACCATGAGCCCGCCCGGCAGGGCTACGGGATCGGCCTGGCCCTGGTCAAGGACGCTGCCCTGCGCCATGGCGGGGACGTCCGCGTGGCCGGCACGGGGCCGGACGGAACATCGCTCTGCCTCGAGTTGCCGGCGGCATAGGTCCCTGCTGCGGGTTTCTCGGCGCAGGCCGGGTTGACACACCACTGTGACCCGTGCCATATTTCAAGGGTGAACCTGTCAGACAGCCGGACAGCCGGACAGCAAAGTGGCGGAGCCGCTCCGCTTGCCCGCCTCAGCGCCGCCGAGGCTGTCTTCAACGCCATCCGCGGCGACATCGAAAGCGGCCGGGCGGCCGTGGGCGCCAAGCTCAACTCCGAGGCGGCCCTTGCCCAGCAGTACGGCGTGAGCCGCTCGGTGATCCGCGAGGCGCTCCGGTCCTGCACCGCCCTCGGCCTCACCGTGACGCGCACCGGCCGCGGCACGTTTGTCGTCGCCGACCACGTGGCCAATGACCTGGTGCTCGGCCAGTTCTCGGCCCGGGACCTGACCGAAGCACGCCCGCACATCGAAGTTCCCGCCGCCGGACTTGCCGCAGAGCGCCGGACCGCCGAGGACCTGGACATTCTTCGGGCGCTGGTGGCGTCCATGGCCGGGGAGACCGATCCCGAGGCCTGGGTGCTGCTCGATGCCGGTTTCCATGCCGCCATTGCCCGGGCCAGCGGCAACAAGGTCTTCGAAAGCGTCGTGGCGGACATCCGTGACGCCCTGGCCCACCAGTCCGAAACCCTGAACCTGGTGACCGACCGCCAGCACGCCTCCGACGTCGAACACCAGCGCATCCTTCATGCCATCGAAGCCGGATCCGCCGCAGAGGCCAGCGCCGCCATGAGCGCGCACCTTCGCGCAGTGGGCGATGCCCTCGACTCCATCCTCAGCCAGTAATTCTCAGCCAGTAACCGCCCCGCCAGATAACAGCCCAAGGACTCCATGCTTTCCCCTGCCTTGCCCGTCCATGCCGACGCCCGGGACGACACAGCCCCCGACTTCCCGGCCCTGCCCCGGCACGCCGCCCTGGCGGTCCAGACCCGCGACGGCCTCGTGGAAAGCGTCCACTACGGCTCGCTGATCGCCACCGCGCCCGACGGCAGCACCCTGCTTTCAGCCGGGGAGCCGCTGGCGGCGTTCTATCCGCGATCCTCGCTCAAGCCCCTGCAGGCCGTGGCAATGGTCCGGGCCGGGCTCGACCTCCCCGCCGACCTCCTGGCCCTCACAGCCGCGAGCCACTCCGGTTCCGCCGAGCACCGCGACGGCGCCCTCCGCATCCTCGAGCTCCACGGGCTCACGGCCTCGGCCCTGGAAAACAGCACGGACCTCCCCTACGGCGTCCCCGAGCGCGAGGAATGGCTCCGCGAAGGCGGGCTCCCCACCCGGATCGCCCAGAACTGCTCCGGCAAGCACGCCGCCATGGCGGCCACCTGCGTTATCAACGGCTGGCCGGTCCGGGGCTACCTCGACCCCGGGCACCCGCTGCAGAAACTCGTGGCGGAGACCGTCGCGGAACTGACCGGCGAGGAGCCGTCCGGCACCAGCACCGACGGCTGCGGCACCCCGCTGTTCGCGCTGACGCTGGCCGGAATGGGCCGCGCCTTCGGCCGCCTGGCCGCCGCGGAACTTCCGGACGGCGCGTCCGCCCCGGAAAGTCCGGAAGCCGCCGTCGCGCATGCCATGCGGCGCCATCCGGAGATGGTGGCGGGCGAAGGCCGCGACGTCACCGACCTCATGCGCCTCGTGCCGGGCCTGCTCGCCAAGGACGGTTTTGAGGGCATCCAGCTGGTGGGCCTGCGAGACGGCCGCGCCATCGCGATCAAGATTTCCGACGGCGGGGACCGTGCCCGCATGCCCGTCACCGTACGGGCACTGGAAGCGCTCGGCGTCGATACCACCCCGCTCGCGGGCATCGCCACCGGCGCTGTCCTCGGCGGCGGCAAGCCCGTGGGCCTGCTGCAGGCCGCAGATTTCCCCTCCCTTGTACCTGCCAACGACTTTGTCCCTGCCAACGATGCCAAATAAGGACCGCCCATGACCGAAACCCAGACCCTCCCGGACGTCCGGTCCGAGCATGACCTCCTCGGTGACCGGGACGTTCCCGCCGCCGCGTACTGGGGCGTGCACACCCTGCGCGCCGTGGAGAACTTCCCCATCACCGGCCAGCCGCTGTCCACCAACATGCACCTGGTCCGCGGCCTCGCCGCGGTGAAACTCGCCGCCGCCCGCACCAACCTCGAACTCGGGCTCCTGGACCCCGAACGTGCCGCCGCCATCGAAGCCGCCTGCACCGACGTCCTGAACGGAGACCTGCACGAGCAGTTCGTCGTCGACGTCATCCAGGGCGGCGCCGGGACCTCCTCGAACATGAACGCCAACGAGGTCATCGCCAACCGGGCCCTGGAAATCCTCGGCCACCCCAAAGGCCACTACACCCGCCTGCACCCCAACGACCACGTCAACCTCTCCCAGTCCACCAACGACGTCTACCCCACCGCGGTCAAACTCGGCACCATCTTCGCCGCCCGCGAGCTGCTCTCCGCCCTGGCCGAACTCGAAGAAGCGTTCGCCGAAAAAGCCCTGGAATTCCGCACCGTGGTCAAAATGGGCCGCACCCAGTTACAGGACGCCGTGCCCATGACCCTGGGCCAGGAATTCGGCACCTACGCCATCACCATCGGCGAAGACCGCCTCCGCCTCGCCGAAGCGGACCTGCTGATCCACGAAATCAACCTCGGCGCCACCGCCATCGGCACCGGCCTGAACGCACCCCCCGGCTACGCCGCCGCCGCCTGCCGCCACCTGGCCGAGATCACCGGCCTGCCGCTGGTCACCGCCCCCGACCTGATCGAAGCCACCCAGGACGTCGGCGCCTTCGTCCACCTCTCCGGCGTCCTCAAACGCGTCGCCGTGAAACTCTCCAAGATCTGCAACGACCTGCGCCTGCTCTCCTCCGGCCCGCGCGCCGGCTTCGGCGAAATCAACCTCCCCGCGGTCCAGTCCGGATCCTCGATCATGCCCGGCAAAATCAACCCCGTGATCCCCGAAGTCGTCTCCCAGGTCGCCTACGAAGTCATCGGCAACGACGTCACCATCACCATGGCCGCCGAAGCCGGCCAGCTCCAGCTCAACGCCTTCGAACCCATCATCGTCCACAGCCTCCACAAGAGCATCTCCCACCTCGAAGCAGCCGCCCGCACCCTCACGGCACGCTGCGTCCGGGGCATCACCGCCAACACCGAACACCTCCGCCTCACCGTGGAACAATCCATCGGCCTGGTCACCGCCCTGAACCCCCACCTCGGCTACGCCACCGCCACCGCCATCGCCCAGGAAGCCCTCGCCACCGGCCGCGGCGTCGCCGAACTCGTCCTCGAACACGGCCTCCTCACCGCCGACCAACTCCAGGAACTCCTCAGCCCCGAACGCCTCGCCAACCTCAGCAAATAGGCACACCCGCAGGACCCCCGAACCCGGAAACCAAAGGATCCCCCATGTCCAATCCCCAGCAGGGCACCGCGACCCAGCCGGCCATCACGGACCACACCGTCCCGGCACAGGCGCATGCCACCGAATCCCTCCTTCACGCCGAAGACAAGGGCTACCACAAGAGCCTGAAACCGCGGCAGATCCAGATGATCGCGATCGGCGGCGCCATCGGCACCGGCCTGTTCCTCGGCGCCGGCGGCCGGCTCAACGCAGCCGGCCCCTCCCTCGTCATCGCCTACGCCGTCTGCGGCTTCTTCGCCTTCCTGATCCTCCGCGCCCTCGGCGAACTCATCCTGCACCGCCCGTCATCCGGCTCGTTCGTCTCCTACGCCCGGGAATTCTTCGGCGAGAAGGCCGCCTTCGTCGCCGGCTGGTTCTACTGGATCAACTGGGCCACCACCACCATCGTGGACATCACCGCCGCCGCCCTCTACATGAACTTCTTCGGCAAATACGTCCCCTGGATGGCCGACGTCCCGCAATGGGCCTGGGCCCTGACCGCCCTGATCGTCGTCCTGGGCCTGAACCTCGTCTCCGTAAAGGTCTTCGGCGAAATGGAATTCTGGTTCGCCATCATCAAAGTCGCCGCCCTCGTCGCGTTCCTCCTCATAGGCACCTACTTCGTCATCTTCGGCACCCCCGTGGACGGCCAGGAAGTCGGCCTCAGCCTCATCACCGACAACGGCGGGATCTTCCCCAACGGCATCCTGCCCATGATCATCCTGATGCAGGGCGTGCTCTTCGCCTACGCCTCCATCGAACTGGTCGGCACCGCCGCCGGCGAAACCGAAAACCCCGAAAAAATCATGCCCAAGGCCATCAACTCCGTGGTCTTCCGCATCGCCGTGTTCTACGTCGGCTCCGTCATCCTCCTGGCCCTGCTGCTGCCCTACACCACCTACCAGAAGGGCGTCAGCCCCTTCGTGACCTTCTTCGGCTCCATCGGCATCCAGGGCGTGGACGTCATCATGAACCTCGTCGTCCTCACCGCCGCCCTGTCCTCCCTCAACGCCGGCCTCTACTCCACCGGCCGGATCCTGCGCTCCATGTCCGTCGCCGGCTCCGCCCCGAAGTTCGCCCAGCGCATGAACAAAGCCGGCGTCCCCTACGGCGGCATCGCCATCACCGCCGGCGTCTCCCTGCTCGGCGTCCCGCTGAACTACCTCGTCCCCACCCAGGCCTTCGAAATCGTCCTCAACGTCGCCTCCGTCGGCATCATCGTCACCTGGGCCACCATCGTCCTGTGCCAGATGCAGCTCAAACGCTGGGCCGACAAAGGCTGGCTCAAACGCCCCACCTTCCGGATGATCGGCGCCCCCTACACCGGCTACCTCTCCCTGCTCTTCCTCGTCGGCGTCCTCGTCATGGTCTTCATCGACTCCCCGCTCACCCTGCTCGTGACCCTCGTCGCCTGCGCCCTCATGGTCGCCGGCTGGTACGCCTGCCGCAAACGCATCCACGAAATCGCCGAAACCCGCGACGGCTACACCGGAATGTCCCCCGTAATCGCAAACCGCCCCGGCCCCGGCGGCACGGACCGCATCTAGCCCGCAACAATTGAGCGCGAACGGACACTCGAGGCCCTTGATGAAAGTGGCCCAAGTGTCCGTTCGTGCTTAATCCCAGGGTTCCTGCACCACCCCTGGGGCACCCGGGTTCCCTGGCAACTTAGCCGGGCGCCGCCGTCGGCGTTTTGCTTCTTGACCCCCGGGCTGGCGCGGGCGTAGCTTGGCCGCACCCTGCACCATCATCAAGCCCTAATAAGGAAGTGTCATCATGCCGGAATTCATGGATGTCCATCGCAACATGACTGGACTGACCAAGGAGGACCTTCAAGCTGCACACGATGCGGACCTGGCGATTCAAAGCGAGGAAGGCGTCGTGTTTAAGACGGCTTGGGGTGACCCCGAATCAGGCGTCGTCTACTGCCTGTCCGAGGCCCCGTCGGCGGACGCGGTGAGGCGCATACACGAACGTACCGGCCACCCGGCAGACGAGATACATCCAGTCCCCATTAAGGTCTGAAAACAACCTTCCCGGCATTTCTGCTCCGCTATTCGCCGTTCCCGGGCGGCCCGGGCCGTGGTTCCGGGCCTCCACACCCGGGCGGCCCGGCAAAGTGGTGCAGAAATGCCAGAGTTTCCCGTGCGACGGGCCGTTTCCGCCGCCAATCGGCCTACGATTGAAGAATCCGGGGGCGCACGAAGGCGCGCGGGCCGCGGAACGTCGAAGGACCGGGATCAATGGACGTCGTCGTCATCGAAACCCCGCAGCTGGGGGACCGCAGCTACCTGGTCCATGACGGCCGAGTTGGGCTGGTGATCGACGCCCAGCGGGACACGGACCGCATCGAGGAAGCCGCGCGGCAGGCAGGCGTGGCCATCACCCACGTCGCCGAGACGCACGTCCACAACGACTACCTCACCGGCGGACTGATCCTGGCCCGCGCCCACGGCGCAAAGTACCTGGTCAACGCCGCGGATTCCGTGGCATTCGAGCGCGAGCCCATCACCGACGGACAGACCGTGCAGATCGGCGGCTTCTCCCTCAGGGCCGTGGCCACGCCCGGCCACACGCACACCCACCTGTCCTACGTGGTCACGGACGGGCGCACCAAGGCTGTCTTTTCCGGCGGCAGCCTGCTCTACGGCTCGGTGGGCCGCACGGACCTGGCCGGCCCCGCGGATACGGCCGGGCTGGCCAGGGACCAGTACGCCTCGGTGCGCCGGCTGGCTGACGAGGCCGGTCCCGACGCCGCCCTGTTCCCGACCCACGGTTTCGGCTCATTCTGCTCTACCGGCCCGGCGACGGGCGCGGCGGCGTCCACCATCCGGGAGCAACGCGCCACCAACCACGCCCTGACCGATCCGGACCCCGAGCATTTTGTGGCCGAACTGATGGCCAACCTTTCGGCCTATCCCTCCTACTACGCCCACATGGCCCCGATCAACATGACCGGCCCAGAGCCCGCGGACCTGAGCCTGCCAGAATCCCTGGACGGCGCTGAACTCGTCAGCCGGCTGGCGAGGGGCGAGTGGGTGGTGGACCTCCGTCGCCGGGTGCTGTTCGCGAGCAGCCACCTGATGGGAACCGTGAGCTTCGAGTATGGGTCCGGGTCCAGTTTCAGTTCGTACCTCGGCTGGGTCTTGCCGTGGGGAGAGAAACTGACCCTCGTGGGCGACCGCAAGGATCTGCGGAGCGCCATCCGGGACCTCTCCCGCATCGGTATCGACCGCCCGGACGCCGCTGTCGGCACGGAGCCCCACGCACTGGCGCCGGGGGCCGCCGTCGCCTCCTACCCCCGGGCCGGGTGGGCCGCCGTGGTCGCCGAAAAACCCGCCGGCGACACGGTGCTGGATGTCAGGCGCACGGAGGAGTTTGACGCATCCCACGTGGCCGATGCGCTCAACGTGCCGCTGCACGAACTGCTGGGACGCCTGGACGAACTTCCGCCCGGCAGGATCTGGGTGCACTGCAATTCCGGCTACCGGGCCGGCGTGGCGGCCAGCCTGCTGCAGAGGGAAGGCCGGGACGTGGTGCACATTGACGCCCGGTTCCGGGAAGCCGCAGCGGCGGGTGTTCCGATGCACCTGCAACAGGCGCAGAGACTCTAAACGGCTTATCGAGGATCCACATGTCAAAGGAGAACGGTGATGGATGCTGAAGGCAAAGTGGTTGTCGGCGTGGACGGTTCGGAGTCCTCCATAGAGGCGCTGCGCTACGCGGCCCGGGTTGCGCCCGCCCTGGACGCACGGGTTCACGCCGTGGCCTGCTGGAATTTTCCCGAGATGTACGCCGGCTATGTGCCGCCGGACTTCGACGCGTTCGAGGCCTCCGCCGCCAAAATACTGGCGGAAACCGTCGACAAGGCGTTCGGACCGGACGCCCCCGAGGGCCTCACCACGGAGCTGGTGCGCGGCCCCGCACCGGAGAAGCTGGTGGAGGCTGGAGCAGGAGCACGAATGCTGGTGGTGGGCCGCAGGGGGCACGGCGGATTCCTGGGCCTGCATCTGGGGTCGGTGAGCTCAGCCTGCGTCTCGCATGCCGACTGCCCGGTCCTGGTGGTGCATGTGAAGGAAAGCCACCGGCCCCACCATCTCTGGTGGGGCTCCAAGGCCAAGAACCGCGACCCGGCCAAGGGCTGACCGGCCCGCGTAACGCAACGCGCGCGCAACCCCCTGCCCGGCCGGTTCGCATATGCTCAGCAGACAGACTCAAACTGGCTCAGCGACGAACCATCCGGGAGACACTTCATGACCAATTGGCGGATCAGGGATTTCCACTCAGCGGACCTGGACGGCATCCTGCACCTCTGGGAGTCGTTGAAGGCCACCAACGTTGAACCCGTGTACGCGCTCTCCGAAGTGCTCGCGTCCTGCGAAAAGGACCACGCCGTCGTGGCGGTGCTGGGCGATCAGGTGGTGGGCGCCGCCGTCGGACGTGCCGCGCACGACCAAGGCTGGATCGTCTTCCTGGCCACGCTGCCCGAGTACCGCGGCCGCGGGATCGGAACGTCGCTGCTGGCCGCCGTCGAGAACCGGATGGCGCCACACGGGCTCAACAAGCTGTCCGCCCTCATGCCGGAGTCGGAAACCAGGGTGGAGGCCTTCCTGAGCCGGGGGTTCATGCTCAAGAAGAACCTGCGCTACTTCGAGCGCACCATCCCAGTCCAGCGCCAGGAGCTTGAGCCGCTGGGCCTGCTGGGCGGCCGCATCCTGGCCCGGGACCTGTGGGAGAACGTGGCCGGCATGCGCCGCGAAAAGGAGCTGCTGGAACGGCGCCTCGTGCTGCCGCTGGCCGAGGCGGACCTGGCGGACGAGTACGGCGTGGTGCCGCCGCGCGCCGTCGTGCTGTTCGGGCCGCCCGGCACCGGAAAGACCACCTTCGCCAAGGCAATCGCGTCCCGTCTGGAGTGGCCGTTCGTGGAGGTGTTCCCCTCCCGGCTGGCCTCCGATCCCAAGGGCCTGGCCGGGGCGCTGCGCGAGACGTTCCTGGAGATCGCCGAGCTGGAGCACGCCGTGGTGTTCATCGACGAGGTGGAGGAGATCGCCTCGCAGCGCTCGGGCGAGCCCCCGTCGCCGCTGCAGGGCGTCACCAACGAACTCCTCAAGATCATCCCGGCCTTCCGCGAACAGCCGGGCCGCCTGCTGGTCTGCGCCACCAACTTCATCCGCGCCCTGGACACCGCGTTCCTGCGCCACGGCCGGTTCGACTACGTCATCCCCATCGGGCTCCCGGACCGCCAGGCCCGCGAGGCCATGTGGCAGCGCTTCATCCCCGCCGCCGTGGTGGACGACGTCGACGTGGAGCTTCTGGTGGACCGCACCGAGGGCTTCTCCCCCGCGGACATCGAATACGCCGCCCGCAGCGCCTCCCAGCGTGCGCTGGAAAAAGCGGTGTACGACGACGGCGGGCTGGCGTCCGGGGGCACCGTGGCTGTCCGCGAGGCCGTCCGGAAGGGCCCCGCCACGCAGGACTATCTCGATGCCATCGCGGATACCCGGACCACCGTCAGCGACGAGGTGCACGAGACCTTCCTCGAGGACATCGAGGCACTCGGCCGGGTGTAGGGCTGCCCTGCCGCCACGGGAAGGAGGCGCCGTGATCCTGTTCCTGACGGTTGTGAGCGGGCTGGCCTGGACCGTGGTGTACGCAGAGGCCATCCGGATCGGCTTCCGCGGCCGCACCTACGCCATCCCGGCGGCGGCCCTGGCCCTGAACTTCGCCTGGGAGGTGGTCCACGCCTCGCATTCCGTGGCCACCGGGATTACCGCCCAGGGCGTCTTCAACATCGTGTGGGGAGTGGCCGACGTCCTCATCGTGTACACGTTCCTAAGGTTCGGGAGGGCGGAGCTGCCGTCCTGGGTCACCCGGCGGCTCTTCATCGGCTGGGCGGTGCTGCTGGGCGTCACGGCCATGGCGGTGCAGCTGCTGTTCGTGGTGGAGTTCGGCTGGGACGACGCCGCCCGCTATGCCGCCTTCCTGCAGAACCTGCTGATGTCCGGCCTGTTCATCGCGATGTTCGTGGCGCGCGGCGGCAGCCGGGGCCAATCGCTCGTCATCGCGGTGGCGAAATGGATCGGCACGCTGGCCCCCACGGTGGTGTTCGGCTGGTACGGGAATTCACCGCTGGTCCTTGGCGTCGGCGCGCTCTGCAGTGTGCTGGATGTTGCCTACATCGGCCTGCTGTGGCTGGCCCGGACCGGCTCCTTCCCGCCCCGTTACGCCGGTCCTCGCGATCCGTTGGAATAGAGGCCGCCCCGGCGCTACTCTTTGAGCCATGTCTCCGAACCCGCTGCGGCATGCCGCAGCCCGCATGGGCGGCCGCAATCCCCACGAGCAACACAGGACTGCCACGCCGCTGGAACTATTCTTCGACCTCACGTTTGTCATTGCGTTCGGGGTGGCGGGAAGCCAGTTCGCCCACGAGATCGCCGAAGCCCACTTCGGCGCGGGACTGCTCGGCTTCTCCTTCGCGATGTTCGCCGTGATCTGGGCCTGGATCAACTTCACCTGGTTCGCCAGCGCCTACGACACCGACGACTGGGTCTTCCGGGTGGTCACCATGGTCCAGCTCCTGGGCGTGCTGATTCTCGCCATGGGCATCGAGCCGTTGTTCCGCTCGCTCGTGGCCGGCGACCATGTGGACAACGCCGTGATCGTGGGCGGCTATGTGATCATGCGCCTTGCCCTGGTCTTCCAATGGCTGCGCGCGGCGCGGCAGGACCCGGCCCGCCGCCAGACCTGCCTGCGGTACGCGAGCTACCTTGGCACGGTGCAGCTCGGCTGGATCGCGGTGCTGATCATTCAGGCCGACCTACCGACGACCATCCTGATGATCGTCCCCCTCTACGTGCTGGAAATGGCCACGCCCTACGTCGCCGAGCGGTCAATGCGGACCCCGTGGCACGCGCACCACATCGCCGAACGCTACGGGCTACTCGCCATCATCGCCCTCGGCGAATGCCTGATCGGCGCGATCGAAACCCTCCGCGCCATCGTGGCCAACCATGGCTGGAGCGTCGATGCGGCGCTGGTGGGGTTCGGCGGAACAGCGCTGGCCTTCAGCATGTGGTGGATCTACTTCATCCTGCCCGCCGGCCAGGCCCTGCACCTCCAGCGGCACCGCTCATTCTTCTTCGGCTACGGGCACATGCCGGTCTTCGCTGCCATTGCCGCGACGGGCGCCGGACTGCATGTGGCCGCCTACTACATCGACCATGGGGCGCACATCAGCGCCGCCGTGGCGGTTGCCAGCATTGCAATCCCCGTAGCGCTGTTCAAACTCTCCCTGACCTGGCTGTTCAGCGTCATGATCTGCGCGGACCGCACCGTCATTGCCGTCGCCGCCGGAGTGGTGGCGGTGCTGGCCGGCGCCGTTGCCCTCGCCGAAGCCGGGGTTTCGTTGCCCGTCTGCCTGATGGTGATTGTCCTGGCTCTTGCCGCGTCCATCGTCATTGATGAGCGCCGCGGCACGGAGCGGCTGGCCGCCGCATTGGAGCACTTGGAAGGCGGGGCTACCGTGGCGCCGGCAGAATGACCACGATTTTCCCTTTGGCGCGCCCATTCTCCAGGGCGGCGAAGGCGTCAGCGATGCCGCCGAACGGATACTCGCTGTCAACGACGGGCTGAAGCGCCCCTTCACCCACCAGCGCGGCGAGGAAGCGCAGGTCATCCCCGCTGGGATGCATGAAGAGGTAGCGGTAGCCGGCGCGCGCCCGCCTTGCCCGCAACCGGACCGGAAGGCTGATGGCCCAGAAGAGCGCCGCGACCCAGCCGGGGGCGGCCAGGTCCTTCCGCGCGGTCAGCGGCTCGGGGACTCCCGCGATCGACACCACCCTGCCTCCCGGCTTGAGGATCCGGAAAGACTGCTTCAGCGTGTCGCCGCCCACCAGGTCCAGCACGGCGTCATAGTCCGGCAGTTCGTCGGCTATGCGTTTCCGGGTGTAATCGATCACGCGGTCCGCGCCGAGTCTCCGCACCAGTTCGTCGCCGCGCGGGGACGCCGTGGTGGTCACCTCGGCACCGAAGTGCTTGGCCAGCTGGATCGCCAGCGTTCCCACGCCGCCTGCGCCACCGGAGATGAAGAGCCTGGTGCCCTTCCCGACGGCGAGTTCGTCGCGCAGGGCCTGAAGCGCGGTCAGGCCGGCCAGCGGCAGTCCCGCCGCTTCGGCGAATCCCAGCGACGCCGGCATGGCGGCGACGATCGCCTGATCAATGCACACAAGCTCTGCAAAAGCGCCGAGGGTGGCCTTGTCGACGCGCGCATACACGCGGTCCCCGATTTCGAAACCGCCCGTTCCGGGTCCGACGGCGTCCACCGTTCCGGCCACCTCGCAGCCGGCGATGATGGGAAGCCTGTAGGAGCTGATGGCCCGCAGCTTTCCCTGGCGCAGCTTGTAGTCGACCGGGTTGAGCCCCGCGGCAGCGACCCGGATCCGCACCTCGCCGGGTCCGGGATGCGGTTCGGGGACGTCCCGGAGTTCCATGGCGTCTGCCCCGCCGTACCGGGTGAGGACGTAGGCCAGCATGGCTAGTCCCTGGGTGCGCCGTCCGTCCCGGGGGTGCCGACAGGCTCGACCGGCGGCTCAGGCTCGGGGGTCGCGGCAGGCCCGACCTGCGGGGCGTCTTCGTAGGACAGATTCTCGTAGTCGGTGTCGTCCGCCTCGTCCAGGCGGTCGTCCAGTTCCTCGAGCAGCCAAGGGTTCACCCTCGCCAGGATCATCCGGATCTCGGCCTCGGGAACGGCTGCGTACAGCACGGGACGGGCGTCGGCATAGCGCGTCACCGGCGGCTTGTCCGGCCACTTCTCGGCCAGCGCCTTCACCCGTTCGGGCAGGGAATTGTGCGCGTTGTCGGCGATTTTCACCAGGGTGGCATCATGGTCCTCGGCGATGAAACGGATGCCGGCCTCGTAATCGTCCGGGTTGTCGTGCAGCCGCTTGGTGACCCGCTCGATGATGCCCACCGCCCGCTCCGAGACGCCCATGTCCAGCAGCGCCTGCCGCGTGATGGGCGTGTCCTCCGCGATGTCATGGAGGTAGCCGGCGATCCGGATGTCGTCGTCGAAATCGGCGAGCGCATCACCGACCGCGATAACGTGCTCGCGGTACGGGCGCTTGAGCTTGTCCTTCTGGCGGTTGTGCGCCACTTCGGCGAGGACCTTGGCGGTCTCTACGGTGAAGCGTGCTTCCGGCAATCCTTGTTCTGGCATGTATTCAGCGTACCCACCGGCACCAACTCCGCGGGCACCAACTAGACGCCCGGCCACACCCACGGCTCCCGCGGCAGCGATGCGGGATCAAACGCGTCAAGCGCCGACTCCAGGCTCTCGCCGGGCAGCCCCAGCGATTCCAGGATCGTCCGGCGGGCGGCGTCGGGGGAAACCCCGACGGCGGCCAGGTCTGCCAGCGTCACCGCGCCGTCGCGCTTCGCCAGCCGTGCGCCGTCGGCGTTGACCACCAGCGGGACGTGCGCATATTCCGGAATCGACATATGCAGCAGCGAGGCGAGATATGCCTGCCGCGGCGTGGACGGCAGGAGGTCGTCCCCGCGGACCACCTGGTCGATGCCCTGATCGGCATCGTCCACCACCACGGCGAGGTTGTAAGCCGTCACGCCGTCGTTGCGGCGCAGCACGAAGTCGTCCACCATGCCCGCGTAGGCCCCGTGCAGGGTGTCGTGGACCGCCCATTCCGCGACGGAGGACCGCAGCCGGATGGCGGCGGGGCGGGTGGACCGCCTGAACTCGAGTTCTGCCGTCGACAGCCCCCTGCACGTCCCCGGGTAGGCGCCCTGCGGCGCATGCGGCGCGGACGGCGCCTCCTGGATCTCCCGGCGCGTGCAGAAGCATTCGTAAGTGAGCCCATCGGCCGCGAGCCCGGCGATCGCCGCCGAGTAAAGCGGTTCACGGTCGGTCTGCCGCACGACATCGCCGTCCCAGGTCACGCCGACGGCCGCCAGATCGCGGAGCTGCTCAGCCTCCGCCCCGGCGCGGGCCCGGTCCAGGTCCTCGACGCGCAGCAGGAAGCGCCGGCCGGTGGAACGGGCGAAGAGCCACGCAAGGATGGCCGTCCGGAGGTTGCCGACGTGCAGCTCACCGGACGGGCTGGGGGCGAAACGGCCAGCGCTGGTCATGCCCTCCAGCCTATGCCGAACAACACAAGAGCCCCTCAGCTACCGCGCACTCCGGCAAATACCGGGCTCGGTGGCTCAGGGGCTCTTGCCGTGCCGGATCCGGGCTTCAGAGCTCCGTATCGGAGCTCCATCCCTCGAACCGTGGCACTGCTTGCGGACAGACGATGCGTGAACAAGTGTCAATCAGCGGCGGCTTCCTTGCGGGAAGCGTGGTCCAGGGGCCGGGTGGTGTGCCGGGGACCTGTAGCCTGCGGGCGTTGGCGGTGGCCGCTGCCCTTGTTGCCACAATTTGAGCAGAAGTCATACAGTTGGCGCAACAGGCATTGCCTGAGATGGTCAATCTGACCAACTCCAGGGTCCCTGATATGCAGGAAGTGATCAGATTGCAGCAGCTCGATGCCACCGACCGGCGGATCCTGGCCGCCTTGGACGAGGATCCGCGGGCGCCGATCATGGTGCTGGCCCAGCGCCTGGGACTGGCCCGCGGAACCGTTCAGTCACGCCTGGAGCGGATGACGGCGTCGGGCGCGCTCCGTCCCAACAGCAGCCGCGTGCTTCCCGCCGCCCTGGGGCGGGGTGTGGCGGCAGCGGTGAGCGCTGAACTGGACCAGAGCCACCTCAACGAGGCCATCGCGGCCCTCCGCGAGATCCCGGAGGTGCTGGAGTGCCATGCCCCGGCCGGGGACACCGACCTCCTGATCCGGGTGGTGGCCACCAGCCCGGATGACCTGTACCGGGTCTCCGAGGAGATCCGGCTGTGCCCGGGCATCGTGCGTACGTCCACGAGCATGTTTCTGCGCGAAGTGATTCCTTACCGGACCACGGGGCTTTTAGGCGACTGAGGGGCGACATTCCGCGCGCCACTCCGATCTTGTGCAAATCATTGGATAAAACTGCGGCTATTCTGCCGCCTGTCCTGCGGTGCCGACTGTAGCCTGATCCTGCATCAGCCTGCAGCGCGTCGCGGCCGGCCGTTGCGCCCTCCACCCCAAGGTCTCCGCCAGGGTTCGGTCTCAATAAGGAACTCCATGCGCTTAATTTCCCGTTCCATCGCCTCTGCCACCGGCCTGCTGGTGCTCGCCGCGGGGCTTGTCGCCCTCCCGGCCAGCCCGTCACTGGCGGCGGCCGATCCAGCAGTGGACGGTCCCGCTGCGCAGTTCATCGAGGGGACCCCGCACGGGGATCACGTGTACGAGTCGGCCCCCGGGGTGCCCATGGACGGGCTTCCCACGGGACTCGCCCTGCAGACGGAGGCGGGGGGTACGGCCGCGGCGCCGATCAACGTCAAACTGGTGATCGCCAAGCTGGCTGACAACAGGAACACCGTTTCCCTGGCCTCGGCCGAGCAGGCCGTCGCGGCTTCCAGCAACTACTGGAAGGCGATGTCCAACGGCCGCATCTCCATGACCGTCACCAGCCGCACCACAGGGTTCCTGTCCGCCGCCAAGTCGACGCAGTCCTACTACGACGTCATCAACACGATTACCAGCGAGCTGAAGTGGGCCTACAGCGCTAACACCGCGCTCGTCGTCTTCGTCCCGACCGCCACGCTGTCCTCCGGCGCCCTGGGCGCCGGCTACAGCAGCAACGGCAACAGCGGGCGCGTGCTGATGCCCCAGATCAGCACCTACACCAGCAGCGTGATCGCGCACGAGTTCGGCCACGTTCTGGGGTCCATGCATGCCGACGCACTGCAGTGCAGCAGCGGCGCGTCCGACGTCGGCACCACCAGCACCGGACAGTTCACCGATTCCTCCTGCTACATCCGTGAATACGGCGACACCACCGACCTCATGGGCGCATCGCACCCGAGCATGCCGGTGATCAGCTCGCCTTTCTGGGACTGGAGGGGCCTCGGCCTGGGCAACGAAATCCGCGACCTGGGCGTCGCCGCCGGCGTGAAAAGCTACACGCTGAAACCGTGGGGCGGAACCGGCGCAGGCCGCGCGGTGAAGTTCACCGATCCCGTCAGCCGGGAGGTCTACTACCTTGAGCTGAGGGAGCCGGCCGGCTATGACTCCTACCTCGCGTCGGGGTCCGCAGGCAACCGCGGCGTCAAGATCGTCCAGCGCGGCGGGGCTACCCCGTCGTCGTCCCTGACGCTGATGCCGTCCACCATTCCGTTCAGCGGCTATTACAGCCCCAACCACGCCTGGCAGGCAGGCCGCACGTTCACCACCCACGCCGGGACACGGGTGACCATCAACGCCGTCACGGCCGCTTCGGCCACCGTCACCATCGACGCCGACCTCGCGCTGCGCACCAAAATCCAGTTCTCGGCCGGCGACATCAACGGCGACGGCCGCGCAGATGCCATCTCACGCGAAGCCGACGGCTCACTGCTCCTGCTCGCCGGCCAGGCCGGAAACAAGCTGGGCGCACCGGTCAAGATCGGCATCGGGTGGAACGCCTTCAACACGGTCCTGGGCGACGGCGACTTCAACGGTGACGGCCGCAGTGACCTCATTGCACGGACCTCCGACGGCGCCCTCTGGCTGTACCCGGGCACGGGCACCGGCGGCTTCCAGGCACGGAAGCAGATCGGGTCCGGCTGGGACATCTTCAAGCGCATCATCGCGGCCGGCGATTTCGACGGCGACCAGCGCCGCGACCTGATCGGCATGCGCGCCGACGGATCACTGTGGCTGTACCCGGGCAACGGGACCGGCGGCTTCCTGCCGGCAAAACTCGTGGGAACCGGCTGGCAGGGGTTCACTGCCCTGGCGGGCGCCGGCGGGCTCGCCGGCGGCGCCCCCGGCCTGCTGGCACGGAGCAGCGACGGCACCGTGTACCTCTACCCGGGCACCGGAACGGGCGGATTCCTGGCGCGCACCACCCTAGCGACGGGCTGGAACGGCGCGGCCGACCTGATGGGCGGCCAGGACTTCACCGCCGACGGCCACACGGACGTTCTGGTTGCCAGCAAGACCGGCGCCCTCATGGCGTATCCCGGAAACGGCGGCGGCGGGTTCGCAGCCAAGCTCAAGATCGGTTCGGGCTGGAACTCCTTCAGCCAGGTCTGGGAGGCCGGCGACTTTGACGGCGACGGTAAACCGGATGTCCTGGCCCGTTCCGCGGACGGCGCGTTGCGGCTTTACTCCGGAAACGGTTCCGGCGGGTTCCGCGCCGCCCGCCAGATCGGCAGCGGCTGGCAGGGCTTTGACCAAGTGATCTCCGCGGGCAACTTCAACGGCGCCGGCGGCCCGGACCTGGTGGCCCGGCAGGCCGACGGCTCGCTCTGGCTCTACCCGACCGACGGGAAGGGAACCTTCCTGACGCCCAAGAAGATCGGCAGCGGCTGGAGCATTTTCACGCGGATGCTGGCACCGGGCGACTTTTCCGGCGACGGACGCAACGACGTCATCGGCCAGTCCGCGGACGGCAAGCTCTGGCTGTACCCCGGGAACGGGACCGGCGGATTCCTGGCACGCAAGGAGATCGGCTCCGGCTGGGGGATCTTCGACCAGGTGATTGCCGCGAACGACTTCAACGGCGACGGGAAGGCCGACCTCATGGCCCGCACCGCTGACGGCAACCTCTGGCTCTACCCCGGCAACGGAGCCTCCGGCTTCCTGGCCCGCAAGCAGCTCGGCGCCGGCTGGAACGCCTTCCAGTCACTGGCCAGCGTGGGCAGGTTCGCCGGAACAGCCAACCCGAACATCCTCTCCACCTCGCCCGACGGGACGCTCTGGCTCCATACGGGCACGGGAACGGGCGCCCTCCAGAACGTTGTCCTGAATCCCCGCTGAGCCCGGGGCCGACAACAACGGGCCGGCCGCGGAAGTCACCTTCCGCGGCCGGCCGCATTTAACGCTGGAGCGTGCTCAGACGGGCGGGCCTGCGTTCGACTTCAGGTTCTTCATCACCAGCGTCGACGTCAGCCGTTCCACGCCCGGGAGGGACGTCAGCTCGCTGTCGTAGAAGCGCTGATAGGACGGAAGGTCCGCGGCAATCACCTTCAGCAGGTAGTCCGGGGAGCCGAACAGCCGCTGGGCCTCCACGATGTTGGGATTCCCTGCCACGCGGTTCTCGAAGATCTCCATGGTGGGCCGGTCCACCTGCCGCAGGGTCACGAAGACGATCGCCTCAAAACCGAGCCCGACGGCGGCCGGGTCAATGTCCGCTTTATAGCCGCGGATCACGCCGGACGACTCCAGGTCCCGGAGCCGGCGGTGGCACGGCGCCACGGTCAGGCCCACCTTCGCAGCGAGGGCCGTGGCAGTCATCCGCCCGTCCTCTTTGAGGTAGCGCAAAATATTTCTGTCGATATGGTCGATCACGCAAAAATCTTACCCGCCAGGCGGCGATCTGGGCGAAAACAGTGAACACTTATGGCGGTGATTTGCCTAGGCTTTTTCCTGTAACCCTCAGTCAGGAGCCCAGCGTGAATCTTCAGCTATTCCTAGCGTTCGTGGTGGTCGCCGCCGCCCTCGCCTGCACCCCCGGGGTGGACTGGGCCTACTCCATCACGGCGGGCCTGGGGCGGCGCAGTTTTGTCCCCGCGGTGGCCGGCCTGTGCAGCGGCTACGTCCTGCACACCGTCCTTATGGTGGCGGGCCTGGCAGCCCTCCTTGCCGGCATGCCCGGAGTCCTGGGCTGGATCACCGTTGCCGGCGCCGCCTACCTGCTGTGGCTGGGGACCGCCACCATCAGGTCCTGGCGGGGCGCGAGCTTCACCGCGGCGGCCGCCGCCGACAACCCCGGGCAGAACCAGCTCCGAACCTTCCTCCAAGGCATGGGGACCAGCGGAATCAACCCCAAGGGCCTGCTCTTCTACGTCGCGCTCGTGCCGCAGTTCGTCAGCGCCGAGGCGCCGCTGCCCGTACCGGTGCAGTCGGGACTGCTCGGCCTGACGTTCGTGCTGCTGGCAGCCATCGTCTACACCTGCGTCGCCTTGCTGTCGCGGAAGCTTCTGCATTCCCGGCCGGGCGCCGCCCGCAAGGTGACACTGACCAGCGGGATCATCATGGTGTGCCTCGGCGCGGTACTGCTCTCCGAACAGCTACTCCCGCTCATCGCGGACCTGGCCTAGCCGACCCTCAGGCCTTGCGCTCCATGAACCACTCGGTGAAGGCGCTGGCCCGTCCGTCCGCGCCAAGCCGGATCACCCAGAGGTTCTCGTAGCTCGGCCTGTCATCGAGATAGGTGGTGCGTCCCTGCACGAAGGCGAGGTCGCCGTCGGTTCCCAGGACGGACCACTCGAACCTCCAGTCCTCGGGCTTGTCTGCGGACTCGATCCACTTCTCCACGATCTGCTCCCGGCCGCGCCAGGCGTCCGGGTCATACGGGCGGGTGGCGTAGACGGCATCCTCGGTGAACAGTGCCCGGATGTCGTCGGCCGCGTTGGAGGTCCAGGCCCGGATGTAGGCTTCCACCCAGCTGTTGATTGCGTCGGTCATTTGTCCGTTCTACCCCGGCAGCGTGCCACCCACAAGGGCCACAGGACGGGCAGCGGCGTCAGTCCCCGTCCAGTTCCTTCCACTCCTGCTCCCAGAGCCGGCGCTCCTCGACGTCCTTGCGGATGACCTCGAATGTCTCGAGCTCGGCACGCCGGCGCCGCCAGTCCCGCGGGTTCAGGGACTTGCGGCCGTTATCCAGCGCGAGCAGGGCCCGGTCAGTCAGGGCGTCGTTGCGCAGGGCCATGCTGGTTTTGCGCCGCCGCAGGACCTCCTTCAGGGCCCGCTGCGCGGGCTCGTGGGCGCCGAGCCGGCGCAGCGAACGCGCCCGGACCAGCAACAGGGCGGCGGAGAGGTCATCCGCGTTGAGCAGTCCTTCAGTCCAGACCACAACCTCGCGGTCCCGCCCAAGGGTGTAGGCCAGCGCGCATTTCGCGAGGGCGGTGGGCAGCGACGGCGGCAGCATGGAGAGCGCCTCCAGCGCCGCTTCCGTCTGCCCTGTCTCGCGCAGCGCATGCGACAGGGCCAGGAACACCGATTCCTCGCTGAACAGCACCGGCACTTCGACGCGTTCGGCGACTTCCACCCGGGTGACCACGCGCGTCAGGTAGCTGGCCGCGAACTGGTTCGCGTCGTCGTCGTTCCTGATGCTGAGGCCGCGCTGCAGCAGTTCCACGGCACGCAGGTAGCCGCCCTGCTTGTGGGCGAGCAGCCCGGCCATCACGTAGCAGAGGCCCGCCCAGCCGGGGTACTCGCGGGCGGCGGCAATCAGCCGGTTGGGGTCGGTGCTGGCGAAGATGGCCTCGTAGACGGCCTTGGTGGCTTTGCCCGGGAGGAGCTTGAGCCTGGGGACGCTGCCGTCCACGCTGATCCGCGCGGAGTCCCTGCCGCCAAGCACACCGTGGAGCAGCCCGCCGACGCCCTCGGCAATTTCCTTCACCGGGGTGCGGACCTGACTGCCGCCAAACGGCGTGAGGTCGCGGGTGTCGCGGTAGATCGGTCCTGGAATCTGCCCCGCGGTCATTCCTCCATGCTAATAGCTCAGCGAATCTAGCCCGCAGCCGCGGCCACCCACACGCCAATGACCCAGGTGCTGGCGGCCAGGCAGGCCAGCCCGAACTCCGCGAGCATGCCCAGGCCGGTGGCTTTGAGCGCCGCCCAGCTGGTGGTCAGGGCGGTGCGGAAGTCGCGCGTTCGGTGGAGTTCGCTGAGCAGGAGCCCGGCGGCAAAGCCCACGAACAGCCCCACCACGGGAATGATGAACATGCCCGCGATGCCCAGCACGATGCCGGCCACGACGCTCCGGTTGGGGATCCTGTGCTGCCTGAGCTTGCGGCCGGCGAGCACGGCGCTGGCCGCCATGCCGGCCAGCACGAAGACCATGCCGATGGCAAAAACCACCCAGCCGGTGGTGCCTTCGCCGCCCCAGATGGCCCAGGCCAGCAGGCTCAGGCCGATCAGGAAGCTGCCGGGCAGCACGGGGATGACGGTGCCGGCCACGCCCACGACGATGGCCAGGCCGCACAGGACGGTCACTACGGTCTGGGCGTTCATTCCCCCAGTCTAGGGTTCCCGTCCCGGAGTTCCGGTCCCGCGTTCCCGTCCGGGGAACGACGACGGCGGCGCCTCCCCAGCACGGGAGGCACCGCCGTCGGGCTTCAGTCAGCCGTCTCAGCTGCCGTTGGCGGCAGCCGCTCTCAGGCAGAGGCCCGTTAGACTCCGTCTTCCACGGCCGCCGCGGCCACGGCGGCCGTGACGGCCGGCGCCACCCGCGGATCCAGCGGGCTGGGCACGATGTAGTCCGCGGACAGCCCCTCCTCGGCCAGGGCAGCGATGGCGCGTGCTGCGGCGAGCTTCATGGCAGGCGTGATGCGGCGCGCACCGGCGTCCAGCGCGCCGCGGAAGATGCCCGGGAAGGCCAGGACGTTGTTGATCTGGTTCGGGAAGTCGCTGCGTCCGGTGGCAACCACGGCAGCGTACTTGGCGGCCACCTCGGGCAGCACTTCGGGGTCCGGGTTGGACAGCGCGAACACGATAGAGCTGTGGTTCATCAGCTTCAGGTGTTCCTCGGCCAGCTTCGAGGACGAGACGCCGACGAAAACGTCTGCGCCGAGCAGGGCCTCGGCAGGGCCGCCCGCGATGCCGCGGGGGTTGCTGCGCTGCGCCATCTGGGCCTTCTTGCTGGCGGAGTCCGCGGCGATGTCCGGGCGTTCGGCGTTGATCACGCCGCGGGAGTCCAGCAGCACGACGTCGCTGATGCCTGCAGTGAGCAGGATTTCGGCGACGGCGATGCCGGCGGCGCCGGCGCCCGAGACGACCACGCGCAGGCCTTCGAGCTCGCGCCCGGTGACCTTGGCAGCTCCGGTCAGTGCGGCAAGGACCACGACGGCGGTGCCGTGCTGGTCATCGTGCATGACGGGGCAGTCCAGGGCCTCGATGAGCTTTTCCTCCAGCTCGAAGCAGCGCGGCGCCGAGATGTCCTCGAGGTTGACGGCGCCGAAGCTGGGACGGAGCCTGACAAGGGTTTCCACGATCTCGTCCACATCCGTGGTGTTGAGGACCAGCGGGATGGAGTCCAGTTCACCAAAGGCCTTGAAGAGGGCGGACTTGCCCTCCATGACGGGCAGCGAGGCGCTGGCGCCGATGTTTCCCAGGCCGAGGACGGCGGTGCCGTCGCTGACTACCGCCACCAGGCGCTGGGCCCAGGTGTGGGTCTTGGCAAGCTTGGGGTCGGCGTGGATGGCGCGGCTGACCTGGGCAACGCCCGGGGTGTACGCGATGGAGAGGTCGCGCTTGTTGGCGAGCGGGACGGTGCTGGCGATGGAGAGCTTGCCGCCCTCGTGGGCCGCGAAGATTTCCTGGTCCGTCAGCGCTTCGGCCGCGGTGTTGTCGGTGGGGGCAATCGTTTCAGTGGACACGTCGTTGTCTCCTGGGCTAGCCGTGGGCGCACGGCACAGTGGGCTCAAGCATTGGAGGCTCAAGATGGTCGGGTGCGCGCTTCGCTGACGGCCCAAAGGGTGGCGGGGTCCGTCCGGAAGCCCGCTGGTACGGGTTGCTAGCCACTCCGGTCCTGCAATGGTAAACACTCCGGAACGGCCTGCTTGGCCACGGGGCGGCCATTTGACGGGATGCAGTGGATTTTGGCGGGTTCTGTGGCCTATTTCACCGAATTTTGCGCTTCAGAAGGGCTGGCGGTCTAGACCGGTTACGCTGTGTGGCGCATGGAACGGGGACGCGGCACCAGCAGGGTGCAGGCCTTCTTCAGGTCTTCTTCCGCTTCGAACAGCGACAAGCGGCGGCAGCGGACGGACTGGACTAGACCGGTGACGGTCAGCAGCAGGATCCGGGAGATGACGGCGTCGCCACTGGCGGCGGTGACCGCACGCTCGGCCAGGGCGTCGATCTCGCGCAGCAGCACCGTGGTGTCCCTGTCCTTGAGGTACACGCCTTGGTTGAGGCACTGTTCGACGGCGGGCTGCATCACCCGCATGTGGAAGATTTCCATCACCACGCCGGAGAGCGCATGGATCCGGACCGTGCCCGCACCCGGCCAACTCCCCACCTTGAGCTCAGTCAGCTGGTGCCGGTAGAGGGCCAGCATCAGATGCGTGGCGGAGGGGAAGTAGCGGTACAGGGTGCCGAGGGGGACATCGGCCTTCGCGGCCACTTCGGACAGCGTTACCGATTTGAGCCCCTTGCGCGCGAACCCGGCCGCGACCTCGAGGATACGGCCGTAGCGGCGCTGTTGTCGGGGCAGGGACGGCGGGTCGGCCATGGGCGGAAGATCAGGATTAAATTCAAGCATCATCAGTCCGGAGGTTGAGATTCCTGCGGCAGCCAGGAGAACCCCCATCCCGATCCCGCCCGCATTCGCAGTCAACTATACGGCACGGCCGCAGACGCCATCCGTCAGCGGTACGCAGGGGAAATGCGAACAGCCAAGCGAAAACCTAGTCGACGCCCTTGATCTTCACGACGAACACGGCGCCCAGCAAGCCGATCACTGCCGCGGCGACGTAGAGCGAAACGTAGCCGCCCCAGAGGGTCACGAACGGCCACGCCAGGGCCGGAGCGATGACCTGCGGCAGTGAGTTGGCGATGTTGATGACGCCGAGGTCCTTGCCCCGGTCAACGGCGTGCGGCAGCACCTGGGTGATGAGCGCGAAGTCCACCGCGAGGTAGGCACCGAAGCCGATCCCCAAGACGCTGGCGCCCACGATACCGCCGATCCACGTCGGCGCGAACGCCAGGATCAGTGACGCCAGCGCAATGATCACGGAGGAGGCTATGACCAGGGGCTTGCGCTTGCCCATGCGGTCGCTGAGCCGGCCGCCGATCACGCTCGTGATGATCACAAACACGGCGTAGAGCCCGGTCAGCACCAGCACGCCGAAGGCCGGCTCCATCCCGGTGGTCGCCTTCAGATGGACAGCGTCCGCGAGGAAGAACAGCAGGTACAGGGTGACCATGTGGTTGCCGATATTGACGAGCAGCCGGGTGATCCAGGCCCAGGCGAAGTCCGGGTGCCGCAGCGGCCGGACAAAGCCAAGCAGGAAATCGATCCAGTTCAGCGGCGGCCTGTCACCGGCGGGGAGCGGCACATCGGCGCTCTTGAACAGGTACATCACCACGCCGGCCAAAAGCGCGAGCGCGCAAACGATGTACCCCAGGGCGAAGTTTCCGCTGACGACGGCGGCAATCACCGCGCCAATGAGGATGCCCACCGTTTGTCCCATCGCGGCAAGGCCGCCCACCGTGGCCCGCTGCGGTAGCGGAACGCGGTCGGGAATGGCGGCGGTGATGGCAGCGTAGGCGCCGTTGCATCCGGCCTGCACGAGGCACCAGAGCAGCGTCATGACCGCCACGTTCGGCGCCCCGGCCAGGCCTATCAGTGCGGCCGCCCCCAGGACGGCCCCCACCACGACCCACGGCACGCGCCGGCCGAAGCGGGACGTGGTGCGGTCGCTGAAGGCGCCGAACAGGGGGTTGGCCACGAGGGAGACCGCCGCCCCTGCTCCGGTCACGAGCGCGAGGATGGCCTCCTTCTGGCCGGCGTCGAAATGTTCGGCCTGCTGGCTGAGGAGCACCTGGATGGGACCGAAAAACGCGGCGTTGATTCCCAGGTTGACCAGCACCACGCCCGTGGTCCACAGCGGCGTCACGCGGGACGTCGGTTCGGCGAGTGCCGTGGCCGATCGCGTCCCCACCAGCCCGGGATCGGGAACTGCACCGGGAATGTCGGACAGACTCATGGCAGGTTCCCCCTGGATCGTTTTGATCGTGTGAAATCAGACTATCGTGGGAGCCACCAGCAGCGCGGGGTCATTTGAGGCCCGATTCCCGCGTCTCATGGGGCGTTAAGTGACCCCGCGTTACTATCAACCGGACCCGATCCAAGAGCCAGGGAGAATCAATGTCCGCTTCGCCGGCCAGCCGTTCCGCCGCCACATCCGAGAAGGCCGCCGCCGTCAACACAGCCGACCTCTACGACGAGCGCGGCGAGGAACTCGACTCGATCGCCCTGCAGTTCCAGTCACTGGGCGGACGCTCGCACTTCAGCGGCCCTGTCCGGACCATCCGCTGCTTCGAGGACAACGCGCTGGTCAAGTCCACGCTGGCCACACCCGGCGACGGCGCCGTGCTGGTGGTGGACGGCAGCGGCTCGCTGCGCACCGCCCTGATGGGGGACATGATCGCGGCGAGCGCCGTGGAAAACGGCTGGGCCGGCGTCGTCATCAACGGCGCAATCCGCGACCGCGAGGCCATTGCGGAACTGCCGCTCGGGGTCAAGGCGCTCGGCAGCAATCCGCGCAAGAGCGCGAAGGCCGGCGCCGGCGAGACGGACGTGGAACTGCTGATCGACGGCGTGACCATCCGCCCCGGCGCCATGATCTGGTGCGATCCGGACGGCATCCTGGTGGAGCGCTGAGGTGAATTCCTCATTTTTTAGAGTCAAGGGAACAAATCACGAAGTAAGATAGTTACTGAAAGCAACTATCAAGCTTGATCCCCCTTTTCTTCGTAATGGAGCAGTCATGTCCAAAACCGCCGCCGGGCCCGCAGCCGGGGACGTCCTGACGAAGCGTCAGACCATCACAGTGATGGTAGGTCTTATGCTCGGCATGTTCCTGTCCTCGCTGGACCAGACCATCGTGTCCACGTCCATCTACACCATCGCCAACGATCTCGACGGCCTGTCCCTGCAGGCCTGGGCCACCACCGCGTACCTCATCACGTCCACGGTGAGCACTCCGCTCTACGGAAAGCTCAGCGACATCTTCGGCCGCCGTCCGCTGTACCTGGCCGCGATCCTGATCTTCCTGGCCGGCTCCCTGTACGCCGGCTCGGTGCACTCGATGACCGAACTGGCCATCGCCCGCGGCATCCAGGGCATGGGCGCCGGCGGCCTGCTGGCCCTCGCGCTGACCATCATCGGCGACATTGTCGCCCTGAAGGACCGGGCCAAGTTCCAGGGCTACTTCATGTCCGTCTTCGGCATCTCCTCCGTGCTGGGCCCCGTGGTGGGCGGCGCCTTCGCAGGTTCCGCGAACATCCTGGGCTTCGACGGCTGGCGCTGGGTGTTCTTCATCAACCTGCCGATCGGCCTCGCCGCGCTGACCGTCGTCTTCCTGTACCTGCACCTGCCCGCCAAGCACGTGAAGCAGAAGATTGACTACTGGGGCGCCGCGGCCATCACGCTGGCTATCGTTCCCCTGCTCCTCGTGGCCGAACAGGGCCGCAGCTGGGGCTGGACCTCGGCCGGTTCCCTGCTGTGCATCGGCCTGGGCATCGTCGGCATCGCGGCGTTCCTGCTGGCCGAGAAGCGCGCAGGCGACTACGCACTCATTCCGCTCCGGCTCTTCCGCAACCTCACCTTCGGCCTGTCCTCGCTGCTGAACTTCATCATCGGCATCGGCATGTTCGGTGCGATCGCCATGCTGCCCATGTACCTGCAGCTCGTGAAGGGCCTCACCCCCACCGAGGCCGGCCTGATGATGATCACGTTCACCGTGGGCATCCTCACCGGTTCCATCACCGCGGGCCGGACCATTTCGTCGTCCGGCACCTACCGGATCTTCCCCATCCTGGGCACGGCGGTCCTGACCGGCGCCGCCGTCGTCATGGGCTTCTCGCTTGGCGTCGACACCGGGCTCTGGGTTCCCGGCCTGATCGCGGTGTTCTTCGGCCTGGGCCTGGGCTTCTGCATGCAGCCGCTCACGCTGGCCATGCAGGTCTCCGTTCCGCCCAAGGACATGGGCGTGGGCACGTCGTCGGCTGCGTTCTTCCGTTCCATGGGCGGCGCCGTAGGAACGGCCGTCTTCATTTCCATGCTGTTCAGCCTCGCGGCGGACAAGATCGCCTCCGGGATGAAGGACGCCGTGCAGAACGCCGACTACCTCAAGGTCCTCAAGGACCCTGCCGTGGCCGCCGATCCCGCAAACGCCAAGCTCTACGAGTTCTTCAAGAACGGCGCCAGCAACGACTCCCTCAACGACACCAGCTGGCTGCACACGGCCAACCCCGTGCTCACCCGGCCCATCACCGAGGGATTCGCCCAGTCGATCGACGCCGTCATGCTCACCGCAGCCGTGCTCACGGGCATCGCCTTCCTGATCAGCTTCGCCCTGCCGAACAAGAAGCTCACCGACCCCAAGGCCGTCGCCAAGGAGTCCGTGCCGGCCCACTAGGGGCTTTCGCGCACGCGTCACGGCAGGCAGCCTTGCGGGGCTGCCTGCCGTTTCGTTTCCCCGCCACGGGACGACGACGGCGGGACGTTCCGCCATCGTCGTCTTCTGTACCGAAGTGGAACAGCGGGCGGTGACGTGGCACACTGTTAGGCGCGTGTGCGCCGGCTGTCTGGGCCGGTATCCGCAGCCGACGACGTCCGCACCGCATTCACCCAACCCCAACCCCAGGGAGCACCATGTCCACCGCCAAGGAGCAAACTACCGCCAAGATCCCGCAGCGGGTCATATGGCTGGCGCTTGCCGGCGCCGTGGGCGGCTTCCTGTTCGGCTTCGACTCGTCCGTGGTCAACGGCGCGGTCGACGCCATGAAGGACGAATTCGCGCTCAGCGAGGGCGTCACCGGGTTCGCCGTGGCCGTCGCACTGCTGGGCTGCGCCGCCGGGGCGTTCATGGCCGGCAAGGTGGCCGACCGCTACGGCCGCATTCCCGCCATGAAGTTGGGGTCGCTGCTGTTCCTGGTCAGCGCCATCGGCACGGGCTTCGCGTTCAGCGTCTGGGACCTGATCTTCTGGCGACTCGTGGGCGGCCTTGGCATCGGGCTGGCGTCGGTGATCGCACCCGCCTACATCTCCGAGATCTCTCCGCGCCACGTCCGCGGCAGGCTCGCCTCGCTGCAGCAGCTGGCCATCACCACCGGTATTTTCGCCGCGCTGCTCTCCGACGCGCTGTTCGCAACCGCCGCCGGCGGCGCCCACCAGGCCCTGTGGCTCGGCATCGAGGCCTGGCGCTGGATGTTCCTGGCCGCCGCGGTTCCGGCGGTCGTCTACGGCCTGATCGCCTACACGCTCCCCGAGTCCCCGCGTTTCCTCGTATTCCAGGGCAAGGAAGAGGAAGCCCGCAAGGTCTTCGATTCTATCGCGCCGGATGAGGACGCGGACCGCCACCTCCGCGAGATCCGCGAGGCCATCGAAGAGGACCAGCTGGCCGGCAAGAAGGGCTCGCTCCGCGGCAAGACGTTCGGGCTGCAGGCCGTGGTCTGGATCGGCATCACGCTGTCCGTGCTGCAGCAGTTTGTCGGCATCAACGTGATCTTCTACTACTCCACCACGCTGTGGAAGGCCGTGGGCTTCCAGGAGAAGGACTCGCTCACCATTTCCGTGGCAACGTCCATCACCAACATCCTGGTGACCCTCGTGGCCATCGCCCTCGTGGACCGGATCGGCCGACGCCCCATCCTGCTGGCCGGCTCGATCGGAATGGCCGTTTCCCTCGGCACCATGGCCCTGGCCTTCGCGTCCGCCACGGGCACCGGCTCCGAGATCTCACTCCCGGGCGCCTGGGGCCCCGTTGCCCTCGTGGCCGCGAACATCTTCGTGGTCAGCTTCGGCGCGTCCTGGGGGCCGCTCGTGTGGGTGCTCCTCGGCGAGATCTTCCCGTCCCGGATCCGCGCACGCGCCCTGGGCCTGGCCGCGGCAGCCCAGTGGGTCGCCAACTTTGCCATCACACTGAGCTTCCCCGTGATGGCCGCAGGTTCGCTGCCGCTGACGTACGCCATGTACGCACTTTTTGCGGCGGCATCGTTCTTCTTCGTCATGTACAAGGTGCCGGAGACGAACGGCATGTCGCTGGAACAGGCCGAAACCCTGTTTGTTCCAAAGGGGTCCGCCAAGGTCTGACCGGCTCTTGGCTCCCCCGGCATGAAAAGGAAGACGCCCAGGTTCAGCGGAACCTGGGCGTCTTCTGCGTTGCGGCGCGGCCTCGCGGGAGCACTAGGGGAGGCGGCACTTAGGGAGGCGGCTCAGAGCGTGAGCTTCATGCCTTCGTGGCTGGCCGCGAATCCGAGGCGCTCGTAGAAGCGGTGGGCGTCCTGGCGGGACTTGTCGGTGGTCAACTGCACCAGCGAGCAGCCCCGGCGGCGGGACTCCGCCACAACCCAGCCGATCATCGCGGACCCGACACCCTTGCCCCGGAGGCTTCGGTCCACGCGCACCGCCTCGAGCTGGCTGCGCCAGGAACCGCGGCGGGAGAGGCCCGGAATGAAGCTGAGCTGGAAGGTGGCCACCAGAGGGCCTACGCTTTCGCCCTCCCCGAGCAGCTCCCCCACGACGAGGAGATGCGCGGGGTCGGCGTGGATCGCGTCAAACGCCTGCTCGTAGGGCGTCAGGTCCCCCGTGTCCTCGCGGCTTGCGCCACGCCGGTCATCGGCCAGGAGCCGCAGGATGGCCGGCAAGTCGGGCTTCTGCGCGGGGCGCAGCCTGAAGGTGCCGCTCCCGACGGCGAAGATCATCAGGGCGGGCTGGTCACGGGAGTCGAAAGTCACCTTCACAGCTTTTCACAACGGGCGGCGACGGGGGAGCGCTCCTCAGGCGTGCCGCCCGGTCCGCGGCCTACTCAGCCCGCGGCCTGCCCGGCCTGCTGGACAGGCGGCAATGGCGGCGGCAGAGCCAAGGGGGTACTGCCAGTCCTAGGATCATCAGGGACTCCCGCAGCGGGTGAAGTTCCTGTTTCCTTGAATAAGAGGCATATCGAAAGGACGGCTCATGATGGCGGACATCCTCGCGGGAACAATTCAGCCCGGCCAGGTGTTGGACCATATTGTTGCCCAGGGCGACGTCCACGCCGGCCCCGCGACCGGCCACACAGCACTCAGAGTGCTCATCCGCCCATAAGACTTCCCCTCGGGACCGCCGGACCTTCCCGCTCCGCCGTTCCAACCAACCCAAACAGCCACCCAACCAAACGAATCCCTCACCCAACACAGGAGAGACATGCTTACCGTCAACGCTTACGCCGCACCGTCCGCCACCGGCGACCTCGTCCCCACCACCATCGAACGCCGCGCCGTCGGCCCGCAGGATGTGCTGATCGAGATCAAGTACGCCGGAATCTGCCACTCGGACATCCACACCGTCCGCGGTGACTGGGGACCCCAGCAGTACCCGCTGGCACCGGGCCACGAAATCGCCGGTATCGTCACCGAGGTCGGCGCCGAAGTCACCAAGCACAAGGTTGGCGACCGCGTCGGAGTCGGCTGCATGGTGAATTCCTGCCGCGAATGCGCCAACTGCAGGAAGGGCGAGGAGCAGTACTGCCTCGCAGGCAACACCGGCACTTACGGCGCCGTCGACCGCGACGGGACCATCACGCAGGGCGGCTACACCACGCACGTGGTGGTGACCGAGGACTTCGTCGTGCGCATCCCGGACGGTCTTGACCTCGACGTCGCCGCGCCGCTGCTCTGCGCCGGCATCACCACCTACTCGCCGCTGCGCCACTGGGGCGCGGGACCCGGCAAGAAGGTGGCGGTCGTCGGCCTCGGCGGGCTCGGACACATGGCCGTCAAGCAGGCACACGCCATGGGCGCCGAGGTGACCGTGCTGTCGCAGTCGCTGAAGAAGATGGAAGACGGCCTGCGCCTCGGCGCGGACGCCTACTACGCCACGAGCGACCCCGCCACGTTCGAGGCCCTCGCCGGCACCTTCGACCTGATCATCAACACCGTCAGCGCCTCGATCGACATCAGCTCCTACCTGCAGCTGCTGACCCTCGACGGAACCCTGGTGAACGTGGGCGCGCCCGCAGAACCGCTCCCGGTGAACGCGTTCTCGCTGATTATGGGCCGCCGGTCCTTCGCCGGTTCAATGATCGGCGGCATCCGCGAGACCCAGGAAATGCTCGACTTCTGCGCCGAGCACCAGCTGGGCGCCGAGATCGAGGTCATCCCGGCTGACAAGATCAACGAAGCCTACGAGCGCGTCCTTGCCTCGGACGTGCGCTACCGCTTCGTCATCGACACCGCAACCATGAGCTAAGCGGGCTACCCGCGCAGGCACCGTCGAAGCGGCCCGTCAGCACAAGCTGGGGGCCGCTTCCGGCGTTCCCGGCCACCGGGGCGTTCCCGGCCACCGGGGCGTTCCCGGCCACCGGGGCGTTCCGGGCTACAGGTCAGATGTTGCCGCCGGACCGCCGGTCATCACGGCTGCCGGGACTCGTGCGGGCCGGCGGGGAGGTCTGCCGGCATCTGCTCCAAGATGGCACGAACGGTCTCCGCGTGGCCCAGGATCCGGAAATGCCCAGCCACCGGGACCCGGATGTTCTTGGCTCCGGGCAGGACGCTGCCTTCGGGGATATGCGGGTCAAAATCGCCGTAAATGGAGCTGATCCGGTGGTTGATCGCTTCTTCGCGGGCCATCTGCCGGGTCAGGGCGTTGCGGGGAGAGAAGATGCGAAGGCTCGGGATGAGCAGGTACCGGGCATAGCGCGATCCGGAGAACGGCGTGCAGATGGCGATCAACCGGTCGATGCGCTGGTCCGGGTCCAGGGCGAGCATGATGTACTTCCCGATCAGGCCGCCTTTGCTGTGCGCGACGATCACGGCATCGTTCAGGCCGGCCGCGGCGATGTGTTCTGCTACGAACCGGGCCGCGACAGGCACGCCCAGCCGGTTCCTTTGCAGCAGGGTCACAACATGTACCGGGTGCCCGGCGCCGTGCAGGGCAGTAATCAGCGGCAGCATGAACTGCCAGCTTTCATACACTCCGGGGATCACGACTATGGGCCTGCCGTCACCGGTATGAAAGGCGTCCGCACGGGTCCGGGATAGCGCGCCCCGGACCTGCCATCCCGCGGCATAGGCGTAGTCCTGGACCCACCAGAGCGCCCTGCGCAGCGTGCCGTTCACGCCGGACTTTCCAGGGCCCGGCCGGGGCTTGCCACGAAGTCCCTGATGGCCTGCGCCACCTGGCCGGAGGCAGTGTGTTGGACGACGTGACCGGAGCCGGGTATCTCGCGGAATTCTCCGGACATGGCTCGGCCCGCCAGGAGGCGGCACCAGTCCCGCGACGCCACAGTATCCCTGGATCCCCGCAGGAAGAGGACGGGCGCGTCCACTTCGGCGATACGCTCCTCGGTGGGGTAGGCCATCATGACGGGGAGCTCGGTCAGGTACCACCGGGGCCCGCACCGGAAATAGTCGGCAAGGACCAGCAGGTTGGAGCTAGGGCTTTCGAAGAAAAGGCAGTCCACGGCCAGGTCGAAGGCCTGGCGCGCCACAGTACGGCGCCGGGAATCGACCACGGGTCCCATCAGCACCAGCTGCGTGAACCTGCCGGGCTCTTGCCTGGCGGCTTCCACGGCCAACTGCGTGCCCATGGAGTGGCCGATCAGGACGCACGGACCCACGCCTGCCTGGTCCAGGGCCGCCCGAAGAAAGCCGGCATAGTCTGCCATCGACAGCCGGCGGTCCGGTTTTGGCATACTTCCAAAGCCCGGAAGCTCGACCGAATAGGTCTCGGCGGTTTCAGCCAGCAGCCGGTGCAGCCGGTGCAGGTATCGGTGCGACGTGCCGATCCCGTGCACCAGAACGAACGTCGGCGCGGAACGTCCATCACTGCCTGCTGGGCGCCGCGAGGCATGAATCCGCCCGGTCAGGCCCTCGAAGTGGACCTCGGAAATGTCAGGATCAGCCATCTGTCGAGGATAGCCCTTACCGCAGCCCTGCGGCATTACTGACCCGCAAACGCACGACGCCGGACCTCACCTTCGTGAGTTCCGGCGTCGTGCGTTGGGCTGCGGATGGGGTCAGGCCGGAGCGGTGACGCCTTCTGCCTTGCGTTCCTCGACCAGGCCGCAGACGGCCGCGAACAGCGGGTGGTCCGCCGCCAGTCCCGTGATCCGCTCGGTCGCTTCAGCGGGCTCGGAGGCGGACAGGATCTGCCCGAGCTCCACGGCCTCGGCGTCGGCGGGATCGTTGAAGCGCAGGGCTGCGGCGATCGCCCCGAGAAGGGCCTCCGGCACGATCCCGCGCTCCGCCAGCTCAGCCGCCGGGCCGATGAACCGTTCATGCCGGCTGAGCTTGCGCAGCGGCGCCCGCCCCACGCGGTTCACGGTGTCCGGCAAGTGCGGGTTGGAGAAGCGGCCCAGGATCTTCTGGACGTAGGCTTCCTGTTCGTCGTGGTTGAAGCCGTGCTTGGACACAAGCAGCTGCTTGGTTTCGTCGAGCACGGCACGCACGTCCGCCGCCACGTCCTGGTCAGCCATGGCCTCGGAGATTTTTTCGACCCCGGCCTCGAACCCGAAGTACGCCGCAGAGGCGTGCCCCGTGTTGACCGTGAACAGCTTGCGCTCGATGTACGGCCCGAGCTCGTCCACAAACGTTGCCCCGGGGATGACCGGCGCCGCGCCGGCAAACGGTGTGCGGTCGATGACCCACTCGTAGAACGTCTCCACCGTGACGTCCAGCCCCTGGCCCGGTTCCTGGTTGGGCACGATCCGGTCCACGGCGGTGTTGGCGAACACGGCCACATCCTCCAGCGGCCCTGCGGCGTCGTCCCAGGACTGCACGATTGCCTCGCGCAGGATGTCCGTGGCGTTGATGGCGTTCTCGCAGGCCATAACCTGCAGCGGCGCCTTTCCTGCGGCCCGGGCGGCAATTCCCTTGGCGATCGCGGGGGCCACGAACTTGAGGATGTGCGGCCCCACGGCGGTGGTGACGATGTCCGCCGTCGCGATCTCCTCGATCAGCTGCGCCTCCTGGGTGCTGGAGTTGACTGCCCGGAAGTTGTCCACGGTGCGCACGGTGGGGTTCTCCCCAACCTCGTGGACGGCATAGCTGTCCGCGGCTGCGAGCTGGGAGATGAGGGCGTCCGCAACGTCCGCGAACACCACCTCATACCCGGCGTCGTGCAGCAGCAGCCCGACGAATCCGCGGCCGATGTTTCCGGCGCCAAAATGTACAGCCTTCACTATGCGTTGACCTTTCCGAACAGCTCCAGAACTTCCTCGACGGATGTTGCGGCCTCAAGCTGCGCCACCTGCGCCTTGTTCGTGAAGACCTTCGCGATCGAGGAGAGGATGTGGAGGTGTTCGTTGTTGATGCCGGCCACGCCCACCACGAACTTGACCTCTTTGCCGTTCCAGTCGATGCCGTCCGGGTAGCGGACCACGGAGACGGCCGACTTCTTGATGTGGTCCTTCGCGGCGTTGGTGCCGTGCGGGATCGCCAGGAAGCTGCCCATGTAGGTGGACACGGATTCCTCGCGCTCATGCATGGCGAGGATGTAGTCGTTATCCACGGCTCCGCGGGCCAGCAGCAGCTGGCCGGCCTCATCGATCGCGGCGTCCCGGGTTGCGGCGGAGCCGTTGAGGACCTGTCTCTTATACACATCTAGATGTGTATAAGAGACAGGCGGGGCGCCGGCTTCGGCGGGCGCCTCGGCAGCCTGTCTCTTATACACATCTAGATGTGTATAAGAGACAGCGACGGCACCGGCGGGTGCCGCAGCTCCGCCGCCAGCGGCTTCGGGTGCGTTGGCGCTCTTGACGAGTTCCACGATCTCGTCATAGCGCGGGCTGTTCATGAAGTTGTCCACGGAGTAGTGGACGGCGCTGGCCGTGGCAGGCTTGGCCCGCTCGGTGAGGTCCTGGTGCGTGATCACCACATCGTAGGTGTCGCTAAGGCTGGCGATGGACGAGTTGGTGACCTTGACGTCCGGAAAGCCCGCCGCCTTGATCTTGTTCCGCAGCACGGAGGCGCCCATGGCGCTGGAGCCCATGCCGGCGTCGCACGCGAACACGATGTTCCCGATGGGCCGGGTCAGGACCGCAGTGCCGCCGGCGCCCGCACCCGCACCCGTGAGCACGGAGGAGACGGAGCTCTTCTTGCCCTTCATGTCTTCCATGCGGCTGGTGGCGGCGCTGAGGTCGTCCTCGTCACTGTGGCGGGTGGTCTTCAGGATCACCGAGGCGACCAGGAAGGACACCGTGGCGGCGAGCAGAACCGAGAGGATCACGCCGACATAGCTGTCCCGCGAGGTTTGGGCAATCACCGCAAAGATGGATCCCGGAGCCGCCGGAGCCACGAGGCCCGAGTTGGTGACGGCAAGTGTCGCGATGCCCGTCATACCGCCGGCGATCGCTGCAAGGATCAGCAGCGGGCGCATGAGGACGTACGGGAAGTAGATCTCGTGGATGCCGCCGAGGAATTGAATGATCGCGGCACCGGGGGCTGATGCCTTCGCCGCGCCGCGGCCGAAGAACATGTACGCGAGCAGGATGCCGAGGCCCGGGCCGGGGTTGGCCTCGAGCAGGAACAGGATGGATTTGCCCTGCGCGAGCGACTGCTGAATGCCCAGCGGGGTCAGCACGCCGTGGTTGATGGCGTTATTCAGGAACAGCACCTTGGCCGGTTCGATGAAGATGCTGGTCAGCGGCAGGAGGCCGTTGTTCACCAGGAACTGAACGACGTTCCCGGCTCCCGTGCTGAAGGCCTGGACCAGCGGGGCGATCCCGTAGAAGCCAAGCATGGCCAGCAATGCTCCCCAGATACCGGCGGAGAAGTTGTTGACCAGCATCTCGAAGCCGGGCCGGATTTTGCCGTCCCAGAGGGCGTCCAGCTTCTTGATTGTCCAGCCGCCCAGGGGACCCATGATCATGGCTCCGATGAACATCGGGATGCCGGCGCCGACGATGACGCCCATGGTGCCGATGGCGCCAACCACGCCGCCCCGGACGTCGTAGACCATCCTGCCGCCGGTGTAGGCGATCAGGAGCGGCAGCAGGTACGTGATCATGGGGCCGACGAGGCCCACATTCGGCGCACCTGCGGCGTTGGTGCCGAAGCCGCCGAGTGCCGGGACGGGGATCCATCCCTTCTCGATGAAGAGGGCCGTGATGAGGCCCCAGGCGATGAACGCCCCGATGTTGGGCATGATCATTCCGGACAGGAACGTCCCGAATTTCTGGACGTGGACCCGCACGCTGGTGCGGGGTTTTGCAACTGTCTCTGTTGCCATGTGATTTCCTAACCGTGATTCCTGCTGCACCGCAGGATGGTCCGATATTTTCGACGACTAGCTGGTGGAACTGTTGGAGATCCTGTGGAGCCATTCGAGAAAGAGCTTGAGTTCCGAGCTGGACAGCTGGTCCGAGTGGGATGCCTGCAGCGCCGCGTTCAGCGCGATGGCAGCCACCACCACGGATGATTTCCCGGAATCCCCGGGCCCGGCATCCTTGGCCTGGTCGCTGGACACCGCGAAGATCATGGCGTCCCGGGTCATGGTTGACAGTTCGAGGTTCCGCTCCGGGGCCGGCTCCGCGATCAGCATGAGCGTGACACCGACGTTGGCCGCCAGGATGCTTCGTGCAGCCTCCCTCGGCTGGACGTTCAGCTGACCGGCCGCGGCGGCCTTGTTCAGCATCTCCTCCATGAGGGCCTCGGCATCGGCAACGATGGACGGGCGGCTCTCGGGGCGGATGTTACCGAACATGACCAGATACAGTTCCGGCTGGTTGAGCCCGAACTGGACATGGTTGTCCCACATCCGCCGGATGTCTTCCAGCGGCTGCCCGGACGGGGCGAAGTCCCGTTCGCCCGCCACGTATTCTTCGAATCCTGCGGCCACAACCGCGTCAAACAGGCCCTCCTTGTCACCGAAGTGGTGATACAGGGTGGGTGCCGTGACGCCTGCCAGCTGCGTGATCTGGCGGGTTGATACAGCTGCTCCCGCGGAGTTGGCCAGCAACTCGGCTGCCGCACGCAACAGCCTCAGTTTGGGCGGGAGCTGGCCATCGAAACTCATAACCGCTACCCTAGCACCTATAGCAACGCTATATGAACTGCATCACATACAATTTTTTCAGGCACCGCACAGAAATTTCGGACGTGGCCGTTCGAACCGCCCGGACCACTGTCCGGGCAGAGACCGGCGGGCCTGGCTACCGGCAGAGAATGAGGACCTTCAGTGCAGAACTTCACAGGAGTTGGCGTCAGCCCCGGCCGCATCATCGGCACCGTCCGGCAGATGCCCAAGCCCATCAGCGAACCTCCCGCCGGCGAGCAGCTGGCGGCGGGCACCTCCCCCGAAGATGCGACGGCGGCGCTGAAGGCAGCGGCGGGCGCAGTCCACGATGACCTCAAGGCGCGTGCCAGCCACGCCACCGGCGACGGCAAGGCGGTCTTGGAAGCCACGGCGCTGATGGCCAAGGACACCATGCTGATCAAGGGCGCGGGCAAGCTCATCGCCCGCGGAATGTCCGGCCAGCGCGCCATCTGGGAATCCGGATCCTCGGTTGCGGAAATGCTGCACAACCTGGGCGGCTACATGGCAGAGCGCGCCACCGACATCCTGGACGTCCGTGCCCGCATTGTGGCCGAACTCCGCGGCGTGCCCGCTCCCGGCATTCCCTCGTCCGAGAAGCCCTTCATCCTCGTGGCCGAAGACCTCGCCCCCGCCGACACCGCCACCCTGGACCCGAACAAAGTCCTCGCGCTGGTGACGGCCGGCGGCGGCCCGCAGTCGCACACCGCCATCATTGCCCGTTCGCTCGGCCTGCCGGCCGTGGTGGCCGCCGTGGGCGTGGATGAGCTGCCCGACGGCACCGAGGTCTACGTCGACGGCGCCGCAGGCACCATTATCGCCGAACCGGACGACTCCCTGCACGCCGCTGCGGAGGCCTGGGCGGCCACGGCCTCCCTCCTGGCCGAGTTCAGCGGCACGGGCACGACGTCGGACGGCCACCTCGTCCCGCTCCTTGCCAACGTGGGCGGCGCCAAGGATGCCGAAGCCGCAGCAAAGCTCGGGGCGCAGGGCGTGGGACTCTTCCGCACCGAGTTCTGCTTCCTCGAGCGCGACACCGAACCCAGCGTGGACGAACAGGCCGCCGCCTACAAGGGCGTGTTTGACGCCTTCCCCGGCAAGAAGGTGGTGCTTCGCACGCTGGACGCCGGTGCCGACAAGCCGCTCCCCTTCCTCACCGACTCCACCGAGCCCAACCCGGCCCTCGGCGTCCGCGGCTACCGCACGGATTTCACCACCCCGGGCGTCCTGGAGCGCCAGCTGGAAGCCATCGCCCGGGCCGAGAGGGAATCCGAAGCGGACGTGTGGGTGATGGCGCCCATGATTTCGACGGCGGAGGAGGCCGCGCGCTTCGCCACCATGTGTGCCGAGGCCGGCATCAAGACGCCCGGTGTCATGGTGGAGGTCCCGTCCGCCGCCCTGACCGCCGACACCATCCTCCGCGAGGTCGCCTTCGCGAGCCTGGGCACCAACGACCTCACCCAGTACGCCATGGCGGCCGACCGCCAGCTTGGCCCACTGGCCGGCCTGAACACGCCGTGGCAGCCTGCCGTCCTGCGCCTCGTCGGGCTGACGGTGGAAGGCTCGGCGATCGAAGGGCACAACAAGCCCGTGGGCGTTTGCGGTGAGGCCGCGGCGGACCCGGCCCTTGCCGTCGTACTGACCGGGCTCGGCGTCACCACCCTGTCCATGACCGCCCGTTCGCTGGCCGCCGTGGCCGCGGTGCTCAAGACCGTCACGCTGGCCGAGGCGCAGGAGCTGGCCAAGCTGGCCCTCTCCGCACCGAGCGCCACCGAGGCCCGCGCCTGGGTGCGGGAAAAGCTGCCCGTCCTGGAGGAGCTGGGGCTGTAACCCTTCCGGGAGGCCGGGGAAGGTCCGGGCGGGAGCCGGGCGCCGCGGTGCAGGGTGCCCGCTTCCGGTGTTTAATCCGGTGTTTTTGGTGCGGTCAGCTCCGCTCCCGGCCGGCGGCCGGCCGGGGAGTTCGCCCGGCCCGTCCCCCGGCCCGTCGCCGCGCAGCCGCTAGGCTTCTGCCATGGCACTGATAGCTCCCAGGGTGACCCCCGCCCTCCCAGCCGAGGACGCACTGAACCTCCGGCACGCGCTGGATGGCGGCAACGACATCACGGTGTTCGTGGACGGCACCGTCCACCGGCTGCCGCCCCAGGCGAGGGACGCCGTCGTCGACCTCCTGGCAAGGTTCAGCCGCGGCGAAGCCGTAACGGTGAGCAGCGTGGAGGAAATGCTCACCACATCCCAGGCGGCCGAACTCGCCGGAATCTCCCACACCTACCTGCGGAACATGACGGACCGCGGCGAGATTCCGGTGGAATACCGGGGCACGCACCGCCGGATCCGGCTGGCCGCCATCATGGCGTGGCTGGAGGCGCAGAAGAAGAAGCAGTCCGCCGCCGAACCGGCCGGCAACGCCACCGGCGAGAACCCTGGCCCGTAGCTCCGCCGGCCGCGCAGCCCGTGCCTGCGTGCCGGCCAAATGACATGCCCCCGGCACTGGATGACGGCGTGATAAGGATCAAGCAACGATCCCGCCCAGGCAGGGATTCCGGCCCGCGCACGGGGTTACTCTTTATTCGTGGTGAGACTCAGGGGATTGCACATCGTGGCGGGCATCGTCGCCATGGGTGTGGCTGCTGTACTCGGAAGCATCATGGGGCTGAACGACACGGCCGTGTTCACTTCCAGCTGCGTTGCGTACGTGGCCGTGTCCATGTGGGCGGAAGGCCGGCTCTCCCGGCGCGGCGGCACTGCCTCCGGTCCGATCCAGCTGCAGCCGCAGGCGTCGGACCCCGTGATCCTGGACCGCACCGCTGACCAGCTTCCCCGGCAGGAGGGGAACGCGGCCTGACCGCGCCGGGCATTGACAGGACCCGGCGGTGCCCTGAAGTATTGTTAGCGTTAACACTCGCCGGGGCGGTTCCGGCCTGAAGGGGGATCATGGGTACTGCACCGACGGAACTGGGCGGCACTGAACTCAACTGGGCCGGGAACTACCGGTACGGCGCCACTGCCATCCACCGCCCGCGTACCCTCGGTGAAGTCCGGTCCCTGGTGGCCGCCGCGCCCAAAGTCCGGGCCGTAGGGTCGCGCCACTCGTTCAACTCGATCGCCGACTCATCGGGCATCCTCATCTCCCTCGAGGACTTCGAACCGGATATCAGCATCGACGCCGCCGCACTCACCGTCTCCGTGTCCGGCGGAACCCGCTACGGAACGCTCGCCGCGGAACTGGACCGGCAGGGATTCGCCCTCGCCAACCTCGCCTCGCTGCCGCACATCTCCGTAGCCGGCGCCATCGCCACCGCCACGCACGGCTCCGGCGACGCCAACGGAAACCTGGCCACTTCGGTGGCTGCCTTGGAGCTCGTCTGCGCGGACGGTTCCGTGCGCACGCTGAACCGCGGGAGTTCCCCGGGATTCGACGGCGCCGTGGTGGGCCTGGGTGCCCTGGGCATCGTCACCCGGGTGACCCTGGACATCGAACCGCACTTTGAGGTGCGCCAGGACGTCTTCGAACAGCTGCCGTGGGACACGGTCCTGGCGGACTTCGACGCCGTCACCTCCAGCGCATATAGCGTCAGCCTGTTCACGGACTGGAGCGGCAGCACCGTGGCGCAGGCCTGGCTCAAGAGCAGGATTCCCGACGGCGGTCCCCCCGCCGGCGCCCACGCCGCCGTCCCCGCCGGCTTCATTGACCGCTTCGTTGCCGGCACCTTTGGCAGCACGGAGGGGGCAGGCCGGCCGGACCCGGCGCCCCGCACGTTCTTCGGCGGCACCGCCGCTCCGGAAGCACGCCACCCCCTGCCGGGCGTATCCGCGGAAAACTGCACCGAACAGCTCGGCGTCGCCGGCACCTGGGCGGAGCGGCTGGCGCACTTCCGCATGGCATTCACCCCCAGCAGCGGCGAGGAGCTGCAGAGCGAATTCTTCGTGCCGCGGGAACATGCCGTGGCGGCCATCGGCATCATGCGCGGCCTGTCGGAGGCGGTGACTCCGCTGCTGCAGGTGGCCGAAATCAGGACCGTGGCGCATGACCGCCTCTGGCTCAGCCCGGCGTACGGCCAGGCTTCCGTGGGGCTGCACTTCACCTGGAAGCCGGACCAGGCGGCCGTGGAGAGGGTGCTGCCGCTCATTGAAGAGAAGCTCGCCCCGCTGGGCGCCCGCCCGCACTGGGCCAAGCTGTTCACGGCCGGCGCCGCGGCCCTGGCGCCGCTGTATCCGCGTTTTGACGACTTCCGCAAGCTGGCGGAGGGAATGGACCCGGAGGGCAAGTTCCGGAACGCGTTCCTGGAACGCACGGTTTTCGGCTAGATGCGCGGCCGTCCGGCCCAGCGCCGGGCTTTGAGCGCGCCGTGCAGCTCCAGCCGGACCATGCCCTTCAGCGGGTCCACGCCCAGCAGCTGCCGGATGCGGCCCAGCCGGTTGTAAATGCTGCTGCGGTGCAGGTGGAGTTTCTCGGCCACGTCCTGGACCGAGCCGTCGTTGTCGTAGAGCAGCTCCAGCACCGGCAGCAGTTCCCCGTTCCGGTCGTGGTCCTCGAGGGTCCGGAAATTGACCGAGCCGGCGTCGCCCCAGACTCCGGCCCCGCCGCCGGCGGACGCCAGGAGCTGGTACACGCCGGCGGCCCGGCAATCCACGAGCTCCCCGAGCTGCGGGTCCACCGCTGCCGCCTGGGCGGCCACCTTCGACTGGCGGTAAGCCTCGGCCAGTTCCTTGGTGCGGGTGAAGCCCTCGCTGATGCCCAGGATGATGCGCTCCACGGGACGCCCGGAGCGCTTGGCGAGTTCCAGCTGGTAATGCACCAGGACCTGCGCGTGGCTGGCGCGCCCGGTGGACTCCCGGAACAGGACCACGGCGTGCGTTTCGGCCCCCGCGCTGAAAAGGGTGGCGTCCACGCCGATGGTTGCCTGCAGCGCCGCGGACCGGTGGATGAGCGTGGAGGCGATCGGATCGGGTCCGGCGGACCAGCCGTCGGCGTCGAGGACGGTCACCAGCTGCCACGGGCCGCGGTCCTGCACTTCCTTCCAGCCGGCCACGGCCGCCACGGCATTGGCTTCCCCGGCGCAGGCCGCCAGGAATTCGCGTTCGCGGCTGCGCCGGAACTCGGATTCCGCGGTATTGGAGTCCAGCAGGAGCCCGGACAGCAGATCAAGCTCGTCCCGGACGTCCGGCAGTTGGGTGAGGATCGCCGCAGCGCTCTGCTCCTCCGCGTCCTGCTGCACCCAGAGATACCCGACGCGGAATCCGCGGACCAGCAGCGGGACGCAGACGCGCCCCAGCATTCCCAGGTCCTGGTTGGCAGGAACGACGACGGGACGCACCGCCGTGGCGATCCCGTGCGAAAGCTGCCACGCCTTGACGTCCAGGGGCACGCGCTTGCTGAGCAGGAAGTTCACCCGGACCCTGTCCGCGTGCGACTGGTTCGAGCTGTAGGCCAGAAGGAGGCCGTCGAGGTCCTCCAGCGATAGGCCGCGGCCCAGTTTCAGCGCCACCCGTTCCACGAGCTGTTCCACGTCCTGCTGCTGCATGCTGCAAGACTACGTCCCGGACGGCCTGCGGGGCGAACGGACAGCAGGCGACACCTGACGCTTTGGGACTCGACAAACGTCGAACCGTGGTGCTCAAAATCCGCGGAATCACGCGGACGACGGCACTCACCGGCGCACCGTTCCTGTCGCCTGCCTCACAGGCGGATCTATTCTGGAATCACACCTCCCCCGCAACTTTCGGCCTCAACAGCCCATCGAATATGGAGCCCAAAATGATCATCGGTGTCCCCAAAGAGATCAAGAACAACGAATTCCGCGTTGCCATCACGGCCGCCGGCGTTCACGAGTTCCGCACGCACGGCCACACGGTCCTGGTCGAGCGCGGCGCAGGCCTGGGCTCCGGCATCACTGACGAGGAATATGCCATCGCCGGCGCCGAGATCGTCGCCGATCCGGACGAGGTCTGGTCCCGCGCCGACATGGTGATGAAGGTCAAGGAGCCCATCAAGGCCGAATACCACCGCTTCCGGAAGGGCCTGATCCTCTTCACCTACCTGCACCTCGCCGCCGAGCCCGAGCTCACCCGTGAACTCATCAACTCCGGCGTCACGGCCATCGCCTACGAAACCGTCCAGGAAGGCCGCACCCTGCCGCTCCTGGCGCCGATGTCCGAGGTTGCCGGCCGCCTGTCGGTCCAGGTCGGCGCCACGTCCCTGATGGCCCCTGCCCTGTCTCTTATACACATCTAGATGTGTATAAGAGACAGCTCGGCGGCGTCCCCGGCGTCCGCCCGGCCAAGGTTGTGGTCCTCGGCGCCGGGCGTCGCGGGCACCAACGCCGCGGCGATGGCAATCGGCCTCGGCGCCGACGTCACCATCCTGGACATCAACATCAACCGCCTGCGCGAGCTGGACGCCCAGTACCAGGGCCGGCTGAAGACTGTCGCGTCCAACAAGTACGAGATCGAGAAGTCCGTGGTGGACGCGGACCTCGTCATCGGCTCCGTACTGATCCCCGGCGCCAAGGCCCCCAAGCTGGTCACCAACGAACTCGTGGCCCGCATGAAGCCCGGCTCCGTGCTCGTGGACATCGCAGTGGACCAGGGCGGCTGCTTCGAGGACACCCACCCCACCACGCACCAGGAACCCACGTACAAGGTGCACAACACCATCTTCTACTGCGTGGCCAACATGCCCGGCGCCGTCCCGAACACGTCCACCTACGCGCTGACCAATGTCACCCTGCGCTACGGAGTGGCCCTGGCCAACCTGGGCGTAAAGGCCGCGTTCGATAAGGATCCCGCCCTCGCCTCTGGCCTGAACATCGCCGCCGGCCACGTGGCCCACCGCTCCGTCTCCGAGGCGCACAACCTGCCCCTCGTGGCGGACTGGCACGAGCTCGTCTCCGCCTAACCCTGGCACCGACCGACCGCACAGCTGGTTGAGTTCCGCTGGTTGAGCTCGTCGAAACCAAGGTTTCGATGAGCTCAACCAGCGGTTTCTTTTCGACCAGCGGTTTCGTTTTAAGCGAGCGAGCGGGCCTGCTCGATCAGTTTCAGGACCTCGACCGGGCCTGCCGGATCAACCGGGACGGGCAGAGCCGAGGCCGTGCCGCCCTCGGAGATCTTGGCCGCGAGGATCCGGTAGAACTCCGGGTAGGCGCCGCGCTCGGTGGACAGCCGGTCGAGGTGGCCGTCGCGGCCCAGCAGGCCTGCCCAGTCCTTGTCCTCGACGCCGTACTCTTCGTCCAGCGGGCTTCCGCCGGCAACAATGTAGGGCTCCTGCGGGTCCACGCCGCGCTTGGTGTAGGCGGCCTCGGATCCGAGCACGCGGTAGCGCGGCCCCTGCTGGGCGCAGAGCATGTTCATCCACAGGTGGCTCAGCACGCCGGACTCGTGCCGCACCACCAGGAAGCAGTCGTCGTCCACCTTCTCGCCCGGGCGCCGTGCCAGGAGTTCGGCGTGGACCACGGCGCCGGGCCCGAAGAGCAGCAGTGCCTGGTCCAGCAGGTGGGTGCCGAGGTCGAAGAGGACGCCGCCGCCGTCGGCCGCCGTGGCCTCCGCCTTCCAGGCCTTGGACACCTCGGGGGACCAGCGCTCAAACCGCGATTCGAACCGCGTCACCTGGCCCAGCGAGCCGGCCTCCAGGAGTGCCTTGACGGTCAGGAAGTCACCGTCCCAGCGGCGGTTCTGGAACACGGTGAGGACCCTGCCCAGTCTTTCGGCGAGCGCGATCAGCTCCTGCCCCTGCGCGCTGGTCACGGCGAACGGCTTGTCCACCACGACGTCGAGCCCGGCCTCGAGGGCGGCCTTCGCCAGCGGGTAGTGCGTGGCGGGAGGCGTTCCCAGCACCACAAGGTCAAGGTCGGCCGCCAGCGCAAGGACGGCGTCGCCGTCGGGCACTGTTTTCACGCCGGGGTACCGCCCGACGGCGGCCGCCTGGCGTCCGGCGTCGGACGTAGCAATGACGTCCAGCGAAAAGCCCGGCTCAGCGGCGATCAGCGGCGCGTGGAAAACGCTGCCGGAGAGGCCGTAGCCCACGACGGCCGTGCGGATACGGGAGGAAGCGGGGTCGGTGCGCATGGTGCAACGCTACTCCGCCGGCCGGACCACCCGCGTAACAAGCTGGCGCCATGATTCCTCCAGCCGCTCCGGGGACACGCCCTGCACGCGGACGGCATATAGGAGCCGCTCCGGATCCAGGGTTGCGCTGAGCGACATCGCCATGAGCCAGGGGTCCGCGTCCAGCCGGGCTTCGCGCAGCAGGTGCTCGATGTGCCGGTGCCACAGCACGGCGGCTGGCACCTCGAAGCGGTTTAGGACCGAATGGTCGGCGGCGCGGGCGAGGTCCCCGTATTCCAGGACGTAGCCGATGCGCCCGGCACCGAAGGCGATGAGCCGCTCCAGCGGCGGGGCCCCGGGGCCCAGCGGCGGCGGCCCGAACATGAAACGCCCCTGGAACTCGGCCTCGGAGTCGCTGAGCAGCGTCATCATGAGCCCGGCGCGGCTGCCGAAGCGGCGGAAGACGGTCCCCTTGCCCACGCCTGCGCGCTCGGCCAGCTTGTCCATGGTGAGGGCGTCGGCGCCGCACTCCTCGATCAGCTCCCGGGCCGCGCACAGCAGCAGCTGCCGGTTCCGCGCGGCATCGCTGCGTTCCGGGCCGGAACCGGACGGTGTCCCGGAGCGGATTGGGATGAGGCTCACAAGAAACATTCTAGACCGGGGAATATTATCCGGACCGTAGTCCGTTTGTATGGTGAAGGCATTAAGCGCCTCGACAACCAGCCAGCCGGCGGACCCTCCGCGGCCTGATACAAGGAGTTCAAATGTCCAAGAACACCGTCCTCACCCTGGTCGGCAGCCTCCGCGCCGATTCCACCAACCGCAAGCTCGCCGAGGCCATCCAGCTGAATGCGCCGGAAGACCTTGAAATCGTGATCCACGGGAGCCTGGGGAACATTCCCTTCTACAACGAGGACATCGACGTCGAGGGCCAGGTCCCCGAAGCCGCCGCCGCCCTCCGCGCCGCAGCCAACGCGGCGGATGCCCTGCTCCTGGTCACCCCTGAGCACAACGGCACCATGCCCGCCTCGCTGAAGAACGCCATCGACTGGCTGTCCCGCCCGTTCGGCGCCGGCGCCCTGGCCGGCAAGCCCACCGCGGTCGTCGGCACGGCCTTCGGCCAGTTCGGCGGCGTCTGGGCCCAGGACGAGGCCCGCAAGGCTGCCGGAATCGCCGGCGCCCGCATCCTCGAAGACGTCAAGCTGGCAGTCCCCGGCTCCATGGTCCGGTTCGCCGAGACCCACCCGAAGGACGACGCCGAGGTTGTGGAACAGATCAAGGGCATCTTCGACTCCCTGGCATCCGCCCAGCAGGCCACTGCAGCAGCCTGATCCAGCCTTTTCCACGCACGCCCCCGGCCGCACGACCGCTGCCGGGGGCGTTTGCCACTTAAGCGACAGGCTCCCCCCGGGGGCGCAATCATTCCGTGACTGAGCTGCGGCCGAACTGACACCCGCGGCGACTTCCTCCGCCTTAACGTTGATGTACGGGACGTACCGGGGCAGGGAGTGCGGTGCAGTCATGAGGAAGACCAGCCAGGACAGCAGGACACGGAGGGCGGCGGCTGCCGTCCTCTGCCTGCTGTTTCCGTTGTGGCTGGGCTCCTGCGCGCCCCTGCCTGTGTCCTGTCTCTTATACACATCTAGATGTGTATAAGAGACAGCCGCGGCTCCTGCCGCCGCCCCCGCTCCGCAGCCCCGCCCGGCCCCGCCGGTCAGTCCCCGGAGGAGGGCGCCCCACCTGCGGCCGCCACGGGTCCGGCCGAAGGGTCCGGCTCCGGGTCTGCTGCCGCGTCCGGCCAGGGCGCCGGCATCGGCCCGGGCGCCGCTGACGTCCCGGCTCCGGCCTCCGGGCCGCCGGCCACAGCCGCCGGCCCGGCCATCCAGGATCTGCCGTCTGCCGGCGCGCCGGATGCCCCTGCGTCCGCCGCGGCACCCAAGGCCACCGGGCCCAAGAACACGGCGCCCGGCGCCGGGGCAGATGTGTATAAGAGACAGGCTGCCGCCGGAACCGCGGTCTACTACGTCGCCCTCGACGACGGCGGCACGTCGGGCGTGCGCTTCGGCTGCAACGACAGCCTGGTTGCCGTGCACGACGCCGATCCCTCCATCCGGGAACCGTTGCACGCCGCCATGAGCCGGCTGTTGTCCGGCCCGGGGGCGCCGCCGGCGACCGGCCTCTACAACGCCCTGTCATCATCCACTCTTCAGTACGTTTCCGGGTACCTTGACGGCACCACCGTGGTGGTCAACCTGACCGGTTCGGTGCAGCCGGGCGGGGTCTGCGACATTCCGCGGATTGAAGCGCAGCTCACCCAGACCGCCGTCACCGCCGTGGGCGCAACCCGTGCGGAGATCTACGTCAACGGCGTCAGCCTGGCCGAGGTCCTCAGCCTGCGTTAGGCGCGGCTGCGTTGGATGCGGCGCCTTCGGGCGTGCCCCCTGCTCGCCTCATTCCCGGTGCTTCATTCCTCCGCGTCACGTTCCGCGGTGTCACGTTATGTGTCGCGCGGGGCAAACAGGGCATCCATCTCGGCGTGGCTGCGCGCTCCGGCCAGTTCGGACCAGTTGCCGTCGCCGAGCACGTCGGCAGCCACCCGGGACACCGTTGCATACGCCGCCTTCGCGGTGTTGCCGCCGATGCTGATGCGCCGCACGCCGGCGTCGTGCAGTTCCCCCACGGAGGCGGCCCCGATGCCGGCGAGGGCGTTCAGGGGCGCAGCGACTGTCCGCGCGAGTTCGTGCAAAACGTGGAGGTCCGTCACGCCGGGAACGAAGATGCCGTCGGCCCCCGCTGCCACGTAGGCGGCGGCACGCTGCAGGGTTTCCTCGAAGGCCGATTCCGGAAAGCGGCCTGACAGGTAGGTGTCAGTCCGGGCGTTGATGAAAAGTGCCACGCCGAAGTCTTCGGCCGCGTCCCGGACGACGCCGATCCGGCGCGCCTGTTCGGCCACGGCGGTGAGCGGATCCCCGCCGGAGTCCTCGAGGTTCACGCCCACGGCGCCGGCCTCCAGCACCGCCGTGATGGTCTGCCGGAGCAGGCCGTCATCAAAGGCCCGGTCGGAGCCCGCGTACCCGGTCTCGATGTCCGCCGTCACAGGGAGGGCCGTGGCCGACGCGATCCGCCTGACCGCTTCCACGGCAAGGTCCACAGGCAGGTGGTTGCCGTCCGGAAACCCGAGGCTCCAGGAAACGGCGGAGCTCGAGGTGGCGAGCGCCGTCGCCCCGGCCTCCTCCACGAGCTTCGCCGACGCCGCATCCCACACGTTCACGAGCACCAGCGGCGCCGCCGCGGCCGAGTGAAGCTGGCGGAAGGCGGCTGCCTTGGCTGACTGGGCGCTGGCGGAACGGTGCGGTGTCATGGCTCCATTCCATGCCCTGGGCGGACGGAGGTAAAGACTGCCCCGGGATTCGGGAGTTTCCTTGTCAACAACTGTTGCTTTCCCGGCAACAGCTGACTGTATCCTTGGAAGTGTGACCCACGAAACACTTGATGCCGCGGCAGCAGTGCTGCCGGCCGAAGCCATTGACGCAATCGAACGCGCGGCCACGTCCGCCCACCGCCATGAGGAACTCTTCTCGGAGCGTGCAGCAAACATCAAGCAGTCGGCTGTCCGCGACGTCTTTGACATCTCCATGCGCCCGGGCCTCGTGTCCCTCGCCGGAGGCAGCCCCTACCTGCAGTCCCTGCCCCTGGAAAAACTCGCCCAGACGGCCGCGAGGATCATCGCCGAAGACGGCCTGACGGCACTCCAGTACGGCGGAGGCCAGGGCACGGAGGAACTCCGCACCCAGATCTGCGAGGTGATGGCCGCCGAGGGCATCCTCGATGCCAAGCCGGAAAACGTCGTGATCACCGCGGGTTCGCAGTCGGCCCAGGACGTGGCCACCAAGGTGTTCTGCAACCCCGGCGACGTCGTCCTCGTGGAGGAGCCGACCTATGTGGGCGCCCTGAACACCTTCGAGGCGTACCAGGTGCAGGTTGAGGCGGTGGTGATGGACGACGACGGGCTGGTGCCCGAGCTTCTGGAGGCCAGGATCGCCGCGCTGCAGACCGCCGGAAAGAACATCAAGTTCCTCTACACCATCCCCAACTTCAACAACCCGTCCGGCATCACCCTGGCGAAGGAACGCCGGCAGCAGATCGTGGACATCTGCCGCAACGCCAACATCATTGTCCTGGAGGACAACCCGTACGGCCTGCTGAGGTTTGACGGGCAGCCCCTGGAACCGCTGCGGGCGGCCAACCCGGATGATGTCATCTACATGGGATCCTTCTCCAAGATCTTCGCGCCCGGCCTGCGCATCGGCTGGGCGCTGGTCCCGGCCCACTTGCAGCGCCGCTACTACCTCGCATCCGAAGCCGTCACCCTGTGCCCGCCGACCCTGAACCAGATGCTGGTCTCGGCCTACCTCCGGGACTACGACTGGAAGGGCCAGATCCGCACGTACCGCGGCCTGTACGCCGAACGCTGCCACGCCATGCTGGCCGCACTGGAGGAGCACATGCCGGAGGGGCTTACCTGGACCCGGCCCGAGGGCGGATTCTTCGTGTGGGTGACCCTGCCCGCGGGCGTTGACACTTATCCGCTGCTGCACAAAGCGATCGATGCGGGCGTCGTCTTCATCCCGGGTGCCGCCTTCACCCACTCGGACGAACCGTCCAACAAGCTCCGCCTGGCATTCAGCGCGGTCCCGCCGGAGGCCATTGCCGAAGGTGTGCGACGCCTGGCGCCGGTGCTGCGGGAGGCCATCGACGCACTGGCGTGAGCCGCGCGGTGTCCAATGGCTGGGCCGCACTCCGCAGGGGCGGTAGCCTGAGAACGGCGGCCGGACAGGTGCTGACGCAGAAGGCAATGAGGCACTGCGCACGCAGGGCCGGCGAACGAAGAGGAGCAGGGGCATGGGCGGAATCATTGTTGTAGGCGTGGACAAAAGCGGTACTGCCCGCAAGGCCGCGGAAGCAGCCAGGGACCTTGCCTTGGCGCTCGGCGCGAGGCTGCACGTGGTGTCGGCGTTCGACACCGACCGGACCGAGGTCTACGGCAGCGGCAGTGACAGGTGGATCGTCTCGGATGCGGGCGAAGCCGAAAAGGTGGCCCAGAACGTCGCCACGGATCTGTCGGGCGCTGACCTCACCATCACCTATTCCTCGGCGCGCGGCAAGCCCGCCGAGGCCCTCGTCAGAGAGGCCGAACGGCTCGAGGCCCGAATGATCGTGGTTGGAAACCGCCGCATGCACGGCTTGGGGCGCGTGCTGGGCAGCGTGGCAAACAGCGTTGCGCACAGCGCCTCCTGCGACGTCTACATCGCCAACACGTACGGCGCCGACTAGGAGTTCTGCAGTGCCGCTCCCCTGAGCCGGGGGGCCTGAACACAGCCTGTAAGCAGAGCCTCGCGGCGCCCCCTGCGGTCCGCCGCGTCCGGGGGGAGCCGTCCTGGCTTGACGCGTGTCACCCCTCGTGGTGGGCAGTCTCACCCCGTTTTCCGGCGGGCGGCGACGAACCCGACGGTAAAATTTGAAGTGGCCCCGATGAAGCGGACATCCGAGAATCTACCACTTCAGGGGAAACATTTTGCTTACACTCCAGCGGCGTCAGCTCGTGGGTCACGACATCCTTCTTGCCCGCCACGGCAACCACATCAGCGCCATGCGCGTCGACCGTGCGGCCGGCCGTGTCATCGCCCTGCTGGATGACGGCTCCGTGGACAGCGCGCCCAACCTCATCTCCCCGGACCTGCGGCTGCCCGATACCGTGCAGAGTGTCCTGCGCGATGACTGGAAGTTCCTGGCAGCCGTATCGGGCGCCGTCGCCGCCGTATCCGGCGCGATGATTGCCGCCGCCTTTGGCCTGGCTGGCATGAGTTCCGATCCGGCCCTGGCCCAGATGCTGACCTCTTACGCCGCCTACTGAGGCCCGGCGCTTCCGCGGCTAATCCGGGCGGGGCCGGCCGCGTGCGTCACGCTGGGCGGACCATCAGCTCCAGCAGCAGCCACCACAGCAGCGTGGTGACGCCGCCGCCGACCACCGCGCCGGCCACAACCTGGGCCACCGTGTGCGCGCGGAGCACCACGCGGGACCAGCAGACAGCGGGAACCAGCAGCAGCACCGGACTCCACGGGGCGCCCAGCAGCAGCACGGCGACAGCCGTTGCGAAGGCGATGGACCCCGCATGCCCGCTGATTTTCCAGAAGAGGCTGATGACGGCAAGCACCACCACTCCGCCCACGATCGCGAGCACCATGGCAATCACGCTGCCCGGAGCGTTGATGGCGAGGAGCAGGCATAATCCGGCCAGCAGCGACACCACTGCCATGGCCAGCACGGGGGCGCGCTGCCTGCGGTCGCTGACGTGGTGGTCCGTCACCTTCCCCAGCCGGACCAGCAGCTCGACGGCGGCCAGCGGCAGCAGGCACACAAACAGCACTGCCAGGGCGCCGAACCAGGCCGTGCCCGGGAACCCCGGTTCGACGGCAGGGCTGAACAGCAGCACCAGGGCCATGGTGACGGTTGGCTGAAAGACCTCGGTGATGGCCCTGGCCGCGAGGTTCCTGGCACGAATGCTCATGAAGGGTGCCGTCCTGCCCACAGTCCCGCCTTCCGCTCCCGTGACGCTTGCCTGGGCTCCGGCCCTTGCACTGGCGTCGCACTGACTGAATCAGTCAAGCAGCAGCGCCGGCTCCTCAAGGATGGAGGCGACGTCGGCCATGAAACGGGCGGAGAGGTCGCCGTCCACGACACGGTGGTCGAAGGAGCCTCCCAGCGTGGTGATCCAGCGAGGGATGACCTCCCCGTCCAGGACCCACGGCTTCTGCTTGATGGTGCCGAAGGCCACGATGGCCACCTCGCCGGGATTGATGATGGGCGTGCCGGTATCGATGCCGAGGGCCCCGATGTTGGTGACGGTCAGGGTGCCGCCCTGCATCTGGGACGGCTGGGTCTTGCCGGCACGGGCCGTGGTGGCGAGGTCGTTCAGCGCCAGCGCCAGCTCCTTGAGCGAAAGGTCCTGGGCGTTCTTGATGTTCGGGACCATCAGGCCCCGCGGCGTCGCCGCGGCAATGCCCAGGTTCATGAAGTGCTTGACGTGGATCTCGGCGCCGTCGCTGCCGTCCGGGTTGTCCACCCACGTGGCGTTCACGCTGGGGTTGCGCGCCGCGGCCCAGATGACGGCCTTGGCGAGGATCAGCAGCGGGGAAACCTTGATGCCCTCAAAGTCGCGGGAGGCCTTGAGTCGCTTGACGAACTCCATGGTGCGGCTGGCGTCCACGTCCACGAAGATGCTGACGTGCGGCGCGGAAAACGCCGATTCCACCATGGCCTTCGCGGTGGCCTTGCGGACGCCCTTGACCGGGATCCGTTCGATCCGCTGGTCCTGCGGGCGGCCCGACTTGCCCCAGAATGTATCCGCCTTGTCCAGCTCCGCGTCCCGCTGCGCCTGATAGCTGACCAGGTCCTCCCGGGTCACCTCGCCCCGGGCGCCGGTGGGGACGACGTCTGCCAGGTCAATTCCCAGGTCCCTGGCGATCTTGCGCACCGGGGGTTTGGCCAGGACCTTGTTCACGAGTCCGGTGATGGTGCCGCCGAGCGTGGGCTTTTCAGCGCTGCCGGCCGAATCCGCCGGAACCGCGCCGGTGGTTGAGCCTGTCGGAACCGGGGCCTCGAGAACGTCCCGCGAAGACCGGGGCTGCACAGGCTCGATTTCCGGAGCACCGTGGATTGGGTCCGCCGGAATCTCAGTCCGCGTCTTGCGCGGGCGGCGCTTGACGGCGTCGGCCTTGGGGCCGGAACCCACCAGCGGACCGCCGGCCAGGCCGCCGTCGGCTGCTCCGCCGTCGGACGCCGGCTGGTCATCTGCCGCAAGGTTCCCGTACATCAGTGCCGCCGGCGCCGGCGCCGGCACATCGGCAGGCGTGGGGTCGCCCGAGACGGCGTCGGACACGCTGATGATGGCAGTCCCTACGTCGACCGTCACACCTTCGGGGACCAGCAGCTCCGTGACGGTGCCGGCGAACGGCGACGGCAGCTCCACGAGGGACTTCGCGGTCTCGATTTCGCAGAGGACATCGTTGATGGCCACGGTGTCGCCCGGCTTGACCTTCCAGGAGACGATCTCGGCCTCGGTCAGGCCCTCGCCAACGTCGGGGAGGTTGAACTTGTTAAGCGTCATGGGGTCCTCGGGTTCGAAAGCTCAGGCGATCCGGTCAGTGCACGGCGTCGTCGGTAGGCGAAGGCGACAGTAAGGCTGAGGCGTCAGTACGCGAAGGTACGGTCCAGCGCCTCAAGGATGCGGTCGATGTCCGGCAGGTAGTCCTCTTCGACCTTGGCCACGGGGTACGGCATGTGGAAACCGCCCACGCGGATGACCGGGGCCTCCAGCGAATGGAAGGCCCGTTCGCTGATCCGGGCCGCGATTTCGCCGCCGATGCCGCCGAAGGTGGGCGCCTCGTGGGCCACGATCAGGCGGCCGGTCTTCTTGACCGAAGCTTCGATCGTGTCGAAGTCGATCGGCGAGATGGAACGGAGATCGATGACTTCGACGCTGCGGCCGTCTTCCGCGGCTGCGTTGGCGGCGGCGAGCGCCACGGGTACCAACGGGCCGTAGACCACCACGGTTGCGTCGGTTCCCTCGCGCACGACGTGGGCCTTGAAAGGATTCTCGGCCAGGCCGGCAGCCTCGGTGTCCACCTCTCCCTTGAGCCAGTAACGGCGCTTGGGTTCGAACACGATGACCGGGTCCTGGCAGTCGACAGCCTGCTGGATCATCCAGTAGGCGTCGTGGGGGTTGGACGGGGTGATGATGCGGAGCCCGGCGGTGTGGGCGAAGAGGGCCTCCGGCGATTCGGAGTGGTGCTCGATCGAGCCGATGCCTCCGCCGTACGGGATGCGGATGACCACGGGAACGGTCAGGTTGCCGCTGCTGCGGGAATGCATCTTGGCCAGCTGCGTGGTGATCTGGTTGAAACCCGGGAAGACAAAACCGTCGAACTGGATTTCACAGATGGGCAGGTAGCCGCGCAGGGCCAGGCCGATGGCTGTGCCGACGATCCCGGATTCGGCGAGCGGGGTGTCCACCACGCGGTCCGCGCCGAATTCGGCGATCAGGCCGTCGGTGACACGGTAGACACCGCCGAGCGGCCCGATGTCCTCGCCCATCAGCAGGGACTTCGGGTTGTTGCTGAGGGTGGCGCGCAGGCCCTCGTTGATGGCCTTGGCGATGGTCATGGTGGTCATCAGTTGCCTGCCCCTTCTGCGGTGTCCTCGCCGACGAATCCCGCGCTGTATTCCTCGAACCAGGCCAGCTCCTCGGCCACGAGCGGATGAGCCTCCACGTAGGTGTTGGCGAACGCCGTCCGGATGTCCGGGGTGTCCGATTCATAAGTGGATTTGCGGATGTACGCGGCGAGTTCGTTGCCGTCCGCGGCCACCTGTTCGAAGAAGGCGTCGTCGGCCATGCCCTCGGAGCGGAGGTACTTCTCCAGCCGGTCCAGCGGATCCTTGGCCCGCCAGAGCGCCTCTTCCGAGGACTCGCGGTACTTCGTGGGATCGTCCGCCGTGGTGTGCGCTCCGACCCGGTAGGTGAAGGCCTCGATCAGCACCGGGCCGTTGCCCTGCCGCGCGTGCTCGAGAGCCCACTCGGTGACGGCATGCACGGCGATGACGTCGTTGCCGTCCACCCTGATGCCGGGGAAGCCGTAGCCCTTGGCACGGTTGGACAGCGGAATGCGGGTCTGCACGGCAGTCGGTACGGAAATGGCCCAGTGGTTGTTCTGGCAGAAGAAGACCACGGGCGCGTTGTAGGAGGACGCGAACACCATGGACTCGTGGACGTCGCCCTCGGAGCTGGCGCCGTCGCCGAAGTAGACCATGACGGCGGCCTTCGGTTCCGCCGTTCCGGACTCCGCCAGGCCGTTGGCTTCGGCGAGCCGCTGGTCGCGCTGGATCCCCATGGCGTAACCGACGGCATGGGGCGTCTGGGCAGCCAGTACCAGCGTGTACAGGTGGAAGTTGGTGTCCTTGGGGTTCCAGCCGCCGTTGGAGATGCCGCGGAACTGCCGCAGGAGTTCGGCCAGGTCCACGTTCCGGGTCAGGGCCACGCCGTGCTCGCGGTACGTCGGGAAGATATAATCCTGCGGCTGGCTGGCCCGGCCGGAGCCGATCTGCGCGGCTTCCTGACCGGTCAGCGGAACCCAGAGCGCCAGCTGGCCCTGGCGCTGGAGCGCCGTGGCCTCCTGGTCAAAGCGCCGGATCGCAGCCATGTCGGCATAGAAGCCGCGAAGCTTCTCCGCATCCAGCCGCTCGGCGTACTTGGAAAACACGGAGTCCGTGCCGAGCGTGCCGTCGGGTCCCAGTAACTGGACCATCTCGGCCGCCGGCTCGCCAAGGGCAGCCTCGGCCTCCGCCTCGAGCTGGTCGTCCAGCCCCGTTCCGTCGAACTCGGTGGAGGGCAGATGTGTGGCGCCCATACCGTCTCCTTGCTTGCCGCATCCGGATGCGTTGCAATGTCGCTGGGATATATGCTTCATACGGAATGCATTCCGCATGGGGCATATATTTCTGGCTTACTGTTCCTTACTTTATCCGGCGTAACCACCGGGGCGCGTTTGTTAACCGCTAGGAACGCCGCGGGGGTTTTGTATAGATCGCACAGAGCTCGAGGAAGCGGGTGTTGGCCTCCGGTTCGCCAATGCTGACCCGGACGCCCTCATTGCCGAAGGCACGCACGGACAGGGCGCGTTCGCCTGCCAGCTGGGCGAACTCGGCGCTGTTCTCGCCCAGATTCAGCCACACGAAGTTCCCTTCCGCCTCCGGAACGAACCAGCCCAGTTCCCGGAGACCGGCCGTCACGCGGTCCCGCTCATCCACCAGGCTTTGTACCCTTTCTACAACCTGGTCATAATTCTCCAGGGACACCACGGCGGCCTGCTCGGCGATCTGCGACACCGCGAAGGGTGTGGCCGCCACGCGCAGGTGCTGCGTGAGTTCCGGCTGGGAAATGCTGTAGCCCACGCGAAGGCCGGCCAGGCCGTGTGCCTTGGAGAAGGTCCGGAGCACCACCACGTTCGGGTATTTCCGGTACATCCGGACGCCGTCCACGGCGTCTTCCGCGCGAACGAACTCCTGGTAGGCCTCGTCGATGACCACCACCACATCCGACGGCACCGCGTTGATGAACCGCTCCGTTTCCTCGGCAGTGAGGATCGGGCCGGTGGGGTTGTTCGGTGTGCACAGCAGGATCACCTTGGTGCGCACGGTCACGGCGGCTGCCATGGCGTCGAGATCGTGGCGTCCGTCCGGCGTCAGGGGGATCCGGACGCTCTCGGCTCCGGCCAGCCCGACACAGATGGGATAGGCCTCGAAGGACCGCCAGGCGTAGATCACTTCGTCGGCCTTGCCGTCGTCGTTCTGGCCGGCAAAGGTGGCCAGCAGCTGGTTCAGGGCGCCCAGGCTGCCTGCGCCGGTGACGATGTCCTCGGCGGGCACGTCCAGGAATTTCGCGATCGCCGTCCGCAGCTTGGTGCTCAGCGGATCCGGGTAACGGTTGAAGTCAGTCTGGGCCGCGATGGCCTCGACGACGGCGGGAATCGGCGGCAGCGGGTTTTCGTTGGACGACAGTTTGTAGCTTGCCAGGCCGTCGACGGCGACGGGCGGCTTCCCTGCGGCGTAGCGGGGCAGCCGGTCCACAACCGGTCTCGGCCTGATGCTTCCCGCCGTGGTCTCTGATGAAGTCATGCCAACAAGCCTACTTCGCGGCATCCGGCCATGCCGCCCCGCGATATGACAGCATGGGCGCATGCGGTCTTTCATCGTGCGCGTCATCATCAACGGCCTGGCGCTGTGGGTTGCCAGCTGGATTCTGCCCGGGCTGGACATCTCGACGTCGGCCACCACCGAGGCAGTGGCGAAGTCGGGTGTCAGCCAGGGAACCGATGCCGTCGGCGTCGTCCTGGCCTACCTGTTCATCGGCCTTATTTTCGGCGTGGTGAACGCCTTCGTGCGGCCTGTGGTCAGTTTCCTGTCCCTCCCTATCACCATCCTCACCCTGGGCCTGTTCACCATCGTGATCAACGCGGCCATGCTCTACCTGACCTCCTGGATCAGCAGCTACACGCCGGTGCATTTCACCATCGACTCCTTCTTCTGGACGGCCGTGCTGGCTGCCATCATCATCACCATCATTTCCCTCGTGGCGGACAGGATTCCGGGCGCCCGCCGCCGGTAAGAGCCGCCGCCAAGACAGGTAAGGGGAAGACCGGCATGGCGCCGTTCATCGGCCGCCGGCCGGCCTGATGTCCGCTGGCCTGGCCGGTCGCTGGTCCTCGGACCGCCGCCCGGGTTCCTGCGCCTTCGGTGCGCGAACCAGCTGAAAACGCGTGGCCGTGGCCGCTCCCCGGCGCCCACCACGCCGGCAAGCGCGGCCGTGGACGCGACGAGGGACGGGTCGCCGCTCGCCGAGACGGCCCGGGCCCCGGCTTCATAGTTGGCCAGCCTGTGGCCGGGTCCCAGACCTGGGTCCTGCCCCACTGGCGTCAGCACACGGTTTTGGAGTGTGACTGTGACGCGGTCGCGGGTGTCCGGGCTGGGGACCCCGTCCGCTCCCGGAACCCAGTCCTGACGATGCTCCAGATGCAGGCTGCTGATCCCGGCCCCGGGATTGATGCCGCCCACCGGTGATCCTGCCGTCAGCACATACTTGAGGTCGTATTCCGTGAGGAAAGCCTTGTCCCGGCTCAGGTTCATGGCGTGGATTCCGCCCTGGCTGTAGCCAACCGCCACCACCTGGGCTCCGGCCTCCGCACCGGCCTGCCGCAGCGCCTCCCGGATCGCCGCACCCGTGGATGCGGAGCCGTATCCCAGGCCTTCGGCGATGCCGTATTCATCGAAGGGGTTCGGGCCGCCTGCGTCACCAGGCTGCGTGCCCGGAACGATGACGATGAAAGCCTCCCGGCCGCCGTGTTCCGTCCTGATGACCTCGATCTTGCCGCGGCCGTCGTCGGCCACGGCCTCAGCCCTGGCCAAAAGGCCGGCCGGGGAGGCATCGAGGGTGATCTCCGCACTGGGCGATGCCGTTGCGGTGACTGGGCGGGGCGTGAGTTGCGGCATCACACCGCCGGCAAGCATCCGGATGACATCGGGGACGCCTGAGCCCCTCATCCCGGTGGCCGCCGCCATGGTGACGGCCCCCATGACGGCGGGGGCATTCAGCCCCAGCAGGCCAAGGATGAGCGGGTAGTTGCCCGTCACCTCCTCCATGCTGTCCCGGTTCAGCAGCCTGCTGAAGTCCGCGCGGAGAGGGTCGCCAAGTCCGCCGAGATGCAGATCCATGAGCTGGGCCGGCAGGAGCCTGAGGCCGTCGGTGCCGGAGCGGAGCCCGGCCAGGCTTCGCTGTTCGGCAGCTTCATAGTCCCGCTGGCATGCCTGAACGTGGCTTGCGATGTCCTGCAGTTCCTCACGCACGGCCGCGACCGCACGCCGCCCTTCCCAGACGGACGTGACTGCTTCCGTCCCGCTGGACGGCGGATCGTTCTGGTACGGGCCCAGTTCCGTCCAGACCCTGTGGGCATCAAGCTCGACTGAAGCCAGGTCCCGGACGAGGCCGTCCAGCCCGATGGCTCCCGCCGCGAGCTCCTCCAGCTGGAACGCGATTCCGCCGACACCGCCGCGCACCGAAAGGAATGCGTCCGCGGCCGGCTCGACCGGCCGCAGCGGGCCCCCGCTGCCGGAGGGCGTTAGTTCGGTCATCAGAAACCGCCAGCCGCGGTCCATGGCGGGGACAGAGGCACATTGTTGGCGTGCCGTCGCACGGACCCGGCGGCCGAGTCCATCTGCTCCCCGGCCCGGCGCAGGGCTGCGGCCTGCAGCCCCGCGCTGACCCGGAATGCCCTGCCCGCCGGCGACTGCCAGTCCGCGAGCTGCAACCGCGAGAGCCGTGAAAGCACATCCTCAATCCGTGCCGCGCACGCCTCCACCCGCTCCGCCAACAAATGGACTTCAAACCTGCGTGACGAACACGCCGCGGCGTCAGCCGCGGTGACGCTGGCATTCATCCCGTTACTCCTCTTCTTTCTGCCGCATCCGGCATCCCCCGCTTTTCCCTCCCGCCCACGACGCTACGGATCCCGGCCGCGCTCCGGAACGGCCGCCGTCGGCTATGTGGACAGGTGCTTCCGGCACAGGCTGTTGGGGAGAAGTCACAACCCACCGCGCGCTTCAGCGGTCGCAGGAGTTCATGAAAGAATCAGGGCATGCCTGAAACTGCCGCCACAGCTGATACCCGTACGCCCTCCGGACGCCTGGCCCTCGCCGCGTCGCCGGAAAAGATTGCGCTCGGCCCGCTGGACGGCCGCTACCAGCCAGCCGTCGCGCCCCTCGTGGACTACCTGTCCGAGGCCGCCCTCAACCGGGACCGCGTCGCCGTCGAAGTGGAGTGGCTCATCCACCTGACCAGCAACAACGTTCTCCCCGGCGCCGGCCCGCTCACCCCGGAGCAGCAGGATCAGCTCCGCACGATCGTCACCGAATTCGACGCCGCATCCGTCTCGGAGCTCGCCGAAATCGAGGCCGTGACAGTCCACGACGTGAAGGCCGTGGAGTATTACATCGGCCGCCGGCTGCCGGCGATCGGCATTGAACGCCTGACCGCCATGGTGCACTTTGGCTGCACCTCGGAAGACATCAACAACCTTTCCTACGCCCTGGGTGTCAAGGGTGCTGTGGAGGACGTGTGGCTGCCCGCGGCCAGGGCGCTCGTGGCCCAGATCGGCAAAATGGCCGAGGACAACCGCTCCGTGCCCATGCTCTCCCGCACGCACGGCCAGCCCGCCACGCCCACCACACTGGGCAAGGAACTCGCCGTCATCGCCCACCGCCTCACACGGCAGCTGGACCGCATTGCCAAGACCGAATACCTCGGCAAAATCAACGGCGCCACCGGCACCTACGCCGCCCATGTGGCCTCCGTCCCGGGCGCCGACTGGCAGCAGGTCTCGAAGTCGTTCGTCGAGGGCCTGGGCCTGACCTGGAACCCACTGACCACGCAGATCGAAAGCCACGACTGGCAGGCCGAGCTGTACGCCGACGTGGCCCGCTTCAACCGCATCCTGCACAACGTCTGCACGGACATCTGGAGCTACATCTCGATCGGCTACTTCGCGCAGATCCCCGTGGCCGGCGCCACCGGTTCCTCCACGATGCCGCACAAGGTCAACCCGATCCGCTTCGAAAACGCCGAGGCCAACCTGGAAATCTCCTCCGGGCTCCTGGACGTGCTGGGCTCCACGCTGGTCACCTCCCGGTGGCAGCGCGACCTCACGGACTCCTCCAGCCAGCGCAACATCGGCGTGGCGTTCGGCCACTCGCTGCTCGCGATCTCCAACGTGGCCAAGGGCCTGGACCGCCTTGACGTCGCCGAGGACGTCCTCGCCGGCGACCTCGACACCAACTGGGAAGTCCTGGGCGAAGCGATCCAGATGGTCATGCGCGCCGAGGCGATTGCCGGCGTCGAAGGCATGGAGAACCCCTACGAGCGGCTCAAGGACCTCACGCGCGGCCGGCGCGTGGACGGCGCCCGCATGCAGGAGTTCGTCCAGGGGCTGGGGCTCTCGCCGGAGGCGGAAGCCCGGCTGCTGGCCCTGACGCCCGGGAAGTACACGGGCATCGCCGACCAGCTGGTGGACCACCTGAAATAAGCACGACGGCGGTGCCGGGCTTCGCTGCCCGGCACCGCTTCCGTTTCCGGGCACTTTCCGCGAAGTCCCGCTCACCTTCCGACGACGAAAAGGACTGCGAACCATGAGGCTCCTACTCATCCGCCACGGAGAGACTCCCGGAAACGTGCTGGGTCAGCTGGACACGGCCCACCCCGGCCCCGGCCTGACCGAGCTGGGCGAACGCCAGGCCGAGGCCCTGCCGAGGGCGCTCGTGAACGAGCCGATCAGCGCACTGTATGCCTCCACCCTGCTCCGGACCCAGGTCACCGCCAGGCCCCTGGGCCGTGCACTCGGGCTGGACGTCACGGTGCTGGACGGGATCCACGAAATCGAGGCAGGTGCCCTCGAAAAGCTCACCGACCACGAGTCGCACCGCCGGTACATGACGACAGTCTTTGCCTGGGCCGACGGGGACCTCGACCGGCGGATGCCCGCCGGCCCCGACGGAAACGAGTTCTTTGAGCGCTACGACGCCGCCATCGCCAAGGTGGCAGCCGGGTCCCCGGACGCGGGCGCAGTCGCCGTCGTCAGCCACGGCGCCGCCATCCGCGTCTGGGCAGCCCGCCGGGCAGGGAACATCGACATGGAGTTTGCCGCCGAGCACATTTTGGCCAACACCGGCATCGTGGCGCTGGAGGGCGATCCCGACGCCGGCTGGCAGCTGATCCACTGGGACGCCAGCCCGGTGGGCGGCCTGGCCCTGGCCGACCCCACGGCGGAGGATCCGATGGGCCGGTCCGCCGGCTAGCTGCACGGCACTGGACGTCCCCCGAGGGGGCGGCCATGATGAAAGCAGGCGTGGGGACCGGACCGGCAACCGCGACCCGCGGTGGCATCCCCCGCACTGGAGGCGTACAGGCATGTCACGCGAAACCGTGCCGCGGGGTCAAGCCGCTGCCGCCGGATCCTTCACGCCCGGAGACACGTTCCTGGCGGACTATTACGAGCACGTAGCGCCCGAGGACCTTCAGAGCTACAGTCCCGAGGACCTGGAGCAGAGGGCCATGTTCCATGCGGAACTGGCGAACACCCGTCCGGCAGGTACAGCGGGCGTCGACGTCTTGAACGAAAGCGATGCCAGCGTCCTGCTGGTGGTTGCAGACGCCATGCCGCACCTGCTCCATTCCCTCACGGCCGAGCTGACCCGCGAAAACGAGTCCATCCGGTTGCTGGTCCATCCCACTTTCCTGGTGCGGCGGGATCCGAGGACGCACGTGTTGCTGGAGGCCCGGCGTGCGTCGTCGCAGTCCGGACCTACGGCGGGAATGGCGGGTACGGCAGGCAACACTGCGTCCGCCGAGGACCCACCGGGGTGGCTGTCCGAAACCTGGGTGGCAGCAGAGATCGGCCGGCTGCCGGGGACACGCGCCATCAAGGAACTCATGGATAATGTGCGGCGGGTCCTGGCTGACGTTCAGGTGGTCGCCGATGACGCTCCCGCCATCCACGCCCGGCTCGGGCATGCGATCGGCTCGCTGGACCGGTTGCCTGCCGGTTCGGCTCCGACTCCGGAGCAGCTCGGTGAGCTCCTGGGCTGGCTGGACCGCGGAAACTTCATGTTTTTGGGCTACACCGAATATGAATACCCGACGGCGGGCGGTCCGGACAGCGTAAAGCTGCGGCCCGGCACGGGGCTTGGACTGCTCAGGGACGACCGGCCCGAAGCCAGCCAGCCGGTCACCGGGCTTCCGCATTCGCAGGTTCTCACGCTCGCCACGTCGGACGTGAGATCGTCCGTCCCCCGCCCGGCGTACCTGGATGAAATCCTCGTTCGGACCTTCGACAGCGAAGGGCAGCCCACGGGTGAGATTCGCTTCGTGGGACTGTTCGCCCCGGGGGCCACCGGCCGGTCCGTGCGGCGCATCCCTGTCATCCGGGACAAGGTGCGTGCAGTTCAGGAACGCTTCGGCTTCACCGAGGTCTCCCATCCCGGCAGGCAGCTGCTGGCCGTCCTCGAGTCCTTCCCCTTGGACGAGCTGTTCCACCTGAGCCTGGACGAACTGGCCCGGCTCTCCCGTGAGATCCTGCTCCTGCAGGCCCACCACCAGACGCGCGTGTTCCTGCGCTCTGACAGCTACGGCCGCTTCGTGTCCGCCTTGGTGTTCCTGCCCCGGCACAGGTACAGCACCGTCGTCCGGCTCCGCATCGAACAGGAGCTCAAGCAGGCCTTCAGGTCCTCCTCGCTCGAATTCGAAGTCCGGCTGCGTGAATCCCCCATGGCCCGCGTTTTCTTCCGGATCCTGCTGCCCGCCGGCGGGATGCCCGACGTCGATCCCGCTTCGCTCGAGCGGAGCATCGTCAGCGCAACGCGTACCTGGGCCGAAGGCCTGGACGAAGCGCTTCGTGACAGGCTGCCCCCCGCCGAGGCCAGCCGGCTGTCGGCGCTGTGGTCCGCCGCGTTCCCCGCCAGCTACCGGGCCGACTTCGAAGTCGAGGACGCGGTGGAAGACATCAGGCGGTTTGAGCAGTTCGACCTGGACGGCACGGGCGGACGGCCGCTGAACGATCCGCAGCTGGCTGTTTACGTCCGGACCGACACGTCCCCAACTTTGGCCGAAGACGCCCGGATCCGGCTCTACCTCACAAGCGCCCAGAGCCTGACGCAGATCCTGCCGTTCTTCCACAACCTCGGCCTGGAGGTGCTGAACCAACGGCCCTTCGACGTGATCCGCGGGAACGGCCGGCAGTTGTTCCTGTACGACCTCGGCGTCAGGTATCCCGCCGGGGTTGACCCGGCCGGGACCAGTGCGCTGCTGGGGGAAGCCTTCAGCGCCGCCGTCCGGGGGGACGAAGAGTCTGACCGCTTCGACGCCCTGGTCCTCCAGGAGGAGCTCACGTGGCGGAAGGTGGTCATCCTGCGCAGCTACGCCAAGTACTTGAGGCAACTGGGAACCATCTACACCTACGGCTTCATCGCCGACACCCTGCTGGCCAACGTGCCCGCCACCCACGCACTACTCAGCCTGTTCCATGCCCGGTTCGATCCCGAACTCGGTCACTCCCGGCGGCTCCAGGATACGGCTGCCGCCCGCTCCGCAGTGGCCGACGCGATCGACGCCGTCCCGTCCTTGGATGCGGACCGATTGTTGCGGACCTTCCTGAACCTGATAGAGGCGACAACCCGCACCAACTTCTTCCGCTACCGGCCCTACCTGAGCTTCAAGCTCCGGCCGTCCGACATTCCCGGAGCACCCTACCCCCGGCCAAAATTTGAGATCTGGGTCTATTCACCCCGCGTGGAAGGCGTGCAGCTGCGGTTCGGACCCGTGGCGCGGGGCGGGCTGAGATGGTCGGACAGGCGTGAGGATTTCCGCACCGAGATCCTTGGCCTCGTCAAAGCCCAGACGGTCAAAAACTCGGTGATTGTCCCCACCGGCGCCAAGGGCGGTTTCTATCCCAAAAGGCTGCCCAGTCCAGTCTCTGACCGTACCGCATGGCTCACTGAAGGGGAGGAAAGCTACAAGGACTTTGTCCGCGGGCTGCTGGACATCACGGATAACCTGGACACGTCCGACGTCGGAACGGTGCCATCACGCGGGACCCCCGGGCGGGTCATTTCACCGGAGAATGTGGTGAAGCACGACGACGACGATTACTACCTCGTGGTGGCCGCTGACAAAGGAACCGCCGCGTTCTCCGATACGGCCAACGCCGTGGCATTCGAGTACGGCTTCTGGCTCGGCGATGCCTTCGCCTCAGGCGGTTCCGCAGGCTACGACCATAAGCAGATGGGCATCACGGCCCGCGGCGCCTGGGAGTCCGTCAAGCACCACTTCAGCGAACTCGGCATCGACTCGCAGCAGGAAGATTTCACGGTTGCCGGCATCGGCGACATGAGCGGCGACGTGTTCGGCAACGGAATGCTCCTGTCAGACCACATCCGGCTCGTGGCAGCCTTCGACCACCGGCACATCTTCCTGGACCCGACTCCGGACGCGGCCGCCTCGCTGGCGGAACGCCGCCGCCTGTTCATGCTTCCACGATCGTCCTGGGCGGACTACGACGCCTCGCTGGTCAGCCCGGGCGGCGGCGTGTATTCACGCCACGCAAAGTCCATCCCCATCACCGCCCCGGTAATTTCGGCGCTCGGGCTCCAGGACACGACGTCGATGATGACTCCGCCCGAGCTGCTGCAGGCCATCCTGCGCGCGCCCGTGGACCTTATCTACAACGGCGGCATCGGAACCTACATCAAGGCGTCCTCCGAAACGCACGGCGATGTGGGCGACAAGGCAAACGACCCCATCAGGATTAACGGCAACGAGGTCCGGGCCAAGATCATTGCCGAGGGCGGCAATCTCGGCGTCACCCAGCTCGGCCGGATTGAAGCCGCCTTGGGCGGCGTCCTGCTCAACACCGATGCGATCGACAATTCGGCCGGCGTGGACTGCTCGGACCATGAGGTTAACATCAAGATCTTCATCGACCGCATGATCGCCACAGGCAGGATGGGAGCGTCCGAACGAACCGCGTTCCTGCACTCGCTCACGGACGAAGTGGCACGGCTTGTGCTGAAAAACAACCACGACCAGAACACCCTGCTGCTCAACGACCGGGCCCTGGTCCTGAATTGGAGCCCCGGTTTCGAGCGAACCATGGACTGGCTGGAGAACGCTTCCGACCTCGACCGGCGCCTGGAAGGACTGCCCGGCACAGAACAGCTCCATGCGCGGCTACTGACCGGCAAAGGCCTCACCACACCCGAACTGTCGGTGCTGGCGGCCTACGCGAAGATCGAACTAGCCAAGGAACTGAACGAAAGCAACGTAACCGAGGACCCCTGGTTCGAACGGGTGCTCCGCAGCTACTTCCCGCATCAGCTCGCGGACCGCTTCGGCCCGGAACTCAATGCCCACCCGCTGCGCCGGCAGATCATATGCACCGTCCTGGCCAACGACATGATCAACCTCGGCGGAATCACCTTCGCCTTCCGGACCATCGAGGAAACCACCGCCACCGCCGCGGCTGTTGCCCGGGCATTCGTTGCAACCCGTGAAGCCTACGACCTGCAGTGGTTCGTGGACCGGGTGGCCGAGCTGCCCCCGGTGTTACCCAGCGAACACGCCGCAGAGCTGACCCTGCACATGCGCCGGATCCTCGACCGGTCCATCCGCTGGTACGTCACCCACGACCATCGCGACCAGCCCGTTGCCGAGGCCCTCGCCCGGATTATGCCCACGCTGGAGCTGCTGCGGAACAGGACCCGGGACTTCCTGCGCGGTGACAGCATCGACCTCGTCGAGGAACGGCAGGCACATTGGGACGGCATCGGGCTGCCCCCTGACCTGGTACGCCGCGCCGGCGCCCTCCTCGAAAGCTTCGGGCTGCTGGACATTTCCCTGATATCGGAACACATCGATGAACCCATCGAACGGATCATGGACCTGTACTGGACAGTGTTTGCGCGGATCGGCGCACTCAAGTTGCTGCTGCGCATCACGGCTCTTCCCCGGGAGAACCGGTGGGAGGCACTCGCCCGGGCAGCACTGCGGGACGACGTCTATTCAGCCGTTGCCGACATGACGATTTCGGTGATGGAGATGACGAAAGGCGCTGACTCCGAAAGTGCTGATTCCATCGAGCGGATCGTTGCCTGGGAGCGCGGACACCAGGAGCAGCTGGCGCGGATCAAGGACACGTTCGCGGAGGCCACCAGGCCCGGGCAGACTGACATCCACTCGATCTCCGTGGCCCTGAAGCTGCTGCGGACCCTCGTGCGGCGGTAGGTCCGGGGCGCACGCCGTGTAACGTGCACTGTTCTCCAGTCCCTTACCCGCAGGAAACACCGCGGTAACGGCGCGATTCTAGGCTTGACCTGCATAACCCTTCGGCGAATCGAGGCAGCGATGCAGACCAACCCCAGGCTCAACATCAGGAAAGTCAGCTGGTCCAACCCCGTGGGTGCGGATCTGCGGGCGGCGCAGCAGGCGGAACTCGATGCCCGATTCGGCCGGGCCGACCACGAGCCCGGTCCAAAGCCGTCAGAAGTGGACACCGCAGTGTTCCTGGTGGCGTACGACAAGGGGTCCGGGCAGCCGGTGGGCTGCGGCGGGCTGCGGCTGCTCGATTCGCAGACTGCCGAGATCAAACGCCTGTACGTTCTGCCCTACACCCGCGGCTCGGGCGTCGCCAGCTCGATCCTGGCGGCCCTCGAGGCGGAGGCGTTCGCGCAGGGCATCACCCGCGTCACGGCCGAGGCCGGTTCCGCCCAGCCTGACGGCCGCAACTTCTACCAGAACTCCGGCTTCGAGCAGGTGCCCAACTTCGGCCCGTACATCGGCGTTGAGCACTCGTACTGCTACGCCAAGAGCATCGATTCCCATAGCGCGGCGCACACGGCCATGGCCTGAGTCAGGGCCGGTGGTGCGGGGCAGGGCCGGTGGGTGCGGGAATGGCGCAGCGCCGTCACACTCAGAGCCGGGCCGCCGCCGTCGGCTAATCTCGCGGTATGGAAACTGCAGACATCACCTTCCGCACCCGCAAGTGGGTCCGCCCTGAGGATCTCAACGCCAACGGCACGCTGTTCGGCGGAAGCCTGCTGAAGTGGATCGACGAGGAAGCCGCGATCTACGCCATCCTCCAACTCGGCAACGGCCGTGCCGTCACCAAGTACATCTCCGAAATCAACTTCGTCAGCTCCGCCGTCCAGGGCGACCTGATCGAGATGGGCCTGACCGCCACCCGGTTCGGCCGCACCTCGCTGACCATGCGCGCCGAGGTGCGCAACATGATCACCCGCCAGAGCATCCTCACCATCGAGGAGATCGTCTTCGTAAACCTCAGCCCCCATGGCAAGCCGGAGCCGCACGGCTACACGGAGATCACCTACGACCGCGACCGCATCCCCACGCACCACCTCACCGAGACGCTCGAGCAGGACTGACGGGCCGGCATCGTCCGTCTCCGGTCCCGCCCTGTCTCTTATACACATCTAGATGTGTATAAGAGACAGCCCCGCCCCGCCTGACCGGCCCCGCCCCGCCTGACCGGCCCCGCCCCGCCTGACCGGCCCGCCCCGCTTGACCGGCTCCGGCCAAGGCCGGTTGAGCGGCGGAGGGCCGCTCGTGCGTTCGACGGCGGCTGCCGGACTCTAGCGGGCGGCGAGCGTGAGGAGGCGGTCGCGGAGCGGCTGGGCGCGTTCGGCGAGCGCCAGGCCAGCCATGGCCGAAGAAGCAACCCGCAGCAGCTGCGTCCGGAGAATCCTCTGCCGGTTGTAGGCCCTGAGTGCCTCGGCCACCGGCTGCGCGTTCAGCAGTTCGGCCAGCGCCGCGGCGTCCACGAGTGCCTCGCAGGCCCCGCGTCCAAGGTTGGGAGTCATGCCGTGCGCGGCGTCGCCGATCAGCACAGCGCCGGGCCGGACAAAGCTGGCGAGGGTGGGAACGGTCCAGATCCGCTGGGCGAGGGTTGTTTCCGGCGTGGCTGCTTCCAAAACCCGTCTGACGGCGGGGGCGCTTCCGGCGAATCGCTCCCGGGTCCGCCGCAGCGCCTCGGCGGCGTCAACTCCGGCGGGCCCCAGACCCGAACGGAACGACGCGTACCAGTAGGTCCCCCCCCGCCCGACGCCGGCGTGATGCCGAACAGCTGCCCGCGGCCCCAGTATTCGCCGCCAGTCTCCGGGGCGACGGGCTCGGCGAGGACACCCCTCAAAGCGAGGTACGGCGTCAGCTTCGCCGCGGCCCGCCTGCCCCAGAACGCGCTGCGGACCACGCTGTGGACACCGTCGGCGCCCACCAGCAGCCCTGCCGCCAGCGGGCCCGACGCCGGAACGTCGTCCACCCGGCCCGCCGCCCGGCGCACGGCGCGGGGCACGGCCGCCTCGAGGATCCTGAGCAGATCGGCCCGGGACACCCCGAGCACGCCGCGCACCGCCGGCGCAGCCCACGAATGTCCGGCGCTGTCCCGCAGGGCCACGCCGCCGAGCCCGGTGCCGCCGAGCGGATCTCCGGCAGGACGCCGAGTACCGCCAGGGCAGCCTGCGCTTCAGGCCACATGGCCAGTGAGGTCTCCACCGGCGGCACGCCCGGTCGCTGTTCGTGGAGCGTGACGTCGAAGCGCATCGGGTCAAGGCCGGCGGCGAGCGCCAGGCGGCGATGCCGCCGCCGACGATGGTGATGGCGTTCATGGACCGATGTTAAACCCGACGGCGGCCGGCCGCTTGGGCGGCTTGGGCGGCTTCGTGCGGTTTCATTCGGTTTCCCCAGGACCGGCCCTCCCCCGCTTAACCGGCCCGGACCAAGGCCGGTCGTGCGGGGCGGGGCCGGTCGTGCGGGGCGGGGCCGGTCGTGCGGGGCGGGGCCGGTCGTGCGGGGCGGGGCCGGTCCTGCGGGGCGGGCGGGGGCGCTGTCTCTTATACACATCTAGATGTGTATAAGAGACAGGTGTAGGCCTCGGCCAGGTAGACCTTCCCGTGCCGGGAGGAGACCACCGAGTTGAGCTCGCCGAGCTGGCGTGCCCGGGAGAAATCATCGGCGTCCGCCGGGGTATGCAGCATGGAGGTCATCCAGTAGGAGAACTGCTGCGCCTTCCACACCCGCTCGAGCGCGCGGTCGCTGTACGAATCGAGGAGCGCCGACGAACCGGTCTTGTAGAAGCTGTCCAGGCCCTCGAACAGCACCTTGACGTCGTGGATGGCGAGGTTCAGGCCTTTGGCGCCGGTAGGCGGGACGGTGTGGGCGGCGTCCCCGGCCAGGAACAGTTTGCCGTGGCGCATGGGCGTGTGCACGAAGCTGCGGAATTTCAGCACCATCTTGTCGATGACCGGCCCCTCCTTCAGCTCGAAACCGTTGCCATTGACCCGGCTGCGGAACGCGTCCCAGATCCGCTCCTCGCTCCAGTTGTTCACGTCCTCGTTCGGGTCGCACTGGAAGTACATCCGCTGCACGGTTTCGGTGCGCTGACTGATCAGGGCGAAGCCGTTTGCCGAGTTGGCGTAGATGAGCTCGTCCGAGCTGCGGGGCGCCTCGGCCAGGATGCCGAACCAGGCGAAGGGGTACTCGTGGAAGTACCACTTGCGGTGCGCTTCGGGGATCTGGAAGCGGCAGTGGCTGCGGGAGCCGTCGGCGCCGGCGACGAAGTCGGCTTGCAGTTCGTACTCCGTGCCGTCGGCGTCCGTGAACCAGATTTTGGGCTTGCCCTCGATGTCGTGGACGGTGGTGTCCGTGACGCTGTAGCGGACGTCGCCGCCGTCGGCTTCCCGGCGTGCGGCAAGGTCCATGAAGACGTCAGTCTGCGGATACAGCCAAACCGACTCACCCACGAGGTCCTTGAAGTCGATGCGGTGGCTTTCGCCGTTGAAGCGCAGTTCGATGCCGTCGTGCCGGTCGCCTTCGCGCAACACACGGTCGGAGACGCCGCTGTCCACCAGCATGTTGACGGTTCCGTGTTCCAGGATGCCCGCCCGGACGGTTTCGGAGATCTCCTGGCGGCTTCGGATTTCGATCACCGTGGACTCGACGCCGGCCTGAGCCAGCAGGTGGGACAGCATGAGTCCCGCCGGGCCGGCGCCCACGATGGCGACCTGGGTGGTGATGATCTTGCGTGCTGCCATGATGTTCCTCGCTTCGTCGCGGGGCCCCTCGGCTTGGTGGCCGGGGCCGGAAGGTTGTTCTGGCTAACAGTGTGCGCCGGGGCATGTGTCCGGCGTTACAAAGATTCCATTCATCGGAAATCCGGATCGTCGGCCGACTCGCCGGCCGACTCCCTGAGCCTTCGTCCGATGCCCCGGGCCGCGGTCTGCAATGCCGGCACCAGCGCCTGCATGCGCATTTCCCGCAGGGGAACGACGACGCCGAGGGCAGCAACCGCCTGTTTCTGGCCGTCCAGCACGGGTACGGCAATCCCCCAGGTATCCTGATCGATCACGCCTGCCAGCTGCGCGTAGCCCTGGCGGGCCGCCTCTCCCAGCAGGGCGCGCAGGTCCTCCGGGGTCACCTTTCCGGCGGGATCGGCAAACTGGTTCAGGTATTTGGCCTGGACGGACCGCGGCTGGTGGGACATCAAGGCCAGCCCGGCCGACGACACGTGCACGGCCATGCGGCCGGCGATCTGCGCCCGGTTGGCCACCGAGCCGCGGCGGGAGAGCCGCTCCACGAAGAGCGCCTCCCAGCCGTCCAGCACCGCCAGGTTCACATTCTGGTTGAGCACGTGCTGGATGTCCTCCATGAACGGCATCGCCGCCTGGCGCAGCGCGAGGGTCGGCGAATTGCGGTTGACGAGCTCCCACAGACGCAGCCCCAGCCGCACGGAACCTCCGGCTCCGGCTTCGAGGAGGCCGTGGTGAGCCAGCTGCCGGACCAGCCGGTGGGCTGTGGTCAGGGGGAGGCCTGCCCGGTCTGCCAGCTCCGAAAGCTGCAGGACAGTGACGCCCTCCGGAAAGGCCGCAATAAGGCGCACCACCCTGTCCACTACGGAGTCGCCGGACGCTGAATTGGCCACGAAGTCCTGCTTCCGTTCAATGGTTTTGGCTGTCCCAGATTACACCCGCGAGTGATACAACTCTCATGTCGCACAGTCCCGGCGGTCCGCTTGGCTACCGGCTGCTGGCTGGTTCCGCTTCCGGAGCGACTCCGGCCGTCCGGCCGCAGCGGCCTCCAATCATAAACAGTTCTCAATCCCGAACAATGAGGTTCCCATGTCAACGCTTTCAGTAGCCCGCCGTTCTCAGTGGCCCGTATGGCTTTGCTGGCTGGCTATGGTGCTGGACGGATTCGATTTGGTGGTGCTGGGCACCGTCATTCCCACCCTGATCAAGACCCAGGAGCTCGGCTTCGACGCTGTGGGCGCGACGTATGCCGCCACCATCTCCCTGGTGGGCGTGGGCATCGGGGCGCTCTTCATCGCACCGCTCTCGGACCGCTTCGGACGCCGCCGGCTGCTTGTTGCCTGCGTGGCCTGGTTCTCCCTGTTCACCATCGCCGTGGTGTTTGCGCCTAACGTTGCCATGTTCGGCATCTTCCGGCTCCTCGCGGGTGTGGGACTCGGCGCCTGCCTGCCCGCAGCCCTTGCCTACATGAACGATTACGCCCCTACGGGCACGGCGGGAAGGTCCACCACCCGGACCATGACCGGCTATCACGTGGGCGCCGTCGCCACCGCCTTCCTCGCCATCCTGGTGGTGCCGGACTGGCGCATCATGTTCGTGGTGGGAGGAATCGCCGGCCTGGTGCTGGTGCCGCTCCTGTGGTTCCGGCTGCCGGAGACCCTCCCGCCTGTCCATGCCGAGCACGGTGCCGACACCGACGGCGCCGACGTCAGCCGCGCCGAAGTCGAACCAGCAGAGATCCGCCGCGCCGGGGCGGCCCGGGCACACCGCCCCTTCGCGGTCCCGGCAGCGGAGCCCGAGGCCGCGCCGGCGTCGCTGCTGGCCACCGACCAGTCCGGCGGGCGCGCCGGCTTCCGCGACCTCACACGCAAGCCGTATCCGCTCGTCGCCCTGGGAATTGCGGTGGCATCATTCATGGGGCTCCTGCTGTCTCTTATACACATCTAGATGTGTATAAGAGACAGGCTCATGTCCTCCGCCGGGTACACCGTCAGCACGGGCCTGGTGCTGCTGCTGGTGCTCAACGTGGGCGCCGTGGTGGGTCTGATCGTGGCCGGCATCCTGGCTGACCGGCACGGCACCAAGAAAATCGTGCTCCTCTGGTTCGGCCTGTCCGCGCTCTTCCTGGCGGTCCTCAGCGTCAAGATCCAGAGCGAATTCCTGCTCAATGCCGCCGTATTCGTGACCGGCGTCTTCGTCTTCAGCTCGCAGGTGCTCGTCTACGCCTGGGTCAGCCAGCTCTTCCCGGCCCGGCTCCGCGGTACAGCACTCGGCTTCGCGGCCGGAGTGGGGCGTCTGGGCGCCATCATGGGTCCGGCCGTTACCGGCACGCTCGTGGCGGCCGGCATCGCCTACCCGTGGGGCTTCTACGTTTTCGCCGCCGCAGCCGTTCTGGCCGTGCTGGCTTTGGTGACCGTCCCCCACGCGATCGCGCCGGCACCCGGCCAGGCATCCGACGTCGGGCGTTCCTAGGCCGCGCCGGCCGGTCAGGCGGGCCTCGGGCGGCACGGCCGGCCGGAACCGATCCGCTCCCGGGCCGCCAATCCGCCAAGGACGGCGAGTACGCTGTGAACACTAAGCGCACTTACCTTTTGGAGGGTGATCCGATGACGGACCGCATTGCTGACATCTGGGGCGAACGAACACCGTACGGAGCCGGCCAGGCGTGGCCGGAGCGCGTGGACCAGGCCCTTGCCGAGGGGCTGGCCGCGGACGACGTGGACCGGTGGGTGCAGTCGGCCTGCGTCCTGTGCAGCAATGGCTGCGGCTGCGACATCGCGGTCAAGGACGGCCGCATGGTAGGCATCCGCGGCCGGAAAGAAGACCGGGTGAACCGCGGCAGGCTGGGGCCGAAGGGGCTGTACGGCAGCTGGCAGGGCGAGACGCACAAGGACCGCCTGACCCGGCCGCTGATACGGGTGGACGGCCAGCTCGTGGAAACGGATTGGGACACGGCAATGGCCCGCATCGTGGACCGGAGCAGGGACCTGCTCGCCGCCAAGGGACCGCTCAGCCACGGCTTCTACACCAGCGGCCAGCTGTTTCTGGAGGAGTACTACGCCCTGGGAATCCTGGGCAAGGCCGGGATCGGCACGCCGCACATGGACGGCAACACGCGGCTGTGCACGGCCACGGCGGCGGCAGCCCTGAAGGAATCCTTCGGCGCCGACGGCCAGCCTGGCAGCTACACCGACGTCGACGAGTGCAGCGCCATCTTCCTGTACGGCCACAACATGGCCGAGACACAGACGGTTCTCTGGTCCCGCGTGCTGGACCGCCTGGACGGCCCCAACCCTCCGCGGCTCGTCTGCGTCGATCCGCGCGACACGGAGGTGGCCCGCCGGGCCGAGGTGCACCTGCCCGTCCATCCGGGCACCAACCTGGCCCTCATGAACGGGCTGGTTCGCGAGCTGTTCACACACGGCTGGATCGATGAGGACTACATCGCAGGGCACACCGCCAACGTGGAGCAGCTCCGCAGCGTGGTGGATCCGTGGACCCCGGAGAAGGTGGCGGAAACCTGCGGCGTGAAGGCCGCGGACGTCCGCCGCGCCGCCGAGATCTTCGGCACCGAAGACAGGATCCTCTCCACCGTCCTGCAGGGCTTCTATCAGTCGGCCCACGCCACGGCGTCCGCGTGCCAGGTGAACAACCTGCACCTGCTCCGCGGGATGCTGGGCTCGCCCGGCCGCGGAATCCTGCAGATGAACGGCCAGCCGACGGCCCAGAACAACCGGGAATGCGGGGCCGACGGCGATCTGCCGGCCTTCCGCAATTGGGAGAACCCCGAGCACGTCCAGGATCTGGCCCGCATCTGGAACGTGGATCCCGCCATCATCCCGCACTGGGCTCCGCCCACCCACGCGCTGCAGATCTTCCGCTACGCCGAGCAGGGCTCGATCGGGCTGCTCTGGATCTCGGCCACGAATCCGGCGGTGTCGATGCCCCAGTTGAGCCGGATCAGGGACATCCTGCGCCAGGACAGCCTGTTCCTGGTGGTGCAGGACATCTACCTGTCCGAAACTGCGCAGTACGCCGACGTCGTGCTTCCCTGCGCGGCCTGGGGCGAAAAGACCGGGACCTTCACGAACGTGGACCGCACCGTCCATCTGTCCGAGAAGGCCGTGGATCCCCCCGGCGAGGCGAGGAGCGATCTTGACGTCTTCCTCGACTACGCGCGCCGGATGGACTTCAGGGACAAGGACGGCCGCCCGCTGCTGGACTGGAAGGGCCCGGAGGACGGCTTTGAGGCCTGGAAGGAGTGCTCGCGAGGCAGGCCGTGCGACTACACCGGCCTGAGCTACGCAAAGCTGCGCGGCGGCAGCGGCATCCAGTGGCCATGCACCGATGAGCGCCCTGACGGGACCGAGCGCCTGTACACCGACGGCGAATTTCCCACCGCCCCGCAGTACTGCGAGTCCTACGGGCACGATCTTCTCACCGGCGCCACGACCGGCGAGACCGTCTACAAGGCAACCGTCCAGCCGGGAAGGGCCTGGCTCAAGGCCCTCGACTACAGTCCCCCGCACGAGGAGCCCGATGCCGACTACCCGCTGCGGTACACCACCGGCCGGACGGTCTACCACTTCCACACTCGCACCAAGACCGGGCGCAGCCGCCGGCTGAATGACGCCGCGCCCGAGCCGTGGGTTGAAATGTCCGTCGAGGACGCGGCGCGCGCGGGCTGCCGGGAGGGGACATCGTCCGGGTGACCTCGCGCCGCGGCCGGCTCGAAGTGCCGGTCCGCGTCGGCGACATCCGCCCCGGCACCGTTTTCGCGCCGTTCCATTACGGGTACTGGGACGCTCCCGACGGCGGCGCACCGGGCGGCGATTCAGCCTCCCCTGGTGCGGCTGCTTCGCCCGCCGGGCCCACCCGGGCAGCGAACGAACTCACCATCACCGAATGGGATCCGGTGTCCAAGCAGCCGGTTTTCAAGAATGCGGCCGTCCGGGTGGAAAGGCTGCGGGCCGGCGACGGACCGTCGAAGGCGCCGGACACCGCGGCATCACGCCCCGCCACAGGAGGACAGCCATGAAATTGCCGGTCTACATTGGCCTGCTGGACGAGGCGGAGGCGACACTCGCCGCGTCGTTCCGGGTGGTCGCGGACGGCCATGGGGACGAGCCCGACGTCCATTTCATCCTGCAGACGCTTGCCCAGCAGTGCGACGCCCACCGGGAGGCCCTGCAGCCGGTCATCGACCGCTACGGCGAGGAGGTGGAGGGTGAAGAGGAGCACCGCCTCACGGCCAACGGTGTGACGGGGGTCCGCTCGGGACCGTTGGCCCTGATGCTGGACCTGCAGGACCTCTACGTGCTGGTTCACCACATCGACGTCACCTGGATGATGGTGGGCCAGGCTGCCCAGGGGGACAGGGACAAGGAACTGCAGGCCGTGGTGAAACAGTGCGAGGGGGACTCGGAACTGCAGATCAGATGGCTCAAGACGAGGATGAAGCAGGCCGCGCCGCAGGCCCTCCTGGTGGCGGAGTGAGCACCGCAGGCCGGGCCCGGACCGGGCCCGCCGGGGTCCGCTAGGGCTGCAGCCGCCGGAGCCGCGCCCAGGCTGACGGCGCGAGCACCACCGCAATGCCCACCGCCGCGCCGATCACGGTTTCCACGATCCGGTCCCGCAGCAGGATGCCTGGGGCGGCGGGTGCGACCAGCAGCGTGGAAACGAGTGCCAGCGGCGTCACGAAGACCTGGGCAACGACGTAGTTGCGGGCGATGAAGAGCTCGGCCCCCAACTGGCAGATGGCCACCACCAGCACCATCTGCCACGGCGCCGGGTTGAGCGCGATGATCCCCGCCAGCAGTACCAGGCCCAGCACCGTGCCGATGATTCTCTGGACGCCGCGGCTGATCCGGTGCCGGGTGGTGCGGCCCACGAGCGGCACCACCGCGGCCACCATCGCCCAGTAGTTGTGCCCGAAGCCGAGCCACTGGCCGGCAAGGGTTGCCAGCGTCCCGGCAAGGCCCGCCGCAGCGAGGTAGCCCACGGCTTCGAGCCGGGCAGCCTGTTTCTCCTTCGCGGTGAGCCTGGCAGGCTCCGGCATCTCCCACGGCGTCCGGCGGCTCCGGAGCACACGCGAGGACAGCCCCACCAGGAGGCAGAAGACGGTGGTCACGACGGCCGCCAGCATGCACTGCCACAGCGGCGGCTGGTGGGGGATCGAAGCAATCGCGGCAAAGGCGAAGATGTGGAACAGCGAGCCGGCCGGCCGCTGGCGCCAGCGCGCAATGACCAGCGAGCAGGCACCGGCGACGATCGTGGTGGCCAGCACCAGGAGCCACGTGCTGGCCGCGCCGGAGAGCCCACCGGCCTGGACCGCACGGGCCACAAGGCTAGCCAGCAGGATCACCACGAGCATGAGCGAACCGGCCCGGACCTGGATGAAAAGCCGCTTCCGGTGCATCTCGCCGCGGCCGTAGATTCCCGTGAACGCGCCGAAGGAAGCGAAGATTGCGAGATCGAGGCGGCCCAGCAGCACCAGGGTGATCAGCGGGACGAAGACTCCGATTGCGCAACGGGCAGCAACGTGATGATCCTTGTTTGCCGGGGCAATGGTGAACATCTCGGCCAGCATCTTCACGGTCGATTCGCGCCTTTCGTTTGCAGTCTGGAACTGACGACGGCGGCGCTGGCGTGCGCTTTACAGCTTACGTTGGCGGGCACTCCCCTCTGAATGAAAGGGCTGTTACCTGTGTCTCCGGCTAGTGGTGCGGGTGCGCGTCCACCACAACCGCTTCGAACGTGGTGGCATTGGCGACGCCGAATTTCGCGTTCACCACGGCCAGGGAGTCATGGAAGAGGGCGGCCGTGGTCGGGACGTTGAAGTCCGGGCTGGTGATGACCTCCCGCACCGTCCCGGTGGACTCATGGAAGTTGACGCGGATGCGGCTCACCTGGTTGCTCTGGTTCTGCACCACCCACACGACGCTGTCCTTCACCACAACACCGTCGGCGTTGGGCACGGTGATGCCGTCGATCTTCGTGCTTTCCCCCGTCCGCGGGCTGACCGTGTACAGGGCCGCGTTGGCGGAGTGGGCCACGACCAGCCTGCGTGCGTCACGGGAATAGGCGATGCCGTTGAGGTTGAAGGCGCCGGAGAGGTCGGCCGCGGGGCCCTTGAGCGCGAGCGTCCGGACGTCGCCGAGGTCGCCGTCGTCGTCCACCGGTACGAAGTACAGCTCGGCCCGGCGGGAGTTGGTGAACCAGGCGCCGTCGTCGGTCAGTGCGACGTCGTTGATGAACGCCGCTTTGTCCGTCAGCTGGTAGGTCTTGACCGTCTTCTTGGTGTGCGTGTCATAGACGTAGGCCTGGCCCGTGGGTCCGCCGGCAACGAACAGCAGGTCGTTGCGCGTATCGGCCTTGAGGCCAACGGCAACGCGGCCGTCGGGTGCATCGATGAACTTCTTCGCCGTGTCCTTGTGGATGTCGCCACGGTAAATGTCCCCCGTGGCGAGGTCGCCCGCGTAGAACGTGCTGCCCTCGCCGGCCGCGATGCCTTCGGCGCCCTTGGCTCCGTCCAGCAGGATGACTGAGGATTCGTCCCCGGACTGTACCTGCCCGGCGGACGCCATGGGGGCCGGGACCAGGAGTGCGGCGAGGGCGGCTAACCCTGCGGCCGCACGGCGTGTTTTTCCTGAAACTATGCTGAGGGGCATGATGCTCTCCGGAATCGACTTTTCCGTGCGAGCTGGCCGTTGTACGGAGCTCCGCACGCTGGTCTTTTCAGTGTAGGTACGGGGGTAAGCGGCTGGCCATAGCGCCGCGGACCGGGCCTCAGGCGCCGGTCCGGAAATCTTCCCGAGATCGGAACGCGGGGGCAATGCGCCCGTAACAGCTGCCCGGCAGGCTGGCATCATGAAGCCTCACGCACCCATCCCTGCCACGGCTGAACTAAGCTGCGAGGTCTGCGGCCAGATGCCCGAACCTCCCAAAACCCGCCTCACGGTGGCGAACGTCGCCGTCATGCTCCCTATCGAACTGCTGGTGCACGCCCTCGTGGTCCAGACCCACCTGCCGTATCTGGCCAAGGTCCTGGTGCTCACGCTCACCGCCACCGTCCTGGTGATCTGGGTGGCTGAACCTGTCTCTTATACACATCTAGATGTGTATAAGAGACACTGCGGCGCTGGCTCCACGCGCCCGCACTGAGGCACCGCCGGCGGCTCGGTGCGGCCCCCTGTCTCTTATACACATCTAGATGTGTATAAGAGACAGGGCCCGGACCGTGCTGCGCGACCAGCCCGGTTCCCTGAAGAAAATCACCCGGTCGCTCGCGCTGCTGGACACCAACATCCTCAGCATCCACGTCCATCCGGTCCGGGGCGGCGTCATGGACGAATTCGTGCTGTCCGCACCCGGCGAGCTGACCGAACGCCAGCTCCTTGAGGCATTGAAGGACGGCGGCGGCAGGCACGCCCACGTCTGGCCCACCACGGCGCTGGCCATGGCCGACGGGCAGACGAAGGCGCTGAGCCTGGCGGCACGGATCGCCGCGAGCCCCCAGGAACTTCCGCTCGCCGTCGCGGAACTGCTGTCCGCCCGGATCCTAACGGAGGACGGGGAAACCGCCCGCCAGACGGCCGAAACGAACGACGCCGGCACCCTCCTGAAAATTCCCACCGCTTGGCACGGACCCATCACCTTCTACCGCCCCGGCGAACCGTTCACGCCCGCCGAATCAGCCAGGGCCCACCGGCTCGCGGAGCTCGCTGAGATCCTCGCGCACGTGCCCGACGGACCCGGGGGCACCAGGGAATCGGCCGCGGCGGGCAGCTAACCGCCCGAAAGCCGAAACCCGCCGAAAGCCCGCCTCCTCGCGATATTCCGGCCCGACGCCTCCCACGGACCGCCCGCCCCGCCTCCGGCACCGCCGGATGACGGGGCGGGCGGCCGTCTGTCCGCAGCACAACAGTCACAATCGGTGGTTTCGGCGGCAAAGGGCGTCTTTCCGGAAATTCCTTGACAGTGGCGCCCGTCACTCTTACCTTTGATTTTGGGATCCCAAAACGGGATCCCAAAAGTCCAAGCTTAGACGGACCCGTACAGAGCGGCCTGGCGCTTCCGGAACGCCGCCGCAGGCCATCGCTCACAGATTCCCGCCGCCCAACCCGCGGCCGCACACTCCGCACCACCCAAGATCGTTTCCCCGTCCGCAAACTTCCCCGTGAAGGAGAAGCTGTGTCTCTCCCCAATACTGAAACCGTGACAACCGAAGCCCAGACCACAGATGCCGCCGCCGGCGGCAAAACCGGCAAGAACGGCGTGCAACGGCGCACCAACGTCCGCTGGAAGCTCTTCCTGCTGCTGCTGGTACTCGTTGCCGTCAACTACATCGACCGCGGCTCCATCTCCGTGGCACTGCCCATCATCCAAAAGGAATTCAATATGGCCCCGGAGCTCGTGGGCCTCCTGCTCTCCGCGTTCTTCTGGACCTACGCCCTGATGCAGATCCCGGTGGGCCTGCTCATCGACAAGTTCGGCCCGCGCAAGGTCATGACAGCCTCCTGCGTCGGCTGGGGTGTGGCAACGGCGGCCTCGGGCATGGCCGGCGGCTTCCTGAGCATGTTCATCGCCCGGCTCGGGATCGGTGTCACCGAAGCCGGTGTCATGCCGGCCGGCGGCAAGCTGAACGCCATCTGGATGCACAAGTCGGAGCGCGGCCGCGGTGCCACCATCCTGGACGCCGGGGCTCCCCTCGGCGCCGGACTCGGCGGCATCCTCATCGCCGGCCTCATCGCAGCCACCGGCAGCTGGCGCAGTTCGTTTGTCATCGCCGGTGCCGCCACCGTGCTCATGGGACTCGCAGTCTGGTGGTACGTCCGCGACAATCCGCGCCAGCACCGCGCAGTCAACGCCGCCGAGGCCGACTACATCGAGGCTTCCCACGCCGCCGAAGACGCCGAAGCCGAACTCGACGGCAGCAAGGGCAAGCGCGCCCTGCTCCCCTACCTGAAGTTCCGTTCCTTCTGGGCCATGTGCTTCGGCTGGCTGGGCTTCAACGGCGTGTTCTACGGCCTGCTCACCTGGGGCCCGCTCTACCTCGCCCAGGCCAAGGGCTTCGACCTGAAGACCATCGGCTGGTCCACCTTCGTGATCTTCGGCGCCGGCTTCGTCGGGGAAATCCTGGGCGGCACCCTCGCGGACAAATGGCGGGCCGCCGGCGCCTCGGCCAACCGCGTCATGCGCACCCTCCTGGGAATCTCCTCGGTCGTGGTGATCGGTGGCCTGGTGGGCGTCACCGTGGTGGCGGACCCCACCACGGCTGTTGTCCTGCTCTCCGTGGTCATGTTCTTCCTCCGCTGGGTGGGCCTGTTCTGGAGCATCCCCTCCATCCTCGGCGGCCGGACCAACGCCGGCGTCCTGGGCGGCGCCATGAACTTCAGCGGCAACATCTCCGGCTTCGTCACGCCGATCGCCGTCGGCCTGATCGTCGGGGCCACCGGCTCCTACACGTGGGCGCTGCTGTACTTCGTGGGATCCGCCATCATCATGGGCGTGTCCGTCCTGACCCTGGACTACAACAAGCGGCTTCCCGTCTAGGCCAGCCGTTCAGGCCAGCCACCCAGGCCGGCCGCCCTAAGCTAGGCCTCAAGCACCATCTCCCGCCCGCCGGGAGCGCAATGTCACCGAAGAATCCGAATGGAGCACCATGCTTACCGCCGAAGAGACCCAGGACAAGGAACGCCCCCTCCGCGAGGCCGTCCGGGACACCCTCCGCACCCGGATATTTGAAGGACACTACGCTCCCGGCACCCGGCTGGTGGAACGCGACCTCGCCGCAGAATTCAACGTGTCGCGCCTCCCCGTCAGGGAAGCGCTGCGAATGCTCCGCATGGAAGGCCTCATCAGCGACCGCGGCGCACGCGGCGCCGAGGTCAGCACCCTCAGCCCCAAGGACGTGGAGGACCTCTTCGACGTCCGGCAGTCACTCGAGGTGCTGGCCTGCCGGCTCGCCGCCATCCGCGCCACCACGGATGACCTAACCCGCCTGGAAGGCCTGCTCGACGAGGCGGACCGCTGCCTCGCCAAGGGCGCCGTCATGGAGGCCCACCGTGCCAACAGCGAATTCCACGACGCCATCACCGCCATCGCCGACAACAACTTTCTCAAATCCGCGCTGGAACCCCTCCAGGGCCGCATGCACTGGCTGTTCCGCCACGTCAGCGACCTGCCGGAACTGATCCAGGAACACCGCGAGCTGTACGCCGCCATCGCCAGCGGCGATCCCGACCGCGCCGCCGCCCAGTCGGCGTCGCACATCGGCAAGTACCGCGAGCAGTTCCCGGACGACTTCCGGAAAACGGAACCAGCCCTGCACCGGAAGAAATCATGAAACTGCTCGTCATCAACCCCAACATCAGCGACGACGTCACGGCCCTCATCGAGTCGGAGGCCCTGCGCTCAGCCTCCCCGGGCACGGAACTGGTGGTCCGCACGGCCGGCCACGGCGTGGAATACATCGAAACCCGGTTCGAATCACTTATCGCGGCCGGCGCCGTCGCCGAGATCATGGCCGAATACACCGCGGAAGCCGCCGGCAGCCCCGCGGCCTCCGCAAAGATCGACGGCGTCGTGGTGGCGGCTTTCGGGGACCCCGGCATGCCGGCCCTGAAAGAGCTGGCCGACGTTCCCGTCATCGGCATCACCGAGGCGGCATTGTGCGCCGCGGCCCTGCAGGGGCACCGGTTCTCCATCATCGCCATCTCGGACCGGATCCGGCCGTGGTACCTCGACTGCGTCGAACGGTTCGGCCTCGGCGGCCGGCTGGCCTCAATCCGCTCCATCAATGAAAGCCTCAACGCCATCGGCTCCGTGCAGCAGGACTTCAAGGAAACGCTCCTGGCGCTCAGCCGGCAGGCCGTCACCGAGGACGGGGCCGACGTCGTGATCCTTGCCGGCGCCCCGCTGGCGGGACTGGCGCGCGAACTGCGCGGCCAGATTCCGGTCCCCGTGGTGGACGGCATCTCCGCCGGCATCCGCATGGCGGAGGCCGTGGTGGGCCTCCAGTCCGGGCCGCACCGTGCCGGCGCGTTCGCACCCCCGCCGGTCAAGGCCCGCAGGGGCCTCTCGGAAGCCCTCGACGCCGCCCTCGCCGCCGCCTAGGGCACGCAGACGGCCGCCGCGGCCCAGTCGCGCTAACCCCGCCCCCCTAGCCACTTCGCACCAGTCCCACCGGCTTTATCCCTTAGGAGGACACCGATGTCCAACACCCCAGACCTTGTCATTGCCAACGCCACGGTGGTCAACAGCTTCGGCCGCCAGAACTCCCACATCGTGGTCCGCGACGGCCGCATCGAACAGCTCATCGACGCCGCTGAACCGGTCCCCGCGGCCGCGCGCACCGTGGACGCAACGGGCCGGCTGGTGATTCCCGGCGGCGTGGACGGCCACTGCCACGTCGCGCAGGTGACCGGACGCTTCCGCACCCTGGACGACTACCGCACCACCTCCACGGCAGCGCTGTGGGGCGGCACCACCACCATCATCGACTTCGGCATTCCGCGGGACGCCCAGGAGACACCGCTTGCGGCCGTCCTGCACAAGAAGGAGCTGGCGCAGGAGTCCCGCTGCGACGTCGCCCTGCACGGCGCCGTGGTCAGCTGGGACGAGACCGTGCCCTGGCAGCTGGAGCAGCTGGCCGCGGAGGGCGTGCGGTCGGTCAAGATGTACACCACCAACCGGGGCACCACCATGGCGGACGGGGACACCATCCTCAAGGTCATGCGCGAGATGGTCCGCCTGGACGGCCTCACCTACATCCACGCCGAACACGATCCCATCATCAGCGACTGCACGCAGCAGCACGCCGACGACGGCAGGATCGGCATCGAGCACCTGCACCGGACGCGCCCGGAGCTTGCCGAGGAAGTCTCGGTCAAGGAAACCCTGGCCATGGCCGAGTACACCAAGGCACCCGTGTACTTCGTCCACCAGTCCACTCCGGGGGCGGTTGACCTGGTCGCTGAGGCCCGGGCCCGCGGCCAGGAGGCCTACTCCGAGACCTGCCCGCACTACCTCACCCTGGACGACACAGTGTACGGCTCGGCATTTCCCGAGTGGTACGCCTGCTGCCCGCCCATGCGCAGCCCCGAGACCGTGGCCGCCCTCCAGGAGCGGCTGGCGGACGGCGCAATCCACACCGTCTCATCGGACCACTCCTGCTACGACCTGTCGCAGAAACGTGAGCGCTCGGATGACATCCGCGCCATGCCGCACGGCCTGCCGGGCGTGGAAACGCGGATGCCCGTCACGTTCACGGCCATGGCGTCCGCGGGCGGGTCCGTGGAGGACTTCGTGGAGGTGTTCTCCGCCGGCCCGGCCCGCATCAACGCCCTTCCCGGCAAGGGGACCATCGCCGCCGGCTTCGACGCCGACCTCGTGGTTTTCGATCCCGCCGAACAGCGCACGGTCGACGGCGGTGCACTGCACATGGGCACCGATTTCTCGCCGTTCGACGGCCGGACGCTGGCCGGCTGGCCCGCCGTCGTCGTCTCCGCCGGGCGGGTGGTGCTGGACGCTGACGGCTTCCACGACCCCGGCCCCGCGGGCCGCTTCGTGGCCCGGAACGGATTCCGGGAGCACCTCGCGGCCGCCCCGCTGCCGTCCAGCGCCACCGCCATCACTCCCGTAACCTTCGCAGCAAAGTAGGAGCAGCCATGCCATCCGCAACACCCAGGACCCGCATCGGCATGATCGTGCCGTCGTCCAACACCTGCCTGGAACCGCAGAGCTACCGCATCCTCGGCGACCGGGAGGATGTCACCATCCATTTCACTCGGATTCCGGTGACCCGGATCGCCCTGGACGACTCGTCGGACAGGCAGTTCGACCCCGCCGTCATGCGGGCGGCGGCCCAGCTGCTCGCGACGGCGGACGTGGACGTCATCGCCTGGAACGGCACCTCGGGATCATGGCTCGGGGCGGACCACGACCGCGAACTCGTCCGGGATATCCGGGACGCCACCGGCATCCCGGCCACCACGTCCACGCTCGCGTACATGGAGGCGTTCAAGGCGTTCGGCACCGAGCGGATCGGGCTGTTCACCCCGTACACGGAGGACGTCAACCAGGCCATCATGGCGTCCTACGAGCGGGACGGCATCAAGACGGTCGCCCACACCTGCCTGGGCCTGAGCGACAACGAGTCCTTCGGCCGGGTCACCGACGACGAGATGCGCCCGGGCTCGCTCGAACTGGCGGCGGCCGCACCGGATGCCCTGATCTACCTCTGCACCAACCTGTACGGCGCCAATATAGCCGCGGAGATCGAGGGAGGCACCGGCGTTCCGGTGCTGGACTCGGTGGCCGTGACCCTGTGGCATTGCCTGAAACTTGCCGGGTCCCCCTTGCTCGCACCGAGGTGGGGCAGGCTGCTCGCGGACTGATCCAGTCCGCCGGCCTTGCCACCCCCAGGCGAGGCCGCAGCCCGGGCAAGCAGACGGCGGCGGCCCGCCCACTGGGAGCCGGCCGCCGCCGTCGAACGTTCCCGTCGGGCTCTTTTCGGGCCCGCGGGGCCTACATCAGGAGCTTGAGCGCCCCGGGATCCACCCTGACGCTCATGTGCCTTCCGGACCCCACGTGGTCGCCGTCGAGCTGGAACTCCTGGTCGTGGTGAAGGGTCACCTCGGCCGACTTGCCCTGGAAGTACTCGGCGGATTCGGTCCTGTTCTTGCGGCGGCCGAAGATGCCCTTCACCACCCCGAGCCAGCCGAGCCGGCCGCGGGGCGCGAGGATGAGGACGTCCAGGACGCCGTCGTCCACCTTCGCCTCGGGAAATATTTCGATGCCGCCCATGATCTGCCCGCAGTTGCCGATCATCACGCTGCGGATCCTGCGCTTCACCGGGTCCCGGCCGTCAACCGTGATGGTGGCCCTCACCGGCTTGCCCGGCAGCTTGCGGATTCCTGCCTCCACGTACGCGAGCCAGCCCATGCGGTCCTTGAGGATGTCCACGGTGTCGGCCATGATCGCGGCGTCATAGCCCACGCCGGCCATGACCAGGAAGACGTTCTCGTCCTCGGACTCGTCAAACCTGCTCCTGACCACGTCCACGGTGCGTTCCGTTCCGTTCAGGACGTCGTACGCGGCGGAGACGGGGTCTGTGATCTCCACGCCCATGTTGCGGGCCAGCAGGTTGCCGGTCCCCAGCGGCACCAGGCCCAGCGGCGTGTCCGTTCCGGCGAGGACCTCCGCGACGCACCGCACGGTTCCGTCGCCGCCGGCGGCAATAACGACGTCGACCCCCGCCTCAAGCGCCTCGCGCGCCTGGCCGCTGCCTGGGTCCTCTTCCGTCGTTTCCAGCCACAGCGGCTCGGCCCAGCCCTGGGTATCACACAGCCTGACCAGCGACGCGCGGAGGCCGGAACCCGCGGCCTTGACAGGGTTGATGACCACAGCGGCCCGTTTCGGCGAGGAGGCGTTATTGGCTGGCATGGTGTCCTTCGACTGCAGAGGGGGCGGATAACCGGGGAATTCACATCGTAGCGGGGTTCGCCGGCTACCCGTAGGGGTCCGGCACCGGCCCGGCGGGGCCGGGCAGTTGCGGCCTCAAAGTGCCTTTACGGCCCCGAGCACCTTGGTCAAGGACTCCTTCGCGTCGCCGAACAGCAGCGTGGTCTGCGGCTCGTACATGAGTTCGTTCTCGATCCCGGCGAATCCGGGCCGGAGGGAGCGCTTGAGGAACACGACCTGCCGTGCGTCCGCCACCTCGAGGATGGGCATGCCGAAGATCGGCGAGCCGGCGGACGTCTTGGCCGCCGGGTTGACCACATCGTTGGCGCCCACCACGAGGGCGACGTCGGCGGTGCGGAATTCAGAGTTGATCTCGCTCATCTCCTTGAGCGATTCGTAGGGCACGTTGGCCTCGGCCAGCAGCACGTTCATGTGCCCCGGCATTCGACCCGCCACGGGATGGATGGCGAAGTCGACCCGGATACCGCGGGCCTCGAGCGCCAGCGCCAGTTCGGCCGCGGTGTGCTGGCCCTGCGCTACGGCGAGGCCGTAGCCGGGCACGATGATCACCCGCTGCGCGTAGCCCAGGAGCACCGCCACGTCCTCCGCGCTGGACGAGCGCACGGGCCGGTCGCTCACGGCTGTGGATCCCGCCGTCGAATTTCCCCGGAACGCCCCGAACAGGATGCCCGCAACACTGCGGCCCATGGCCGCCGCCATGGCGCGGGTGAGGATGGTGCCCGAGGCTCCCACCAGCGTGCCCGCCACCACCAGGAGGACGTTGCCCAGCACCAGGCCGGAAGCCGCGACCGCCAGGCCGGTGAACGCGTTCAGCAGGGAGATGACGATCGGCACGTCCGCGCCGCCGACGGGCAGCACCAGCAGCACGCCAGCCAGAATTCCCAGCACCAGGAGCACCAGGGCCAGGGCGAGCGAACCGCCAAGAACGACGGCGGCGCCGGAGCCCACCGCCGCGAGCAGCACGGCGCCCATGAGCACGGGCCTGTCTCTTATACACATCTAGATGTGTATAAGAGACAGCTCCTGCAGCTTGGCGAAGGTGATGGCGGAGCCGGCGAAGGACACCGCGCCCACCAGGAGCGTGAAGACGACGGCGAGACGCAGCCAGCCGTCGTCGGCATGCGGCAGCTCGAGCAGCGCCACGAGCGCCGCGGCGCCGCCTGTCTCTTATACACATCTAGATGTGTATAAGAGACAGGAAGAGGGCCACGAGCTGCGGCATCTGGGTCATCCTCACCCGCCGGGCCACGGGCGCGGCCACGCCGGACCCCACCGCCATGGCCCCGAGGATCCACGGGACGTTGTCCAGCCTGGCCGAGAAGAACACGGTCACCACGGCCAGGAGCGCGCCGAAGGCCCCGATCAGGTTGCCGCGGCGGGCCGTGCGGGGTGAGTTGAGGCCCTTGAGGGCCAGGATGAAGAAAACGGCGGCGGCGAGGTACAGCAGCGAGGTCAGAGTGGGATCGAGGAGGGTCACCGGACGCTCCCCTCTCCCTCAGGCGACTTGCTGCCTGACGCTTTGCCGTCAGGCCCTTTGCTGTCTGCCGGTCCGCCCCTGGACGATTTCCGCGGCGGTTTTTCCGCCGCGCCCCGGCGGCCCCGGAACATCTCCAGCATGCGGTCCGTCACCACGAAGCCGCCCACCAGGTTGGCGGTGGCGAGGACCACGGCGAGGAGCGCCACGGCGAGGACCCACGGGTGCGCGGCCTGGCCGGCCACGATGATGGCACCCACCAGGATGATGCCGTGGATGGCATTTGCGCCCGACATCAGCGGGGTGTGCAGCGTGCTGGAGACCTTGGAGACCACTTCGAAGCCGACGAAGACCGCCAGCACGGTGATGGTCAGGAGGCTGATGCCGTCCATCACGCCACCCCCTCGTTCTCGGACGCCTTCTCCCCGGAAAGCTCGCCCTCCGGAGGCTCCGACTCCCCGGTGAGCGCCGCGAGGGCCTCCGCGGTCGGCGCGTGCCGCACCACGCCGTCGTGCGTCAGGCACGCACCCGCCACGACGTCGTCGTCGAAGTCGGGAGCGACGGTGCCGTCGCGGGTCATCAGCGCGAGCAGGTTGGCCACGTTCTTGGCGTACAGGCGCGAGGCGTCGGCAGGCATGGCGGACGGGGCATCCTTCAGCCCCACCAGCGTGACCGTGCCGTGGCCGTCGGCGGTGGGGATGTGGATGTCACGGCCCGGCATGGAGCCCTCCACGTTGCCGCCGGATTCCGCGGCGAGGTCGACGACGACCGATCCGGGGCGCATGCCCTGCACCTGTCTCTTATACACATCTAGATGTGTATAAGAGACAGGGGCGCGCCTGCCCGGGACGGCCGCCGTCGTGATCAGCACGTCAGCGTCGGCGACGTGCGGCGCCATGTGTATAAGAGACAGCTGCAGGGCGCCGCGGTCCGCGCTGAGTTCACGGGCGTAGCCGCCGGAGGCCTCCGCCGTCTCAAGATCCAGTTTGATGAACGTACCGCCCATCGAGGTGACCTCTTCGGCCGAGGAAGGCCGGATGTCGTTGGCCGAGACCCGGGCGCCGAGCCTTTTGGCGGTGCCGATGGCCTGCAGCCCGGCCACGCCGACGCCGAGCACCAGCACCCGCGCGGGCGGGACGGTTCCGGCGGCCGTCATGTAGAGGGGAAAGAAGCGCGGCAGCCGGATGGCGGCCTCGAGCACGCAGCGGTAACCGGCCACCAGCGCCTGCGAGGACAGCGCATCCATGGACTGTGCGCGGGAGATGCGCGGCACCAGCTCAAGGGCGAAGGACGTCACGCCGCCCTCGACGAACGCCTGGACGGCGGCCAGCTCGGTGGACGGCGAGGCCAGTCCGACCGTGACGGCGCCCCGTTTGAGGGAGCGGGCGGTTGCGGGCTCGATCGGGCGGACGTGGGCCAGGACGTCCAGTTCCGCCGGGTCAAGGTCCGGGACGATCCGGGCGCCGGCCTGCCGGTAGTCCTCGTCGCCGTGCCCGGCGGCGGACCCTGCCCTCGACTCGACCAGCACCTCCAAGCCCAGCCCGGCCAGCTGCTTCACGGTTTCCGGCGTCGCGGCCACCCGCCGCTCACCTTCCCGGCGCTCCCTCGGTATTCCTAGCCTCACCCGCCACTCCCCTTCCGGACGAATGCAGCTTCGCTGCTGCACATGGTTGGCTTGAGTCTATGACCCAGCGCGGCTGCGCGGCAGTAGGGCGGCTGCAACCGGCCGGCTACGATCCGCTGCGGTACCTCACGGTGCTGTTGCGGCCGTACCGTTTGGCCCGGTAGAGGGCCTGGTCGGCACGGTCCATCAGGTGCGCCTTTCCGGCGTCGGCCAGCTCGCAGACTCCGGCGGAGATGGTGACCGCGCCCACGACCGCGAACGGCGCGGCGGCGATCGACCGCCGGGCCCGCTCCTGTCTCTTATACACATCTAGATGTGTATAAGAGACAGATCCTGCCGTCGGTCCCGGGAGCATCCAGACGAATTCCTCACCGCCGAGGCGGGCGAGTACCTCACCCTTCCTGGATGTCTCCCGCAGCCTTGCGGCCACTTCGATGAGTACTTCGTCGCCCGCCGGATGGCCGAACGAATCGTTGACGTTCTTGAAACGGTCGATATCCAGGAGAACCAGGCTCAGCGGGGCCCCGCTGGTGTCGGCGGCCTCAAGCTCCCGCGCCAGGCGGGACTCGAAGGCGCGCCGGTTGAAGAGCCCGGTCAGGGCATCGGTGCTGGCCCTGTGTTCCAGCAGTTCCCACGCCTCGGTGTTTCCGATGGCGATTTCCACGAGTTCCGCGAACTCCGCCAGCCTGTCCAGCATCGAGCCGGACACGCCGTCCTTGGTGCGGGAGGTCAGCACGATGGCGCCCCACAGCTCCCCGTGCACCCGGATGGGGGCGGCTGCGCCGGTCCGGAAACCGCCGGCGAAAAGCTGCTCCCCGACCTGGCCTCCCTCGGGTGAGTACGCCACAATCGCGGGTTTGCCGGTGAACGCGACGGCGGCCGCGGCCGACCTGTCGCCCGGCTCAAATGTCTGGTTTCTGTCCACTTCCGCCGGCAGGCGCGGTGCCATGGCGATGATTCTGGCTGACCTGGAACCGGTGAAACGGACTACAGCCGCTGAGTCCACGGCGAACAGGCGCTGCAGGATCGCGGCAACCCTCGCGGAAATGTCCAGCGGGGCGGCGCTCCGTGCGACGGCGGTCGCGATCTCGTGCAGGGCTGCCCAGGTCTGTTCGCGCTGCAGCCGGTCGGTGATGTCCACCGCCACAACCATCCCGGCCGAGATCCCGTCTTCCGAGTCCACCGGCCTGGCGGTGAGGCGGAACGTCCGCTGCCCGATCTTCCGCTTCCACTGCACTTCCTCCCCCGCCAGCGCGGCGCGGTAGCGCGGCTCAAGCTCGGCGGCGAGTTCCGGGCTGAGCACCTCGTGGATGGTCCGGCCCTCCAGGTCGGCGGGCGTGTGGCCGAAGGCAGCGAGCTCCTGGCCCTCGGCAATGATGTACCGGAGATCTGCGTCGAAAAGCAGGACGAAGACGCTGGGAACGCCGCTTGCGAGTGCCCGGTAGCGTGAAACGTCGCGATGCTCCCGGCGTTCAGCGAGCACCCTGTCAGTGATGTCGGTGACCAGGACGAAGAAGCCCTGGACGCTGCCATCCTTCACGTCCGGCATGTAGGAAATCTGGGCCTGGCGGGTTTGGCCGGACGCGTTGACAATCGTCTTGCCGAACAGCTGCGGCCTGCCCTCCAGGACGCCGGCGAGGTACGGCAGGTTCGCCCGGTAGGCGTCCTCGCCCACGACGTCGCGCATGTGGAGTCCGCGGACCTGCTCCGGCGTCCGCCCGACCCAGCCCACATAGGCGTCGTTGGCAAGCCTGTTCCGCAGCTCCCGGTCCCAGTAGCCCACCATGGCAGGAAGCCCGTTGAGGACCGCCGAAATATGCCGGTCCGTCGCGGCAACCGGGGCGGGCGGCTCGCCGTCGGTACGTTCTGATTGCCGGTTTTCCATTTGACCAATAGTCACAGCCGGGGCGCCGCCCTACAATCCCCCACACCGGAGGACGGCAGCCCGATCTGCTGCTCCCGCCTAGCGTCCCGTGGAAAAGTCCGAAGAAATCCGCTCCGCGGCGGCCACGATTTCCTTGCGCACCGAGTCCAGGTAGGCCCCGGGGTCCGGCCGGGCCGCCACGCTCTGCGCCTGCAGGGAGACGTTGACGGCGGCCACCACCTTCGGGCCGTGGTAAACCGGCGCCGCGACGGACATGAGCCCCAGTTCCAGCTCCTGGTCCAGGAGGCACCAGCCCTGGGCGCGGACGGTGTCCAGGACGGCCAGGAGCTCCTGGACCGTGCCGACCGCCCGCGGCGTGAGCGGCCTGATCTCCGCCGCGGCCAGATATTCCTTGAGCTGTGCGGGCGGAAGGGCGGCGAGCAGCACCCTGCCCATCGACGTCGCGTAGGCCGGGAACCGGGTGCCCACCGTGATGCCGACGTTCATGATCCGGCGCGTGGTCACGCGGGCAATGTAGGCGATGTCCGTGCCGTCCAGCACCGCGGCCGACGTCGATTCGCCGAGCTTGAGCGACAGCTCCTCAAGGTGCGGCTGGGCAAGCTGGGGCAGGGACAGGCCGGACAGGTAGGCGTACCCGAGCTGCAGCACCTGGGCGGTGAGCGCGAAGGTCTTGCCGTCCGTCCGCACGTAGCCGAGTTCGACGAGCGTGTGCAGGAAGCGGCGGGCCGTGGCGCGGGTCAGGTCGGTGCGCCCGGCCACCTCGGTCAGGGTCATGACGGCGTGGTCGGTGTCGAAGGCGCGGATTACGGCCAGCCCCCGCGCCAGCGACTGCACATACTGGTCACTCGCCGCGGGCGCGTCGGTTTTCGGCGGGCGGCCGGCCCTCGATGCGGTCCCTGCTGCTGCGTCGGTCATGGTTACCAATCCTATTCGCGCGAACGGACGCTTAAGCCCCCGCCCCGAAGCGCGAACTGGCAGCTAATGACCTCAGATCGGGGATTTGAGGGCATAGGCTGCCAGTTCGCGCCGGAGGGTGGTGGTTAGCGTTCGACCGCGGGGGCTGCTGTGAGGGGGACCGGCACCAGGGCCTGGAGCTCCTCGAGGGTGCAGCCGAACGTCTCGCGCACCTGGACGCCGTCCGGGCCGGTGAGGAACACTGCCTTGTCCGTGTACACGCGGGTTACGCAGCCCACCCCGGTGAGCGGGTAGGTGCAGGCGTCCACGATCTTGGAGGCGCCGTCCCGGGTCAGGAGCGTCATCATCACGAACACGTCCTTGGCGCCTGTGGCCAGGTCCATCGCCCCGCCCACGGCAGGAATGGCGTCCGGTGCTCCGGTGTGCCAGTTCGCGAGGTCACCGGTCGCGGAGACCTGGAAAGCGCCCAGAACGCAGATGTCCAGGTGCCCGCCGCGCATGATCGCGAACGAGTCGGCGTGGTGGAAGTAGGACGCGCCCGGGAGCTCGGTGACGGGGATCTTGCCGGCGTTGATGAGGTCGCCGTCGATCTGGTCCCCCTCGGCGACGGGGCCCATGCCCAGCATCCCGTTCTCGGTGTGGAGCGTGATGTCCTGCTCCGGCTCGAGGTAGTTGGACACCAGGGTGGGCTGGCCGATCCCGAGGTTCACGAACGAGCCGGGCTTGATGTCCCGTGCCACCAGCCGGGCGAGGTCGTCGCGGCCCAGGGGCGTCTCGCTGGTCTGAAGGGATGCTGTCTGGATGCTCATTTCAGGCCACCTGTTCTGTCTTGCCGGCGGCGGTGTTCACGCGGACAACGCTGTTGACGTAAATGCCGGGGGTCACGACGTTCTCCGGATCCAGGCCGCCGGTGGGGACGATCTCGGAGACCTGGACAATCGTGTGCCTGGCGGCGGCGGCCATGATCGGACCGAAGTTCCGGGCCGTCTTGCGGTACACCAGGTTGCCCTTGCCGTCGGCCTTGAGTGCCTTGATGAGGGCGACGTCGGCGTGGATGGGGGTCTCGAAGACCTGTCCGCGGCCGTCGATGATCCGGGTTTCCTTGCCCTCGGCCAGCATGGTGCCGTAGCCGGTGGGGGTGAAGAAGCCGCCGATTCCGGCGCCTGCGGCCCTGATGCGCTCGGCCAGGTTGCCCTGCGGCACGAGCTCCAGCTCGATTTCGCCGGCCTTGTACTTGGCGTCGAAGTGCCATGAATCGGACTGCCGCGGGAAGGAGCAGATCATCTTGCGGACGCGCCCTTCCTTGATCAGCAGCGCCAGGCCCTGGTCGCCCTGGCCGGCATTGTTGTTCACCACGGTCAGATCCGTGGCGCCGCCGTCGAGCAGCGCGTCGATCAGTTCGAACGGCTGCCCGGCGTTGCCGAACCCGCCGATCATCACGGTGGAACCGTCCTTGATGCCCGCGACGGCCTCGCCCACGGTGTCAATGAAAGTCAGCATGGTCAGCCCTTAACTCCCGAAGTTACGTTTTCCAGCACCACGGCCAGGCCCTGGCCCACGCCGATGCAGATCGCCGCGACGCCCCAGCGCTCACCGGAGGCCTGCAGGCTGCGGGCGAGCGTGCCGAGGATGCGGGTTCCGGAGGCGCCCAGCGGGTGGCCCATGGCGATCGCGCCGCCGTGCCGGTTCACGATGGAGTGGTCGATGCCCCAGGCGTTGATGCACGCCAGGGACTGCGCGGCGAACGCCTCGTTAAGTTCGACGGCGCCCACCTGGTCCCAGCCGATGCCCGCCTTCGCGAGGGCCTTGTTCGCGGCTTCCACCGGGGCGTACCCGAAGTACTGCGGGTCGTTGGCGTGCGCGCCGCGGCCCGCGATCCGGGCCAGCGGTTCCAGCCCGAGCAGCCCGGCGGCACTCTCGGCACCGATCCAGGCCGCGGAGGCGCCGTCGGACAGCGGGGACGCATTGCCCGCGGTGACGGTGCCGTTCTCGGTGCGGAACACGGTCTTGAGCCCGGCGAGCTTCTCGGCCGAGGACCCGGCGCGGATGCCTTCGTCCCGGACCAGGTCCGTGCCGGGTACCGGGGCCACGAGGTTGTCGTAGAAGCCCTCGTCCCACGCCGCCGCGGACAGGTTGTGGGAATTGGCCGCGAACTCGTCCTGCGCCTGCCGGGTCACGCCGTACTTTTCGCGCAGACGTTCCGTGGCCTCACCCAGGGAGATGGTCCACTCCTTGGGCATGGCCTTGTTCACCAGGCGCCAGCCCAGCGTGGTGGACGCCAGGGTCATGTCGCCGGCCGGGTAGGGCTTCTCCGTCTTGGGCAGCACCCACGGGGCACGGCTCATGGATTCGGCGCCGCCCACCAGCATCAGCTCGGCGTCGCCGGCGTTGATCTGGCGGGAGGCGATGATCGCGGCATCCAGGGAGGAGCCGCAGAGCCGGTTGACCGTGGTGCCGGGGATCGAAACCGGCAAACCCGCCAGCAGCGTGCCCATCCGGGCGATGTTGCGGTTCTCCTCGCCGGCGCCGTTCGCGTTGCCGAACACCACCTCGTCGATCCGCTCGACGTCGAGCTTCGGAGCGCGCTTCACGGCCTCGCCGATCACGTGCGCGGCAAGGTCATCCGGGCGGACCCCGGCGAGGCCGGAGCCGAACTTACCGAACGGCGTGCGAACGGCGTCGTACACAAAAGCCTGGTTCATTACTGTTCCTCTAATTCCGTCTGTGGGTCCCAACTAGGTCGCAGGTCGCGTCGTTATGACGGCTCACAACGACACCTGCTGCTACCTAGTTGGGCGGGGTGGCTGCGTCAAGCGCTGTGTTGTCCATTTCATGGAAGACCTGCTGGGCGGTCTTGAAGGCGGTGTTGGCGGAGGGTACTCCGCAGTAAATGGCGGTCTGCAGCAGGATTTCTTTGATTTCGTCCCTGCTGAGGCCGTTGGTGATGGCGGCGCGGATGTGCATGGCCAGTTCTTCCCAGTGCCCGTGCGCCACCATGGCGGTGATGGTGACGGCGGAGCGCATCTTCCGCGGAAGGCCGGGCCGGGTCCAGATGCCGCCCCACGCGATGCGGGTGATCATGTCCTGGAAGTCCTCGGTGAAGGCGTCCTTCTTGGCGTTGGCCCGGTCCACGTGCGCGTCGCCGAGCACTTCGCGCCGGACCACCATGCCGCCGTCGTAAATTTCCTGGCTGGTGGCGTCCGGCTGGACCACGCCGTGCCGCTCCGTGCCGGTCACTTGGCTGCTCCGCGGGATTCGCTCCAGCTGATGAGGGTCCGCATCAGTTCGGCGACGTGGGCGGGCGCCTCGGCGGGTGCCAGGTGCGCCACGCCTCCGAGCGTGACCGCCGACGCCGTGCCGCCGCCGGCGGTGATGCCGTCGGCGATTTCCTGGGCCGACGACGGCGGCGCAACAGAGTCCTCCGCGCCGGCCACCGCCTGGGTGGGGACAGTGATGCTGCCGAGCTCTTCCCGCACGTCGAAGCCGGCCAGGGCGCCGCAGCAGAAGGCGTAGCTGAACCGGTCTGTGTCGCGGAGCGAGTGCAGCAGGCGGCTGCTCAGCTCGGGTTCGCGGTCCATGAAGCCGGGTGCGAACCAGCGCCCCGCCGAGCCCTGGATCATCACCGGCGTGCCCTGGGTGCGGACGGTTTCCGCGCGTTCCTGCCAGGCTTCGGGCGTGCCCAGCTTGGCCCCGGAGCACTGCACGGAGAGGCTCTTCAACCGGTCGCCGTGCTTGATGCCGAGCTGCAGGCCCGTTGCCCCGCCCAGCGACACGCCGGCGTAGTGGAACCGCTCGCCGGGGGCGATCGAGTCGACAAGTTCGACGACGGCGTCCGCGAGTTCCGCGACGCTGAACGGTTCCGTGGCGGCCGGAGAGACGCCGTGGCCGGGCAGGTCCCAGGCGACAACGTCACAGTCGTTGGCCAGGAGGGAACCGGCCTGCGCCCAGAGCACCGAGGAGGTGCCGAGCGAGGGTCCCACGATGAGGAGGGGTTTGTCCCCCTGGGTGCGCTGGGGAGAAAGCAGCACTGCCTTCAGTGTTGGTCTAGCCACGGGAGTCTCCGTTTCCGTCTTTTTCGGTTGGGGTAGGCGCAAAGTCCGGGAAGGCGGCCAGGATCCGCCGCGAGATCCCGGCGGCCTGGCCGAGGTAGCTGGCCGGATCCAGCAGCTCGTCAAGGCTGCGGTCCGAGAGCAGGTCCGCCGGGACGGCCTCCCGGAGCAGCCGCCGGTAGGTTTCCGCCTGTTCGGCGGCGGGCGCCTGCAGGGTCCGGTCCACCACGGCCTGCAGCTGCTGCTTGCCGTCATCCCCGGCTCCGTTAATACCCAGCAGCGGCGCTACGGCCGCGGACACGCCCTCGCTGAGGAGCAGCGGCCCGGAGAGGTCCAGGTTGCGGCGCATCCCGGCCGGGAAAACCTGCAGCCCTTCGGCCAGTTCGCGGACGTGCCCGGCCGCGCCGAGGGCAAGGCCGAGCAGCTGGCGCAGGGCCGGCCCTGTCTCTTATACACATCTGGCGCCGTCCGGGCGCTCGTCGTTGAAGTTGGCGGCGGCAAGGTGCAGCTGCGCCGCCAGGGCCGGGGCCTGGAGTGCAGCGCTGCGGACCAGCACCGACAGGACCGGGTTCTGCTTCTGCGGCATGGCCGAGGAAACGCCGCGGCCCGGCGCCCGGGGTTCGGCCAGCTCGGCCACCTCGGGCCGGCTCAGGAACAGGACGTCCCCGGCGATCTTGCCGAGCGCGTCCACCACCGCGGCGAGGGCATCTCCCAGCGAGGTGACGGCGAGCCGGTTGGTGTGCCACGGGGCCGGTGTGGAAGCGAGTCCCAGCTGCGCGGCGAGGGCATCGGACAGCCCAAAGGGATCCGACGCGGACCCGGCGGTGAGGACCGTGCCGGCGGCCAGCGTTCCGGCCGCGCCGCCTGTCTGGACCGGAAGCTCCAGCGCCTCGAGCCGGCGCGCGGCGGCGGCCAGGCCGTGGAACCACTGCGCGGCCTTGAGCCCGAACGTGAACGGCAGCGAATGCTGCGTCAGGCTCCGGCCCACGCACAGCGTGGCCGCATGCTGCTCCGCCAGCCGGGCGAGCGCCGTCGTCGTGCCCCTGACATCGGCCAGCAGGGCAGAGACGGTGTTCCGGGCCAGCAGCATGAGGGCCGTGTCCAGCACGTCCTGGCTGGTCAGCGAGGTGTGCACGGCGCGGCCGGGCGCCGATTTTGCCGGTGTCCAGGGCCTTGACCTGGGCCCGGAGGTCGGCCAGCAGCGGGATGACCGGGTTGCCGCCGCCCTGCGCCCGCAGCGCGATGCCGGCAACGTCGTAGCGCGACGCGTCGGCCGCGTGGGCCACCACCGCCGCGGAACCGGCCGGCGCCAGGCGCCCGGTCCAGCACGGCAGCCCAGCCGGCCTCGACGGCGAGGATTGCCGCCAGCACCGCCCGATCCCCGGTCAGCGCCGCCACCAGGGGCGACGCCGAGACGGGACTGAGCAGCGCGACGTCGCCGTCGCGGCCCGCTGACTGGGAGTCGGTCACTGTGCGGCACCCTCGGTTCCGGTTCCCTCGAAATCGAGGAAGACGGTTTCGTCCTCGCCCTGCAGGCGGATGTCCCACGTGAGGCCGCCGTCGGCGTCGCGGCGGGCGATCAGCGTCTTGCGGCGCTCCGGGTCCAGCGAGGACAGCAGCGGATCCTTGGCCAGTGCGTCCGTGTTCTCGGGCAGGTAGACCCGTGTGAAGAGGCGGTTCATCAGGCCGCGGGCAAAGACGGCCACAGAGATGAACGCCGCGGCGCCGGGCTCGGTGGGTCCGGGGTTCACCGTGGTGAACGTGTACACGCCGGTGTTGCCTACGGCGCTGCGGCCGAAGCCGGTGAAGGTGTAGCCGTCGCGGACCAGCGAACCGGTCCGGCGGACGACGTTGCCTTCGGCGTCCGGCTGCCAGATTTCCAGGATGGCGTCGGGAATCGGGTGCCCGGCGCCGTCGTACACGGTGCCCTGGAGGCGGATGGAGCCGGGCGAGCCGGGGGCCAGGAGTTCCCGGTCCTTCTCGTAAGGCAGTGCGTAGCCGTAGAAGGGGCCCACGGTCTGGCCGGGTGTTGCGGTGAGTTTACTCATGGTCATCGCCTTCTGCGCCCAGCGCCTCGTTTTCGGTCCAGGTCCGCTTGGAGCCTGTCAGGACGATGTCCCAGTTGTAGCCCAGGGCCCATTCGGGCTCCGTGAGGTCGTGGTCGTAGGCGGCCACGAGGCGGTCGCGGGCGTCCTGGTCCACGATCGACTGGTAGATGGGGTCGAGCGGGAAGAGCTGGTCCCCCGGGAAGTACATCTGGGTGACGATCCGCTGGGTGAACTCCGTGCCGAACAGGGAGAAGTGGATGTGCGCCGGGCGCCAGGCGTTGAGGTGGTTCTTCCACGGGTACGCGCCGGGCTTGATGGTGGTGAAGCGGTAGGAGCCGTCCGGCCCGGTGATGCAGCGGCCCACGCCGGTGAAGTTGGGGTCCAGCGGGGCGGGGTGCTGGTCGCGCTTGTGGATGTAGCGGCCGGACGAGTTGGCCTGCCAGATTTCCACGAGCTGGCCCGCCACGGGGCGGCCGTCGCCGTCGAGCACGCGGCCGGCCACGATGATGCGTTCGCCCTGCGGTTCGCCGTTGTGCTGGATGGTGAGGTCCGACTCGAGGGCGTGGACGTCCTGGTGCCCGAAGGCCGGGGAGTGCAGCTCGATGGTTTCCGGGTCCGCGTGGTGCAGGCTCTTGGTGGGGTGGCGCAGGATGCTGCTGCGGTACGGGGCGAAGTCCAGGCGCGGCTGGGTCTCCTTCGGCGCGCCGTCCTTCAGGGCCCGGGCGTAGGCCTCTCCGAGCGCCTTGATCTCCGCGCTGAGATCCTGCTGCGTTTCCACGCGGGGCGCCTCTGCCGGGACGGCCTGCGGTGCGGTCCCGGATGCGGCAGGTACTGCGTCAGACAGGTCCTCGGTGAGCGCGTCGGCGTTGTACGTCGCTAGATTCACGTCATCAGGCACAGCAGCCTCCTTTCAATCGGTGGTGGTGTTGGTTCGTCGGTTACTTGGTGAGTTGATGCAGGTGGTCGTACTGGACGGCGTGCCGGACCGGGGCGTTGGGCGCCCCGTAGCCGTCGTAGCTGCCGCGGCGCTCCACCATTTCGAAGAAGACGCTGCCCACGGTGGCGGTGTAGAAGTGCAGGAACTCGCCGTCGGCGTCGCGGTCATAGAGCAGGTTGAGGTCCTGGAGCGTGGCCAGGAATTCCGGGTCGAGCCCGAACCGGGCATCCAGGTCCTCGTAGTAGTTCGCCGGGATCTGCAGGAAGGCCAGGCCCCTGTCCCGTGCGGCCCGGGCGGTGGCCACGAGGTCATCCACCGCGAACGCGATGTGCTCCTGGTAGGTCTTGTGCCGGGTTCCGTCCTGCTGGTGGAGCGGCGCCAGGTTCAGCACCAGGCGCACGGCCCGGTCCGAGGTCTGCATGACCTGGGAGCGGACCAGTCCGCTGGGGCTGGCCACCTCGGCGTAGGGCTGCGGCTCCAGGGCCAGGGCGCTCGTGTAGAAGAGGACGGCCTCGTCGAAGTGCTGCCACGGCTGGGCCAGGTTGACGTGGTCGATCACGGCGCCGCGGGCACCGGAGGGTGCTCCGGTGAACTCGCCGAACCCGCGGCCCTCCCCGAATTCGGTGATCCAGGCGGCGGTGCCGTCCGGGCTGCCCTGGCACAGGAAGATCTCGGTGGAGTCCGGGGCGGCGAAGCCCTGGAACACTTCCTCGTTGGCCTGGCTCTTGCGCGGAACAGCGGGTGCCTTGAGCTGCTGGGCGCGGGCCGAGGCAATCACGGGGGAATCGACGTCAAAGCCGATGGCAGCAATACCGGCGGCGGTGGCCGGAGAAAGCGAGCCGGCGGAGTCCCCGGCGGCGGGGGCCTGTTCGTTGATGATGACCCGGGCGTGACCCATGGTCCACAGCTGCACCTCCTTGGTCCGGTGCCGGCCGTTGAATTCGAAGCCGAGCTGCCCCAGGACGGTTTCGAGCGCGGCGGTGTCGGCGGCCCGGACCTCGGCGAAGTTGAATCCGGCCGGCTCGGCGACCTGCGGGAGCGTGGCCAGTTCCATGGGATAACGACGGCGGCCGGCGGCTTTGGCGCCTGCCCCGCCGGTCCCGGTGGTCCCGTTAGCGGCGTTCGCCTCGAGCCACTTGGCGCTCTGCTCCTCCAGCCAGATCAGCGAGCGCATGGCGTCAACGGCGGTGCGGTCGACGTCGGACTGGCGGAAGACGTCGTTGAAGACCTCCAGGGACACGGGTCCCGTGTAGCCGGCGCGAACCACGTGGCCCATGAACTTGGCCAGCTCGAACTGCCCCTCGCCGGGGAAGACGCGGTAGTGCCGGCTCCAGGAGAGCACGTCCATGGAGAGCTTGGGGGCGTCGGCCACCTGGACGAAGAAGATCTTGTCCGGGTTGAAGTCCTCGATGGGCGCGGTGTCCCAGTCGCGGGACAGGATGTGGAAGGAGTCCAGGCAGCTGCCGAGGTTGGGGTGGTCCACCATTTCCACGAGCCGGTGGGCGTGCTCGTAGTCGCTGACGTATTTGCCCCAGGCGAGCGCCTCGTAGGCCACCTTCACGCCGTGGTCCCCGGCCAGTTCTGCCAGCGCGGCAAGCTGCTTGGCCCGGAGGCCGTCGTCGTCGATCGTGGCGGTGGCGACGTTGGAGCAGACCAGGATGGTGTCCATGCCGAGGCGGGACATGAGCCGGAACTTGGCGTCGGCGCGGCGGAGGTTCGCGGCGAGCAGGTCCTCGGTGACGCCGTCGAAATCGCGGAACGGCTGGTAGAGGTCCAGGGTGAGGCCCAGGTCGGCGGCCATTTTCCGGAGGTCCTCCGGCCTCAGCGGGGAGGTGACCAGGTCCTGCTCGAAGATTTCGATGCCGTCGAAGCCCGCGATGGCGCAGGCCTGCATTTTTTCCGTCAGCGTGCCGGAGAGGCACACGGTGGCGATCCCGGTGCGCATCAGACGGTCACCTCTTCGGCGGCGATGAGCTCCAGGAAGTGGGCACGCATGCGGTCGGCGTCGGCCTCGAGGCCGGTGAAGATGCGGAAGGCGTCGGCGGCCTGTCCCACGGCCATGCGGCCGCCGTCGAGAACGGCGCAGCCCCTGGCCCGGGCCTCGCGGACGAGCTCGGTGTCGATGGGGCGGTAGACGATGTCCGCCACCCAGTGGCGCGGTTCCACCAGCGCGACGTCCAGCGGAAGGCCGGGGTGGGCCGCCATGCCCATGGGGGTGCAGTGCACCAGGCCGTCGGCCAAAGGCATGAGCTGCGGCAGCTCCGCCGTCGAACGTCCGGTGATGGTGCGGTCGGGGAAGAAGCTGGAGAGTTCGGCGGCGCGCTCGGCGCTCCGTGCCGGGTCCATGTCCACAAGGTCCAGCGTCTGCACGCCGGCGGTGAGCAGGGCGTAGGCGACGGCGGAACCGGCACCGCCCGCCCCCAGCTGCACCACGCGGCCCAGCTTCGCGTCCGGAAGGCCCGAGGCGAGGGCGGCAGCAAAGCCGGAGAAGTCGGTGTTGTGTCCGATGAAGCGGCCGTCCCGGATGACCACGGTGTTCACGGCGCCCAGCCTGGCGGCGTCGGGGGTGATCTCGTCCAGGTGGTCCAGGACCAACTGCTTGCAGGGGTGGGTGACGTTCAGTCCGTTGAAGCCCATCCGGTAGGCGCTCTGCAGCAGGTCCCCGATGGTCGAGCCCGGGAGTCCCAGCTCGTGCAGGTCGATGGGGCGGTACAGGTAGCGGAGGCCCTGGACGTCGCCTTCGCGTTCATGCATGTGGGGAGTGAGTGACGGCATCACGCCATCGCCAACCAGTCCCACGAGGTAGGACTCAGTTCGATTGCTCATGCGTGCGGGCTCCTTTGACAACGGCACTCGGCTGGCTGGGCGCCCGTGGCGTCGGCCGCTGGCCGGGTGATAGGGATTACAGTACAGCAAAAGTTCATATGTTGCACTCTTGTTCTAGATACGAACAAATCTGGAAATGCGCACCGGGCGATCAGCGCTGGGGCAGCCTGGCGGCCAGCTCCGAAGCTGCCGCCTGGAGCAGCGGAACGAGGGCGAGCAGCGCGTCCATGCTGAGCCGGAACACGGGAACCGCCGTGGCCAGCGAAGCGAAGGCGACGCCCTGGGAGTTCAGCACCGGCACGGCCACGGCGCGCATGCCGAGCTCGTTCTCCTCGTCCATGACCGCATACCCCTGCCGCCGGACCTGCTCGATTTCCGCCCGGAAGGCGTTGCGGTCCGTGATGGAGAGGCTGGTGAGCGGCTCCAGCGGCAGCTCACCAAGCAGCCGCTCGCGTTCGCCGTCCTCTGCGAAGGCCACCAGCGCCTTGCCCACCGACGTCGTGTGCAGCGCGCCGAGGTGGCCGGGATCGCTGGTGACCCGGAAGGTCTGTGGCCCGTCAACCTTGTTTACGGTGAGGTGGTGCTGGCCGTCGCGGACGGACAGGATGGTGGCCTCCCCCGTCTGATCCGTGACGCGCCGCAGGATGGGCAGCGCGGTGCCGGCGAAGCCGTGGTGGTTGGAAACCCGCTGGCCCAGCTGGAAGATGCGCAGGCCCAGGTGGTAGCGGCGGCCCTCCGGCTCGTAGTCCACAAAACCGTCCCGGGTCAGCGAACCCAGGAGCCGGTACGTGGTGCTGAAGGGCAGCTCGGCCCGACGGGACAGCTCCGAGGCACTCGCGCCGCGGGGTTCGTCGCCCAGCAGCACGAGCAGGCCCAGGGCCTTGCCCACCATGTCCGTGCGGGAATCGTCCTTGCCCGCCTTGGCCGGCTTGGCAGCCGGGTCCAGGCCCTCCGCGGTTGCATCTTCGGGGGACTGGACGTTGGCGTCGTTGCCTGTGGCTTCTTTCACACTCATAACTCGATGTTGCCACAATGTGAGAGCTATTTCTAGATGGTGAATAAGATTCTTGACAGGTGACTGCCCTCACAGTCATCATTGCTGTATCGCACAAGTAGCTCTCACCATGTGGCTACTTAGTCCGGGTCTTTCCAAGGACCTGCCAGCCGCCCCATCCCCATCACACGGACGGCGGCTGCAACATCCTGATACATCCGCGACAACGTCGTCACACCGAAGGAACACCATGAGCCAGACACTCCCGTCCGCAGAGCCGGGCACCGTTGCCCCGGCCGGGACCCCGAAGAAGGCAGCCCTTGCCAGCTTCCTCGGCAGCGCCGTCGAGTACTACGACTTTTTCATTTTCGGTTCCGCCGCTGCCCTGATCTTCCCCAAGGTCTTCTTCCCGGACGCGGACGCCAATGCGGCGATCATGTCCTTCGCGACCTTCGGCTTCGCCTACGTGGCCCGGCCTGTCGGCGCCGTCATCCTGGGCCACTTCGGTGACCGGGTGGGGCGCCGGAAGGTCCTGATGTTCACACTGCTGCTCATGGGCGCCTCCACCTTCCTGATCGGCTGCCTGCCGGACTTCAACACCGTCGGCTGGTGGGCTCCGGCCCTGCTGGTGCTGGCACGCCTCTGCCAGGGCCTCTCCGCGGCCGGCGAGCAGGCCGGCGCCTCCTCCATGACCCTGGAACACGCCCCGGACAACCGCCGCTCCTTCTTCACCTCCTGGACCCTCACCGGCACCCAGGGCGGCCAGATCCTCGCCGCCCTCGTCTTCATCCCGGTCCTCGCCCTGCCTGACGAGATCAAGTACGGCATCGGCTGGCGCATTCCGTTCTGGCTCAGCGCCGTGGTGGTGATGGTGGCGTTCTTCATCCGCCGCACGCTGCACGAGCCGCCGGCCTTCGAGGAAGCCCAGAAGTCAGCACAGATCGCCAAGCTGCCCGTGGCCGATCTGCTCAAGTCCCACTGGCGCGACGTCCTCCGGGTCATCTGCTGCGCCTTCATCGCCGCCGTCTCCACCGTGTTCGGCACCCTCGCCATCAGCTACGCCAAGACCGTGGCCGGCGTGGACGGCACCACCACCCTGTGGCTTGTGGTCGGCGCAAACCTGGTGGCCCTGGGCACCCAGCCGCTGTTCGGAAAGCTGGCCGACAAGATCGGCCGAAAGCCCGTGTTCATCTACGGCGCACTGTCCAGCGCCATCCTGACCCCTGTCTTCCTGCTGAGCCTCGAATCCGGCAGCGTCCCGCTAATGTTCCTGGCCGCCATCGGCTTCTTCTCCTGCGGCTACGCAGCCTCGAACGCCGTCTGGCCGTCCTTCTACGCCGAGATGTTCAGCACCAAGGTCCGCTTCTCCGGCCTGGCCATCGGCACCCAGCTCGGCTTCCTGATGGCCGGGTTTGCGCCCGCCATCGTGGCTGCCATAGGCGGCATCAAGCCCGGCGGCTGGGTCCAGATCAGCATCTTCACCGCGGTTATCTGCACCATCGCCGCAGTTTCGGCCCTCACGGCCAAGGAAACCTTCAAGACCCCCACCAAGCAGCTCGGCCTGAAGTAACCCGGCCGGCCCGGGTGCGGCCCGCCGTCGTGACCCCGTTTGCCCCGCAAGCGCCCCGGGACACGGCGGGTCCGCCGCCTTTTCGGCCGGATTAGTTTCAAAGAAGGTCACGACGGCGGCCCGTCCCTTTTGCGAAAAAGGGGCGGGCCGCTGATGTTTAGGTGGCGAGCACCTCGGCGAGGTCGAACTTCACGGGCTCCTCGAGCTGCTCGTACGTGCAGGATGACGGGTCCCGGTCCGGGCGCCAGCGCACGAACTGCGCGGTGTGGCGGAACCGCTCGCCCTCCATGTGGTCGTACTTCACTTCCAGCACCCGCTCTGGACGCAGCGGCGTGAAGGACAGGTCCTTGCCGGCGCTCCAGCGGCTGCCCTCGGCGTTGCGCGGCGTCCGGGCGCCTTCCTCCTGCTTGGCCCAGGCCCACGGGTGCTCGTCAAAGCCGGTCACCAGCGCCTGGAGTTCCTCGAACAGCTCCCGCCGCCGCTGCATCGGAAAGGCGCCCACCACGCCCACGCTGGCGAGTTCGCCGCCGGGCTTGTACAGGCCCAGCAGCAGCGATCCGATGGCGTCGGGTCCGCTCTTGTGCACGCGGTAGCCGGCCAGCACGCAGTCGGCCGTGCGTTCGTGCTTGACCTTGAACATCACGCGCTTGTCCGGCTGGTACTCGCCGTTGAGGGGCTTGGCGATGATCCCGTCCAGGCCGGCGCCCTCAAACTGGTCGAACCACTTTCCGGCGAGCTCCCGGTCCTGCGTCGCGGCGGTCAGATGGATCGGTGCACGCGCGCCGGCCAGCGCCGCCTCGAGTGCGGCGCGCCGCTCGGCGAAGGGCCGGCCGCTGAAGTCGTGGTCGCCCAGCGCCAGCAGGTCGAAGGCCACGAACTTCGCCGGCGTCTGTTCGGCCAGCAGCTTGACCCTGCTCGCGGCGGGATGGATCCGCTGCTGCAGGGCGTCAAAGTCGAGCCGGTCCCCCGATGCGCCCACCAGGACGATCTCGCCGTCGAGCACACACCGCGGCGGAAGGTTGGCCTTCAGCGCCTCCACCAGCTCCGGAAAGTAGCGCGTCATCGGCTTTTCGTTGCGGCTGCCGATCTCCACGTCGTCGCCGTCGCGGAAAACAATGGACCGGAAACCGTCCCATTTCGGCTCGTAGCTCATGGCACCGTCCGGGATGGCGGCCACCGATTTGGCAAGCATGGGAGGAAGGGGAGGCATGACCGGAAGCTGCATACGCCCCATTCTTGCCCGGGGTCCCGCCGGGGCGCTACCCCTCGGAGCCCTCGACACAGTGACCGCCCGCCGGTAGACCTTAACGATGGCAGCCATTGGATTTCACGCGTCGCATGAACAGATCAGCCCGGGACAGCTCCTCAAGGACGTCCAGCACGCCGAGGCCGCGGGCTTTGACGCCGCCATGTGCTCGGACCACATCGAACCCTGGTCCGCCCGGCAGGGGCATTCCGGGTTCGCGTGGTCCTGGCTGGGCGCCGCGCTGGCCACCACCAAGCTCCGGTTCGGCGTGGTCAACGCGCCGGGCCAGCGGTATCACCCGGCCATCATCGCGCATGCCTCGGCCACGCTGGCCTCCATGTTCCCGGGCCGGTTCTGGGCGGCCCTGGGCAGCGGGGAGAACATGAACGAGCACATCACGGGTGACCCCTGGCCGCTGAAGGAAACCCGGCAGCAGCGGCTCGAGGAGTGCGTGGAGGTCATCCGGCGCCTGCACGCCGGTGAGGAGGTCACGCACCACGGGCTGGTCACGGTGGAGCAGGCACGGATCTGGGACGTCCCGGAGCCTCCGCCGCAGCTCATTGCCCCGGCCATCAGCGTGGACACGGCGCGCCGCTCGGCGGCGTGGGCGGACGGGCTGGTCACCGTGAACCAGCCGCACCACAAGCTCAGCGAGATGCTCACCGCCTACCGCGGCAACGGCGGCCGCGGCAAGGCGATCCTGCAGATCCACCTCTCCTGGGCGCCCGACGAGAAGGACGCCGTGGCCATCGCCGTGGACCAGTGGCGGTCCAACATTTTCGCCCCGCCAATACCCTGGGACCTGCCCACGGCCGCCCATTTCGACGGCGTGAGCACCGACGTCGGCGAGGAACAGCTCCGGAGATCGGTCAACATCTCAGCCAGCCTTGACCAGCACGCGCAGTGGCTCGCCGAGTACGCCGACCTCGGCTTCGACGAGCTGTACCTGCACTTCGTGGGGCAGGAACAGGCCCGGTTCATCGAGGCGTTCGCGGACAAGGTCCTGCCCCAGCTACGGAAGGTGCGCGTCGCATGAGAATCGCTGAAACATCGGACCTGTGGTGGAAGAACGCCGTGATCTACTGCCTCGACGTCGAGACTTTTTTCGACGACGACGGCGACGGCACCGGCGATTTCGCCGGCCTGACGCAGCGGGTGGACTACCTCGCGGCGCTGGGCGTGAGCTGCATCTGGCTCATGCCGTTCTACCCGTCGCCGGACCGGGACGATGGCTACGACGTCACCGACTTCTACGGCGTGGACCACCGGCTGGGCACCATGGGCGACCTCGTGGAGTTCATCCGCACCGCCAAGGACCGCGGCATCCGGGTCATCGCGGATTTCGTGGTCAACCATACGTCCATCAAGCATCCGTGGTTCCAGGAGGCGCGGAAGTCCGTGGACAACCCGTACCGCGACTATTACGTGTGGCGGAAGGACACCCCGCCGGACACGTCCTCCGAAGTGGTGTTCCCGGGCGAGCAGACGTCCATCTGGACGCAGGACGACGCCACCGGCGAGTGGTACCTCCACATGTTCGCCGAGTTCCAACCTGACCTCAACGTCACCAACCCCAAAGTCCGGAACGAGATCGCCAAGGCCATGGGGCTCTGGCTGGAACTGGGCCTGGACGGTTTCCGGCTCGATGCGGTGCCGTTCTTCCTGGAAACCCGCGGCCAGCCCAAGGACGAGGCGGCCAGGATCGACCCGCACGACTACCTGACCGCCCTGCGCAGCTTCGTCAGCCGGCGCAACGGCAGCGCGGTGCTGCTGGGCGAGGTAAACCTGCCGTACAAAGAGCAGCTGGAATACTTCGGCGGGGCCGAGGGCAACGAACTGAACATGCAGTTCGACTTCATGACCATGCAGCACCTGTACCTTTCGCTGGCCCGCCAGGACGCCCGCCCGCTGGCGGAGACGCTCAAGAGCCGCCCGGCCCTGAATCCCGACAACCAGTGGGCCATGTTCGTCCGCAACCATGACGAGCTCACGCTGGACAAGCTCAGCGACGGGGAGCGCGAGGAGGTTTTCGCCGCGTTCGGCCCCGAGAAGAACATGCAGGTCTACAACCGGGGCCTCCGGCGCAGGCTGCCGCCGATGCTGAACGGCGACGCCGGCAGGATCCGCATGGTGTATTCGCTGATGTTCTCCCTGCCCGGCACACCCGTCCTCTACTACGGCGAGGAAATCGGCATGGGCGAGGACCTGCGGCAGAAGAGCCGCTCCGCCGTCCGCACGCCGATGCAGTGGAACGACGAAAAGAACGGCGGCTTCTCCAGCGCGCTCGTGTCGGACCTCGTGGCACCGCTGGCGCGTGGCGAGTTCGGCCCGAACAAGGTCAATGCCGCGGCCGCCAAGCGGGACCCGGAGTCCCTGTGGAACTTCATCGCCACGCTCATCCAGCGCTACCGCGAATCACCGGAGCTGGGCTGGGGCGAATTCGCGGTCATCGAACAGCCCGAGCCAGCGGTCTTCGCGCACACCTGCAGCTCGACGGGGGCAACCCTGGTGCTGCTGCACAACTTCGGCGAGGACACCGTGAAAGTCAGCGGCAATGCGGGCCCCAAGGACGGCCCGCCCCGGGCGTTCAGGGGCGCCACGCTGCTGGACCTGCTGGGCGGCGACAACGTTCCGCTGGAGCCCGACGGCGGATTCACGGTTGAGCTGGGCCGCTACGGCTACCGCTGGTTCCGGGTACACAAATCCGGCGACAGGCTCGCTCCCTGAGGCCGCTCGCTACAGGCTCCGGCGGAACACCTTCACTTCCCACGGACGCAGCTGCAGGCCGGCCTGCGGCGGGTAGTTCCCCAGCACCTGCTCGGCGTCGCCCCAGGATCTTTCGATTCCGGCAGAGTTCCCGGTGCCGGCAGACTGCTCCGCGCCGGAAAAGTTTCCCAGGACCAGCATCTCCGCGTCCGGAAGCGAGCGCCGGAACGCGTAGACGTGTTCGTCGTCGGGCAGCAGCATGGTGAAGTCTCCGTAGGCCACCACGGGGTCCGCGTGGCGCAGGGCGATGACCTCGCGGTAGAAGCTGAAGACGGACTGGGGGTCGTCCACCTGCGCGGCGGCGTTGATGGCGTTCGCGTTCGGATTGACCGCGATCCACGGGGCCCCCGTGGTGAAGCCCGCGTGGCGGCTGGCGTCCCACTGGACCGGCGTGCGCGCGTTGTCGCGGTTCAGCGGCGCCAGGGCGGCGAGGACGTCGGCGTCCGTGTGGCCCAGGTGGGTGGTGGCCTCGCGGTGGTGGTTGAGGACCTCGATGTCGCGGTAGTCGCTGATGGCGCCGAACGCCATGTTGGTCATGCCCAGTTCCTCGCCCTGGTACACGTACGGCGTGCCGCGGTGCAGATGCAGGACAGCGGCCAGCATCTTGGCTGACAGCTCGCGGTAGTGGCCGTCGTCGCCGAAGCGGGACACCGCGCGGGCCTGGTCGTGGTTCCCCCAGTACAGGCTGTTCCAGCCGCGCTCTGCCAGCGCCTCCTGCCAGCGGCCGAGGGATTTCTTCAGATCCGTCAGCAGCAGCTTCTTGGGCCGCCACTTGTTGCCGCCCTCCTGGTCCAGGGCCACGTGCTCGAACTGGAACACCATGTCCACTTCCCGGCGCCGGGGGTCGGTGAACAGCGCGGCGTCCTCCACGGTCACGCCGGGCATCTCGCCCACGGTGAGCAGGTCCTTGTCCCGGCCGGCGAAGACCTCCTGGTGCATCTCCTGCAGGAACTCATGGATGCGCGGCCCGCAGATGAAGTGGGGGCCGCCGTCGCCGTACAGCATGCCGTCAGCGCGGGGGCCGTCCGGGAGTGACTCAACCTTGGAAATGAAGTTGATGACGTCCATCCGGAAGCCGTCCACTCCCCTGTCGAGCCACCAGTTCATCATGTCGTAGATGGCGGCACGGACGTCCGGGTTCTCCCAGTTGAGGTCCGGCTGCTTCCGCGAGAAGAGGTGGAGGTAGTACTCCCCGGAGGCGGCGTCGTATTCCCAGGCCGGCCCGGAGAACGCGGAACCCCAGTTGTTCGGCTCCGCACCCGGCGCGCCCGGTTCGGCCCCCTCCCGCGGCGGCCGCCACCAGTACCAGTCCCGTTTCGGGTTGTCCTTGCCCGAGCGGGATTCCACGAACCACGGGTGCTCGTCCGAGGTGTGGTTGACCACCAGGTCCATCACGAGCTTCATGCCGCGTGCATGCAGTCCGTCCAGGAGTTCGTCCAGGGTTTCCAGGTCCCCGAAGACCGGATCGATGTCCCGGTAGTCGCTGATGTCGTAACCGTTGTCGTCCTGCGGCGAGCGGTATACCGGGGACAGCCAGACGACGTCGACGCCCAGCGTCTGCAGGTAGTCGAGCCGGCCGATGATCCCGCGGAGGTCGCCGACGCCGTCACCGTCCGAATCAGCGAAGCTGCGGGGGTAGATCTGGTAGACCACCGCACTCTTGAACCATTCCCTGCCCGCCCTGAAGGCTGCTTCTGCTTCGGATTCCTGGATGGTCATTGCTGGTTCCTCCTGGTAGGCGGCCGTGGCGGGGTGCAAGCCCATTGAAAGTCTCACGGCAGATGATTCGGCGGTCAATGCCGGGCCGAAACCGGCCCGGCGCGGAAAACTAACCGGGTGCTAACGGGCAGGAAACCAGGGCGCAACATTCCGGCGCCACACTGGAAGTGCCGGCAATTGCAGGCACCAGCTCCAGCTCAGGAGGCCACGCCATGTTGAAGGAAGCCAAAGCCCACATAACCCGGGTCCGCGCCCTGGACCAGCTCCACCGCGGGGACGAGATCGAAGCCCGCCTCTCGGTGGGGCCCAGCTACGACGACGTCATCATCCGCCGCGGCAGCGTCCAGGAGACAGCGCCGGGCATCGGCGTCGTCTGGATCATGGATCATCACACGGGCATGCGGAAGGCCATCAATACGGACGAGTGCAGCGTTTGGCGCGTCGCCTGAGCCAGCTATCCCCCGGCCACGGACTGAATGATCAGCACTTCCTGGCCGGCAGCGACCTCCGTATCCAGGCCCTGGAGACGCCGGACCTCGTCACCGTTCACGTAAATATTCACGTAGCGGCGGAGGGCACCCGTTTCGTCCCGCAGCCTCCTGGCGAGCACCGGGTAATCCCCGGTCACGGAATCCAGCAACCAGCCCACAGTCACCGTCCCGTCGGCGGGCGCAGTCAGGTAGGACTGCCCGCCGGCGAGCGGCTGGAGGACGCTGGGAAGCACCACGCTGATCTCAGCCACCGCGGATCCTCACGCGGAAGCCGTTGCTGCGACCCGTGCATCGGCAACCACGGCGGCGCGCACGCACAGGACGTCCGGCAGGTGGGACGCCACCTCGGCAAACGATTCGCCCTCGTCAGCGCTGGCATAGACCGAGCCGCCGCGTGTTCCGAAGTACACCCCGGCGGGTTCGGCAGAATCCACCGCGGCCGCGTCACGGAGCACGGCGTTGTATTCTGACTGCGGCAGTCCGGCGTCCAGGCGCTTCCAACTGCCGCCGGCGTCATCCGTCCGGTGCACCGCGAGCTTTCCCTCGGGGGGAATCCGCTCGCCGTCGGCCTTGAGCGGAATCACCCAGGCCGTGCCCGCCCGCCTCGGATGCGTCAGCATCACGAAACCGAAATCGGCGGGCAACCCCTCCGCGATTGACTCCCAGTTCTCGGCATTGTCATCACTGCGGTAGACGCCGTGGTGATTTTGCGCGTAGAGGCGGCCTTCGACGGCGGCGTCCGCCGCTATCTTGTGCACGCACTGGCCGAATTCCGGGTTGGGATCGGGCATGAAGTAGGCGGAGATGCCCTTGTTCCGCGGCTCCCAGGACGACCCGCCGTCGAGCGAGCGGTACACTCCGCCGGTGCTCATCGCGACGTGCACGTTGTCCCCGGACGGGTTGACCACGATCGAGTGCGCGGCGGCGCCGCCGTATCCGGCGCCCCATTCGCTGCGGTGCGGGTGGTCCCAGAGCCCGCGGTTCAGCTCGAAGTGCTCGCCGCCGTCGGTGGACTTCCAGACCGAAATCGGCTCGGCCCCGGCCCACACCACTCCGGGGCGGGACTCGGCGTCGGGGTAGATCTGCCAGATGCGTTCCACGGCGGCGTCGGTGCCGTCGGGGAATTTGATCGCGCCTTGTTCCGGTTCGGTCCACGAAGCGCCGAGGTCATCCGAATGGGCAACGGTGGGGCCCCAGTGTTCCGACCTGACGCCCACCATGATTCGGGTGCGGCCGTCGCGCGTGTCGATGCCGATGCTCGGGATCTCGCTCATCAGGAAGTGCGGGCCGGTGAAGGACCATTGCTTCCGGTCCTGGCTGGTCGCCAGCCAGAGGCCTTTCTTGGTCCCGATTGCTAGGACGTAACTCTCAGGGGTAGCCATGCACCCCATGCAACCACTACGGCGGGGAGGCCGCAATGGTTTGGGTGCGGGAGGCCGGGCCGGGTCCGGTCACCGGTCGTGGCGTGCCGCGCCCGTCCCGATCTTGGCAGCGCGGCGGTTCCGCCACCACCTTCGGACCAGGTCAGCCGCAGCGAACAGCCCGGCCAGCGGCGACAGGACGGCCACCGCGTAGACGAACAACAGCCAGAACAGCGTGGCGATGGGCGGCTGGCTCGTGCTGAGCAATGACAGGCCGCCGAACAGTCCCGCCGTCCAAAAGAGCACGACCACCACCAGCACCGCAGCCGCGGGAAAGTACTCGTTCCGCACCACTGCCATCAGGGTTTTCATGCCTGCTCCTCCTGCCTGCCCGTGCGCCCGCCGCCTCCCGGTGAGTCCAGTATGCGACCGGAGGACCGAACCGCCGCGGCGCCACAGCGGCGTGTGATGAACGCAACCACGAAGCGGCCAGATCGAGCAGGTCTAATCGAACCGGTCTAATCGAACCGGGGAACGACCGCCACCGATCCGATATTCGGCAAAGCGTGCTGTGCGGCGTGCTTGAGGTCCGCGGCCAGCGCCGCCAGTTCGGCAAGATCGCCGCAGCCGCCGGCCGGAATGCTGATTTCCGCGTGCAGCCTGTGGCCGGACCACCGCAGCCGTGACGTGGAGCCGTCTGGGGCAAGCCGCCGCACGATTTCGGCGAGTCTGTCAGTGAGTGCCGGGTTGACGCCGTCCATGAGTCTGCGCCCGATGTCCCGGACGGTTCCCCGGAGCAGGATGGCGATGGCAACGGAGATGAGCAGGCCGACGACCGGATCGGCCAAGGGGAAGCCAAGCCAGGTGCCGACGACGCCGGCGACCACGGCCAGGGAGGTAAAGCCATCGGTCCGGGCGTGGATCCCGTCGGCCACCAGGGCGGCGGAGCCGATTTTCCGTCCGACCCGGATCCGGTAGATCGCCACGAGTTCGTTGCCGGCGAAGCCGACAATTCCTGCGCCCAGCACCCAGCCCAGGTTCTGGATTGGCTGCGGGGCAAAGAAACGATGGACGGACTCGACGGCGGCAATCACGGCGGACAGGGCGATCATGGCCACGATGAACAATCCCGCCAGGTCCTCGGCGCGGCCGAAGCCAAAGGTGTAAGTCCGGGTGGCGGCACGGCGGCCGAGCAGGAAGGCGATCCACAGAGGGACTGCGGTCAGGGCGTCGGAAAAGTTGTGCACGGTGTCGGCCAGCAGCGCGACGGACCCGCTGATCAGGACGATGGCCAGCTGGAAGAGCGACGTGGCGCCGAGTCCGAGCAACGAGACTTTGACCGCGCGGATGCCTTCCGCGCTGGACTCCATGGCTTCGTCGACGGAGTCCGCCGAATCGTGGGAGTGCGGGACGAAGAGTTCCTGCACCCACCCTTTGAACCCTGTGGCGTGGACATGGCTGGGGCCGTGATGGCCGTGACGGTGTCCGCCATCCGCAGCGGGATCGTCATGCGGGTGGGGACGTACGGGCGGTTCGTGGCGCTGTGGGGGCCGGTTCATGCCCGGCCCGCCCCGGGAACATGATGTGGTGCGGCACCATGATGCGGAGCCGTTCCTAAGGCATGCTCGGCCTGATGGATGGCGTCGGCAACAAGCTGCCAGGCGTGACCATCGGCGAGCCGGTAGTAAACCTTCGTGCCCTCCTGCCGGGTGGAAACCATGCGGGCCAGGCGCATTTTGGCCAGATGCTGGGACACGGCAGCCGCGGGCTTTCCGGCTTTCTCGGCCAGCGCATTCACCGGCAGCTCGCCATCACGAAGGGCAAGGATCAGCCTGACCCGGGTGGCGTCCGCCAGCATGGCGAAAACCTCGACTGCCAGCTCCACATACTGGCTGTCGGGCCCAAGCGCGCAAGGCTGCGTATCTGCATTCATACGCAAATAGTTGCATAAACTCCCGCGTCCTAGCAAGATTCTCCTGACTGCAGGGTCCGGTTAGGACGGGCTGACCCGTTGCGCTGCGGCCCTGGAAGATTCGCCGCATACGCCTACCGGGAGGTCCACTCATGAGCCCCGCCCTGCCGGACATCCGCCCGCCCTCCGCACCGCTGTACGCGGCAGGGTTCGTGACAGCCTTCGGCGCCCACAGCGTTGCCGCGGGCATGGGTGCCCAGAGCGCGAACATCGGCCTAACACTGCTGACTCTGGGCGTCCTGCTGGCTGCCTATGACATCTCGGAAGTGTTCCTCAAACCCGTCTTCGGCGCACTGAGCGACAGAATCGGCACCAAGCCCGTCATCGTCGGCGGTCTCCTGGCCTTCGCCGTACTCTCCCTCCCGGGCCTGTGGGGCAGCGATCCCCTCATGCTGGGGCTGGCGCGCCTCGGGCAGGGCGCGGCGGCATCGGCGTTCTCCCCGGCAGCGTCGGCCATGGTGGCACGGATCGCCGGAGGGAAAAGCGCCGGCACCTACTTCGGCCGGTACGGATCCTGGAAGAGCTTTGGCTACGTGATCGGGCCGCTCCTTGGGGCGGGGCTGATCCTCGCCGGCGGGTTCGCCTTGCTCTTTGCCGCGCTCTCCGGGCTGGCGGCAGCGGCGGCCCTCTGGGTCTTTCTCCGCGTCCCCCACCTGGAACCCCTTCCGCGCCAGCGCTACACGGTCCTTGACCTGGCACGCCAGGTCACCGAACGTCGCTTCCTCGTCCCCACGTTGGTGCTCGCGGCGTCGACGGGCGCAATGGGGGCCGCGATCGGCTTCCTTCCCGCGCTGGCCACCCAACACGGGCTGGGCCCGCTCGCAGGAACCGCGACAGTAAGCGTCCTGGCGATGGCCGCACTCCTGGTGCAGCCGAGAATCGGCAAGATGCGCGACCAGCAGCGCATCAGCGACGGCCACGGAATGACCGCCGGCCTCCTGCTCACCGCCAGCGGCGTGGCCCTCATCGCGCTGGCGCCCGGGCCGGTCGCCTTGTTCATCTCGGCCGCCGCAATCGGCGCCGGCGTGGGCGCCGCGACGCCCCTGGGTTTTGCCCATCTGGCCGACACCACACCGCCGGAACGAATGGGCCGGACCATGGGTTCGGCCGAACTGGGAAGGGAACTCGGCGACGCCGGAGGCCCGCTTCTCGTCGGAGGAATCGCCACTGCCAGCGCGTTGCCCTTTGGCCTCGGAGCCCTGGCCCTCCTGGTAGCAGCCGCCAGCGTGCCCCGCCTCACCAAAAACCCTACCGATGCCGAATCTCCGAGCAGCCGGAAACGCGGCTAGCCCATCCGAGCCTTGCTTGGGTGGGTCCGCCGACTGGGTGGCCGGACCGGCGTCGGGGTTTCACACTGGCGTGCCGCCACGGTCTTGGCGCCGCCCGCTGACCAGTCCAAGGCACAGGGCTGCCGCTGCTGCGGAAACAGTTGCGACGATGCCGAAGGGAACAGCATCGTTGGCGCCGCCGATGCCCACGAGGGGTGCGGCGATGCCGCCGAAAGCAAAACGGGCCAGTCCCAGGAGTGAGGAGGCTGTCCCGGCGATGTCCGGGTAGTCCTTGAGTGCGAGTGACGTGGCCGGCGGGCTGGTAACGGCCACGCCGCTGACCATCGTGAACAGGGACAGGACGATGGCGGCCAGAGGCAGGTGCAGGAGTGCCGTCGCAAGCAGCCCCAGGGCGCCGGCGGATGTCATCATCAGGCCGACGGTGAGCGTGCCACGTTCGGACCACCGTTCAGCCAGGCGGCCGGCGATGAACCCGAAGACCATGAAGCCTAGGGAATTCAGGCCGAAAGCTAACGAGTAGCCCTGCGGGGAGAGTCGATACATGCCTTGGAGAATGTAAGTTGCCCCGCTCAGGTAGGAGAATATCGCGGAGTAGGTGAAGCCGGTGATGAGGACCGCTCCGGCGAACACCCGGTCGGCGAGGAGTCGGCGGAAGCCGTTGAGGGCATGGGAGAACCCGCCGGCAACGCGCCTGTTGGCCGGCAGGGTTTCGTGGAAGATCACCAACGATGCCGCCAGGATGGCGATGCCAACGGCCGCAAGGAAAACGAAGACTCCGCGCCAGTCCGTGACCGTTGCGAGCTGCCCGCCGATGACCGGGCCGATGATCGCCGCCAGTCCTCCGAGCACAGTGAGCCGGCCGTAGTAACGAAGCAGCGTGCCGCCCGAGTAGACGTCGCGGCCGGCAGCCTGGGCGATCACTATGCCTACGGCACCGGCCAGGCCCTGGACGAACCTCGCGATGACGAGTGTTTCCACGGTCGGACTGAGTGCACACAAGGCCGATGTCAGGGCGTATGCGCTGACCCCGATCAGCAGCGGCGTTCGGCGGCCGAAGCGGTCCGAAAGCGGCCCTGCGATGACCTGGCCTATGGCCAGGCCCAGCAGGCAGGCAGTAATCGTCAGCTGGGCAACCGACGTCGTGCTTTGAAGCTCAACGGTAAGGGCCGGAAGAACAGGCAGGTAGAGGTCCATGGAAATCGGGCCGAAGATTGTCAGCAGGCCAAGCACAACCGCCAGCGGGCGGCCGACGGTCTGCTCACGTGCGGGCACCGGGGTCTTGATGACTGTCACGCTGGCTCCCTTCTCGGGTCATGTTTCTGGGCGTCATATTTTGGGGGTCATGCGGCGGCCGGGTTGGGACGGCCGGGGCGGGTGCGGCGGAGGATGTGGGGGGTTCATGTTCAATGCAACAGGGGCGCGCCGGTCCTAGCGAGGGCTCTGCGTATCCGGGTTCTGGCAGTACCTCCCTAGGGTGCGGTGCTCCGGGGTAGCGTGGATGAGTGGACAACAGGTTGGCAGTGCGCGAATTTCTCGCCTCAAGACGCGCCAAAATCACCCCCGAAATGGCCGGGCTGACGCTCTTTGGCGGACGCCGCCGGGTCCCCGGCCTGCGCCGTGAAGAGGTTGCGATGCTCGCCGGCGTCAGCGTGGACTACTACACCAAGCTTGAGCGCGGGAACCTGGCCGGGACCTCCGAAAGTGTCCTCGATGCCATCGCGCGGGCGCTGAGCCTCGACGAGGCCGAACGGGACCACCTCTACAACCTTGCCCGCGCATCCGGCCCGTCCGGCAAAGCCCAGCGGCGCCCCCTCCAAAGCGGGGCAGTCCGCCCGACGCTCCAGTTCATGCTCGACTCCATCACGGGTTCGCCGGCCTTCATCGGCAACCACCACATGGACATCGTGGCCGCCAACCAGCTTGGTTTTGCCCTGTACTCGGAGATGTACCGCGGCGCGGCACGGCCCGCCAACCACTCCCGGTTCATTTTCCTGGATCCCAAAGCCCGGGACTTCTACCCCAACTGGGACCTGGCGGCCAATACCAACGTCGCCATCCTCCGGACGCAGAGCGGGCGCAACCCCTTTGACAAGCGCCTGGCCGATCTCGTCGGAGAGCTGTCCATGCGCAGCGAAGAATTCCGGACGCGTTGGGCCGCCCACAATGTCCGGCGCCACTACGCCGGGACCAAGATTTTCCGGCACCCCGTCGTAGGCGAGCTCGAACTCGCCTACGAAGCCATGGAGCTCGCCGAGGACCCCGGCTTCACCCTCACCGTCTACCCGGCCGTGCCCGGATCCCCATCCGATGAACGCCTCCGCATGCTCGCCAGCTGGGCCGCCACTGAACGAATCCAAGACCTCGCGGACGCACCCCAGCCACAAAGGGTCCATCGCCCCTGAACCGGGGCCATTGGTAGCTTGCAGATAGGTCCGGATACTCATTCGCCATTGCTGATGCAGCAACTGACCAGGCAGTCGGTCAGATCGGTCTCTGATTGAAAAACATGAGCCACGGGCGGGTGAGTATCGGCTACTGGATCGCTTCAAGCCACAGGCAAAAAGGCGCCGCTCGCAGCGCGCTGAGCGCACTGTCATTATGGGCTTTTACCCAGCCCGGCATTCACCGGCTGGAGCTTTATGTCGAGCAGTTGAACGAAGGCTCATGGCGAACGGCACAGCGAAGTGGTTTCATGCGCGAAGGGCTGCTGCGACGTTGGCTAGAAGTCGACGGACGGCGAAAGGACATGTATGTGTACTCCCGCGTTCCTGCGGCCGACACGGGCAACCTGGCGCAGGATTGAACGGCCGTTTGCGGTTTAGCTCTCGAACGAGGCTCGGGGAAACCGACGGGCCGGGAGATCACTGTGAGCGAATAGCTCCCGGAAATCGACGGCGACAACTACTGAACGCTCAACCGGACCCGAACCGCCGAGTGGTGGCATGATGGGCGCATGAGCCGCGTCAGGTGCGATCTGACTATCTCCCTAGACGGATTCGCCGCCGGTCCGAACCAAAGCCTGACGGAACCCCTGGGCGAGGGCGGGGAGCTCCTGCACAGGTGGCAGTTCGAAGAACCCGAAGCCAACGCCGCCGAGCTCGAAGGCATCCTCGCGGCCGGCGCCTACATCATGGGACGGAACATGTTCGCGGGGCCCGGGACGTGGGATGAGGACTGGCGGGGATGGTGGGGTGAGGAACCGCCCTATCACGCACCCGTGTTCGTTCTCACCCACCATCCACGCGGGCCCTTGGAGATGCAGGGCGGCACCACCTTCAACTTCGTGACTGACGGGATCGAATCAGCGCTGGCCCAGGCGCGTGGGGCCGCCGGCAGCAAGGACGTGGCCATTGCCGGCGGAGCACAGACTGTCCGGCAATACCTTTCGGCGGGGCTGATTGACGAGCTGCGGCTCCACATCGCGCCCATCGTCCTGGGAGCCGGCGAGCGGCTGTTGGACGGCGTCGCGGACCTCAAGCTTGAGCCCACGGAAGTGAGCGGCACCGGCCTAGTCACCCACGTGCGCTATCGGGTAATCCGCTGAAATCTGACGCCCGATGGCCGGCGGCAGATGAGCTCCTGGCCGATACAGATTCTGGGAACTATGAAGTCCCGCCGGATTGAAGCCGGAATGACGGGGGTTTAGTCGGCGAGGATGTGATAAAGCGCGCGTCGGGTCTCATCGATCTTTTCCATCGCGGCATTGCGTTGTTCCTCGGTTGCCGCGAAGCGGAATTGGTGGATAACTCCCATGAGCTTTGCCACGCTCTGGTGAAACGCGGGACCGGTTCCCTGCGGATCGGTGTTCCACGCGTTGTCCAGTTCTTCGGCGTGGTCAGCCACATACGCCCTCCCCGCATCCGTGAGCGTGAACTCCGTGCGCCGGCCTTCTCCTACGGGTGCGATGAGATCTTCATCGATGAGTTGCTGGAGTGTCGGGTAAACCGAGCCCGGGCTGGGGCGCCACGCTCCGGAGGTTTTCTCCGCAATGGTTTTGATCAGTCCGTACCCGTTGGAGGGTGATTCGGCCAGAAGGGACAGAATTGCCGCACGGACATCGCCCCTGCTGGCCCGCCGCGAGCCACCAGGACCAAAGCCCGGTCCAAACCCAGGCCCAAAACCGGGCCCGAATCCGCGGCCTGGCCCGAAGCCGCCGTGGCCGTGCGGCCCACGATGGCTCCGACTCCGCCCGAAGCGTCCGAACAGCGGTCCGCCATCTGTCAATTTGTTGTCGTGAATGCCTTTCATAGCGGCATCGTCCTTCACTCTCAGTGAGTCGCCTCGTGATCGCCGATCGTTCGGCGATAGTTAACGATATATCGCTGAGTATCGCCGGTCAAGAGCGGAAGAGTAGGACAACTGACGCGCCGGCCAGGCATTTGCCAGATCTCACATGCTTGGCTCTGACTCCGGCCGGACAATGACGAGCATGCTGCAGCCCCCGCCGCTTCGGTAGGGTCCGTGGGGCATGCCAGGTGGACGGCATGCGTACATACCGGGCGTAAAAGTCTTCCCGAGGGTCACATCGGTGAGTTCCCCCGAGAGGATGATGACCTCCTCCCAGTAGTCGTGGACGATCACTCCGCTGGCTATGGTGTCAGCACCGGGCTCATAGCGTTGGAGTAAGGTCGAATCTCCGCTAAGAGGGTCCGCGGCGAGGATCTGCTCCCAAATTCCGCGTTCAGCATCGCCGTTCGTCTTCTGCCAGTCAGCGGGGGGTTCGTGGAACTCCAGCTCTGGTTTGCGCATTGCATCTCCTTCAGCCTCCACCGCCGGGCCGGCAATGTATACACAGAGTATGCGAGGTCTGCAGATGCGCGCACTCTTCTGCCCGATGACGCGCCTACGAGCGGGCTCTCCGGGCTGCGCCAGTTGGCGTCCGCGGTGCCCTACGGCCGTGCTTGGTGCCCGTCGAAGTGGGTAGTGGGCTTGACGCCGGAGATCTTGACGATCATCTCTTCCGTGATGTCACGGAGCTTCTGGTTCCGGTGGCTTGAGACTTTGACCAAAATCTCCATGGCTTCGGCCTGCGTGCAGCCGTTTTGCGCCATGATGATGCCGCAGGCGAGGTCTATCGCGGTGCGGCTGCGCATCGCAGCCTGCAGGTCCTGGGCTGCGTCTTGCGCCGTTCCGACTTTCACGGCTAGCCGTACGGCGCCGCCGGCGATGTCGGCGAACCCTGCGGCTTCCCGGACGATCGCTTCGGTGAAGACACCGGGTGACTTCGCAAAGAAGTTCAGCGCCGCGGCCGAGTCCTCATTCAGTTCCAGCGGCACACCAAGGACGCCCAAGCAGTCTTCCGCGATCAACTGTTCCTGATAGGCGGGCCACCGCGGATCTGTGCGGACATCGTTCAGGAGGACAGGGGCCTTGATCCGAAGTGCCTCGATGCAGGGGCCTTGGCCTATGCGCTGCTCGATCTTGTCCAGAAGGATTGCCCGGGCGCTGCTTCCTCCTACCGTCGTCGTCCCTCTTTGACGCTTGAGCGTGACGCCGCACTCCACCGGCGTCCCCAGACTGCGGCCGATGGTGGCCGCGGCCACGATCGAGAGGCCGCTGAGGAAATCGGCGACCGTTTCCGTACCGATAATCAGGTCCTGAAGCTCAATCATGAGTTCGTGTTCCGGCGAGTTGGGCATGCCCAAAAGTTAAGCCCTATCACGGCCCTCCCACAACTGCTCCGAGTAACGGGGCGGCGCCACGGCCGGTACTGCCCGGGTGAGCCCCTTAGGCGCCGTCGTTCGAGTAGTGGAGCAAAACCACGCCGTTGCCGAACGTCCGCGTCTCCTCGAGCCTGAGGTCCATTCGGACATCAGGGGCCTCGAACAGCGGCCGGCCCTGCCCAAGGACCACGGGATGGACGAGAATGCGAAATTCGTCGATCAGGCCGTGCCGCATGAAAGTGGAGGCCAAATTGGCGCCGCTAAGGGCGATGTCGCCGCCGGGCCGCGCCTTCAGTTCCGCAATTTGTTCGGGCACGACGTCGTGAATCACCGTGGTATTCCAGCCCGCCTGCGTGAGGGTCCGCGAAAAAACGAACTTGGGCATGTCGCGCCAGATCCCGGCGAACTCGAGCATGGGCGCCGAGCTGCCCGGAACCTGGTCGGCCGTGGGCCAGTAATCTGCCATCAGCTCATGGGTGACGCGCCCGAACATGAAGGCTCCCATCGTCCGGAACCGCTCGTTCAAGTGGCGGAGGAGTTCGTCATCCACCAGGTGCCAGCTGATGTCCCGGTCGGCCGTCTCGAAGAATCCGTCCAAGGAAACCGACATCATGAGGATGATCTTGCGCATCAAGCACCTCCGGTGGCGGCGAAAGGCGGCGTGGCCGCCGTCGTACGTTTCAGTGAAGCACTCCCGAACAACGCGCAACAGAACGGAACTATCGGTACCTTACGGAGTAGCTTTTGACGCTGTCAGCGTCTGCGGGTGAGGGCGGCGTAGGAGGTGCGGAGGTGGCCTTCCATCAAGGCGCGGGCACGGTTGTCGTCGCGCTGGGTGATGGCGTCGACGATGAGCCGGTGGTCCTGGAGGCTCCGGTTTAGTTCGTCGGGGGCGTAGTACTGGAACGATCCGGACATCAGCGGTGCAAGGGCGAGGTCCTTGGCGATATTAAACAGCCTCGGGAGGCTGCTGATTCGAAGATGAGCAGGTGGAGTTCGTGGTTGAGTTCGGCGATCTCGGCCCGGTATCCGTCGTGTTGGTTGCGGGCGATTTCCTCCATGCGGTCACACGACGGCACGCTGCCATGATGCGGACGACTTCAGAAACTGACAGGTGAAGTCCCCAACGGTGGCCGAAGAAGCTCCGTCGGACCGCCCCGGTGACCCTTGGTCGGCTTCGCTCTAGGTCCGGGTGCGTCCGCCAGATTGCGAGCCTGACTGGCCGACGCCCCAAATCGTGCGACAGAGCGTGCGGCTATGGCCGCTCGGGCAGGAATTTAGGGCGCTTCGGGGCTCGGTTTCGCAGGGCTGAAGAGCGGCGTTGACTGGAGTATGAAGCGTGGCATGCGCTCACCCCGCTACGCCACACTGGGATGAACTGCCCGTCGTCCGCCCTGAGCCGAGGGTGCCTGATTCGATATGGGAGACGCCGTCAGTCCACGAACTCTGATTGGGTCTCGATGAAATCCCATTCGGCTTCGGTCAGAACAGCCAGGGGGGTGTCCGGATGCGGCCCGCCTGCTTCGGCGATACCCTGCATCACGAACAGCGGGAGCTCCGCGGTCCGAAGGTTTTCCCGCAGCCACTCCTTGCTTTTCAGGTCCAGATCCAGCCACCACATGTATATCTGCATGCCTGCCGCCTCTCTACGTCTCAACGCTAGGCCCGCCGTCCGCCGGATTCAAGGGAAATCGGCACCTGTCCAGCACCATTTGGGCCGCCGGCGGCCACGCACGAAACCGCCGGCAGAATGCCCGGCCCCGGGCGAACTCTGGTTATTCATCAGGCGCCGGGCACACAATGAAGTATGTCTCCAGAGCGCTTCAGCGGCCCCCCTCCCCTGCTCGTCGGAGTAGTGCCCGGCCAGCATCCCGAGGTCCTCCAGACAGCCGCCGCCCTGGCCCAGAAGCTCTCCGCCCCGCTGCTTTGCGCCTACGTGGACGAGGCAAGCTACCTCGTGGAGTGGGACCCGGCACGTTCCGCCCACCGCCTCTCGCTCCATCCGGACAAGGACGACGACGACATCCGGTCCCTGACGAATGACCTTAAGTCCACGATCGGCTCCGCCGTACGGAACACGTCCCCCGAATGGATGCTCCGGACACTCGCTGGCGATCCGGCCCGCGCCCTCGGACGGCTCGCGGCCGAGGTCAACGCACCCATGATCATCGTTGGTACCCCCGAGCGGGGCTTCGGCCATCGCCTGACAGAGGTCCTCAACGGCTCGGTCGCAGCCTGGCTCACGCACCACCAGAGCCGTCCCGTGCTGGTGGTGCCGTTCAGGATGGCCGCCCACGAGGACCGGCCCGGGTGACGCGGCAGCGATGAAAACCCGCGGAAATCCGGCCCGGGAAAGTAAAGTGAAAGTAGTTATTCGAGGTGGTGGCAAACATCGTTACCGGCAAGTAAGCTGGTGAGCGCCGGCCAATCAAAAGCCTGCCCCAAAGACTGCTCCGGAGTGCGTATCCCCCAATAACGCACTCCGGAGCTTTTTAATGCCCTCCTGCCACCCGCGAGGCCCGGAGGGCGTTGACAGATACCCCCTAGGGGTATACGTTTACGACATGAGTATTCCCGAAGACCAGGCCCCGGGGGCAGCGATCGGAGAGTCGCCGCCCCAGCACGGCTACACCGCGGACAAAGACGCCTACCTGCGAAGGCTCCGGCGGATCGAGGGCCAGGTCCGGGGTATCGCCCGGATGGTGGAGGAAGACAAGTACTGCATCGACATCCTGACGCAGGTCTCAGCCGTCACCAAGGCATTACACGCCGTGAGCCTGGGCCTCGTGGAGGAACACATCGGCCATTGCGTCGTCGGGGCGGCCTCCGAACCGGACCCCGCCCTGCGCGCCGAGGCGATCGACATCAAAGTGAAGGAGGCAGCAGACGCAATCGGGCGGCTGCTGCGCTAACGGCAAACCCACCACCCACTCCGCTGACCCACCCCGTCAGCGCTGAACCAGGAGCCAGCCATGAGCACCATTTCCACCACCGTCCACGTCTCCGGAATGACCTGCGGGCACTGCGTGTCGGCCGTCAGTGAAGAGCTCGAATCGCTGGCCGGCGTAGAGGAGATCGCGGTCGATCTCAATGCCGGCGGGGTCTCCACGGTCACCATCACGTCCACCCAGGAGCTCTCGCCGTCCGAGATCGGCGAGGCAGTGGCCGAAGCAGGCTACCTTGTGGTGGCCAACGAAGCGTGAGCCGGCATGACAGGGCAGGAACAACGATGAGCACCGAGCATCTTCCAGGGCGCGCCGCCGGGCGGGCGGTCGAACTCGACATCGAGGGCATGACCTGCGCGTCCTGCGTGAACCGGGTGGAAAAGAAGCTCGGCAAGCTCGACGGCGTCCAGGCCACGGTCAACCTCCCCCTGGAATCAGCCCACGTGATGGTCCCGGCCGGAATCACCGACCAACAGATCACCGACCAGGTAGCAGCAGCAGGCTACAAAGCGCGGATCAGACCCGCCCTGCACCCCGCCGCACCGGACATGCCACCAGGCGACGCCGAAGGCCACGAAGACCACATGCAGCACGGCGGCACGGCAGCGGTGCTGAGGCCGCGCCTGATTGTCGCGGCCGTCCTGACGGTCCCGGTGTTCCTCATCTCGATGTTCGCGGCGTTCCAGTTCCCCAACTGGGGCTGGGCGGCCGGAGCCCTGGCCCTGCCGGTCGTCAGCTGGGCCGCGTGGCCCTTCCACCGGGCGGCGGCCATCCATGCCCGCCACCTCACCTCCACGATGGACACGCTGGTGTCCCTGGGCGTGATTGCCGCGTACGTCTTTTCGGCCTGGCAGCTGTTTGCCGATCCGGGCCTGACCGAGCATCCCGGCATGGAGCAGATGGACGGCGCGGGCGCCGGCGGCCTGTACTTCGAGGTCGCCGCGGTCGTCACCACTTTCCTGCTGCTTGGCCGGTTCCTCGAGGCGAACGCCAAGGCCAAGGCCGGGGACGCCCTGAAGGCGCTGCTGAACCTCGGCGCCAAGGACGCTACCGTGCTGGTCAACGGCGCCGAGGTCAAGGTCCCCGCCGATCAGCTTGCCGTGGGCGACGTCGTCGTCGTGCGCCCGGGTGAGAAGATCGCCACCGACGGCGTCGTGATCAGCGGTTCCTCCGCCGTCGACGCCTCGCTCGTGACGGGCGAATCCGTGCCCGTTGAGGTGGGTCCCGGCAGCCCGGTCACGGGCGCCACCATCAACACCGCCGGCCGGCTCCTGGTCCGCGCCACCCGGGTCGGCGCGGAGACAACGCTGGCCCAGATGGGCCGGCTCGTGGCCGAGGCACAGACCGGAAAGGCGCCGATCGCGCGGCTGGCGGACCGGATCAGCGCCGTCTTCGTCCCGATCGTCCTGGCGATTGCCGTCTTGACTTTTGCCGCCTGGCTGCTGGCTGCCGGCCCGGACATCAGCGGACCCGAGCTCCGGTCGGCGTTCACGGCAGCGGTGGCCGTGCTGGTGATTGCCTGCCCGTGCGCCCTCGGCCTGGCCACTCCGGTGGGACTCCTGACCGGAACCGGGCGCGGCGCCCAGCTGGGCATCCTCATCAGGGGCCCGCAGGTCCTCGAGGACACCCGCACTGTGGACACCATCCTGCTGGACAAGACCGGCACGGTCACCAGCGGGCAACTTTCCGTCGATTCCACCGTTGCTTTCCCACCGTTCAGCGAGGCGGACGTCCTGCGGCTGGCCGGCGCGGTCGAGGCAGCGTCCGAGCACCCGATCGCCCACGCGATCGCCGCTGCCGCCGGGGCCGCGGTGCCCGTCACCGGCCGCACGGACGACGACGGCGGCCTTCCCGCCGTCGTCGGCTTCCGTTCCGCTCCGGGCGGGGGCGTCGTGGGAACCGTGGAGGGGCGGCTGGTGGCTGCCGGCCGGACCGGGTGGCTGCAGGACGGTGGCGTCAGCCCCCTGCCCGGGCAGCTCGAGGCACTGCGTTCCGCGGAGGACTCGGGCGCCACGGCCATCTGGGTTGCCGTGGACGGCGAGGCTGCGGGCATCGTCGCCCTGCGGGACACCCTCAAGCCGGGATCGGCGGCGGCAGTGGCCCGGCTGAAATCCCTGGGAGATGTGTATAAGAGACAGCTACTGACCGGCGACAACGCCGCAGTGGCCGCCCAGGTGGCGGCCGCCGTCGGAATTCCCGCCGGGGACGTGTTCGCGGGCGTGCTTCCCGAAGGCAAGGTGGACGCCGTCCGCCGGCTGCAGACAGCCGGCGCAACGGTGGCCATGGCCGGCGACGGCGTGAACGACGCCGCCGCCCTGGCGCAGGCGGATCTGGGGATCGCAATGGGCTCCGGAACGGACGTCGCCATCGAGGCGGCGGACCTGACGGTCATGGGCAACGACCTCGGGCACGTGGCAACGGCGATCGAACTGTCACGCCGCACGCTGGCCACCATCAAGACCAACCTGTTCTGGGCGTTCTTCTACAACGCGGTGGGGATCCCGGTGGCCGCGCTGGGCCTGCTCAATCCGATGATCGCCGGCGTGGCCATGGCCGCAAGCTCCGTACTGGTGGTGGCCAATTCGCTCCGGCTGCGCCGCTTCGGCACAGCAACGACGCAGCCGCCCAGCTAGGCGCCGGCGCGGCAGGCAGCCGTATCAGGCCGCACCGAAGCGCACGGCCGCCCTGGCCCTGGCCTTCGCCGCTTCCTCTGCGCGGTCCTTCGCCGGCGCGTGCGTCACGAGGGCCTCGAGCAGGTGCTGCGTTGCGTGCGCCACCTCATGCACGGCGCGTTCAAACGCCTCCTCGTTGGCCTTGGAGGGCTTGGTGCTGCCGCTGATCTTGCGCACGTACTGCAGGGCCGCGGCGTAGACCTCCTCGGAGGTGGCGTGCGGTTCGTAGTTGTGGAGGGTTCGGATGTTCCGGCACATACCCCCATGCTAGGCTCTGGACCGCCTGGGATCGACCCTCCGGCCACGCTTCGCGAGGGCGCCGAAACCATGGGGAGGGCTACATGGGGAGCGGTGCCCATCGACACTGTTTCGTGCCGGAGGATAGCTTGTAGGTAATGGATCTTCCGGACGAGCCGGAGGCCGCTGGGGATGCCGACTGGATCGGGTCCGTTGACTAAAGGAGAGATCGAATGGCTATTTGGGGTGCAGACATTACCCAGCTCAAGGCACTGGGCACCAAGCTTCAGTCGGGTTCGTCTGAAATCGAAAAGCAGAAGTCCGCGCTGACCAAGGCGCTGGAGAGCACCGACTGGAAGGGCCCGGACGCGGACAAGTTCCGCAGGGAGTGGCACAGCACGCACGCCGCGCAGCTTGCCAAGATCGCCCAGGCGCTCGAGGAGGCCGGCCGGCAGGCCTCCCGCAACGCACAGCAGCAGGAGGAAACTTCCCGCTAGGGCAGGCAATCACAGGGGGGCCGGACGCACGCGTCCGGCCCTCCTGGCGTTTAACCCCTTGCCCCGCTTGGAGGCTTCCGCTTACGGAACGGGTTCGACGGCGTTTACGTGGTTGAGCGGCGAGGGAGTGCCGGGGCCGGTCCGCGGCTCGAGTCCCTTGAGTTCGTCCAGCCGGACCAGCACGACCCCGCCCACGATCAGCATCCCGCCGAGGAGCTGGATGGCGCCCGGCAGTTCGCCCAGCAGCAGCCACGCCCAGAGCACGGCAAACAGCACCTCGGTCAGCGACACGAAGGACGCCACTTTCGATCCCAGGGCTCGCGCGGCCATGATTCCGGAGACGTAGGCCAGCACGGTGGCCAGCACCACCAGCCCGCCGAGGGAAACCCACCACGGCATGGCCCAGGGCCCCAGTTTCGTGTCAGCCGTACTGAAGGCCATGGGCAGCAGGCCCGTGGCGGCGGCCAGCCACATGATCGCGGCGCCCACCATAAGCCCTCCGGAGGCCAGGACGATGGGCGGAAGGGTGTCGTTTTCCTTGGCCGTGATGAAGAAATAGATGGCGAGGCAGACTGCGGCGGCAATGCCCCAGAGCACCCCGACGAAATCGATCTTGACGGCGCCCGTCAGGTCGAGCACCAGGACCAGCCCGCCCAGCGACAGGAGCGTTCCGGCGATGGTCAGCGGGCGCGGCCGCTTCCGGCTCGCCGCCCACATCCACAGCACGATCAGCACCGGGGCGAGGTACTCCAGGAGCAGTGCCACACCGACCGACAGCCGGGCCACCGCGTTGAAGTAGAACAGCTGGCAGGCCGCCACGCCGATCAGGCCGAACAGCACGATGGTCACCCAGTTATCCCGCAGCTGGTGCCACCGTCCGCGCAGCGCGGGGATCGCAGGGATGGCCAGGATGAGCGCGGCGCCCGTCAGCCGGGCGGTGACGGCGGCACCCGGGGTCCAGCCGGTTTCCAGGAGAGCCTTGGCGAAGGACCCGGAGAGGCCGAAGACGGCTGAGGAAAACAGGGCAATGCCCAGGCCCGAGGCCAGGAACCCCGACGCCGCGGGGCGGGCCGGACCAGCCGCCGAAACAGGTGCCGACGACGGGGACGGCGCCGTGGCGGATGTCGCGGTAGCAGCCCATGCTGCGGGCGACGCCGGCTGCGGCATTTTGGCGCGATTGCTGGATGCAGGCACGGCTGCCTCCTGTCAGGAGTAAAGTAGGGTGTTGGTAATGACATTACGCCGCGGCACTGTAAGGAGTCAAGATGGTTTTTGCCCCTGACACGGAGGTGGCGCTGCGGACCGTGGTGCACCTCATCAACAGCGCAGCCAACGGCGAGGAAAAGCTGGCCACTGTGGCGGACCTGGACGAGTTCCTCCGGGCGGAGGGATTCACCGGATCCCGCACACGGGACGCCTCGGAGCTAGCCAGCGTGCACGCGCTGCGGTCAGACCTTGCTGCCCTGTGGACCGCGGACGAGGATACGGCCGTGGCCGGCGTGAACCGGCTGCTGCGCGAAGCCCATGCCCTTCCCCAGCTCCTGAAGCACGACCAGTGGGACTGGCACCTCCATGCCACCACCCGCGAAGCGCCGCTGGCGGACAGAATGGGAACGGAGGCAGCCATGGCCCTGGTGGACGTGATCCGCAGCAAGGAAATGGACCGGATGCTGGTGTGTGCGGCCGATGACTGCAACGCGGTGGTGCTGGACCTCAGCCGGAACCGGTCCAAGAGGTATTGCGACACGGGAAACTGCGCCAACCGCGCCCATGTGGCGGCCTATCGGGCGCGCCGCGCGGCTGGCTAGGGGCAACAGCCCCGAGGTTTCGCTGCTAGGAGGCGCCGCCGTCGGGACTTGAGTCGTCCGAGGGACGCGGCGCAACGGGACCCGGCTTCTGGCCGTGTCCGCCAAGGCCGTGCGACGGCTTCTTGGCCGAGCTGAGGTTAACGCCGGAGCCCTTCCCGAGGTGCTCGGCGTTGTCCTTGTAGCTCATGGACAGCATGGCCGCGATGACCAGGGTGACAATGAAGGCAATACCCGCGCCCGTGAAGGCGAGGTCGAAGCGGGGAGCGCGCGAGCTGCCGCCGGAGGCGAAGATCAGCACTGCGACAAATGCCACCACAGCCCAAAACGCGGAGAACATCAGGGGTCCCTTAACCGAGGTCCGCAGGTTCCGCGGTTCTCCTGGTTTCTGGTGTGCCACAGTGCTTCCTCCAATGCGGGCGGCATGGATGCGGCCTGCCCGTTGTGATGTGATTGGCCTACTGCCATTGTTCTACAGGGAGTAGAACCCTTACGTTCTAGTTTACGGCCTTGCGGCGGGCGTCCGCGCATCATGCCTGAGCGAAAGACCTGCCAGGATCCAGAGCACGCCGGAGATGATGGCTCCGCCGCCGGCAACGCCCAGCAGCGCGTGCGGGCCTAGGGGTGTGAAGAACGGCAGGGCAGCGGCCGTTCCGAGGCCAACGACACCCGAGGCGAGCCAGTCCCGCGCCAGGACATGACGTCCCCTGAACCTGATGCCTGCATACAGTTCGGCAGCGGCCACGGCGGCGAGGCCCAAAGCGGCGATAACGGCGAACAGCAGGCTGCCCTGCAGGATCAGGACGCTGACACCTGCGCCAGTGAGGACCGACGCCGCTGCGGACATGGCCCGGCCGGGAGCCGCGTCGCGACGGAAGCCGGTCAGCGGGATGCCCCAGAGCAGGACGGCGCCGGTTGCCAGGAGGTATGCCCCTCCCGCCCAGCTCATCCCCGCTTCGGAGGGAGCCGCCCAGAACACGGTCACGGCGCCGAACGCCAGTGCGGCGGCGGCGCGCAGCAGCACGGGCTTCCACAGTTCCGTCTGGTGGGCGGGCGCGGAGGCTTCAACGGGGTTCACGGGGGAAGTCACCGGTCCAGTTTAGTTCGCCCGCCCGTTTCGTCGAAGCCGGCACCGGCAGCCGGTCCTTCAGACCGGCCCCAGCCCGGGCCGGCCTGTCCCCGGCGGCCGCGAGGACCCGCATCAGGAGCCGAGCACCATCCAGCGGTCCGTGCGTGCCCTGAGCCCCAGCGTCATGGCCCGGGCCAGCATGTAGCCCAGCGAGAACGCCACCCAGACCCAGACCAGCGCCGCGGCGCCGCCCGGTCCCCAGAGCGGAACCGCCAGGAGCATCGGCAGGTAAACGGCGAGATTCACGACGCCGGCAATCGCCAAATATCTGGCATCACCGGCCCCGATCAACACGCCGTCCAGGACGAACACGTACCCCGCAATGGGCTGCCCTGCCGCCAGCACCAGCAGGGCAGACGCGAGAAGTGACTGGACACCGGCGTCGGAAGTGAACAACGCGCCGTCGAACGGGGCTGCCGCGGCGAGCAGCACGCCCGTCACCACGCCAAAGCCGGTGCCCCAGCGGATCATGGTCCGGGTCAGCAGCCGGGCCTTCTCCGGGTTGGAGGCCCCCAACTCCCTCCCGATGAGCGCCTGCGCGGCGATGGCAAGGGCGTCCAGCGCAAACGCAAGGAAGGTAAAGACGGTCATGGCCAGCTGGTGCGCAGCGAGGTTCACGGCACCCTGGGCCGTGACCACCAGGACGGTGGCCAGGATGGCAATCCGGAGGCTCAGGGTCCGGAGCATCAGCCACGAACCCACCTTCGTCATGCCGCGGATCCCGCGCCAGTCAGGCAGGAGCGAAACGCCGTGGCTGCGCGCATTTCGCTGCACTATCAGGAGATAGACGGCCGCCATGGCCCACTGCGCGATGCTGGTTCCGACCGCGGAGCCCGTGACGGACCAGCCCAGGCCGTAGACCAGCATGAGGTTCAGTGCGATATTCAGGGCGAACCCGGCCGTGGCCACCACCAGCGGTGTCCTGGTGTCCTGGAGTCCCCGGAGCACCCCCGTGCCGGCGAAGATCAGCAGCATGGCCACCAGCCCGGGCATGGACCAGCGCAGATAGTCCACCGCGAAGGAACGGACCTCGCCGGCGGCGCCCATCAGTCCCACCAGCGGTTCCGCGGCGACGAAGCCCGCCGCCGCGAGGAAGATGTGTATAAGAGACAGGGCCAGCCACACGCCGTCGCGTCCGGCGGCCAGGGCCTTGGCGAACTGTCCGTCGCCGATCGCGCGCGCCACGGCGGGGGTGGTGGAGTAGGCCAGCTGTCTCTTATACACATCTAGATGTGTATAAGAGACAGGCCGTATGCAGCAGGGCCGAGGCGAGCCCGACACCGGCCAGCTGGGCAACCCCCAAGTGGCCTACGATCGCGGAATCGGCGAGCAGGAACAGCGGCTCCGCGATCAGGGCACCGAACGCGGGGACCGCAAGGCGCAGGATTTCGCGGGCGTGGCTGTTCGATTTCACGGCCGGAACCGCGGTGGAAGGTGAGTGGGGCACCGTTTCAGCCTAGCGGCCGGTGACGGGCGGGCCGCCCTGCGGCCGGCCCGATGACCCGACCCGGTAATATTCCTGCAGTGCAACACACAGAATCGCTGCCACAGCCCGTGACCGTGTCCATTGCCCGCACTGTCCTCCCGGGCCGCACGCGCCAGGCCAGCGCCTGGGCACACGCCGGCCAGGAACTGGCCCGCGAATGGCCCGGCTACCTCGGCTCCGGGTGGGTCCGGTCGGCAGCGGATTCCGACGAATGGCACATGCTGTACCGCTTCGCGGACGCTGACCTCCTCAACGACTGGGAGCAGTCCGAGGAGCGCCGCTGGTGGATCGACAGTGCCGCCGGCTTGGTCGAGATCACCCGGGTGGAGCGCCGCACCGGGATCGAAGGCTGGTTCGCCCAGCCCGGCGATGTCCACCTCGCCGTTCCGGAGACCGTGGTGCCCCCGCGGTGGAAACAGATGGTCAGCATCTTCCTGCCGTTCTTTCCCCTCAGCCTGCTGGCCAACTTCCTGCTGCACCCTGTGACGCAGGACTGGCCGCTGGTGCTCCAGGTGCTCCTGGCCACCTGCATCCTCACCCCGCTCATGACGTACATTTTCCTCCCGGCGGCCACCAGGTTGCTCGGTCCATGGCTCCGGAAAAGGCGATCATAGGGACCCGTACCGTGCGAACCGTCACAATTAGTTGACACTTCAACCAACTGTGCGGGACAGTGGAATAGAAGCAACAGGCGATCCGATCGCCCGCTCCCAAGACCGAACGCAACCAATACGAACGGCGAAATTTCCATGAACCAGCCCACCCTGACCACCACAGCACTGACCGTCCTGCGCGTCATCGTCGGATTCCTCTTCGCAGCGCACGGCTGGCAGAAGTTCAGCGAGTTCACCATCGCCGGCACCCAGGCGTCCTTCGCGAAGATGGGCGTTCCTGCAGCCGAGGCCGCGGCCCCGGTCATCGCCACCCTCGAACTGGCCGGCGGCATCGCCCTGATTCTCGGCGTGCTCGCCCGGGTCTTCGCCGCCCTGCTGGCACTGGACATGCTCGGCGCCTTCTTCCTGGTGCACGCTCCGGCTGGCGTCTTCGCTGCCAACGGCGGGTACGAGCTGGTCCTGCTGCTGGCCGCCGCCGCCCTCGCCATCGCCCTCACCGGAGCCGGCCGCCTCTCGGTGGACCGCGCCCTCTTCGGCCGCACCGGCTCGAAGCTGAGCGTCCTCGCCTAGGGCGTCGCCTCACGGAAGGCCCGACGGCGGCCGCGCACCCACGTGCGCGGCCGCCGTTTTTCGTCGGTTTCGCTTGCGGACGGTTCCGCCTGCGATCCGCTAGGGATCGGCGCCGCTGCTAGCCGGTTACACCAGTCAGCTCATCCGGGACGTGCTCCAGTTCGGCCGACCTGACCACCTTTCCGCTCTTCAGGTCCACGGCGTGGATCTTCTTGGCCGCGGGATCTGAGACGTAGGCCGTGGCGCCCTGCACGAACAGCGTGGGCCGGGGATTCTGCCACACCTCCGGCTCCTGCCAGGCCTGAACAACCGGGATGCTATTCGTCACTGCACCGGTCAGCGGATTGATCACATGAAGGGCACCGTCGGTCCCCAGGACCAAAGCTTCCCCCGCAGGTCCGCGACCCAGGGAGCGGAAGGAATAGCTCGTGCCGAGGTCAACCAGCTTCAGCTTCCCGGAGTCGGTGTTCACCAAGGAAATCCTGGTGGGACGCTCCAGGACGGCGTCTTTGTCCGCCTTGTAGTCCGCGAGTACCACCGGTGACTTCGGCGATCCCGCCTGGTTGCCCATCCGGCCGTACGGGTCGGGGCTGGAGATCTTCGAGAATTTCCCCTCCTTGTAGACCAGCATGCCGTCCTCGCATCCGAACGCAACGGCATCCTCCCCCGCGACGGCCTCGCCGTGCACTCCCGGGCAGTCATCGCTGCGGAGGATCTCGGCACGGGCCCGCCCTTCCGGAGCCACGCCCAGCAGGGCGACACCACTGCGGGCCTCCTCATCGCCCACGGTCACCAGCAATTTACCGTCGGCCAGCTCCACCGCCACGCCGTGGTGGGCAGCGGGGGCGGTGTAGGTGGACGTCGCCGGCAGCCCGGATTCCAGCGCCGCGCCAAGTCGATCGGCCGTGAAGACCCTCCACCTGGCCTGATCCGTCACTGAAAAGGACAGTCTTACCGGAATGCCGGACCACATGGCCCGGCATGCTCGCCTCGAACGCACGGCTTGTCAGCTGAGGATCGGCTGCGTAGGAGTGGCCGTGGTCGCCGTGGCGCTCGGTCCACACGCCCGAATCGAAGACGCGGAATGCGTCACCGGCTGCCACGAGGATGTGGCGTCCGTCCCCCGCAGGGCTGAGGCGGTTATACCCGTCCAGTTCCGTCCCGCCGACCGTCTTCAGGGTGGCCGCGTCCAGCACCCCGATGCCGCCCGCATGCGTGAATACGAGCCGCGGTTCGGGCGCCCGCACCTCCCGGGGGCCCGCGTTCTGATGGGCCGCCTCCCGGTCCGACGCCGCACCGGACGGGGTTCCGGCAGTCCGGCCCGCCTCCTGGCCGCAGCCAGCGAGCAGGACGGCGATGCCGAGCGTCCCGGCGAGGAGGCTAAGTCGGACGGGAGCAGGGAGCGGGTGGATGAGTAAAAGATTCATGACACTAATGATAATCATTATCTTTAGTGTTCCGTGTCAGCACTCCACATGTGGCAGTCCGGGAGGCGATTATGTCCGCCCAAAAGCCGGGAACCTGGCCGCATCGGTAAGCTCGGAGCATGAGCGAGACTGCCGCGAATTCAGTGACCCTCCGCTTCCTAGCGGCCCCCACCGACGTCGGCCATAGCGGCTCCGTGGACGCCGGAACAGTCCTGGAATGGGTGGACAAGGCCGCCTACGCCGCCGCCGTGGGCTGGGCCAAGTCGTACTGCGTCACGGCCTACGTGGGGAACATCCACTTCGCGGACCCCGTCAACAGCGGAGACATGGTGGAGGTCGCCGCCACCATCGTTTACACCGGCCGGTCCTCGATGCACATCCGCACCGTCGTCTCCTCCAGCGACCCGAAGGGCGGGCCCGCCACCATGCGCAGCCAGTGCATGGTGATCTTCGTGGCCGTGGGCGAGGACGGCAAGCCCATTCCCGTCAAGCAATTCGAACCCGCCACCGCGCAGGAACTTGAGGAGCGGGACCACGCCCTGGCCCGCATCGGTATCCGCGAACAGATCGTGGAGGCCATGAGCGCCCAGGAATATACCGACGCCGGCACCGCCGAGCGCGTGGTGCTGCGGTTCATGGCGGCGCCAACGGACGTTAATTGGGGCGGGAAGGTCCACGGCGGGATCGTCATGAAGTGGATCGACGAGGCGGCCTATGTCTGCGCGTCACGCTACTGCGGCAAGGACACCGTGGCGGTGTTCTCCGGCGGCGTCCGCTTCTACCGCCCGCTCCTGATCGGCCATGTGGTGGAGGTCGAGGCCAGGCTGGTCTACACCGGCACCAAAGGTATGCACGTAGCAGTACATGTCCGCTCGGGCGACCCCAAGGGCGGTGAACTGAACCTGACCACCTACTGCCTCACGGTCATGGTTGCCCGCGACGCCGAGGGCACCTCCGTACCGATTCCCCAATGGGTGCCCGTTTCGGACGAGGACAAGCGCCTCCACGCGCATGCCCGCCACCTGCTGGAAATCCGTGCCGCCGCGCCGGGAAACAGGCTGCCGAACCACTTGCTGCAGCAGGACGCATAGGCCCGGCTAGAACCCGCCGCCCCCGGCGTCCGCCGCCATGTTGGCAAAGCGCGAGTAGTGGCCCTGGAAAGCAACCACGATGTCCTTCGTGGGCCCGTTACGGTGCTTGGCGATGAGGATGTCCGCCTCACCGGCCCGGGGGGACTCTTTGTCGTAGACGTCCTCGCGGTGCAGCAGGATCACCATGTCGGCGTCCTGCTCGATGGACCCCGACTCACGGAGGTCTGACACCATGGGCCGCTTGTCCTGGCGCTGCTCGGACCCACGGTTCAGCTGTGACAGCGCGATGACCGGGACCTGCAGCTCCTTTGCGAGCAGCTTCAGTGCACGCGAGAACTCCGAGACCTCCTGCTGGCGGGACTCCACCTTCTTGCCGGAGCTCATGAGCTGCAGGTAGTCGAGGATGACGAGTTTGAGGTCATGCTGCTGCTTGAGGCGCCGGCACTTGGCCCTGATCTCCATGAGGGACATGTTGGGGCTGTCGTCAATGAACAGCGGCGCATCGTTCATGCGGCCCATGGTGGTCGCGATTTTGGACCACTGCTCGTCCTTGATGGTGCCCTTGCGGAGGTCCTGCAGCCCGATGGTGGCCTCGGCGGACAGGAGGCGCATGGCAATCTCGTTCCGGCCCATTTCGAGGGAGAACATCACCGTGGCCAGGTTGTTCTTGATGGCAGCCGAGCGGGCAAAGTCCAGCGCGAAGGTGGACTTACCGACAGCAGGGCGGGCCGCGATGACGATCATCTGACCCGGATGCAGTCCGTGGGTGAGCTCGTCCAGCTCGTAGAAACCGGTGGGGACGCCCACCATGCCTTCGCCGCGGTGGCCGGAAGCCTCGATCTCGTCCACCGTGGACTCCATGACGTCCTTCAGGACGACGTAGTCCTCGGCGGTCCGGCGCTCGGCGACGGCGTAGACCTCAGCCTGCGCCTGGTTGACGAGGTCTTCGACTTCGCCGTCCTGGCCGTAGCCCAGCTGGACGATCTTGGTACCGGCGTTGACCAGTCGCCGGAGAACGGCCCGTTCGGCCACGATCTCGGCGTAGTACCCGGCGTTGGCGGCGGTGGGAACGGTCTGGATCAGCTCGTGGAGGTAGGCCGGGCCGCCAATCCTGTTGATCTCACCGCGCTTGGTCAGCTCGTCCGATACCGTGACGGCGTCGGCCGGTTCGCCGCGGCCGTAGAGATCGATGACGGCTTCGTAGATGGTTTCATGGGCAGGGCGGTAGAAGTCCTGGCCGCGGAGGATCTCCACCACGTCCGCGATGGCGTCCTTGGAGAGCATCATGCCGCCCAGGACGGACTGTTCAGCCGGAATATCCTGCGGAGGTTTGCGGCTGCCCTCGGAGCTGCGGGTGCCCTCGATTGAGTCCAGGTGCGTAACTGACAAAGCTGCCGTCCTCCATTGTGTCCGCAGGTCCCGGTGGAAATCTGCGGCGGGTGTGCCGTATGCCGGGTGGGTGGGCCGTCCAGCGGGACTTGCTGCGCGGCTAGTCCAACTACACCAGCCGGCCCTGACATTTTCCGGCTGACGCCGTGCCCCCGCAGCGACGCCTCATCAACAGGTTTTCCACAGGCAGCACGGAGCATCCGGAGCCTCGGAAATCGTCAGCTTCAGTGTGCCGGGCCGGAAGGGAACCGCGTCCTGATGGGGTGTCTCCGCTACGTTAGCGCCCGCCGGGCAACGCACAAAGCCCACAGTTCTGCACCTCTGTGGATAACCTGTGCACAACGCTCCCCTGCTTGTGCACAGCCTGTGGGTGAAGCTGTGGAAATCAAATTTCTTTCGCGCCTACATAGGCCCTGACCTGCGGAAACACTGCTTCTGCCCTGTGGACTGGATAATTTATTTACGAACCTTCATCCACAGCCTGAAGCCGGTTACTGGGGATACCGGCCGGTAATTTGGGCTTCCGGATGCGCATTTGCGAGGTTCTTGCGGGCAAACTCACAGCCTGGCCGCCGGAGGGCCGTACGGCGACGGGAGCCTCCGCTGTATTCGCGCTCCGGCACATGCTGTGGATACCACGCATCTGGCCTAAGCTCTAACTATGGGCGACGTTCTGATAGTCATATTGCCTGTCCTTATCCTCATGGCTGTCCTCTGGGCCCTGTCCACGGCACTGAAGCCGCGGGATACGGGCATGTCGGAAGCGGAACGCTACCAGATGGATCTGGCCAGGCGCTCACAGGCCCACTACGCCGCCCAGGTCCAGGCCGCGACGGCTGCCCGTGCCCGCGTTGATGCGGCGACGCGGCCCAGCCAGAACGAACAACAGCACACCCAGCAGCAGGACCACGCCCGGGCGGCGCTCCTGGGCCGGCCCGGGTTAGCCGCAGGCCAGGGGCAGCACGCTGTCCAGGGCGCTGTCCTGCCCGGCGGCCAGCTCGATCCGCAGCTGGCCCTCCAGTTGCAGTCCATGGCGCGCAACGGGCAGAAAATCCAGGCAATCAAGCTTCTGCGCCAGGCAACCCACTCCGACCTTTTGACCGCCAAGCAATATGTAGATCGGCTTTAGAACAATGGAATCCCTCGTGATCCCCCTCCTGATCCTCGTGGCCGTCGCCGTCGCCGTGGCCCTCACGGCCCGGGCCTGGGGGCGCCGGCGACAGGCCACCGGGCCGGCCAAGGCACCGCCGGAATCCGCGGAACTGGCGAAAATGGCTGCCGCCAAGCTCTCGGAGGACGAACACCGGCGGCTGTATGCCCTGATCGCGCAGGGCCAGGCGATGGCCGCCATCAAGCTCTACTACGAGGCCTCAGGCCAGGGCCTCCGGGCCTCGCGCGATGCCGTGGCCGCGCTGGCGGCCCACCCGCAGCCGTTCCGCCCGCCGCCCCAGGCGGCCACCGAGGCCGATGCGGACGACGACACCCCGCAGCGCTTCCCTTACCGGTACCGGGCCATCGCCAGCAAGGGCGACGTCACCCGGGAGGTCAGCAGCAACATGCTGAACGACGAGATCTACGGCCGCATCCGTACGCTCGCCAAAAGCGGCAACACGGAAGCCGCAGCCACCGCGCTGACCAGGCACTCGGATATCACCATGAAGCAGGCCCGCGAATTCATCGCGCTGCTTGACGACTAAGCCTCCGGCAGGGAACCCCGCAGCAGCGACTAGAAGTCGAAGAGGTCACCCAGCCAGCCGTCCTTCTTCTTGGGCCGGCGGCGGTCGTAGTCACGGTCATGGCCCTTGCCGTGGCCACGGTCATCGTAGCGGGGCTGCTCACGCCACGGCTCGTGGTTCCGGTACAGCGGAGGCGGGGCCATGCCGACAGCCGGGGCAGGCGCCGGTCCCCCGGCGGCCACACGGTCAATGATCTTGTCCAGCTCCCCGCGGTCAAGCCATACCCCCCGGCACTGGCGGCAGTAGTCGATTTCGACGCCGCTGCGTTCGCTCATGATCAGGTCTACAGAATCAACAGGACACTTCATGTCCGGCACAACGAGCGGATACCGGGAATAGTTCACCCGCGCCCCCGCCTACCGTGCGCCCGCGATGCCCGCCAGCAGCTGTTCAAAGGGCAGGGACTCCAGCGGCGCGGCCTTCCGGCCCGGCTGCGCCCCCTCGAGCAGGTGGCTGAACTCGGCCGCAGCGCGGTCGATCCGCGCGGAAAGGGGCGTACCGCCGTCGTCCGTGTTGCCCCAGTCCTGGGGGCCCGCGAAGACCGCAGTAGCCGCCGTACGCGTGCGCAGGTAGCTGAACAGCGGGCGCATGGCGTACTCGAGCACCATCTGGTGGCGGTCGGTGCCGCCTGTGGCGCCCAGCAGCACGGCCTTACCGTCCAGGGACTTGGGATCCAGGACATCCATGAAGGACTTGAACAGCCCGCTGTAGGAGGCGCTGAAGACTGGCGTGACGGCAACGATGCCGTCCGACGCCTCAACGCCGGCGATCGCATCGGCAAGGTGGGGACCCGCGTAGCCCGTGACGAAATTGTTGGCGATCTCCACGGCGAGATCGCGGAGTTCCAGCACATCCACGGCGACCTCGTAGCCGGCCTCCTCCAGCCGCTGCTTGGCGGCTGCCGCGAGCTGGTCGGCGAGCAGGCGGCTCGACGACGGCACTCCCAGGCCGGCGGACAGAACGGTGATACGGCGGGTCTCCACGGTGGTCTCCTCAGGTTCGACTGCCAGTGACAGTACATGCGTTTGCATCTACCTGCTCAACCCAGGGGACTTCGCATTTATTCCGCCGCTCGCGAGGGGCCGCTCGCGCCCGTGCTCGCGCCCGTCACCGCTCCGCGCCGTTCAGAGGTCCACGGTCCCCCGGATACACGTCACTGAGCTGCCGCCCACCCAGATGTCGCCGCCCTCGGCGTCGATGTGGATGCGCCCCTTGCGTCCAAGCACGGTACCTTGCGCGGCCACGTACGACGACGGCGCATGGCCGGTGCCGATCAGCCACTCCGCGGCTCCTGCGTTGAAGCTGCCGGTGACGGGGTCTTCCGCCACAGCGTCTCCGGGGATGAAAGTCCGGACCTCGAAGTCGGCGCCAGCACCTGCGGCATGCGGTCCGATGACACCGATCTTGAGTCCTTCCATGGCCGCGTAGGCGGGCCGGATGGCCAGCACCCGTTCGGCGGACTCCAGCAGCACGCCGATCCAGTCAGGGCCGTTGACCAGCCAGGATGCGTCCAGCAGCGCCTCGCGGGGCAGTCCGAGGCCTTGGGCAATGCTGCGCAGCTCGGGTTCAGACACCGGCCCCGAACGCGTCAGCGGCGGAGCCGCGAAAGCGAGCCTGCCGCCGTCGTGCTTCACCCGCACGAGGCCGGCGCCACATTCCTGGACGAGCACTCCCTCCTGCTGCGGCCGGCCTCCGGCCTCGAGCCAGGCGTGCGAGGAGCCGAGGGTCGGGTGGCCGGCGAAGGGAAATTCCTCGCTGCCGGTGAAGATGCGGACGCGGTAGTCCGCCTCCGGCTTCGTCGGGGGGAGCAGGAAGGTTGTTTCGGAAAGGTTGGTCCAGTTCGCGAACTGCTGCATCTGCCCGGCGTCAAGCCCACCGGCATCGACGACGACGGCCAGCGGGTTCCCGCGGTACGGTTCGCTCGTGAAGACGTCCACCTGCGTGAAAGGTCGACGGCGGGTGGCTGGGGCGGTTTCATCGGTCACCGCTGCAGGTTACCAGCGTCCACAGTGGCGGGGTCAACTGCCTCTCTTGCCGGCGGAACGCGCCGCGTGGCCTAGCCCCGCACGGCCGTATTCGAGGCAAGTAGACTGCCTCCATGACGGAGAACCAGACGCAGGTGACCGGAGCTTCGGCGGACGAATTCGTCGCCGGGGTGGAGCACCCCGTCCGGCGTCGGGACGGACTCCGGCTGCGGGACCTCATGGCGGAGCTGACCGGCGAGGAGCCCGAGATGTGGGGGCCCACGATCGTGGGCTTCGGCAGGGTGCACTACAAGTACGCCACCGGCCGCGAGGGTGACATGCCGGCCGTGGGGTTTTCGCCCCGGAGAGCCAGCCTTTCGCTGTACGGCCTGACCAATTCGCCGGAGTCCGCCGACTTGCTGGCCCGGCTCGGCAAGCACAGGACGGGCGCGGGCTGCCTGTACGTCAATAAACTCGCTGACGTGGACGAGGCGGTGCTGGCCGAGCTCATCGTGCTCGGCTACCGCTACTGCACCACCGTCGTTCACCGGGCCTGAGCAGCCGTCGGGTGGTTAACGCGGCAACCCCCGCGGTCGGCTTCCCGGAGGAATCCGACGGCGGGGGCTGCCAGCGGTTCAGGACTGCGTAGCGCTCTGGCGTGAAGCCGGAACTGCTACTTACCTGCGACTACGTCGAGTTCGATCACAGCGGCAACGTCGTCGTGAAGACGGACGTTGGCCTGGTAGGAACCGACCGACTTGATGTGTGCCGGCAGTTCAACCTTGCGCTTGTCGATGCGGCCAAGGCCAGCGGCCTCAACAGCGTCGGCCACGTCGGCCTGCTTGACGGTGCCGAACAGGCGTCCGGTCTCGCCGGCCTTGACGACCAGCTTGACCGGCTTGGCGGAGAGTGCAGCGGCCTGCTTCTGAGCGTCTTCCAGGGAAGCGTGCTCGCGGGCAACGCGGGCAGCCTTGATGGACTCAACCTGCTTCTCGCCGCCCTTGGACCAGGTCAGGGCGAAGTTGCGGGGCAGCAGGTAGTTACGTGCGTAACCGTCCTTGACCTCGACAACGTCGCCAGCAGCACCGAGACCGGTTACTTCGTGGGTCAGAATGAGCTTTGCCATGTTAGTTAATCCCTTCCTTAGCCGCGGCCAGCGCCGGAGTAAGGCAGCAGAGCAACTTCGCGGGCGTTCTTGATTGCCTGGGCGATCTTGCGCTGTTCCTGCACCGTGACGCCAGTGACGCGACGGGCGCGGATCTTTCCGCGGTCGGAGATGAACTTGCGCAGCAATGCTACGTCCTTGTAGTCGATGACAGTGATGTCAGCGGCCTTCAAGGGGTTGGACTTTGGTTTGGGCTTACGGAGTTCAGCCTTAGCCATCGTGGAGCTCCTATTCTATGGAGCCCGTGGATATTGATCCACGGGATGGTGGTGGTCCGCCGGCGGCATTCACCATGGTGCCTTCGGCACCCGGGCGGTTCCGGCGTCGGACCTTTAATTTGTTGTTTTAGAAGGGAGGTTCGGAATCCGGGCCGTTGCCCCAGCTGCCGCCCGCATTGCTGACCCCGGGCGTGGCCCAAGGGTCTTCCTGCGCTGCTGCGGGCTGGTTGCCGCCCCAGGTTCCTCCGGCGTTGCCGCCCTGGTTTGCACCCTGGCCGCCACCGAATCCACCGCCGCTGTTGCCTCCGCCGAAGCCACCCTGGCCACCCTGACCGCCGGAGCGCTGGGTGCGGTTGACCTTGGCGTTGGCGTAGCGCAGGCTCGGGCCGATTTCATCGACTTCGAGCTCGATAACGGTGCGCTTTTCGCCTTCTTTTGTTTCGTAGGAACGGCTCTTCAGGCGGCCATTTACGATCACGCGCATGCCCTTTGTCAGGGACTCGGCGACGTTTTCGGCTGCTTCGCGCCACACCGATGCGCGGAGGAACAGGGTTTCCCCGTCCTTCCACTCATTGGACTGGCGGTCGAAGGTGCGAGGCGTGGAAGCGATGGTGAAGTTCGCTACTGCCGAACCTGACGGTGTGAACCTCAGTTCGGGGTCATTGGTGAGATTACCGATGACCGTAATAGTGGTTTCGCCTGCCATCTACTGCCTCCTTGTTCGTTCCTGCGGGGTAAAGAATAAAAGCCGGGAGCTGAAATTACTCAGCAACGACCTTCTGCTCTTCGGGGCGGGTGATCTTGGTGCGCATGATGGTCTCGTTGAGACTCAGCTGGCGGTCAAGTTCCTTGGCGGTTTCCGGCTTGGCGGTGAAGTTCACCACGGCGTAGATACCTTCGGACTTCTTCTTGATGTCATAGGCGAGGCGACGACGGCCCCAGATGTCAACCTTTTCGATGGTTCCACCATCGTTGGTGATGACATTCAGGAACTTCTGAAGCGACGGCTCTACGGTACGCTCTTCGACCTCGGGGTCGATGATTACCATCAATTCGTAAGGACGCATATGTGAACCCACCTCCTTTGGGCTAAGCGGTTACGGCATTTCCGTAACAGGAGGTTCATTTGCGATGCCGTGCGCACCCGGCAGCCAAAACGGAGGCAGGGCGCAGCACAGACTTCAATATCTTAGTGCATCGGAGCGGGTTTCCGCGATTCGGGCCGGGCGGAGGGCGGCTGGCCGGCTCGGCGGAGATGCCGGCTAAAGGGTGCTGCTGTGCCATGCCGTCCAGTTTCTGTCCGAGTACCGCTGTCCCAGCAAATCTATGTTCCGGCCTGGATCGTGGCCAGCATCCGGCAGGGCCATGTGGATAACTCCAGCCGGACGGAATACTGGAGCCATGACGATGCTGAAATCCTTGCTTCTTTTCACGCTGGCCGCCGTGGCAGAGATCGGCGGCGCCTGGCTGATCTGGCAGTCAGTGCGTGAGGACCGGGCCTGGTGGTGGGCGGGGCTGGGCGTGGTGGCCCTGGGGATCTACGGCTTTGTGGCCGCCTTTCAGCCCGATGCAAACTTCGGCCGCGTGCTGGCTGCCTACGGAGGGGTCTTCATCGCGGGCTCTCTGGCCTGGGGCGTGGTGCTGGATGGCTTCCGGCCGGACCGCTGGGACGTCATCGGCGCCGCAGTATGCCTGGCCGGCGTGGCCGTGATCATGTTCGCCCCGCGCCAGGGCTGAACCAGGCCGGGCCGGCCCTGGCGCGGGGCCCATCCACCGCGCGGCCCATCCACCCGGGACGACAAAACCGCCCGTCCCGGGCCTTGGTGGGCCCGCCGGACAGGCGGTCTCGTGTTGGAGCAAAAGCGGTTGCGGAGAACTTACGACGCCGGCCCGGTCCCCGCGCCGACGCCTTCAACCTCGGGAGCGGCCGTTGCGGCCGGAGCGCCAGTCCCTGCCGGGACGGCCTCTGTACCGCCCCTGCGGTAGCGCCACAGGCCGATACCCACCACGACGGCGGCCAGGGCGATGGACAGCAGGAGCGATTCACGGGTGGAATCCAGGATCATCATGCCGATGATGAGGGCAACGATGCTGCCGATCGACAGCCAGGTCAGGTACGGGAACAGCCACATCTTCAGCTCAAGATCCTTGGCTGCCGCTCCCATGCGGCGGCGCAGGATCAGCTGTGAAGCGGCGATCACCAGCCAGACGAACAGGGCGATGGCACCGGATGTGTTCACCAGGAACAGAAATACCGTGTCCGGGGCGATGTAGTTCAGTCCCACGGTGATGAAGCCGACCACCGTGGAGGCCAGCACAGCCGCAGCGGGCACGCCGCGCTTGGAAATCTTCATCCAGGACTTGGGTGCGTCACCCCGGCGGGAAAGTGAGAAGAGCATGCGGCTGGCCGTGTAGAGGCCGGAGTTCAGGCAGGACAGCACCGAGGTGAGCACCACGATGTCCATGATGGTGCCGGCCCCCGGGATGCCGAACAGCTCGATGACGGCGACATACGGGCTCTTGGCGACGGTGGCGGAATTCCACGGCAGCAGGGTGACCACGATGGCAATGGAACCGATGTAGAAAACCAGGATGCGCCAGACGGTGGATTTCACGGCCTTCTTCACGGCGTCCACGGGGTTTTCCGATTCGCCGGCGGCGATGGTGGCGATCTCGGCTCCGAAGAAGGAAAAGACCACCACGAGGATTCCCGCCAGCACGGCTCCCGGGCCGTTCGGCAGGAAGCCGCCGTTCTCGATCAGGTTGCTGATGCCGGGGGCCGGAACCCCCGGGATCAGGCCCAGGATCGCCGCAATGCCGAAAATGAGGAACAGGACGATCGCGGTGACCTTGATGGAAGCGAACCAGAACTCGAATTCACCGTAGGACTTCACCGAGCCGAGGTTGGTCAGGGTCAGCAGCACCATGAGCACCAGGGCCCAGACCCACTGGTCGATGCCCGGCACCCAGCGGTGCATGATGGCCGCGCCGGCGGTGGCCTCGATGCCCAGCACGATGATCCAGAACCACGCATAGAGCCAGCCGATGCTGAAGCCCGCCCAGCGCCCCAGTGCCTTGTCCGCGTAGGTGGAGAAGGACCCGGTCTCGGGATTGGCGGCGGCCATTTCGCCCAGCATCCGCATCACCAGGATGACCACGATCCCCGCGGCCATGTATGCCAGCAGGATGCCCGGACCTGCCTGCTGGATTGCGGCGCCGGAACCCACAAACAGCCCGGCGCCGATGACGCCCGCGATGGCGATCATGGACAGGTGCCGGGGTTTCAGGGATTTTGAGAGTTGCTGGTCAGCGTGCATGGATGCGCCGTCCTCTTGTTGATTTCAGGTCTTGGGGTGGGGTCGGGCCGGTTTGGGGCGTGTGCCGCGGACCACATGTGCGTTTCACACTAAAGGAGCCATCGGTCGGACCGGGCTGTGCAGTGACACAGTTTACAAGCCCCGAAAACGGACATTCTCCCAGCCGCAGGCATAACTAAGCAACAAGTGTTGTTCAGAGGACAATTCTGTAACGGGGCTGAAATGTTCGGCCGCGCCGGTTACGGCTCCGCGGGCATGCCGAAGAACAGTTCCGTGACGCGGGCGAGGCGGTGCGGATCCTCCACCCCGCAAAGCTCCCTTGCCGAGTGCATGGAGAGCAGGGGCACGCCCACGTCCACGGTCCGGATGCCCAGCCGGGTCGCGGTCAGCGGCCCGATGGTGGAGCCGCAGGGCATCACGTTGTTGGAGACGAACTCCTGGTAGGGGACGCCGGCCTCGCCGCACAGCCGGGCCCAGAGTGCGGCGCCCGCGGCGTCGGTGGCATACCGCTGGTTGGCATTGATTTTCAGCAGCGGGCCGCCATTGAGAACGGGCCGGTTAACGGGGTCGTGCCGCTCAGGATAGTTGGGATGGACGGCGTGGCCCGCGTCGGCAGAGACACAGAACGACGCCGCAAACGCCTGCCGCCGCTGGCTCGCCGACGCACCCAGTCCGTCCGAGATGCGGACCAGGACGTCTTCGAGCACGGGCCCGCACGCCCCCGAGCGCGAGGCCGACCCGATTTCCTCATGGTCGAAGGCCGCCAGCACGGCGATCGGCGCCGGTCCGGACCCGCTGGTTGAGCCTGTTGAAACCGCCGGGCTCTGGCCATTCGCATCCGCATGCGCAATCAGCGCCGCCAGTCCGGCATGCGTGGCCGAAAGGTTGTCCAACCGCCCGGAGGCGAAAAACTCGCTCTTCGCCCCGAAAACCGCGGGTGGCTGCGTGTCTGCAATGACGACGTCGTACCCGCCGATCTGTTCCGGATCAACCGGCGCCCCGCCCCCTGCGGCGCCGCGGCCCGGACCGGCGCCGTTGCCTGACACCCGCTCGGCCAGCAGCGCGAGGAGGTCCTCGCCGGCCGGATCGCCGAGCCCGAACACCGGGTTCATGTGCTGCTGCTTGTCCAGGGTGAGTCCGTCGTTTACAGCCCGGTCCAGGTGGATGGCCAGTTGCGGAAAGCGCAGCAGCGGGCCGGTGGCGGTGAGGTGCTGGGTGCCGTCGAGCATGACGAGGCGCCCGGCGAGCTGCAGTTCGCGGTCCAGCCAGGAGTTCAGCAGGGGCCCGCCGTAGACTTCCACGCCGGCCTGCAGCCACCCGAACCTGCCCGTGGTGGGTTTGGGCTTGAGTTTGAAGGACGGCGAATCGGTGTGCGCGCCGAGGATGTTGAAGCCCGTGGTGGGGCCCGCGCCCTCCGGCGTCACCCACGCGATCAGGGCGCCGTCGCGGATCACATAATACTTGCCCGCGGCAGCATCCCAGGCCTGCAGCTCATCCAGGCCGGTGAAACCGGCCGCCTCCAGCCGCCGGGCACCTTCGTGAGCGGCGTGAAAGCTCGACGGCGCGGCGCTGACATAGTCGCCGAGGTCCCGGATGTGGTCTGCGGCAGAGGTGTGGAGAGGCATGGCTCCGAGTCTAGCGCCGCCCTGGACGGAGACGGCCTAGACGGTGACGTTCAGGCCCGCCGTGTAGCCGGCCGAGACGGAACCGGACATGGCGGCCAGCTGGTAGATGCCGCCGTCGTCGCCGAAGACGTTGTCCGACTTCAGCGTGGTGTTGGGGAAATTCCGGGCGCTGGTCTCATAGCCGGCAGAGGCGTAGACCTCCCTGCAGGCAGCGTCGGTCAGCGCGATCTGCGAGACCGCGAGCACCTGCCCGGCCGCCGTGGCGTTGTTCATGGATTGGAAGACTTCGAAGTGCATGTGCGGCCAGCGGCCGTTGTAGGCACCCGGGTAGATGGTCTTGAACGTGACCTGGCCGTTGGCGTCTGCCTCCTGCACGCCGCGGAGGTAGTTCTCGTTTTCCAGCCCGGAATCGTACAGGGAGTACTTTCCGTCCCGGTCACAGTGCCAGGCGTAGACGGCGGCGCCAGCCAGCGGAACACAGCCGTTGGCGTTGTCGAGCAGCGTCAGCGTGACGGTGAGCGGCACGCCGTCGACCTTCGTGGTCGACGTCCCGAAGCTGGAGGTGATGTCCTGCCGCACCACGCCGGACGCCTCGAGTGCATTCGGCCCGTTGGACACGTCGCCCGGGTAGGGCCCGGCTGTCTCCTGCGGGATCTCCACGCTGCACTCGGCGATCGCCCGGGTCACCGTGGGGGACGCGGCGGCGGAGGACGACGCGGAGGCCGCCGGCGCCTGTCTCTTATACACATCTAGATGTGTATAAGAGACAGCTGTGGATCCGGCGGACGCGGACGACGTTCCGGTGGTGGCTGCGGAACCGGAGGAACCGCCCGGTGTGCACGCCGCCAGCGCAGCTGCCGCCGTGCCTGCCCCAAAGAACATCCCCAGGGACCGGCGGGTCATCAGCGTGGAGAGGTCGAACTCGAGGCCGCGGTCGTGGTTGGGGTGGGGCTCATGCGGAGCGTCCTGCCGGCCGGGGGTGCGGGGTGAAGGAGTCATGGCTCCATGAAACTCGAGGCAGCTATGGCCTGTATAGGGCCATCCTGTGTGGAGGCTGTGCGCGTGCCGGGTCAGCAGTCCGGGTCAGTAATCCGGGTTGCTCGGTGTCACGAGGCCGGTCTCGTAGGCATAAACCACGGCCTGCACCCGGTCGCGGAGGTGCAGCTTGGTGAGGATCCGCCGCACATGGGTCTTCACCGTGGCTTCTGAAAGGAAGTACCTGTGCGCGATCTCCGCGTTGGACAGACCCTCGGACATCGCCTCCAGCATTTCGGTCTCCCGCGGCGTGAGGTCCTCGAGCAGCGGATCACGGTGGCCCGGCGAAGCGGAGGGCGCATCTGCGGGCACCCCGTTGCCCCGGACGTACGTTTCCAGCAGGCGCCGGGTGATGCGGGGGGCCACGACGGCGTCGCCGCTCGCCACCACCCTGACGGCCCGGACCAGGTCGGCGGGCGCCACATCCTTGAGCAGGAAGGCCGACGCTCCTGCCTGCAGGCCGGCGAAGGCGTATTCATCGAGGTCGAAGGTGGTCAGGATGATGATCCGCGAGCAGGCGCCCGAGCCCGCGATGGCGCGGGTCGCCTCGATGCCGTCGAGGACCGGCATCCGGACGTCCATGAGGACCACGTCCGGGGTGAGCTCGCGCACCCGGGCAATCGCCTCCGCTCCGTCGGACGCCTCGCCGACCACCTCGAGGTCGTCTTCCCCCTCAAGAATCAGGCGAAAGCCCATTCGAAGCAGCGGCTGGTCATCCACCAGCAGAACCCGGATGCGTCCGTCGTCGTTCATTCGTCCCCCTTGTTTCCGTTCAGTTGCAGCACGGCCCGCACGCGCCACCCGCCGTTGACGGCACGGCCCGCCTCCACGGTACCGCCGTAGATTCCGGCGCGTTCCTTCATCCCCGGCAGGCCCTGTCCGGATCCAAGGGATCCGGCACCGTGTGTTCCGGTGCCAAGGGACGCGGAACCGGGGGATGCCGTGCCGGCGGAGCCCTCGGCGGTGCCCCTGCCGTCGTCGATCACTTCAATGGTGACGGTGGAATCGTCCCGGACCACCAGGACGTCCACCCGGCTCAGTGCCCGGCCGTAACGCAGGACATTGGTGAGCGACTCCTGCACGATCCGGTACACGGTGAGCTGGAAGGCAGCGTCCTCCGGCAGCGCCGGGCCCGTGTGCGAGTAGTGGACCGGCAGGCCCGCTGTGCGGAAGCCGTCGAGCAGCTTGGCGAGGCTGTCCCCGGCTGCCAGCGGTTCGCGGGGCGCCTGTCCGGCGGCCGTGTCATCGCGAAGGACGCCCAGCACGCGGCGCATGTCCGCCAGGGCGGTCCGCCCGGTCCGGGACAACTCGGCCAGCACGTCCGCGGCACGTTCCGGATCCTTCCGGACCACGACGGCGGCTCCGTCCGACAACGTGATCATCACGGTCAGCGAGTGCGCCACGACGTCGTGCATCTCCCGCGCTATCCGGTTCCGCTCGTTGACGGAGCCGAGCCGTGCGGCCTGCGCGGCCCAGGCCGCGACCTCCTGCTCGTGCTCCCTGCGCTGGCGCACCGAGATCCCGATTCCCGTGGCAATGACGTTGGAGAGCGCGATGCTGGTGCCCGCGGCGATGCTCGAGATGAGCTGGAATTCCTCCGGAGACGCCGCGGAGCGCGGCAGTTCCCGCTCCAGCGGGCCAACCGCCGCGAAGAAGTACAGCAGCGCCAGCGGCGCGGTCACAAGGGCCAGCGTGACCAGGGCGAAGCGCCGGGTGTGCACCACGGCAACCGCGTAGAGCGAGAACCACAGCCCCGCCGAAACGTTGGAACCCCACGGATGCAGCAGGGTGACCGCCACTTCCACCGCCGCGATGACGGCCACTACGGGGACGGGATATTGCCGCCGGAAGTACAGGGCAAGCGCGACGCCGGCGAGCAGCGCGCGCGGCAGCCAGCCACCGGCCGTCACGGAGTCCACTACTGTGGGCGTCACCAGCAGGACGTAGCAGGCCACCACCACCGCATCCATCACCCGCGGATGCCGGTGCAGGTACCGGCGCACGCGGCCGCGCCGACGGGCGGCGATCTCGGCGAAGGACGCGTCAGCCGGGCCGGCTGGCGCGTCCTTCACGGAAACTGTCTCTTATACACATCTAGATGTGTATAAGAGACAGGGACTATACGTCGCGCTTCTTGAGCAGGACCATGGCCAGGACCACCGGCACCAGCACCCAGGCGCCCAGTACCAGGGCGGCCTGCCAGACTTCGAGCGTCTCCGGAACGTGTTCCACCGCGGTCAGCGGACTGATGGTGTTTCCGGGCAGGTACTTGCGGGCCTCCACGAAGAAGTCGCCGGGGATCAGCTGGAAGGCAATGGGCGCCACGAAGAACAGGCCCACGAGGCTCATGATGCCGCCGGCCGAGTTGCGGACGATGGTGCCGAGCGCCATGCCGATCGCTGCCACGGCCGCTACGTAGGCGCTGTTGACGAGCAGCAGCTTGACCGACTGCGAGCTGGCAAGGTCCAGTTTGAGGCCGTAGTTGTCCAGGATCGGCACCGAGACCAAGCCGGCCACGTAAGTGGACACCGCCGTCAGGAGAAAGGCACTGACCATGACCACTACGAGCTTGGCGACAAACGCCGGGAGCCGCTTCGGAACGGCAGCAAACGTGGAGCGGGCCATGCCGGTGGTGAATTCGGAGCTCATCAGCAGCACGCCGAGGGACCCCAGGATCAGCTGCGCGAAGGCGATGCCGGACGTTGGCACGGTGACCGCCAGATCGCCGCCCTGGGCAGCGATGGCTTCGGCCGCCTGGGGGTCGGAACCTGCCGCGTCCGCGAACTGGCCTGTTCCCCAGGCTGACAGCGCACCGAACCCGACCATGACCACGGCCGTGGAGGCGAGGAGGATCAGGGTGGACAGCAGGGTGCGGAACTTGATGAATTCGGAGTTCAGCACCCGGAAGAATGTGGGGCCGGGACCGATGCCGGCGCCGGCCGGGCGGCCCGCATCGCTAGGGGCAGCACCGGTTGCAGTGTGCGCGCCGCGGCGGGAAGGGGTGGAATCCAAGGTGGTTGAGCTCATGACTGGTGGCCTCCGGACTGGGCGGGAACAGGGGCTCCCGTGGTGATCAGCGAGTGGTATTCGACCTCGTCCTTGGTCAGCTCCATGTAGGCCTCTTCAAGGCTGGCCTGGAGCGGAGTGAGTTCGTACACCATGACGTGGTTGTCGAGGGCAGTACGGGCGATCCGGCGCGGATCGAGCCCCTTGACCTCGAGGAGTTCGTAGTCCTGCACTTCAACGGAAACGCCGGCTCCTGCGAGGGCATGCATGAGCTGGTCCGGCTGGTCCGTGCGGACGCGCGTGCGGCTCTGTCCCTTGCCGGTGATGATGTCCTTGATGGGGGCGTCGGCGATGATCTTGCCGCGGCCGATCACGATCAGGTGGTCCGCGGTCAGGGCCATCTCGCTCATGAGGTGGCTGGACAGGAACACGGTGCGGCCCTCCGAGGCCAGGAACTTGACGAGGTTGCGCACCCAGACGACGCCTTCCGGGTCCAGCCCGTTGACGGGCTCGTCCAGGATGATGGTCTGCGGATCGCCCAGGAGCGCGGCGGCGATGCCCAGCCGCTGCCCCATGCCGAGCGAGAAGCCCTTGACCTTCTTCCGCGCGACGTCCGCCAGGCCCGTCATCTCGATGACTTCGTGGACGCGCTTCTTTGGGATGCTGTGGGTGGCTGCCATGGCCAGCAGGTGGTTGTAGGCGGAGCGGCTCGTGTGGACGGCCTTAGCGTCCAGCAGCGCCCCGATCTCACGCAGCGGCGCGACGTGGCGCGCGAACGGGACGCCGTTCACGGTGACCCTTCCCGCCGTCGGCGTATCCAGCCCCATGATCATGCGCATGGTGGTTGATTTGCCGGCTCCGTTGGGGCCCAGGAAGCCAGTGACTTGGCCGGCTTGGACAGTGAAGTTGACGCCGCCGACGGCGGTTTTGTCGCCGTAGACCTTCGTCAGGCCTTGTGCCTCGATCATGGAAGCGTTCCTTTGCGTAGCTGCGGGATGCTGTCTGGTGTGCACGTTCCACGCTACCGACGCGGACAGCCGAATTCGCCGGTCTCAGGGATGATTCAGGGGCGAATCAGGGTAGCCCCCCTCATCCGATCGGATGAGGGGGCGGAGGTCAGCCGTCGCTGTGCGGAGAGTAGTAGCGGAGCGCGCCGCGCTTGAGCGTGAATTCCGCGGCGCGTACCCCCGGCATGGCTTCGCCGTCCACAGCGAGCACCAGCGGGCCCGAATCGGACTCAATCCGTACCCGCGTGGCCTCGGCCAGGTGGGTGATTTTGGACGTTGCCACGGTGCCGGTCAGCACAGACCAGAGCAGGCGGAGGCGGGCGAAGGATTCGTCGGCGGTGATCATCCTGACGTCCAGGACGCCGTCGTCCAGCACGGGACGGACCAGCGGGGCGTGGTCACGGGGGTAGTAGCGGCCCCGGCCAAGGTACATGATCCACAGCTTGTGGCGTACGCCGTCCACCGTGAGCGTGGTGGGCTTCTCCAACGCGAACGTGCGGAACATCGCCACCACCCCGGCCAGGGGTTTGCCGAGGGCGGGCTGGAGGTGCTCGCGGCGCCGCACGAGGTTGGGGTACAACCCGATGCTGGCGGTATTGAGCATGATGAGCTCCACGTTTTCCGGGTCATCGGCGAGCCCCCGCTCCACCGCAACCGCGCCAACGTCAGCCAGTGCCGCCTCGCCCTTCGCTGCGGCCGACACCGCTTCGGTGAGCGTGGGGGTCCCGGCATCGCGGGCGAAATGGTTGAGTGTTCCGCCCGCCAGCACCAGCAGGGGAAGGTCGTGGGCGACGGCGGCCGCAGCCGAAGTGCCCACCGTTCCGTCACCTCCCCAAACGCCCAGCGCACGGGTGCCGGGCCTGGTCGCCGCAGCCTCCATCAGGGCGGCGACGTTCTGGTCCGGCGCAATGGTCGTTATATGCGCTTGCGGGAATACTTCCAGCAACGCTGCCGAAGTTTCCTCGGTGAACGACCCGCCCAGTGTGTTCACGGCGATACTGAGGCCTTCGCCGCGGGGGACTGCCGCCGCCTCCACCTCGCAGCGCGTCGTGGGTGGAAACGGCGGCCGGACGGGCCACCATTTCCTCGTCACGAAGGCTGACGCTGCTCCAATCGCCGAACCGAAGAGGACATCGGACGGCCAGTGCGCGCCGGTATGCACCCTGGAGTAGGCAACTCCGGCCGCCACCGGCGCCACCGCCGCACCCAGGACCGGCTGCACGAAGCCCGCGCCGAGGGCGAAGGCAATGGCCGAGGCTGAATGGCCGGACGGCATCGATGAACTGGTGGGCTGCGGGTTCACAAAGCGGAACACGGGCAGGTGCTCCGGCAGCGGCCTCCTGCGGGGCAGCACGGTTTTGAAAACGAGGTTGGTCACGGCGGAGGCAACGCCCTGGGCTAGCAGGCCATGAACCGCGGCGCGCCTGGTGCGTCCGGGAATAGCAGCTGCCACGGCGGCTACGCCGAACCAGAGCTTGCCATTGTTGGCTGCGGCGGAGAGCCTGCGGAAGAAGGTGTCGTGGTGCCCGCCGGGAAAGGCCGACACCGCCCGCATCAGCGTTCGGTCCAGTCCGGCCACCCAGCCGGGTCCCCTTCGCAGCATTCTTCGCATTGCCCCACCCTACCGCCGGGTAGCCCGCCGGGCACGGAGGTTCAGTGGCTGCCGGAGGGGAGGCGTGCGGTCCGAACCCGCTATCGGCGGGTCACCGCCGGCCGCGTCACCGCCTGGCGGACAGCGGCTTGGCGGCGCCGGCAAGCAGCAGGGCAACCAGGATGGGCACCCCGATCGCGAGGAGTGCCAGGTGGATCCCCGTGAGGTCGCCAAGGTAGCCGAGCAGCGGGGGCCCGGCCAGGAACGCCACGTAGCCGATGGTGGAGACCACCGAGACCCTTGCGGCCGCGTGCTTGGGGTCGTCGGCCGCGGCGGACATTCCCATCGGGAACGCGAGGGCGGCCCCCACTCCCCACAGCGCCGCTCCGACGGCCGCCAGCCAGATGTTGCCCGCGAAGACGAACAGGCCCAGACCGGCCGCGGCTGCGGCCATGCTGGCACGCAGCACGGCCACCCGCCCGTACCTGTCGATGGACGTGCCGCCAAAGAAGCGCATCGCGGTCATGGCCAGGACAAACAGTGCGAAGAGCAGGGCACCGGTGGATTCGGAGGTTCCGAGTCCGTCCACCGCCGCCTTGGCGATCCAGTCATTGCCTGCGCCTTCGGTCAGCGTCGCGCCAAGCACCACTACGCCGATCAGGAGCGTGCGGCCGTCGCGCCAGGCGGACGGGCCGCGGGCGGGCTTGGGCTCACCGTCGGCAGGCTGGTCGGGAATGGCATGCGGCAGGAAGTACCGGGGCGTGACGAAGGTCAGCACGGCCACGGCGGCGGCGATGACCAGCAGGTGCTGGGGCAGACCCACGCCGATGCCGGACAGTCCGGCCCCGATGAGCGCACCCACAAAGGCCCCGCCGCTGAACGCCGCATGGAACTTGGGCATGACGGTCCGGCGGAGCCTGTGCTCGACGTCGGCCCCTTCAACGTTCTGGGACACATCCCACAGCCCGACGCCCATGCCGAAAAAGAAAAGGGCCACCGCCGTGCCCGGAACGGACTCCGCGAGCAGCGATACCGCGATACCCACCCCAGCCAGCGCGGCCAGGAAACCGCCCGCACGGACGCTGTTGGCGGTGCCGATACGGTTGATCACCAGACCGGCGGTGGGCAGGGCGATCAGTGAACCCACTGCAGTGCACAGCAGGAGCGTCCCCATCTGGCCGGAGGATATGTGCAGGATCTCCGTGACAGCCGGAATCCGGGCGGCCCAGCTGGCAAACACGAGGCCGTTCGCGCCGAAAATGATGAAGGTTGCCACCGCTGCGGCGGATACCTGGCGGTCGGCGAGCTGCTGGGTGGACGTCATCCGACAACTCTATCGATGCCCCGCCGGCGGGGCCGCAGCGCCCGGTTTACCGGGCGCGTTCCACGCGCTTCTCGTCCCAGACCGGCTCGGCGGACTCGTACACCCTGCCGTCGGAGCCAAACACCAGGAAGCGGTCGAAGGTCCGGGCAAACCAGCGGTCGTGCGTCACCGCCAGGACGGTTCCCTCAAAGTGGTCAATCGCCCGCTCCAGCGCCTCGGCCGAGTGCAGGTCCAGGTTGTCGGTCGGCTCGTCCAGGAGCAGCAGGGTGGCTCCGGACAGCTGCAGCAGCAGGATCTGGAAGCGGGCCTGCTGGCCGCCGGACAGGGATTCGTACTTCTGCTCCGACTGCCCCGCGAGCCCGTAGCCGTCCAGCGCACCAGCCGCGGCCTCGCGGCCCAGGCCGGAGCGGTGCTCGTCGCCGCGGTGCAGGATATCCAGCAGGGTACGGTTCAGCAGGTCCGGGCGGACGTGGGTCTGGGCAAAGAAGCCGGGGCGGATACGGGCGCCGAGTTTCACGGTCCCCTCGTGCGGCACTTCGGCGATTTCGACGTCGGACACCGGCAGGTGCTCGCGTTCCGGATCGGTGCCTCCGGTGGCGAGCAGGCGCAGGAAGTGGGACTTCCCGGAGCCGTTGGAACCCAGCACGCCCACGCGGTCGCCGAACCAGATTTCGGTGGAGAACGGCTTCATCAGGCCGGTCAGCTCAAGCTTTTCCGCCACCACGGCGCGCTTGGCCGTGCGGCCGCCCTTGAGCCTCATCCGCACGTTCTGCTCGATGGGCAGCGCCTCCGGGGGCCCGATTTCCAGGAACTTGGCCAGGCGGGTCTGGGCGGCGTGGTACCGGTTGGCCATGTCGGAACGGAACGCCGCCTTGTTCTTGTACATGTTGACGAGTTCCTTGAGCTTCACGTGCTCCTCGTCCCAGCGTTTGCGCAGCTCCTCGAAGCGGGCGTTGCGGTCCGCCCGGGCCTCCACGTAGGAGCCGAAGCCGCCGCCGTGGACCCAGGCGCCGGCTCCGTTGATGCCCGGCTCGAGGGTGACGATGCGGCCCGCGGCGTTGTTCAGGAGCTCGCGGTCGTGGCTGATGAAGAAGACAGTCTTCTTTGACTCGTTGAGCTTGCCTTCCAGCCAGCGCTTGCCCGGGACGTCCAGGTAGTTGTCCGGTTCGTCCAGCAGGAGCAGCTCGTCGGGGCCGGCGAAGAGTGCCTCCAGCACCAGGCGCTTCTGCTCGCCGCCGGAAAGGCTCGACGCCGGGCGGTGCTGCGCGCGGTCAAACGGCAGTCCCAGCGCGGCCATGCAGACTTCGTCCCAGACCGTCTCAACGTCGTAGCCGCCGGCATCTCCCCAGTCCACGATCGCCTGGGCGTAGGCCATCTGGGTGGGTTCGTCGTCGTGCTCCATCATGGCGAGTTCCGCGTCGTCGACGGCGCGGGCGGCGGCGGCAAGCCCGGGAGGGGCGGCGGACACCAGGAGGTCCTTGACGGTGGAATCGTCCCGCACCTGGCCGACGAACTGGCGCATGATGCCCATGTTCCCGGAGCGGCCAATGACACCCTCGTCAGGCGTGAGGTCGCCGGCGATGATCCGGAACAGCGTGGTCTTGCCGGTGCCGTTGGGCCCGATGAGCGCCGTCTTGGTGCCGTCCGGGACTTTGAATGTCACCCCGTTCAGCAGCTGGGTGCCGTCGGAGAGGAAGTAGTCAATGCCGGAAACGTCAATATGGGCCACGCCGTCCATCTTCCCACGGCGCCTGCCCGGGCCCCGCCCGCCCGGTCAGCCGGGGCCCAAAACGCTCCGTCAGCCGGCAGCTGTCAGGAACTTCTTCAGGAGCGGCCCGGACGTTGTGGCGCCGAGGCCGCCGTCTTCCACGAAGACGGCCACAGCCAGATCGCCGTGCACGGCGATGATCCAGGCGTGGGTCTTGGGCGGGTTGGCATTTCCGAACTCCGCGGTGCCGGTCTTGGCCCCCACAGGCTCGCCCGGCACCTCGGCCAGGAAGCCGGCGTGGCCGGACGTCACCACTGCGCGCATCATGTCGGCCAGCGAGGCGGCCTCCGCCTTGGTGATGGGCGTCTCGGCGGACTTGGCCGGTGCTTCGGCGGTGACGGTCGACGACGGCGACGCACCTTCCGCGGGCTGCGTGCCCGCCGCACCGCTTGCCGCGGGTGACGCGCCCGGGGCTGTCTCTTATACACATCTAGATGTGTATAAGAGACAGGGCGAGACCGGCGAGCCCTTCGCGACGGATCCGGCCATGATGGCCGCGGCGAGCGGCGACATCAGGACCCTTCCCTGCCCGATCATGGCCGCGGCGTGGTCGGTGCCCTCGGCCTCGCCCGGGACGGAGCCAAGGAAGGCCTCCGCACCCAGCTTCGGCGCCTCAACGGCCACTCCGAGCGACGTCGCTGCCGACTCGAGCTGCGCCTGCGACACCTTTTCCCGCACCGAGATGAAGGCCGTATTGCAGGAGTGCGCAAACGCATCACGCAGGGTGACGGAACCGAGCGAATCGGCGGGATAGCCCTCCGCGTTCTTGAACTTCCGCCCGTCCACGGTGAGGGTGGGCGTGCATTCCACCTTTGAATCCGGGGTGAACCCGTTGCGGAGCATGGCCAGCGAATCCACCACCTTGAACGTGGACCCCGGCGCGTACTGGCCCAGCATGGCGGTGTTGTAGCCGTTGCTTCCGGGTCCCGAAGCCGCGGCCAGCACGGCTCCGGTGGACGGCCGGAGCGCCACGATCGCGGAGGCAGGCTTGATGTCGGCGAGGGTGTCCTCGGCGAGTTGCTGCAGCTTGAGGTCGAGCGTGGTCTTCAGCGGCGTGCCCGCGGTGGCCTGGATCTCGAACACCGTCCGCCTCGGATCCGTCTGGGCGGCCTGGATTTCTTCTTTGGTGAGGTCCGCGCGCTGCACCCGGACCGCAATGCCGTCCTTGCCCCGGAGCTGGGCGTCGTACTGCTGCTGCAGGCCGCCGGTCCCGGTGACGTCGCCGGCGGTCAGGGCGCCGTCGGACTTTTCGATCTGCTCCGCGCTGGCCTCGCCCACGGTGCCGAGCACGGCGCGGGCAAAGTTCCGCGTGGGAGCGAGGGGCAACTTGTCCTTGATGGCCCGGCCGCCCGGAATGGCTTCGATCTGCGCATCAGTAACGGTGCGGCCGCTGGTATCCCGGAGGGTGATGGCCGGAACGAAGGCCTCTGCTCCGGACGCCTCTACCTGCTGCACGTAGGCGGCCGGATCAACGCCCACCAGCTTGGCCAGCTTGGTGGCGGCATCGGCGGCATCGGCCGTGCCAAGCTGCGGCTTGTCGATGCCGACGTTGACCACGGGACGATAGGTGACCAGCTGGGTGTCCTGCGCGCCCAGAATATCGGCGCGCTGCGGGGTCTGCGTGGCCTTGCTCAGGATCTCGCCCTCGGCAAGGTCGGGCACCAGCATGCCGGGAGACCAGACTGTCAGCCACTTATCTCCCGATTTCCGGAGGTCAGCGGAAACGGTGTACTTCCACTCGCCGGTTGCGATCTTCCAGCTGTAGTTGAGCGGAACGCGGGCCGTGTCGCCGTCGAGCTGCAGCTGCCCGGCTTCCACGGACGGCTTCTCAGGCGCGAGGGCCTTGAAGACCTGCTGCAGCTGGTCGTTCGCAACCCCGGAATCACGGCCGTCGAACGCCACGGGACGGAGGTCCAGCCCTGCCACCGCCGAGGCAAGCTGCTTGGCCGCGGCGTCGGCTCCGCCGCGGCCGTCGTCGCACGCCACCAGGGAGGCGCCGAAAATGAGACCAATAAGGGCAAGTGAAAGTTTTTTAGAGTTCCCCACCGCGCTATTATGCCCCTTTCCGGGGCCAGTGCCGGTCACACGACCCGCCCCGGGCGCGAACGCGGACGGGCGGCGGCTCAGAGGCCCAAACGCGGCATAGCCAGTCCGAATATGTCCCTTAGTGCATACTTCGCCGCGTGGAAGCCGGGCATGCCCGTCACGCCTGGCCCGGGGGGCGTGGAGGACGAACACAGGTAAACGCCGCGGGCAGGTGTGCGCCACGGGACGGGGGAAGCCACCGGGCGCTGCAGCAGCCCGCGGATGTCCAGCAGCCCGGCGCTGAAGTCCCCGCCGACGTAGTTTTGGTTGTAGGCCGCCAGCTCCGCCGCCGTTGTCACCTTGTATCTGACCACGACGTCCCGGAATCCGGGTGCGAAGCGTTCCAGCTGGTCCATGACCGCTTGCCCCATGTCCACGGTGGACCCGGCCGGAACGTGGCAGTAGCTCCACAGGATGTGCCGGCCAGCCGGCGCCCTGCCGGAATCGACCAGGGACGGCTGCGACACCAGGACATACGGCCGTTCCGGGTGCTTCCCCTGGGCAACGTCCGCCTCGGCCTGGGCTATCTCCGCACGCGTGCCACCGACGTGGACCGTGCCGGCATCATCCAGGCCGGGCCCGGCCCACGGCACCGGCCCGGAGAGGATGAAGTCCACCTTGCACGCGCCATTGCCGAAGCGGAAATCCTCCAGCGAGCGAAGGTATCCCGCCGGCAGCCGCGCCCCGGCGATGCGCGCCAGGGCAGGCGGCGCCACGTCCAACAGGACGGCCTTGGCGGGCTCCAGCTCCGAGAGCGTTGAAACCAAGGAATCCGTTTCAATCACGCCCCCGTGAGCCTCGATGTCCGCGGCCAAGGCAGCCGCAATCGCCGACGACCCGCCCACGGGTATGGGCCAGCCCTGGGCATGGGCCAGCGAATTGAGCAGGAGGCCCGCGCCGGCCGACGCGGGAGAAGGCAGCCGGGACACGGCGTGGGCGGCCACGCCTGTGAGCAGGGCCGGTGCCCGGTCTTCCCGAAATCGGAAATTCCACAGCGGGGAGCCCTGTTCCAGCGTTCGGAGGCCCATGATCGCGGCGGCCAGCGGATGACTTGGAGCCCGCAGGAGCTGATCCGACGCTGTTTCCACGATGCCGTCGAGGTGCTGCACGAGAGGAGCAATGAGCCTCCGGTAGGCATGGCCGTCACGCCCCAGTTCGTCAGCCGTCCGGTCCAGGGACCGGTATGCCAGTGCTGACCGGCCGCGGTCCAGCGGCGAACCGAACTGTACGGCGGGAAGCTTTAGTTCGATCCGGCGCTGCAGCTCGAAGGCCCGGAAAAACGGCGAGGCCAGTGCCATGGGATGAACGGCCGAACACACGTCATGCCAGTGGCCCTCCTCAATGACTTCGGAGGTCCGGGTTCCGCCGCCAATGTCCTGGGCTGCCTCATGGACGTGCACCTTGAGCCCCGCCCTGGCCATCACCACGGCTGCGGCGAGCCCGTTGGGGCCAGAGCCGACAACGGCGACGTCAGCCATCGCGGAGGCCTGCCCGCCAGGGCACCAGGGACGCCGACGGGCGCACCAGATCCACCCGGATCCAGTCTGAAGCATTGTTGAACGGCCCGCCGTGCGGATCGTCCATGAAGTGCCGGCGGATGGGATCGTAACGCGGGTCCCAGATGTCCCAGGCAACGCGCGCCATTAAATATGCAGTAGCGAGCATATGTGCCGCCACGGCCAGGACGTAGTAGGGCATGTCGATGTTGTGCTGTGAAACGCCACCGCTGGTCACTTGGCCAAGATACATCCAGATCGCAGCCCAGTGCAGCCCTTCGATGCCCTGCCAGATCAGGAAGTCGCGCCACTTCGGCCGCGCAAGCGCCAGCAGGGGGACCAGCCAGATCACGAACTGCGGGGAGTACACCTTGTTGGTCAGGATGAAAGCCGCAACGATCAGGAAGGCCAGCTGCGCCAGGCGCGGGCGCCGGGGGGCGGCCAGGGCCAGGACAGCAATGAGGACGCAAGCCACAAGGAATACGTTCAGGGCCAGCGTGTTGATCGCTTCGGGTGTCAGGGGCGTCCACCGGACGCGCTCAGCCACCAGGTTGTAGGCGAACCACGGCGAGCTGAACCCGGCGGGGCGCTCCTGGGTGAACTCGAAAAAATACTCCCAGCCGGCGGGGTCCCGTACCGCAACGGGCAGGTTCACAGCCAGCCAGGCAACGGCGGCGGCCGCTGCCGTGACCAGGAAGGCGCGGATTTTTCCGGTACGCAGGGCCAACAGGAAGATCGCGCCGAAGACGAGGACGGGATAGAGCTTCGTGGCCGTCCCCAAGCCGATCAGGATCCCGGCGAGGACCAGCCGCTCCCTTGAAAAGAAATACATGCCGAGTGCCAGCAGGGCCACGGCCCACATGTCCCAATTGATCACGCCGGCGAGGACGATTCCCGGCGCCAGTGCCACCATCGCCGCATCCCAGGGACGCTTCCGGGTCATCCGCGCGGTTGCCAGGACCGTGACGATCCAGACAGCAGTGATCAGGGTGGCATTGACGTCGAAGTATCCGAGGATCCGGGCATCGGTGACGCCCTGGCCCGGGACCAGCAGGGCCGTGATCCCGGCGATGATCCCCATTAGCACGGGGTATTCAAACAACGTCCCCGGAGTAACGAAGGGGAACGCCCCATCGCCGATCCCGCGGTTGCGGAACAGTTCCGGAAAGTCGGAATAGCACGTGGAGTAGAACTGGGACGGCGTCTCCCATCCGTTCACCCGGCAGTAGTCCTTGATGACGATTCCCAGCAGGGCGGCCAGGACGGTGAGGATGATGAGCACGCGCTCCACCGTGAAGAAACCGGGGGAGACTATTCCGGGGGCAGATCGGTGGCCCATGGGCCCGCCGATCAGTTCGGTGAAGTTCCTGAGGAACCGGTCGCTACGGCTCGGCACGACGAGGCGCGCCCGCTTTCGATGGGGCGGCGTCTGTGTCTCCTGCATGTGTTTGAGCTTACCGGTGGACGTGCCGGGCACCCTGACGCACCAAGCCGGCGGAACCGGTTATGGACTTGAACAGCGCCCGTATAGGCTCAACGCACCGGCTTGCTCACAGGGGGACTCGTCATTTCACGCCAAATCTTTCGCGACCTTCCACGGCGCGGGCGGCAATCTTCCGGGTCGCTAAATCCCAAAATCGCACCGGCATCCATCGCGGTCCTGGGGTTCCTGGTTGCCTTCACCGGATCGTGGATTCCGTCGTTCTGGAATGACGAAATCGCAACCATCTCGGCCGCTGACCGGTCACCGGCCGAACTGTGGACGCTGCTGCAATCGGTGGACGCCGTTCATGGGGCCTACTACTTCTTCATGCATCTGTGGACGTCCGTCTTCGGAACTTCCGAGGTTGCGCTCCGTGTTCCGTCGGCGATGGCTGCCGGTTTGGCCTGCGGTGGCACTGTACTCATCGGCCGAAGGGTCGGTTCGAACGCCATCGGCATCGCGGCCGGACTCGTGCTCGCGGTACTTCCGCGCATGGTGTGGGCCGGCACGGAAGCCCGGCAATACGCCGTCTCTGCGTTGATTGCCGTCTGTCTGACCCTGCTGCTGGTACGCGCCTGGGAGTCCAACCGCGTCCTCGACTGGGTCCTCTACGGAGCGTGCGCCTCGCTCGGCGTCTTCGTCTTCATGTTTTTCGCCCTGGCTATCGTTGCCCATGCTGTCGCAGCCCTGGTGTTGCGGAGGCGCGTTCTCGCCACGCTCCTTACCTCGGGGATCGCGGCGGCGGTGGTTCTGCCGTTCCTGTTGGCAGCCATGAAACAGACGGCGCAGGTGGCGTGGATTCAGGACCGTTCCCTGATCCAGAACCTCACCGTCGCTGCCGTCAAGCAGTATTTCTACGGCGACGACAGGCCCACAGGAAACCTGCCGCCGCAGTGGGTGTTGGCGGTCGTCGTCGTTCTGGCCATTACGCAGCTGGCCCTCATTGCGGTCGGGGTGGCATACGCCGCGAGGTCCGCGGATCTGCGCACCTTGGCCGTGGTTTGCCTGAGCGGCGTTGTCATCCCCATGGGCGGGCTTCTTGTCATCAGCGTCCTCGCCCAACCCGTCTATGTGGCCCGGTACCTGACCTTCACGGCGCCGGCGTTTGCTCTGCTTGTCGGCCTCGGACTGGAAAGGCTGCGCCAGCTGGACAAACTGCGGCAGCGCCGCATCCGGCTGCTCCCCATCACAGCGGCCGTGGTCATTGGAGCGAGCCTCGTGCCGCAGGCGACACTGAAGAGCTTCATCAATGAGCCCGGTGACACCGAGCGGCACATCGCCGCGATCATTGCGGCGGAGTCCGGGCATCCCGCCAGCGTCGTGTACCAACGGCCGGAGCAAAGGGACGCCGCCCTGGCGTATCCGGAAGCGTTCGCGGACGTGCGCGATCTTTCGCTGGATTCGACCCCGGCGGCATCCGGCACGCTCTGGGGAACCAACGTTCCGGTGTCCCGGCAGCAGTTGGTCGGCCGTGGCCAGGTTTGGTTCGTGGGCGCCGGGGGAGATGACCACGCGGACCTATCCGTGTTCGCGGCCGCAGGCTGCAAGGAAGGCGAACGGCGCCTCTCCGAGCGGCTGCTTCTCGTATCCTACAAATGCCCGTAAACGCGGCGAGAGCCCGCGCGTAGCCGCGCGGGCTCCCTGCGGAGCGTGATGGCCAAAGCAATCCATCAGTTCCTCCTTGCTGGGCAGGAAATTGGTGGACGCGGCGTCAGCGCATGCTGCTCATTTGCTGGTGCATTAATACGTAGACGTCTTCCCGGTTCTGGTCTAGCAGCCGGTCGTTGAACCGGGGCTGCTGGTTCAGTCCTGAGTTCCGGAGGGAAAGTACTTCCTTGAGCCTGCGGAGCATGGCGTTCACCTCCTTTCGTTCTGGGCTGGTGGGGCGGCTGGCGGCGTCGGCGGCGACGACGACGGTGGTACTGCTGGGTGTCATGTCGGATCCTTGGGCTTCGGGCTGAAATGAGGCGGGTTTACCGATGGACAGGGATCGGTAAATTCGGGCATGGCAATTAAGGCCACTTGAATTCTTCAAAGAATGGCCAGGAATGGGCACAGGAATGCCCGGTGCATTGAAAGAGAATTCCGCAAAAGCGGTAAATGGCCCCCGAAGCGGTAACGCCGCAGATCCCAACAAGAAGCAGGGTTCCGAATTATGGGGGTGCTGCGCAACCGCGGGGTTCCGCTACATCAGACCGCCGTGGCCCGGAAATCCCCAGGAAGGGGGATTAGGTTCCTGCTAGCGCCTCCCTGGTGCAGGCACCAGGAGCGTGAGGATCAGGAGTGGGCGGGTCCGTGAAGAGGGCGCGGTCCAGCAACGAAGGCCGGGAACGCGGTGATGGTCAACTTCCATCCGCTAGTCAAAGTAATCATTTTCCCAACCTCCTTTTCTGCTCTGCCGTTGCACCAGCTGACTGGCCGGACAACGCGCGCCGTGACCCTGGCAAGCCGCACTGGGATCAGAAATAAAATTACACCAAGAATGGCGTCCTTGACTACTTAATTCCTAAACGAATTGGAGATTCATCAGGAATCTATTTCTTAGAGGCCCCAGCGGACAATGGCAGGCGTCCGTTTGTCCCAACCGAGTGTGCACACTTTCGCGGTGCCAAGAATGAAGTGCCTGCCCTCCTCCGGGGCGAGTTCAAGCCACCGTGCGGTGAGGATCCTCGAGAAGTGGCCGTGGGCCACGATCAGGACATTGTCCAGGCCGGACTCCAGGACGCGCGCCACGATTTTGTCGGCCCGGGCCGCCACGTCGCTCAGCTTCTCGCCGTTCGGAACGCCGTGCGTCCAAATCAGGTACTCCGGGTTGTCCTTCCGGATCAGGTCTGAGCTGATGCCTTCGTAGTCGCCGTAGTCCCATTCGACGGCCAGCGGCTCGTGGACGGCATCGGGGAAGCCGGCGAGTTCCGCGGTACGGCGTGCACGGCGCAGCGGTGACGTCAGCACGAGGTCGAAGTCCACGCTGTCCAGAATCTTCCGTGCCTCGACTGCCTGCTGCTCGCCCTCCACCGTCAGGGGAAGGTCAGTCAGCCCGGTGTACTGGCCGCTCTTGGACCATTCGGTTTCACCGTGCCGCAGTATCCAGAGCTGGGGACGGGCGATGTTGGCGGCGTTCACTTAGGACTCCTCGGTTGGGAAAGGTTCGACGGCGGCGGGAGACTTGGCGGGGTCCGGCGCCGTAGCGCTCGGAGCGGCGGGCTCCGGTGCTTCGGGGGCTGATTCGGGCTGCTGGGCCCACCAGGCGCGCAGCCGGGACTCGGCGACTGCCGCATCCAGCGGGCCGTGCTCCATCCGTTCCTCCAGCAGGTACTTGTACGCCCTTCCCACAACAGGTCCGGGCTTGAGCCCCAGCAGGGCCATGATCTGGGCGCCGTTCAGGTCCGGCCGTACAGCTTCCAGGGATTCCTGCTCGCGCAGCGCCTCGATCCGTGCTTCGAGATCGTCGTAGGCGAAGGACAGCCGCTCGGCCTTGCGCTGGTTGCGCGTGGTGACGTCCGACCGGGTCAGGCGGTGCAGGCGCTCCAGCAGGGGGCCGGCGTCGGTGATGTAGCGGCGGACGGCAGAGTCGGTCCAGCCGGCCTCGCCATAGCCGTAGAAGCGCATATGGAGTTCCACGAGGCGTGCGACCGCCTTGATGGTGTCATTGTCGAAGCGGAGGGTCTTCATCCGCTTCGCAGTGAGTTTGGCCCCCACCATGTCGTGATGCCGGAAGCTCACGGCGCCGCCCGGTTCGAAACGGCGCGTAGCCGGCTTGCCGACGTCGTGCATCAATGCGGCGAACCGCAGGATGAAGTCCGGGCCGGGCACCGCGCCGTCGTCGTCCGTCTCAAGGGATGCCGCCTGCTCCAGTACCTGGAGGGAGTGCTGGTACACGTCCTTGTGGCGGTGGTGTTCGTCGGATTCAAGGCGCAGCGCGGACACCTCGGGGAGCACGAACTCGGCCAGGCCGGTGTCCACCAGCAGGTCGACGCCCACGCGCGGGTGCCTGCCGCAGATGAGCTTGACGAGTTCTTCGCGCACCCGCTCGGAGGAAATGATGCTGATGCGTTCCGCCATCTGGGTCATGGCAACCCGGACGTCGTCATGAACGGCCACGCCCAACTGGGAGGCGAAGCGTGCAGCGCGCATCATGCGCAGGGGATCGTCGGAAAAGGACGCCTCGGGGGCGCCGGGCGTGGCCAGCACCGAGGCGTGGAGGTCGCGGACGCCGCCGAAGGGATCGATGAGCTCCATCGACGGCAACCGCAGCGCCATGGCGTTGATCGTAAAGTCGCGGCGCAGCAGGTCATCGGTGAGCGAGGACCCGAAGGCGACTACGGGCTTGCGGGACTCCGGATCGTAGGCCTCGGCGCGGTAGGTGGTGATCTCGATCTGGAAGCCGGCCTTGCGCATGCCGATCGTTCCGAAGGCGCGCCCGATCTCCCAGAAGTTGTCCGCCCATTTCTTGATTAGCGCGACAGTCTGGTCCGGGGTGGCGTCGGTGGTGAAATCAAGGTCCGGGGACGTGCGGCCCAGGAAGAGGTCGCGGACGGGTCCGCCGACGAGTGACAGCTCATGGCCGGCGTCCACGAACCGCTGCCCGAGCTCCAGGACCACCGGGTCCACCTGGAAGTCGACGGTGTGGAGATCAGTCTTTTGATGTGCGTGCGCCATAGTTACTTAAGCTTGTCAGAAAACCATCCCCAACCACACCAAATGGCGGTCATTGAGGGACGTCGGCGGGAAAGTCCGTCACATGCAGTCCACTTGGAAGTCATGTTCCGGTCATCACCAAGGGGCAAGAGTCGTTAGAGTGGACTTCATGGCCCATCCCGTACCGAGCGCTCCCGGCAGGAGGACGAACCCACCGTTGCCGTCGGCAATAGGTGCCCACGTCGCGCCCGCCCCGCACTCGGCGCCGGCCTCCCTTCCCACCGTTGAGGAAATCTCCGCCGGTGGCGTCGTGGTGGACACGTCCGACGGCGAATTGAGGGTGGCGATCATCGCCCGCCTTAATAGGGGCGGACGCCTTGAATGGTGCCTGCCGAAGGGGCATCCCGAAGGCCGGGAAAACAACGAGGAAGCTGCTGTCCGCGAGATCGCCGAAGAGACCGGCATCGACGGCAAGATCCTGGCCCCGCTGGGAAGCATCGATTACTGGTTCACCGTCAGCGGGCACCGCGTGCACAAGACCGTGCACCACTACCTGTTGCAGGCGACGGGCGGCGAGCTCACCATCGAGAACGATCCTGACAAAGAAGCGGTGGATGTTGCCTGGATTCCCATTCACGAGCTTGCCCGCAAACTCTCCTTCCCCAACGAGCGCCGCATCGCGGACCTCGCCCGCGAAGTCCTGCCCGAGCACCTCTGAACGGCCAAGGCCACGTACCGGCGCCCCGAAGATTACGGCGTTCGGCGTACGCGGGTGAGACGATGAAGACGATGTCAGCAGCCAATCCATCTTCCGAGCATTCCGCGCGGCAGGGCGAAACACCCTCCGGTGTGGTGCCCTCCGGCGAGTCCGGAGCGGCGCAGTCCGGCGAGGCCCGCTCCAGCGCCGTCATGGCCGCCGGCACCCTGGTCTCCCGGATCCTGGGGTTCGGCAAGACGTGGATGCTCGGTGCCGCCCTCGGCCTGGGCTCCACGGTCAATGACACGTTCATCAACGCCAACAACCTGCCTAACCTGATCTTCCTACTCGTTGCCGGCGGCGTGTTCAACGCTGTGCTGGTCCCGCAGATCATCAAAGCCAGCAAGGCTCCTGACAGGGGAGCGGACTACATCAGCAGGCTGCTCACGCTGGCCGCCCTTGTGCTGTTGTCCCTGACGCTGCTGGTCACGCTGCTGGCCCCCTCGGTCATCGAGCTGACCACCCAGGGCTACTCGCCGCAGCAGAAGTCGCTGGCCGTTGCCTTCGCCTTCTGGTGCCTGCCGCAGATCTTCTTCTACGGCCTGTATGCCCTGCTGACCCAGGTCCTCAATGCCAATGGCGCCTTTGGGCCCGCCATGTGGGCGCCCATAATGAACAACATCGTGGCCATCGCCGGCCTCGGCATGTTCATCTGGATTTTCGGCGCCAACGTGACCAATACGCATTCGCTGGACAACTGGGGCGACTCCCAAACGTTCTTCGTCGCCGGGTTCTCCACGATCGGCGTGATTGCCCAGACCGCCATCCTGCTGGTCCCGGTGTTCCGGCTGAAGCTGGGGCTCCGCCCACGGTTCGGCTGGCGCGGAGTGGGGCTCGGCCACGCCGCAAGACTAAGCGTCTGGACGCTCCTGACGGCCGCCGTCGGGCAGTTGGCGTTCCTTTACGTCATGCGCATCGCCACCATTCCCGGTACCGAGCGGCTCCGGCTCCAGAAGGCGGGGGACAACGGTGGCGCCGCGATGCTGCCCGGCAACGCCGTGCTCGAGGTGGCCAGCCAGCTGTACCTGCTGCCGCACTCGATCATCGCGCTCTCCCTGGCCACCGTGCTGTTCAACCGCATGACCCGGGCCTCCCAGGACGGGAACCGCGACGAACTGCGCGATGCCCTGTCGCACGGCCTGCGGACCATGGCCGTGGCGACCGTTTTCGGGGCCTTGGCGCTGTTCGCCCTGGCGGGTCCGCTGGGCATGTTTTTCTCCGGCGGACACTCCACCGACGGTGTCCTGCTGGCGCAGACCCTCACCATCCTGGCGCTGAGCACGCCGTTCATGAGCGCGAACTTCATGATGTCCCGTGTCTTCTACGCGAACGAGGATGCCCGGACTCCGTTCTACATCCAGCTGGTCCTCGCGCTGGTCAATGTTGTGGCGGCATTTTTCATCCAGTTCCTGCCGTACAACCAGATCATTTTTGCCATCGCCATCCTTTACACGGCAGGCAACATCCTGTCCGTGATCGTGAGCGCGTTCTTCCTGCGCCGGCTCCTGGGGCATCTCGACGGACCCCGGATCGCCAACTCGTACATCCGCATGGGCTACGCCGCCCTCGGTTCGGCTGTGGCCGGCGTAGGCGCCCTGTGGCTGCTGGGCAGCTACAGTCCCGTTGGCTTCGCCTGGAGCAGCCGCCCGGCCGCACTGGTGACCATCGTCGTCGTCGGGCCCATCATGCTGACCGTTTATCTGCTCCTGCTGAAGCTGTTCCGCGTCACCGAACTGCGTGATCTTTTGCGGCCGCTGCTGGGACGCCTGGGCCGCGGCGGCGGGCGCCGGCGGCTGCCACGGCATCCGCTGACGCGGGGCCCGCTGGTGCGGACTCGGCGGGCGGTGCAGCCGCGTCCGCTGTAAGGCGTCCGAGGCCGGAGCTGTCTCTTATACACATCTAGATGTGTATAAGAGACAGACACCGGCCTGATCCCAAGAATTTCCGGCGAATTCGATGCGGCTTCCTTCCGCGCCGGGCCGGCTCCCCAGCCGGAACCGGAACCAGCACACGACGGCATGTCCGCGGACGAGCCCGCCTCCTACTTGCCGGAAGAGGACGTGCCCAGCACCGCCCGCGGGAACGCCCTGCGGGAACAGATCCCGCTCCCCGGACGCCGGACATTCCAGGGAACACCCGGCCAGAACCCATATTTCAAGCACAGGCGGAAGAAGAAAAAGTAACGGCAAGGGGACTTGTCCAGCCCTGTCTCCCTCGGCCGTTGCACCGCATCGGCTAGGATCGGAACAGAACAAGGGTAGTTGCAGGTCAGGGGTCAGCCGGCTTGCTGGAGGTTTTCCCACGGCGAGAATTCGCCGGGCCCGCGCAATTCCCGGACAGCCTAGGAGGAACACGTGTCCCACCCGATCGATGTCGGATCAGTACTTGGCGGCCGCTACAAGGTCACGGCCACAGTGCTGACCTCGCATGACCAGGATCTGGTGCTGGACGGTGTCGACCAGGTGCTGAACCGCCCGGTCAGCATTCTGGTGGCCGGCCCGCACAATGCGGATCAGGTAGCCCAGAGCGCCCGTGAAGTGGCCACCGGCGAGCGTCCCGGGAGCGTGCAGATCCTCGACCTCGGTGTGAGCGACGCCACCACCTACCTCATCACCAATCACACGTCCGCTGCGGACCTGCTGGACCTGGTGGTTTCCTCCAACCCGCCATACGTTGAACCGTTCTTCACGGACACCCTCGGCAGCGAGATCTTCGGCCAAGCCCGCTCGCACGAACCGGAAACGTACGACGACGACGAAGAGATCGACGCCGGCTACATCAACTACGGGGACAACCAGCCCCGGCAGGCTGAACAGCATCGCGGCGGTGTGCCCAGCCCGGCAGCCGGCCGCACCGCCGCGGGCACAGCTGAACACGGAACAGGGGCCCAGGCTCCCACTGCGCCCGTGCGCAAAGCCCCTGTCGTGCCTCCTCTTCCGCCGGCCCGCCCGTCCGCGACTCCTGCTGCCGGAGCCGCTGCAGGCGTCGCCGCAGCGGCGGCTGGCGCGGCCGCTGCCGGGCAGGGACGGCAGCAGCCCGGTTCCGCCGAGAACACTGCTCCGCAGCCCGTTCAGCGTGAGAACGTGGAACAGGCATTGCTGCAGCGCGAGACCAATCGCTCCCCGGAAGCGGCATCCGGCTCACGCGACGGCGTCGGTTCGGAAACGGGCCAGGACGCCCCCAAGGTGTCCCTGTGGTCCAACGACGACTACGACTACGCCCCCGAGGACCAGCACTCCGACGACGAACCCGTCGAAAATGAAACGGACAGGCGGGCGGGCAATTTCCCCGCCGTGGCAAGGACCAGCAGTGTGCCCGCTGCGGCCGGCTATGACTACGACGATGACGACGACGAACCGCAGCGCGAACCCCGTTCCATGCGCTGGCTTGTCGGGGGACTGCTGGCAGCGGTCCTGATCGTTGGACTCATCTTTGCCGTGACCAACCTTGGCAGCCTCTTCAAGTCCGCGCCGCAACCGGAAGCGACGGCAGGATCAACCGTGCCGCCGTCGTCGGCTGCGCAGTCCGGCACCGGGTCACCGACCCCGAGCACTGCTCCGGCAGCTGGGCCGCCGTCCATTGAGGGCATCACCCGCCAGGGCAGCTTCGACTTCGCCTCGACGTACGACGCCGATCTCAAGAAGGTTTTCGACGGCAACGCAGCGAGCTACTGGTCGGACATGGAGTTCGCCACGGAGGATTGGGGCGGCCTGGCTCCGGACGGTGTTCCCCTCGTGGTCAAGCTGAAGAGTCCCTCTAAGGTCTCCTCCATTACGTTGAACCAGTTGGGTGCGTCCGGCGGAAGCATCAGCGTGTTCACCAACGACCGCCCGTCCCTCGACGGCGCCAAGCAGGTGGGCTCCAACAGCTTCACCTCGCCCGATCTCACCATGCCGCTGGCTGAACCGGTCACTGCGCAGTACGTGATCGTGACCATCAAGACCCTGCCCAAGCTCGCCGCACCCAAGACCCGATACGGGTACGGCCTCCGGCTTGCCGAAATCAAGGTCCAGTAGGCATTTCGGTAGGCCTGGCACCCGCCCCTCGCTGTTCGTGTAACAGGAAGGCCTTGGCTCTCTCCGAGACGGTAACCTTGGGGGACGTCCTGTGATGGTGTGTGCGTGCAGGCAATGCGTCTTCACCGGGCCTCCACCACGTCTGGAATATTCGGCACCGCCAAGCAGTTGTGCCATGTGGCCGGCCGCAAGGCTGGCGGATCGACTAAGGAAGAGGTTCACCGTTCAGTGAGCAACGCAGAAAACAGCGCCTCAGAAGTACGTGATGTCATCATCGTCGGCTCGGGTCCGGCAGGCTACACCGCCGCCGTGTACACGGCACGCGCGAACCTGAAGCCGCTGCTTCTGGCCGGTTCCGTCACGGCCGGCGGCGAGCTGATGAATACCACGGACGTCGAGAACTATCCCGGTTTCCCCGAAGGCATCATGGGTCCGGACCTGATGGAGAACTTCGAAAAGCAGGCCGCCCGCTTCGGGACGGAAATCCAGTTTGAGGACGTCACGGCCCTGGAGCTCGACGGCGACATCAAGACGGTCACCATCGCCACGGGGGAGACCTTCCGGGCACGCGCCATCATTCTGTCCACCGGTTCGGCGTATCGCGAGCTCGGTCTGGCGAACGAGAAGCGCCTGTCGGGCCACGGCGTAAGCTGGTGCGCAACCTGCGACGGTTTCTTTTTCAAGGACCAGGACATCGCCGTCATCGGCGGCGGCGACTCTGCCATGGAGGAGGCGCTGTTCCTCACGAAATTTGCCAAGTCCGTCACTGTCGTTCACCGGCGGGATACGTTGAAGGCTTCCAAGATCATGGGCGACCGCGCCCAGGCTCACGAGAAGATCAACTTCGTCTGGAACACGGCGGTTGAGGACGTTCTGGGCGGAGATAAGGTCACCGGCCTGAAGCTGAAGAACCTGATCGACGGCTCCGAATCTGAGCTGGCCGTCACCGGCGTTTTCGTCGCCATCGGAAACGACCCCCGCACCGAACTGGTCAAGGACACCCTCGAAATGACCGCCGCCGGGACCATTGCGGTTGAGGGCCGCAGCTCCCGGACCAGCGTCAAGGGTGTCTTCGCTGCCGGGGACGTCGTGGACCCGACCTATCGCCAGGCCATCACAGCTTCCGGTTCAGGTTGTGTCGCCGCGATTGACGTCGAACACTACCTCGCTGACCTTCACGCCTGACCGGCGCTGACCACCGTTCGAAGAGAGAGACAAGGGTTATGAGCAACGCAAAAGACGTAACAGACGCAAGCTTCAGCACGGACGTGCTGGCCGCCGACAAGCCGGTAATCGTGGATTTCTGGGCCGAATGGTGCGGCCCGTGCCGCAAGCTTGGCCCCATCCTGGATGAGATCTCCGTGGAGTATGGCGAAAAGGTCAATGTCGTCAAGGTCAACGTCGACGACAACCCCGCCATCGCTGCAGAGTACGGCATCACGTCCATCCCGGCCGTGTACCTGTTCCAGGGCGGCCAAGTGAAGAGCACGGTCATCGGCGCCAAGCCGAAGCAGTTCTTCGAAAAGGAATTCGCGGACGTCCTGTCCTAGACAGCGTCGTACTTCTCTAACGGGATAGCCGACGGCGCTGCTCGGCTGACGCTGAGACAGGCAGCTGAGACGGAGACGGACCGGTGGCCACCACTCCAGGGGAGTGGTGGCCACTTTTGTTTGAACCGGGGAAGTGGACCCAGGCGGTGACTTGTCACGGGGCCGGCACATTTTCTCGGGGCGTGCGGATTTTCACTGGGCGTCATTCGATCGAGGCCTTCCACGTGTCCGGCCTTCCTTGGACTAATCTCCTGCCAGTACAGGCTTTGCTCGGACTGCGGTTGGGGTGCTGTCGGCTGCGTTCTTCTTCTGCGGACAGCTGCCGCACCGCACGGTCGTAAGCCCGTGGGCCGGGTCGGCTCTCTTGTGCCCAATCCACCCTCAAGTGCAACGATTATCCGTTGTGCATCGTCTATATTTTCGCAGGATAGACTTCAGACGTCCGCTGCCACTAGCATTGGCCAGCGGTACGGCTGGGATGGCTTGCTTCATGGCCTCCGACGTGCATAGCCGTCAATGCATGAGTACCTACACAGGTTGCAGTGGTGGGTGCAGTTCGTTTCACGTGAAACATCGCACGCCGGTCCCTCGTCCCTATCAAAGTGGTTCGTACCCAGGGCGGCGATTCGATACTCTAACCTAAGAAAGTGCCAAAGAGCACCATGCTGGTCGCCGCCGGCTGAATTATGCGCAGGATCGGGCGGAGTGCCGAGTCTCCACTCTGCCACCCCAGAGGCTCCACCGACATCCCCAGGCACTACCCCACGTTCTCTGCATATTCCTGCACAGCTTCCTCCACGGCGTTCTCACCGGCCATGGCTGCACATCGCCCGGATCTGCGAGCATGGCACGCCACCGTCGAGCGACCGATTGTGAGGTCCGAAAACATCAGCACTTCGTACGAACGCGTCGTAGTTTTCGCGCTCCTGCGCGATTCGGCCGGCAGGAGGAATTAGCGGTTGTCGAATCCATGTTTCACGTGAAACATGCGGGCCTCCTGCGCGACTACCAACGAAGATGTTCGATTCCTTGAACCGGGCGCGTCTTTAAACCGGCAACGACCATGCGAGCCCGCAGCCGGTGAATGCGGGCCACACCAGTTCGGCGGCGTCCCCTCCCTTTGACCACCCGCCCTACCGAATCCCGGGCTCCCACATCAGCCGTCGCCCCTCCTCCCGCAGGTAGGCACACCAACAATGGGATCCTGGCATTGGGAACGCGCCAGCCACAGAGGGACCCACAAGTCGCGACAAGCGCACGGTCCGCGCCTGAGCGGCTCGCGGGAAAAGGCCGCCCCCATCGAGCGGCCCCGCGGTCTATGGGAGCAAATCCGGAAACCAATGACATACAACTCATTTCAGATGATTGGACAACCGTCAGGGACGCCTATCCGGTCGACCAGCACATTTGAGGCCGCTACCTGGTCCCCAGTGGACCGGGTTCGGGAGCCTAGGTGGCCAACGCCAAATCAATCGCCGGGCTTCCTGCCTAGACATTTCTCCTCACTTTCCTTCAGAAGCAGCTGGAGAGGCCGGGACTTCCGCCCCTTGGGCCGGCGGTCATCCGGCACGCCGAGTGGGCGAGCTGGCCAGGCCCAGGTCCCCTTCCGGTAGCCACTCAGAGGGCAGAGCTGAAGGGACTGCAAGGAGGACTCGACGCTCTCGACCCGCTGGTGGATACCTATTTGCTAGTCCGACCGCTTCGTACCCGCGACGGTACGCACAGTTCGCGTAGGAGCCTGGGCGTCCATCATGGAGTCACCTCCACGTAGGCGACAGTTCAGAAGCAGATTCTGCAAACGAGCTGGCCATTCCAGTCGAAAAGATCACCGGACCACCCATCATCTTCTGAGACACCATGGTCCTCCCTGGAACTGGCCAAAGTGCTACGAAGAGGCTTCATTCGTGAGCCGCATATACGAAGTGGCGATGCGAGAGCCACCACAGGACCCCAGGGGCCAGCAGTCTGGCAGTTAGGCAACACCACAAGGCACGCGTTGTTTCACGTGAAACATGCTAATTCCCCAACGGTGGCCCGGCGGTGGGTAGGGTGCCGGAGTCGATGATTTCCCGTCGGTACGGTACTCATGGATCAGCGGGGCAAAACCTGGGTCGCGATCGGTCGCTGTTTCACGTGAAACGGTGATCGTGTGGCGATCCTCGTGGACCACATCAGCGTCTAAGACGGAGGGCCTGCACCTGCGCTGAGGCATGAGACAAGCGGCTCCAGTGTATGGGCTACATCCACTGTTGCGTGCGGTTGCATCGCGGGCAACGCCATATCATCGGGAAACTGAGCGCGTCACTGGCTCAGTCGGCAGCGGCTCCGTAATTGGGCTCTCCAAGTCCATGCCCCTACGTCGAGCCGTTCGCCTAGCCAAGACAACAGCCACTCCATGTGGCGCGGATGCATATGTACCGGAACACCACGATTGACCGCCACCGTACTGTCCCATCGGCGTGGCCCATATCGTTGGGGCGTCGGTCTCACAGCTGGAGGCTGGCACCTCCTAAGAGCATCTCCTAGGAGGCGCCGGGCGGCTATTGCAGCTAGGTGGGGCATCGGGCATGATGCACCGACCAGCGCAAGGGCGGCCCTCACCGGTAGATGCAGCTGCCACCAATAGGCGCTGCGGCACAAGGGGCCGATTCCACTATCCCGGAATTAGCTGCCACACGCAGTGCCACAAAAGAACCAGGCCCACTACAAGAAGCGGAACGAAGCGGGGGCGACATGCCAACCGGCCATCTGCCAGCACTGCCTTGAGAGAGGCCAGGAAGCCTAGGTACATACCCGGACGGCGGCGTCGTGCCCCCGAGCGGAGTCCTAGGGGCTCTGGTCTCCGCGGACAGTGTCGAATAGTTCCGGTGCGGGACTGCCGATGTCTCTCCGGGCTCGTGAACGGGGCTTGGTCTTCGGCGCGCCTACTAACCGGGCCGTCCTCGGCGCATCAAGGACACATCACCGAAAGAGACCCACCCGTCGGCCGGAAGTCTTCTCTGACGCACCCAACCATCGACAACTGAGGCACGCACCGGCGTACCTCCACATAACGCCCCGCCCACTGCCTGTTGCCCGCCGCCCGCTGCCCGCTGCTGTCCACCCAGTCGCTTCTCTGCCGGGTTCCATATTGATGCAGCCCGTCAGCATCCGAGGAGGCATCGGCGCTAAGCTGCTCACGAGTCAGCCGGTTCAGCAGTCGCATCATAGTCGGCGTCAGTCCATGCCCTAGTCCATACACTGGGTGTCCTTCGCAGGTCACAGGCCCAGCCCCACACGCACTCGTGCCCAGTGGCCTCAACACTGCCTGGGAGATCCACTGCCCTTTCCACCAATCAGCGCGCGAGGGACCACGGTCATCGCGGATTTGGTCTACCGCTACGCGGCGACAAGCCAGCATTCCCGACTGGAGCATAGCGACCAGAACATGTGTATTCGCCTGCATGGGATTCCGTCGCGAACGGCGGCGTCGCCACGGGAAACGGCTCCGCACTCGGGATCTTCGGTTGTGCGTTTGCGGCTTCGCGATGGATGCACTCGTGCGGGCAGCATCAACTGACAGGATCAAGTCAGTAGTCGGCGACCGCTGAGCCTCCCGCTGCACGCCTGAGTCGTGAACTTTCCCACAGGCGCAGCATGACATTATTCACAGTCTTATCCACAGCAGTATCCACAGACTTTTCCACAATGGTATCCGGCGCGCATTGTGTCACGTCGGACCCGGAAAGGGAAACCGATACGGCGCCGGGGTGGGGCACCCGAAGGCCAGTTCCGGGACTGGCGTGGGGACCGCTTTCCTGTTCCGATCCGCCGCCTCGCCTGGTACCAAGGAAAATAAACTGATTCCGCTTAAACTCACGCCGTATTTCTCAATATCTTGCAAGTCTCCGGTCTCGATATTTCGCGGCCTGCCTGTTTCACGTGAAACACGAAGCCGACACCGGGAAAGGGCACCTAACCCGAACTCGGCGTTGCGCCAGTCTGCTCAATTGTCTAACCATCCGGGCGAACCGGGCGGGGCTCGTTACCAACAGAGTTATCCACAGGTTTATCCACCGTGATATCCACCGCAATATCCACTGGCCCAACAGCCCCCACGGTGACCTCTCGACGTCGCTGCTAGACCCCTGGCGAGGCCCGTCTCTGGTCAGCTTCGAACGAGGGTCGCACATCGCGGCAAGTTTTCGGATCGTATGCTGTCTCTACGGAAGCACCGTCATTCCTGGATGACCCACCAAACACGATCATCTGGGAGGAATGCGGGCATGGCTGCAAGGCCGGGTCCGGACACCGATCAACTGACCCGCACCGAGAGGCGGGAGCTGGATTCCGCAATTCTGGATTCCTGGACTCCTGGACTCCTGGACTCCACGATAAACCCCATGATGGACACCTTCAGACAGAGCGCGTTGCCACCACCTGTCGCTATGACGATCATGAGATCAAATATGAGCCACTACTCACGACGTCAAGAGGCAGGGGAGTGAACGCACCGACAACGAGTCTGTGGACTAGCGCCGAGTGGTGTGGTCGGTCTACGTAGTCGCCTGACCCGTCCAGTCCTCTCGGTACGCCCGCGTCGGCCGCACGGACGTTTCACGTGAAACGTCGGTATCCAGGGCGGCGAAGCCACTGTCCTTGCGGGAAGCGAGAGCCGACGTGCGCTGGTTGAAGCTCCCTGCACCATGGTGGATGACCGTCGTGCTCTACCGCCGAGGGAACTACAGATGCATCGGGCTTGGCAATGACCAGAGCGACCATCCGGCTACTAGGGTTTCACGTGAAACCTCTGCCTCCGGTCCCTCGTGGCCGCTCCGCACTCACACGGCCCCTCTGATACGGGTGAGGGGTTCCAAGGACGGCCAGCGGCCCAGTATGCCACGCGGGCAGAGGACAGAGCCGTGAACAGCAGCACGTGCCGGGGAGTGCGAACTCGGTGATGCGCGCCATGGATACAGGGGCGTCGATCCGTAGGTCTCCGTCTGAGCGTCCCGCCGTTGGCAGCTTTGGCCGCGCCCCGCCAGACGAGCTCAGCGCCCAAGGGACTCTCCATGTTCGACGGGCAGTACCGTGCTCGGAGTCCTCTGGGCCGGCGACAGGATCCTTCGATCGCGCAACAACTCCCGCGGCATCGAAGCCGGGACTGTCGCGACAGGCGTCCTCGGAGGCTATCAGCGCAATGGAGGGCACCGTCCCCACGCCTTAGACGAGACGGTTCATTTACGATGATTCACGGCCTGCCGGTTTTCCAGGACCGCCAGCAAGATCGTCCTGGTTCGAATCGCGCCTATGCGGCCGGCACGGAACGCACCCGGCTGGCGATGGTGCAGTCCCATGACTTGTGGCAATCCTGCGATCCTGCGATCCTGCGACGGCAAGCTAGAGCACTCACGGCGTTCCATAGCCGAAAGACTTCCTGCAGCAATCTCGTACGTCCAAGTTTCCGCAGGGTTGAGAGTCCTGGGCCGCCAGAGCGCTGGACGACTGGGAGACGGGAGCAGACGCTGCTGCACCCCCGATAGCAGTCCGAAGGCAGGCATGGCGGCCCGAGGGCGGCCCGTCCGTTGGCGTGTATGCCCGGCCATCTTCCTGACTGTCGTTCGCTGGCGGGGCGCACGGCACCGCGATCCACCACCCTGTAGACACGGTGGAGGTCTCTCGCGAACCAGACGGTCCGACCATGAGCATTTCCGCCGTTCCGACGCCTCCACATAGACGTGCGATCGTCGCCGGCATCGTGTGTAGACCGCTGATAGCGTTCCTTCCCTCGAGGGAAGGGTGCAAACTTTGTGTTCGTTTCGGAGTCGAACAGCCAATCGCCCCGCGAGGGCCGATGTGATCCGGTGCTACCTGGCACGAAGTTGGGACGCCCGAATTTCGGACCCGGATAGGACCGTTTCACGTGAAACAACCTGGGGGAGCCACATGGATTACGCCTCTCCGCAGCAAACGACGCCCCGAACAGAGGAATCCAGCGGCCACGCCGCTCCCGAGGCCGGTCCGGACGTCCTGTATAGCCGGCCCGCACCCCGAAGACGATCGCGGCTGGTAGACACTGTCTGCGCCCAAGGCAAGCAGCCACGAGATCCTCTATGCCCTCGCCGGCGGAAGCACAGAGGGCCACGTCGCGACTACGTGGACCGCTGCGCGTTGCACCCGCGAGGAGCAGTGTGGCGGCATTTCGAGGCTACCCGGAGTACGAAATGCGCTGGGCAGCCCCAACATGCTCGGAAAGCCGCAAGTGGAAGACCAGTCCCGGCGACTCGGAGGACCGCCAGCACTTTGCGACGCGGCTGATAGGTGCCTAGCCCCCGAACTAGAAGGGCAATCGGGTGCGGGTCAGACTGCGGTTGTGTCGATCCGTAAGGTTTCCGACGCCCGCTGAACGGCCTTGGATACGCAGAGAGTGACAGATTCGGACACCAACGGAGACAGAAAAATTGGCCCTGCAGCCCATTTGGGCACCTCAGCGCCGTGCACGAACCAGGCAACGGCCTGCCTGGTAGCGGTCTCGTATGCATCCGCTCACCCCGTAAACTCAGACGCGCTTGTTGTTCTTTGGAAATGCTGTCCACCGAAACACTTCCCGCAACTTCAAAATGGAACGCATCAAAGGTGCCAGCCTGCACCGGCAAAGACCGCGGCACGCGACGGTATGGCGGCGATGCCGACAAATGCGATCAGTTGCCTGGCTGCGCAGTCACGGAGAGGCCGCGACCTTGATCGACCGACTCGGCCCCGCCAGCGAGCAACAGTTCCACCGGGCAGTGGCCAGTTCGGAACACTCTGGGCAAAAGGAAAGGGCCCGTTTCACGTGAAACGGGCCCTCGGTAGTGCGGAATTCCTAGTTCTCGGCCCCAGGGGCCAACACATCCATGATTCGGTTCAGATCTTCCACGCTGGCGAACTCGATGCTAACGCGACCTTTTCGCGCGCCCAACGAAATCTTCACGTTTGTATCAAGACGATCGGAAAGTGAGGAAGCGAGATAATCCAGGCGTTCGTGGCGCGCACCGGGGCGGGGAATGTTGTTCTTCGCCGGTGCGGCAGGCTCACGATGGAGGGTCACCGCTTCCTCCGTGGCTCGCACGGACATGCCCTCGGCCACAATCTTCTGTGCAAGGCGTTCCATGGCTGCCGCGTCCGGCAATGACAGCAGTGCCCGAGCGTGCCCTGCGGAGAGGATGTTGGCGGCCACGCGGCGCTGTACCAGCGGTGGCAGCTTGAGCAGGCGGAGCGTGTTCGACACCTGCGGGCGCGAGCGGCCGATGCGGTCAGCGAGCTGCTCATGAGTTGTGCCGAAGTCCTCGAGGAGCTGCTGGTAGGCAGCGGCCTCTTCGAGCGGGTTGAGCTGACTGCGGTGCAGGTTTTCCAGGAGTGCGTCGCGAAGCAGGTCGTCATCGGTGGTGTCACGGACGATTGCGGGAATCGTATCCAAGCCTGCGGCCTGAACCGCCCGCCATCGGCGCTCGCCCATGACGAGTTCATAAGGTTCGCCACCTTTTTCGGTTGAGGTACGCACCACAATTGGCTGGAGAACGCCTATTTCCCGAACTGAGTGAATCAGCTCTGCCATATCGTCCTCATCGAAGACGGTACGGGGCTGTTTACGGTTGGGGTGGATATCACCAACGGGGATTTCGGCAAACCGGACACCCGGGACCTCAACAAGTTCGACGTCGTTGCCGGCCGCACGCAGGCCCCCTACTGGAGCATCTTCCGATCCGGCACCATCCTCGGCGGACACATCACCCTTGGGCTTCACCGGGGTCGCCGCAGCAGGCTCGGACTTCGAGGCGGAAGCAGCCGGTCGCCGCTTGTCCACGGTCTTCTCGGTCGTCTCTCCGGTGCCGGCAGCTGCAGAACCCTTGGATTCGGAAGAGCGGCCGGGCGTGGTGGTCGAGGGTTCAACAGCGGTATCAGCCTCTGCGGGCGCAGACTTGCGCGCTTCCGGAAAGAAAAGGTCCACGGGGCGTGACGGCGCTGTTCCGCTACCCGCAGCGTTGGTGGAGGCGGAACTTGGTATGAGTGCGCCAAGACCGCGACCGAGCCCGCGTCGCTTATCGCTCATGGATAAATCCCTCCATTGGAAGAGCCCGGCTATGCCTGGCTCCGGCTGTTGCAGTGTTTGGAAAATTCTAGCGCTCAGCGATTTCCGCTGCGGCTTCCAGATAGGAAAGGGCGCCGCTGGAGGATGGATCGTACGTCATGACCGTCTGCTGATAGCTGGGTGCCTCGGAAATGCGCACAGAGCGCGGGACAACGGCACCCAGCACCTGGTCCGGGAAATGTTGGCGGACCTCCGCGGCCACCTGCGCGGCCAGGTTGGTCCGGCCGTCATACATGGTCAGCAGAATGGTGGAAACTTCAAGATCAGCATTCAAATGCTTCTGGATCATCTCGATGTTCTTCAGCAATTGGCTGAGGCCTTCCAGCGCATAATATTCGCACTGAATGGGGATCAGGACCTCGCCCGCAGCACAGAATGCGTTCACCGTCAGCAGGCCAAGGCTCGGCGGGCAGTCGATGAAAATGTAGTCCAGGCGTTCTTCGCCCTTTTTCTGGCGGGACTTGGCGTAAACGTCGATGGCTCGGCGGAGTCGCTGCTCCCTGGCCACGAGGGACACCAGTTCGATTTCGGCGCCTGCCAAGTGAATAGTGGCAGGAGCACAAATGAGGTTGCTGATGTCGGGGCACGGAGCCACGACGTCCTCCAGCGCCATGTCATTGATCAGGACGTCGTAGATGCTGTCGACTTCAGCATGATGTTCGATGCCCAGCGCGGTGGAAGCGTTTCCCTGCGGGTCGATGTCGATAACGAGGACGTTCAGCCCGGCGGCAGCCAGTGCGGCTGCGATGTTGACCGTGGTGGTGGTCTTCCCCACGCCACCTTTTTGGTTTGAGACTGTGAAGATGCGGGTCTTCTCGGGCTTCGGGAGATTGCGGCCCAGGAGCCTCTCCCGGCGCTTGTTCTCATGCGCAAGTTCGCGGGCGATGGGGCTTGAGTCGTCCAAGGTGTCCAGTACGTTGCCGGTGGCCGGTGTTTCACGTGAAACCTTCGACGCGTTCAGGACCGCAACCGAATTCAAGTGATTCGAAGCCATAGCGACCGAGGGTACACCAAAGGCGCGCGCCGACCCCAAGGACACGAACGGGGGGATCCGCTGCGTGGAGGTTTCGCTACTGGTCACTGGGACACACTCACTCTCGTTCGGCTTTTGCTGCCGTTCTCTAGCCTAACCGCTACGCCCCCAAGACCTGTGGCAACGGGCCTTGGCTAGACGATCTTTCGCGTCTTCTTCACTACAATTCGAACGACGGTGGTGGGTTCCTCCAGCAGATCCTGCCCCACTGTCACTACGGAAGTCTGCACACCGCCAAGCTTGCGGATCACCTTGGCGGCCTTTTCAATTTCCTCGGCGGCGCTTCGCCCCTTGATGGCTACGACTTCACCGTCGCCATCCAACAGCGGAATAGTCAGGCCGGCCAGATTGCTCAGCGCCGACACTGCCCGGGCGGTCACAACGTCCGCCTTCACCATCCCGACAGCCAGTTCGGCCCGGGTGCGCATAACCGTAACATTGCTCAGGCCGAGATCGTCAACTACCTCCTGCAGCCAGATGACCCGCCGCTCCAGCGGTTCAATGAGGGTCAGCTCCAGATCCGGGCGGGCGATGGCCAGGCAAAGGCCCGGCAAGCCGGCTCCGCTGCCGACGTCGGCCACGTGGCTTCCGTGCGCAATTTCGCTCTCAATAACCGCACAGTTCAGGACGTGGCGTCCCCACAGCCGGGGAACTTCCCGGGGACCGATGAGTCCACGTTCGGTTCCCGACGTGGCGAGGTGCTCCACATACCGCTCGGCCAGGCCAAGGCGATCGCCGAAGATCTTTTCCGCTGCCTGGCGCTCGGCCGCAGTAATTTCCACCATCAGTAGTCCAGCCGGCTGTTCAGTCAGCAGAGACGACGATGTGCCGGCCGGCGCCTTCGCCCTCGGACTCGCTTACGAACCCGAGATCGGCAACGGCGTCGTGCACGATCTTGCGCTCGTAGGCGCTCATCGGCTCCAGTGCGACGGCCTCACCGGTTTCCTTGACGGACGCAACGGCATCCTCGGCGATCTTCTGCAGGTGGCCCGCGCGTTCTTTGCGGTACCCGTTGATGTCGAGCACCAGGCGTGACCGGTTTTCCGTTGCGGAAAGAACCGAAAGACGTGTCAGCTCCTGGAGTGCTTCCAGTACTTCGCCGTCCTTGCCCACCAGGTTCTCCAGGCCGGCCGATTCTTCCTCGGTGACGATGGAGATGTAGGTCCGTCCGTTGCGGACCTCGATGTCAATGTCGCCGTCGATGTCGGCGATATCAAGCAGTTCTTCCAGGTAGTCGGCCGCAACGTCGCCTTCTTCTTCAAGGCGGCTCGCAGACGTACCCTTACCGGCGTTCACTGCCTCGGTGGCGTCGTCCTGGTCTTCGCTGACATCAGCGGAAAGTGCGTGCTCAGAGCTCTCAACAGACATTACTTCTTCTTCCTGTTCTTACGTTGTGGCTGTATGCGCTGGCTGCGGGCTTCCGAAACCGCAGCGGCGGCAGCGGCCTCAGCCTCGGCGTCGGCCTTCTTGCCTCCCAGGATGGGGAGCACCGGCAGGCCCTTCGCGGCACGGCGCTCGGCCAGGGCCTTCGCGGCGGGGGATCCCGGCGTGGGCATGCGGCGGATGACAAAGAACTGCTGGCCCATGGTCCACAGGTTGGTGGTGGTCCAGTAGATGAGGACACCGATGGGGAAGTTAATTCCGCCGACGCCGAAGACGAGGGGAAGGATGTAGAGCATCATCTTCTGCTGGCGCATAAACGGGCTGGCCATGGCCTCTTCGGACATGTTCTTGGCCATGATCTGCTTCTGCGTGATGAACTGCGACGCCGTCATGGCCAGGATCATCACGATCGAGAGGATCCAAACGGCAACCTCACCGCCTGCGGTGCTGCCGTGAAGCAGGGATGCGGAGAGCGGAGCGCCAAAGATGCTGGACTCGTCGAACTGCCTGACCTGCTCGACGCTCATGGCACCGATGCCCTGGCCGCCGGCCTTGGCCGTACTGATGCCGGAGAGCACCTGGAACAGGGCGAAGAAGAACGGCATCTGGATCAGCATCGGAAGGCACGCCGAGAACGGGTTGGTCCCGTGCTTCTTGTACATGGCCATCTGTTCCTGCGCCATGGCCTGGCGGGACAGCTGATCGGTCTTGCCCTTGTACTTGTCCTGCAGTTTCTTCAGGTCAGGTTGCAGCAACTGCATGCCTCGCTGTGCCTTGATCTGCTTGACGAACACGGGGATCAGGGCGGCACGGATGACCAACACCAGTCCAATGATGGACAGCGTCCATGTCCAGCCGTTCGCGGCCGGCAAGCCGATGAAGCTCAGTCCGTCATGGAAGCCGACCATAATGACTGAAACCAGCCACTTGAACGGAGCCATGATTGTTCCAAAGATGTCCATGCGATATCCCTATTCGTTAGGCCGCAAGGCGGCCTTCTCCATCAGTCCGAGCAGCCAGGTACTTATCCGGGTTGTTCAGCACAACAATTGTGGGGGTCTGGTTGTCTGGCCATTCGCGGTGGCCGGCGGGGACATGGTCCACTCCGCCGGCGTTCCAAGGGTGGCAGCGCACCAGTCGCTTGGCTGCAAGCCAGCTTCCCCTGACGGCTCCGTGAACCGTGATTGCCTCCAGCGCATAGGCCGAGCACGAAGGAAAGAAGCGGCAGACCTGCCCGTACAAGGGCGAAATCACCTTGCGGTAGGCCATCAGCAGAAGAATGAGGATATTGCGCGGCAGGTTCCAGACGAATCTGCCGGCAGCCGCTGCAGCGGACTTAAGGAAAGGGACGACGGCGCCAGTCAGGTCAAACACGCTGTGTCCCTTCCTGTGTTGTTCCGTTCGATCGCAATGCAGCCGACTTTGGATGGCGGCCACCCAGCCGCCTCATGGTTACTTCCAAGGCAGCGTTGTAATCCGCCAGCAGTTCCTGCCAGCTGGCAGTCGCCGAGGCAGGCAGGGCACGCACCACAATAGCGAACCCGGTACCGTACTCGCGCAGCGAGACAGCACCGGCTTCCCTAAGTCTCCTCTTAACGAGGTTCCTGGCAACAGCGTTCCCGACACCCTTGGAAACGATGAACCCGATTCTGCTGGGTTCATCGGCCCCGATAGTTGCCGTATATAAGACTACGTTCCGGCGTCCATTGCGGACGCCGGAACGTACAGTTGTTGAAAAATCGGTTGAAGTCCTCAGACGGTTCCTGGTGGCCAGCACCGTTAAACTCGCAAAGGAAAGATAACCGACGAGTCAGTATTTAGGCCGACAGTTCGATGCGGCCCTTGCCGCGGCGGGCGGCCAGGATGGCGCGGCCTGCACGGGTGCGCATACGAAGGCGGAAGCCATGCTTCTTGGCCCGACGGCGGTTATTCGGCTGAAAAGTCCGCTTGCTCACGTTAGTTACTCCAGTGGATCAAAGGTGCGCCCACCCGATCAAAAAAGGGGAAGAACTGGCCGACGCTAAGTTTTGTATGTGTCTGCTTCCCCCGATTTCCCGGAACGCTGGGCGTCTGGAAGGTCAAAATGGGGTCAGAAAGCAGGCACAAAGGACTCCACAACGTTAGGCCAAACTGCGACCCCGAGTCAAACCGGGAGGTGGCCCGCCACCTTTCCCCAACTGTGGCTAACCGGTGTCCCCAGCCTGTGGATGAAGTGGGTCACAAGCCCCTTTTTCGAACCACAACGGTGTAATTATCCACAAGCCACTTCCCAGCTATCTTCTGGCCTTTTCATCCCCTAGAGTGGCCCAGTAGCCGATTATCCACGGACTGTGCATAACCCTGTGGATGAAGCCGGGACAGCACCCTGGATCCAGGCTTGCGGCTGCATGTAATGCAGGTAAGCAAGCTTTGAGGAACCCGATTGATGACAGTAGACGAAGCCAACCACGCCAATACTGTCGGAAGTTCCTGGCGGCGCGTGGTGACCCTTCTTGAGCAGGACGACCGTGTTTCCCCGAGGCAGCGCGGCTTTGTCATCCTGGCCCAGGCGCAGGGCCTCATCGGTTCCACCCTCCTCGTGGCCGTGCCCAATGAACTCACCAGGGAAGTGCTGCAGACCCAGGTCAAGGACGCACTCGACGACGCGCTCCGCAATGTTTTCTCAGACGACATCCGCTGCGCCATCGACGTTGACACCGATCTGGTGCCCGTCCACGAAGAGCCGGAACCCGCCGTCGAGCTTTCCCTCGCTGCCGACCCGTCGGTGGAACTGAAGCCGCAGCCCATGCTGCCGAGCACTTCCCACGAGTTCGGCCGGTTGAATCCCAAGTACGTTTTTGACACCTTCGTGATCGGCTCATCGAACCGGTTCGCCCATGCCGCCGCCGTGGCGGTGGCCGAAGCGCCCGCGAAGGCCTACAACCCGCTGTTCATTTACGGCGACTCCGGACTGGGCAAGACCCACCTGCTGCACGCGATCGGCCACTACGCCCGGCGCCTCTACAGCGGCATCCGCGTCCGGTACGTGAACTCCGAGGAATTCACCAACGACTTCATCAACTCGATCCGTGACGATGAGGGCGCCAGCTTCAAGACCACGTACCGCAACGTGGATGTGCTGCTGATCGATGACATCCAGTTCCTCGCCGGCAAGGACCGGACCCTGGAGGAGTTCTTCCACACCTTCAACTCCCTGCACAACAACAACAAGCAGGTTGTGATCACGTCCGACCAGCCGCCCAAGCTGCTGGCCGGCTTCGAGGACCGCATGAAGTCGCGCTTCGAGTGGGGCCTGCTGACCGACATCCAGCCGCCGGAACTCGAAACCCGCATCGCCATCCTCCGGAAGAAGGCCCTCAGCGAAGGTCTCTCCGCTCCGGACGACGCCCTGGAATACATCGCTTCCAAGATCTCCAGCAACATCCGCGAACTCGAAGGCGCCCTCATCCGCGTCACGGCCTTCGCCAGCCTCAACCGCCAGCCGGTGGATGTTGCCCTGGCCGAGATGGTCCTCAAGGACCTCATCACCGATGACGGCGCGCAGGAGATCACCTCGAGCCAGATCCTGACGCAGACGGCCGAGTACTTCAAGCTCAGCATGGAAGAGCTCTGCAGCAAGTCACGGACCCGGACGCTGGTCACGGCCCGTCAGATCGCGATGTACCTGTGCCGCGAGCTGACGGACATGTCGCTGCCCAAGATCGGCCAGGAACTCGGCGGCCGGGACCACACCACGGTGATCCACGCCGACCGCAAGATCCGCGAGCTTATGGCTGAGCGCCGTGTGATCTACAACCAGGTCACCGAGCTGACCAACCGGATCAAGCAGCAGCAGCGCGACTCCTGACCCGCGGTTCTTAACCTTATTAACAGGCACGTGTGGATAACCCTGTGGACAGTTAAGGGGACAACCGCGGTTAATGGGCTTAAAACCCTTAAGGTGTCTGTGGATCACGGAAACGGCCAAAAATGTTATCCCCATCCACAGCCTGTTTAAAACGTGCTCCGCCCACAGTCCATGAACAGGGCTTAACCGCGGATTCCAGCAGTGGGACGGGGTTATCCACAGTTTCCACAGCAGTTATTAACACTACTAATCCCAAAAAATTGAAATTCCCTCAAACAACAATCTCGTTCCCTGCCCCACACGACTCCGGGCCCCTGCCCCCGAGGGGCCGAGGTCATTGACGGGGATGGGGAAATCCCCGATGTTCCGGCTAAGCTGTCAGCAGCGCTCCCATCCTCGGGTCTTCCAGTGGTCCAGCAAGTGCGGACCATGCAGGTTCCGGTGTTCCGGGAGCAACGGTTTTGTGGACTCCACGCAGGAGTTCCCGTTCAGAAAATGGCAGCAGCAATGAAAGGCGGCACCCTTCCGTGAAGTTCAGAGTCGAACGGGACGTCCTGGCAGAAGCCGTAACGTGGACAGCCCGATCGTTGTCTCCGCGGCCGCCGGTACCGGTCCTGTCCGGCCTGCTCCTCAAGGCCGAGTCCGGAACTGTGAGCCTGTCGAGCTTTGACTACGAGACGTCGGCCAGGCTTGAAATCCCTGCCGACATCGCGGAGGAAGGCACCATCCTGGTCTCGGGCCGGCTGCTCGCCGACATCTGCCGCAGCCTTCCGTCCGCCCCCGTCGAGGTGGTAACCGACGGCAACAAAGTGACGCTTACGTGCCGCCGAAGCAGCTTCCACCTGGCCACCATGCCGGAAGCCGAATATCCGCCGCTGCCGGCCCTGCCCACCATCAGCGGCACGGTCGCCGGCGATTCCTTCGCCCAGGCTGTTTCCCAGGTGATCATCGCCGCCAGCAAGGACGACACCCTGCCCATCCTCACCGGCGTGCGCATGGAGATCGAGGATGACCTCATCACGCTCCTGGCCACCGACCGCTACCGCCTGGCCATGCGGGAAGTGCCGTGGAAGCCGGTCACCCCCGGCATTTCCACAAGTGCGCTGGTCAAGGCGAAGACCCTCAACGAGGTTGCGAAGACGCTCGGAAGCAGCGGGGACATCAACCTCGCCATTGCCGACGACGACAGCCGCCTCATCGGGTTTGAAAGCGGCGGACGCACCACGACATCGCTGCTGGTCGACGGCGACTACCCCAAGATCCGCTCCCTGTTCCCGGACTCCACACCGATCCATGCCACCGTGCAGACCCAGGAACTGGTCGAAGCAGTCCGGCGCGTGTCACTCGTTGCCGAGCGCAACACCCCCGTCCGCCTCGCGTTCACCCAGGGCCAGCTCCACCTTGACGCCGGCACCGGCGAGGACGCGCAGGCCTCCGAGGAACTCGAAGCGCAGCTGTCCGGCGACGACATCACCGTGGCGTTCAACCCGCACTACCTCGTTGAGGGCCTGAGCGTCATCGAAACGAAGTACGTCCGTTTCTCCTTCACCACCGCGCCAAAGCCGGCCATGATCACCGCCCAGGTTGACGCCGACGGCGACGACCAGGACGACTACCGCTACCTCGTGATGCCGGTCCGGCTGCCCAACTAAGTAGCAGCTGGTGTCGTTACGGGCACCCAAAACGACACCCAGTGCGACCCAGTTGGGTGCACCACCGCAGCACCCCCACCACCAGCGCAGAAAAGAGCTCACACCGTGCACATCGGACTGATCGGCCTTGGCAAAATGGGTTTCAACATGCGCGAACGGCTGCGCAAAGGCGGCGTTGAGGTCACGGGCTACGACCGCAACCCCGACGTCGCCGATGTGTCCTCCGTCGACGAACTCATTGCGGCCGTTCCGGTTCCGCGCCTGGTCTGGGTCATGGTCCCGTCCGGGGACATCACTGACGCTGTCATCACCGAACTCAGCGTGAAGCTGCAGCCCGGCGATTTGGTGATCGACGGCGGCAACTCGCGCTTCACCGAGGACCAGAAGCACGGCGCCGCGCTGGCCGAAAAAGGAATCCGCTTCGCCGACTGCGGCGTCTCCGGCGGCGTTTGGGGACTCCAGAACGGCTACGGCCTGATGGCCGGCGGAGATGCAGAAGACATCGAGCGCGCGCTGCCCGTTTTTGACGCCCTCCGCCCGGAAGGCGAGCGGGCCGACAGCTTCGTCCATGTCGGTGGCGTCGGCGCAGGCCACTACGCCAAGATGGTGCACAACGGCATCGAGTACGGCCTGATGCAGGCTTACGCCGAGGGCTATGAGCTCCTCGCTGCCAAGGACATCATCACCGATCTTCCCGGCACTTTCCGGGCTTGGCAAAAGGGTACGGTTGTCCGTTCCTGGCTCCTGGACCTCATGGTGAAGGCCTTGGACGAGGATCCGGGCCTGGCCTCGATCGACGACTACGTCGAGGACTCCGGCGAGGGCCGCTGGACCGTGGAGGAAGCCATCGCGAACGCGGTTCCGGCCCCGGCCATCACCGCCGCGCTGTTTGCGCGCTTCTCATCCCGTGAGGACAATTCACCGGCCATGAAGATGGTGTCCGCCTTGCGCCAGCAGTTTGGCGGTCATGCCACCCGGCCGGCCAAGTAACACCGAGCCCGGGATCCGCAGGGTCCCGGAATGAGGGCTCCCGAGAATTTGAAGATCTTGTGTACCTAGAACACCTGTCCCTGACCGATTTCCGCAGCTACGCCCAGGTGGACCTCCGGCTGGAACCCGGCGTCACCGTCCTGGTGGGTTCCAACGGCATCGGCAAAACCAACCTGATGGAAGCAATCGGCTACCTGGCGACGCTGAGTTCGCACCGGGTCAGTGCTGACGCCCCGCTACTGCGCTTCGGAACCGAACGGGCCATGATCCGGGCCAAGCTGGTGCGCGGGGAACAGTCCACGGTCCTGGAGCTGGAGATCAACGGCGGCCGGGCCAACCGCGGACGCATCAACCGCAGCAACCCGGTCCGCGCGAGGGACCTCCTGGGCATCTGCCACACGGTCCTCTTCGCTCCCGAGGATCTGGCACTCGTTAAGGGTGATCCTTCCAGCCGACGGCGCTTCCTCGACGAGTTGCTGGTCAGCCTCGTGCCCCGGCACGCCGCCACGAGGAGCGACTACGACCGCGTGCTCAAACAGCGCAACGCCCTGCTGAAATCTGCGCGTGCCGGCAAGTTCACGTCCGGCCATGAGGCCACCCTGGATGTCTGGGACCAGCACATGGCGCGCGCGGGAGCGGAGCTGCTGCATGCCCGGCTGGAACTCGTGGAGCGCCTTCGCCCGCATCTCAACAACGCGTACGCCCAGCTCACCGACGGGTCCAAGGCCGCGGACGCCGTTTACCGGTCCACGCTCCAGAACATGATCGACGACGACGGCGCACCGGCGGCCGCAGGAGCCGAACCGTCTGCAGCAGGAGACCCTGTTGAGGACCTGCGGCTACTGTCCGTCGATGAGCTCACCGAACGTTATGTGCGCGCCTTCGCGGCGTCCCGCCGCAAGGAACTCGAGCGGGGCATCTCGCTCGTGGGACCGCACCGGGATGAACTGGAACTGGTCCTCGGCCAGGCACCCGCCAAGGGATATGCCTCGCATGGTGAGACCTGGTCCATGTGCCTCTCCCTGCGGCTCGCTTCCTACTACGTCATGCTGGACGACGCCCGCACCGGTGGTTCGGCGCCCATCCTCATCCTGGATGACGTTTTTGCCGAGCTCGATGTGCAGCGGCGGCGTAAACTGGCCGCAATCGTTGCCGGTGCCGAGCAGGTGCTGGTGACCGCCGCCGTCGATGCCGATATTCCGGAAGAACTGACCGGGCGGCGGGTGAAGGTTATCCCGGGAGGAATCGATGAACAGGGATAAGGACGGCGGCCTGCAGCCCGGCCGCGATCCCGATGAAATCGATGCCGCGCAGTCGGCCCTGAACCTGTCTCTTATACACATCTAGATGTGTATAAGAGACAGCCGCAGCCGCCCGCGGCGAGGTCCGCCGGGCCTGTCTCTTATACACATCTAGATGTGTATAAGAGACAGCTCCGGCAGCAGCCAGAAGCCCCGCACCTCCGGGCGGAGCACGCGCGGCTTCAGCCAGTTCCATTCCACCGGCCGTGACCCCTTGGGGCTCGGTAAGGTGGTGGGCCGGCTGGTGGCAGAGCGCGGCTGGACCTCACCCGTTGCCGTCGGTTCGGTCATGGCGGAATGGCCGACCCTCGTGGGCCCGGAAATCGCGGCGCACTGTACGCCCGAAAGCTTCACCGACACCACGCTGCACGTGCGGTGCGACTCCACGGCCTGGGCCACCCAGCTCCGGCTGCTGAGTATCAGCCTGCTCGACAAGTTCCGGACAGAACTGGGCGACGGCGTGGTCACCAGCATCCAGGTCCTTGGTCCGGCGGCGCCGAATTGGCGCAAGGGCGGGCGCACGGTCAATGGCCGCGGGCCCCGGGACACGTACGGATAGCCTGCTATCGCAAGGGATCGCGGCCCGGCCCGGTGCCGGATCCCTTGAAAAATGCGCAAACGGCGTGTAGGGCGTTCAAACCGCCGTGAGTCGTATAGGAACCCAAAGACGGGACCGCTGGGGCCTTGCAGGCGGGGTCAATGGCCAGCGAGCGGCACATTGCCAGCCGTTCGAGGCCCCGGAATGCGGGAATCGTGCCCCTTTCACGATAGAATCTCCGTAGATAACTGGGCGCCGGTGAAACGTTGACTGAGTCCGTTTTCCCGCGCGATTCCAGCGGCGGAAGACGGGTCCGCAGGTCAATCGAGTAGCCGGCGCTATCAGTGACGTGCCTGTTGGCGGAAGCCTTTCCCTCGGGAGACGGCATCAGCCGGCCATCATCGAAACAGAGGAGTCGAAAGCGCCTGTGGCTAACGACAATGCAGATATCCAGGCAGTGGAAACCGCAACGGAAGATGCCCCGACGCCTGACACGCCGGCGGAAGCGGTGACACCGCGGGAATACGGTGCCAGCGACATCACCGTTCTCGAAGGCCTTGAGGCCGTGCGCAAACGGCCCGGCATGTATATCGGTTCCACCGGCCTGCGCGGCTTGCACCACCTTGTTTACGAAGTGGTGGACAACTCGGTGGACGAGGCCCTCGCCGGATACTGCACGCACATTGAGGTCGTCCTCCAGGCCGACGGCGGCGTCAAGGTATCCGACGACGGCCGCGGCATTCCGGTGGACATCCACCCGAGCGAAGGCAAGCCCACCGTCGAGGTGGTCATGACCATCCTGCACGCCGGCGGCAAATTCGGCGGCGGCGGATACGCCGTGTCCGGCGGCCTCCACGGGGTAGGCATCTCCGTGGTCAACGCGCTCTCCCGCTGGGTGGACACCGAAGTCCGCAGACAGGGCCACGTCTGGCGGATGTCCTTCGCCGACGGCGGCAAGCCCCAAGGAGACCTGGTCATGGGCGAGGAAACGGACGAAACTGGCACCACCCAGACGTTCTACGCCGACCCGACCATTTTCGAATCAGTCGAGTTCGACTTCGAGACGCTGCGTGCACGCTTCCAGCAGATGGCCTTCCTCAACAAGGGCCTCCGCATCACACTCACGGATGAGCGCGTCACCACCAAACCCGGCGAGGACGACGATCTGGACCTCGACGCCGTGGCCACGGAGGGTGAAGTCAACGCCGAGCACCGCACAGTGGTGTACCAGTACAACGACGGCCTGCTGGACTACGTCAAGCACCTGAACTCCGGCAAGAAGGTGGACGTCGTCCACGAGGACGTCATTGCGTTCGAAACCGAGGACACGGAACGCAAGATCGCCGTGGAAATGGCTATGCAGTGGACCAACGCGTATTCGGAGAGCGTCCACACCTACGCCAACACCATCAACACGCACGAGGGCGGCACCCACGAAGAGGGCTTCCGGGCCGCGATGACCTCGCTCATCAACCGCTATGCGCGGGACAAGAGCATCATCAAGGAAAAGGAAGAAAACCTCACCGGCGATGATATCCGCGAGGGCCTGACGGCGGTCATCTCCGTAAAGCTGGCCGAGCCGCAGTTCGAAGGCCAGACCAAGACCAAGCTGGGTAACTCCGAGGTCAAGGGCTTCGTGCAGCGCGTGGTCACCGATCAGCTCGGTGACTGGCTGGAGCGCAATCCCGGCCCCGCCCGCGACGTCATCCGCAAGGCCATTTCCGCGGCCCAGGCACGCATGGCCGCCCGCAAGGCCCGCGACAACGCGCGGCGCAAGAGCCCCCTGGAATCCTTCGGCATGCCCGGTAAGCTCTCGGACTGCTCCTCGAAGGACCCGTCGAAGTGCGAGGTCTACCTGGTGGAGGGCGACTCCGCCGGCGGATCCGCCAAGCGCGGGCGAAACCCGGAGACCCAGGCAATCCTGCCCCTCCGCGGCAAGATCCTGAACGTGGAGCGTGCGCGCCTGGACAAGGCCTTGGGCAATAACGAAGTCCAGTCCATGATCACGGCCTTCGGCACCGGCATCGGCGAGGATTTTGACCTGAGCAAGCTGAGATACCACAAGATTGTGCTCATGGCCGATGCCGACGTGGACGGGCAGCACATCACCACCCTGCTGATGACCCTGCTCTTCCGCTACATGCGCCCGCTCATCGAAAACGGCTACGTCTACCTCGCGCAGCCTCCGCTGTACAGGATCAAGTGGTCCAACGCGCCGCACGACTACGTATACAGCGACCGCGAACGTGACGCCGTGCTTGTCTCCGGGCAGGCGGCCGGACGCCGTATCCCGAAGGACAACGGGATTCAGCGCTACAAGGGCCTCGGCGAGATGGACTACACCGAGCTTTGGGACACCACGATGGACCCCGACCGGCGTACCCTCCTGCAGGTCACTATGGAAGACGCCGCGGCCGCGGACCAGATTTTTGCGGTCCTGATGGGCGAGGACGTCGAATCGCGCCGTAACTTCATTCAGCAGAACGCCAAGGACGTCAGGTTCCTGGATATTTAGCGTTAGTTCGCGCCTAATATTCCAGATCCGACATATACCTGAAACGGAAAATACAGATTATGAGTGACGAAACCCCCGAGGTTCCCGCGGAATCCGCAGATGCCACGGAGCCGGTGCTGGAAGGCGACGTGCTGATCGACCGCGTGGAGCAGGTTGACCTCCAGACGGAGATGCAGCGGTCCTACCTCGACTACGCCATGGCCGTCATTGTGGGCCGCGCCCTCCCTGACGTCCGGGACGGCCTAAAGCCCGTGCACCGGCGCGTGCTCTACGCCATGTTCGACGGCGGCTACCGCCCCGACCGCTCCTTCAACAAGTGCGCTCGTGTGGTGGGCGAGGTCATGGGCCAGTACCACCCCCACGGCGACACCGCCATTTACGATGCCCTGGTCCGCCTGATCCAGGACTGGACCATGCGCTACCCGCTGGCGCTGGGGCAGGGCAACTTCGGCTCACCCGGCAATGACGGCGCGGCCGCACCGCGGTACACGGAAACCAAAATGGCGCCGCTGGCCATGGAGATGGTCCGTGACATCGATGAGGAAACCGTCGACTTCCAGGACAACTACGACGGCAAGAACCAGGAACCCACCATCCTCCCGGCACGGTTCCCCAACCTGCTGGTCAACGGATCCTCAGGCATCGCCGTCGGCATGGCCACGAACATCCCGCCGCACAACCTCCGCGAGGTTGCGGACGGCGTCCAGTGGTACCTGGCCAATCCCACGGCGAGCCGCGAGCAGCTGCTCGAAGAACTGCTGCTGCGCATCAAGGGACCCGATTTCCCCACCGGCGCCACCATCCTGGGGCACAGGGGCATCGAAGACGCCTACCGTACCGGCCGCGGATCCATCACCATGCGCGCCGTGGTCAACGTGGAGGAACTGCAGGGGCGCACCTGCCTCGTGGTCACCGAGCTGCCGTACCAGGCCAACCCGGACAACCTCGCCATCAAGATCGCCGAACTGGTCAAGGACGGCAAGGTCCAGGGCATCGCCGACCTCCGTGACGAGACCTCGGGACGCACCGGCCAGCGACTGGTGATTGTGCTCAAGCGCGACGCCGTGGCAAAGGTGGTGCTGAACAACCTCTACAAGCACACGCAGCTGCAGGAAAACTTCGGCGCGAACATGCTGGCGATCGTGGACGGCGTGCCGCGCACTCTCAGCCTCGATGCCTTTATCCGGCACTGGGTCACCCACCAGCTCGATGTCATTGCCCGGCGCACGCGGTACCGCCTGCGCAAGGCCGAGGAAGAGGCGCACATCCTGCGCGCGCTCCTGAAGGCCCTGGACATGCTGGACGAGGTCATCGCCCTGATCCGGGCCTCCAACACGACGGAGGCGGCCCGCGACGGCCTGATGGAACTGCTGGATATCGATGAACTGCAGGCCAGGGCAATCCTGGACATGCAGCTCCGCCGGCTCGCTGCCCTGGAACGCCAGAAGATCCAGGACCGCCATGCCGAACTCGAGGCCATGATCGCGGAATTCAACGCGATCCTTGCCTCCGAGGAACGCCAGCGCGAGATCATCAGCACCGAGCTCGCGGAAATCGTGGCCAAGCACGGCGATGACCGCCGCACCAAGATCCTCATGGGCTACGACGGTGACATGTCCATGGAGGACCTGATTCCCGAAGAGGAAATGGTGGTTACCATCACCCGCGGCGGCTACGTCAAGCGGACCCGGAGCGACAACTACCGCTCGCAGCATCGCGGCGGCAAGGGCATCAAGGGCGCGCAGCTGCGCGGCGACGACGTCGTGGAGCACTTCTTCGTCACCACCACCCACCACTGGCTGCTCTTCTTCACCAACCTGGGACGCGTTTACCGGGCCAAGGCCTATGAACTCGCCGAGGCCGGACGCGACGCCAAGGGCCAGCACGTGGCCAACCTGCTGGCCTTCCAGCCGGACGAGCACATCGCCCAGGTGCTGGACCTGAAGGACTACCAGCACTCGCCCTACCTGGTGCTGGCCACCAAGCGGGGTCTGGTCAAGAAGACCCGGCTGGAGGACTACGACACCAACCGGTCCGCCGGCGTCATTGCGATCAACCTGCGGGACGGGGATGAACTAGTTTCGGCCCAGCTGGTCTCCGAGACGGACGACCTCATGCTGGTGTCCCGCAAGGGCCAGTCCATCCGCTTCACCGCCACCGATGACGCACTCCGGCCCATGGGTCGGGCGACGTCGGGCGTCACGGGCATGAAATTCCGTGAGGATGACGAGCTCCTGGCGGCAAACGTCATCACCGAAGGCTCCTACGTCTTTATCGTGACCGAAGGCGGCTACGCCAAGCGCACCGCCGTCGAGGAGTACCGTCTCCAAGGCCGCGGCGGCCTGGGCATCAAGGTGGCCAAGCTTGCCGAGGAACGCGGCGATCTGGTCGGCGCCCTCATCGTCCAGGAGGAAGATGAAGTCCTCGTGGTCATGGGTGGCGGCAAGGTAGTCCGGTCATCCGTGGCAGGAGTTCCGGCCAAGGGCCGCGACACCATGGGCGTCATCTTCGCGAAACCGGACAAGAACGACCGCATCATCGAAGTGGCCCGCAATAGCGAACGCGGCATTGAGGGAGAGGAATCTCCGGAGGATGACGTAACGTTGGCTGAAGGTGCCGGACCCGTAGACGGGTCCGCAGAGGCAGAAACAGCAGAGGCAGAGTCGGCAACCGCCACAGCATCCGAGGATGCGGGCAGCGACGCCGAGCTGAACGAAGACAACACCGGAGGTAACGAGTGAGTAATTCCGACTCATTTCCCAAGCCCTGTCTCTTATACACATCTAGATGTGTATAAGAGACAGCCGGCATCCGCTCCCCGAGTGAATGCCCCGGTGCGTCCGCAGCAGGGCCCGGGCACGCCGTCGGGCGTTCCGGGACAGCGCCCCGCTGCTCCCGGTCAGCGGCCGGCGGGTGCGGGTCAGCGGCCCGCGCAGGGACAACGCCCTGCAGCCCCCGGGCAGCGTCCTGCGACGCCGGGCCAGCGCCCGGCCACTCCGGGTCAGCGCCCCGGCCAGGGCGCCTGTCTCTTATACACATCTAGATGTGTATAAGAGACAGGGTCAAGCCCGCCCCGAAGGCAAAGGTCCGCCGCGCGCGGCTCCTAGTCAGCAAGGTGGACCCCTGGTCCGTGCTGAAGATGGCCTTCCTGCTGTCCGTGGCACTCGGCATCGTCACCGTGGTAGCCGCCATCGTTCTCTGGACGGTCCTGGACCTCACGGGAATCTTTGACCAGGTGGACAGCCTCCTGGGGACGCTGGCCGGCTCCGAGGGCGGCGGCTTCGAACTGAAGAAGGTCGCGTCCCTGGGCCAGGTGGCCTCCTTCGCGACCATTATCGCCGTGGTCAACGTTGTGCTGCTGACGGCCCTGTCCATGCTGTCCGCGGTGCTCTACAACATTTCCGCGACCCTCGTGGGTGGCATCGGCGTCACGCTGACGGACGACTAAAAAGCCCGCGATTCCGCGGAAAAACTCCGGTGGAATGCCTCGATTTGAGATCGGGCTGGGATGTGCTGTAAAGTCGTGTCTCGGCCCGATGAGGCATCGGGGCGTATAGCTCAGGCGGTTAGAGCGCTTCGCTGATAACGAAGAGGTCCCAGGTTCAAGTCCTGGTACGCCCACGGAACCTGCACAGGTTTCATGTAGTTGAGGTGGGATTCGAGAGAATCCGGCCGGAACGGGGTGCGTGTGAAGAAGTTGCTGGTTATTGCAGCTGCGGTCGCAGGCGTCCTGCTCTACAAGAAGGTGCAGGAGTCCGAGGCCCGGAAAACGGTCTGGAGTAAGTCAACCGATACGGTTGAATAGTCCGGATCCCCGGTCCGGAAGCTGGTTAGCCGGCCTCCGGAACTAGGGTATGATTGACGGGTTGCTTCTTATGGGGGCATGGCGCAATTGGTAGCGCACCTGCTTTGCAAGCAGGGGGTTCGGGGTTCGAGTCCCCGTGCCTCCACCATAAGAAAGTCCCGGCCAGGAATGGCCGGGACTTTTGCTTTAACCGGGTAGGAACGCAACCGGCCGGCGCTCTCTGGGCAGGCCGAATCAGCTGCCGCGGCGCACTACTGTGGAACCGTGAACTTTTTCCTTGCGGCCCTGGGTGTCCTCGGCGTCGCTTCGTCGGGACCGCTCATCGCTGCAACGCTGGGTGCCACCACGGTGAGCGCCCTCGCCATCGCCTTTTGGCGCAACGCGATCGGCGCGGCCGTCATGGCCTCGCCCACGCTGATCAGGGAGCCCGACCAGTTCGGCCGCGTCACCGGCAAGGAATTCCGCTGGTCGGTCATTGCGGCTGTGGCCCTGGCCCTGCACTTCGCGTGCTTCATCACCTCCCTACAGCTGACGTCGGTGGCTGCTGCGACGGCGCTGGTGTGCCTGCAGTCAGCCTGGATTGCCGTCATACAGCTCGTGCGCGGCGTGAAGCACCGCTGGCAGGTGCTGGTGGGCCTCGGAATAGCCTTTGGCGGCGTGGTGGCCATCACCGGCTTCGACATGGGAGCCTCGCCCGAGGCACTGCTCGGCGACCTGCTGGCAATGGCCGGCGGCCTCCTGGCGGGGATCTACACGCTGGCCGGCGGGAAGGCCCGCCAGAGCATGACCACGGGGACGTACACCGCGCTCTGCTACGGCATGTGCGCCGCGCTGGTGGCGCTGCTGGCGCTCTCTACCGGCCAACCCCTGGTGGGGTTCGACGCCGGCGGCTGGCTGGGGATCATCGCGATCACCGTCTGCGCCCAGCTGGTGGGTCACACGGCGTTCAACCACCTGCTCGCCACCATGAGCCCGCTGCTCGTCTCGATGATCATCCTGCTCGAGATCCCCGGGGCAGCCCTGCTTGCGGCTTTCTTCCTGCATGAAACGCTGCTGGCCGGGACCTACGGCGGGCTAGCGCTGATCCTGGTGGGGCTCACCGTCGTCGTGATGGGCCAGCGGAACGGCAACGCGGGGCGCGGCAGGCCGCCGCTGGAGCGTCCGCTGGCGGAGCTTGGAACCGACTGAGCTGGAGACTGACTGGGCTGGGGACTGACTGAGCTCTGTCCTACGGCGCGGTCCGAGGCTGGGCCGGCCTGAATCCGGCCTGAGGCTACTGCCCGCCGCGGCGGGCAGGCTGGCTGGTGTTGACGGTGTGGATGGCGCGCAGCAGCTTGGCTGGGAAGTACACCGAGAAGAACACCACCATGGGAGCCTTCAGGGCCATCTTCTTCACGTTGTGGGCCTTGTAGGTACGGTCGAATCGGGTCACGTAGTAGCGGTAGTCACGCGGTGAGTCTTCCAGCCGGCGGGCCGACATTCCGGAGACCATCTGCGGCCAGTACTGGACCTTGAGGTCGTGGTCGGCCAGATGCAGGGAGAGGTCGATGTCCTCGTGCATCTCGTCCTTCTCATCGAGGCAGGTCTCGTCCCGGATGGTCTCCCAAGCAGAGCGCCGAAGGGCCATGTTCGATCCGAACAGGAAGTGGTACTGGTGCTTGGCCAGCTTCAGCATCAGCTGGCGCATCTTGTCGTCGGCCTTGAGGCCGAAGCGGCGCATGGGCATGTCGTAGTAGACAACCGGACCTGTGGCGGCCTGCGTGGACAGCTCGGCAAACGCCTTCTGTACCTGCTCCACCCAGTCTGGTTCCACCACGGAGTCCGCATCGATGCGGCCTAGGATTTCACCGGTGGCGTGGTCGAGGCCAAAGTTGCGCGTGGGGATGAGGCCCTGGGTCGTGTCCTGGCTCAGCAGGATGATGGGGCTCTCCGGGTACTCCTGCTGCATCTGCAGCACGATCGCAGCTGTGCGGTCCTTGGACATGTTGTCCACCACGATGATCTCGTGCGCGGGAACTGACTGGTACACCGCGGCGATGAGGCACTGCCGGATGACGCTTTCCTCGTTATATGCCGGTATCACGATTGATACGCCCGGCGGTTGCGGAGCATCAAGCGGGGCGTCCTCGGAAGATCTATCGGGTGACATCACCTCAAATTTAGCACCGATGGATTTCGTTCCGGCGGCCCGGCCCATCCTGGCCGATTGCGGCCTGACTCCGGGTGATGCGGCAGGAGGGGCCCCGCACCAGGCGGGACCCCTCCTTTTGCACGCCGTTGCGGGCGTGACGCTGTTACTTTTGGTTACTTACGTTCCGGCGGGCTTGCTGGCGACGTTGTCCATGTTGGCGGCAATGTTCTTGACTGCCGTCTTGGCATCCGTGGGAGGTGTGCCGGCGCCGCCTTCAGGATCCTCGGCAACGTGCTTCGCCTTGTCAGGGCCCTCGTCGTCGTTGTCGTCGGAGGCCGCTTCGGCCGAACCGGCCGCGGACTCGCTGACGGTGGCTGCGGGAACGGGAGCGGGCGTTTCAGCCACCGGTGCAGACGCAGTGGGCGTGGACGGGGCCGGCGGGGTGGGTGTAACGGGTGCCGGGGTCTTCCAGGGATCCTCCACGGGCTTGGAAGCCTTCCACGCAGCGACGCCGGCGGCCACGGCCGCGGCGATCACAGCCACAATCAGGAGGCCCCGCTTCTTGGGCTTCTCCGGCTGCACCAGCGCCTTGCCGGTCACTGCCCTGCTGGCATCGGAGGCTGCTGTTTTCAGATGGCCACCGGCCACCTGGGCCTGCTCCTGGATGGTGTGGATGATGCCGGCGTCGCCGAGCTTCTGGGCCACGGCGTCCACTCGGGCAGGAGCGCCCTCCAGGGTGCGGTGGACTGCCTCGGAGGCGGTTCCGATCTGGTCCGAGAGGCGGGGAAGGTATTCCACCACCACGCGGTCGCGGGCCTGGGCAATGACGGGAGTTGCCCTGTCCAGGGCCTCGTGCAGCCGCGGCGTGGCTACCTCAACGGCGTCGTGGATCCTGGGTGCCAGCTGCGCCAGCCCGTCCTGCAGCCGCGGCGTCACGGTGGCGACGCCGTCGGCCAGGTTGTGGGCTGCCGATTTGAGCCCCTCCTGGATCTTGGGGGAAGCGGTGTCAATGCCATGCTGAAGGCGCGGCACAGCCCAATCGACTGCAGCCTCTACCTTGTCCTTCGCGGTGTCAACCGCTGAACTGACCGACAACTCCAGTTCGCGGGCAATACGATCCGATTTCTTCACAACTACCTCCCGATTAATGTGACGGCTCTGTCGCTAGCCTACGTTGATGATGACCCGGGCTGCTATCGTTCCGGCGGATTCAGCGCCGATTTCACCCAGCGCGGAACTGCCTTTACAGCCGCTTCCGCGTTGACCCTCCGTGAAACAATGGCGCTATGACTGCCACAGCAACTGCAAAAGCAACCATCCACACAAGCCTCGGCGACATCGTCGTCAACCTCTTCGGCAACCACGCGCCGAAGACCGTGAAGAACTTCATCGGACTGGCCACGGGCGAGCAGCCTTGGACGCACCCGGAAACCGGCGAAGACAAGACCGGTACGCCGCTGTACAACGGCACCATTTTCCACCGGATCATCAAGGACTTCATGATCCAGGCCGGCGATCCCCTGGGCCGCGGCGTCGGCGGACCGGGCTACAAGTTCGACGACGAGATCCACCCGGAACTGACCTTCAACGCCCCGTACAAGCTGGCCATGGCGAACGCCGGCATCCAGATGGGCAAGGGAACCAACGGTTCGCAGTTCTTCATCACCACCATCCCCACCGACTGGCTGCAGGGCAAGCACAGCATCTTCGGCGAAGTAGCTGACGACGAGTCCAAGAAGGTTGTTGACGCAATCGAGGGCGTCCGCACCGGAATGGGCGACCGCCCGGTTGAGGACGTCACGATCAACAGCATCGACGTCGAGCAGCTCTAACCCACACGATGAGTTACGGAATTCCGTCGGCAGAGCCGTCCGCGCAGGTTCCCGTGTGCCCCCGGCACCCGGACCGGCCCTCCTACGTGAGCTGCCAGCGCTGCGGGCGCCCCGCATGCCCAGAGTGCCAGCGGGCGGCCGCCGTCGGATTCCAGTGCGTTGACTGCGTCAACGAAGCAAAACGTACGACGCCGACTGCCAGAACCGTCTACGGCGGCGCCGTCGCGTCCGACAAACCTTTGGTGACGTTCGGGATCATCGCCCTGTGCGGCGTGCTCTATGTGCTGCAATGGCTGATTCCCGGCGACGAGGTCTACCAAAACCTGGCCTTCGCCACCGTCTACGCCACCCCGGAATACGGGGTGTTCGAGCCCTGGCGCATGCTGACGTCGGCCTTCCTTCATTCGCAGGGCTTTATCCTGCATATCGCGCTGAACATGTACATGCTGTGGATGTTCGGCCAGGCCCTGGAGCCGCTCCTCGGACGAGCCCGCTTCCTTGCCGTGTATCTCCTGTCCGCTATCGGCGGCTCAGTCGGTTATCTCCTGCTGACACCCGGCTACGTCCCGGGACAGCCCATCACAGGCGTCGTCGGCGCCTCGGGCGCCATCTTCGGGCTTTTCGGCGCCATGCTGGTGGTCCAGCGGCACCGCGGCGGAGACACCAGGCAACTCTGGGTACTCATCGCCATTAACGGCGTCATCGGTTTCCTGGTGCCCCAGATCGCCTGGCAGGCCCACCTGGGTGGCCTGATCACGGGTGGCCTCTGCGCTGCGGCGATCGCCTACGCCCCGCGTGGACCCCGCCGCAACCTCATGCAGGCAGGCGGCCTGGCCCTGGTCGCGGCACTGCTGGTGGCGGCCACCTGGTTCCGCATCATCGTCGGCTAAACCGCCAGACGCCAGCCCCGCACGGGCACAGACCGTCGCGCCGCGCCTAGTCCTTCCAGGCACCGAATGCTTCACCGTCCAGGCCTTTTCCCCCAGCCATACCCCGCTTCGTCCGAGGCGGGGTTTCTGGTTTTAACGGGTTTTCCACAGGGGTTATCCACACTGTTGGTAACTTACACGGCTGTAGTTCAACATTCGACGGCCCAAATTCCGCGCGGACTGGCGGTTCTTGCGCTCCGGGGGTCTGCGGCGTCCACACATGTGGATAACCCGCCACGGCGGAGTTGTGGTTAAGTGGACAACTTTGACGGGACGACCACGCTCCGCGGTGCCGGAAGGCGATCTATCAGTTCTGGACGCTCCTGTCCCCACCACGGCGGCGTGAAGCCCGGCTTATGCGGGATGGAACAGCCGGTGAACCCATGACGAACCGGACCGGCAGCACACATTTTCAACAGGGTTATTCACAGTGTTAATAACTTACATGCATGTAGTTCGCGACAAACGCGTGCTGTGAAGGCCTACATCGCGGCGATCGCCCACAGATATCCCACAGGTTATCCCCATCTGTGGATAACCTGTGGGAAGCTGCCTGTTGCTAAGTGGATAACTTCGCTCCGCGTGTAGTCTCGGATGAGTTGCCAGCCACGTGGACCCCGGAGGTCGTGGCCCGATGTTGCGAGGAGTATCCCGTGAGTAACCACTCCACCGAACATGTCTTCCTGGACAAGGAGCACCCTGCAGCCTGGCGCGCGTTGAACGGCCTGGGACTGAAGGCCAAGGAGGCTGCCCTCGAGGCTGGTTTGGACCCCAAGGTCATTGAGCTGCTGAACGTCCGCATCTCGCAGATCAACGGCTGCGCCTATTGCCTGGACATGCACGTGGCTGACGCCCTGAAAGGCGGTGAATCCGTGCAGCGCCTCGCAGTCCTGTCCGCCTGGCGCGACACCGCCCTGTTTGACGGCACCGAGCGTGCGGCCCTGGCCCTGGGAGAGAGCATCACGAACCTTCCGGACGCCCGGGAGCGGGACCTTGAGGACGGCTATGCCCGGGACCACCTGTCGGTCGAGCAGTACTCGGCAGTAAGCTGGTTGGCCATTGCCATGAACGCGTTCAACCGGGTGTCGATCACCAGCCAGCACCCGGTGCGGCGCAAGCAGGAGTAGCCAGGCAACGTTTTCCACAGACTTTCCACATCTGTTAATAACCCGCTGGCGCAACAATGGTGGCAGCGAAGGCCTTGGCGCGGCTTTCAGGTGGGCCCGGGGGCCGCGGCTTATCCACACTGTGGATATCGTTACCAACATGTGTGGACGGTGCCCATGGGTGGGCTTCGGATGACCCGGGAACGGTCCTGTACGAGGACGATGTGCAGCTCGTCGTTGCGCCCGGCCTGAGCTAGCGGAACCGGAGTCAGCCATCCTCCGAGGTGGGGGCGGCGACGTGCTATGAGCGCCAGACTCCGGACGTACCGCGGCGGTGGCTGTCCACGAGGTGCGTGTCCACCATGCCGATGGCCTCCATGAGGGCAAACATGGTGGTGGGGCCGACGAAGGCGAAGCCCTTTTTCCTTAGCGCCTTCGAGAGCGCGATGGACTCCGGCGACGTCGTCGGAACGTCGGCGTACGTGACAGGCTCCGGCGTGGAGGCCGGCTGAAACTGCCAGACGAAGTCCACCAGCCCGCCCTCGGCACGCAGTGCAATGGTTGCCTGCGCGTTGGTGATGGCGGCGCGGATTTTGAGCCTGTTGCGCACGATGCCCGGATCCTGGAGCAGCCGCTCGACGTCGGCATCGGTAAACGCGGCAACCGTCTCCGGGTGGAAATTGTGGAAGGCCGCGCGGAAGGCGGGACGCTTGCGCAGGATGGTGGCCCAGGACAGGCCCGCCTGGAACGCCTCCAGGCTGATGCGCTCGTAGAGGCCCTGTTCATCCCTTACGGGCAGGCCCCACTCGGTGTCGTAGTACTCGCGCATGAGGGGGTCCGACGAGGCCCACAGCGGACGTGCCAGGCCATCGTCGCCGATGATGATGCCTTCCACCGTCATGAAGTGGCGCGGGTCAGGAGCGCCAGCGGGTGGTCATCAGGAAGCCCGCGATGGCGATGCCGAAACCGGCCAGGATGTTCCAGGATTCCCAGGACTGGACGGGGAACTGTCCCTCGCTGATGTAGAACGTGATGATCCACAGCAGGCCGATGATCATCAGGCCGAACATGACGGGCTTAAACCAGACGGGGTTCGGCTTGTACGCCTGGGCGGAGACGGGCTCGGCCGGGCGGGCAGTCTTCTTACGTGGCTTTGACTCGGGCACATGTCCTCCTTGGCGGGCTGAATCAAGAGTGTGGACCGTGGCTTGATATCCTGCAGGAAGGAAATCGCCGGCGGTCGGGGTGCTCTTGGTCAAGTCTGAAGTCTTACTAGCAGCCAATTCTAGCTGTAGTTCAGGCCACACCGGCGCCCGCCGCAACCGCCTTGGAGGAGAACGCGTGGTACTGCAGGAGAAGGCGGCGCCCGCCGCCGTGCCGGCCACCGGCGTCGTGATCCTGCGCAAAGCAGTCCAGATCTTCGGCGAGCTGCTCATCACGGCCGGCATCGTGCTCCTGCTTTTCGTCGCGTGGCAGCTGTGGTGGACCAACGTGGCTTCGGACGCCAAGCAAAGCGAAGTGGTCAAAGACTTCGCGCGGGAGCTGGGCGGCCCGGTCACTCCCGCACCGGTCCCGAGCCCGTCAGCCCCCGCGCCCGGAACCAAGGATTACGGCAAGCCCGCTGTCGGCACGGCTCCCGGCCACGGCGGGACGATCGGCATCATGTACATCCCCCGGTTCGGCGAAAACTACACCCGGCCCATCGTCGAGGGAACCACGGCGGACGTGCTGGACACCCTTGGCCTGGGCCACTACGGCAACACGTCCATGCCCGGGGCGGTGGGGAATTTCGCCGTGGCCGGCCACCGGCAGACGCACGGTGCCGTCCTGGACAACATCCACACGCTGGTGCCCGGCGACAAAATCTACGTCCAGACACGCGACGGCTACTACGTCTACGTATTCCGGAACAACCGGATCGTGATGCCCACCGACGCCGATGTCCTCCTGCCCGTGCCCTCGCAGCCGGGCGTCAGGCCCACGGAAAGCTTCCTCACCATGACCAGCTGCAACCCCCGGTTCGGATCCCAGGAACGGATCATCGCCTACTCCCTGCTGGACCACTGGCAGCCGGCCTCCGCAGGACCGCCGGCGGAGATCGCAGCCCAGGTGGCACGTGCCCGGGGGGAAGGCTGACATGTACGGCTGGATATTCCGTCACCTGCCGGGCCCCCTCTGGCTCCGCATTGTCACGTCAGTGTTGCTGATCGCCGGGGCCCTGTTCCTGATGGTCGAGTTCCTGTTTCCCTGGATGTCCCAGTTCACACAATTCACCGACTCAACGATTGGTGCGGCAAGCAACCCATGAGCACAACCAAGATCCTCGTCGTGGACAACTATGACAGCTTCGTCTACACCCTGGTGGGCTATCTCCAGGAGCTCGGCGCCGAAACCACGGTGGTCCGCAACGACGACGTGACGCTGGCCGAGGCCATCGAAATGGCGGAAACGCGCGACGGCGTCCTCATCTCGCCCGGTCCGGGCTCGCCGGCCGAGGCGGGCGTCTGCATCGAGCTGATCAAGTGGTGCGGAGAGCACAGCAAGCCGATGTTCGGCGTCTGCCTGGGGCACCAGGCCCTCGCTGAGGCGTACGGCGGGATCGTGACGCACGCGCCGGAGCTCATGCACGGCAAGACGTCGCTGGTGCAGCACGACGGTTCCAGCGTTTTCGCCGGGCTCCCCTCCCCCGTCTCCGCCACGCGCTACCACTCGCTGGCCGCCGTGCGGGAGTCCATTCCCGACGTCCTCGAAATCACTGCCGAGACCGCCAGCGGCGTGGTCATGGGGCTGCAGCACCGCACCGCCCCGCTGTGCGGCGTCCAGTTCCACCCGGAATCGGTCCTCACCGAAGGCGGCTACCAGATGCTGGGCAACTGGCTCGAATCGCTCGGCATGAAGGGCGCAGCCGAACGGGCGGCCAAGCTCAGCCCCCTCATCCAGCACTAGCCAGCCGGAACTTCGCGGGCGCGGCGGCTTACGCCTGCGTCGCGGGGCCGGTCAGCGCGCGGCCGCTCAGCTCTTGGTCGGCGACGGGCTCGGGGTGGGCGACGGGCTGGGTGTGGGCTTCGGCGCAGGAGCCTTTGAAACCGTGACGGTGATGGACTTTCCCTGTTCCACGAGGGCGTTGAGCGGATCGCTCTGCCCGGTTACTTTGCCGGGGACAACCTGGGAGTTCTCCACCTCCCTGATCACCGCGGTCAGGCCGATCGCCTTGAGCGCGGCCTCGGCTTCGGCCTGCGTCATGCCGCGCAGCTCGGGCATGGCCACCTTGCCTGTGGAAACCACAATTTCCACGGTGCTGCCGACGGCCACCTGCTGGCCGGGAGCCGGCTTGGTGGTGATCACAAGGCCTCCGGGCACAGTTGCGCTGTTGGCCATCGTGGTGGAGGGCGCCCCCACGAGGCCGGCCTGGCGCAGGATGTCGCGGGCGGCCGCCTCCGTCCGTCCCGGCAGGGTCGCCGGGACCTTGACGGCACTTGGACCCGCCGAAATATTCAGTGTCACGTCAGAGTCCGGTGCCAGCGACGATCCGGCCGGCGGCTCGGTTCCGATGGCTATGCCCTTCGCGATGGTGTCGTGCTGCACCCGCTTGATCTGCGGCCGCAGCCTCGCGTCGTACAGCAGCTGCAGGGCTTCAGTTTCCGTCCGGGCCTCCACCAGGGGGATGGCAATCCTGACCGGCTCAGCCGGCGGCTGGTTCATCATGTTGTACAGCCACAGGCCACCTCCTGCCAGAACCAGGAGCGTGAAGATCACAAACGTGGCCATCCAGGCGCGACGGCGGGACTTCTGTACCCCGGTGCGCTCCCGTTCGCGGGGGAGGCCAAGGGGCAGGTCATCCTGCTCGGCCGTCTCATAGACCGATGCGGCCTCCGCCGGCAGCACGGCATCGTCTCCGGTGCCGCGCGCCGGGCGGAACCGGCCGCCGGGAGCGTCGTCAAGGAAGCTGGCGCCGGTGACGGAAAAAGCGGCGGTCGCCGGTGTCCGGCGGGGTTCCGGAATGTGGTCGTTGGGGTCCGTCGGCGCCTCACTGGCTGACAGCGCAGGCACGGAGATGCCGTTCTTCGCGGCACGGAGCGCGCGCCGGAAGGCGGCGGCATCCTGGAAACGGTCCGCCCGGTTTTTCTGCAGTGCCTTCGCCAGGACGCTGTCCAGTGCTTCGGAAACTTCGGGATTGAAACTGCTGGCCGGCTCCGGTATCTCGCGAACATGCTGATAAGCCACTGAAACGGGGCTTTCACCAATGAACGGAGGCCGGCCGGTCAGCGTTTCATAGAGCAGGCAGGCGGCCGAGTACAGGTCACTTCGGGCGTCCACAGTCTCGCCACGGGCCTGTTCCGGGGAGAGGTACTGGGCCGTGCCCACCACCGCCTGCGTCTGTGTCATGGTGGCGGACGAGTCAGCCATGGCACGTGCGATGCCGAAGTCCATGACCTTGACCGTGTCCGAGTTTTCGCAGAACATCACGTTGGCCGGCTTGATGTCCCGGTGCACGATTCCGGCCTTGTGGCTGTACTCCAGGGCTGACAGCACACCCAGGGTGTAATCGATGGCCTGGTCAATGGTGATGTCCTTGGACCTGATCAGGTCCCGGAGCGTCTTGCCGGAGACGAATTCCATCACGATATAGGGAACGCGGACGTGATCCTGGGCGTCGCCGGGCACCGCGTGGTCGCCGGTGTCGTAGATGGCGACGATGGAGGGGTGGTTCAGGGCCGCGACGGCCTGGGCTTCACGCTTGAACCGGGCCTGGAACTGCGGGTCCCGGGCCAGATCCGCACGGAGCAGCTTGACGGCAACGGTCCGGCCGAGGCGCGTATCGACGCCACGGTGGACGTCGGCCATTCCTCCGCGTCCTATGAGCTCCCCGAGCTCATAGCGCCCGTTGAGGACGCGCTGTGGTGTCACAGGGATGCTATCCTCCCGGTGCGACGGAGTTCTTGGCGACGTGGTCACGGCTTACCTTTGGGTTGGAACGGTGCTGGGGGTGGCGGCTGGCGGGGAAACCAACGGGGCGGCGAGGTGGTAGGTCACCACGGATCCGGCCTCGACCTTTCGCCCGGCGTCGGGCTCGGACCTGACAAACGTGCCCGCTTCCTGCCCGGGGTCTCCGGCCTCTTCAGCGCCCTTGACCCAGCGCAGCCCGGCCTTTTCGATGGCGGCCTGCACCTCGGCTTCGCTGCTGCCCACGCTGATGTCGGGCACAGAAACCGATTCCGGACCCTTGGAGTACGTCACCTTGATGGTGTCCCCGACCTGCACAGGCCCGGCGGGATTGATGTCAGTGACCGTGCCGGGCGCCGCGGGATTGAAGACCTCGACGCCGTTCACCTGAAGGCCGAGGGCGATCAGGTCGTTGCGGACCTGGCCGTACGGCTTGCCAAGGTAGGCATCGGGTATCAGGTTGATGGCCTCCGGGGTGGTCTCGGTGGGCGTCGGCGACGGCGTGGTTTCCGTTGGGGTTGCCGAAGTTGCCGACGGCGTCGGGCTGGCACTCGTTGAAACAGTGCGGCTCGGGCTGCCTGACGCGGTGCCGGCGGGCGTCTTCGGGAACAGGATGCCGGCCTGGGTCAGCAGGACGCCCACGACGGCGAAGAGGACCAGCAGGATCAGTGCGATCAGCGGCCAGGTCCAGGGCTGTCTCTTATACACATCTAGATGTGTATAAGAGACATCCGCCGGTTCCTCGTCGTACTGTTCCTCTTCCTGGCTCCAGCTGCGCTCGGCGGCGAGGGCGTCGGCCCGCGAGAGTGTGCTGCCGGCACGCGTCGGCGCGTCCCCGGCTGCTGCGGCTGCGCCGGCAGCGCCTCCCGCCGCCGCGTCCAGCGGAGCTGGTTGCTGTCTCTTATACACATCTAGATGTGTATAAGAGACAGCACCGGGAGTGCGGATGTCGCCGTCGTCGAGCTTTTTTCCGAGCCGATGACGCCGGTGGGAGCCGTGTGCGCCTTGACCGGGGCCGTGATGGGGCCGGTGGCGCCTTCGAAAAGCAGCATGCCGGGCACGGCGGCCTGGGCCGCAGGGATGTCGCCGTTGCGGATCGCCTCGGCGGCTTCGGACAGTTTGATGGCGTTGGCCGGACGGTTCTTCGGATCCTTGGCCAGCATGGACATCAGGAGGGCCCGGACCGGCCTCGGAAGGGTTTCCGGCAGCGGCGGCGGGGCGTCATTCACCTGCGCCAGGGCAATGGCGATCTGCGATTCGCCGGAGAACGGGCGGTGGCCCGAGAGGCATTCGTAGCCGATCACGCCGAGGGAATAGATGTCCGAGGCGCCGGTGGCTGTCTGGCCCGTTGCCTGTTCCGGCGCGAGGTACTGGGCGGTTCCCATGACCTGGCCCGTCTGCGTCAGCGGAACCTGGTCGGCCAGGCGGGCGATGCCGAAGTCGGTGACCTTGACCCGGCCGTCGGGGGTGATGAGCAGGTTTCCCGGCTTGATGTCGCGGTGCACCAGCCCCTGTGCATGGGCCACCGACAGCGCACGCGCCGTCTGGGCGATCATGGACAGGGTGCGGTCCGGCGAGAGGACCTGCTCGTGTTCGATGATGCTGCTCAGCGGCTGGCCGGGGACCAGCTCCATGACCAGGTACGCGGAGCCCTCCTCCTCGCCGTAGTCGAACACATTGGCGATGCCCACGTGGTTGAGCAGGGCGGTGTGGCGGGCCTCGGCACGGAAGCGCTGGAGGAATCCGGGATCGCCCGTGTACTCCTCTTTGAGCACCTTGATGGCCACGATCCGGCCGAGGATGAGGTCCTTGGCCTTCCAGACTTCACCCATGCCGCCGATCGCAATACGCGTGGTCAACTGGAATCTGCCGCCGAGGGTGATTCCTGATGTAGGCCTCACTTATTCAACACCGCCTCAAAAATCTTCTTTGCGTTCGGACTGGTTAGCTGTGCGCCGGTGGAGATGTCCACGCCTTGCATGACGATCGTGACAGACACCTGCGGGTCGTTGGCCGGGGCGAACCCGGTAAACCAAGAGTTGTTCAATCCGGTGCCGAGTTCCGCGGTGCCGGTCTTGCCGGCGACCTGCACACCCGGGACTGCGGCTCCGCCGGCGATGCCCTCGCTCACCACGCTGGTCATCCACTGGGTGATCTGGCCGGCGATTTCCGGTGTGGTTGAGGTCCTCAGGGCCGTGGGCTTCGGTTCGTCCAGTACCCGAAGGTCCGGTGAACGTACGGCCTTGATCAGGTTGGGGGCCATCTGGACTCCGCCGTTGGCTATGGCCGAGGTCATCAGCGCGATCTGCAGCGGCGTGGCGCGGACGTCGCGCTGTCCGATGGCGGACTGGGCCAGCCCGGCATCGTCCAGGTTCTTGGGGAAGATGCTCTTTTGGTAGTCGACCTTGAGCTGGTCCCCGAGTTCCTGGCCCCAGCCGAACTTGGCGGCCTGCTCGGCGATCGCATTCTCGCCAAGGTCAAGGGCGATCCTGGCGAAAGGCGTGTTGCACGACTGCTGGAGCGCGAAGGCGAAGGTGGCGGTGTTCCGGGTGTAGCAGTTGCCGCCGGCGTAGTTGGGAAGCTTGTACTGGATACCGGGGAAGGACATCTCCGCCGGATTGGGCAGCTGGCTGTCCGCGTTGTATTTTCCGGAGGCCAGGGCTGCCGCAGTGTCCACGATCTTGAAGACCGAGCCGGGGGCCAGGACTGCCCCCGTGGGTCCGCTGACGGACTGGTTGAGGTTGACGCCCGGGACCTTGATGATCTCGTTGTAGGCAGCCTGCTCTTTGGCGGCGTCCTGGGTGGCGATCAGGTTGGGGTTGTAGGACGGCTTGCTGACCATGGCCAGGATGTTGCCGGTCTTGGGGTCCGTGACTACGATCGAACCCCGCTGGCCGTCCGGAATGAGGTCGTACGCCAGCTTCTGGATCTTGGGGTCGATGGTCAGCTCCACGGAGGCGCCCTTGGGCTGGTTGCCCAGGAAGAGCTGCCCGATCCGGTCCAGGAACTGCTGGTCCGAGCTGCCTGCGAGCTGGGCGTCCATGGCGCGTTCCAGCCCAGTCACTCCGTAATTCTTGGAGAAGTAGCCGGTGAGTCCGGCGTACAGCTCGGGCTGGGCGTAGGTGCGCTGGAATTTGCAGGTCTCGCTGGCCGGGACGGACTCGGCAATCGGTGTGCCTGCCACGAGGATGGCCCCGCGGTCATTGCAGTAGTTCTGCAGGATGGCGCGCTTGTTCCAGGCATTGGCCTTGAGTTCGTCGGCGCCAACCACCTGGACGTAGCTCAGGGCACCGAAGATCAGGGCGAACATGGCGATCGCGGCAATCCAGGAATGTCGAATGGCCTGGTTCACAGGTGTTTCACCGCCTCGGTGGGAGCGTCTGGAAGGATTTGGGTGGCGTTCTTGCCACGCCGGCCGCCGGAGGCTTCGGTTTTCTTCGCCTCAGGAACACCGCCCGGCTGCATGGGCGTCGTGTCCACCGGCCCGCGAGCCGTGTGCGAGATCATCAGCAGGAGGCCCACGATGATCCAGTTCGCCAGCAGGGAGGAGCCTCCGGCGGCGAGGAACGGTGTGGTAAGGCCCGTCAGGGGGATCAGCCGGGTCACGCCGCCGATGACCACGAAGCACTGCAGTGCCACCGCGAACGAGAGGCCGCAGGCCAGGAGCTTGCCGAAGGCATCGCGTGTCCCGAGGGCCGCCCGGAAGCCCCGGGTGAACAGCAGAAGGTACATCAGGACAATGGCGAAGAGCCCGATCAGGCCCAGTTCCTCACCGAAGGACGCGATGATCATGTCGCTGTTGGCAAACGGCACGAGGTTGGGACGGCCCTGGCCGAGGCCGGTGCCCACCAGGCCGCCGCTGGCCATGCCGAACAGACCTTCCACGATCTGGCCGCTGCCGCCGGGAGACCGGCCGAAGACTTCCTCCGTGAACGCGTTGAGCCACGCGTCGATGCGGAGCGCGACGTGCGAAAAGACCTTGGAGGCCACAAAGCCGCCGCCGAGGATCAGTGCGAGGCCGATCACCACCCAGCTGATTCGGCTCGTGGCCACGTAGATCATCACGAGGAACAAGCCGAAGAAGAGCAGGGAGGATCCGAGGTCGCGCTGGAAGATGAGCACGCCGATGCTTACGAGCCATGCTGTGATCATGGGGCCCATGTCCTTGAACCGCGGGAACTGCAGGGGCCCGATCTTGCGTCCGGCCAGCATGATGAGATCGCGGTTGGACGATAGGTAACCGGCGAAGAATATTGCCAGGGTGATCTTGGCGACCTCACCGGGCTGGAAGGTCATGGGGCCGAGCCTGATCCAGACCCGGGCACCCAGGATCTCACCGGCGGAAATGCCGGGCACCAGCGGCAGAATCAACAGCAGCGCGCTGGCGGCCAGCGAAATGTAGGTAAAGCGCCGCAGGACGCGGTGGTCCTTGAGGAACCAGATCACGGCAATGGCGACGGCCATGGCTATCAGCGTCCAGCGGAGCTGGTTGTTGCCGGTGTCCTCGCCGGGAGCGTCCAGCCGGTGGATCATCGCCAGGCCAAGGCCGTTGAGCGCCACCACGATGGGAAGTATTACCGGATCCGCATATTTTGCCCGGAAGCGGAGGACCACGTGGAAGACGAGGGCCGCCACCGCCAAAAGGCTTGATTGGAACCAGAAGTCAGTATCAAGTGCGGTTTGCCCGTCGACGCTGATCAGCGCGTTGGCGCCGATGCTGACCGAGAGGGCCAGCACCAGCAGCAGAAGCTCCACATTGCGCCGGGGTTTGGGCATGGTCTCGGCGATGGTCATTGGCCCGCCTCACAGGTCGCGGTTGGGGTGGGTGCAGCGGATGCCCCGGCAGTAGCGGTCGGCTTCGCGGTGGCAGCAGCCGTCGGCTTTGCAGTGCTGGTCGCCGTGGGCTTCGCGGTGGCTGCAGGGCGTGTGGCCCGCGGCGATGCGGACGGGGTAGGCGACGGAGTAATACATTCGTCCGAGGGCGCCGTGGTGCCCGTGCGTTCAAGGTTTTTGACGATGCGCTGGGCGTCGTAGAGATCGCGCGCGGGCACGGTCTGGCGGACCCGTTGCTGGGAGAACTGGGGCAGGGAATCCATCCGGATGTCCGTGACCGCCTCCAGCGTGGACAGCTGGATGGGGCCGAGGCGCTGTGAAACGCCGTTGAAGATGGCCACCCGCTGATCGAATTCGCCGATGTAGTAGCGGGTCTGGGTCCAGGCGTACCCCAGCCACAGGCCGACGGCGAGGACCACAAGCGCGGCCGCCGCGATGCCCATCGTGATCCAGCGCCGCGGACGTCTCTCGGGCCCGGGCTCCTCAGTGCCGTCGCGGTCCTGCTCGGATTTGTGGGTCAGGACGGTTGCTGCCCGGCGCGCCACGGTGCGGCCTGCAATGGTGGGAATGGAACCCGATTCGGCTGCCGTTACCGCTGCGCCGACCAGGAGGTGTGGCCTGGACGACAGCTCCTGGCGCAGCACTTCTGCCGATAGGTGTTCGCCCAGATGGGGATCTGTGCCGGTGCCGGGTTCCTTGGCCGGGGCGGATTCGGAATCTTCCGTGCCGGCCGCATCCGTTTTGTCATCCGCTTCGACATGCGGTTCAGCATCGTTCGCGGGCGCACCCGTGGACCCGGATGCCTGTCTCTTATACACATCTAGATGTGTATAAGAGACAGGGCGCGTCGGCCGGTTTTGCGGGGCCGGCCGGAGCCGCAGCGCCTGGATCGGCGGCGGCAGCGGGCGTTGCGCCGGGTGCCCCGGCGGGAGCTGTCTCTTATACACATCTAGATGTGTATAAGAGACAGGTTCGGACGTCGTCGGGCGTTTCCTCGACAATTTCCGCCATGACGACGGTGACGTTGTCCGGGGCGCCGGCCTCGAGGGTGAGGTCCACGAGGGTTTCCACGCATTCGCGGAGGTCCTTCGTTTCCCGGACTGTCCGCTCCACGACGTGGCCTGCAACGTAGTTCAGGCCGTCGGAGCAGAGCAGCCAGCGTTCGCCGGGCTGCACCTCCAGCGTGTCGAGGTCCAGTTCGGGGCTCGCGTCGACGTCGCCGAGGACGCGCATCAGGACGTTCTTATGCGGGTGGGTTTCGGCTTCCTCAGGGCGCAGGCGGCCTTCGTCGATCAGCCGCTGGACGAAGGTGTGGTCCACGCTGATCTGCTCAAATTCACCATCACGCAGGCGGTAGGCGCGGGAGTCGCCGATGTGGGCGAAGTGAAGCTTGCCCTCGGCCAGTAGCAGGGCCGTCACGGTCGTACCCATCCCGGCAAGCTTGGGATTGATGTGGACAAGTTCCGAGAGAAGGGAATTGGCGGTCTGGATTTCATCGGCCAGGACGGTACCGGCGTCGCCGTGGTATTCGTCCGTGTCCAGGTGGATCATGTCCAGAACCGTGGCGGCCGAGGCAACATCACCGCCGGCGTGCCCGCCCATGCCATCGGCCACGACGGCGAGATGCCTGCCCACGTAGGCGGAATCGTCGTTCTTGGCACGGATGCGGCCGACGTCGGAACGGGCGGCGTAACGCAAAATGAGCGGCCGCTTCGAGGCTGGTGCCTTCTCTGCGGGAATGTCCGGGGCGGCCATGGCTATGGCCTCAATTCGATGACCGTCTTGCCGATTCTCACGGGTATACCAAGGTCCACGGGAAGGGCCCGGGTGAGCTGTTGGTCGGCCAGATATGTGCCGTTGGTGGAGCCGAGATCCTCAATGAACCAGCGGCTTCCCTGCGGAAAGAGCCGGGCATGCCTCCCGGACGCATAGTCGTCCTCGAGCACCAGGGTGGCCTCCTGGGCCCGGCCCAGCAGGATGGGGCTCGCTGCCAGGGGCACGGTGGTTCCCTTAAGGGGTCCTTCGGTCACCACAAGTTGGCGGGCCTGCTGCTTGACGGGGGCGGGAGGCGGCTCGGCGAGTTCGGGGTTCTTGCGGACCTGCCGTGCCGTGGGCGCACCGGTGGCGGCCTTGCGGCCGATCATGAGGTCGCGGCGCATGGCAGAGACAATGCTGAAGATGAGGACCCAGAGAAGCAGGAGGAAGCCGAAACGCAGGGCGGTGATAGTCAGTTCGCTCATGGGCGGCCGCCAGTGTTGGCGGGCAGGAGGCGGAAGATGATTTTGGTCCGTCCCATCGTGATGGTGGAGCCGTCAGTGAGCTCCATGCTGCCGGCCACTTTATGTCCGTTGACGTAGCTGCCGTTAGTGGAACCGAGATCCACGGCCGTGGTGGTGCCGCCGGCCGTCTGGATTTCCAGATGGCGGCGTGAAACTCCGGTGTCGTCCACCAAAATGTCAGCTTCTGATGAACGGCCCAGGACGATAGAGGGTGCGTTGAGTGAATACCGCTGGCCGTCGATGTCCAGGACCGGCTGCAGGCGGACCGGCTGGCGGCTGGGCGCTGCGGGAACGTTGGCGCGGGGCGCCGCTGGTGCTGGAGCGCCGGCGGACTTTTCGGTTTTCGAGGTGATCTCGAAGTCTCCGGCCCGGTGTGCCTCGTCCCGCCGGAAGGAAATCCGGACGGGGCCCTGCAGTGTGTAGCCCTGGCTGCGGACATGGTTGATGACTACGTCGCAGAGTTCCTCGGCCAGCGGTGTGCCCCACTCCTGGGCCCGCTGGAAGTCGTCGTCGCTGAGCATCACGTCAAAGACATTGGGGGCAAGGGTGCGGCCGGCGGCAACAGTGATGGCTTTATGGTCCACTTCGCGGCGCAGGCGGCTGGCGATTTCCACAGGCTCAACCTGGGCCTTGGAACCGGTGGAGAAGACGCCGCGGACGGCCTTTTCGATGCCACGCTCGACTTTGTCAAGCAAACCCATGGTCCCTCTCCTTTCCTTGCAGCTGCGGGGCAGCACATCTCGTGGAACTCAACTGGCAACGCAGGTCACAACAGAACAGCGGGCCCGCCGGAAGCGGGCGCCTATACATCCGATACTACTTGCCACGCCTGCGAATGACCTTAATCCACAACGCGCCGGACGCTCGATTCGTTCATTTTGGAGGCCCCGGTGTTTGCGGGATCACACGCCCGTGGGCGCAGTCCCGCCGGGCTGCGGCGGCCATAGACGACGGCGACGACGCCTGCGGACGGGACCGGCACTGCGCCCCGGAAAGGCCCGATTGGCGTTTTGCCGGGATTGTCCGTTATGCTTGATCTCGCTGCTTTTACGAGGTTGAAACTCCGGATTCCGGGGCTGAAACTGTGTGGAAGAAGTTGCGCGCGAGTGGCGGAACGGCAGACGCGCTGGCTTCAGGTGCCAGTGTCCGAAAGGGCGTGGGGGTTCAAATCCCCCCTCGCGCACGCATCAGAAACACCCCGGTCTTTGGACCGGGGTGTTTCTTTTTTGCCCTTCCGCAGGGCAGTCGTGCCCGGCCGTGCATCAAACGACAGGCGTGACCAGGGTTCCGTCCGCTGCGAACTGTGCGAGGTTCGCGAGCGTGAGGTCGGCCATGGCGGCCCGTGTCTCGTGTGTTCCGCTGCCCAGGTGCGGCAGCAGGACCACGTTGTCCATCGCCAGCAGATCCTGGGGCACCTTTGGCTCATCGGTGTAGACGTCAAGGCCTGCGCCGGCCAGCTCACCGGCGAGCAGGGCCGCCACCAGGGCCTGTTCGTCGACGACCGAACCCCGGGCGATATTGATGAGGTAGCCGTCAGGGCCGAGTGCCTCGATGACCGCACGGTCAACCACGTGTGCAGAGTCCGGGCCGCCGGCCGCTGCCACAATGAGTACGTCCGTATTCCTGGCCAGTTCCACCGGGGACGGCGCGTAGTCGTACGTTACCCCGGCCGCCTCCTTGCGGTTGTGGTAGCTGATGATGCAGTCGAAGCCTTCCAGCCTGCGGGCAATCACCTTCCCGATCCTTCCAAGGCCAAGGATCCCCACGCGCTTGCCGCTGGCTTTGGTGGCGAGGGGAAAGTTGCCTTTACGGGTCCAATCTCCGCGCCGGACGTACCGGTCTGCGGCGCTGGTGCGGCGCAGCACATCCACGTAGAGGGCGATGGCGGTGTCCGCCACGCAGTCGTTGAGGACATCGGGCGTGTTGCTGACGGAAATTCCCCGCTCTGCCGCCTGCTGGACGTCGGTGGTGTCGTAGCCAACGCCGAAGTTCACCACCGCACGGAGGTTAGGAAGGGCGCGCATCAGTTCGGTTCCCACGCCGAAGCGCCCCGATGTGACGGCGACGTCAAAGGTGCTGCCGCGGCGTTCCAGGAACTCGGCCTGGTCGGCTGCGGAATCGGGGAGCCGGACGGCGCCGTACGCGTCGACCACCGTGTCTTGGACAGTTTGCATGAGTGGCCCTACCTGCAGGACAGCGACGTTGTTGTTCATACCCTGCACAGTAGGTTCGGGGATCCATACGCGTCCAAGATGCAATAAGCATGGATCGATGCAAGATGTGAATTGGTGGTCCAAATTTGGCGGAATAGCGGGGCAGTTGGGGGCGCGTGGTGCCCGTCACATCGCCCCGGGATGCGGCGAAGGGCCCGACGCGGGGGCGGGCTGGCCCTCCGTCCCCTTGTGGTGTTTTTGGAATCACAACTAGCTTGAGTCCAGCGCGGCCCCCAGCTCCCTGTCCTCACCATCGTCAAAGCTGCAGCCTGCCGTGCTCCACTAATCCGGAGGATCCAATGACGTCTTCTTCAACACCCCTATTTTCCGCACCGGCGGTCAAATGGCCGGCCCTCGCGGCCGGGGCCCTGCTGGCGCTGAGCGGCTGCGCCGTGTCCAATTCCGAGGCCGCACCTGCCTCCGGAAGCGCTCTCCGCGTGGTCCTTGCCCAGGAGCCGCCGACGCTGGAGGCCTGCGAGTCAAACCTCACGTCCACCGGCGTGGTGGTGCGCTCAAACGTGACGGAGCCGCTGGTGGAGCGGAATCCCAAAACCGGCGAACTCGAACCCTTGCTCGCAACGGAGTGGAAAGCAACGTCAGCCACGGGATGGACGTTCAAGCTGCGCGAAGGCGTGAAGTTCCAGGACGGCACACCGTTCAATGCGGAAGCCGCGGCCTTCACGATCGACAGGGCCGTCAACTCCAAGCTCGGCTGCAACGTGGAAGGCTACGTGTTCGGCGATGCCGATCTGAAGGTGAAGGCTGTCGACGCCACAACCCTCACCGTTACCACGCCCAAACCCGACCCCATCCTCCCGCTGCGCCTTTCCTTCCTTGAGGTGGTGCCGCACGAAGGCCATGAGGAAGGAGACGATGCCCCAGCTGATCATGATCCGTGTCAGCCACACCTTTGCGCCGAACTTCTCCATCATCACGTTGCTGGGGAGTTCGAAGATGGCGTAGGCGATGAAGAACAGACCGGCGCCGAAGCCGTAGGCGGCGGCGCCGATGCCCACGTCGGCTTCGAGGTGCTCATGGGCATAGCCGATGTTGGACAGGTTCAGCTCGTTGCATACGAGCATGACCAGCATGATGGGCAGAACACGCTTGAAAAACTTCTTCGTGGCGTGTGCCACGTCCGTGACAGCGGTGTCTACAGACTGCCTGGGTAATTCCTTTGAATAGGCGACGCGGGTCGACTGGCGACGGGCGATAGATCTGTGGCCAGCGCCACAGCGATTTCACTCACTGTATTGGCCACCCGCGATGCGCGTCCAACACAAAATTTGCATTACCGAATACCTTGAAGGAATGGCGAAGCCCCGATCGCAGGATGCCGCCCGTAGAGCGGCCCCGTTGTCAGCCGGCGGCCGGCGCCGGGGCGCGCAGGCGGCGCCGGGAATTCGCCAAATGGTTGCGCATGGCGGCCGACGACGACGATTCGTCACCTTCTGCGATGGCAGCGTAGATGGACCCGTGTTCGTGGACCACCTGGTCGAAGTGGTCGCGGGCGTAGTGCTCAACGCCCGTCATCAGCCGGGTCCGGGGCATGGCGATCATGGTCTGGCCCAGGGACGCGAGGCAGTCGGAATAGAACGGATTTCCGGAGGCCGCGGCGACCGCACGGTGGAAGTCGTAGTCGGATTTCATGGCGTGCGCCGGGTGCCCTACGCTGGCGGTGAACTCTTCGAGGGCTCGCAGGACAACCTTCAGCTGGCGGTCGGTGCGATTCCTTGCTGCCAGAGCGGCGGCCTCGGACTCGACGCCCATGCGGAACTCAAGCAGGTGCAGGCGGTCCTCCATGGTGACCACAGCGCGGGTGCCTCGGGCCGACGTCGGCCCGTCCGGAGGCGGGGTCAGCGCAAAGCTGCCCCGCCCCCGCTCGGTTTCCACGAGTCCTTCGGCCTGAAGCCGGGTGAGCGCGGAACGGACCACCGTGCGGCTGACGCCGAACTCGCTGATCAGCGTGTTTTCGCTCGGCAGCTTGTCGCCGGGCTGTATGGCGCCGTCGACAATGCGGGCGCGAAGATCGGCGGCGAGGTCCGCGGTCAGGTTCCGGCTCATGGGTTCAAGATTACGCGCCGAACTCCACGGCCTCGGTGGTCCAGGCGCGTGCCTGGTCGCTGAGGCTCACGCCCAGCCCCGGACGGTCGGGAACGATCATGCGTCCATTCTTGGTTTCGATGCGCTCGTTGAACAGGGGATCGAGCCAGTCGAAGTGTTCCACCCACGGTTCGCGCGGGTAGGCGGCGGCGAGGTGCAGGTGGATCTCCATGGCGAAGTGCGGTGCCAGGCCCAGGCCGCGTTCGTCCGCGAGGGCGGCGAGGCGGAGGAACTGTGTAATGCCGCCGACGCGGGGAGCGTCGGGTTGGATGATGTCGCAGCCGTTGGCGTTGATGAGGCCCTTGTGCTCGGCCACCGAAGCCAGCATCTCGCCGGTGGCGATGGGCGTGTCGAGGACGGAGGCGAGGTGGGCATGGCCCTCGAAGTCGTAGGCGTCCAGCGGCTCTTCAATCCACACGAGGTTGAATTCCTCGAGCTGGCGCCCCATGCGCAGTGCGGTGGCGCGGTCCCACTGCTGGTTGGCGTCCACCATGAGCGGCACGTCCCAGCCGATGTGTTCGCGGATGCCGGCGACGCGGCGAAGGTCCTCTCTGCTATCGGGGAGGCCGACCTTGATTTTGATGCCGCCGATTCCCTCGTTGATGGACTGGGTGGCGCGTGCTTTGACCTCATCCAGGGTGGCGTTGAGGAAGCCGCCGGAGGTGTTGTAGGTCTGGACGGAATCGCGGTAGGAGCCTAGGAGTTTGGCCAGGGGCAGGCCGGCACGCTTGGCCTTCAGGTCGTACAGGGCGATGTCGATGGCGGCCAGTGATTGGGTTGCCACGCCGGAGCGGCCCACGGAGGCGCCGGCCCAGAGAAGCTTGGTGTAGATCTTGCCGATGTCGTTGGGGTCCTCGCCGATGATGCCTTCGGCGACTTCCTTGGCGTGGGCGTACTGGGCAGGTCCGCCGGCGCGTTTGGAGTAGCTGAACCCGATGCCGCTGTGTCCCTGCTCGGTGGTGATTTCGGCGAAGAGGAAGACAACCTCGGTCATGGGCTTCTGGCGTCCGGTGAAGACCTTGGCGTCGCTGATCGGGACGGCCAGCGGGAGCCTCGCCGTGGAAAGTTTGACGTGCCGGATGAGGTCGACCGTACTCATGGGTTCTCCTTGAAGACTAGGGGGCAACATCGCCCGCACTTCTTAGGCTACAAGTAGCAAACTTGTATTACAAGTAATGGCGGGAAATGGTCCCCGGGAGAATGCGGCAGCCGCACAGTGCGTTCTGCCGGCTCCGCACGGTCGCTGCCCCTAGCGCGGCCTCCCGGTGGGTTTAGTTGCGGTGTTGGTGGTTGCGGCGGGGTGTTTGTTTGGGGTCGATGTGGGGTGGGGGGATGAACCAGGGGATGCCGGTTTGCATGTGGATGGTCCATTGTTCTTTGTGGATGAGGTGGTGGTGGTGGGTGCAGAGGAGTGTGCCGTTGTCGGTGTTGGTGGGTCCGCCGTGTGACCAGTAGGTGGTGTGGTGGGCTTCGCACCAGGGGGCGGGGATGGTGCAGTTGGGGAAGGTGCAGCCTTGGTCGCGGGCGGTGATGGCTTTGCGGATGTGGGGCGGGAAGATGCGGGTGGTGCGGCCGATGTCGAGGATGCGGCCTTCGCTGCCGAGGAGGATGGGGATGATGTCGGCGTCGCAGGCGATTTTGCGGATGGTGGCGGGGGTGACGGGGCCGGTGTAGGTGAACGTTCCGGTGCCGGTCGCGGTGCCTGGAGGCCCGCCCGCGGTGGTGTTGTAGCGGGGTCCGTTGGTGGCGGTGGTCTCGAGGCGGTTGAGGAGGTCCTGGTAGCTGATGGTGACCATGACCTGGGGCCGGAGGCCGCCGGTGGCGGGCAGGGTTGCGGTGGCGAGGGCGGTTTTGCAGGCGCCGATGAGGCCGTCGAGGAGTTGTTGGGGCCGGGTGCGGCGTTCCAGGTGGGCGGTGTCGGCGGCGGCCTCGGCTGCGGCGCCGAATCCCGGCCCGGTGTGAGGTCCCGCAGCGGTGCCTTCGTTCGTGTCCGTGGTGGTGCCGTTCTCGCCGTCTGCGTCGCTGTTTCCGGGGCCGGTGGTGAGTGGGGTGCGGGGGTTGGTGGCGGTGTTCATGACGGTGAGGAGGTGTTCGTATTGGTCGGGGGTGGCGAAGATTTCGAGGTGGTGGAGTCCGCGGCGGGGGCGGCGGAGGAAGGCGCCTTGGCGGTGGCGGAGGTCTTCTTCGCTGGGTTCGGTGCCGTCCTGGTCGATGGCGTCGGTCCAGCGCTGGGTGATGCGGGTGAGGAAGTCCTGGTCGTTGGTGGTCGCGGTGCGGGTCAGGACGTGTTCCATCCGGGCGAGGTCCTCGGGTGCGGCGATGTGGCGGACGCGGTCCAGGGCGGTGGTGATGATGGTGCCGGCGCGGGAGGCGATGGTGCCGGTGGCGAGGGCGGCGGCGGTTTCTTCGCAGGCCGGGGGCAGGGGCTGGCCGGTGATGCCGGTGCGGGGGAGGACGGCGGAGGCCAGGGCGAGACGGCGGCGGGCTTCCCCGGCGCCGATCCGTAGCCGGATCCGCAGGAACTCCGCGGTGTTCCGGCACCCGTCATCGGCCGGCGACACCGCCGGGACAGAGCCGGCAGAGCACATGTCGGCGGAGCTTGGCCCCGCGGAACCGGCGGCGGAGCTGGAGGCACCAGCAGCGGCGGTGCCGTCGTCATCCGCGGCTTCGGTGTCGTGGCCCCAGCCGGTGGTCCAGCCGGCGGCTTTGCTTGCGGGTCCGGCGGCGTTGATCGCTTCGGTGCGGGTCCGGTCCACGGCCCCCGCCGCGAGTACCTGCAGGTATTCGGCCCGGCGGGAGATCTCCTCGGCGAGCCCGGCGAAATCCGCGGCCTCCGCGAAACCGGCCAGGGCCAGCTCACCGGGTGCGGATTCGACGGCGGCCTCCAGCAGCACCAGGCAGCACTCGAGGTAGTCGCTCGCGCTGCCGCTGAAGGCTGAATCCGTGAACGACGCAGCGGTGACAGACCGGCCGGCGGCAGCACCGCCGTCGGACGCCACGCAATCCGTGCGGAAGGCAGAAGCAGGAACGCTGCGCAGCCGGCGGCTCCGCAGCAGGGCAACCGCGCCAAGGCCCGGCGTGACCGCCCGGCCCGCGGCGTAACCCGCTGCGCATTCCCCAATGGCTTCCATAGGGAAACTCTCCCAGAGGGGTCAGACAATTAAGCCGCGCCGGCCTGCAAGGAGGGTTGCCAACCAGGACAGCTAGGAGGGGCGCCCTATCTATCCACCGACCCCGTACCTGCAACAGCAAGTACCTATCCGACAGCCCACGCCACCAGCAGCAGTGCACCCACGCTGAGGAGCGTGGTGCAGAGGATGACATCCCTGGCCACGCTCATGCCCCGGCCGTAGGGCGATGCGAAAAGAAAGACGTTCTGGGCGGTGGGGAGCGCGGCCATGATCACGCTGGCGAGCAGGTGCTGCCCCTCGAGTCCGAAGACGAAGCGGCCCAGCACCCAGACAATGAGGGGCATCACGGCGATCTTGAGGAAGGTTGCCACGAGCGTTTCGGTGCGGCCGTCGTCCTTTTGCAGGGGAGCCTTGCCGGCCAGTGACAGTCCAAAGGCGAGCAGGACCATGGGGACTGCACCGCCGGCCAGCATGTCGATCGGCTTCTGCAGCAGGTCCGGCGCCGTCCAGCCGGTCAGTGCCGCCGCGGCGCCGAGCCCGGAGGCGATGATCATCGGGTTGGCGAAGGGCTGGACCAGCAGCCGCCTCCAGGAAATCTTCGAGCCCCCTGCCAGCCCCAAGACGGTGAGGTAGAACGGGGCCATGACAAGGATCTGCACCAGCAGCACCGGCGCCACATGCTGGGCCGTGCCCACCGCGTAGAGGGACACGGGAATGCCGATGTTGTTGGCGTTGGCGTAGCTGCCGGCCACCACCGTGAAGAGCAGGGCCGGGTTGGTGATGTAGAAGGCCGTGCGGGTGAGCGCGCCCTGGACCTCGGGGCCCAGGATCCGCAGCCTGGCCGCCAGATAGCCGACGGCGATGACCGCGGAGACGATGAGTATTCCGGAGACAACGCCGAGCACTCTGCGCCCTTCTATTTATCTGTGTACACGTGGCCGAACGGCCGAGCCTCATGTGGGGGAGGCCCGGCCGTGCGGAAGGACTAGTTACTTTCTACCGCACCAGGCAGGGTCGCTTCGGGTCGAAGGACCAGCCGTCGATGTAGTACTGCATGCCGATGCTGTCGTCCCGGGCGTCGAGGCCGTGCTTGAGGTACAACTGGTGAGCCTTGTCCAGGGCCTCGCGGTCCAGTTCGATGCCGAGTCCCGGGGCGTCCGGAACCTCGATGGCGCCGTCCCTGATCTGCAGTGGCTCCTTGGTCAGGCCCTGGCCGTCCTGCCAGATCCAGTGCGTGTCCAGCGCCGTGATCTCGCCCGGTGCGGCGGCTCCGGTGTGGGTGAACATGGCCAGCGAGATGTCGAAGTGGTTGTTCGAGTGCGAGCCCCAGGTGAGGCCGAACTCGTGGCACATCTGCGCCACCCGGACGGATCCGTGCATCGTCCAGAAGTGCGGATCGGCCAGCGGAATGTCGACGGCGTTGCTGCGGATGGCGTGCGACATCTCCCGCCAGTCCGTGGCGATCATGTTGGTGGCCGTCTTCAGGCCGGTGGCGCGGCGGAATTCGGCCATCACTTCGCGGCCGGAGAAGCGCCCCTCGGCGCCGCAGGGGTCCTCGGCGTACGCGACGACGCCCTGCATCCGCTTGCCGAGCCTGATGGCTTCCTCAAGGAGCCAGCCGCCGTTGGGATCGAGCGTGACTCGCGCTTCGGGGAAGCGCTTGGCTAGCGCCGTGACCACGTCAACCTCGTCATCGCCGGACAGTACTCCGCCCTTGAGCTTGAAATCGCTGAATCCGTAGCGTTCCTGCGCGGCCTCGGCCAAGGCAACCACTGCCTTGGGGGTCATGGCCTCCTGGCGGCGCAGCTTCTCCCACCGGTCCGACGGCGCGTCCTCCACGAGGTAGGGCAGATCGGTCCTGCTGTGGTCGCCGACAAAGAAGAGGTAGCCCAGCATGGGCACCGACGTCCGCTGCTGGCCGTCGCCGAGTAGCTCGGCGACCGGGACGCCGAGGAACTGGCCGTGGAGGTCCAGGAGCGCGGACTCGACGGAGGTGACGGCGTGGACGGTGGTGCGCAGGTCAAATGTCTGCAGGCCGCGGCCGCCGGCCTCACGGTCGGCGAATTCGGCCGCGATGTCGCGCAGCAGGGACCGGTAGCGCGCCACCGGCTTGCCGGTGATCAGTGCCCCGGCCTCCTCGATGGTAGTGCGGATCTTCTCGCCGCCGGGCACTTCGCCGAGGCCGGTGCGGCCGTCCGAATCGGTCACGATGACGATATTCCGGGTGAAAAACGGTCCGTGGGCGCCGCTGAGGTTCATCAGCATGCTGTCGTGGCCGGCGACCGGGACCACTTCGACGCGGGTGACGGTGGGCTGCGTGCTCATGCGTTGACCTCATCCTCTGCGTCGGCTGCGGCTTCGACCATGCCGTCGATCCGGCGGTTCAACTGCCACGGATTGGCGTCCTGCAGCGATGCCGGCAGCAGTTCCTGCGGCAGGTTCTGGTAGGCGACAGGCCGGAGGAAGCGGTTGATGGCCAGCGTGCCCACGGACGTGGTGCGCGTGTCCGATGTCGCGGGGAAGGGGCCGCCGTGGACCATGGCGTGGCCCACTTCGACGCCGGTGGGCCAGCCGTTGACGATGATGCGGCCCACCTTCTGCTCGAGCGCCGGCAGCAGGCGTGCCGCCGTCGGGTAGTCCTCTTCGGTGAGCTGCAGCGAAGCGGTGAGCTGCCCTTCGATCCGCTTGGTCGCCTCAATCAGTTCCTCGGCCGTGGAGTAGCGGATCACCAGGCTGGCCGCGCCGAAGATTTCGGCGTGCAGCACATCGTTGGACACAAACTCTGGGATATCGGTGCCAAAGATGGTGGGGGCCGGCGCGTTCTCGGTGGCACCCTCGGTGCCTTTTCCGACGACGCTGACGTTGTGGGCGCCGCCGAGCGCCTCGGCGCCGGAGTTCCAGGACGCGGCGATGCCTTCGGTCAGCATGGTCTGGCCGGCGCAGGCGGACACGGCGCGTCCGACGGCGGCAGCAAGTTTGTCGCCAGCCTCACCGGCGGGCGCGAACAGGAGGCCGGGGGACGTGCAGAGCTGCCCTGAGCTGCCAGTGACGGCGGTGACGTACTGCTGGGCCAGCGCGTCAATTTTTTCGGCGGAGCCGTTCAGCGCGCCGGGGAAGACGAAGACCGGGTTGAGCGATGACATTTCGGCGTAGACGGGAATCGGCTCGGGGCGCGCGGCCGCCGTACGCATCAGGGCGATGCCGGCGCTCTGGGAACCGGTGAAGCCGACGGCCTTGATGACGGGATCCGCCACAAGGGCCTGGCCGATGCTGCTGCCGGGCCCGTAGATGAGGGAGAACACGCCGGGGTGAAGGCCGATTTTCTCGACGGCCTTCACAATGGCCTGGCCCACCAGTTCGCTGGTGCCGGGGTGGGCGTTGTGGGCCTTGAAGACCACCGGGCAGCCGGCGGCGAGGGCCGAGGCGGTGTCTCCTCCCGCCGTCGAAAAGGCAAGTGGGAAGTTGCTCGCGCCGAACACGGCCACCGGGCCGAGTGGGATCTGGCGCTGGCGGATGTCGGCGCGCGGCAGGGGCTTCCGGCCCGGCAGGGCCGGATCGATCCGGACGCCGCGGAAGTCGCCTTGGCGGACCACGTTGGCGAACAGCCGCAGCTGGCCCGTGGTGCGCGCACGCTCACCCTGCAGACGGGCAGCCGGCAGCCCGGTTTCCCGGCCGGCGCGGATGATCAGATCGTCGCCGATGGCTTCGATGTTGTCCGCGATTGCGTCCAGGAAGGCGGCGTGGGTATCGGGGTCCAGCGTGCTGAAGGACTCGAAGGCCTCCGCCGCAGCCGCGGTGGCTGCCTTGAGCTGATCTTCGGTGATCAGCGTGTAGGCAGGGGCGAGCTGTTCGTTGCTGGCGGGGTCGAAGCCGAAGGCGGTTTTGCCTTCGCCGGCGACCGGCTGGCCGGCAATCAGGGAGTGTCCGGTGAGGGTCACGGTGGTTCCTCCTAGGAGACGTGGATCAGGTGGATCAGGAAACGGTGGCGATGAGGGCTTTGAGGTCGGCGAGGTCCTGCGGTGCCAGGTTCTGCAGCGGCGGGCGGACTCCGCCGGCCGAGCGGCCGATCGCGTCGAGGCCGCCCTTGACGATGGAGACAGAGTAGCCCTTCACGCGATCACGGATGTCCAGGTAGGGGATGACGAACTCGTTGAGCTTCTTGTTGACGGCCGCGCGGTCTTGGTTGCGGACATCCTGGTAGAAGTCGAGGGCGAACTGCGGCACGAAGTTGTACATGGCGCTGGAGTAGGTGCTCATGCCGAGCTGCAGCAGCGGAAGCGCGAAGGTTTCGGCCGTGGGGAGGCCGCCGAGGTAGAACAGGCGGTCGCCGAGCTTGGCGTAGACGCGGGCGTCGTGCTCGAGGTCGCCCACGCCGTCCTTGAATCCGATCAGGTTCTCGTGGCGGTCGGCCAGCGTGGCCACCGTGGTGTCCTTGTAGATCGCGTTGGCGCGGTTGTAGATGATCACGCCGAGCGATGTCGCCTTGCAGATGGCGCTGACGTGCTCGATCAGGCCGCCTTGGTCTGCTTCGGTCAGGTACGGCGGGAGAAGCAGGATGCCCTCGGCCCCGGCGGCTTCGGCCGCTTTGGCGTTTTCGATGGCCTGAGCCGTGGATCCGCCCGCTGACGCCAGGACCGGAACCAGGCTTCCGACTTCCTCGACGGCGGCACGCACCACGCGTGCCGACTCGGAGGGGGTGAGTGAAAAGCCTTCGCCCGTGCCGCCCGCTGCGAAGAGGCCCGCCACCGGGTAGCTGGTCTGCCAGGCCAGGTGCTTGCGGTAGTTCTCTTCGTCGAACTGCAGCTCGGCGTCGAAGGATGTCACCGGAAAGGAGAGCAGTCCTTCCTTGAGGACGTTGGCGAGTTCCTGGGGTGAGTATTTTGCCACGGGATGGTCCTTGGAGTTGGCGCCGCGGGCGGCGGAGGTGGTGTGGTTCCTTTTCAGCCTAGGCAGCTAATTCATGCCTGTCTAAGCCTATTTATGTATTGATTGATACCCTTTAGGCATTGCTTGGCTGCGGGGGTGGCCGGCCGTCCACCGTGAACGTACTAGTCCGGTCATTCACCATCGCGGGGTTACCAGCTCGTAGTCGGGGTGGACACTCTGCATGTAGCCCGTGTCGTCGCGGTTCTGCATGCCGGACTTCAAGTACTGCTCGTGGAGGCGTGCCAAGGCCTCACGGTCCAGTTCCACGCCCAGCCCGGGCGCGGTGGGAACGCCGACGGCGCCGTTGCGGAAGACCAGGGGTCCCTGCACGATGACATCCTCGTCGGGTTCCTTCCACGGCCAGTGCGTATCGCAGGCGTAGTCCAGGTTCGGCGTGGCGGCGGCCAGGTGGACCATGGCGGCCAGGCTGATGCCCAGGTGCGAGTTGGAATGCATGGACAATCCAAGGCCGAAGGTTTCCGATATGCCGGCCAGCGACTGGGACCGGCGGAGGCCGCCCCAGAAGTGGTGGTCCGAGAGGATGACGTCGACGGCGCCGGCCTCAACGGACGGAGGCACGTCGCCGAAGCTGACCACGCACATGTTGGTCGCGAGGGGCATGGACACGTTGCGGCGCACCTCGGCCATGCCGGCGAGGCCCGGAGTGGGATCCTCCAGGTATTCCAGCACGCCGTAGAGGTCCTTGCCCACCCGGATGGACGTGTCCACGGTCCAGGCGGCATTGGGGTCGATGCGCAGCGGCAGGTCCGGGAATTCGGCCCGGAGTGCCTTGATGGCGTCCACTTCCTGCTCGGGAGGGAACACTCCTGCCTTGAGCTTCAGGGCGGTGAAGCCGTATTCGTCCACCATGCGGCGGGCCTGCCGGACGATTCCCGCGGGATCCAGTGCGGCTCCCCAGGAGTCTTCCTGGTGGCCGGGGTGCCCCGCCCATTTGTAGAAGAGGTATCCGCTGAAGGGGATCTCGCCCCGGACCGCCCCTCCGAGCAGGTCGCTCACGGGACGTCCGAGGATCTTCCCCTGGATATCGAGCGAAGCAACGTCGAAAGGGGACAGCACTCGGTCCGGGGTGCTGGAACCGGTCACCATTCCCGACATCCCGTGGCCGCCGACGGTGGTGTCGGCAGTGAGGGCCCTGGTGACCCGCTGGCGCATCTCGTTGATGTTAAAGACATCGGTTCCGGCCAGGGCCGCAGCGGCGAGTTTTAGCCGGCTAATGTGCGGGGCATCCCCGTAGGTCTCTCCGAGGCCGGAGATACCGGTGTCGGTGGTGATCTCCACGATGGCCCGCAGCGCGAAGGGCTCGTGCACGCCCACCGCGTTAAGAAGGGGCGGATCCTTGAATGCCACCGGGGTGATGGCGATGTCCTTGATGCGGTGTGGCCCGGTGGGGCTGAGGGGGCGGTTCACGGCTCTGGTGACTCCTGGCTTCATAGCCCGGCGGCGGAGAAATCGCCGCCGGGCGCGGACTGCAATGGGTGGGGTTAGGATTTTTCCCGGACTTTGACCGCCAGCACTGGCCGGTCCGCCTGCAGCAGGATCCGCTGGGAGTGGCTCCCGAGGATGAACTTTCCGACCTGGGACCTCCTGCGGAGACCGATGACGATCAGGGAGGCATCGATCTCGTCGGCGATGTCAATGAACTCGTCGGTCAGGTCGTCGGTGTGGCCAGGCTGCCGGATTGTTGCCTGGACGCCGGCCACTTCGGCCCGCCGCAGCAGCTCCGTGACCTGTTCCACCGAGGCGAGGGCGGCGTCGACGGGCGCTCCCTTGCGTGGTGAATTGAGGATGACGATGCTCTCGCGTCGCAGCTGGCCTTCGGCGATGCCTGCCTCAAGGGCCGCCTCGCCCTCGGGCGTGGGCAGGTAGCCGATCAGAATTGTCATACTCGTTCCTTTTCTTCATGCCGGGCTTCGACGGCGGGTGCGGTGGTCCGGGTCCTCTTGAAGGCCTTCTGGAGCAGCGGCAAAAGCATCACCACAAGGAAGACCAGCAGCAGGACGCCGGAGATGGGCCGGCCAATGAAGCCGGCGGGGTCGCCTCCGAAGAGGAGGAGGGAGCGCCTCAGGTTTTCCTCGAGGAGGGAGCCGAGGACGAAGGCCAGCACCAGCGGACCGGGCTCGAAGCCGAACTTCTTCATCAGGTATCCGAGGATGCCGAAGACAATGACCAGCCAGATATCAAAGATGCTGTTGTTGATGGTGTAGACGCCGATCAGCGTGATGAGCACCGTGATCGGAGCGAGGATGGCCGCCCGGACCCGCAGGATCTTCACGAAGATGCCGACCAGGGGGATGCTCATGATGAGCAGCAGGATGTTGCCGATGTACATCGAGTTGACCACGCCCCAGAAAAGCTCCGGATCGTCCTGGACGAGCTGGGGCCCCGGCGTGACGCCCTGGATCAGCAGCGCACCGAAGATGATAGCCATGGTGGCGTTGGCGGGAATGCCCAGGGTCAGCAGCGGAATGAACGAGGACGTCGCGGCGGCGTTGTTGGCGCTTTCCGGTGCGGCGACACCTTCGACTGCGCCGCGGCCGAAGCGTTCGGGGTTCTTGGCCCGCTTCTTTTCCATGGCGTAAGCCGCGAGTGAGGCGATGGTTGCGCCGCCGCCCGGCAGGATCCCGAGGAAGAAGCCCAATAGGGATCCCCGGCCGATTGCGCCGGACGATTCCTTCAGGTCCTTGCGGGAGGGCCAGACGTTTGCCACCTTGGCCGGCGCCTGGACCTTGTTGTGCCGTTCCTCGAGGTTGTACAGGATTTCACCCAGGCCGAAGATGCCCATGGCGATCGGTACGAAGTCGAGGCCGTCGGCGAGGGACAGGTTATCGAACGTGAACCGTGACTCGCCGGTGAACGTGTCGCGGCCGACCGTGGCCAGGAGCAGCCCAAGCGACGCGGCGATGATGGATTTCAGCTTGCTGCCGTTGCTGACCGTTGCCACCAGAAGGATGCCCAGCATGGCCAGGGCGGTGTACTCCGGCGGTCCGAAATCCAGGGCGAATCCGGCGACGACGGGTGCCAGAAGGGTCAGTCCAATGATCGAGACGGTGCCGCCGAAGAAGGAGCCGATGGCCGCGATGCCGAGGGCGGTGCCGGCCTTTCCCTGACGGGCCAGGGCGTAGCCGTCAAAGACGGTCACCACCGAGGATGCTTCGCCGGGCAGCCGGAGGAGCACGGACGTGATGGTTCCGCCGTACTGGGCCCCGTAGAAGATGCCGGACAGCATGATGATGGCTGTCACGGGCTCGACGCCGTACGTCAGCGGGAGCAGGATGGCGATGGTCGCTGCCGGGCCCAGGCCTGGCAGTACGCCGATGAGCATTCCGATGACGACGCCGATGAGGCAGTAGAGGAGGTTCATCGGTTCCAGCACGACGCCGAAACCGTTGATGACCGGTGCAAGAAAGTCCATGAGGTTCCCTAGAACAGATGTGGGATGGGCACGCTAAGCGCCACGACGAAGATCAGGTAGAAGGCCGCTGTCACGGCGAGGCTGAGGATGATGGACATCCGCCAGGTTTCCTTGCCCAGGAATCTCAATCAGACGAAGGTCAGCAGCAGGGTGGGGATCTCAAAGCCAGCCACCCCGACCACCAGGACGAACCCGACCAGCGTCGCTACTCCGCCGGCAACCTGCCAGCTTGACCCCGAGAAGGCTTCGGCGTCCAGCTTCTTCCGCCCGAAAACGAGCAGGGCCGCTGACATGGCGATCATGACAAGGCTGATGATGAACGGCCACAGCCCAGGTTCGGGCTTTTCGGGGCTGCCAAGGCCCATGGCCACTGACATGGCCAGGCATGCGGCGCCAAGAGCGGCGGTGGCCACGGCCGCGGCCACGTTGGCGAGGGGACCGGCGTGCGGGGGCCGTTCCTCATCCCATTCCGCGGCCAGCTGTTCGGCAGTCAGCGGTTCGGGGAGCTCGTCGGCGATTGTGGGAGAAGGGCCGTTCCCGGCGGCAGCGTGGTTGGCGCTGCCGCCGGAAGAGGCTTCCTTATTTGATGCGGAAATCACTTGCCGCCGCCCAGATCGACGTCGTACTTCTGGGTCAGTTCCTTGTACTTGGCCGCGTTGGCTGACCAGTCCTTGGCGACCTGGCCGCCGTCGATCTCGGCCGCGGTGAAGAGGTTCTGCTTGTTGAAGGCCTTGTAGGCGTCGGATTCGAACGCCTTCTTGAAGGACTCACGCAGCTTGGTCAGGACGGCTTCGGGGGTGCCCTTGGGTGCGGCCACCGCGCGGAACTGGGACACCGGGACGTCATAGCCGGCCTCGACGGCGGTGGGGGTGTCCGGCAGGTACTGGTTGCGTTCCTTCGAGAAGACCACGATCGGGCTAAGTTTGCCGGCCTTGATCTGGGGCATGGCCTCGGCGAGCTGGATGGTGGCCAGATCAACCTGGTTTCCCAGGAGCGCCGTCATGGCGGGGGAGCCGCCGTCGAACGGAACGTCGGTGCCGTCGATCTTTGCCTGCTTGAACAGCAGAGCCTGTGCCAGCTGGCTGCCGGTTCCGACGCCGGTGGTGGCGAAGTTGAACTTCTTGCCCGCCTTGGTCAGGTCGTCCATGGTCTTCATGCCTGAGCCCGCATTGGAGACTAGGACGTAGTCATCCTGGGAAATTCCCGTGATGACCTCATAGTCTTCGATCTTGACCGTCTCGCCGGCGGAGACGGCCAGCGGCGTGATGGCGAACAGGGAGGCGTTCAGGATGACGAGCGTCTGCCCGTCCGCTTTCGCGCCGCCAACTTCCTTGGTGGCCAGGGCGCCGTTCGCGCCCGGCTTGTTGACGACGGGGATGGGAGCCCCGAGCGGGCCGCTGGCGTTCTCAGCCAGTGCGCGGCCGATCAGGTCGGTGCTGCCGCCCGGATCGGCGCCGATGGTGAGCGTGACCGGGCCTGCAGGGAACTTGCTGGCGTCCGCCGCCGGGCCGGTGCCCGCCACGTTGCCGCCGCACGCGGTCAATGCCAGCGCGAGGGCAAGGCCAGACCCCGTGGCCAGAATGGACCGACGTGTGAATGCCGACTTGATCATAATTCTCCTTTGAATATTCGCCGCTGGGGAGCGGAAATCGTGCGCCCGTGAGCTCCGTCACTCCGAAGGCTGCTAATGAAGACTAAAGTCGGTCTGCAATGCATGTCCAAGTGCATTTCTGCATTGCGTGATACCCTCACGGTATTATGTATTCCTTGGACCAGCTCCGCGGCTTCGTGGCCGTCGCAGAAGAGTTGCACTTTGGCCGCGCCGCCGCTCGCCTGAACATGACCCAGCCGCCCTTGAGCCGGCAGATCCAGAAACTGGAAAAGGCCATTGGGGTGCAGCTGTTTGACCGCGACAACCGCGGTGTCACCCTGACCGCCGCCGGCACGGCCTTCCTAGCCGACGCGCTCAAGCTGCTGGAGCTCGCCGAGGCCGCGCCGAGTCTCGCGCGCCGGATATCCGCGGGCTCCGCCGGTGCCGTCCGGATCGGATTTACCGCCGCGTCCACGTTCGGGCTCCTCGGCGCCCTCCTGAACGAAATCTCCGGAGCGCTGCCCGATGTGGATATCGACCTCAGGGAGATGGTGACCAAGGACCAGACGTCGGCGCTCATCAACGGCGACATCGACCTGGGGCTGGCACGTCCGCCGTTCGATGATGAGCTGTTCGATTCCCGCCTGCTGTACCGGGAGCCGATCATGGTGGCAGTTCCGTCAGGTCACCGCCTGACGCAACTGGACCGGCAGCTGACCGCGGAGGACCTGCACGGTGAGGACCTCATCATGCACTCACCCACGCAGGCGCGCTATTTCTACGACCTGGTGGTCAGCCTGGTGTCCTCGCACCGGACGTTCGTGCACACCGTCAGCCAGATCCTGACCATGATCTTCCTCGTTGCGGCGGGACGCGGCGTGGCGCTCGTGCCCCAGTCGGCAACCGTCCTGGGCATTGACGGGGTGGAATACCTCGAGCTGGGCGGCTTCGAGGTGGATCCGGTGGAGCTCCACGCCATCTGGATGCGCAACTCCCGCAACCCGGCGCTGCACCGCGTGCTCGAGGCCATCAACGAACAGGGCGATTAGACGTTTCGGAATGAACGGCGCGCCGTGGCTGGATGGCGCGGTGCCGGGCGGCGCCTGGTCGGGCCTTTACCCTGCCTGAACTGCCAGACGCCCCTTTGACGGCGCCGGAGCCGCACCGACGGAGCCGCGGCGGATGAGTGTCGCTCTGAACTCCGGCCGTGCTCCGCGGGGTGCGCGGCCCTCGATCTGCCGGATCAGGGCGGCCGCGGCGGCCGCGCCCATGTCATAGACCGGCTGCGCGATGACCGTCAGGGGCGGTGTGGTCAGGCGGGTCCAGGCGAAGTCGTCGTACATCAGGAACGAGACATCGCCCGGAATGTCGAGGCCAAGTTCCTGAATGGTTTCCACCACGCTGAGGGCGATGAGGCCGTCAGAGGCGACGACGGCGGTGGCCGGGTCAGGCTGCAGGAGGACCTCCCGGGTGATGTTCCGGATAGACTCGGCATCGCCGGCATTGAGCCGCACGAGGTCTCCGGGGGTCGGCAGCCCGGCGTCCTCGAAGGCGCGCCGCATGCCGTCCAGGCGGTCGGAGATCTGCGAGGAGTCGAGCCTCGCGCCGTCGCCGTAGGCGGCGTCCGTCCGCAACGTGGAGATAAAGGCGATCCTGCGGTGGCCTGCCTCGATGAGGTATTGGGTGGACTCATAGGAGATGCCCGCCATGTCGACGGCGACCGTCTCGACGGCAAGCCCTTCCGCAGAGCGGTCCAGCAGGACCAGCGGGCGCCCGGAATCGTGAACCCGCTGTAAATGTTGTGTTTCCACCGATGACGCGGGAGCCACGATGAGGCCGTCCACGCGCTTGTCCAGAAGGACCCGCACGGCGTCCACTTCGGCCGCCGTATTCTCGTCCGTGTTGATCAGGATGACGTTGAATCCGCTCTTCTTCGCCGTGTCCGAGATGCCCCTCGTGGCCAGGCCGAAGTGTGGGTTTTCGATGTCTCCCACCACCACGCCTATGGTGTTCGATTTCCCCGTGTTCATGCTGCGGGCGAGCTCATTGGGCCGGTAGTCCAGCTCTTCCGCCGCGGCCAGGACGCGCTCCCGAACGTCGTCGCTAACCGCGCCATAGTTTCCCAGGGCGCGGGCTGCCTGCGCCTTGGACACTTGGGCGGCTTTTGCGACGTCGGCAACCGTTACGTCGCGCCGTCTGGCTCCGTCACTGCTCATGTTCACCTTTCGGGAGGGCTATTGACGCCTGATTTAGCTTCGGCTACATTTCAATCAATCGATGTGAGTCCGGTCTCAATCCTAGGGACTGAGACCGGACTCAGCAAGAGTGATTCATCGAGAACCTCCTCCGGCGGCCCTGACAGCACCGCTCTCCCTCCAACGATTGGACAACGCTGTGATCAAACTGAACTTCCGCCCGGCAGCCGTGGCTGCAGCAGCCTTGGCGGCTGTGCTCGCACTCTCGGGCTGCGGCGCGTCCTCGTCGGCATCTTCTGCGCCAGCTGACAACCCGTACGGCCTGATTCAACCGGGCACCATACGGGTCGCGAGCCTCGGCGACTCCAAGCCCTACACCTTCGCCGACGCCCAGGGAAACTTCACTGGCTTCGACGTTGAACTGTTCAAGGACGTGGCCCACCGCGCCGGCGTAGACAATGTGGTCTTCACCGGGCAGGACTTCTCCGGCCTGCTCGCCGCAGTGGCCAACGGCCAGTTCGACGTCGGTGTGGCCGCCATCGGCATCACCGACAAGCGCAAGGAAACCGTTGACTTCTCCGAGGGCTACCTCGCCGGTTACCTTACAGTCATCACCACCAAGACCTCCGGCATCAAGGACGCCGACGGCCTGTCCGGCAAGCGCCTCGGCGTAGTCCAGGGAACGCTTCAGGAGGCTTACGCGGTCAAGAACTTCACGTCCGCCAACCTGGTCCGCTTCCCGGACAACAACACGGCAATTTCCGCCGTGAACAGCGGCGCCGTGGACGCCCACTTCCTGGACTACGAGGCAGCCAAGGCCTACCAGGAGCAGTACGGCCTGGTGAGCGCTGCGGACATCCCGTCCTTCGACGCCCCCGCCGGGTTCGCCGTCGCGAAGGGCAAGACCGCCTTCAAGGAGGCCCTGAACAAGGGACTGGCCGCAGCAATGGAGGACGGCACCTGGAAGAAGCTTTACCAGAAGTGGTTCCCGGGCTCGCCGATGCCGGAGCAGTACCTGCCCAAGGCGGAGCAGACCGCTTCGCCGACGCCGAGCAAGTAGCAAGCCCGGCGCATACGCCGCCGGGCACCAAGCCAACCGGCTCACCACCGGGCAGGCCGCCGGACGCGGCCTGCCCGGGATTCACAAGCTAACTACGTCTGAGAGCAACCATGGACTGGCTCAACACCATCATCCGCACGTTTTTCGACTTCGGCGCAATGGCCGAAGTGCTGCCCCAGCTCCTCGGGGTGGGCCTCCTGAACACCCTGATCATTTCCGTCGCGGCCACCATCATCGGCCTGGTGCTGGGCATGATCGTGGCAATCATGGGCATTTCCCCGTCCAAATGGCTGAGGGTTCCCGCCCGGATTTACACCGATCTCTTCCGCGGCCTTCCCGCGATCCTCACTATCCTGCTGATCGGCCAGGGGTTCGCCCGCCTGAGCCAGTCGATTTTCGGGCCGTCGCCGTACCCGCTGGGAATCATCGCCCTGAGCCTGATCGCCAGCGCTTACATCGGCGAAATCTTCCGTGCCGGCATCCTCAGCGTGGACAAGGGCCAGGGCGAGGCGTGCCGCGCGCTCGGAATGAGCTACGCCAAGTCGATGGCCCTCGTGGTGGTACCGCAAGGCATCCGCAGGGTGCTGCCTGCCCTGGTGAACCAGTTCATCGCGATCGTCAAGGATTCTTCGCTCGTCTACTTCCTGGGCCTGCTGGTCAGCGAACGTGAGCTGTTCCGCGTCGGCCAGGACGCCGCCGTGCTCTCCGGCAACCTCTCGCCGCTGGTCATGGCGGGCATCTTCTACCTCATCATCACCGTGCCGCTCACGCATCTGGTGAATTACTTCGACAACCGCTTCCGGACGGGCCGGCGCCGGCCGTCCGCGCCCAGCAGTGGGCTGAACGAAGTCAAGGAACTCGATGCGGCGTCGCCGCTGATCACCGGGAGCAACACATGAGCCTCGCAAGCAACACCGCCAACACCGCCGCCGCGGACGCCAGCACCTTCCACGGCTCCAGCCTGGAGCTGAAGAACCTGACCATGGCATACGGGGACATCGAAGTGCTCCGCAACGTCAGCCTCACCGTGGCCCCCGGCACCACCACGTGCATCATCGGGCCGTCCGGTTCGGGCAAGTCCACGCTGCTCCGCGGGGTCAACCGCCTGCATGAACCCAAGAGCGGGGACGTGCTGCTGGCCGACGAGAGCGCCCTGAAGGTCAAGCCGGATATCCTGCGTGCCCGGATCGGCATGGTCTTCCAGCACTTCAACCTCTTTCCGGACCACACGGCACTGGAGAATGTTGCGCTGGCGCTCTGGAGCGTCAAGGGAATGTCGAAGGCCGAGGCCAGGGAACACGCAAGCCGCCGCCTCGCCGAAGTGGGCCTCGCCGAACGCGCAGACCACCGGCCCCGGGACCTCTCCGGCGGACAGCAGCAGCGCGTCGCCATCGCGCGGGCACTGGCCATGGAACCCGAAGTGATGCTCTTCGACGAAGCCACCAGCGCACTGGACCCGGAACTGGTCAAGGGCGTGCTGGGCCTCATGGCGGGCCTCGGCAAGCGCGGCATGACCATGCTCGTGGTCACGCACGAAATGGGCTTCGCCCGCAAAGTCGCCGACCAGGTGGTCTTCATGGACGAGGGCGAAGTGGTGGAGGCCGGCACGCCGGCCGAACTCTTCGACAATCCCCGCAGCGAACGGCTCCAGCGCTTCCTGTCGGAGGTGCTGTAATGAGGACGGTGACCGACGGACCCATCCGCACCGCCGTCGTCGGATTCGGGATCTCGGGCAGGGTCTTCCATGCGCCGCTGATCAACGCGGATGGCGACTATTCGCTGGATGTGATCGTGACGGCGGATCCCGAGCGGGCCGCGGAAGCGGCGAGGCGCTACCCCGAGGCCAGGATCGTCCCGACGCCGGAGGCGCTGTTCGCCATGGCCGGGGACCTTGATCTTGTGGTCCTCGGGACGCCCCCGGCAACCCACGTCGATCTCGCCTCAACCGCAATTTCCCACGGCCTCCACGTCGTGGTGGACAAGCCGTTCGTCACGGCGTCGGCCCACGGCGACGAGCTCATCTCCCAAGCGGCCGACGGCGGCGTGCAGCTGACGGTGTTTCAGAACCGCCGGTGGGACGCGGACTTCCTGACGCTCCGGAAGCTCGTGCGGGAGGGCGCCCTGGGTGAAGTCCGAACCTTTGAGTCGCGCTTTGAATGGTGGCGGCCGGAAGGCTTCGGCAACTGGCGCGACACTGCCACCCTCACAGCAGGCGGCGGCATTCTCCACGATCTCGGGGCCCACCTGATCGACCAGGCCATCCAGCTTTTCGGGCCCGTGGCGGAAAGCTACGGGGAGACGGCAAATCACGCACCCCGCCCCGAAGGCGCCGACACCGAGGCCTTCGTGTCCCTGCTTCATGAATCCGGGGTCCGGTCCAGGCTGTGGATGAACGGCATGGCAGCCCAGGCAGGCCCGCGCTTCCATGTCCTGGGGTCCGCGGCCGGTTACACCAAGTGGGGCCTGGACAGCCAGGAACCGGCCCTCGCGGCCGGGATCACGCCGTCGGATCCTGCCTACGGCGTCGATCCCGAGGACTCATGGGGAGTCCTCGGCACCGACGGCGCCTCCGTGCCCGTGCCGGCCCAGACCGGTGCCTATCCCCGGTTCTACGCCGAGCTCGCGGGCTGCCTCCGCGGGGAGGGGCCGCTCCCCGTCGACCCCGCTGAGTCCGTCCAAGTCCTCAGGATCATCGAAAAAATCCACGCGTTCGCGTAGCCGCGCGCGAGCTTCGCGCGGCCAAAGCACCCCGTACACCATTAGAAAGGGGAGACGTATGTCCTCCACAGCTTCAACCAAACGCGTCGCCGTCATCGGCGGCGGCATCCTCGGAGTCTCCACCGCCGTCCACCTGCTCCGCGGAGGCGCCTCGGTGGTCCTGCTGACCGAAACCGGTCTTGCGAGTGAAGCCAGCGGCCGCTCACTCTCCTGGCTGAATTCCGCGGGGGAGCGGTCCACGCCGTACCACCTGCTGCGCCTCGCCGGCGTCGACCGCTACCGCACGCTTTTCGCAGCCGATCCGAGCCGGGAATGGCTGCAGTTTGGCGGCGGCCTCATGTGGAACGCAGCCGGGGAAAAGGCTGTCACGGAGGCCCGCCACGCCTACGAGAGGTCTGTGGGCTATGACTCCAAACTGCTGGCTCCGGACGAGATTGCATCGGTCACCCCCGGCATCGATGCCGGCGCTGTGCCGGAGAACGCCATCTTCAACCCGGGCGAGGGCTGGGTCAGCCTGCCGGACCTGGTGGATTTCCTCATGGCGGAGTTCCACGCCCGCGGCGGTGAGCTGGTCCTCAACGCCGGCAAGGCGTCCGTAACGGTCGACGGCGGCCGGGCCGCCGGCGTCGAGACGGCGGCTGGTGAGATCTACGAAGCCGATGCGGTTCTCGTCGCCTGCGGGGCCGCAACACCCGCCGTGGTGGCGCCGCTCGGCGTCGAGATTCCGAACGCGTCCCCTGTCTCCATGCTGGTGGTGACCAAGCCCGTGGAGCACGAGGTTGCCGCCGTGATGAACACGCCCCGGGCCGCCGTCCGCCCCAACCCGGGAAGCACCTTCGCCCTCGACCACGACTGGTATGAAGGGAGCATCACTGAGCATGCAGACGGGACGTTCAGCATTCCGGATGAGGTGGTCCAGGAACTCGCTGACGAAGCGTCCAAGCTCATTGCCGGCAACCCCGAGCTCAAGCCGGCGTCCTGGAAGATCGGCTACAAGCCCATCCCGGGCGACGGCGAGCCCGTCCTGGGCGAACTGGGCCAGGCGCCGGGCTGCTTCGTGGCGTTCACGCACTCCGGAGCCACGCTCGGCCTCATCGCGGGCGAACTTCTCGCGGGGGAAATCCTGACCGGAAACCGGCATCCGATGCTGGCGACCTTCCGGCCGGGGCGCTTCTCCTGACTCTCCGGTCCTGAGACTCCCGGAGCACAGACCGGAAGGTACTGCACGAAGGACAAGGGCGACGGCCAGCGGTCTATGGCGGCCGTCGCCCTTTCCTTTGAGCGCGTGTATTTTGAGGGGATGGAGGTCCTGGACTGGCTACTCGACTCTGACCCTTCGATCCGCTGGCAGGTCCTTCGCGACCTCACGGATGCGCCGGCGGAGGCTGTACACGCTGAGCGGGAACGTGTGGCCAGCGAGGGCTGGGGTGCCCGGCTGCTCGCGCTGCAAGGCACCGACGGCCAGTGGGACGGGGGCACCTACTTCCCATCGCCGTTCGATGAATCCGAGGTCGGACAGCCCTGGACCGCGACGGCCTACAGCCTGCTGCTGCTGCGTGACTTCGGGCTCGAGCCCGGCAGCGAAGAGGCCCGCCGCGCGGTGAAACTCGTCCGGGAGAACAGTCGCTGGGAGGAAGGCGATCAGCCGTTCTTCGACGGGGAAGTGGAGCCCTGCATCAACGGCATGACGGTGGGCCTCGGTGCCTACTTCGGCGAAGACGTCGACGGCGTGGTCGCCCGGCTGCTCGGCGAGCAGCTCGCAGACGGCGGCTGGAACTGCGAGGCCGAACGGGGCTCAACACGGTCATCCTTCGCCACCACCATCAACGTGCTCGAAGGGCTGCTGGAACACGAGCGCACCACCGGCGGGACGCCGGCAACTGTCGCGGCCCGGCACCGCGGCGAGGAGTACCTGCTCGGACGCGCACTCCTCCGGCGCAAGAGCACCGGCGAACTGATCAACACGGACTGGCTGCAGTTCTCGTACCCGACGCGCTGGTTCTACGACGTCCTCCGCGGCCTCGACTACTTCCGCGACGCCGGCGGCGCTCCGGACCAACGCCTCGCCGAAGCCATCGAGCTGCTGCGCTCGAAACGGCAGCCCGACGGCACCTGGCTGCTGGAAAACACCCATCCCGGACGGATCCACTTCGCCCTGGAAGAATGCGACGGGCGACCGAGCAGGTGGAACACCCTCAGGGCGCTGCGCGTGCTCACGTGGTACGGGCAGGCCTATGCCGCTCCGTAACCAGCTATTCCTCGGCGGCTTCCTCGGCCAGCTCGGTGAGAACGTCGGCCGCGTCAGTGTTGCCGCCGGCGGAGAGGCGGCGCAGCTCGTTCAGGTCTTCTTTTTCTGTGGCGAGCTCAACGAGCTGGTCCGCGGCATCCCGGCTGCCGCCGTCTGCGAGGCGCCGCAGCTCCTCGAAATCCTCCCGCTCGGCGGCAAGTTCAACGAGTTCCCCGATGGCGTCGGGGTCGCCGTGGGCAGCTCGTTCCCGTAGGGCGGCGAGATCACAATCGGACATGGTGGAACCTTCCATGGAGCTAGAGAGCCATCCGGCGTTCGTAGCGGGACCGGGCGAGTTCGTAGGCCTTACGGAGCAGGTTCTGCACTGTCTGGGATGTCGAAGGCCCCGGGTTGACGACGGCCAGCCACCCCAGTGATCCGTAGACGGGATGTGCAATGACCCTGTCATCCACACCCGGATCAACGTCCTCCGCCGGATCGCCGGGTTGATGGCCCGTCCACTCAACGAAGGCAGGCTTCCCGGCAGCCACGTTCACGCGGAAGGCTCCGGGCCGGTCGAGGCGTGACCGCTCGTCGTCGGGGTAGTTCTTGGTCACGATGGTCGCAAACGGCTGGGTCGCCTTGGGCATGGTGCCGTCCGGGGCGTAATAGAAGAATGCATCGCCCCAGGCAATTTCGGGCGAGCCGTCTCCCGGGGCGGGAACGACCGCGAGTGCGCCGTCGAAGCTTTTCACGAATTCAATAACCTCTTCCATGGTCATGCCTCAAGGGTGGCAAACCGGCGGCAGCTCCACAATGAGCGGCGGCTGTCTGGCGGGACCGAGCCGCTAGCCGAGCCGCGCTGGATGACGCACGCCCTCATATAGTCTGAAATCATGCCGCCCGGTCCACTGAGAATCGTTGTCCTCCTTGCCGCGGCGGGGCTCCTCACCGGCTACCAAGCCACCAGCCACTGGGCGTCCCTCCAGATGCTCGAAAACTTCGGCGTCCACCCGACCTCCGAAAGAGTCGTCCGCGACAGAAACCGAATCACAGGTGCTGGCGTTACCTCAGGGATTGATTTTGCCTTCACGTTGGCGGCGGAGCTCTTTGGCGACGACGAAGCGCGCAGGATTCAGCTGGCCATCGAATATGACCCGAAACCGCCGTTCGACCACGGCTCGCCAGGCAAGGCAGACCCTGAAACAGTAAAGAGCATCATCGCCGCCACCGAGAGTCTCCGCATGGCCTCGATCCGTAAGTCTGCCAGCGCGCTGGCGACCGCGCAGCACGCCGTCGAAACTGCCAGAAAAGATGAATCCACCGCGTTCGATGCCGCTAGCGGGAATTGAGGTGTTTCTTAAAGAACGTGGCAGCGTCCGCGTACCCAAGGGCAAGGTAGAAATCGCTGGCCCGCCGGCTAGCTAACGACACGTTGGCCGCACCTTGCGACTCCGCCCATGCCTCGACTTCAAACATCAAGGCCTGTCCCACGCCTTGTCGGCGCGCCAGCTCGGCAACCATGACCTCCTCGACCCAGGCAACAGGGCCATTGGCAAGAAACGTGGCGCGGCTGTGGGCCAACAGATAGCCCACAACCGATCCGGGACTGTGCTCGGCTACGAGAACGAGGGTATGGGGCGCCTCGACCAGCGAACGGAATGTTAGGTCAAAAGACTCACGCTCTGGCCGGGACGTCGACGCGAAATCCTGAACTAGACGCCAGACGTCGTCCGCATCAGTGGTGGCGGCGAGTCTGATGGTCATGCTGAGGTCGGGCATTCGGCCACATTACCCCTGCGTGAACCGCATGTGGATGCACGGCCGCCTGCACTCATACCGCCGGATCGCGGACTTTATCCCGCTGCCGCGTGGCGGCCGGGGGCACGGGCGGCGTCTTGAGTTCAAGCCGCTGCCCCCACATGGTGCCAGCCAGCACGAGCACCACACCCAGGATGCCGAGGGGGCCCAGGACATCGCCGGCCAGTGTTACGCCGATGACTGCGGCCCAGACCGGTTCGGTTCCGAGCAGGAGGCTCACCCTGGTTGGAGAAGTCCTGCGCACCGCCCACATCTGGATGAAGAACGGGAACACCGTGCAGACGATCACGAGATAGGCCATTTGCAGTAAGGCGGACCCGTCCATGCTTGTGGCATAGGCCACGACCGGTGCTCCCCAGAGGCCCGACATGATGAGAAATACGAGACCGCAGGTCGCCATCTGCACGAAGGTCAGATTCAGTGAATCGATGCGGGGTCCGGCCGAAAGCCGGTGCATCCCCGTCACATGGACCGCCCGCGCAACGGCCGCCAACAGGATCAGCAAGTCCCCGAAGCCGAAGGACGCCGAGGCGCCGCCCGTGGCGAGGAAGTACACGCCGGCAACCGCGATGACCGCGGCCAGGTAGAACAGCCCGCTCAGCCTCCGCTTGCCCACCACGGTCTCCAGCACGGGAGTCATCACGATAGTCAGGCTGATGATGAGCCCGGCGTTAGTGGCGCTGGTCGCCGCAAGGCCGAAGGTTTCGAACGTAAAGACTGTGGACAAGAGCAGGCCCAGAATGCCGCCGATCACGGCCTCCGTCCTCTTCAACCGTTTTCGCAGGGCGACGAGGATCAGGCCAAGCGCGACGGCGGTCAGCAGCATTCGGACGGCAAGCACCGCCAGCACGGTGTCCGGGCTGACCAGCTCCTTGGCGACCCAGTAGGTTGAACCCCAGGCCACGGCAACGGCGAGCAGCAACACGTCCACGATTGATGTCCGCCGTGGCGAGGCCCGTGCGGCGAGGCGGTCAGACACTCCGTAGCCCGGGCGCTGGCGGTTCCTCGCGAAGCGTCCCGAGCCCCGCAATCAGTGCCTCAAGGCCAAGGCTGAACGCCACGTCCGCCGGCCGTTCATGCCCCTGCGCGGCCAGGCTTCGCACTGCGCCGGTGAAACTGGGCGTGGCGTCGGCCATGGAGCCGGAGTCGAAAATGTCCGCCGGAGCTGTGACGTCGTAGGCCGAGCCAAAAATGAACGACTCCAGCGCCACGATGGACGAGACAATCCGCTCTTCGGGGAAGCCGGCGTCGCGGAATCCGGCGCTCACGGTCTCGTACATGGCCAGCGTCTGCGGGGCGTCCGTCACCGGGAGCACCGCGATGACCGGGATCAGCGGGGTGTGCCGCGAGAACACGTCCCGGTAGCTCCACGCCCACTTCCGGACCGCTTCCTCCCAGCGCTCGGCGCCGAAGGCTGACACGTCAACCAGGGCGGCGAGGTGGTCCTCCACCAGCAGCAGCACGTCGCGTTTGGATTCCATGTGGTTGTAGAGGGCCGACGGGGCGACGTTCAGTGAGCGGGCCAGCGCGGCCATGGTGAGGCCGTCGTAGCCCTTCTTTTCAATGAGCTTCAGCGCAGCGGCCGTGATGCCTGCTTTGTCCAGGACCCCGCCTACCGGGCGGCCGGCCCGGCGCCGTCCTGCCTCGGATCTCGGTTCGCCGAGGGCTGTGCTTCCGGGGGAGGCTGGTGATGCCGGCATGGCTGGCCTTTCTGCGGGCGGTGTCCTCAGCATTATTCCATCAGCCTCTTCCGCGGGCAGGCCAAAAGCGCTATAGTCATCATAAATGAATGGCATTCATTTAGTGGTCCGCATCACTCGGGCGGCCACAGAGAGGACATCATGCTGAATCTTGACCGCGACGTCGTCGTCGTAGGCGCCGGCCCTTCCGGCCTCACCGCCGCCCGTGCACTGAAGAAGGCCGGCCTGACCGTTGCCGTACTGGAAGCCCGCGACCGCGTGGGCGGCCGCACCTGGACCGACACCGTTGACGGCGCCATGCTGGAAATCGGCGGCCAGTGGGTCTCGCCGGACCAGACGGCCCTGCTGGCGCTCCTGGACGAGCTCGGCCTCGAGACCTATTCCCGCTACCGCGACGGCGAGTCGGTCTACATCGGTGCGGACGGGACCCCCATCCGCTACACCGGGGAGTCCTTCCCCGTCAGTGCCACCACGGCTTCCGAAATGGACAAGCTCACGGGACTGCTCGACGCCTTGGCCGCCGAAATCGGCCCCACCGAGCCCTGGGCCCACCCCAAGGCGCGGGAACTGGACACCATTTCGTTCCACCACTGGCTCCGCCAGAACTCCGCCGATGAAGAAGCCTGCAACAACATCGGCCTGTTCATCGCCGGGGGAATGCTGACCAAGCCCGCCCACGCCTTCTCCGCGCTGCAGGCAGTGCTGATGGCCGCCTCCGCCGGCTCCTTCACCCACCTGACGGACGAGGACTTCATCCTGGACAAACGCGTGATCGGCGGAATGCAGCAGGTGTCCCTGCTGCAGGCGGCGGAACTGGGTGCCGACGTCGTGCTTGACAGTCCGGTGCGCACCATCAGTTGGGAGCCAACCCCCGCCGGCGGAAACACCGCCGGCTACCGCGTCACCGCCGTTTCCGAGCGGGCCACCGTCAACGCCCGCTTCGTGATCATGGCCGTGCCGCCCAACCTGTACTCGCGCGTCTCCTTTAACCCGCCGCTGCCGCGCCGCCAGCACCAGATGCACCAGCACCAGTCGCTGGGCCTGGTGATCAAGGTGCACGCCGTTTACGGCACGCCGTTCTGGCGCGAGGACGGCCTGTCCGGCACCGGCTTCGGCGCAGGGTCCCTGGTGCAGGAGGTCTACGACAACACCAACCACGGGGATTCGCGCGGAACCCTGGTGGGGTTCATCTCGGACGAAAAGGCCGACGCCGTCTTCGAACTCAGTGCGGAGGACCGCAAGCGCGCCGTCCTGGAATCCATCGCCGGCTTCCTGGGGGAGAAGGCGCTGGAACCGGAGGTCTACTTCGAATCCGACTGGGGCTCGGAGGAGTGGACCCGCGGTGCGTACGCCTCCAGCTACGACCTCGGCGGCCTGCACCGCTACGGCAAGGACCAGCATGCGCCGGTCGGACCCATCTACTGGTGCTCCTCCGACCTCGCCGCCGAGGGCTACCAGCACGTGGACGGCGCCGTCCGCATGGGCCAGTTCACGGCGGCCCGCATCGCGGCCGCAGCAGGGACGGCGGCGGCAATCCGCAGCACCGCAACGCACAGCACCCCAGCGTTCGGCGAGGCCGAGCTGGCCGACGCCGCGGCCGCCGTCGGCTGACCGGCGCGGCTCCCCACCCATTCAACGACGAATGAACTTTCCGGAGAGGCAATCCCATGAGCACTAGAGCCGCTGCCGCCAAGGGCGCGGACGCATCGTATAAGACGCTCAGCGAAAAAGGCCTGAAGGCCGGGTCTGTGGGGCTGATCGGGGCGGTGGTGATCGGCGTGTCATGCATCGCCCCGGCGTACACGCTCACCGCGGCGCTCGGTCCCACGGTGTCCGAGGTGGGCGTGCACCTGCCGGCGATTTTCCTCGTGGGGTTCATCCCCATGCTGCTGGTGGCGCTCGGGTACCGCGAACTGAACAATTCAATGCCCGACGCCGGGACTTCCTTCACGTGGGCAACGCGGGCCTTTGGCCCGTGGATCGGCTGGATGGGCGGGTGGGGGCTGATCGCCGCCACCATCATCGTGCTGTCCAACCTGGCGGCCGTCGCCGTCGACTTCTTCTACCTCATGCTCTCGCAGCTGTTCGGCAACCCCGAACTCGCCGAGCTGACCACCAACCTGCCGCTGAACATCGCCACGACCCTGGTGTTCATCTCCCTTGCCTGCTGGATTTCCTACCGGGGCATGGAAACCACCAAGGGCGTCCAGTACGTGCTGGTGGGCTTCCAGCTGCTGGTGCTCGGCTGGTTCGCGGTCTCCGCCTTCCTTCATGTGGCCAACGGTTCCGCCTTTGACGCCACGGCCATTTCGCCTGACTGGTTCAACCCCTTCGCCGTGGACTCCTTCTCCTCATTTGCGGCGGGCGTTTCCCTCTCGATCTTCATCTACTGGGGCTGGGACGTGACGCTGACCATGAACGAGGAAACTAAGAATCCCGATAAGACGCCCGGGCGGGCGGCGACCGTGACCGTCGTCGTCATCATGGCCATCTACATGATGGCGGCCCTGGCCACCCTCTCCTTCGCCGGCGTAGGCGAGACGGGGCTGGGCACCGGGAACCCGGACAACCAGTCCAGCATTTTCGCCGTGCTTTCCGGGCCGGTGATGGGCCCGTTCGCCATCCTGATGTCCCTGGCCATCCTCAGCAGCTCGGCGGCGTCGCTGCAGTCGACGTTCGTCTCCCCGGCGCGGACCCTGCTGTCCATGGGGCACTACAAGGCCCTGCCGCGGACGTTCGGCAGGGTCAGCCCGGCGTTCAAGTCCCCGAGTTACGCCACGATCGCCGCCGCCATCGCAGCAGCAGCGTTCTATGTCATCACCAGGACCACCTCCGAGAACGCCCTTTGGGACACCATCACGGCGCTGGGCATGATGATCTGCTTCTACTACGGCATTACGGCCCTGGCCTGCGTCTGGTTCTTCCGGAGCGTGGCGTTCAGCAGCGCCCGGGCATTCTTCTTCAAGTTCCTGGCACCCCTGCTGGGCGGCGTGATCCTGCTGGTCATGTTCTTCAAGACGGCCTACGACTCGATGGACCCCGAATACGGATCCGGATCATCCGTGGGCGGTGTGGGCATGGTGTTCGTCCTGGGCATGGGCGTGATCCTGCTGGGCGTGGTGGTCATGCTCGTAATGGCCAGGGTGCGGCCGGAGTTCTTCAAGGGCCAGGTGCTTGCCCGGGGACTGTGACGCCGGGGAGTGTGACGCCGAGGCCGCGCGGATGCGGGTCGGCGCAGGAACAGGGTAGAAAGTAAGCACGCTTACCAATACGCTGGTCCAAGGGGAATCTTCCCGCAGTGCACCAAGCACACAGAGCAGAACGCACGGTACGGAACACACGGACAGAACGAGGTGGCAGCATGCCGGAAACCGAAAACATCAGCAAGGTCACGGACATCATCAACCATTCCCACATCGGAATGTTTACCACCATCAACGAAGAAGGCGCGCTGGTCAGCCGGCCGTTGGCCGTCCAAGACGTCAAGGACGACGGCGACATGTGGTTCTTCACCGGGGAAGGAACTTCCCAGGTTGCCCACGTCGGCGCGGATCCGCGGGTCAACGTGTCCTTCGGCAAGCGAACGGAATGGGTGTCAGTCGCCGGAACCGCGGAAGTGGTCCGGGACCGGGCGAAGATCCGCGAACTGTGGAACCAGGCCGTTGAAGCGTGGTTCCCGGACGGACCCGACACTCCCGAGGTGGTCCTGCTTCGCGTTGACTCGGACTCCGCTGAATACTGGACGAGCCCCGGCGGCACCGCGGCCACCGTGCTGCAGTGGGTCAAGTCCAAGGTCACCCACAGCCGCATGAGCGTCGGCGCTGTCTCTTATACACATCAGTGGAGCTGTAGTTCCCCACCCCCAACCCAACTGCAACGCGGGGTCATTTAACGCCCGTCCGGAGGTCCGGATGGGGCGGGAAGTGACCCCGCGTTGCTGTTGTTAAACCGCCGGTACCGGCTCCTTTACCTTCAGGGGTTCGATCTTGCCCATGACGAACAGGTAGTTGGCGGCACCGATGAGGGAGACCGCGCCGATGACGGCGAGCGGCGCCACGAACGATCCGGTCTGGTCCACAAGCACGCCGATCAGGATCGGGGTGAAGATGCCGGCCAGGTTGGAAGCGAAGTTCTGCAGGCCGCCGATGGAGCCCACGTGCCGGGAGCTGGGTGCGATGTCGGCCGGCAGCGACCAGATGCCGGTGGCGGCAACGGTGAGGCTGGAGTACGCGACGGACAGCAGCGCGAGGGCCATCCATGCTTCGGGAACCAGTGCGGCGAACATGATGACGGAGCCGCCTGCGAGTCCGCCGGCAATGGCAGTCTTGCGGACCTTGGTGACGGATGCGCCGGCCCGGACTGCGCGGTCGGCCAGGTAGCCGCCGAGCCAGCCGCACAGCACGGCGCAGATGCCCGGGATGGCGCCAAAGAAGCCAAGCTTCAGGAGGTCGAAGCCGCGTTCCTTCACGAGGTAGCTCGGGAAGAAGGTGATGAAGAAGTAGATGGCGCTGTTCAGGCAGAAGAAGCCGAACATCATGCTGAGGACCGTGCGGTACTTGAAGAGCGAACGCCACGGCAGCTTGGCGGCTCCGGCGTCATCGCTGGCTTCGCCGCGGGCGCCGCCTTCTTCGATGTAGGCCACTTCGGCGGCATTGGCGCCCGGGTGTTCCTGCGGGCTGCGGTACACCTTCCACCAGACGGCGGCCCAGATGAGGCCGGCGATTCCGATGATGATGAAGACCGCGTGCCAGGAGGTGACCGCCACGATCAGCGTGACGATGGGCAGTGCGATGACGGCGCCCACCCGCGATCCGGAGTCCCAGATGCTGGTGGCGAATGCGCGCTCCCGGACGGGGAACCAGGTGCCAACCACCTTGGCGGCGGTGCTGGGGGCCGGGCTTTCGCCGACGCCGAGGAGGAACCTTGCGGCGAAGAGTGACCAGAAGCTGGTCGCTGCGGCGGTCACCATGGTGAAGACGGACCACCACACCGCCGCCAGGGAGAATGACCGGCGCGGCCCCACCTTGTCCACGTACCAGCCGGCGGCGAGCTGGCAGAAGTCGTAGGCCCAGAAGAAGGCTGCAAAGATGAGGCCCTGCTGCGTGGCGGTGAGCTCGAAGTCCTTGCCCATGAACGGTAGTGCGACGCTCAGGCTTGAACGGTCAAGGTAGTTGATGCTGAGCCCGATGAAGGCGAGCCAGATGATGACCCAGCGCTTCCGGGTCATGAGGCGCGGTGGTGTGGGGGATGACTTGGTGGCGGTCTTGCTTCCGAGCGCAGTCATGCGGTCTCCTTCGACGTGAACATGGCTTCGGGTGCCCTGGGCACCGGCGGGAGGGAAGACGCCGAAGATGTCGGCGCCAAAATCATATAGGAATCTGGTTAATCATATAGATAATGTGATCCGGATCAAGTCCTGCTCCAAAAAAGTTCCGCACTCCGTCCGCGGCGCGCGGTGGCTTATGATTCCCCAAACGACTCCCGTCAGACCAGAACCAAAGAGGTAAGCGCGTGCCACCACGTCAATCGTCCGATACTTCACGAGGCAAAGCCGCAGTCACTGACGTTTATTCGTCCATGCGCGCGGCCATCCTGGAGGGCGAAATTGCGCCGGGCACGCGCATCAACATCGACGCCGTTGCGCGCACCCTCGGCGTCTCGCAGACGCCCGTGCGGGAAGTGCTGCAGCGCCTCGAGGGCGACAACCTGGTGGTCTACAGCCCCGGGCGCGGCTACAGCACCACCCCGCTGCTGGGGCTGGCTGAGCTGCGGTCGCTATTTGAATTCCGTCTCCTCGTGGAGCCCTGGGCGGCGCGCGCGGCCGCCGTGGACCGGCTGGCGAATCCTGCGGCGGCCCTGGGGAAGGAGCTTGCCGGGTTCCGGGAGACCATGGCCACCGCGGGGGACCTGCGGCAGGACCTCGTGGCCCACGACACTCGCTTTCACGACACCATCCTCGCAGCCTCGGGCAACCCGGTGGTCCGCCACGCCTTCGCCCAGACCCACTGCCACCTCCACACCTTCCGCCTGTACCCCGCCGACGTCGACGGCGCCATCACCGTGGCCGAGCATTCGGCCGTCCGGGATGCGATCGAGGCATGCCTGCCGGAGCAGGCCGAGGCCGCCATGGCGGAACATATCCGCAACTCCTTTGGCCGCTTCGCCCAGGCCTTCGAGGGGCATGCGGAACTGTCGCCGCTGGAGGACGGCGGGCCGCCCCGGAAGCGGATTATCCGGTAGGCGGAGCCTCGCCGCACCTCAGCCCCGGCCTTTGTGGCCGGGGCATTTTTCTGTCCCGTGGCGCCGGCGGAGACGGGACGCGGGAGTCCGGGACTTGATCTGGGTCACAGTTCCTATATGATTATCGAAATTCATATAGGAAATCATGCCCATCCCCTCCAGCACTGCCACGAGAGAAGAGATCCATGCCTTCCATCACCTCCATCACCACCCAGGACGTCCGCTTCCCGACGTCCCTGGAACTCGACGGCTCCGACGCGGTCAATGTCGACCCCGACTACTCCGCCGCCTACGTCGTGATCCGCACCGACGCGGGCGACGAAGGCCACGGCTTTGTATTCAGCTGCGGCCGCGGCAACGAGATCCTGACAGCCGCCGTCGACGCCTACGCCCGCCTGCTCATGGGCCGCGACATCGACGAGCTGATCTACGACCTGGGCGGCGCGTCCAAGCGCCTCATCCACGACTCCCAGCTGCGCTGGCTCGGGCCGGAGAAGGGCGTGACGCACATGGCCTGCGGCGCCCTGATCAGCGCCCTGTGGGACATCCGCGGCCGCCGCGAGAACAAGCCCCTCTGGCTCCTACTCAGCGAAATGTCCCCCGAGGAGATCGTGGACGTGGTGGACTTCACCCACATCCGCGACGCCCTTAACCCCCAGCAGGCGCTGGACATCCTGCGCGCCGGCCAGGACGGCAAGGCGGCCCGCATCGCCGCGCTGCAGGCCGACGGCTACCCGGCCTACACCACCTCCCCGGGCTGGCTCGGATACAGCGACGAGAAGCTGGTCCGGCTGAGCAGGGAAGCCGCCGCAGACGGCTTTTCCATGATCAAGCTCAAAGTGGGTGGCGACATCAACGACGACCGCCGCCGCATGGCCCTGGCCCGCCAGGCCGTGGGCGACCTCTCGATCGCCATCGACGCCAACCAGCGCTGGGAAGTGTCCGAGGCCATCGAATGGGTCAACCAGCTGGCCGAGTTCAACCCATACTGGATCGAAGAACCCACCAGCACCGACGACATCCTGGGCCACGCCGAGATCCGGAAGGGCGTTTCGCCGGTGCGGGTGGCCACCGGTGAGGCCGTGGCCAGCCGGATCGTGTTCAAGCAGCTCCTCCAGGCCGGCGCCATCGACGTCCTCCAGCTCGACTCCACCCGCGTGGGCGGCGTCAACGAGAACATCGCCAACCTCCTGCTGGCGGCGAAGTTCGGCGTGCCGGTGTGCCCGCATGCCGGCGGCGTGGGACTGTGCGAACTGGTCCAGCACTTCTCCTTCTTCGACTACGCCGCCGTCAGCGGCAGCCAGGAAGGCCGCATGATCGAGTACGTCGACCACCTGCACGAACACTTCGCGGAGCCCGTCCGGATCGTCAACGGACGCTACGCCGCGCCGAAGCTCCCCGGCACAGGCGCCGAAATGTTCAGCGCGGCCCGCACCCGCTGGGAATTCCCTGCCGGCGCGGGATGGCAGGAAGTGGGCGGCAGGGCAGCCGTCACGGGCGCCTCGCGGGTTCCCGCGGAGGCCGGCCGATGACCGCCGCGGACACCGCGGTCCGGAACTCCGCAGCCGGGGCGGCCACCGGACCGGACCAGCTCAATGCGGCCGTCGAGGAGGCACAGGACGCCTTCGAACAGGGCCGGACGGCGGATCCCGCCACCCGGGCCGGGTGGCTTGAGGCCATCGCGGCCGGACTGGAACAGGACACCGCGGCGCTCGTGGAGATCGCCGTCAGGGAGACACACCTCGGCGCGCCCCGCCTGGAAGGCGAACTCAAACGCACCGTTTTCCAGCTGCGGCTCTTCGCGGCCGAAATCCTGCAGGGCGAGCATTTTGACGCCACGATCGACCACGCAGACCCCTCGTGGGGCATGGGACCGCGGCCGGACCTGCGCCGCTACAACGTTCCGCTCGGCGTGGTGGGGGTCTTCGGAGCCTCGAACTTCCCCTTCGCGTTCAGCGTGATGGGCGGCGACAGCGCCTCGGCACTCGCCGCCGGCTGCGCCGTCGTGCACAAGGCACATGACGGGCACCGCGAGCTCGCGGTCCGCACCGCCCAGACGGTGCCGGCAGCGCGCGACGCCGCCGGCGCGCCGTCGGGCCTCTTTGCCCTGGTCACCGGACGGCAGGCCGCCGAAGCACTGGTGGACCATCCGCTGGTGAAGGCCATCGGCTTCACGGGTTCGACGGCGGGCGGCCGGGCACTGCTAAACCGCGCCGCTGCGCGGCCGGAACCCATTCCCTTCTTCGGGGAACTTGGAGGCATCAACGCCGTCTTCGTCACCCGGAGCGCCTGGGCAGCACGTCGCGAGGAAATCCTCACCGGATACGCAGGATCCTTCACCCTGGGCATGGGCCAGTTCTGCACCAAGCCGGGGCTGCTGTTCGTTCCGGCTGGCACGCCGGCCGGAACGTCACAGGGTATGGCGGCGGCGGAGAACGCGGAGGTCCGCAGCATCCTGGCGGCCGCCCTCGCCGACTTCACTCCGGCACAGCTGCTCAGCGACCGCCTCCACCAGGGTTACGCGGATGCCGTCCGCCGCCTGCAGGACACCACCGGCGTGGAGCTGCTGGTCGAGGGCGACTTCGCCGCGGCGCCGGCGCCCACCGTCTTGCACACCACGGCCGACGCGGTGCGCAGGAACCCGGAAATCCTGCGGCAGGAGATGTTCGGCCCGGCCAGCCTCGTGGTCGAGTACGGGGACGAGTCCGAACTCGCCGGGCTCGCCGCACTCCTCGAGGGCCAGCTGACCACCACGCTGCAGGCCGAAGAAGACGACGACGTGGCCGAACTCGCCGCCCGCCTGACCGAGATCAGCGGCCGGGTCCTCTGGAACGGCTGGCCCACCGGCGTCACGGTCAGCTACGCCCAGCACCACGGCGGCCCCTACCCGGCCACGACGTCGGCCACCACGTCCGTGGGAACGGCCGCCATCCGCCGCTTCCTGCGCCCGGTGGCGTACCAGTCTTTCCCCGCCGCCCGCCTGCCGGAACCGCTCCGGGACGGCAATCCATGGAAGGTTCCGCAAAGGGTCGACGGCGTCTGGCACCGGCCGTCGGCGGCTCGCCAGCAGGATGCCTTCAACCGGGAGGGTGAGCTGTGAGCGGCATGACGGACCTGGCGGCGTCGGTCCTTCCGGAGGATGCGTGGCAGGCCCTGCTCGTAGGCCGGGTCTGGGACGTCGAGACCGGCGGCCCCCGGGTGGTCGCGGTCAGCGGCACGGAGGTCTTTGACCTGCACCGCGTGGCCGGCACCGTTTCGGAACTGCTCGAGCTGCCCAGCCCCGCTGCCGCAGTCCGCGCTGCGCTGCTGGACCCGGACCTGGCGGTACCGCGGTGGGCGACGGCCGACGTCGTCAGCGCCTCGCTGGCAGGCGACGCCACCCGCCCGCATCTCCTGGCGCCCGTTGACCTGCAGGTCGTCAAGGCCTGCGGCGTGACGTTCGTGGACAGCATGATCGAGCGCGTCATCGAGGAGCGTTGCGCCGGTGATGCCGGGCGGGCCGCGGAGATGCGCGAGCTGGTGGGCACGGCCCTCGGCGGAAGCATCGCCGCGGTCCGTCCGGGGTCCGCGGAGGCTGCCGAGGCCAAGCGCGTGCTGATCGCGGAGGGGCTGTGGTCGCAGTACCTGGAGGTGGGCATCGGGCCGGACCCCGAGGTGTTCACCAAAGCTCCGGTGCTGTCCTCCGTTGGCCTCGGCGCGGGCATCGGCATCCCGGCCTTCTCCTCCTGGAACAACCCGGAACCGGAGCTCGTGCTGATCGTCACGTCCCGGGGCGAGGTGGTGGGCGCGACGCTCGGCAACGACGTCAACCTGCGGGATGTGGAAGGACGCAGTGCCCTGCTGCTGGGCAAGGCGAAGGACAACAACGCGTCCAGCGCCCTGGGTCCCCTCATCCGGCTGTTCGACGGCGCGTTCACCCTGGACACCCTGCGCGAGGAGGAGATCCTACTGGGCGTCGAAGGTGCGGACGGCTACCGGCTCGAGGGCCGCAACACCGTGGCCCGGATCAGCCGGCCGTTCGAGGAACTGGTGGCGGCCACCCACGGCAGGCACCACCAGTATCCGGACGGCTTCGCACTGTTCACCGGGACGCTGTTCGCGCCGACGCAGGACCGGGACGAACCGGGGCAGGGCTTCACGCACAAGCACGGCGACGTGGTCACCATCCGCAGCCGCCACCTCGGTGCCCTGGTCAACACGGTCGGCGCTTCAGAGGAACTGCCCGAGTGGACCTTCGGCCTGCGGCAGCTGTTCGGCTATTTGGAGGCCCAGCGGCTCCAGCCGGCGGGAAGCGCCGGGCAGGGCTAGCGTTTGCGCCGATACCGGTGATCCGGCACGCCCGTTGGGGGGCGTGCCGGACCACCCCATGCGTTCCTAGGCCGTGCGCGAAGCCGCAGCGGCACCCAGGGAGGCCAGGCCCTTTTCGAAGTCCCCGCCCACCATCTTGTCCATGTTCATGAACAGGCCGAACACCTTGCCGATGCCCTTGTGCTCGCCGGTCATGGTCCAGGTGACGCGCGTGCCGGTGCCCTCGGGAACGAGCGTGAAGGTGGTGGGGTTGACGCCCGGGAACGGCTTGGTGAATTCCAGCCGGATGTTGACGTTGTCCGGTTCCTGCGAGCCGACGATCTCCATGTTGCCTGCGCCGGCCTTGCGGTTGCCGCTCCAGGCGTACTTCGCGCCCACGCCTGACTCCGGGCCCGAGTAGGTGCGGTTCAGCGCGGGGTCCACGGCTTCCCACGGCGACCATTTGGTCCATTCATGGAAGTTGTTGACCAGCGGGAACACGTCCTTGGCGGGGGCGGGGATGAGGGCACTGCGAGTGACCGAATAGGTTGACATGGGCCCATCCTACGGCCGGATCCGGGCCGCCGGGAGGAGGTCTGGCCGCGCCGTTGCCGGGCACTTACAATCGGGGTGGATGAACCGGGAAATAGTCACCCGGTTCCGCCCGACGGGGGGGACGTCACCACAGCGGAGCGTTGCCGAGACAAAGGATGCGGACATGCCGGATATCCACGGAATGATCAGTTCACTGCTGCCGGAGGACCTTGCCTTGCTGCAGGACCGCGGGCCTGATTCCCCGCTGGACCAGGGCCTGATCGATGCGATCGACCGCGCCGCGGGCGGGCCCGGCGAAGGCAGGGGCTATTACGTCGTGCGCGGCAGCCTGCAACCGCTGGAACACCGGAGTTACTTCCTTCGGGAGGACGTGGCCGCCGCCTTGTTCGCTCCCTCAACCCTCGAGGACGCGGCCGGCGCCTAGCCCGGCCGGCGCATAGACCGCCCCACAACGCGGGGTCACATGCCGCCCAATGGACGGCCCGGATGGGGCCGGGAATGACCCCGCGTTGCTTGGAACTTAGCTGCTGGCAGCGTCGTCGAAGCCCTGCTGCCCCGGCGCCGCCGCGACCTTCCTCCGTGCCCGTCACCTTGAAGTTGGCGTCCAGCAGGACTGTGGCCCGGGTGCCGTCCGCCTTGGTGATGTGGGCTTCGTAGGTGGCGCCGTCGGCGTCGGTCTCCATCCGTTCGATGGTGGTGCCGGGCTGGGCCGCCTTGACGGCGGCTTCGACCTTGGTGGCGGTGTCGCCCGTCAGGATCTCCTCCGTCTTGCGCCGATGGCACCGCCTCCCACCGCCGCGGCAAGGATGATGCCTGCCGTCATCTTGTTGATCCTGGACATGTGAATCTCCTATTCTCCGGACCCGGCGGATGGCCGGGCCGGCCGCTCCTGCGGCCTAGGAAAATGATCCGATTCACGCTTGTGGTGCGGCTTCGGCGCTGCTGTGCCGTACCTGTGAAAGCCCTCCGCCGCAGCCCGGGACGCCTGCCGCGTTCTCGGCACGGCCCAGGGCGAGCTCGAGCCGGGCAACGGCCGGCGCGTATCCGGGATCTGACGACGCCCTCAGGAGCTCCGCCTCCCGCATCGCCTTCACGAACGCGGAGGTTTCCGGACGGGCAACGTCCGCCATGTCCGGGTAGCCGATGGCCAGCGCCGGATCCAGCTCGTAGCGCCGCCAGCGGCTCAGGACGGCGTTGTGGACCTCGGCGGCGGACTCCCGCCGGGGAGCGTCCAGGCGCCGCCGGCGCCTGGAGTCGTGCCAGGCCAGGATCCGCGGGCTGCTGCGGTAAGCGGCGACGCCGCTCGCTACGGCGACCGCCGTCAGGGCCAGTCCGGCCAACGGGGACGCCACCGCGGGAATGAGGAGCGCCGGGACGATCACTGCCGCGCCTCCGAAGAGGTCCCAGAACAGCGGGTCTGAACCATCGGCGTCGGGCTTGCCGGCATGATGCCGGACGGCGACCACCATGCAGGCAACGGCGGCCATCAACACTGCGCCCCAGATGACAAGCTGCAGCGGCCCCAGCGGGACCGCTTCGGATACGGCGGGCACCACAGCACCTCCAAGCGACGGGCCCTGCCCGGTAATTCGGGCTGTTCTTAATTGCAGCCCCTGCGGCCGCGCAGGTCAATGGGTGCGGGACGCCGCCGGTGTGGGCAGTTTGCAGCCGGCGCCGCGCGGCGTAGCGTAGGCCGCATGCGACTCAAGATGTGCAGCATCCACGTCCAGGACCCGGCCGCGGCCCACTCCTTCTATACGGAGACTCTCGGCTTCGAAACGCTCATGGCCATGCCGGAGCACAACCTGTTCATCGTCAAGGATCCCGGTTCCGACGCCGGTAGCGTGGGGCTCCTTCTGGAGCCGAGTGACAACCCGATCGCGGCGGCATACATGAAAGGACTGCACGACGCCGGCCTCCCGGCCATCGTTTTCGGTGTTCCTGACGTGCGGGCCGAGCACCAGCGGCTCACTGCGGCCGGCGTCCGGTTCCAGGGCGATCCGTCCGAGAATCCGTACGGGATCTCGGCCGTGTTCGACGACGGCTGCGGCAACTTCGTCCAGCTGCACCAGGACTGACGCCCGCTGTATTTTGACGCCGGAGCGGCAGGGAAGGGGAATGAATGGATGCCGTTGATGCCCTGAATGAGATCGCATTCTGGCTGGAGCGCGGAGCCGCGCCAACCTTCAAGGTCCAGGCCTTCCGCAAAGCGGCCGGCATCATCGGCGGCCTCGACCCGGACGAAGTTGCCGAACGGGCCCGGGACGGCCGGCTGAAGCGGACAAAGGGTATCGGGGACACCACGTTCCAGGTCATCCGGCAGGCGGTGGACGGCGCCGTGCCCGACTATCTGGAGAAGCTCAGGCAGAGCGGCGCGGAACCCCTGGCCGCTGGCGGAAACGGGCTGCGCCCGCTGCTCCGGGGCGATCTGCACAGCCACAGCGACTGGTCCGACGGCGGGTCGCCGATTGAACTCATGGCTGACGCCGCCCGGCTTCTGGGCCGCGATTACCTTGCCCTGACGGACCATTCCCCGAACCTCAAGATTGCGAACGGGCTGAGCGCGGAGCGCCTCAGCGAGCAGCTCGACGTCGTGGCCAGGGTCAACGCGGCGCAGGCTCACGCGACTGAGGACGGCGCCGGAGGCTTCACGCTGCTGAGCGGCATCGAGGTGGACATCCTGGAAAGCGGCGAGCTGGACCAGGCCCCCGAGATGCTCGACAGGCTGGATGTGGTGGTGGCCAGCGTACACTCCAAACTCCGCTCCGACCGCCGCACCATGACGGACAGGATGCTCGCCGGCATCAGCGACCCGCACACCAATGTGCTGGGCCACTGCACGGGCCGCCTGCTGCAGGGGTCGCGCGGAACCCGCCCGGAGTCAGAATTCGACGCCGAGCGGGTGTTCGCGGCGTGCGCGGACGCCGGGGTCGCCGTCGAGATCAATTCCCGGCCCGAGCGGCAGGATCCACCGGACAACCTCATGCAGCTGGCGCTCGACGCCGGCTGCCTCTTCAGCGTGGACAGTGACGCGCACGCCCCCGGCCAGCTCGACTTCCTGCAATACGGAGCGGAGCGCGCAGAACTGAACGGCGTGCCGGCGGAACGGATCATCACCACCTGGCCGCTGGAACGGTTGCTCGACTGGCTGAAATCCGGACGCTGAAACGGCTTAACCGCGCCGGAATTCCGCCAAAATCCTGCCGAAACGGCAGTTGATAAGCATGGTGACTATTAGGTTGCAGAGTGGTAAACATTAACTGTTCCGCTGAGGAACCCCGGCGGGCCCGTTTCTTAAAGCGAGGTGCACCATGACTTCCATCAATCCTGCGAACCAGCTGGACGAGCTGGGTCAAAGAACCCTGCGGAAAGTGCGCGGACGCCTCATGCCGCTCATCGTCCTGCTCTACTTCGTTGCCTACCTGGACCGGAACAACGTCGGTTTCGCGAAGCTGACCATGAGTGCGGACATCGGGCTCAGCGCCTCGGCGTACGGACTCGGGGCCGGCATCTTCTTCCTGGGCTACGCGCTGCTGGAAATTCCGAGCAACGGCGGCATGTACAAGTTCGGTGCTCGGAAATGGATCGCGCGCATCCTCATCTCGTGGGGCATCTTCGCCACGGCCATGGCCCTCGTTAACGGTGAGACAACCTTCTACATCGTCCGGTTTTTGCTGGGTGCTGCCGAGGCAGGGTTCTTCCCGGCCATCCTGTTCTTCCTGACCCTGTGGTTCCCCGCGGCGCAGCGTGTCACCGTGCTGGGCATCTTCATCCTGGCTCAGCCGGTTTCCAACGCCCTGGGCGCTCCGGTGTCCGGCTTGCTCCTCCAGATGGACGGGATCATGGGCCTGCAGGGCTGGCAGTGGCTGTACATCATTGAGGGCATCCCGGCCATTCTCCTCGGCCTGCTTACCCCGATCCTGATGACCGACCGCCCAAGCCACGCGCACTGGCTGGCCGACGACGAGCGCGAATGGCTGACCAAGACCATGGACGAGGAACTTGCCCACAAACAGAAGGGCCAGCCGCACCACTTCCTGGCCGGGCTCAAGGATCCGCGCACCATCGCGTACTCCGCGCTGTACTTCGGACTGGTCTGCGGCATCTACGGCCTGGGCCTGTGGATGCCGACCATCGTTGCCGCTCTGGGCAAGTTCAGCACCACGGAGGTGGGCTTCATCGTGGCCATTCCGTACACCATCGCGGCCGTCTTCGTGTACTTCTGGGGCCGCCGCTCCGACCGCACCGGCAACCGGGTCATGCACGCCAGCATCAGCATGGTGATGGCGGCCGTTGGCCTCCTGGCCGCCGGCTTCCTCGTGCAGGTCAACGCGATCCTGGCCATGACCGCCCTGACGCTGGCCGCCATGGGCATCTACTCGGCCATTGCGCCGTTCCTGGCGATGCCCTCGACGGCCCTGGTGGGCGCGGCTGCCGCCGCCGGCCTGGCCATGGTGAACTCGCTGGGCAACCTGGGCGGCTTCGTGGCTCCGTACGCCGTGGGGCTGTTCAACGACGCCACCGGCGACAACCGGTCAGGCCTGGTGTTCCTCGCGGCCTGCCTCGGCATCACGGCCGTGGCCACCTTCCTCTACGCACGCAAACGCCCCGAGGGCCACGTGAAGCCGGGCACGCCGTCCACGGTCGGTGAAGAAGCAGTCGCCGCCGACGAGTTCGACATCAAGAACTGACCTCCAGGCGACGAAGGGCTGAGGAACATGTCTCATCACGAAACGTTCCCGGCCGAGCGGACCGCGGTGCTGACCGGCGCCGCGTCTCCGCGAGGCATTGGCCGCGCGACGGCGGAAATGCTGGCCAGCGAGGGCTGGTCGGTGGGCATCCTGGACATCGACGGCGACGCGGCGCAGCGGGCGGCGGAGGACATCACCTCCGTCTACGGCGTCCGGGCCCTCGGCGTGGGCGCTGACGTCTCGGACCAGGCAACCGTGAACGCGGCCATCGACCAGGTCGAGTCGACCCTGCCTCCGATTGTGGCCCTGGCCAACTTGGCCGGCATCAGTTCGCCCACGGAGTTCATGGACGAGACGCTCGAAGCATGGGAGCGGGTGTTCAAAATCAACATGACGGGCACGTTCCTGGTCACCCAGCGTGTGCTCAGGGGGATGATCGAACGCAAGCTCGGCAGGATCGTCAGCGTCTCCTCGATTTCGGCGCAGCGCGGCGGCGGCACGTACTCCAAGGTGGCCTACAGCGCCTCGAAGGCCGCCATCATCGGGTTCACCCGCGCCCTGGCCCGGGAAATGGGCCAGTACGGCATCACCGTCAACTGCATCGCCCCCGGCCCGGTGGACACGGACATCATGGGCGGCACGCTGACCGAGGAACGCAAGGCCGCGATGTCGGCTGACATCCTGGTGGGCAGGGTCGGCTCGGTCCGCGACATCGCCGCGCTGATGGTGTTCCTGATGGGCGAGGACGCCGGCTTCATCACGGCCGCGACGTACGACATCAACGGCGGCCTGCAGATCTCCTGAGAGAGCCGGCCCTGAACGGCTAGCCGCGCGCTGGCTGCCCATTCTCATGACGGACGCCAGCTGATGGCGAATCGACGGTGGCGTCAGTCGGCGGGATGCTGCTGTGCCAGGTACGGACTGTGCCCGGGCCCAACGCAGTCCGGCGGCTGCCTGCTTGGTGCCTGCAGCCACCGGACTGGTGGCGGAACTTCGTGGAATTATCCAGGGTCACCCGCGATCGTTGAGGCGGCCGGAGCTCCTATTTGTTCACCACGGTGGCGGGTCCCGCGGTGCCGCCAACGCTGGACTCAATCCAGACGGTACCGGGGTTGGTCGCGCCGGCGGCGGCGTTGCGCAGCCGGAGGGTGTAGTCGCCGCCGGTTGCCGGCGCCACGGCTGCGGTGACGGTAACACGTCCCAGGACGGGGCCGGTCAGGCTGCCTGAGTGGACGGTGATGACGCCGCCAACCACGCTGCTGGTGCCGATGATCCGGAGATCGCCGGTCTTCCACTGCGCCGAGCTGATGGTCACACGGTCCGGCACTGGCGTCACCTTGACCTCGTCGGTCCGGACGTCGGTGCCTGCGGTGACCGTCAGCCTGAAGGTGAGCGGGCTGTTGGTCATCGGGTACTGGAAGACCGGAAGGCTGAACGTGGGCTTCAGTGTGGTGGTGCCGGTCAGCGTGACCTTGTTGGGATCGGTGGGCGAGGCCAGGACCTGCTCCCACTGGTAGGTGGCGCCGGTTGTTGTGGAACCGGTGCCGTCCAAGGTGACCGGAGTGGCGGTGGTGCGCCGGACTACTGTCTGATCCGGACCGGCTACCGCTACCAATGCACCCTGGACTGTCACGGAAGCCGTCTTGGCCGATTCGGGCCCGGTGCCGTTGATGTTGCTGGCCCTGACCGTGAACGTGTAGGCGGTGTCACCACTGAGGCCGTCATAGACCAGGGTGGTGACGTCGCCGGCCACCGTCTTGGGGGCGCCGAACGCCGCGCCGTCAGCAGTGTAGGCCTGGACACTGTAGCCGGTGATGGTGAGTCCCGCCGCGCCCGGATCCGGTGCGGTCCAGGTCAGGCTGGCCGTCCCTTGGGCTGCAGTGGCTGAGGTGATGACCGGCGCTGCCGGCACGGGATCGTTGGTGATGGTGAATGTGGCCAGTCCGGACTGGGACACGTTGCCGGAGGGATCAATGGCAACGAATGACAGCGTGCTGGTCTGGGCGACGTCCATCGGCCCCGTGTAGAGCACTGCAGCGTCGGAAAGGACGCCGCCCGAAAGAACGACCGGAGACCCGTCCAGGGTGTAGTAGATCTGGGCGCCAGGTTCGCTGGCGGTGAGCGTCACCTTCTGGGCGGTGGGGGACGTTGCCCCGTTGGGCGAGGCAGTCACCGTAGGCGCGGTGGTGTCCGTCTCCGGAACCGCGTGCGCAGCAGGGAAGGTCTCCCCGGAGCTGCTCAGGCCAACCACGTAGACGTCATACTCTTCAGTGGCGGAGAGGCCGGTGATGGTGGTGCCGGTGGAGCCCTGGCCGGTGATCCGCTTGCCGATTTCCACCTGCTCGGTGCCTGTGCCGTTCTGGCCCGCGGTCTTGCCAACGGCAATGGCGCGGTAGCCGGTGATGGCCGGAGTGCCGGGAACGGCCTGTGCCGGCGACCAGGTGAGCTTCAGTCCGCCGGATACCTTGGCGGCAGCGATGTTGGTGGGGGCCACAGGGCCGGACTGACGGGGTCCGTTGGGGCAGCCGCCCATGCCGGGGCCGCCGGGCTCGCCGTACTCTGCGATGGTCAGGCCCTGGCGGTTGGCGTCCGCGTCCTCAAATTCCCACGCCATGGCACGCTCGCCGAGGCCGGCGTTGGCAGCTATTTCAGCGGTGGCGGCGTCGTCGAAGTTGTAGGTGGCGGTGAAGGTATCGCCCACGTATTCCAGGCTCGAGGTGTAGCCGCCCTTGGGGGCAGGAGCCAGGGGGCCGGGGATTGCGCGGATGTCGCGTCGTGCCACGGTGGTGTCCCGCAGGGCGGGCTCAATGATGCGCTGCTCCATCTGGTTCGGGTTGACGCCGGCTCCGATGTGCCCCTTGACGGTGACGGTGCTGCCACTGAGTACGGCGTCACCCGTCACGTAGGTGTCCTGGACCGTTGTTTCGCCGGCGGACGCGGTGCCGAACTTGATGGAGACGACGTCGCCGGGAAGGATGTCGGGGGTGACGTTGAGGCCGGTACCGGCACCCCAGCAGGCGCCGCCGGGGTGGTTGATTTCGAACGCCACGTCTCCCGCGGCGACCACGGACTTGGCGGAGCCGACTACTCCCACGCCCGGCCGGGTGACCTCAACCGTTGCTGTCTCACCGAGGTGGTCCTGGTAGCCCTCGATCGTCACAAAGTCCCGGTCGGGAAAGACCACGATGTTGTCCGGGAAGGTGGGGACGGCCGCATCGGCGGCTGGAATGGCGAACATGGACGTTGAGCAGATGACGGCCGAAACGGTGGCAATGATTCCGGCCCTGCGGGCACCAGGAGGGCGAGAAGTGTGCGCTCCCGGCTCGTACTGTGCTGATTTCATGATGACCTCATCGATCCGAGGTGCGCGATACCTTCACGCACAATCACAGAATCAAGAGGCCCCCTTGGGGAAACGCTGTACGTCCTGGAGAGTCCAAGCGCCTCCGGCCGCCATTTTGGCGGCACCCCTGGTCCCCCCACATAGAGGGTGGGTCGGCGGCCCGGCGTGGCCGCCTGTTCGCCGCAATGGCGGGGATGGGAGGCCGTCGTCGTACTCTCCAAGAAAGCAACCCCGTGCGGGGGCTGAACCCCCTTGGGGGATGACCGTCCCCTCAGGCTGGGGGATCAGGAATCCGGGTTTCTCCAAGGGCAGGAAACGTTTTGCGCCGCCCTTTGGCCGGCTTGGCCGAACAAACCTAGGCCTGGCGGGCTTTCTTGGCGTCCTTCTTGGCAGCCTCGTCCTTGACGCGCTGCGCCTCGGCGCGCACGGCTGCATGCGTGGAGCGCTCGGCGACAAGCCAGGCGGGGGGAGCCTGCAGCAGGGCGGTGATTTCCGCCGTCGTCAGTGCCTCTTCGACGCCGCCGCGGGCCAGGCCGCTGATGGAGACGTTAAGCTTCTGCGCCACCACCGGGCGGGGGTGCGGGCCGTTGCGGCGCAGCTCGGCCAGCCACTCCGGCGGGTTGGCCTGGAGCTCGGCGAAGTCGGCGCGGGTGATGGTTGATTCCTGGAACTCCCGGGGTGTTGCGGGCAGGTAGATGCCAAGCTTCTTGGCAACGGTGGCCGGCTTCATGGACTGGGAGTTAGCAGAGGTCATGCTTCAAGGGTATCTGGCCAGCCGCGTACGGCGCACCAACACCGGCCGTTCGGGCAGCAGGCAGCAGGGAGCAGCGGGCGGTGCTGGCGGTACTGTGAAGGTGTGCCCGCTGAAGATGAACCCACGCTTGCCCCTGCCCCTCCGGAACCCCAGCCGCGGGAGCTCCGCTTTGCGTACGTAGCCGGGGTGACCCCGGGCAAGTGGATCAGGCGCTGGGAAGAGCGGATGCCGCATGTTCCGTTGCGCTCGTTCATGTCCGACGGCGGCGCGCAGCTTTCGGTGCTGCGCGACGGTTTGGCGGATCTCAGTTTCGTCCGGCTGCCCGTGGACCGCGAGGGCCTGAACGTCATTCCCCTATATGAGGAACAGCCTGTGGTGGTGGCGCCCAAGGGGCACGAGATCTCCGTGTTCGAGGACGTGGCGCTTGAGGACCTGTCGGCAGAGACCTTCCTCGACGCCGGCGAGCTCGGCGGCCCCGAAGCCGCGCTGCAGGTGGTGGCGTCCGGGGCGGGGCTGCTGATCCTGCCCATGTCCGTGGCCCGGCATTTCAACGTCAAGGACACCGTGGCGCGGCGCCTCACCGGAGCGCCCGGCACGGAGATCGCCCTGGCGTGGCCCAGCGATGCCACGGACGAAGTGATCGAGGAGTTCATCGGCATTGTCCGCGGCAGGACCGCGCAGAGTTCGCGGCAGCCCTCGGCCCAGCAGGAGAAGCCGAAGAAAGAGCCCAAGCCGGACCGCCGCGGCACCGGGGCCAAGAAGCCCAAAGTGGCCCAGCGCTATGCGCCCAACCCGGACAAGGGCCGCGGCAAGGGCTCCCGGAAAAAGGGTAAGCGCTAGGTACGCCGGGGCTGGTTGGGCCCCGCACACGGATCGTTGAATTGCTGGATTGTTGAACAATTCGGAAAAGTGTTGCATCCTTGAAGCAGGCACATCAATGAGACAGGGGTCACAATGCCAACCATGGACCTGAACAGTGACGTCGGGGAATCCTTCGGGCGATGGACCCTGGGCGATGACCAGGCAATGTTCCGCTCGGTCACCAGCGCCAACGTCGCGTGCGGCTTCCACGCAGGTGACCCCAGCGTCATCCGCAGCACCTGCCGGAAAGCCGCGGCGGCCGGCGTCGTCATCGGAGCGCACGTGGGCTACCGCGATCTCGCGGGCTTTGGCCGCCGCTTCCTGGACATCGACCCCAACGAGCTGGCGGATGACGTGGTCTACCAGATCGGCGCGCTGCAGGCACTTGCCGCAGCGGAGGGCGCGCGCGTCAAATACGTCAAGCCGCACGGCGGCCTCTACAACGCCATCGTCCACCACACTGCGCAGGCACGGGCCGTCGTCGACGCCGTCAAGTCCGTGGATCCCGGACTGCCCATCATGGGCCTCCCGGGCTCCGAAGTGCTGCGCCTGGCCGAGGCCGCCGGCCTGCGGGCCGTACCGGAGGCCTTCGCGGACCGGGCCTACACCCCGGAGGGCACGCTCGTCTCCCGCTCACTGCCGGGGTCCGTCCTGGAGGATCCGGCACAGGTTGCCGAGCATGTCCTCCGGATGGCCACCGAATCTGCCGTCCGTGCCGTGGACGGCTCCATCCTCAAAATCCGGGCCGAGAGCTGTCTCTTATACACATCTCCCGGGGCCGTTGCCATGGCTACCGCGGTGAAGTCGGCCCTCAGCGGGGCCGGCGTCACCCTTGCCGCGTTTGCCTGAACGTCCCAGCCCGGGTCCCGCGCCCGCAGCCGCCCGCCGCTGCCGGCCGCAGCCGGCCTGCCGCAGTCACGCCGCCCGAGTCCGTCCCCGCAGGACACCGCAACCCCTCCACCACTCCAACCCCCAATCCGGAGTATCAAATGACCGTAACAAGTGAGACCGCGCATCGGGTGAAAACCGTGCGGCCCGTGGGCACTCGTGCCGTGCTCGCCGAGCTGGACGGGCTGCAGGACGTGCTCGCGCTGCAGGCCCTTCTGCTGGAGTCCCCGCTGCCCGGGCAGCTCGACGTCCTGGCGGCGGCGGAAACCGTGATGATCAAGGCGGAGTCGCCGTCGGCCGCGCGCCGCATGGCGGCCCTCCTGCTGGACATGGACCTCACGGCGCCGGCGCATTCGAACGGCAGCCTAGTGGTCATTGACACCGTGTACGACGGCGACGACCTCGCCGAAGTGGCGGCGCTGACCGGCCTGGGCACGGACGGCGTGATCGCGGCCCACTCCGGTCAGGTCTGGACCGTGGCCTTCGCAGGGTTCGCCCCCGGGTTCGGCTACATGGTGGGCGAAAACCAGGTTCTGGAAGTCCCCCGCAGGAACTCCCCGCGCACCGCCGTTCCCGCCGGTTCGGTGGCTCTCGCCGGCAACTACTCGGCCGTGTATCCGCGCAGTTCGCCCGGCGGCTGGCAGCTGATCGGCCGCACCGGCGCGAGCATGTGGGACCTCAGCCGCCCCCAGCCAGCGCTGGCCAGGCCCGGCGACCGCGTGCAGTTCCGCCCGGTCCGTGAGGTGGTCGCCGTAACGCCGCCCGCGTTGCCGGAAGCAGCGCCGGAAACCGTATCCGAAGGAACAGAACAGGAAGCAGCACAGCAGGCGGTGCCGCTCGTGGCCGGTCTCCGCATCCTCTCCCCGGGGCTCCAGAGCCTCATCCAGGACCTGGGCCGGAACGGTCACGCCGCCCTGGGCGTCTCCGCCGCCGGCGCACTCGACCGTGCCTCCCTGCGCCGCGCCAACCGCCTTGTGGGCAACGGGTCTTCCGCGGCCGCCGTCGAAACTGTCGCCGGCGGGCTCCGCGTCGAAGCCGTGGGGGACCAGGTCCTCGCCGTCACCGGCGCGCCCGCCCCGCTGACCATTGACTCGCCGTCGGACGCCGGAGAACCCGGCCGGCAGCGTACGGTGCCCGCCGCCACGGCGTTTGCCCTGCTCGACGGCGAAGTCCTGAGCCTGGGTGAGGCGGAGGGCGGATTCCGCAGCTACCTGGCCATCCGCGGCGGGGCCGACGTTGCCCCGGTGCTCGGCAGCAGGTCCACCGACACCATGTCCGGCATCGGCCCCGCGCCGCTGGCCGCCGGCCAGCTGCTCCCGGCCGGCCACGTCACCGATTCCGGAGTGGTGGGAAGCCCCGAGCTCCAGCCGGAGTTTCCGGGGGCGGGCGTCACCGAACTGGATATTGTCCCCGGCCCGCGGGATGACTGGTTCGACGATGCGGCCCTTGCCTCGCTCTGCAGCCAGTCCTGGCAGGTCACCCCGCAGTCCAACCGCGTGGGCATGCGCCTGAACGGCGAGCCCCTGCGGCGCAGCCGGGACGGCGAGCTTCCCAGCGAAGGGACGGTGGCCGGCGCCATCCAGATTCCACCGGAGGGGCTTCCCGTCCTGTTCCTGGCCGACCACCCGATCACCGGCGGCTACCCGGTGATCGGCGTCGTGACCGACGAGCACCTGGACCGGGCAGCCCAGGTGCCGGTCGGCGGAAGCATCCGCTTCCGGATCGCCCCGCATGCCCCAACGCAAACCACAACACAAGAAGTGAGTAACTGATGCGCAAGGTCCTGATCGCCAACCGCGGTGAAATCGCCGTCCGCATTGCCCGTGCCTGTGATGACGCGGAACTCGGCTCGGTGGCCGTGTACGCCGACGTCGACGCCGACGCACTGCACGTTTCTGCCGCAGACGAGGCGTACAGCCTCGCCGGCAACGCTCCGTCGGAAACCTATCTGGACATCGCGAAGCTGCTCCGCGTCGCGGCCGATTCCGGCGCGGACGCGGTCCACCCCGGGTACGGCTTCCTGTCCGAGAACGCGGACTTCGCGCAGGCCGTCCTGGACGCCGGACTGATATGGATCGGCCCGACGCCCGAGGCGATCCGGATGCTGGGCAACAAGATCACCGCACGGGAGATCGCCGTGCGTATATGTGACAGCTCGTGGCCGGCTGCGACGGCCCCGTGGCCACGGCCGCTGAGGCCCGGGCCTTCGCCGAAGAGCACGGCCTGCCCATAGCCATCAAGGCGGCCTTCGGCGGAGGCGGGCGCGGGCTGAAGGTGGTCCGCGAGATGGACCAGATCGAGGAGTCGTTCGACTCGGCCGTCCGGGAAGCCGTGGCCGCGTTCGGCCGGGGCGAATGCTTCGTGGAGCGCTACCTTGACCGGCCCCGGCACGTCGAGGCCCAGGTCCTGGCGGATGTGCACGGCAACGTAGTAGTGGTAGGAACGCGCGACTGCTCCCTTCAGCGCCGCCACCAGAAGCTCGTGGAGGAGGCCCCGGCGCCGTTCCTGAGCGAACAGCAGACCCGGGAAATCTACGACGCCGCCAAGGCGGTGTGCCGCGAGGCCGGCTATTCCGGTGCCGGAACGGTCGAATTCCTCGTGGCGGCGGACGGCACCGTGGCGTTCCTGGAGGTGAACACGCGCCTGCAGGTGGAGCACCCCGTCACGGAGGAGACGACCGGAATCGACCTGGTGCAGGAGCAGTTCCGGATCGCCGCGGGGGAGCAGCTGCGGTTCACCGAGGACCCGGCCCCGCGGGGCCACTCCTTCGAGTTCCGGATCAACGCCGAGGACGTGGGGCGCGGCTTCCTGCCGTCCCCCGGCACGGTGGCCGAGTTCACCGGTCCCACGGGCCCCGGCGTCCGGCTCGACGCGGGATTCGGCTCCGGCTCGCTGGTACCGCCGCAGTTCGACTCCCTGCTCGCCAAGCTGATCGTTACCGGCGCGGACCGCCAGCAGGCCCTGCGCCGGTCCCGCCGTGCGCTAGCCGAGATGCGTATCACCGGCGTTCCCACCGTCCTGCCGTTCCACCGCGCCGTCGTCCAGGCCCCGGACTTCACGGCCGCGGACCGCCTCGGCGTCCACACCCGGTGGATCGAGACGGACTTCGCAGGACAGATTCCGGCCGATGATCAGTTCAGCACGGCTGCCCCCGGCGGCGAACGCCGCACCATCACGGTCGACGTGGACGGCAAGCGGCTGGCCGTCGGGCTGCCGGCCGCGTTGCTGGACGGCTGGGCCCGCTCCCGTCAGGGACTCCCGGCCGGGTACGACGGCGGAGCTTCCGCCGCCGGCGGCACCACCGGCAGCTGTCTCTTATACACATCTAGATGGACGGCAGCGGCGTGCACCCGGCGGAGCTGCGTTCGCAGATGGCCGGCACCGTGGTGAAATGGCTCGTCGAAGAGGGCGCACAAGTGACTGCCGGGGATCCGCTGCTGGTGCTGGAGGCCATGAAGATGGAAACGCAGGTGGCAGCGCACCGCTCGGGAACGCTCTCGGAACTCGTGACCGCGCCGGGCGGAGTGGTCAGCGCCGGCTCCGTAGTGGGGCGGATCGAGTAGCTCCCCGTCAGCGGGCGAACGTGCGGAATCCGCCCCAGCCCTTGCCGATGGTGGAGGGGGTGCCCCACCCGCCCTGGCCCAGCGGGTAGTATCGCACGGCGCCGTCATGGAACAGGACAGTCAGCCCCCGGGTGCCTGCCCCCTGGAAGCTCGAGCTTGCCGAGATGGTGCGGGCACTCCAGCCGGTGCCGATCTGCGGGCGGGCTTCGCTGCGGAAGTTGCCCCTGCCGTCCTGGCGGTACAGGCGAAGGACTCCGTCCCGGCCCGGTGCCAGCAGGTCCGGAATGCCGTTGTTGTCCCAGTCCGCGATGGTGAAGTTTGCCTGGGTGCCCCACCCGCTGCCCACGAGCCGGCGGCCCGCCAGCCCCCGGCCGGCAGGGTTGTCGTAGAGCCAGAGCTTCCCCGCGGCGTCGCGGGCCAGGACGCCCGGGTACCGCCGCGAGGTGTCCCACGTGCCGGCCGTGATGGCCATCTGCTGCCAGCCGCCGGTTCCGGCGGTGAAGGCGGCACCGAATCCTCCTGTGGACCGGCCGGGGTAGACGGTCAGCGTGCCGTTGGGCCATTGAGCGAGCAGGTCCAGCGTGCCGTCGCGGTTCCAGTCCACTTTGGACACCGAGCTGGCGGTTCCCCATCCGTTGCCGATCGCGGCGCGCTGGCCAAGCCCGCCGTTGCCGAGGGCCGGGTAGTTCCACAGGGTGCCGTCTGTGGCCACGCCCAGGGCATCAGAACTGCTGTGGATCGCGGCAAGGGATTTTCCTGCGGTGTCCGCGGGGCCCGTCCGTGAAGCTGATCGGAACACGTCGCCCACGGCGCCCATCACGATGCGGTCCCCCGGCCTGCCGGTGCGCAGGAACCTGGTCGCGGTGGTGAGCGTGGTAGAGATGCACCCTGCCGACGGGACGTTTCCGGCGTGGAGGAAGATGGCGTACGAGGCGCCCTGGACCGTGGAGGCATCCGGAAGGCGGTTGTAATTAATGACGGCGGCCTGCTCGTAGTAGCCCTGGTTCATGTACGTCCAGAGGTTCTCGTCCGCAGGACCGCCGCGGCCCTCAAAGTACTGGTTGTAGGTGGCTCCTCGCTCGCCTCCCCACCGGGAGGACGCGTTGATGGCGCGGTACCTGAGCGCCGTGCCGGGATTCCGCCGGCCCAGGGCCTCGGTGACGGTGAACGATCCGGTAGGGGAGCGGTAGGTGTCCTCCCAGGCTTGTCCCGGTGCCGAGAACCCCCGGCTACCCGCGAATCCGGTGGTCTGCCATTCGGTACTGTAGCCGGCCCCTGATTTCACGCAGCCCGTGATGACCACCCGCGTCTGGTTCCGGTCCGTGGCCGTGGCGAAGGTGACCCGCGTGGCTCCGTAGGTGTTGAACTGCACTTGCCCTGCGGAGAGCCGCGCGCAGGCGTTGTAGACCTGGGCGGCGGCGCCGACCGGAGGAACAGTCCCCAGGGTCAAAAGCATGACCAGGGCTGAAACCACCAGGGGCCGCAATCCGGACGGACGGTGCCACGAAAAAAGCCTCAATTTATCCCCCAAATAAATCGCGCCGCAGTGCCGCGCAGTCTGGCCAGCGGTAACGGATACCCCCTGTAGTAAACCACCCATTCAGGTGGGTGCCCCCGTGGATCGGCCTGTTCCCCAAGGTTTTCAGAAGTCGATCGGCGCACGATGGCCTTGTTCCACTCCCGGATCGGTAGTTGTGCATCAATTTCGTAGTCAGTCTTCTCCGCGGCAGAGCAAGGCTGGCGATAGCCACGGCCACCACATTGAAGCAAACGTGCCCGCAGCCCATACGAACTACCAGGAACTTGGAGGAGAAGTCATGGCAACACGAAGGGACATGCTGAAGCTGAGCATGCTGGGCGGCGCGGTAGCCCTTACCGGGATGAAGGAGGGCCCGGTCCTTGACGGTGTGGCAGCGAGGCGCGGTGCCGATGACAATGAAGCCACCACATCCACGCCGGTCACCACTCCGAGCAAGCTGGCCGCGAAGAACACTCCGGTCCCGTATACCGCCGCCTTCCGCCGTCCGCCGGAACTTGTCCCGTTCTCGACAGGTCGCGACCCTGACGGCCAGCGATTCGCGAAGTATTCGCTGACCCAGAAGCTGGGGCAGGCCCAGATCGCGCCCGGGCTGTCCACCACCTTGGCCGGCTACAACGGGATCTTCCCCGGCCCCACCATCCGCGTTCCGCAAGGCACACGCACGGAGGTCCGGATCAGCAATGCCCTTCCGGGGAGAGGACTGCTCTACACGGAGCCGTCCAACACGGTCACCCACCTTCACGGCTCGGCGTCGCTGCCGCAGTACGACGGCTACGCGAACGACCGCACCGCCCCGGGCAAGGTGAAGAACTACCACTACCCCAACTGGCAGGCGGCCCGGACGCTCTGGTACCACGACCACAACCACATGCTCACCGCGCAGGGCGTCTACTCTGGACTCGCCGCTATCTACACGTTGTCCGATGCGCACGAGCAGGCGCAGCTGCCTCAAGGCGAGTTCGACGTGCCGATCCTGGTCACCGACGTGATGCTGAACGCGGACGGCTCGCTCGGCTACAACGACAACGGGCACTCCGGCCTGTGGGGCGACATCGTGATGGTCAACGGCGTGCCCTGGCCCACCATGAAGGTCAAGCCCCGGATCTACCGGTTCCGGTTCCTGGTCGGCTCCATCACCCGCTCCTACCGGTTCGCGCTGTCCAACGGGGACCCCTTCTACGTGGTGGGCACCGACGCCGGCATGACCCCGAAGGTCCAGGCTGTTTCGTCCTGGCGGCAGGGCACCGCGGAGCGGTACGAGGTTTTGATCGATTTCCGGAAGTACCGGCCGGGCCAGTCAGTGGAGCTGCGGAACCTGAGCAACAAGAACAACGTGAACTACGCCAACACCGGCAAGGTCATGAAGTTCCAGGTCGTGGCGGATTCCCCGTCCCCGGCAGGGTCGAACTCCCGCTCGATCAGTTCCATCCCGTCCACCCTCGACATCGGACCGCACCCGAGCCGGGCCACCGGAGGCCTCGAGACCATGTCGCTGACCCCGGACATGGCCGTGGCCAAGAGGATCCTGCGGGTCCAACGCAAGGGCGGGGAATGGACCATCAACGGCGAAACCTGGGACACGGTGGAAAAGTCCAACTTCACCCGGTGTTTCGCGAACCCGCAGAAGAATCAGGTGGAACAGTGGACCATCGTGAACGAGTCCGGCGGCTGGTTCCACCCGGTGCACATCCACCTGATCGACGGCAAGATCATCGGCCGGAACACCAACGGCGGCAAGCCCTACGCCTGGGAGGGCGGCCCGAAGGACGTCTTCTACGCCGGGGAGAACGAGTCCGTCACTGTCCTCATGCAGTTCGATACCGGCAAGCACGAGGGCGGCCGCTACATGGTCCACTGCCACAACCTGGTGCACGAGGACCACGACATGATGGTCCAGTTCGCCGTGGGGGACCTGAGGAACAACGACCCCATCTACGCCGACCAGCCGGTGACGGAAACGATGCCGCCCGGACGTTTCGCGTCCACGTACAGGGCCGCCTACCCGGCAGGAACCTGAGATGAAGCGCCTTATCCTGATCGCGCCGGCGGTGCTGCTGTCACTCTCACTGAGCGGCTGCACCGGCGGTGCCCAGGCAAACCCGACGGCCAACCCCACGCCCGTCGCCGCGGCGAGCGAGTCCGCCACGGCCACGAAGGTGGGTGCCCAGTCCGAGGAAGGGCAGGACCTCGGCAACGGCCGGCCCAGCGTCAGCTTCGACGGCCTCATGGTCCGGCGCCGGGTGGTGATCGCCGTTCACTCAACGCTGGAGGCCAACGTTGAGGGCATCCGCAAGAAGCTGGACTCCGCTGCGGCGGCCCGGAACACCGTCCTGTCCAACATTTCCCCCGATGTGCTCGAGCCCGCCGTGCTCCAGCAGGTGGTTCCCGAAGTGATTGTGGCCCTTCCGGCCACGGCCAGCGTTGATGACGGCCGCGCCATCGTCACCAAGGCCACTGAAGAGGGCACCGCGAAACTGGGCGTGAACAACTTCTACGTCATCCCCGTGCTGGTGCACGATCTCCGGTTCAGCGTGAAGGCGGCCAACCCCGCCGCGCTGTCGGCTGCCGTGGACCGGGAGGGAATCCTCTCCGATGCGCTGGGGAACTACGACACGTCGGTCAAGGGCGGGGAGCTCAGCATCAGCTACACGGGACCGCTGCTCGGTGATGAGCTGGTGGAGACCGTCCGCGGAGGCATCGCCCGCCAGGCGCACGTTGCGTCATCCACCATTGCCGTGGGACCGAAGTCCACCTCCGGAACCGGCGTGGACATGGCCACCGAACCGCCCTGGGACCCTGAACTGCTTGTAAGCCAAGATGACCACCCCCACACAGACGGCTGAGGCCATCCGACAAGTTCCATCGATCCGGCACACAGCTGCCGGCGCCGCGTAGCGGCGAGAGTGACAGGAGTAGGCAGTGAGGAGCTTATCCAACCCCACCATCCGCGATGTTGCCGAGAGGGCGGGAGTCTCCTTGACCACAGTGTCGTACGTGCTGTCCGGCAGGAGCGGCGGCACGACCCGGATCAGCCAGCCCACCCAGGAACGCGTCCTGGCCGCCGTCGGGGATCTCGGCTACGTCCCCAACCAGGCCGCCCGCGGAATGCGCCGCGGACGGACGGACCTGGTGGCCATCGCCATCGGCGATCTTGAGTGGCCGCCGGACCGGGCGCTTGCCACGGCGGCTGCTTCCATCCTGCCGCGCCACGGCTACCAGCCCGTCATCCTGCTGGGCCAGACCTGGCGGCAGTTCATGCTCTCCGGCGGTGCGGACGGCGTCATTGTGGGCGTGTCCCCGCAGGCAGCCGCCGAGGACGGCACCATCACTGAACTCGCCAGGCGTGGAGTGGCGCAGGTGGTCATCGCGGAAACCATGCAAGCCGAACAGGCCGTCGCACTGCTGATGGACCAGATGGAGGCAAGGGCGCAGCACGACTCCGTGGGCCCGGTTCCTTTGAAGCGGCTCAGCGGTAGCGTCCTGTTTGGCGGCGGTGCGCTGCACGTGCTCCACGAGGTGCTGTCCGCCGTCGACGTCTTCGCGCAGCAACTCCCCGGTCTCTAGGAACCGGCCGCCGGCCGCAGCGTAACAATCGGACCCGCTCGCTGCCCGGCTGCCCGCTGAAGGGCAGGCGCCGCCGGCTGCCGCTGCCCGTCACTGGCCGTAGCGGTCCGAAACATCAGCGTGCCTGCGCGCCCCGAATCGGGCGCAATGCGTCATCCGATGGCGCCGGAAGACGCCCGCTGTTACTCAGTGTTTCTTCACGCGTCCCGTCGCGTCGTGGAGCCGGCTTACCCGGCCGGCGCCGGCAGATTACGCCGCGTTGCCCCTCGTGACCGCGCCCTTCAGGCGGTGATCCATCTCTGCTCTCATGGTGGACACGAACGCATTCAACCACCTGCTGAAGGGAAGCTCACCATGACTTCCGGCACCGCCCCCACCCCGAAAATCAGCCTCCAGAACATCACGAAGAGGTTCACCGTCCGGCCCACCAGGGAGAACCCCGAAGGCACGCTCCTGACAGCCCTCGACGGCATCTCCCTGGACGTCTCCGCCGGCGAGTTCATCACTCTCGTGGGGCCGAGCGGCTCCGGCAAAACCACGCTCCTCGACCTGCTGGCCGGGCTGACGAAGCCGGACGCCGGCAAAGTCCTGGTGGACGGCAGGGAAGTCACCGGACCGGGCCGGGACCGTGCCGTCGTCTTCCAGCAGTATGCGCTCTTCCCGTGGCGGACGGCGGCGGCGAACGTCTCCTTCGGCCTCGAAGGAGCCGGCAGCGACGGGAAACGCTTCAACCGCAAGGATCGCACCGAAAGGGCGCGCGAGTACCTCGAGCTCGTGGGCCTCGGCGGCTTCGAGGACCGGTACCCGCATGAGCTGTCCGGCGGGATGAAGCAGCGCGTCGCCATAGCCCGCAGCCTGGCCTACGAACCGGACGTCCTGCTGATGGACGAACCGTTCGCGGCACTGGATGCCCAGACCCGCGAGCAGCTCCAGGACGAACTGCTGCGCATCTGGGCCGCTACGGGCAAGACCATCATCTTCATCACGCACGGCATCGACGAAGCCGTGTACCTGGGCCAGCGGGTGGCGGTGCTCAGTTCCCGGCCAGGCCGGCTCAAAGAGATCGTGGACATCGACCTGGGCGACCGGTCCGGGGACGAGGACGTGCGCTCGAACGCCGCATTCGTGGAACACCGGCACAAGGTCTGGTCCCTCCTTCACGACGAGGTGCGGCGTGCCCAGGAAGCCGGGCACGCCAAGATCCAGCCGGACGGTTCGGCACCCGATGAAGCAAGAAACATCCCCACAGGAAAGGCAGCCTGATGAGCACGCCAACACTCGCCAAAGACACGACAACCCAGGACGCTCCCGCAACGGGCACTCCTGCGGTGGACGGCTCAGCAACGGACGCCGCGACGCCCGACGCGACCAAAGCCCCGGGCCAGGCGCCCCATGCCCTGTCTCTTATACACATCTAGATGTGTATAAGAGACCCTCACGGTTCCGCCTGGCGGCCCTGACGGCGGGGCGCGCGGCCTGGGGCGCCGGAGCGATCCTGCTGTTCCTGCTGCTGTGGGAGCTGGGCCCCACCTATCTCGCGCCGCCCTCCACGCGCGTCTTCCTTCCGCCCCTGCACGTGGTGCTTCAGGCACTGGGAACCCTCATCGAGAACGGCCAGCTGCAGAACCACCTCGCGGCCAGCCTGACCCGTTCGGCCAGCGGCTTCGGCATCGCCGTGGTGGCCGCCGTCGCCCTCGGCCTGCTGGTGGCGTGGTACCGGTCCCTGGACCGTTTCCTGAATCCGCTGCTGGAAGTGTTCCGCAACACGGCGGCGCTCGCGCTGCTCCCGGTCTTCACCCTGCTCCTAGGCATCGGGGAAACATCCAAGATCAGCATCGTGGCCTACGCCGCGTTCTTCCCGGTCCTGCTGAACACCATCGCCGGCGTCCGGACCGTCGATCCGCTGCTGATCCGGGCCGCCCGCTCGCTGGGGCTGTCGAACTTCCAGCTGTTCCAGAAGGTCATCCTGCCCTCCGCCGTGCCCACCATCTTCACGGGCGTCCGGATGGCGGGGACATCCTCCATCCTGGTCCTGATTGCCGCGGAAATGGTGGGGGCCAAAGCCGGCCTGGGCTACCTGATCGTGAATTCCCAGATGAGCTTCCTGATCCCGGACATGTACGCGGGGATCCTGACTGTTTCGCTGCTGGGCCTGCTGGTCAACTACCTGCTGGTCGCCGTCGAACGCCATTTCTCCCGCTGGCGGACTGCCGTCGGATCCCAGGCCGCGTAAGCGGCGCGCCCATACACGCCCCCCGAACACCAAGGAACGTCATGCCAGAACGTACACCCAGCAACAGCGACGCCGGCGGCGAACGCCAACTGCATCTGAACGCCTTCCTCATGAGCACCGGACACCATGAGGCCTCGTGGCGGCTGCCCGAAAGCGACAGCTTTGCGGGCACCCAGGTGGCCCATTTCCAGCGGCTCGCCCGCACGGCGGAACGCGGAACCTTCGATTCGATTTTCTTCGCGGACTCACCGGTGCTGCACGGGGACGTGCGCCAGCGCCCCTACGGCACGCTGGAACCCACGCTCCTGCTGAGCGCCATCGCCGCCGTGACCAAACGGATCGGGCTGATCGCCACGGCGTCCACCACGTACAACGATCCCTACAACCTGGCCCGGCGCTTCGCCTCGCTGGATCACATCAGCGGCGGCCGGGCAGGCTGGAACGTGGTGACCACGGCCGGAGAGGCCGCGGCGCGGAACTTCTCGCTGGATGACCAGCCCGCACACTGGCGCCGCTACGAGCGGGCCGCCGAGTTCCTTGACGCGTCCCGGAAGCTCTGGGACAGCTGGGAGGACGACGCCCCGGTGGGGGACAAGGCCGCCGGCGTCTGGGCGGACAGTTCCCGGGTCCACGCCGTCAACCACACAGGCCGGTACTTCCGGATCCAGGGCCCGCTGGACGTGCCGCGCCCGCCCCAGGGCCATCCGGTGATTGTGCAGGCCGGCTCTTCCGAGGACGGCAAGGACTTCGCCGCCCGTTACGCCGAAGCCGTGTTCACCGCGCAGCAGACCCTTGCGGAAGCCCAGCGGTTCTACGCCGACCTGAAGCGGAAGACCGCCGCCGTCGGACGGAACCCGGACCACGTCAAGATCCTGCCCGGCATTGTTCCGATCATCGGCTCCACCGAGAAGGAAGCGCGCCGCCTGGAACGCGAACTCGACGAACTGATCCACCCCGAACACGCGCGGAAGCAGCTGGCAGGCATCCTGCGGGTTTCGCCCGAGTCGCTGCCGCTGGACGCGCAGCTGCCGGAGGACCTTCCGTCGGAGGACGAGATCGAGGGCGCCAAGAGCAGGTACACGCTGATCGTGGAGCTCGCCCGGCGGGAGCGGCTGACCGTCCGCCAGCTCATCGGCAGGCTGGGTGGCGGCCGCGGCCACCGCACCTTCTCCGGCACGCCCGAGCAGGTGGCGGATGCGATCCAGGGCTGGTTCGAGAAGGGCGCGGCGGACGGGTTCAACATCATGCCGCCCGTGCTCCCGTCGGGCCTTGACGCGTTCGTGGACCATGTCATCCCGATCCTGCGGGCCCGGGGACTGTTCCGGCGCGAATACACGGGCAGCACCCTGCGGGAGCACTACGGGCTGCCCCGTCCCGCCAGCGTTTTTGCCGACGGCGGTCCCGCCGCGCCTGTTGCGCCGTTCGCCGACGGCGGTCCCGCCGCGCCTGTTGCGCAAGCCGCCCCTGCCGTCCCCGACGGCGCCCCCGAACCGACCGCGACCACCGAACCCGCCACGCCGACGAAAAGAGAATTCGTTGTTTCTGAACCGTGATTTAGACCCGGCCTCCCTCCGCGAAACCTTCGGCCACTTCCCCTCCGGCGTCGCGGCGCTGTGCACGCTCGTGGACGGAGCACCGCAGGGAATCGTGGCATCGACCTTCACCGTCGGGGTTTCGCTGGACCCACCGCTGGTCATGTTCGCGGTGCAGAACAGCTCGCAGACGTGGCCGCTTATCCGGGCAGGCGGCAGGATCGGTGTCTCGGTCCTGGCCGCGGGGCAGACGGACGCCTGCCGGCAGATTGCCTCGAAATCGGCGGACCGCTTCGCCGGCATCGGGCTCACTGCCACCGAACAGGGCGCGCTCTTCCTCAACGACGCCGGGCTCTGGCTGGACTGCTCGGTGGAGACTGAAGTCCCCGCCGGCGACCACGCCGTGGTCCTGCTCAGGGTGCACGGATACTCGGTTACGGACAGCAGCAGCGATCCGCTCATCTTCCAGGGGTCCGAATTCCGGAGCCTGGCGGTGCCCAGTTACGCTTAGCTGAACCGCCCGCATCCCGCAGCCTTCCGGGGAAGAACGGGCCGTGCCCGGTTGTTAATACCTAGTGGCAAGCAAGGTCGCGCCGAGGGGAGGCCTGCCATGACACGGATTGCGATCGTACTGGGAAGCACCCGGCCAGGCCGGCTGGGAAAGGCGGTGGCCGACTGGGTGCTGCTGCGGGCCGCCGAACGCGCCGACGCCCGGTTCGAGCTCCTCGACGTCGCCGACTTTGACCTCCCGCTGCTGGATGAACCGCTGCCGCCGTCGCTCGGCAAGCACGAGCAGGGTCACACCAGGGCCTGGGCGGAAGCGGTGGCCGGCTTTGACGGCTTCATCTTCGTGACGGGCGAGTACAACCACTCGATTCCGGGAGCGCTGAAGAACGCGCTGGATTACCTCTACGCGGAATGGAACAACAAGGCGGCGGCCTTCGTGAGCTACGGCAGCGCGGGCGGCATCCGCGCCGTGGAGCACCTGCGCGGCGTGGCGGCAGAGCTGCAGATGGCCGACGTCCGCGCCCAGGTGGCGCTGCCCCTGGCCACGGAATTCGAGCACTACAGGACCTTCACGCCCTCCGCCGCGGCGGAGAAGAACCTGGCCACGGTGTTCGATCAGGTCATTGCCTGGGCGGGCGCCCTCAAGGCGCTACGGCCGCCGGCCGGGAAGAACGAGCAAGACCGCGGCCACCTGGCGGCTTCCGCCTGAGGTCAGGAACCGCTGAGCCTCAGGAACCGCCGGGCGTGGAGTCCTGGAGGGGCCTCCGGGCCAGCAAGGCGGCCACGATGGCGCCGGAAATGTTGTGCCACAGCGAGAAAACGGCGGACGGAAGCGCGGCCAGCGGCGTGAAGTGGGCGGTGGCGAGTGTGGCCGCCAGGCCTGAATTTTGCATGCCCACCTCAAATGCCAGTGCCCTGCGAGCCTTGTCGTCCAGGCGGCCCAGCTTGCCGGCCAGGTATCCGAGTCCGAGGCCGAAGCCGTTGTGGAGCACGACGGCCAGGAACACGATGCCGCCTGCTGCCACGATCTTGCCGGCACTGCCCGCCACCACTACGGCCACGATGAGGGAGATGACGACGGCGGATGCCCAGGGCAGAGCCGGAAGCGCCTTTGCGACGAGGTTCTTGAGGAACAGCCGTGCCATCAGGCCGGCAATGACGGGCAGGAGGACGGTCTTGACGATGTCCAGGACCATGGCGCCGGCGTCGATGCTCAGGAACGATCCGGCGAGGAAGAGCACCAGTACGGGCGTGACGATCGGGGCGATCAGCGTTGACACGCTCGCCACGGCCACGGACAGGGCAACATCGCCCTTGGCCAGGAAGGCCATGACGTTGGAGGCAGTGCCGGACGGCGCGCAGCCAACGAGGATCAGGCCGACGGCCAGGGCCGGCTCAAGCTGAAGAACGGTGGCGATCAGCCACCCCGCCCCGGGCATGATCACGTAGTGGGCAACGATGCCCAGGACCACAGCCCACGGCCTGCGGGCCACGGCAGCGAAGTCGGGGGGCGTCAGCGTTAGGCCCATGCAGAACATGATGATGCCCAGCAGGTACGGGACGGCGGGGCCGAGGGGCTGGAAGGCGCCGGGGAGCAGGAATCCGGCCACGCCGGCAGCCAGCACCAGCAGCGGGAACACGGTCACGGCAACACGGGCGATCTTGGCCTCTGCCGCGAGGGCCGGATTCAGTGGCTCGACGCCGGCCGCCGTGGCCAACGGAGCAGTTTCGGGGGTCTTTGTTGCCTCAAGCATTCAATAATGCTGGCACTGAACAGCCGCCCCAAACCAATTCGTGACTGATGTCAGACAAATGTGTCGGCCGCGCAGAATCAGTCGGCGGCAGACTCATCGCTGGCGCAGTGCGGGTGCGATACTGGGTTGCACTGGATCGCGATGCAGGGGGCGGAAATGATCCTAGACACGGCAACACTCCGCGTTGCCTTCAGCGTGATGGCTTTAGTCATGGGCATCCTGTTCTACTTCTCCGCGTTCCGCACCACCCGTTCCGCATACAGTGGCTGGTGGTGCGTGGCCCTGCTGCTGTTTCTCGCGGGCGCGGCAAGCTTCCTCCTGGACGGAACACCCCACCAGGTGTGGGCCAACCCGCTGGGAAACGTCCTGCTCATTGCCGGGGTGGCGAGTGTCTGGGCCGCTGCGCGTTCGCTCCGGATGCTTAAATGCAACGTCTGGCTCTCCGTCGCCGTCCCGGGCATCGCGGGCATTGCCGCAGCCCTGGACAATCCGGGATCCAATACATGGGCCGGGGGTGCTGTATTCCTGGGCTCCATGTGCCTCTTCATTGGCCTGGCTTCCCGCGAGCTGTGGCAGCTGGAGCCCGGCTACTCCCGGGTGCGGATACCAACGGCCATAGCTGCCGGAGGCGTCGCCGTCTTCTACGTGGGCCGTCTGGCGATCTTCATCGCGGAAGGTCCGGCCGGTCCGACGTTTGTCACCTACTTCGGATCCTCCGTGACCACGCTAGTCACCATGGTGTTCCTGGTGGTCGGCTCCTTCAGCATGGCCGAACTCAGCACGGAGCAGCAGACGCGGGCACTCCAGACCGTGGCCAGGGAGGACGGCCTGACCGGCCTCCTCAACCGCAGCGCGTTCATTGAGCTGGCGGCGGCTGAGATGGACCGCTGCAGGCAGCTCGACACGTCCGGAACGCTGATCCTTGCCGATCTGGACCACTTCAAGACAGTCAATGACACCTTCGGCCACGCGGCCGGCGACCTTGCCTTGCAGGCGTTCGCCGATGCCTGCAAGGAGACGGTCCGCTCCACGGACCTTGTGGGGCGATACGGCGGAGAGGAGTTCATCCTCATGATCCCGGGCGTTGGTCCGCGCCAGGCCGAGACCATCACCACGGAGATCAGCCGGCGGCTTGCCAGATATGCCATACCGGAGGTGCTCCGGATGCCCACCGTCAGCTACGGCCTCTCCAAATTCACGGCAGGGACGGAAGACCTGGACGAGCTGATCGCCGCCGCCGACGTCGCCCTGTACGAGGCAAAATCGCAGGGGCGGAACCGAACCGTCCAAGGGTGACCGGGCCACGGCCCAGGAAGCCCCTATCCGTCAGACGTGGAGAGGCGCTCCGGCGTCGTGTCGAGCAGAAGGGCCTCCAGTTCCCGGATTTGCTCGTTTGCGCGGTCCAGGAAGCGGTTGACCGTGTCGGGGTCGATGCGCCCGTCCGTGCGGGAGAGGATGATCAGCGACTTCCAGAGCAGGGACTTTCCGGTGACCGCGCTGATGAGTCCTTCGAGGGCGAGCTGACCTGTGGCTCCGTCGGGGGAGTGCAGCGGATTCAGCGGATCCAGTTTGCCGATCTGGGCGCTGATCCACGACAACGGCTTCTTGTAGGCCGGCATGTGCAGATGCATCAGGTCGGAGAACTCGTGGAGCGCTGCCTTGTCCGCGCTCACTTCCGCGGCAAGGTGGCTGAGGGTGGTGCCGTGCGGCGTGCCGTCCCAGGTTTTGGCCGCCTGTTCGAAGAGGCGCTCTCCGGCGGCTGCCGCTATCAGATGGCTGTGCAAGTACGCGGACAACGAATTGTCATCGATGGTTCCGCCGTCGATGTTGCTCTCATTCACGGTCTTTTCCTCCCGGTGGCGGGCCGTCGTAATGGCTGTTCTGTCAGCATACTGATTAGTCCGCGGCTGGTGCAGGGGGATTTGGTGCGCATCCCCGGATGCTGCGGCGGGACAGTGAAAGGGCCGGCGCTCCGCTGCCCCCAAGGCAGCGGAACACCGGCCCTCCACGCGGTGCCCTAAGAGCCCCGCTGAATGCATGTTGTGGCGCTGTTAAGCCGCGGCCCGCACGAACGTGACCGGGCCCGTGGCGGTCAGCCAGGACAGCGGGTGAACCACGGTCTGGTTGGAGCCGTTCATGCCACCGCTGAGAACATTGCCGTTGCCGACGAAGATTCCCACGTGGCCGGACTGGACCACCATGTCGCCGGGCTGGGGGGTGGAGACGACGCTTCCGTAGTTCATGAACTGCATCGGGGCGAGGTCGCCCACCGGGATCCCGGAGGCGCCCAGTGCCTTTTCAACCATGGCGGTGCAGTCTTGGGTGATGCCCAGCTGGGCGTAGGCGGACGAGACCATGGAGGCGTTGACGCTGCCGGCGGCAGCCGCAGGGGCCTTGGCCGGAGCCGCCGCGGCCTGGACGGTGATTTTCGCCGGAGCCGGAGCAGCGACGGGTGCGGCCACGGGCGCCGGAGTCTCTGCCACGGGCGGCGCCTCCACGACCGGGGCTTCCACGACGGGAGCCGGGGTGGATTTTACGATGGGGCGCTCGTAGTCAATCCGGACGCTGGAGTCCGCACTCAGCGGAGCCTGCGCCTGGCTGACAGCCTCGGGTGCCGCGGCGGGTGCGGCGGCCGGGGCCGCGTCCTGCTGTGCGGGTCCGTTGGCGGCATTCGCGGCGATGCTTCCGGTGAAGGCAAGCCCCGACGCCGCGAGGATGACGGCGGTCTGGCGTCCCAGTCCTCCGGCCGTGACGGCGCGGGAGGCCGAAACGAGCGGATTCGAGCGGGTGGCGGCTGCGCGGCGGCGGCCAAGGATACTGTCTCTTATACACATCTGAGCCTCTCCCGATGCCTGCGAGGTGAGCTGTCGGATTCGGATGGGAGACACCCGGCCGCACGTCCTGAACAGAAGCAGGAGCTGCGCGGCTTCACCCCAAGGCCCGTTCAAGCGGGCCGAAAATTGGTTTCCCCGTCTCTGCCGGACATGGTCTGCGAACGGATCCCGGGCTGCGGCAGAGTTAGGCAATCAGCGCGGGAATGCCCTCTTCGGTGAAAAGGGCACCTTTTCCACGGTACGGGAGGCTCTTCCGAATGTCACATTAAGGTAACGGCACCCTGCGGTCCCTTAGTGGCCGGCGTTGAGCTTGCCCGCGAGGCGTTCGCGCATCTGGATGCTGGCCGCATTCAGTCCGATCAGTTCGACGTCCCGGCCGTGCCTGCGGTACTTCTCTGTCACGGCGTCCAGCACAGCGATGGTGGAGGCGTCCCAAAGGTGCGAGGCGTGCAGGTCGATCACCACTCCGGCGACGTGCGGCTCCGAGTCCCGGGCGTAATCGAACTGGGTGTAGAGGTCATTCGACGACGCAAAGAACAGCTCGCCGTCCACGGTGTACGTGGCCACGGTCCGGCCGTTCAGCTCCACCTCGGTCCGTTCCACTGTGGCAAAGTGGGCAACCCGCCGGGCGAACATCGCCATCGCGGCGAGCACCCCGGCGCCGACGCCGATCGCCAGGTTGTGTGTCACCACCACGGTGGCGACGGTGATCAGCATGACGGCCGTTTCGGAGCGCGGCATCCGCTTCAGGGTTTTCGGGGCAACCGAGTGCCAGTCAAAGGTGATGGCCGAGACGAAGATCATCACGGCCACCAGCGCGGCCATCGGGATGAGGCCCACGACGTCGCCCAGCGTCACCACCAGCACCAGCAGGAACGCGCCGGCGAGGAACGTGGAAACCCGGCTCCGCGCGCCGGAGCCCTTGACGTTGATCATGGTCTGGCCGATCACCGCGCAGCCGCCCATGCCGCCCAGGAACCCCGTCACAATGTTGGCCACGCCCTGGCCCCAGGACTCGCGGGTCTTGTTGGAGCGGGTGTCCGTGATGTCGTCCACGAGCTTGGCCGTCATGAGTGATTCCAGCAGCCCCACGAGCGCCATGGACAGTGCAAACGGGGCGATGGTCTGGAACGTCTCCAGGGTCAGCGGCACGTGGGGCACGAACAGCGAGGGCAGGCTTTCGGGCAGCTGTCCCTTGTCCCGGACGGCGGGGACATTGATTCCCGCCAGGACGGCCAACAGGGTCAGCAGCACGATCGCCACCAGCGGCGACGGTACCGCCGTCGTAATCCGGGGAACGCCGACGACGATCAGCAGGCCCGCGGCCACCAGCGGATACACCGGCCACGGGACGCCGATGAGCTCAGGAAGCTGGGCCATGAATACCAGGATGGCCAGGGCGTTGACGAAGCCCACCATCACCGAACGGGGGATGAAGCGCATCAGCCGGGTGACGCCGAGGACCGCCAGGAGGATCTGGAAGACGCCAGCCAGGATCACCGCGGAAATCAGGTAGTCCAGCCCGTGGCTGCGCATCAGCGGGGCGATCACCAGGGCCACGGCGCCGGTGGCCGCGGAAATCATGGCGGGACGGCCGCCGACGAAGGAGATGGTCACGGCCATGGTGAAGGACGCAAACAGGCCGATCCGGGGGTCCACGCCTGCGATCACGGAGAACGCGATGGCCTCCGGGATGAGCGCGAGGGCCACCACCAGGCCGGCCAGGGCCTCGGTTTTGAGCCGGCGCGGGGAGCGCAGTGTTGCCCGGACGGACTGGAGCTGTTCGGGCTTCATGGATCCCTATTTCTTGGTCTGGCGGTAGCGCTCGATCTGCTTCAGCCGCCGCTGGAGGCTGTCGCGCCGGGGGTGCGGAACGGCGTCGGGCGCCTCGGCTGTGAGGTCAATGTGCTTGGTGCCGTACTGCCAGAGGAGGAGGTCGTCCAGCAGCCGGTCCGGGCCGGGGGAGTAGCGGTGGTCCAGGGCCTTGCGGACCTCGGTGATCCGGTTGGCGCTGAGCAGGCCGGCGAGCTGCACGGTCTGGTTGAGGCCGTGGGCTGCCATGAGCTCGGCGGCCCATCCCCAGTCGTCATCTACTTTACGGTCCACGTGCGGAAGCAGCGTGCGCCAGACGTCGCGGATGCGGTTGGGCGTGAGCTGCGCCGAGCCCTCGCCGTCCATGTCCCAGTAGCCGCGGACCTCCTCGTAGCGTTCATGAAGGTCGGCGAATGCGGTCTCCACCGTTTCGAGCATGGCGGCGGTGGCGGTGAACTGGCGGTCGAAGTGCGGGGTCCAGGCCCGCGGGTCCTCGGCCTTGAACCGGATGTCATGCTCTATTTCGCTCCACGCATGCGCAAACACGGTGCGGATCTGGCATTCGAAGAAGTAGCTGCCGTTGGGCTGCGCCTCCGGGTTGAAGACCTGCTGGTAGTCCTTGACGGCCTCGTTCTGGATGGTCCGCAGGATGAGGTGGCGGCTGGAGTAGCCGTACGTCCCGGACTCGATGGAGCCGATGTCCTTCTCACGGTCGCCGCGGCAGTCGAAGAGTTGCCGCTGGCGCTTGATGAGGTTGGCCACGGCGGCGTTTTCGGCCGGCAGCTTGGTGATGACGCGGACGCCCACCATGTCGTTGAGGGTGCGGAACGGATCGGGGAACTTCAGCGCCCGTGGGTCGCCCGGTTCCAGCGGCTCTTCGGTGCGGGAGATTTTCTCCCGGAAGGACTCCACGGACTTGGTGCGGCCGGTGACGAACAGCGGCGTGACTTCGGTGTCCTTGAGCATTGTCCGGAGGGTCTGCAGGACCTCGCGGGTGACCAGCTTCAGGGCAGGCCGGACTCGCTCGTAGAGCTCTACGTTTTCCTGCACGGAGTCGCGCTGACTGACGTCCAGGCGATCCCAGTTGCTTGCCATGGTTCCAAACTATCAAGGGGGTGCGACGCCGGCGGGGGTGACACCCCCGCCGCCAGCCGCCGTCGTCATTCCTGAAACCTGGCCGCCTGCCCCGTCGCGGCGGTGGCTTCCGCCCGGCGGGACCGGCTCCCCTGTAGGCTCGGCACATGGCTGATGTGCGCCGTCGTGCCCTGCTGTCCAATGGACTGCCGGGCGCTGCGGCAGTGGTGAACCTGGCGGCGCTGGACGCCGTCCTGTTCACCGGGACCCAAGGAGGATGCAGTGAAGCGGCAGAAGTACCAGTACGGTGACCACCCCAGCCAATGGGGCGAGCTCTTTCTGCCGGAACCGCCGCCAGCATCCCAGTCCCGGAGCAAGCACACGGTGACCCGAGGCGTGGTGGTGGTCATCCACGGCGGCTACTGGCGCTCGCAGTACGGCGCGGAACTGGGAGAGCCGCTGGCCAAGGACCTCGCCGCGCACGGGATGGCCGCCTGGAACCTTGAATACCGGCGGGCAGGCAACGGCGGCGGCTGGCCGCACACCTTCGAAGACGTCCTCGCCGGGATCGACAAGCTCCGCGAAATAGCCGAAGAACACGGCCTGGATATTTCCCGTGTGGTGGCGCTGGGACACTCCGCCGGCGGCCACCTCGCCGTCTGGGCAGCCGGCCGGGACCGGCTCGCAGGGCTCGGGGCGCCGGACGCGGACCGGCAGGTCCTGCGGAACCTCAACGGCGAAGCGGTGCACCTGACGGGCGTGGTCAGCCAGTCCGGGCTTCTTAACCTGGCCCAGGCCGACTGGCTCGATCTCAGCAACGGCGCGGTGAGCAACCTCATGGGCGGCTCGTCCGGCAAGTACCCCAAGCGGCACAAGTACGCCGATCCCATGAGCGCCGTCCCGCTCGACGTTCCCGTCTATGCGGTCCACGGCCTTGAGGACGACACCGTACCCATGAGCCAGTCGGAAGCCTATGTGGCGGCCGCCCGGGCCGCAGGGGCGCCGGTGCAGGTGGTCAAGGTTCCGGGTGACCACTTCGCGCTGATCGACCCGAAGGCCTCGTCCTACCGGAAATGCCGCGAGCTGGTGCAGGAGCTGCTGGGGCTCTAGGGGAGGGCGGCTGGCGTGAAACGCCTGCCGGCCGCCCCCGCACCCCTGACGCGCTCCAAGGTTCCCTCTCACGTGGGAGACGGGAGTGGGGCAGTCCCGCTGCTCACGTTCCGGCCGGAAACGCCGGCCGGTAAACCGGTGGGAAAGCGTTCACGGGCAAGGAGTCGCGGATTGGCGGGTCAGAGGTGATGGGGTTGTTGGTCCGCAGGTCGCCCACTGAATACTGCACCATCATGTCGTGGTCCTCGTGCACCAGGTTGTGGCAGTGGATCATGTACCGCCCTCCCTCCCGCGGTCCGACGTCGAACTGCATCAGCGTGGTGATGGACTCGTTCTCACCGGCGTAGAAGACGTCCTTGGGCCCGCCCTCCCAAGCGAACGGTTTGCCGCCGTTGGTGTTGCGGGCGATGATTTTGGCGTCGGTCAGGTGGACGTGCACCGGGTGGAACCAGCCCCCGGACTCGTTGATGATGGTCCACTGCTCGACAGCCATTGGTTGGGGGTTGCCGAAGAGCTTGGTGAACCCGGACCTTTCTATGTCGTCCCAAATGACCCCGTTGATAGTCCACTGGCCGTGCTGGCGCATGAACTTGAGCTGCCGCTTCACCACGGCCATCTCCGGGGTCAGTTTCATCGTGGGGATACCGCCCCGGGACGCGGTGGGCGATCCGCCGTCGTCCAGTCGCGCGGGGATCGCGTCGATGGACCCCTTGCCGGAACCGGAGTCGGCCACCACCTGGAACCGCATGATCTTGTTGGTGTTGGCGAAGTCGAGGTTGTTCTTGTTGCTGAGGTTCCGCAGTTCCACGCTCTGGCCTGGCCTGTACTTGCGGAAGTCAATCAGGATTTCGTAGCGCTCCGCGGTGCCCTGCCGCCAGGACGACACGGCCTGCACCACCGGCGTCATACCCCCGTCGGTGCCGACAATGTACACGGGCTCTCCGTTGGACAGGGTGGGGCGGTAGGAGCGTGCAATCGAGGCGTCCAGCACCCGGAAACGATAGATGCGGGGCTTGACCTTCATCGTCGGCCACGGCACGCCGTTGACCATGATCACGTCACCCCACAGCCCCTTTTGGCCGTTGTCGTTGTACGCCAGAGAGCCATCGGCGTTGAACAATGCGTCCGACAGCATCAGCGGCACGTCGAACTCCCCCTGCGGCAGCTGCGCCAGGTCGAACCGGTCCGATAGCGGGTAGAACCCCGCCAGCCCCGAGTACACATTCTGGGCGGTGATGTGGTGCTTGTGGTCGTGGTACCAAAGCGTCCGCGCGGTCTGTCTGTTGGGATAGTGGTAATTCTTGACGTTGCCGGGAACGGTGATGTCGTTGGCATAGCCGTCGTACTGGGGCAGGGACGCCGAGCCGTGCAGGTGTGTGGACGTGCTGAAGGCGCCTGGCTGGAGAATGCCGAGCGGCGGGAAGGCGTTGCGAATCCGCACTTCGATCCGGGCGCCCTGTCGGGCCCGGATCGTGGGGCCTGGGAAGATGCCATTGTACCCGGCCACCGTGGTCGACAGACCGGGCAGGAACCGGGCCTGGCCGAGTTTCTGGGTGAGTGCGTAGCGTGCAAACGGCCGCTTCCGGTCGCCGCCATCGAAGCCCGTCTGGAAGGGCACCAGCTCCGGGGGCCGGCGGAATAGCGCCTGGAAAGGGATTGGCGTGTTCTTCGGTGCGAGCAGGCTCCCGGTAATGAGCGAAGAGGCCGGCGCCGCCCCACCAACACTCACCGCCACCCCGGTCAACGCTGCCGTGCCCGCCAAACCGAGCCTCAGAACTGCCCTGCGAGAAGACATGATTCCTCCAGATTGTGCGATCAGGTGGTGTTAAATGAAGCAGGCCCGCAGCCGATGGCCGCCGGCCTGCCAATCCCCCCTGAGGTGCAGAAACCTGAGGTACAACAACACCAGTGTTCGCTGGACAACTTCTGAAAACCTTGGAAGCTTGCCGGTATGGACTGCTATCCCACCCGAAATGGGGGCGTTAGTCGCCGAGCAGGCACCACGAGGTCCTGCAGGCAACGACCAGGCCCCGCCACCGGTGAGGCCTGGTCGTAGAGGGGTTGATGCTCGCGTACGCAAGAATGGGAACTCCACCGACCTCTGTTCGTTGCACAGTCATGGGGTAGGTAGTAAGGCCGCTGCCGGCTGAGTCCGGGCAGGGGCGCACCAGCCTTGCCCTCGGAGCTACCCGCTCGCCGTGACCATAAATGATAAGTACACTTACTGTCACAGTTGTTCCCGGTTGCTAGCGGCACCTGCATGGGGGAATGTAGTAGCTGGGGGTTGGGGTAGTTTTGTATATTACGATCACCGGCTTCACTAGGAGAAATATATGGGTGAATCCAACAGGTGGTGGACAACATGATTCGGCTTCGCAAATTGGCGCGCGCCGCGTCCGTTCTGACCACTCCGTTGGCGCCGGAGGATGTTCTTGCGCTTTTTAACCCTGTGTTCTCCGCCCGCCAGCTGCGCGGCGTGGTCACCAAGGTTGTTCCGGAAACTGCGGATTCGGCCACCATTTACTTCCACCCCGGCCGCGGCTGGAAGGCCCACAAGGCCGGCCAGTGGGCGCGGATCGGCGTGGAGCTGGACGGCGTGCGCCACTGGCGCTCGTACTCGCTCAGTGCCCCTGCCGGGCAGGATCCCGCCATCACGGTGAGTGACGTCGGCGCGGTTTCCGGCGTCCTGGTCCGGCAGACCAAGCCCGGGGACATCCTGTTCCTGGCGCCGCCGCAGGGCGACTTCGTCCTGCCGGAACACCCCCGCCCGCTGCTGATGCTCACTGCGGGCAGCGGCATCACGCCGGTCATGTCCATGGTCCGCACCCTGGTGCCGCACCGCCCGGACGCCGACGTCGTGCTCATCCACTCCGCCCGCACGCCGCAGGACAGCATCTTCCACGAGGAACTGTCCGAGCTCGCGGACCAGTTCCCCAACTTCCGCGTCACCCACTGGTACACCGGCGAACGCGGCCGGCTGGACTTCGGATCCAACGCCCAGCTGGAGGAGCTGTGCCCGGACTGGCGCCAGCGCGCCGCCTACGCCTGCGGCCCCGAGGAATTCCTCGACGACGCCGAGGCGCTTTGGTCCAGCGAAGCCGCCGCCCACGAGAAAGCAGCGCCGGGCCCGTTCGCCGCGGACCCCATCAGCCTGATCATCGAACGCTTCAACACCAGCCTGGTGGGCGGGGCGGGGCACGACGGCGGCCTGGTCACCTTTGAGGCGTCCGACCGCGAGGTTGAGGCCGACGGCGGCACGCCGCTGCTCGACGTCGGCGAAGACGCGGGAGTCCTGATGCCCAGCGGCTGCCGCATGGGTATCTGCCACAGCTGCCTGTTACCGCTGCGGGCCGGCCAGGTGCGCGACCTGCGCACCGGCGAAGTCCACGGCGAACCGGGCCAACTAATCCAGACGTGTGTTTCGGCAGCCGCCGGGCCCGTTAACCTCGACATCTGAGGAGCTACACCGTATGACTGCAATATCTGACCGCACAGCCGCGAAATCGACGTCGATCAACGGGACGGCGGCAAAGCACCGCCCCGGTGCGCTGGCCTCCTCCGGCAGCCCTCTGGTGCGTCCTCCGGCTGCGGCGCACCTTACCGATGAGCAGGTTGCCGAGATGGGCCGTGAACTGGACGCCATCCGGGACGACATCCTGGCCAAGCGCGGGGCGTCCGACGCCGCGTACATCCGGCGCGTCATCAAGGTCCAGCGCGGCCTCGAGATTTCCGGCCGCGCCGCGCTGCTGATGGGCCGCAACAAGGCCGCCTGGGTCACGGGCACCACTCTGCTGAGCCTCGCCAAGATTCTCGAAAACATGGAAATCGGGCACAACATCCTGCACGGCCAGTGGGACTGGATGCGGGACCCGGACATCCACTCCACCACCTGGGAATGGGACTTCGTCACGCCGGCACGTTCCTGGCAGCACACCCACAACGACCTCCACCACCGCTGGACCAACGTGGTGGGCCGGGACAACGACGTTGGATACAACCTCCTGCGCATGGATGCCGACCAGCCGTGGAAGCCGCACAACTTGGGCAACCCGCTGTACAACGCCATCCTGGCGCCCATCTTCGAGTGGGGCATCGCCATCTACGACCTCGAGCTGGTGGACTACCAAGAGGGCAAGAAGTCCAAGGAGGCCATGAAGCGTGACCTCAAGGCCCTGGGCCGCAAGGTAGTCACCCAGTTCACCAAGGACTACGCCGCGACTCCGGCCGTCGCCATGCTGACCGGCTCGGGCAAGCAGGCGCTCTACGGCACGTTGACCGCCAATGCCGTCCGCAACGTCTGGGCCCATGCGGTGATCTTCTGCGGCCACTTCCCCGAAGGGGCAGACACGTTCACCGAGGAAATGGTGGAAGGCGAGACCCGCGGCGACTGGTACGTCCGGCAGATGATCGGCTCGGCCAACATCTCCGGCTCCAAGTTCATGCACCTCATGACCGGAAACCTGTCCCACCAGATCGAGCACCACCTCTTCCCCGACCTGCCGTCCAACCGGTACGGCGAGGTTGCCCCGAAGGTGCAGGAAATCTGCAAGCGCTACGGCCTGCCGTACACCACGGGTCCGCTGCTCAAGCAGGTCGGATCGTCCTGGGCCAAGGTCTTCAAGCTCGCGCTGCCGGGAAAGAAGTCCTAGCGAATTACCGCAGCGGGAGCGTGCAGCGGGCCGGAAGGTCCGCTGCACTGTTGCCTGCCCGGATCCACTGAGCGCCGGGCCGCGTTCTCTGGCAGAGTATGTCCATGCTCACAGTTATTGGCGAGGGCCTCGTTGACGTCGTCCAGCGCAGCTCCGGAATCGAAGCCCACGTCGGCGGCAGCCCGCTCAATGTCGCGGTGGGCCTCGCCCGCCTCGGCCACCCCGTGCAGTTCATCGGCCGCTATGGCCGCGACGCCTACGGCGAGTCGGTGGCCGCCCACCTGAAGGCCAGTTCGGTCATGCTCCCGCAGGCCCCGGACGGCCTGCCCACCAGCGTGGCCACCGCACTGGTGGACGACGACGGCGCCGCCACCTACACGTTCGACCTCGCCTGGGAGCTTCCCGGCCTCGCCGAACGGCTGCCGTTCATGCTGCAGGGCACCACCCTGCTTCACACCGGCTCTATTGCCACGATGCTGGCGCCGGGCGCCGCTGACGTCCTGGCCGCCGTCGAACATTCCCACCCCTCCGCGACCATCAGCTTTGACCCCAACTGCCGCCCCAGCATCATCACGGATGCGGACTATGCCCGGCGCCAGGCGGAGAAGTTCGTGACTCTTTCGGACGTCGTCAAGGCGTCCGACGAGGACCTCGCCTGGCTCTACCCGGGCGTCGACGTGCTGGACTCGGCGCGGCGCTGGCTGTCGCTGGGCGGCGCCGAAGGCCCAGCCATGGTGGTGGTGACCCGCGGAGCGGCCGGCCCGTGGGGCATCACGGCGGCGGGGGAGACCGAATTCGCCGCGCCCCGGGTGGAAGTGGCGGACACCGTGGGTGCCGGCGACTCCTTCATGGCCGCGCTGCTGTCCGGCGTGGTGGACCGCGGGCTGGCCGGAGCCCAGAACCTGTCTCTTATACACATCTGATGTGTATAAGAGACAGGCCTCGCCGCCCTCCTGGCGCACGCCTCCCGCGCCGCCGCCGTGACAGTGTCCCGCGCCGGTGCCAATCCGCCCACGCGTGCCGAACTCAACCGCGTCGAAGCAGCAGCAGAGGAAGCCGAAGTCACCACCATCTGAAAGGCCGCCATGACATCCGCCAGTCCCTTTCCCAACCTCCCGGACGTACCGTCGTTCGAGCTCACCAGCCGCTCGTTCCAGGACGGTGAGACCCTGCATCCCGCGCAGCGCAGCGGCAGGATGCACGCCGGCGGCGCGGACGAGTCCCCGCAGCTGAGCTGGAGCGGCGCGCCGGCGGGCACCGCAAGCTTCGCCGTCACGGTCTTTGATCCCGACGCCCCCGGCGCCGGGGGGTTCTGGCACTGGGCTGTGCTCAACATCCCGGCCGATGTCACGTCGCTGCCGGAGGGAGCCGGAGCCGAGGCAGGCCCGCAGCTCCCGCCCAGCGCCGTACAGCTGAAGAACGACGCCGGCTTCCACGGATATCTGGGCGCCGCCCCGCCGCCCGGGCACGGCCGGCACCGGTACGTCGTCACCGTCTATGCCCTGGACGTCGGGGAACTGAAGACCGGGACCAAGCCCGCGGGTCTCGGAACCGAGCTCGCCAAGCACCTGCTGGGCACGGCCACGCTGACGGGAATCTACAGCCGCTAAGCCGCTGATCGATTCCACTCCGCTTATCGAGCTTGTCGAGATCGAGATTTCAGCAGGCCCAACCACCGCCGGGCATTCGATAGGCGTAGGCTATCTATGCTTCCGCGGCGACGGGAGCCCGGGATCGGAAGCGGTGACGAAGCTGGCATGGACACACGGAAGCTGAAGTATTTCCTGGCGGTGGTTGACCATGGCGGCTTCAACCGTGCCGCGGAACACCTGCTGATCGCCCAGCCCTCACTGTCCCAGACCATCGCCGGCCTGGAGAACGAGCTGGGCGTGCCGCTCTTCCACCGCATCGGCCGCCGCGTGGTGCTCAGCGAAGCCGGCAAGGAACTCGTCGGACCCGCGCGGCTGGTGATGCGCGATCTCGATGCGGCACAGTCGGCGGTCCAGGCTCTTCGGGGCGTCCGCAGCGGCAGGCTGGACATCATCACCATGCCGTCCCCGGGCATTGAGCCGTTGACGTCCATGATCGCCGGCTTCATCCGGGCCCACCCGTCGGTCCGGCTCAATGTCAGCGCCGCGTTCACCCCGGAAGAGGTGATCGAATCGGTCCGCAGCGGAAGCACCGAGATCGGCCTGGCCGGCTCGTCCAGCGCCATCAAGGTTCCCGGCGTCCAGGTGATCAACCTCGAGCGGCAGCCGCTGATCCTCATCGTCAATCCCCACGCGGACACCTTCGGCCCCGGGGCGGCAATCCAGCGTGAGGACCTTGGCGGGCACCGGCTGATCGCCAGCCAGCGCGGCTCGCTGATGCGTTGGCTGGTGGATGACGCCCTGGCCCACGGCGTTGACACTGAGATCGTGGTCGAGGTGGCCCACCGGACCTCCATCCTGCCGCTGGTGCTTGCCGGTGTGGGCCACGCGGTGATGCCGTCCTCCTGGGCCCCGACTGCCCACAAGGCAGGGCTGCGCACACTGCTGATTGAACCGGTATCGCACCTCGATGTGGCCATCCTGAGCAGGAAGGAAGACCTGACGCCTGCGGCCCGGGCATTCCTGGCAATCGCGGAGCTCCACGCCGTCCAGGACGAGACGCACGCCGCGAACCAATAGGCTCAACCTATTTACCGTATCGAATCTTGGTCTTGGACGCCGTTCGGGGTCATGCCCTCTACTTGAAGAGGAAGGGCAGTGTGACGCTGCTAACAGACTCAACGAGGAGGTAGGCACATGAGCGCCACCCAGATATTCACCATCGCTTCAATCCCCGCAGACGGCGTCGGCAAAGAGGTCGTCTCCGCAGGCCGCCGGGTCCTGGACGCCCTGGCCGAGAACTCCGGCGGCAAGTTTTCCTTCGAGTGGACCGAGTTCCCCTGGGGCTGCGGGTACTTCGAAAAGACCGGCCAGATGATGGACCCCAAGGGCCTGGAGACCCTGAAGGACTTCGACGCCATCTACTTCGGCGCCGTCGGCTGGGAAAACGTCCCGGACCACATCAGCCTCTGGGGCCTGCGCCTGAACATCACCCAGAACTTCGACCAGTGGGCCAACATCCGCCCGGTGAAGTTCCTCCCCGGCATCCAGTCGCCGCTCCGCAAGGCCGACCACACCGAGCTCGACTGGGTGGTTGTCCGCGAAAACAGCGAAGGCGAATACGCCGGCCTCGGCGGACGGAACCTCAGCGGCCGCGGCCCGGGCAACGAGGTCGCCCTGCAGACCGCGTTGTTCACCGAGAAGGGCTGCGAACGCATCATGCGCTTCGCCTTCGACCTCGCCCGGACCCGCACGGTGAAGAAGGTCTCCTCCGTGACCAAGTCCAACGCCCAGCAGTACGGCATGGTCCTCTGGGACGAAACCTTCCAGCGCGTGGCCCTGGACTACCCGGACGTGGCAACCGAAAGCGTCCTGGTCGACGCGATGAGCGCGAAGTTCATCCTCAAGCCGGAGGACCTGTCCGTCGTCGTGGCATCGAACCTGAACGCAGACATCCTTTCGGACCTCGGCTCGGCCCTGGCCGGAAGCCTCGGCCTGGCAGCCAGCGCGAACCTCAACCCGGAGCGCCGCTTCCCGTCCATGTTCGAACCGGTCCACGGCTCCGCTCCGGACATCGCCGGCAAGGGCATCAGCAACCCGATCGGTGCGATCGCCAGCGCCGCACTGATGCTGGACCACTTCGGCTTGCACAAGGAAGCCCGCCTGGTCGAGGCCGCGATCGAGCAGACCACCGCAGCCGGGTACCTGACCCGCGACGTCGGCGGCGAAGCCAACACCGACGACGTCGCCGACGCCATCATCAACGCCCTGAGCCACACCCTGGCCGCCGTCTAACCAGAACACCGGACCAGCCGACAAACCGGCGGTCAGTACAAGCCCGGAGTGGGCGGCGGTGCCGCAAACCGCCGCCGCCCTTTCCGCCACTTTCATTCTTCAAAGCACCCTCCAGCGACATTCCACAACGAGGTAGGAATCATGGATCACATCACCACCGCCGGCACGGCAACGCCGGCACCCAAGACACGCTGGTACAAGCAGCTGTACTTCTGGGTACTGACCGCCATTCTCATCGGCATCCTGGTCGGCTGGCTCGCACCGACAGTCGGCATCGCCATGGAACCCATCGGCACCACCTTCGTCAGCTCGATGAAGATGCTCATCGGCCCGATCGTGTTCCTGACCATCGTCGGCGGCATCGCCAGCGTCGCGGACCTCAAAAAAGTTGGCATGACCGGCCTGAAGGCCCTGACCTACTTCCAGGTCGGCACCATCTTCGCCATGATCTTCGGCCTGGTCGCCATTAACATCTTCCGCCTCGGCGACGGCGTCAACGCGGACGCGGGTTCGATCAAGACCTCAGAGTCTGCCGCGAAGCTTATCGACGCCGGTGCCCACCAGGAATGGTGGCAGTTCCTGACCCACATCATTCCCAACAGCATCGTTGGCCCCTTCGTCGAAGGCGACATCCTCCAGATCATCTTCATCGCCGTCGTCTTTGGCATCGCCCTGAATGCCATGGGCAAGGTCGGCGCGCCCGTCCTGGACGGCGTGCAGCGCCTCACCGGAGTCATGTTCAAGATCCTGAGCTTCATCATGAAGGCCGCTCCCATCGGCGCCTTTGGCGCGATGGCGTTCGCCGTCGGCAAGTACGGCGTCTCCTCACTCACCAGCATGGGCGGGCTGATCGCACTCTTCTACGCCACCTCGATCCTCTTCGTCGTCGTGGTCCTCGGCTCCGTCATGGCGTTCCTGAAGCTGAACATCTTCACGATGATCCGGCACCTCAAAGAGGAATACATGCTCATCCTGGGCACGTCCACTGCCGAACCTGCCCTGCCGGGCCTGATGCGGAAGCTCGAACATGCCGGCGTGAAGAAGGAAACCGTCGGACTCGTCGTCCCCACCGGCTACAGCTTCAACCTCGACGGCGCCGCCATCTACCTCTCCCTTGCCGCCCTCTACATCGCCCAGGCCACCAACACGGACCTGACCATCGGCCAGCAGCTGGGCCTGCTCGCGGTCATGCTGCTCACCTCCAAGGGCGCAGCGGGCGTCGCCGGTGGCGGCTTCATCGCCCTGACCGCCACGCTCACCACCATCGGGACCATCCCGGCCGCCGGCATCATGCTCATCTTCGGCATCGACAAGTTCATGTCCGAGTGCCGGGCCCTGGTGAACTTCACGGGCAACGCCGTCGCCACGCTGTTCATCGCCTGGTGGGACCGGACCCTGGACGCGGACCGCGCCCGCCGCGTCTTCGCCGGCGAGACGGTTGAGCCGATGCCCAGCGAGGACCCGATCCACCTCGACGAGGTCACGGACATCGACGACGACCTGGCCGAATACGGCCACCACGCCCCCAAGGAAATCAGCCCAAAACATGACGGGGGCGCCGATGAAGCCGGACACTCCCGCCGCCGCGGTCCGGCCTACTCGGAAACCGTCTGACATGCACAGCACCACCGCCCCGAAAACCGTGCGGACCCTCATCGCGCCCGACAAGTTCAAAGGCAGCCTCACCGCCGGCGAGGTTGCGGCCGCCCTGGCCGCGGGGCTCCGCTCGGCAGCCGGTGCCGCCGGCACAGCCGGAGCGGTCCATTGCGAACTGCTTCCGCTGGCGGACGGAGGTGACGGCAGCGTCGATGCCGCCGTCGCCTCCGGCTTCACCCGGCGAAGCTACACGGTCGCCGGCCCCACGGGCCAGCACGTCCAGGCGGACATCGCGTTCGACGGCGAGACCGCCGTCGTCGAGGTCGCCAACACCTGCGGCCTCGGGCTCCTCCCGGACGGAAAGCTGGAACCGCTCAGCGCATCCAGCCGCGGCTTCGGCGAAGCCATCCTGTTCGCCCTCAGCCTGAAGCCGGCCAGGATCGTCATGGCCCTGGGCGGCAGCGCCAGCACCGACGGCGGCATGGGAATGCTCACAGCCCTGGGCTACAGCTTCCGCGACGCCGACGGCCGGCACCTCTACGGCAGCGGCAGGGCCCTCGCACTGATCGACTCCGTCCACCGGACCGGACTCCCCGAACTGGCGGACACGGAACTCATCGTCGCCAGCGACGTCCACAACCCGCTGCTCGGCGGCCAGGGGGCACCGGCGGTCTTCGGCCCGCAAAAAGGCGCCGAGCCGAAGGACATCGCAGCCCTCGACCAGGGCCTGGAGCACCTCGTCGCCAAGATGGCGGAGGCAGGGTTCGCCGACGCAACGGCGCTGGCGGGGCACGCCGGCGCCGGAAGCGCCGGGGGAATCGGCTACGCCTGCCTGCTCCTCGGCGCCAAACAGGTCTCCGGCGCGGACTACTTCCTGGACCTGCTCGGCTTCAACGCCCGCAAGGACAGCTGCGACGTGGTCATCACCGGCGAAGGCAGCATCGACGAACAGACGCTGTCCGGCAAGCTGCCGGCCGCCGTCGCCCGCCGGTCTGGCTCCCGCCCGATCATCGCCGTCGCCGGCCGTTCCCTGTTGCCCCGGGAGCGGTGGTCCGAAATGTCGCTGACGAGGGTGTACACCCTGGCCGAATACACCGACCAGGACTCGTCCAAGGACCCCGAACTCTCCGCCGCTCTGCTCCAACGGATCGGCAAAGACATCGGAACAAGCCTCCTGTAGCGGGACAGCCCACCCGCCGCAAGAACGAGATTCGCCCGCCCGGGGGTAGCCCGGGCGGGCGTTTCCTGTGGGGCGTTGTGGCGGTCCAAAATCGGTAGGACACTGGGGAAAACGATGTGAAAGGAGACTGTTGTGCGCAAGAGAACAGCATGGATCATCGGAGCAGCAGTGGCTGCGGCAGCCCTGGGCGGCGCAACGGTTGCGGCGGCGGCCGGAAGCCTGGTGGTTGACGACTTGACCTCCAACGGAGGTTCCCAGAGCACCCTGAGCCAGGCCGATCGCGACAAAGCTGTCGAGGCCGCGCTTGCCAAGGTGGGGCCGGGGACGGTGACCGATGTTGAGGGCGGCGGGGACCCGGGCTCTGCCTACGAAGTTGAGATCCGGCTGAACAGCGGCCCGGAAGTCGAAGTGAACCTCGGCCCGGACTTCCAGGTCCTGAACCAGGGCGCCGAGGACGACTGACCGCCGCCCGTCCGCTGATGGAGCCCGCCCGCTGATCGAGCCTGTCGAGATCGAGGTTCCGACAGGCGGAACACTCCCGCTAGCGCCGGCGCGCTGCCGTCAGGCCGGCGTCACTCCGACCGGCGCGCTTGGGGGTCTTCCAGTCCGGCAGAACGCTCAGGCCGTCATCGATGATGCGGGTAAGCGATCCCGCTGCAGCGTCCCGGCGGCGGCGGCGCAGCCATGCTGCGAGGTTGCGTTCCGAGGCGTCGGGCGCGTTGGTTGCGGGGTACCGGCCCGTTTGCCGCACCATTCCGACGAGCTCGTTCATACGTTCGACGCTTCGCCGGGTTGCCCTGGCAGGGTCTCCGTTGGCGGCGGCAAAGTGCTCCTCACGAAGCGCCGGATCGGCGGTCCGTGCCGCCGTCAGGTGGTAACCCACGGTCGATATGGGCGCCCCGGTCTGATCCGAGATTTGGCCGCGGCTGAGGCCGCGCCGGTACATCCGTACCCACTCCGGGTTGGGAACAAGATCCCATCGTATGTTTGCCACTGACTTTCACTTCCTCGGTCGGTTCTTCCGCTTGTCTTGAGGCGAGAAAGGGTTAGGGCGGCCTGTTCGTGCTCATCCACCGCCGGAAGCCCAGCGCGCGATAAATTACGGCCGCGGGTCTGGAGGTGGCGTACATGGTGGCATTCTTTCCTGTAGCGGATCACGAAGGTCTCATGCACAGGATGGTGCACCGGTCATGAGAGCAAGCTGAGAAGCCCGTGCCGTAGGGACAGACCGGCCCTCCGTCAGGGATACTTCGAGAATGAATGGGCGGGGGCAGGCGTGAGAATTCTGGTTGTCGAGGATGAAAAGCAGCTGGCCGATACGGTCCGCCGCGGGCTGGCCAACGAAGGATTCGTGGTGGACGTCGTTCATGACGGCATCAGCGGGGTCTGGGCTGCGACGGAGAAGCCCTACGACGTGATTCTGCTCGATCTGATGCTGCCGCTGCAGAATGGCTATGACGTACTGAAAGAAATCCGGGGCCGCAAAATCTGGACGCCCGTTCTGGTGCTGACGGCCAAGGACGGCGAGTACGACCAGACGGATGCCTTCGACCTCGGAGCCGATGACTACCTGACGAAGCCGTTCAGCTTCCTCGTCCTGGTCGCCAGGATCAGGGCGCTGGTGCGCCGCGGAGCGCCGGAGCGGCCTGTCGTCCTGGAGCTGGGATCTTTGAGCCTTGACACGGCAAGCCGCCAGGTGCGCCGGGGGGAGGCCGCGATTGCCTTGACCGCCAAGGAGTACGCTCTGCTGCACTTCCTGATGCGGCGGCCTGGCCAGGTGATTTCAAAGGGCGAGATCCTGGACAACGTGTGGGATGCCGCCTTTGACGGCGGAGATAACGTCGTCGAGGTCTACGTTGGATATCTCCGCCGGAAAATCGACGTCCCGTTCGGCGTGCAGAGCCTGATGACGGTGCGGGGGATGGGCTACCTGCTCACCGCCGACAAGGCCCCGGTGGGATAGCGCGGCGCTAGCTAGCGCGGGACTTTCTTCCCCGGGATTCTCGTCCCGGCGATTTTCGTCCCGGCCCCGGCCCCGGCCCCGGCCCCGGCCCCGGTCCCTGCCCCGGTCCCTGCCCCGGCCTCGTCGGCAGGCGCGGCGTGCGGGAAGACCATTTCAAAGCGGCAGCCCCCTCCTGGCGCTTCCGTTGTCCTGATCGACCCGTCGTGGGCTGCCATCACGGCGGCGGCGATGGCAAGGCCCAGACCACTGCCGCCCTGTTCACGGGACCGGCTCTCATCAAGCCGGACAAACCTCTCGAAGATCCGCTCCCGGTCCGGGGCCGGCACAGACGGCCCGTCGTCATCGATGGTCATGATGGCTTGGCTCTCGCCGTTGCGAATCTCGATGGTCACCACGGACTTGGCATGCCGGTCGGCATTGTCAAGGACGTTACGGACCACCTGGGCCAGCCTGCGCGCATCGCCGGTAATCCGGGCCGGTTCGAGGTGCGCCACAATCCGGTGCCGGCTTGTGGAACGCAGGCGGACCACCTCGTCGTTGAGGATGTCGTCCAAATCCACGTCGGACTTCTCCAGGCGCAGTCCTCCGTCGTTGGCCTTGGCAAGCGTGAGCAGATCTTCAACGAGGTACCGCATCCGTGCGGTCTCGCCGGCAAGGACCGACTTCATCTCCTCCCACGTGCGTCCGGAGGGGTCGGCGGCGGCAATTTCCACCCCGGCGCTGAGGGTGGCGAGGGGGCTGCGCAGTTCATGGCTGGCGTCCGAGACGAAGCGCCGCTGTTCCAGATCGGCTGCCTCAATCCGGTCCAGCATCGAGTTCATGGTCTGCGCCAGGGCCTGTATCTCGTCGGCCGTGGGCGGCACCTCCACCCGTCCGTCCAGGCGGCGGGCGCTGATCATGGCGACTTGGCCGCGGATTCTCTCCACCTGGCGCAGGGACCTGCCTACCAGCATCCAGACGGCGATCCCTACCAGCGCCAACAGCAGCGGAATGGCGCCGAGCACGAACCACGACACGGTGGCGACGGTGTTGGCCTCGACCTGGACTGTGGCTGCCACCACCACCGTATAGAGGGCGCCCTTGTCACGGACGCCGGTCGCCACAACCAGGAACTCGTCGTCGTTTCCGAGGCTGGGCAGTTCCGGCACACCCTGGATGAGCATTTGCCCGGCGCTTGGGCGCGAAGCGGTCAGGGGAGTTGCTGCCGCGGCAGGCACCGAGGAGGCGAGAACCGCCCCCTTCGGATCCAGGATCTGGACATACTGCCCGGTGTCCGCGCCAGACTCAATGAAGTGGCGTCCTTCATCCAGGCCCTGGCCGGAGATTTGGGCGGCGACCTCCGCGGCTTCGGCCCGGGCGGCGACCTCCGCGGCGGAGACGAGCGACGTCCGGAGCAGTATCAGCAGCGTCAGGCCGCCAATGAGGAGCGCCACGGCCACGACGAAGACAGCAGTGGCCGTTGCGCGTTTTCGCACACCCCAGAGCTTCCGGGGCAGGCCACGGCCGGCAAGCGTCCGGACAGCATCCATGCTCCAAGGATGCAACCGTCACCGGCCATATACAAAGTCCGGGCCCAGGTTTCTCAGCCTGTCCACAACAACTCTCAGTATTGGCTCAGCAGCGGCCACTGCGTCTCGCTGTTGTACCTCACGCGACGTCAGGAATTGGCGTCGCACGCATGACACAAGCAACGGGCTCGGGATGTCAGTGGAGCATCGGGGAGTTCGCCACGGCGGATGGTGTCACGCTCCGGTGGGCCGCACTGGTGGAGGAAGGCCTGGCGCACGTGAAGGCCGGCAGCTGCAGGGCCCGGGGTTTGGGCGGAGGGGGGCCCGGCGCCGCCGTATGGGGGTACGGCGCCGGAGTTTAGGGAGCCTGCACCGCACGCGCGAAGCGTCCGCGTGCGGGGCTGGGAGCGCCTCGTGGCGGCGAGCTTCATGGGCCGCGCAGTACGGGCGGTGACCAGCCTCGCTGAGGCGGGAGGTCAGTGTGCCGGGGGACTGCGTGCGGTTGCCGCGCATGATGTCTCCTTCCGGTGGTGCGCATACTTTGAGCGTATGTCAGAACAAACTATTGACCCAGCGATTAGAGCGCTCTAATCTGGTGGGAACTGAACTGCACCACTCGTAGCATTCCCCGCCCGAAGGCCGTGGCAGTCCGGCCGAACGATCCAAGGATGTCAACAATGTCGTTGCACGCAGCACACCGGCCCGCATCGGGCTCCAAACACGGCGGGTATCTCACCCGCCTGACCATCATCTCCACGCTTGGCGGACTCCTGTTCGGCTACGACACCGGAGTCATCTCCGGTGCGCTGCTGTACATGCAGGACTCGTTGAACATGAACGCCGTCGAGCAGGCGACGGTGGTCAGTGCCCTGCTGTTCCCCGGCGCCGCCGCGGGTGCACTGACCGGAGGCCGGCTCGCTGACGCACTCGGCCGCCGCGGCACGCTCCTTGTCTGCGCACTGCTGTTCCTCCTGGGCGCCCTGGGCTGCGCCATCGCCCCCAATGTCGCCTTCATGGTGTCCTCCCGCGTGATCCTCGGCCTCGGTGTGGGCGCGGCGGCGGTAACCTGCCCCCTGTATCTGGCGGAAATGGCGCCGGCAAACCTGCGGGGCCGCATGGTCACCATCAACGAGCTGATGATCGTCACCGGTCAGATGCTCGCCTTCGCCATCAACGCTCTTCTCGACACCCTCATCCATGACACGTCCGTGTGGCGCCTGATGCTCGGCGTGGCGTCGATCCCCGCGATTGCGCTTCTGATCGGCATGCTGATGCTGCCGGAATCGCCGCGCTGGTTCGCGCTCCGGGACCGATTCGCGGATAGCCGGCGGATCCTGGACCTGAGCCGGGACCGGGACGAAGCAGAGGCTGAGTACAAGGAGATCGTCGAGTCCGCCACGACGGCCCGCAACGAGCGCTCGCATGCCTGGCGCGACCTGAAGAACAACCCGTGGATGCGCCGGCTGCTGTGGATCGGCATCGGACTCGCGGTCGTCCAGCAGGCGACCGGGATCAACACGGTGAACTACTACGCGCCCAGCATCCTTGAACGCAGCGGGCTCGGTGTGAGCGCGTCGCTGGTGGCAACCATTGCCGTGGGCGTGACATCGGTGGTCATGACCATCGTGGGCATCTGGCTCCTGGGCTTCGTCGGGCGCCGCCGCATGCTCATCATCGGATTCTCCGGTGTTGTCGGATCCCAGGCGCTTCTCGCCGTCGTCTTCATGCTTCCGCAGTCCAACGCCGTCAGTTACACGATCCTGGCCGCCATGATGCTCTTCGTGGCCTTCGTGCAGTGCTTCATCGGGACCTGCGTCTGGCTGCTGCTTTCGGAGATCTTCCCGATGGCCATCCGGGGATTCGCCATGGGGATCGCGGTCTTTGCCCTGTGGACCGTCAACGCGGCGATCTCCTTCCTGTTCCCGATCCTCGTGGTCGCCTTGGGATCGACGGGAACCTTCGCCGTGTTTGTGCTGGTCAATGTTCTGTCCCTGGTCTTCGTTGCCAAGTTCGTGCCGGAGACGAGCGGGCAGTCCCTGGAAGAACTGGAGGTGCATTTCCGCACCGGCGCTTTGCCCATCATCGTTCCCCCGACGGCGACGGCGACGGCGACGGCGGCCGGCGAGTCCGCGGCGACGCGGCGGTGTCTCTTATACACATCTAGATGTGTATAAGAGACAGCAGTTGCCCTGCACCGGCCGTAAGCGGCTCTTCCAGTCGAGGCTGCCGGGGGCGGCGGGTGCCCGCCGCCCCCGCGCGGTACGCTGGCCGGAAAGAGGCGGGCAATTGTCGGGGAATGAAGTGATGCAAAGGGGAACGGGCAAGCGCGCCACCATTGAGGACGTTGCGCAGGAAGCCGGCGTCTCGCGCGCACTCGTTTCCCTGGTGCTGCGGGGTTCGCCCAAGGTCAGCGAGCAAAAGCGAACAGCCGTCGCCGAGGCAATGGCCGCCCTGGACTACAGGCCGAGCAACGCAGCGCGCTCGCTGGCCAGCGGACGCACGGGCATTGTGGGAGTGCTGCTCGATGACCTGGCGAATCCCTGGTTCGTGGAGTTGCTCGATGGGCTCAGGAGCGTGTTCCTGGAGAAAGACCTGCGGATGGTCCTCGGCGACCCCCGCTACCTCGCCCGCCCGGGAGAAAGCCCGGTGTCCCCGTTCATGGATCTGCGTGTGGACGGACTCGTCATCGCCGGAGACATCGCGCCCGACGACGACCTGACACGGGCATCCATGCACACACCGACGGTCGTAGCCGGCATCCGCGGCTTCGACCTGCCAGCGGCAGACCTTGTCGCCAACGACGACGTCGCCGGCGCGCGCATCGCCGTCGAACACCTGATAGACCTCGGCCACCGCGATATCGCCCATCTTGCCGCACCCACCAGGTCCGGTGCCCTGCGGGCCGGCTCGTATCGGGACACCATGTCCCGCAACGGCCTCCAAGACTACGTCCGGGTGGAGCAGACGGACATGACTGAAAGGTCCGGCTTTGAGGCCATGAGCCGGCTTCTCGACGGCGGGCGGCAGCCCACCGCCGTCTTTGCCGCCAACGATGTCCTCGCCGTCGGAGGGCTCTCTGCCGCCGCCGAGCGCTCCGTCAGCATTCCCGCGCAGCTCTCACTCGTCGGGTACGACAACACCTACCTGGGTCAGATCCGGCACCTTTCGCTGACCACCGTGGACCCCGTCAGCCGCGACGTCGGCATACATTCCGCGGATCTGCTCCTGCAGCGCATGGCCGACCCCCTCCGGCCCCAAAGCTTTGAAGTGCTTCCCCCTCAACTCGTGGTCCGGAGCAGCACGGCTGCCGTCACCCGGGATTCCGGGCGGCCCGCGGAATCAGGGTAGGGCCGCGCCATAATAAAGGGAGCGGCAGGGGTCATCCCGACGGTGCGGGCCGGAAACGGCAGAGAACAACCTGGGTCAGTGCGCTGGCCGTGTTGGGCGCATGGCTCCCGGAGTCATACCAGTGATCCAGGTGGCCCGCACTTCTGCCGGGTTGCGGCCCGGGCTGCCGGCTGACCGGAACGGCGCATCCCTACGCCGCGCTCCGCTTCGGCCGTTTGTGGCCGGCCAAGGCGGCTGCCGAAGGCTGTGGAGACGGCCTGTTGACGACTGAGATGACGGCGCCTTCGGGCACGGTGCTGTCGGCGTGCAGTCGGACGCCGTCCCCTATTTGAGCGCGGGCCCCGATGCGCGAGTGGCTTCCGATGCGGACGCTGTTGCCGAGGACTGCACCCGCGCCCACGTAGACGGCGTCCCCGATGACGGCGCGGTCACCGATGTGCGCCCTCCGGTTGATCCAGCTGCCGGCGCCGATGCGGCATCCGGAACCGACCTGGGCGCCCGCTTCCACATACGTGCCGGCCCCGATGACTGACGCCTCGCCCACCTTCACGCCCCGGCCGATGAGACCGCCGCCGTTGGCATGGCGTCGGTACGTGGCGACATTCCCGCCGTCGTCCTCCACGGATTCTATGGAGTTACTCATTCCCTTCCTGTTCCTTGGCCTGCCCGCGCTTCCGGAGGGGCAGGTACCCAAATTACGTCCATGGAATTAACGTTCGGGCAGGGCCATGCATTCCGGCGCTGACTGGCAGATCAGCGCCGGCCGGTTCACGGCACTGGGCCGTGTTTTGGAAGCATGAGCACGCAGACCCAACGGCTTTCCCCGGTGGGGGAGTGACGGTATGCAGATCAGCGTCCGCTTATTAGCCGATTGGATGCCCTTTACTGCAGGTGGTTTCCCCGGGCGGGATTTCGTGTCCCTGAATGCAGGTCGTCGACGGCGGCGGCGGACCTTCGTGGGCGATGAAGAAGAGGCTGCTCTTGCCGTGGCTGATGGCGTCGTTCTCGCGCTGAAGCCAGGAAGAATGGTGAATGCCGGTCTTCGACTTATCGTCATGTCCATGCATGGGGTGCTTGAATGGATTCCTGACCACGGTGACCGCGACCCTTCCACGCTACCGTCGCTGCGACTGCAGTGATCCGCCGGTGCAATGAGTATAGAACTCGAGCGCGTCAGCGGATACCAATTGCCGGACCCGATTCCTAGGACTGGGGCCGACTATTGGCGGCTCGACGCTCGGCCTTCAGCAGCCGCAGCCCGCTGGCCAGGACGCCGACGTGGCTGAACGCCTGGGGGAAATTTCCGAGGAATTCGCCGGTATCCGGATGGATCTGTTCCGGCAGCAATCCCAGCGGGTTCGCACGGCTGCAGAGGGACTCGTAGAGTTCGTGGGCCTTTTCAACCTGGCCCTGGCCGGCCAGGTTGTCCACCAGCCAGAAGCTGCAGAGCAGGAACGCGCCCTCATTGCCGGGAAGCCCGTCCGGAGAAACCTCAGGCAGATAGCGGAACAGGAGGCCGTTTCCGGCATCGAGTTCGGCGGCGATGGCCTTGGTAGTGGACACCATCCGCGGGTCATCGAAATCAATCACATTTCGAACGGGAAGCGAGAGCAAGGACGCGTCCAGCCCTCCGCTCCCGCCCAGGTGCTCAGTAAGCGTGCGCCTCTTGGCATCCCAGGACTGGTTCAGGGCAGCCTGCCGGATTTCCCGGGCGGTTGCCTCCCAGCGGCGCTTTGGGTACGGAAGCCCGTCCCTGCGCGCGATCTGGATGGCGCGGTCGATGGCGACGTAGCACAGCGCCGCCGAGTAGGTGAAGGGGCGGCCCGTGCCACGGATTTCCCACGGACCGGAGTCCGGGACGCGCCACTTCCTGATAGCCATTTCAACAATCGGCGTCAGCGCAGCCCAGAGCCGGTTGTCCACACGCTTGCCGCTCCCCGACCACTGGTAGGCGATGTCGATGATCTCGCCATACACATCGTGCTGGAGCTGGTAGCGGGCGCCGTTTCCCCACCGGACCGGCGCCGATCCGCGGTATCCCCGCAACTGCGGGTCCTGTACTTCGTCGGGCGGCTGGGATCCGTCCAGGGCATACATCACGTGCGGCACGCCGTCGCGTTCAACGTTGGTCAGGACCCATGCGAGGAACACGTCCGCATCGCTCGGGTCGCCAATGCGCCTGAGAACATAGTTGGAGAATGAGGCGTCACGGACCCAGGTGTACCGGTAGTCCCAGTTGCGCGGCGTGCCGGGCCATTCCGGCAGGGACGACGTCGCGGCTGCCAGAATGGCGCCGGTCTCGGCATGGTCCAGCATTTTGAGCGTGAGGGCGGAGCGCTTCATTAGCTCCGCCTGGGAACCTTCGCAGTCCAGGCCGGAGGCCCAGCGGCGCCAGGCATACACGGTCTGGTCGATCAGCTTCTTGGATTCCGGATGCTGACGCAGCCGGAACCGGCCTGCCCAGTGCAGGACCATGGTCAGGGATTCTCCCGCGCGAAGCGTGAAGGCCGCGGACAGTCCGTGCCCGTCAGGAAGGAGTTCGACGGAAGACCACAGATAGACTTCCTGCATTCCGTCCTGGCGCCAGTCGAATCTCCAGCCAGTGGCCAGCGCGTTGAACGTGACACCGGCCTTGGGGATCAGGCGGATGCGGATCGGGACGTCCCCGCCCACTGCCCTCGCGTGCCGTAGCAGTTCGGAGCGGCCGGCCGGGACCGGCTCCGACAGGTCGGCACCGGAGCGCAGGGTCAGGGCGTCAGTCAGTTGGAGCGTGCCGCGGTCGGACATGAGTGACGTGACCAGCACGCACGAATCCTCGGTGTAGCGCTGGAAGGATGCCAGCGTTCGAACCGGGGCGATTTCAAAGCGGCCGCCGTACTCCATATCGAGAATCCCGGCCAGGAAGGGAGGGCTGTCGAATTCTGGCAGGCAGAGCCACGTGATGGCCCCGTCACGCCCCACCAGCGCGCAGGTGGATCCGTCGCCGATAAGCCCGTGGTCCTCGATCGGGAGATACCCGTCCCGGCTAACCACCGCCCGCGCATGCGCAGCAGTCATCATGACTGCACACTCCTTTGGGTCCTGTTCAGTCTCCTATAAGGATTCTCTCGCCGCCGCGCAGTTTACGCCACGTCCTTTCATTGCCGTCGGCTAGGCCGGCGTCGCCACCGGTAGGACTACCTAGAGAGCGGCCCGGGCTTCGTCGGCGTTCAGAAGTTTCCCGCCCAGCCCGCCGTTCTGGTGAAGGTCGCCGCGCATCAGCTCGAGCCGGCCGGCCGCGTCGATTCCGCCGGCTTCGACCGGATCAAAACCGGAGGCGATGATGAGCCGTTCCACCGTCTCGGCCGCGTCGTCGTCGTCGGTCGCATAGAACAGAACCGCGCGCCCGGATGGCCGGTTGGCCGCCGAACCCAGGGCCTCTGCTCCCAGCGTGCCGAAGGCCTTCACGAAGTGCGCTCCGGCGGGGAGCAGGGCCGCCAGGACCGAGGCAGCTGATCGGTCGGCCGGCAGCGTGTTGGTATAGCCGCCGTGCCCGTCGGGGCCTATTGGGTTGGACGGGTCGATCACCACTTTGCCGGCCAGCGACTGCGACAGTTGGGAAATGAGTTATCCAGGTCCGGGACGGCGCGCTTCCGTAGTGCCCGATGGGCCTCCCGGCAGGGAAACTCCGTGCAATGGTGTAGGTTGCATTCCGGTCAGACAACAACCCCCGGAAAGAGAATCACCCACGTGGCAACCGATTACGACGACGCCCGGACCGGGATGCCCGCGGGTTGGTTCGGCTAGATGCTCCGCCTGAAACGCCTTGCGGTCCTCGCCCTTTTCGCGTTCTGCGTCATCACCGGTCTCACGTTCTGGGCGCTCCACGTCTCCGGTACGGAGGCCAGCGGGGCCAATCCGCCGCCCCAATCGGAGGCGAAACTTGGGGTGCTCTCAGCCAACAGCGCCGTCAACGTCACCCACGGCAAGTTTGACGCCCAATGGCTCGTCCGGACGGCGGCGCGGACCGAGATACCGGTCCGCGCCCTTCGTGCCTACGCGGCTGCGGCCGGGGTGGCGAACGCCGAGGCACCGGCGTGCAGGATCGGCTGGAACACGGTGGCGGCCATCGGCTTCATCGAATCCGCCCACGGAACTCACGGCGGCGGAAGCCTGAATGCCGCCGGGCAGGCGAGCCGGCCCATCGTCGGCCCAAGCCTCGACGGCGACGGCTTCGCCGCCATCCCGGACACGGACGACGGCGCCCTGGACGGCGACGCCCGCTGGGACCACGCCGTGGGACCAATGCAGTTCATTCCCACCACCTGGCAGCTGGCCGGGCGGGACGGAAACGGGGACGGCGAAGCCGACCCCCTTAGCATCGACGATGCCGCCCTGAGTGCCGCCTCGTACCTCTGCGCCGGCAGCCGCGACCTCACCACCGCGCAGGGCTGGACCGACGCCATCTACTCCTACAACCAGTCTGATTCCTACGTGAGCCACGTGCGCGACCAGGCCATCGCCTACGCCGCGCAGGCAGGCCCGGCCGAATAAATCCACACGGCTGGTGCCCTCACCGGGCAGCCCGCACTGCTTTGCGTTGTGCTCAGCCGCTCCCGGTGCAAGGGTGGAGACCGACACTGCTTTCGCGGGCCTCTTTGCCGGCGGAAGGCACTTCAACTGATGGAGGAGTAGCCATGACCGAGTCGAATGATGACCAGCGGGAGTTGAGTCATTGGAGCAGGAGCCTGGCCCAGGCGCTGCAGATCCTGGACCTGGAAGTCGAAGATCAGGCGATCCTGGACCTGGCGGCGAAATCGGCTGAGGCGGTCAACCCGTCGGCCGGTCCGGTCAGTGCTTTCCTGGTCGGTTTCGCGGCCGGTCAGGGCGCCAAGAACGGCAAGACCGGTGTGGAGGCCTCCGTGAACTCGGCCATTGACGTTGCCGAACGACTGCTGGAAAACGAGCATTGGGGACGGGGCGGCTGGTCCGGAACGGCCCAGTAAGCGGCGGAGCCAGGGCCGGTCGACCGGCCCTGGCTCCGCCGCGTGGACGGACGGGCCCTACTCCCCGGCCGCTGTCGTTGGCGCCACGGGCTCCTGCTCCCGGGCGGGGTCCAGCCGGACGATCACGGCCTTGGACACGGGCGTATTGCTGCCGTGGGCCACGTTCTCCAAGGGAACCAGGACGTTTGCTTCCGGGTAGTAGGCGGCGGCGCACCCCTTGGCGCTCGGGTAGGCCACGATCCGGTAGTTGCGCAGTACGCGCTCCGCGCCGTCGTCGGAGATCCCGTGGACGTCCACCCGCTGGCCGTCCGTCAGCCCGAGCTCTGCCAGATCCTCCGGGTTGACGAAGATGACGTGCCGGCCCTTCTTGATGCCGCGGTAGCGATCGTTGAAGCCGTAGATGGTGGTGTTGAACTGGTCGTGTGAGCGCAGGGTCTGCAGGATTAGGGTGCCGGCCGGGCGGTCCAGGTGCTCCAGCTCGTTGACGGTGATCACGGCCTTGCCGGTCGGCGTGGGGAAGGTGCGGGAATCGCGCGGGCCGTTGGGCAGGACAAAGCCGCCTTCCTGGCGGATTTTCGTGTTGTAGTCCTCGCAGCCGTCCACGACGCGGGAGATGTGTTCGCGGATCAGATCGTAGTTTTTCTCGAAGCCGGCCCAGTCGGCGCTTGTTTTGCCCGGGATGGTCGCCCGAGCCAGCCGGGTGATGATGGCGACCTCGGAGAGCAGGGCCGCCGCCACGGGTTCAACCTTGCCGAAGGAGGGGTGCACGGCGCAGACGGTGTCTTCCACGGAGACGAACTGCTCGCCGGCGGCCTGCCGGTCGATTTCGCTGCGTCCCAGGGTGGGCAGAATAAGGGCCTCGCTGCCCGTCACGGCGTGTGACCGGTTCAGCTTGGTGGAGACCTGGACGGTCATCTCGGTGCCGTGCATGGCGGCCTCGGCGGCGTTGCTGTCCGAGATCGCCCCGACCAGGTTGCCGCCCATGGCCATGAAGAACTTGATGCCACCTTCGCGCATGGACTGGATGGTCTTGACGGCGTCGGCGCCGTGGTCCCGGGGCGGTTCGAAATCGAACTCCTTGCCGAGGGCATCCAGGAACGACGGCGGCATCTGCTCCCAGATGCCCATCGTCCGGTCCCCCTGGACGTTGCTGTGGCCGCGAATCGGCGAGGCGCCCGCACCGGGTTTGCCGATGTTGCCGCGGAGCAGCAGCAGGTTGATGATCTCCTTGATCGTGGCCACACCCCGTTTCTGCTGCGTCAGCCCCATTGCCCAGGTGACGATGACCTTATCGGCTTTGAGGTAGCGGGCGGCCAGTTCGTCGATCTCTTCGACGCGCAGCCCGGTGGCCTCCAGGACGGCGTCTTCATCCAGCTCGGCGAGGTGCAGCTTGAGCTCCTCGAGGCCTTCGCAGTGCTCCTGGAGGAACGCGTGATCCAGGACGGTCCCGGGGTTCCGGGCCTCGGCGTCGAGGACGCGTTTGGAGACGGCCTGGAGCAGGGCCATGTCACCGCCGAGGCGGATCTGGATGAACTGGTCGGCGATCTCGGTGCCGTGGCCGATGATGCCCTTGACCTGCTGGGGGTTCTTGTACCTTTTCAGGCCCGCCTCCGGCAGGGGGTTGACGGCGACGATTTCCGCGCCGTTGTCCTTGGCCTCCTCCAGGGCGGTGAGCATGCGGGGATGGTTGGTGCCCGGGTTCTGGCCCATGATGATGATCAGGTCGGCCTTGCCGAAGTCGTCGTAGGAGATGGTGGCCTTGCCGATGCCGATGGTCTGGCCCATGGCCCAGCCGGAGGATTCGTGGCACATGTTGGAGCAGTCGGGCAGGTTGTTGGTGCCGTAGCCGCGGACGAACAGCTGATAGGCGAAGGCGGCCTCGTTGGAGGTGCGGCCGCTCGTGTAGAAGGCAGCCTGGTCAGGGGAATCGAGGCTGTTGAGTTTGTTGCCGACAATCGAGAACGCTTCGTCCCAGCTGACCGGCCGGTAGTGGTCCTCGCCGGCAGGTTTGTAGACGGGCTCGGTCAGGCGCCCCTGCATGCCCAGCCAGTACTCGGAGCGGCTGAGCAGGTCGGACACAGGATGCCCGGCCCAAAAGTCGGATGAAACGACAACGGGGGTCGCCTCCCAGGTGACGGCCTTGGCACCGTTCTCGCAGAATTCGAAGGCCTTGCGGTGATCCGGGTCTGGCCATGCGCAGCTCATGCAGTCGAAGCCGTCCTTGTGGTTCATGGACAGCAGGGTTTTCCGCGTCCGCTCCACGCCCATATGCTCCAAAGCCGGGACCATGGAATGCAGCACGCCCGGCATGCCGGCGGCCCAGTTCTTGGGCATCCCGACCTCGATGTCGTTCTCGTCGGGTTCTTTCACCGGAGGATTCTCGCGCACCATGGCCACTCTTCCTGTCGCTCTCCAACGCAGCGACCTTATGGCGGCCCTGCACGTACCTCAGGACTAACAGCTGTGGCCATTCACCGCAACCAAATCGGCGGCCGGGTTGCGAGTTGGTACCTGGGGGAGGGTCAGGACCTTCGACGGCGCCAAAGGGCGGCCGCTGTACCGGCCAGGACCAGCGCGGCAGCGCCGCCAGCGGCAGCCAGCCAAGGAGGACCGCTTCCCGCGGGAACGCTGTCCGCCTGGGCGGCCGCCGTCGTTGAAGGAACGACGGCGGGTGACGGCGCGTCAGACGCAGTGGCAGTTGGTGCCAGAACGGTCAGGGTGGCGTCTGCCCTGTTCGCGACGACGACGGTGCCGTCCGGCGTCACCGCGAGGCGCCCCGGGTCTTTGCCCGTCGCGACTGTGCGCGTTGCTTCCGAAGCTCCGGACGGAATGACCGACAGGGTCTGGTCCCCACTGTTCGTGACGTACGCGGTGCCGTCAGGAGCTACGGCGACATCTTGTGGTCCGTGGCCCACCCAGACAGTCCGGGCCACCGCTGTGGCGCCGGCTTCGATGACGGCGACCTCATCGCGTTTGACGGTCGCGACGTAAACAGTGCCGTCCGGCCCGGCGGCAATGCCGTGCGGGTTGGCGGTGGCACCGACGTCGATGGTGCGGGCGGCGCGCACGGCGCTGGGCGGGACGACGGACACGGTGCCGTCGTACTGGTTCGTGACGAACGCTGTCCCGTCCTTCGCCACGGCCACCTGGCTCGCCCCGGAACCAACGGGGATGCTCCGGTCCACCGCAGTGCCGTGCGGGAGGATCACGGACAACGTGCGCTCGGACGGGTTCACGACATAGAGCGACCCGTCCGGCCCGACAGCCAGCCGGTGTTCTCCGGGGGAGACGGGTATGGTCCTCGCTACGGCATCCGCGTCTTTGGCGATTACGCCGATTTCAACTTTGCCCGGACTGCCCTGCAGGGCATAGAGGGTGCCGTCCGGGGCGGCCGCGAGCGACGACGGATAACTACCAGTGCGGATGGTCCGCGATGGTTCCGTTGCGCCGGGTTGAAGTACACGGATGCCGCCGGGAAGCCCGTAGTTGGACACATAGACCGTGCCATCCGAGTCCGTGGCAACGCCGAGGGGAACGCCCCCGACGTCAACGACCGAGCCTTCGCCAGCCAGGGCCGGCGGTGCGCCGAGCAGCAGCAGAGCGCCGACCACAGCGGCCACCGGCACCTTGACAAATTTCACTACAATCCCCCCATGAGACGCCTGACCGGCAAGATCGCCGGTCCGCCTATTGAGAATACAGCCAACAACTCTGTCCTCAGTTAGCGGTTATCCGGGGCGAGGGCCGGGCCGCCGTCTGCCGGATTTGCCCGGAGCGCTGGATGCCGGCGTGGGACCATTAATTGCGCTTCGGGTCGTCTGGCTTTAGGGCGGCAAGCAATGCGAGCGTCATGCTTCACCATCGGTGCGCTCGATGTGGAAGTGTACTGGGCCCAACGGGCGGCGTTGCGCTAATCGAAGCGCAAGGCGTTCCACTCAAGGATGCGCGGAACGGCGAGCCCCTCGACTGTGAACGGATCGCCGGCGATGAAGCGTTCGGCATCCTCGCGTGAAGTGAAGATCCCCATCGATGGAATCCGTCCCGCGACCGGTTTGGGGCCTCACCCCTTGGCGTTCGACCGCGTCGGCGCTGAAGAACAACTTCGGGTCCTCCGAACCCAAGAGATCACGGTGGAAACTGATGGCGTCCACCGGATCGGTGTCGATGAAAAGAATGGCCACCGACAGGGAGTGCACCACCGTATAGCGGGTCGGGCCCTCCACCCAGGATGACATCCCGGTGTACTCCCGGACATCCAGACCTTCACCGAGCAGGCCATTCGCCGCGAGCAGTTCGTAGACGGCGTGCCAAGCCCAGTCCATGAGGTCATTGATCGCTGCATCCACCGTTGGAGCGCTCATATATCGATGGTGGCACTGGCTTCGCCAATCACGCGGACATGAGATGCGCGTGTCGCTGCCGTGCCGCGGTCTGGCGGCACTGTCGGCGGCCAGCGTCCGTTGCGGGGCCGATCATCGGCGCCGGGGCGTGCCGTGCGTCCCGCGCTGGTGGTCAACGTCGGGCGAGGACCCGTCGTGGACACGGACGCTCTGACGGCAGAGGTGGCCTCGGGTCGCCTGCATTGCGCACTCGACGTCGTCGATCCCGAACCGTAGCCGAAGGAACACCCTCTCTGGCAGGCCGCGAACGCGCTGATCACACCACACATCGGCGGAAACGCCTTCGAACCACGAATCCGCAAGCTGCTGGCGAAGCAGTTGTCCGCCCTCGCCGAGGGCCGGGCGCCGGCCAACCTCGTCCAGGCGGGACCGTTCCAGAGGTCCGCGACGGACGGCGAGAACTCATTCTTCGCGATGTCAGAACAGCACGGCGACCCGTCAAAGGAGCCGCGGTCATGAAAAAACGGGCTTTGGTGAATTCTCGCCGCCGCGATCTTCATACAGCCAAGACCCGCACCGAGTGCCCGGTACCTGCCGCTTCGCGCCCAGAGACCGAATACGGGCAGGCGCGCGGATTACACGAGGGGGCGGTCCTTCCCGGCGTGAATGTGCAGCCGGTGACATGGCAGCGGGAAACAAGCCCCGCCGGACTCAACGCCGCGATCGGGCAGTGAATTACTACGGCGCGGCCGGCCGAGCCGACACCGCCGTGCGGCGTAGTCGACCTGGACGATCTGGGAAGGTGCAGGACCGTCGCCGGCCACGGACGTTCACCGCCAATTTGGAGGGTCTGCAGCGTTTGGGTGCCAGCTTTTTTGCAGGGTTCGCAACCCACAGTTGTCGCCTGGGGGAATCGCGCAGAAGAGTTACCCGCGGGACGAGGAGGTCTCGTGGTCAGGAGTCGGGTCTCGGAACCGCATGAAGGTGACGATCGGTGCAGCTGTGTTGACGTGTGCCCCACGCCAAGGAGGCGCAGACCATGTCCGAGGAATCTGCAGAATCTAGCGGGGTCGCGCGGCGCACGATACTGCGCCTGGGGGCGGCCGGGGAGCAGGGGCCGCACTCGTGGCGGCGCAGGCCTGGGCCGCTCCGCTGCTGGCTCAGCGGGGGCTGCTCTCGCCGGACGGCGCCTTCGCCGCCGCGTCGACGGCGCTAAGTGACGAGTTGTTCTACATTGAAAAATTCCCCACCAGCCCGCTGATCATCTCGCCGTTCAGCGACCCGCTGCGCATCCCGAAGGCGCTGGCACCGGTGCCGAAATCCGTCTTCAGCGCCTGGCGGAATCCGCCGGGACCGGGACCGGGTCAGCAGAACTCGCTGCGCAATGAACGGCACCAGGTCTGGACGAGCCAGGTCGGCCTTCCAGACCCGATCGTCTACAAGATCAACCTGCTTCTGCGGACCCACTCGTTCACTACGTCGCAGGTGCTGCCGATCGACTCGAACGGCAGGCCGGCTGTCTCGTTCGATGCCTCCGGCAGGAAATTCGCCGCAGGCACGAGGCGGGCCCTGCCTCCGAGCACGATCTACGGTTTCAACGGCACCTTCCTTGGGCCGATGATCAACGCCGAATACGGCAGGCCGGTCCTGGTCCGGTTCGAGAACCACTTGGACGAGAACCCGCTGAACCTGGACCGCCAGGACTTCGGATCTCCCGACTTGTCGTTCCTGACCCACCTGCACAACGGCCACACCGCGCCCGAGAGTGACGGTAACCCGCATTACTCGATGGTGGCAGGGCCGAGGCACCCGGGCTTCAGGCCGCAGATGTCTGTCGACAACCTCTACCTGAACCGGCCCGCCGGCGGGGACGACCGCGAGAAGCAGAGCTTCTTCTGGTTCCACGACCACACGATGGACCACACCGGCTCGAACGTGTACAAGGGCTTGGTGGGCCTCTACCCGATCTATGACCCGAAGAACGGCACGGATATGGGTGACGAGCGGCAGGGGCTGCGGCTGCCGGGGGTCCGCACGAACAACCCGGACGGATCCTTCGACGTCAAGTACGATATCCCGCTGGCCTTCACCGACTTCCGGTTCGACGACGGCGTCACCATGCACAAGGACATCCACGATGTGCAGGGCGAGTTCCCGGCCGCCAAGAACCCGGCGACCCATCCGGAGTGGTGGGGCAAGACGTTCTACAAGCACTTCCCCAACCACGGATTCGTCGGCGACGTCTGCACGGTCAACGGCACGGCCTTTCCGGTGCTGACGGTGAAGCGGCGCAAGTACCGCTTCCGGTTCCTGGACGCCTCCGTCTCCCGGATTTACGAGTTCAAGCTGATGAGCTCGACGCTGGGCCCCAAATCGTCGGCGTCGCTCGGTTACGAGGACGACGAGCTTGAGGGCCAGTACCGCATCGAGGACGGCCAGCAGTGCATGCAGTTCACCCAGATTGCCACGGACGGCGGGCTCCTGCCGATCCCCATCAAGCGGGATTCCTTTGAGCTGTGGCCGGCCAAGCGCCGCGAGGTGATCGTTGATTTCACGCGGTACCAGGACGGCACACCGACCACCAAGGGCGACGTCGTCTACCTGACCAACGTCATGAAGATGCCCAACGGCCGGATGTGGTCGAATTCGTCCCGGTTCTTCCCCGACCCGAAGTACAAGGTGCCGGTCCTGAAGATCGTGATTGGCGATACCGCGCAGGATGACAGCCAGATACCCGCTGCCCTGCGTCCGCTCCCGCCGCTGCCGTCCAACTGGCAGAGTCTGCTGGATAACCGCATGATCTTCGAGGTGAAGCGCGGGAGCGTGGGCGGCGAGACCGAGTGGCTCATCAACGGCAAGCCCTTCGACCCGGCGAGCGTGCTGGCGAGCCTGACAAACCGTGCCGGCCGCACACCCCTGGCCCGGCAAAAGAAGGGCAGCTTCAACCTCTGGGAGCTGCGCAACGGCGGTGGCGGCTGGGTGCACCCGTTCCACCTGCATATGGAGGAGCACCGGACCGTCATGCGCAACGGCAAGGACGTGACCCGCACGGTGGATCCGGGGCACCCCGATGACGCCTCGAGGGAAGACACCGCAGCGCTGGACCCCGGCGAGTCAGTGATCGTCTACCGGGGCTTCAGGGACTTCACGGGGCCGTATGTGGGGCATTGCCACAACCTGGCGCACGAGGACCACGCCATGATGTTCGCCTGGGAAGTCACGCCGTGACGGACGCCGCCCCGCGGGGCATATGTCGCTAAGCCTCTTTGCCCCGGCCGTTTCATAGCCACTGTCAACTTATGTTGACGGCACCTCGCACAAGGAAGTCGGGCGCGCCGAGGCATCCCTGGCCCGCAAGGCCCGGCAGTCGGGCCTGTCCTGGGAGGCGATTGCACTGTGCCTGGGGGTCAGTAAGCAGGCCGTCCACCCCAAATACGGAAAGCAATAGCCTCTCCTCACGGGAAGTATCATCCCGGCCGGCGGCAGGCGCCCATGAATCAGCTGGGCTATGCGGCCACCTCGCTGTTGACCGCCTCGCCCCGGGCCGGGCCCCATGGAATGTGGTGGCCGTATACCCAGTCGAAGTCGCCGGCCGTGCCGCGTGACAGCGAGCGGAAGACCGCCCTGAGGGCCAGGTCCTGGAAGACCCGCTGGAACTGGCCCCTGATCTTCGGCGCCGCATTCCGGCGCCCCCATTCCACCACCGCTTCTGCCCGGCCGCGGCGCTCCGATTCGTAGTGTGCCAAGGCCGGGGTAATGCCTTCCGCCCCGACGCCGAGGAGGCCGCCGCCCAGCGTGACGGCGTCCTCGATGGCCATGGAGGCGCCCTGCCCCGACGACGGCGAGGCCGCGTGGGCGGCATCGCCGACCAGGACCATTCGGCCGCGCTGCCAACTCGGAATGGTGGGGAAGTCATAGGTCATGTACGGGTGATGATGCCGTAGGTGGCTTCAATAATCGCGGCCATCGGTGTACGGTCCCCGGACACGAGACCCGTCAGCCAGTTCTTGAGTGCGGGAGCATCCAGCTCGGCAGCATTGCCGGAAGACCGCTGCAGCGGATTGGCGAACCACCAGATCCTACCGTCCGGGTCCGGCATGTAGCAGTAGAAACAGCGCTTGCCGAAGACCATTTTCATCCGGCCGGACTCAACGTCCAGTGCGGGTCCGCGGCCCGCCGGAACAATCCCGCCGGTGTTCAGCAGCGGGATGCTCCTGGGCTGCGGGGATGAAGGCGCAATGAGCGGGCGTACGGCGGACCGCAGTCCGTCGGCGCCTATCAGGAGGTGGCCGGAAGCGATGGTGTCGTCGTCGAAACGGGCGGTCACGCCATCGGACCCTTCCTCAACGGCCTGCAGGCGCTTGCCGTACTCGATGCGGGCGCCGCGCTCGACGGCCTCGTTGCGGAGCAGGGCGTAGAGCTCCGAGCGGGTCATGGTGCGGGCTGTGGTTCCGTCCGGCAGTGTGCCGCCGTAGTTGAAGTCGGCAAGGTGCCTCCCGGTGCTGCCCAGATACATCGACATGCGTGGCGTGCTGAAGCCCAGGCGGCGGGCGGCATTCTTGAGGCCAAGTGTTTCCAGGGCGTCGAAGCCGTTGACGGCGAGGGTCAGGAAGCCGCCCACGCCGTCGGACGGTTCGGGGTAAGCCTCATAGACCGTGGCCGCATGACCGGCCTTCCGGAGGGCAAGGGCGGTAGACAGCCCGGAAATCCCGGAGCCGATGATCAGGCAGTTCAACATGGCGACGTCCCATCAGGATATTATTTCGTTCGGATGAAAGAAATATAATTTCAGGCGGTGCCGGCGGTCAATCCCTTCGGTCAAACGAAATACTTTTGCTAGCCTCGGAACATGCAAACCGATCAGCGAGAAGCCCTGGTGGCCGCGGTGTACGAGTCGGGCCGGGAACTGTCGACGGCGGCCGTCATGTTCCACACGGCACTGTCCGAGCTGCGCGGGCTCTCCGCGACGGAAGGCAAGGCGATCGACATCCTCATGCGCTTCGGGCCCATGACGGCCGGCGAGTTCGGTGAACATTCCGGGCTCGCGCCTGCGTCAGTGACCGGATTGATGCAGCGGCTGGAGAGCAAGGGCGTCGCCCGCCGGGTCCGGCACACGGACGACAGGCGCAAGGTCCTGATCGAGCTCGTGGGCGACCAGGCAGCCGCGGCGGCACCCTACTTTGCGGACTTCATGGACGGGCTGGCGGCACTCCTGGAGGGTTACAGCGACGATCAGCTGCGCACGATTGCCGACTATTCCACCCGGTCCGCCCGGATCCAGCAGGAGGCCGCGGGCGGCTGGCCACGCCACCGTAGGCCGGGACGGCCTGGCGTGACCTTGGCTGCCTAGCCCACATCCGCGGGCTGGCCATCCCGCTCGTGCGCGGGATGGGGCGGGCCGGGCGCCGCGCCGGTGCGCTGCGGCTGCCCGCACGTGGCGTTCCCTCTGGCGCGCGTTGGCTTGAGGTTGAAGGTGATGACGCCGACAACGATGAGGGTCAAGGCGACGGCAAGGGCCGGGGTGATGTGCTCGCCAAAGAGCGGGACCGCGACCACTGCCGTCAGGACCGGGCTCATGGCGCCGGTGGCGGCGGAAATACTGCTGCCGAGTGCGCGCACGGCGTAGGCGTAGCAGAGTGTGGACAGCAGCCCTGTCCCGACGCCCTGAAGCGCGGTGAACATCAGCACGTCGGGCAGTTTTGCCGTGCCGTCCGCCAGACTCGATGGCATGAGGCCGGAGATGGCGAGGCCGGCGGCGGCCAGCGCCGAGGGCGCGCAGATAAGAACGACGACGCCAACAGGGTCCAGTTGCGTGCGCCGGAGGCCGACCGTGAACAGGGCCCAGGCCAGCCCGCCGGCGAGCAGCACGCCGATGCCGGCGAGCGTCGTCGCCGTCGTTGCCTGGAGCGCGCTCGCCGCGACACCCGTGACGATCGCGCCGAGGGCGAGCAGCTGCCGCCCGGGGATACGGCTGCGCCAGGCGAGAAAGGCGGCCGCGGTGACGAACAGGGGTACCGTGCCGGGCACGAGCAGGCCAGTCAGGCCCGCTGTGGTCAGGCGCGCCCCGAGTGCAAAGAGCAGGAAGTGCGGCAATCCGCCGACGAGGAGCAGGAGGAGTGCGTCTGGCTGCTCCCGCCGAAGTGCGCGCACCGTGGGTGGGATCCACGGAATGAGGAGCACCGCCGGCGTCAGGAAGCGGATAAGCGCGACATCGACCGTGGTCAGGCTTGATGCGCCGATTCCCTTGGCCGACAGCGCAAATGAGGACCAAAGAACAATCGTGGCGGCGAGAGCGCCTGCGCCCATCAGCCTCGTATGCACCTGGCTGTTCACCGGCAACTCCCTTCAATCTCCGTGTATGTGAGCAATGTTAGGGAAATGAGTCAGGCAGGCGATTGCCATTTCTGCTAAGAAATTGCCTTCCAGTAGTAGAATCTGCCAATGGTGACCATCGATGACATTGACCGGCATATCCTGCTTGAGCTGCAGCAGGACGGCCGGCTGACGAACCAGGAATTGGCGGACCGCGTGGGCCTATCGCCATCGCCGTGCCTTCGCCGCGTGCGGCATCTGCAGGACAGCGGAGTCATTGCGGGCTACACCGCCGTTGTGTCGCAGGGCGCGGTCGGGCTTGCCATCACGGCCTTTGCCCGGCTGACGCTCCTATCGCACACCCCGCAGGTCGTAGACGCGGTCGAGGCGAAGCTCCGCTCGGTCCCGGAAGTGGTCGAGGCCTACCTGCTCGCCGGTGATGACGACTATCTCGTCAAGATCGTCGTCGATTCGTTCGCCACCTACGAGGAGCTCCTGCGCAAGGACCTCCGCGCCATTCCGTCGCTCGCATCGATCAAGACGACGTTCGCCTTCGCCGTCACAAAACCGCTGTCGCCGCTTCCGATCCCTTGATCGAAAGCCCGTGCCCGGCATAACCGGCGGGCGCGGTTGATGGTTCAGCTCACGCCTGTCTTGGGGGGCCGCTGGACTCGCGGGGGATGAGTGTTGGTACTGATTTCCGGATGGTCGGCTCTTTGCCGGGGTTGACGAGCAAATCGATGGCCGTGCTTGCGATCTGGCTCAGCGGGACACGCACCGATGACAAAGGAATGGGAAGCCTGGCCGCGAGGGGGGTGTCGTTGTATCCGACCAATGCCAGATCCTGTCCGACGGTGATGTGGGAGCGTTGGGCCGCGGCGATGATGCCCATTGCGATGTTGTCGTTGGCGGCGAAAACGGCGGTGGGCCGTTTTCCGGCGCTCCCGCCCAGGAGCGACTCGCCGGCGGAGAGTCCGTTTTCGATTCCGTAGCCGGCGGCGATCAGCCATTCTTCGGGCGGATTGATGCCTGCTTCGTCCAAGGCTCTGCGGGCGCCGGCTAGCCGGCCGACCGCGCTGGAAGTGAAGGACGGGCCGGTGACGACGGCGATCTCGCGGTGGCCCAGGTCGATAAGGTGCCGGACGGCAAGGTAGCCGCCGACGTCGTCGTCTCCGACGGCGGAGGGGCTCACACCGTCGGTGCGGAGCACCAAAGCATGCGCGACGCCCCGCTCACGAAGACGGCGGGGAAGCGCGTCGTCGAGCCGGGCCGTGGCGAGGATGAGCCCGTCCACGTTGCGGTCCAGCAGGGTTTCTGCGGCCCGGCGCTCCTCTTCCGGGTCGTCCCCGCTGGTGGCGACCATGGCGAAGTAGCCGCGGTCCGCTGCTGCGCGCTCGAGCTCCTCGAACATGAGGGCCATCACCGTGTCGCTGAGGCGCGGCACGAGCACTCCCAGGGTCCGGGTTTCCCCGCGGCGCAGGCTCGAGGCGAACGAGTTTCGGCGGTATCCGAGGTCCGCTGCCACCTTCCTGACGTGCTGGGCCGCGGCCGAGCGGGATTGGGTGCCGCGTTCGTCCAGGGCGCGGCTGGCCGTGGAAAGGCTCACCCCGCTGGCGGCTGCAACATCCCGCAGTGTGACACTTGGGCCTGGTGCAGCCGGTTCCATGCGAGTACTCCTGTTCGGGATCGTCCTAGAAGACACTCTATTTCCTCCTTGTTCGGAACGTGCCCCTTGACAGTGAGGTGAGCCACACTCCACAATGAAAACGTTCCCGCAAACGTTCTCACATTCTAGCGGGACTACGATCAAGAAGACAGAGGAAGCTCTCATGACCATCGATCTCCGCGGACTTGTTCCCGCACCTGTAACGCCGTTCAACCGGGACGGCAGCGTCGACGTCGACGCCATCCACCGGCTCGGCGGCTGGCTGGCCAGCGTCGAAGGCGTCAAAGGCCTGGTGGTCCTGGGCCACGCCGGCGAAGGGACCTTCCTGACCCAGGACGAGCAGGCACTCGTCATCAGTGAGTTCAAGAACGCCGTCAACGGCGAGATCCCGATCATTGCCGGCATCACCGGGGAGGGGAACACGGTCGCTGCCCTGGAAGCCAAACGCGCGGTCGAGGCCGGCGCCGAGGCCGGCCTGGTCTATCCGTCCCACGGCTGGCTCCGTTTCGGTTACCAGCAGGGCGCCCCGCAGACCCGCTATAAGGAAATCTACGAAACTTCCGGCCTGCCGCTGATCCTCTTCCAGTACCCGGACGCCACCAAGGCCACCTACGACCTGGAAACCCAGCTCGAGATCGCGGGCCAGGAAGGCGTGTTCGCCACCAAGAACGGTGTGCGGAACATGAAGCGCTGGGACACTGAAATCCCCGTCCTGCGGGCCACCTATCCTGGCCTGCAGATCCTGACCTGCCACGACGAGTACCTGCTGCACACCATGTTCGACGTCGACGGCGCACTGGTCGGATACGGCGGACTCGCCCCCGAACCGCTCGTGGAGCTCATCGCCGCCGGCAAGGCCAAGGACTACGCCGCGGCCCGCGCCATCCACGACCGGCTCCTGCCGGTGACCAAGAACGTCTATCACCGCGGGTCGCACATGGAAGGCACAGTCGCCCTCAAGGAAGGCCTCGTTGCCCGCGGCATCCTCGAGCACGCTACCGTCCGGCCTCCGCTGCTTCCCCTGGCCGAAGGCGCCGGCGATGAAATCGCCCTGGCCCTGAAATCCGCCAACCTGGGCAGCGTCACAGTTCCCGTCTGATCCCCGGATCCAAAGGATGGCGGGCCGTCCGCCCGCCATCCTTTCCAAAACTTTCACTCCACTCTTGGTCAATGAGGACCCCAGCACCGCAGCTGGAGAAGGAGGACTCGCAATGCGCGAGCCGAACAGCACCGCAACCATCCCCAGCGGCCCGGACGCCGCCAGAATCAACGCGCAGCTCGTAGCCAGGCTCGAACGGCTCCCGGTCACGCGACGCCTGACCCTCATCCGCATCATCATCGGGTCAGCAACCTTTTTCGACGCCTACACGGTCCTGGCCATCGCCTTCGCGATGCCCCAGCTCGCGGCCGAATGGCACCTCAGCGCTGGCGAGATCGGAATGATCCTCTCAGCCGGCTACGTCGGCCAGATCTTTGGCTCCCTCTTCTTCGGGCACCTGGCAGAGAGGATCGGACGGCTGCCCGTCCTGCTCATCACCATCCTGCTGTTTGTCACCATGGACATCGCCTGCCTCTTCGCCTGGGGCGCATGGGCCATGATCGTCTTCCGCTTCCTCCAAGGAATCGGCACCGGTGGCGAAGTGCCCGTCGCCAGCGCCTACATCAACGAATTCATCGGGGCCAAAAAACGCGGCCGGTTCTTCCTCCTCTACGAGGTGATCTTCCCTGTCGGCCTCATGTTTGCAGGCATCGCCGGCTACTTGCTGGTACCGGTCTTCGGCTGGAAAGCCATGTTCATCGTCGGTCTCATCCCCGCGGTACTCACCATCCCCATGCGGGCGCTGATGCCCGAGTCTCCCCGCTGGCTCGCCTCCACCGGACGCGTCAAGAAGGCCGACGCCGTCGTCAGCATGCTCGAAAACGAAGCACTCAAAGCCGGGGCCGCCCTGCCCGAACCCGTAGTACGGCCGGTGGACCCCAAGGCCACCGCCCGCTCCGACTGGCGTGAACTCTTCAAAGGCATCTACCGCAAACGCACCTTCACCATCTGGTTCCTGTGGATCTGCGTCTACATGGTCAACAACGGACTCATCACCTGGCTGCCCACACTGTACAAGCAGACCTTCAACCTGCCACTGCAGACCAGCCTCGCCTACGGCTGGGTAACGTCGGCTGTCGGTGTGATCGCTTCGATCCTCTGCGCCCTGCTCATCGACCGGGTCGGCCGCAAGCGCTGGTATTCCGTGGCCTTCCTCGCCTCCACCGTTCCCCTCATCATCCTCACGGCCCTGGGAGCCGTCTCAGCGACGCAGGTCGTTGTGTTCGCCAGCGTCGCCTACGCCATTCTGCAGACAATTTCGTTCTCGCTGTACCTCTACTCCGCCGAGCTCTACCCGACCCGGCTCCGTGCCATCGGCACCGGCTTCGGCAGTGCATGGCTGCGCGCGGGGTCCGCCGTCGGACCGCTCCTCGTCGGATGGATCGTCGACAACTTCGGCGTCAGCTACGTCTTCACCGTGTTCGCGGCCGTCGCCCTCATCGGAGGCCTCATCACCATCGTCTTCGCCATCGAAACCAAGGGCCGCGTCCTCGAAGAGCTCTCGCCCTAACCGGCAGCAGCACACAAGTACGGCACCACAGCGGCCCAGACCTCAGCGAGGCTGGGCCGCTGCTGTGCCCTCCTGATCGTGCGGCAGGTCAACCAGGGGGCGCACTTGGTGTCATGGCTGATTCTGAAGCGGTAACGACTCGACACTCGACAGGAGGCCGCTCTTGGGCTGGCGGATGGCGACGCGTCAGCATCTGAGGCTTTCGGGGCCGCGTTTCGCCTGGTGCCGGGGCCGGAGCGTGAGGACGCAATACACCGGGCATCCGTCGAAGCGGCCAAGGCATCCGCTGTTCTGACTTTCGATCTCGCCGCGCTCACATCCACAGGCGCCACGCTCGAAAGCATCCGAAAGGAGCATCCAGCCTGGTGGGCGATGGTCGAGCATCTGAACGCCGCGCTTGATCGGATCGACGAGCTCAATGCCGAGGTAGATCACCGCGCCGCCCCGACCGACGCCGTCTGATGCGCGCAAAGTCCGGCCGGCCCGGCGCGGACGCCAACGGCCTTACCACATCCGGGCCGCGGGTCTCGCGGAGGTCGGCGGCTGGGTGAAGCACTTCGAGCACTACTGGACCCAGCGAGTCGACGCGCTGGCCAACCCGGCGCGCTGATCAGTTTCCTGTTCTCCGAGGGCCAGCTAGACACCACCGTGACGTGGCGGCTCGAGGCGGCCGAGGACGGGACCGTCCCGCACCTTGAACACCAGGGCTTTCGGCTCGACACTCCCATGGGCCAGCAGGCCTTCGAGGGCATGGGCAACGGGTGGCCGGGCCTGCTTTCCCGGATCGACGGGGTTCTCTCCGGCGTGTCCTGATTCGGCCGCACGGTTCTGGTGCCGTTCGCCTGGACGGCCCGTTCCCCGCTGTAACGGACAATGGAAGGCATGACCTTTACGACGCTAGCCCTTGTCCGCCATGGCCAGACAGACTGGAACGCGCAGCGCCGGCTGCAGGGATCCACGGACATTCCGCTGAACGACGTCGGCCGCGGCCAGGCCCGCGACGCCGTCGCCGTCCTGCAGGACTACCAGTGGGACGCCGTCGTGTCCTCGCCGCTGAGCCGTGCCGCCGAGACCGCCAACCTGATTGCCGCCGGGCTGGGGCTCAGCGTTGACCGGCGCGTGCCCGAGCTCGCCGAGCGTAGCTTCGGACCCGCGGAGGGCCTGCAGGCCGGCCCTGAACTGGAAGCACTGCGCACGCCTGATGGCGGTTTCCGCGGCGCAGAAAGCGAGGACGCGGCGGCCTCTCGCGGGTTGGCCGCGCTGGAAGCATTGGCCGAGGAGTTCCGCGGCCGCCGCGTCCTGGTCGTCGCCCACGGCACGCTCCTCCGGGTGAGCCTCGGCCTCGCCATCGGCCGCACCCTGCAGAGCATCGACAACGCCGTGCTCAACCTGGCCCACCACCATGCTGTTGACGGCTGGGAGCTGGAATACTTCAACGGCGAGCGGGTAGCGGCCGCCGTCGAGGTCTGACCCGGTGGGCTCAACTAGCGGGCTGGAACCATTCCCCGGCCTTCATGACCGCCGCAACCTCGAGGTCCCCGCCGAGAACCACCAGATCCGCACGCAGGCCCTGCCTAATCCGGCCGACGTCGGTTAGCCCCAGCATGTCCGCCGGATTCTGCGTGGCTGCGCGGACTGCGTCGGCGAGCGGGATGCCCGCGTGACGGACCGCGTGCCGCACTGCGGCATCGAGCGTGAGGATGCTGCCGGCGATGGCGCCGTTGCTGACCAGCCGGGCCTCGCCGTCGGCCACCCGGACCTCGAGCCCGCCGAGATCATACGTTCCCTCGTGGGCGCACGCCGCCGCCATGGCATCCGTGACAAAAACGGCCCGGGCCGGGCTGCCCGCGATGAAGCGGACCAGTGACGGGTGCAGGTGCACGCCGTCGGCTATCACCTCGGCGAAAACTGCCGGGTCCTCCAGCAGCGCCAGGGCAGGCCCGGGTTCGCGGTGGTGGAGTGACCGCATCGCGTTAAACACGTGCGTCCCGGCAGTGGCGCCCGCCGCGATCGCCTGGCGGGCCAGGTCATAGTCGGCGCCGGTATGCCCGACGGCGGCCACCGCGCCGTAGCCGGTGATCTGCCGGATGGCCGCGAGGCCGCCTTCCAGCTCAGGGGCGATGGTGACCATTTTGATCGTGCCCCGGCCGGCCAGCATGAGCCGGTCGATGCTGGCCGGGTCCGGGGTCCGCAGCAGGCTCTTGGTGTGCGCGCCCCGGTGGTACGGGCTGAGCCAGGGTCCTTCCAGGTGGATTCCCGCCAGCACGCCCTCTTCCACCAGGTCCGCCAGCGCCGCCACCGCGGCCTCAAGGTGCTCCAGGGAGGCTGTGACGAGGCTCGCCATGAGCGTGGTGGTCCCGTGCTCACGGTGCACTGCGGCGATCCGGACCGCGGCGGCCGCGGGATCAGCGTCATTGAAGCTGAAGCCGCCGCCGCCGTGGATGTGGGCGTCAATGAAGCCGGGGGCCAGTGTCCCGTCCGGATAGCTGGCGTCTGGTTCGCGGGGCGGGGTCCCGCTGCCCGCGGCGCTGATGCGGCCTGACCGGACTTCCACCCAGCCCGGCTCGAGGACAGCCTCGGGCGTGATCACCCGGGCGGCCGAGATGAGCGTCGGACTCACCAGGTTTCCGTGATCTTGCGCAGGCCCCGGGGCTGTCTCTTATACACATCTAGATGTGTATAAGAGACAGGGCCGCTGCCATGGCGTGGGCCAGGCGCTGCAGCGGCAGTATCTCGAGGACCGGAGCGAGCCGTTCGCTGACGGCCGGGAGGGGCACCACATGGTTCTGCGGGCGGGCCGCCGCGGGGTCGCCCACCAGGCAGACGTCGGCCCCGCGCGCCGCCAGGCGCTCCAGCACCGGCTGCAGGGCGCGTCCGCCGGCGCCCGGGGAGGCGATCGCGATGACGGGACGGTCCTCGTCGATCATCGCGAACGGTCCGTGCAGGAGATCGGCTCCGGAAAAGGCATGGGCGGCCAGATAGGACGTTTCCATCAGTTTCAACGCCGCCTCCCGTGCGGTGGGATATGAGAATCCGCGCCCGGTGGTGATGATGTGGTTCACGTAGCGGTAGCGGTCTGCCACCTCCAGTATCTCCGGTCTGGCCAAAACATCCGCCGCGTGGCCGGGCAGGGCCAGCGCATCGGTCCCGGCACCGCCGCCCAGGCGTCGATGAGCAGCCAGAGCGCCAGCAGCTGGGAGGTGTAACTCTTGGTGGCGGCCACGGCACGCTCCGGCCCGGCCAGAATGTCCAGGTGGTGCCGGGCCGCGCCGCCAGGGGCGAGGACGGCGCATTGGTCACCGCAACGGTGAGCGCGCCGCCGCGGGCGGCCGCGGCGGTGGAGTCCACCAGGTCGGGGATCCGCCCGACTGGCTCACGGCCAGCCAGAGGACCCCGTCCATCTTGGGTTCCGCGCGGTACACGGTAAGGCTCGACGGCGACGCGAGCCCTGCCGGCAGGCCCAGGACGGTCTCGATGAGGTACTTCGCGTACAGGGCGGCGTGGTCGCTCGTGCCCCTGGCGGCCAGGAGGACGTACCGGATGTCCGCGTCCCGAAGGACGGCGGCCAGGCGGCGGATCTCGGGGCGGCCGTGGTCGAGCTGCCGGGCGAGGGCCTCTGGCTGCTCGAGGATTTCGGCGGCCATCAGCACGCCGGGAGGCTGGGTGGCGGCGCCGGCTGCGGCAAGGGTGGTGTTCGGCGTTGTCATGTGTCTCCTCGAAAGGGGCTTGGGGGTGGGTGCTTTTGAAGCGGGAAACAGAAGGGGCAGGGTGTTCAGGCCGGGACGGGGCGGTGCTGGTGGGCTGGCGCGGCGACGTCGTCGAGGGCCAGTTTCACGGCGCCCCAGGCGGGGCCCGGTCCAGCACCCGCACGTCGGCCATGCCGCGTTCTCCTAGAAGCTCCCTGACCCGGCCGGCCAGGACCGGCTGGTTGACCAGCATCCCGCCGGCCAGCAGGACGGGCGGACCGGCGTGCCCGGGCGCGGCGGGGACGGTGCCCAGCCTCTCGCTGACCGCGGCGGCGAGACCGGACAGGTACCGGGCGGCGTCGTCGACGATCGCGGCGCCGGCCCGGTCGCCCCGGGCCGCAAGATCGAAGACCGCTCCGGCCAGGCCGGCCCAGTACCGGCGCTCCGGGTTCCGGTAGAACAGGTCCAGCAGGTCCGCGGGCTCAGCAGCACCGGTCCGTTTCAGAAGCTGGGCGGTCAGCGGCCCGGCGGGCAGGCCGCCGTCGTGCTCCGAGAGAGCGTTGCGGACCGCACTGCGGGCCACCGCGTAACCGCTGCCCTCGTCGCCCAGCAGGTATCCCCAGCCGCCTGCCCTGGCCTCGCGGCCTTCGCCGGTCCGTGCCCAGGCCGCGGAGCCGGTGCCGGAGATGAGCACCGTGCCGGGCGTCGAGCCCTCCGGCGGCGAGGATGATGCGGGTGTCATGGACCACGCGGATCCGTGCGCCGGGAAACCGGCGGGACAGCAGGGCGGCCAGGCGGTCCCGGCCGTCGCGCGTGTCCGCCCCGGCTGCACCGGCGAAGACGGCGTGTATTCCGTGGCTGGTACGGTTTCCCGCGCCGAGCCGGCCGGCGATCTCGTCCAGTGCCGAGGCTGCTGCCTCGTGCCCGACGGAGGCGATGTTCGCGCTGCCCGCCGTGCACTCGGCGACGCTGGCGCCGCCGCCGTCGGTAAGAATGGCGTGGGTCTTGGAGCCGCCGATATCCAGGCCCAGGACCCGCATCACTTGGCCGCCGGCTTGCTGCCGGTGGCTTCCGGCCAGCGGGCGCCGTTTTCCCAGTAGTGGCGGATTTCCTCGAGGTTCCGGCCCTTGGTCTCCGGGGCGAGGCGGTGGACAAAGATGAATCCGGCGATGGCCAGCACACCGAACACGGCGAAGGTGCCGGCGCCGCCCAGGCGCTGCAGCATGGTGAGGAAGAACGCCGCGACAATCACGTTGGCCACGAGGTCCGAGGTCAGCATGGCGCTGGCGCCCAGGGAGCGGAGCCGGGCGGGGAAGGACTCGCCGGCGTAGACCCAGACCAGCGCGCCGAAGCCGAAGGTGAAGCCGACAGTGAAAAGCAGGACTCCCAGGAACCCGATGACGGTCAGGGCGCCGCCGAAGTCACGTCCGGCCATGAATACGCCCACCAGGATGACGTTGGCGGCGATCATCATGCCGATGCCGCCGAGGAGGATGGGCCGGCGTCCCACCCGGTCCACCAGCGAGAGCGATACGAAGACGGCAACCAGCGACGCCGCCTGGACCAGCGCCGGCAGCAGGAGGAGCGCGGCGTTGCCGGTGAAGCCCATCGCCTCGAAGATCCGCGGGCTGTAGTACACCACGGCGTTGATGCCCGTGATCTGGATGAAGAAGCCGAGGCCGACGACGAAGACGGTCGCCTTGAGGTAGGGGGAGCGCAGCATCTCCCGCAGGCCTCCGCCGCGTTCCTCGCTGATGGCACGCTGCATGTCGGCCAGTTCGGCGTCCACATCGGCGTCGGGTTCAATGGAGGACAGCGTGCGGCGGGCATCTTCCCTGCGTCCGCGCATCATGTACCACCGGGCGGTGTCCGGGAGGCGGAGCGTGACGGCAAGGACCGCGACGGCGGGAACTGCGGCGAGGCCCAGCATCAGGCGCCAGTTCTCGGATGCGGACAGCGCGTAGGCGGCGAGGTACCCGACGATGATGCCGATGACGGTGGCCACCTGATAGGCCACGAGCAGGGCGCCGCGCACCTTCGGGGGCGCAGATTCCGCCACAAAGACGGGCACCACAACCACCGAAATGCCGATGGTGAGGCCGAGCAGGAGGCGTGCGACGAGCAGCATCGGGACGTCGGCCGCGAGGGCACTGAGCACCGCGAAGACGGCATACGCTCCGGCGACGCCCACCATGCAGGCCTTCCGGCCGATCTTGTTCGCGAGCCAGCCGCCCAGGACGGCACCGAGCACTTCGCCGATGACGACGGCGGTGGTCACCAGCTCCTGCTGGCTGGTGGAGAGCTGGAATTCCTTGGTGATGAACAGCAGGGCGCCGGCAATATTCGACAGGTCGTAGCCGTAGATAATTCCGATGGTCGCGGCGGTGCCGCCGACCAGAAGCCCGAGACGGGGAGTTTGGCGCAGGTCTTGCAGGAACGACATCATTGGGTCCTTGTGCGTGGGGAAATGTGGGGGAGTGTGTCCGGGGCGGGGCCCCGGAGGATTGGTATAAACCAATTTCTCCTATTTTGGCGTAGACCAATTTTCCTGTCAATAGGTAATATCGGATCCATGGAGACCCCCGCCGCTGCCGCGCTGCCCAAGTACTACGTACTCAAGGAGCAGATCCTCACCCTCATCGAGGACGCGGTCCCGGGAACGCTGATTCCGACGGAGCGGGCGCTCGCCGAGCAATACGGCACGTCCCGCACCACGGTGCGGCAGGCGATCGGCGAACTCGTGGCGGAGGGCCGCCTCGACCGCACCCAGGGGAGGGGCACGTTCGTCGCGCCGCCCAAGGTGACGCACGTCCGCCAGCTCACCTCGTTCACCGACGACGCGGCAAGCCAGGGGATGACCGCCTCCGCGCGGATCCTGGACATCAGCGAGGTGCCGGCGGATACCGTGACCGCCAAGCGGCTGGCCGTGGAACCGGGCACCGGCGTGCACCGGGTGGAGCGCATCAGGCTGGTCAACGGCGAACCGCTCGCCCACGAAACGGCGTTCCTCGCGGGCGACCTGCCGGATCTTGCAGGCAAGGTGGAGGCCCGGGGATCGCTGTACTCGGCCCTGCGCGAAGACTACGGAATCCGCATCAGCGAAGTCGAGGATACGGTGGAGACCAAGCTCGCCGGCCCCGAGGAGGTCCGGTTGCTGGACGTGGAAATGGGGGCGCCCATGCTGCTGGTGCACCGGCTCGGCCTCGACCCCGACGGCCGGGCCGTTGAGTGGACGGAATCGGTCTTCAGGGGCGACCGGTTCCGCTTCGTGGCGCGGATGCACGTCTAGGAGTGCGGCCCGCCTAAGACTCCGGCCCGGCCGGCGGTTCCTTACGCCGCACGGCGCCACATTAACCTATGTTGCGCCCAGCGTCGGACGGTGTCGCCGGGCATTGAGAAGTATGTAGCCGGGTGGTTGTGTGGGTCCACAAGCATCGACGGGGTGGCCCAGCGCCCTCCTTGAATCGGGGGGCCATGATTACAGCTTTGGTTCACAGGATCCGGACGCAGTGCAGCGCGGAACTGAATCTCTTCCGCAGCCAGGTGCACGCCCTGGCCTGGCAGGACATCGGCCCCGGAGGCCTGGACGCAGCGGCCACCACCATGGCCCGCCGGCCCTGCCTGGCCACTCCCGGCGTGTCCGTGGAGATCGTCGGCTTCACGCGCTGGCTTCCCGGTCACGGGAGTACGGCGGTGGGCGTGGCGGTGGCCATGAACCTTCAGCCCGACCGGAGGGCATCAAGCGTCCACTGGGAGGAAGCCCACGCATGGGCCGGCGCGGTGGCCGAGGCGCCGTGGGTGATGGCCGAATACATCGGAAGCCAGGAGAGCCCCGGCGGGATGGTCTTTCACTATGCGTTGAAGTCCGCCGAAGATCTATACAGTTTCGCGGAAGGCCCGACGGCGTAATAGGCGCCTTGCGCAGGACAAGACCGACCACGCTAAAGCCCGGCCACAAAAGATCGGCAAACAGCAAAGGTCCGGCGGGAATCTTCCCGCCGGACCTTTGCTGTTTGGTGGATTGTTGAGTGTGCCGGACCAGCCGTGCCGGATTATTCCTTGCCGAGCCCGGCCGCGGATGTCTTCTGCCCGGTGACCGTGTTCAGCGTGGTGAGGTCGAAGATGCCGTTGATGTCGGCCTTTTTGGTGGTGCCAGAGTCCACGCCGTCCTGCAGGAGCTTGGTGAAGGCGCCGGCGAGCGGGTCAACGGTGAACACGATGTTCTGCAGCGAGCGGTCGATGACGTCCTGCGGCAGCGCCTTCCCGGCGGCTTCCTTGAGTGCGGCGTTGACGTCGGTGGCCTTCTGCGCGGCCGGGGTGTCGTTGAGCCACTTCACCGCTTCGACGTGCCCCTTGAGCAGTCCTTCCACGGTCTGCGGGTGCTCGGCGGCGAACTTCTTGTTCACGATCAGGACGGTGGTGGGGAACGCGCCCGGCTTCCCGGTCAGCGAACCGTCCCACAGGTCCTTCTCATCCACCAGGACCTTCGCGCCGGCCTGGAGCACCAGGCGGGAGGCCCAGGGCTCGGGCAGCCACGCGCCGTCGAGCTTGCCGTCCTGGAACAGTTTCAGCGTCTGGGCGTTCTCGGTGGGGTTGATCGCCACGTCTCCGCCGCCGTCGGTGTTGGTCTTGTAGCCCTGCTTGCCCAGCCAGGCGCGCAGCGCCACGTCCTGGGTGCCGCCCAGCTGCGGCGAGGCCAGGGTCTTGCCCTTCAGATCCGCCGCGGTCTTGATCCCGGGCTTGACCACCAGCTGCGCCCCGCCCGAGGCGGCGCCGGCGATGATGCTGATGGACTCGCCCTTGCTCTTGACGAAGGAGTTGATGGCCGGGTTCGGGCCGATGTAGGTCGCATCGATCGCTCCGGCGTTCAGCGCCTCGATCGCCGCGGGGCCGGCGTTGAACACCTGGGTGGAAAGCTTGGTGCCGCCCAGGTTCTCCTTGATGAAGCCCTGCTTCACGCCCACCAAAGCGGCGGCGTGGGTGATGTTCCCGAAGTAGCCCAGCTTCAGCTCCGCGGCCGGGCTCGTGGCGGCGGCGGGGTTGGCCGCTGCCGGTTGCGTGTTTTGGGCGGCCGTGGACGCCACGGCGGCGCCGGCGCCGAGAACGGCCAGCACGCCGGCGGCGATGCCGATCTTGAGCCGGCGGGAGTACTTCGGGCTGCGGGTCTCACCCGCCGCGATGCGGGTGGATCCCGGGTTGTCCTGTGAGGTCGACATGGTGTTTCCTTCGGGGCTGTGTTGGGGGTGTTGGACTGAGGTTACGTAGAGCCTCAGGCCGCCCACAACGGCCGCCGTAGCAGGGATTCACCGGGCGTCGCGAACGTTCATCTTGAGTCGCAAACCGTTAAAAAGCGTCAGGCGCGGACGCCAGTGCGCCCAGTACGGCAGGCAGGAGGCGGTCGTTCCGCCCCCACACGGGATCGAGCAGCTCGAGGTACCAGGAGTCGGCAAGGACCAGGGCAAGCGTCTCGTTGCTTTCGTCGGCCCAGTCCCGGATCTGTTCGGATTCGATGGGGCTTTCGCTGGTCCCGAGGACGGTGACCACCTCGTCGCCGTCGAGCGTCACCGGGATGGACGCGCTGCTCATCTCTCCGGGGGCGTGGGCGACGGCGACGATCTCGGTCTGCGTCGAGAGCTGCAGGAGGATCCGTGCCGACTCGGCGGAGCAGAAGCCCGTCACGTACTGCCGCTGGGAGTGACTCGCCCCGGGTGGCAGGCCCGGCTGGGATTCCTTCGTGAAGAGCCCGCTGCGGTTGATTTCGGCGAGCTGCCCGGCGATGGGTCCGGTTTCGGCGTCGAAGCTTGGGGCGAGGGTTCCCGCCTGGTACTGGCTCTTGCCTTCCAGCCACCGTGCGGTCAGCTCGCCCGCGGCGGCAAGTGTGGTGGCCTGCCGCCACACTTCCCTGTCCACCAGGAGCCTGCCGTAGCCGTCCCGCTCGTCCGTAAAGTGATTGTTCATAGTTTCGAGCCTAGAGCCGTTTGCCGGCCACCGGACAGGGGACATGACGGCGGCGGACGCAGGATGAACCGCCGTTACGCCGTGTATCCCACCGTTTCAGGGTGCTTTGACGGCGTTTTTCCGCTGCCGGATAGTTGCTGCCACAAGAACCTCAGCCGCTACTTCCAAGGGGAAAATCATGGCCCGCAACTCTCTCACATCCGGCCTCGGAACGCTCAGGCCCGGCGTTGGCGTGGCTCTCGCGGCCACTGCGCTGCTGGCGCTGTCCGCCTGCTCGGATCCGGGGGCCGCGGCCGCAGGAAATGCTCCCACAGCCTCCTCGTCCTCTGCGGGAGCCAAGACTTCCGGAGCCAAGACCTTCAACCTGTCTCCGCAGCAGGACCGCGTCCCGGTCACCGTGGACCAGGCCGCGGCCGCCCTCGTTCCGGAAGCCATCAAGAAGGACGGCAAGCTGACCGTGGCCGTCAGTCCGTTCGCACCGCCGCTGGCGGTGTACGCCACCGACAACAAGACGCCGGTGGGCAATGAGGTGGACATCGCCGTCGCGCTGGCCCAGACGCTGGGACTGGAGGCCGACATCGTGCCGACCGCCTGGGCGGACTGGCCGCTTGGCGTGGAATCGGGCAAGTACGAGGCCGTACTGTCCAACGTCACGGTGACCGAGGAGCGCAAGCTCAAGTTCGACTTCGCGAGCTACCGGGACGACAAGCTGGGCTTCTACGCCAAGAACGACAGCGGCGTGACCAAGGTCGAATCCGCCGCGGACGTGGCCGGAAAGCGGATCATCGTCGGCTCGGGCACCAACCAGGAAGCCATCCTGCTGCGCTGGGACGAGGAGAACAAGGCCAAGGGGCTCAAGCCGGTTGAGTTCCAGTACTACGACGACGACTCCGCCTCGAACCTGGCGCTGCAGTCCGGCCGGGCGGACCTCACGTTCGGACCGAACGCCACCGCAGCCTACAAGGCCGCCAGCGACGCCAAGACCAAGCTCGTGGGCCTGGTGGACGGCGGCTGGCCGCTGAAGGCAAGCATCGCGGCCACCACCAAGAAGGGCAACGGCTTCGCGGCCGCCGCCCAGGCCGGGCTGAACCACCTGATCGACGACGGCAGCTACGCCAAGATCCTGGACCGCTGGGGCCTCTCCTCCGAGGCCGTGCAGAAGTCCGAACTGAACCCGGCGGGCCTGCCCAAGAAGTAGGCCCGCCGACGTACCTCCGCCGCCTGCCGGACGCTGCCGTTTGCTGAACCTATCGGTGGTTGAACACTGTGCGGCGGAGGAAGCCGTTCCGGAACTTTTCTTCCGGATCCATGGCGGTGGCCAGCGCCACGAAGTCCCCAAAGCGCGGGTACAGCGGCGCAAGGCCTGACGCGTCGCTGGTGAAGAGCTTGCCCCAGTGCGGGCGAGCGCGGAATGGTGCCAGCGCCGCCTCTATGACCGGCAGCAATGCTTCGACCCGCTGCTGGTCGGGCTGCCACGTGAAGTGGAGGGCGATCCCGTCGCGCCCGTAATTCGGGCTCATCCAGAGGTTGTCCGCAGCCACCGTACGGATCTCTGAAATGAGCAGGAGCGGCGTCACCAGGTGGGAGAGGGAGCGCATGGTCCGGATGGCGTCCACCGCGTGCTCCCGGGGTACCAGGTATTCGGACTGGAGCTCATCGCCCTTGCTGGGCATGTGCTCCATCCGGAAGTGGGCGAGCCTGTCGGACCAGGGCCCGGGAATACCCAGCTGCTCACTGCAGGTACTGCCGGCTACCCCCGGAATGGGGTGCTGCGCTTCCGCCGCGGGGGTTCCGCCGAAGAAATCAGCAGCAGCCGGCCCGGACGGATCCGTGGTCCGCCGCTTCAGCCACGCCTGCCCGGCCGCGGCGCCGGACCAGTCCGTGAACAGGCTGACGCTGTAGGCCGAGGACGTCACGGCATCGAAGTCTGCCAGCACCTGGTCCCAGGCGGGCTTTTCGAAAACCGTCTGGGCCACCTCGAACGCGGGCTCGATGTCCAGGGTCAGCCGCGTGACAATGCCCAGGGCCCCCAGCCCGACCACCATGCCCTCAAAGTCCGGCGTCTCGCCGCGGAGCGCGGCCAGGAGGCTGCCATCGGCCGTCACCATTTCGAGGCCGGCAACCGCGGTGGCCAGGTTCCCGTTGGTGTCCCCCGAGCCGTGGGTGGCGGTCGCCACGGCCCCGGCGATGGAGATGTGGGGCAGCGAGGCGAGGTTGTGGAGGGCGAAACCCTGGCGCTGCAGTTCGGCGGCAGCGGTCCCGTACAGGGTCCCTCCACTGACGGTGACCGTTCGGTTGGCGGCATCCACGGCGATTTCCGGGTCCAGCCTGTCCAGGGCGGCCAGGACACCGGCGGTGTCGGCGATGTCGTTGAAGGAGTGGCGGGAGCCCAGCGCCCGGATCTTGCCGGCGCCGGCTACGAGCTCCTGCAGTTCTTCAACGGTTTCCGGATGCGCCACGTGCTCGGCGCCGTAGGCGAGGTTTCCGGCCCAGTTTCGTTCGCTGACGCGGACAGGGGTCATTGCGGTTCCTTCTGGTTGGCGAGCACGGTCAGCTGGAGAGCACAGCGTCGTTGGCGAGCACTGTCAGTTCGACGGCGTCCGGCCGCTCGGCGGTGCTCTGGATGATGACCGATGCGCCGCTGCGGGCAGATTCGAGGACCGATTCCATGACGTCGAGGACGTGGTACGCCAGCCTCCCGCCTGCCCGCGGCTCTGCGCCCGGCGGCGTTGAGGCGAGGTCGGCGATGCCGAAGCCGCGGCCCGAGTCAACGTAGCCGGCCGACACCGGCAGGGTCTCCCATGCCTCGGCGCCGAGCGGAAACAGCTGGACTTCGCCGTCGAAATGGTTCGGATCCGGCACCACCAGCGATCCGAGTTCGCCGTGGATCTCGATGTTGGACGACTTGGAGTTTACGGCGTCAAAGCTCATGAACAACGTGGAGAGCGCGCCGGAGGCATGGACCAGGACCCCGGTGACGTGGGAGTCGATGTCAACGGGGACTCGTTCGCCCTGGCGCGGCCCCGAACCGATGGTGCGTGCGGTGCGCGTATGGCTGGCGGCACCCATGACCGAGACCACGGGGCCGAGCAGGGTCACCAGGGCGGTGACGTAGTAGGGTCCCATGTCCAGCAGCGGGCCGCCGCCGGGCTGGTAGTAGAAGTCCGGGTTCGGGTGCCACCGTTCGTGCCCGGGGGTCACCATGGTGGCGGTGGCGGAAACCGGTGCGCCGATCAGGCCGTCGTCGATCGCCTTGCGGGCGGTCTGGATCCCGGTGCCGAGCACCGTGTCAGGGGCGCAGCCGACGGCTACGCCCGCCTCGCGGGCGGCCTCCAGCACCTGCCGCGCCTCGGCCGTGGCCGCCGCCAGCGGCTTCTCGCCGTAGACGCTCTTCCCAGCGGCAATGGCCTTCAGGGCGACCTCGGCGTGCGCGGCGGGGATGGTCAGGTTCAGTACCAGGTCGACGTCGTCCGCGGCGAGCAGGTCCTCCACGGAGACGGCACGGACGCCGTCGTAGCCCAGGGCGACGGCCTCGGCGCGTGCGGGGTCCAGGTCCGCGACGGCCACCAACTCGATCTGGTCGAGTCTGCGGAAATTGGTCAGGTACTGGGCGATGATGGCGCCGCAGCCAATGATTCCTACTTTCAACGGCTTGCCCACAGCAGGCCCCTTTCAATGATGGTGCGTACGTTCTGGTCTTGGAGGATTTCGACGCGGTGGCCGGGGGTTGCGACGAAGATCCGGCCTTCGCCCCACTGCCGCGTCCAGATGGCCGGTGAGGTGACTTCCCGGTGCCAGGGGTCCCATTCGCGGGCTTTCTGGGTGGTGGTGGCGAGGACGTCGATGTAGTCGTCGGAGAGCACCCAGTACTGCTCGGTGACCAGATCGAAGTCGGAGATGCCCTCGGTGATGGGATGAGTGGCCGCGGCGGGCAGCATGTTCACGGTGTAGGGCACGTAGTTATCGGACTGCTCACCGGCGCACTCGTCCGGGTGCTTGCCGGGATGGCAGGCAAACTGGCCGCCGATCAGGTGCAGGTAGTCGGAGTTATTCCGGTAGGAATCGGCGATCCCGCCGTGCCAGCCGGCCAGTCCCGTGCCGTTTTCGACGGCGGTCCGCAGGCCGGCGAACTCCTCTTTTTCGATGGTGGTCATGGTCATGCACTGCAGGATCAGGTCGACGCCGGCCATGAAGGCAGCGTCGGCGTAAATCTTGGGCGACTCCTCGACGCGGACTTCATAGCCGTTGTCTTTAAGGTACGGAATGAAAAGTTCGGTGGCTTCGAAGGGCTGGTGCCCGTCCCAGCCGCCACGGACCACCAGGGCGGTCTTGCGTTCTGTCATGGGGTTCCTTTGATGAGCGCCGGCGGTGGCCGGCGGAAGTGTGGTCAGCGGGTGGCGAAGGCGGCGTCGAATGCCGCGGCGGGCGGGGCGATGGCAGCGAGGCCTCTCACGAGGGCGAGGGCCTGCGGGGCGCCGGTGAGGCGGTCCATGCCGGCGTCTTCCCATTCGATGCTGGTGGGTCCGGCGTAGCCGATCGCGTTCAGCGTCCGGAAGATCCTGTTCCACTGCACGTCCCCGTGCCCGGCCGTCACGAAGTCCCAGCCGCGGCGCGGGTCGGCCCAAGGCAGGTGCGAACCGAGCCGGCCGTTGCGGCCGTCGAGCTGGCGCACGGATTCCTTCACATGGACGTGCAGGATGTGTTTGGCGAAGTCCTGCAGGAACATCACGGGGTCCAAGTCCTGCCAGATGAAGTGGGACGGATCGAAGTTAAGCCCGAAGGCCGGCCGATGCCCGATGGCCTCGAGCGTGCGTTTGGTGGTCCAGTAGTCATAGGCGATTTCGGAGGGGTGGACCTCCAGGGCGAAGCGCACGCCAACCTCATCGAACACATCAAGGATGGGGTTCCAGCGGTCCGCGAAGTCCCGGTACCCGGCGTCGATCATGGCCTCGGACGCCGGCGGGAACATCGCCACGGCCTTCCAGATCGAGGAACCGGTGAAGCCCGTGACGGTCTTCACGCCAAGCCGGGCCGCGGCCCGGGCCGTGTCCATCATGGAGCGCGCGGCGCGGGAACGGACGCCTTCCGGGTCGCCGTTGCCCCAGACCTCCGGGGTGAGGATGTCCCGGTGGCGTTCGTCGATCGGGTCGTCGCACACGGCCTGGCCGGTCAGGTGGTTGGCGATGGCGAAGACCTGCAGGTTGTTCTTTTCGAGGATATCCAGACGGCCCTGGAGATACTCATCGTCCTCCGCGGCGCGGCGCGGGTCGAGGTGATCGCCCCAACAGGCAATCTCCAGCCCGTCAAAGCCCCACTCGCCGGCGAGCCGGGCTACCTCCTCAAAGGGCAGGTCGGCCCACTGGCCGGTGAACAGCGTAATAGGTCGGGTCATGGTGCTTTCCTGTTCTGTATTCATGCGCTTAGACCGCCTGCCACTGGCTGGAATGTGCCGCGCTGGATTCCACGGCGGCCAGCACCCGCTGGACCTGGAGGGCGTCCGCGAACGTCGGTTCCGGCTGCCGTCGTTGCGCCAGCGCGTTGACGAGGTCCACCACCTGGTGGGTGAACCCGTGCTCGTAGCCCAGGCCGTGGCCGGTAGGCCACCAATGGCCCACATAGGGGTGTTCGGGTTCTGTCACGAGGATCCGGCGGAATCCGGCGTCGGGGGAGTCGGCGGCCTCGTAGAAGGAAAGAACGTTCATGTCCTCGAAATCGAAGGCGAGGGATCCCTTGGTGCCGTTCAGCTCCAGGCGCATCGCGTTCTTCCTGCCGAGGGCGTACCTGGTGGCTTCGAAGACGCCGACGGCGCCAGCTGAAGCAGCGCCGCCGTCGAACCGGGCACTGAAGATCGCGGCGTCGTCAACGGTGACGGCCCCGCGGGGCGCCTCAGCGCCTGCGTCACCCTGCCCGCCGAGCCCCACGAGGTTCCCGGCCAGGGGCCGCTCGGGCACGAACGTTTCCAGCAGCGCCGAAACACCGGCGATCTTCTGGCCGGTGAGCCACTGGGCGGTGTCGATGATATGCGCACCGATGTCGCCTAGGGAGCCGGATCCGGATTTGCCCTTGTCCAGCCGCCAGGTCATGGGCGCGTTCTCGTCGCTCAGCCAGTCCTGCAGGTAGTGGGCGCGGACGTGCCGGATGGTTCCGAGCCGGCCTTCCTCCACCATCCGCTTGGCCAGTGCAAGCGCCGGCGTGCGGCGGTAGCTGAATCCGCACATGGCGAACACCCCGCGCTTTGCGGCCGCCTCGGCTGCGGCGGTCATGCGCTCCGCCTCGTCCACGGAGTTGGCCAGCGGCTTTTCGCAGAGCACGTGCTTGCCGGCCTCAAGGGCGGCGACCGCGATTTCGGCATGGGTGTCGCCGGGGGTGCAGATGTCGACCAGGTCAATGTCGTCGCGTTCAATCAGGCGCCGCCAGTCGGTTTCGGCCGACTCCCAGCCCAATTTCCCGGCGGCAGCCCGGACGCCATCGGCGTTCCTGCCGGCCACCGCCGTGAGCTGCGGCTGCAGGGGCAGGTCGAAAAAGCGGGGCGCCGTCCGCCAGGCGTGTGAGTGGGCGGCGCCCATGAACGCGTACCCGGCCATGCCGACGCGCAGCGGCTGTGTATCAGTCAAGAGTGGTCCTTCCGGCTATTAGGTGGTCGAGGTTCTGGTGGTTGAGCTTCTGGTGGCGAGCTTGCCGAAACCGGGCCTCGACAAGCTCGACCACCGCGGCATTATTTGCTGAAGCCCGCGGTCAGGCCGCTGAGAAGCTGGCGCCGGGCCACAACGTAGAGCACCAGCAGCGGCAGCGTGGCCAGCACCACGGACGCCAGAACCGCGGGGATGTTGACGCTGAATTCGCCCTGGAACGTCCACAGCGAGAGCGGCAGCACGCGGGTGCCCGGGCTCTGGGTCAGGATCAGCGGGAACAGGAAGCCGTTCCAGACGTGCAGGGCGTTGTAGATGCCCACGGTGATCACGGCCGGCTTGGTCATCGGCAGCGCGAGGCGCCACAGCATGGACCAGTCGGAGCAGCCGTCCAGCCGCATTGACTCGAAAAGTTCGTTGGGCACGTCCCGCATGAAGTTGGAAAGGATCAGCACGGAGACGGGTATGGCGAACGCTATGGACGGCAGGATGAGCGCCAGCAGGGTGTCGTACAGGTGAGCGCGGGTGATCATCCAGTAGATCGGAATGATGGTGGCATGCAAGGGAATGGCCAGCCCGAGCAGGAAAAGGTTGTTGGTCCAGCTCAGGAAGCGGCCCTTGCCGCGGACGATTGCGTAGGCGGCCATGAACGAGACGAACAGTGCCGGAATGACGGTGCCCAGCGTGACGATGACGCTGTTGGTGAAGTACCGGACAAAATCGTTTTCCAGGACCAGCTTGTAGTTGTCCAGTGTGGGTGCAGCGGGCGGCAGCATGGGGTTGGAGGCGAAGAACCCGGCCTGGTTCTTCAGGCTGGTGACCACCACGTAGTAGATGGGCAGGATGATGACGAGGAGCCAGAGCCAGCCACCGAGGCCGCCGAGGAGGTTCGGCCGGAAACGCGAGGCACGCCTGATTGCCGGACGGGGGGCCGCCGCGGTGCGGACGGGTGCCGCCGGCGGAACCGGAAGCTGTGTCGTGGAAGCCATCAGGCTCCTTCCAATTGGCTTGCGTTCCGGTTTTTGCCGCCAAGCCGCTGCAGGAGCAGGGCGAGGCCCAGCCCGATGGCGATCAGGATGACGCCGAGGGCACTAGCGGCGCCCATGTCGTTGGCCTTGAAACCGGTCAGGTACATGTGCAGCGGCAGTAGCCTGGTGCTGTAACCGGGGCCGCCGCCGGTCAGGACGAAAATGAGGTCGAAGTAGGCCAGGCTTCCCACCACCATGAGGGTGGAGGAGGTGATGATGGTGTACTTCAGCTGGGGCAGGGTGATGTTCAGGAACTGCCGGACGCGGCCGGCGCCGTCGATTTCTGCCGCCTCATACAGCGATGTGGGGATCTGCCGCACGCCGCCTTGGTAGATGAGCGTGTGGAACGGGACGAACTGCCAAGCGATGACGAACACCACCACGAACAGGACCAGGTCCGAGTTTCCGAGCCAGTCCTGGATCAGGAAGGGCACCTGGAGCCCGGGGCCGAGGCCGAAGTTGGGGTCCAGGAGCGCCTTGAACGCGATGGCAACAGCGGCTGACGATAGCAGCAGCGGCAGGAAGTAGAGGACGGCGAGTGCTGCCCGGTATTTCTGACCGCCCGCCGTGAACACCCCCAGCAGGAGGCTGATCGGCGCCTGCACGATGAAGGAAAAGAACATGATCTTGGCGGTTACGAGCAGAGCGTTGCCGGTGACCGGATCGCTGAGGACGGTCGCCCAGCTGCTCAACCCGTCAAGGCGGATCTCGCGTAGCCCGTCCCAGCTCGTGAAGCTGAGGAAAACCACGCCCGCCAGCGGCACAACGGCGAACACCAGGAAGAATACGAGGGCCGGCACTGCCAGCCACCCCGAGGGGCCCGCGTCGCGGACCCCCCGGCGGATGGAACTGTCTACAGCCACGGCTCTACTTTCCGATCGTGGCGTTCATCGTGGAGACAAACTGCTCGGGCGTGATCTTCTTGAGGAAGATCTGGTCAAGGTTGGACAGCATCGCGTCGCCCTGGGCGGGGCTCAGCGCCTGGTCCCAGGAGAGGGTGAAACTCGGGGCCGCCTTGGCCAGGCCGTAGACGAACGTGAGGAAGTCCTTGTCCGGTGACGCTGCGAGCTTGCTGTCGATGCCGTTGACCACCGGCACAGCCCCGGAACTGATCAGGGCGTCCTTATCGGTGTCAGTGAACATTCCGTCCTTGACGTAGTTGAGTGCGGCCTTCTTTTGCTCGTCTGTGGCCTTGGAAGAGATCGACCAGAAGTTGGACGGATTGCCGACGACGTTGGCGGGGTCGCCCTTTCCGCCCGAGACAGTGGGGAAGGTGGTGAAGCCGAGCTTGCCGCTGCTCACGAAGTCTGCCGCGTCCTTCTTCATGCCCTGGTAGATCCAGCCGCCCTGCACCACCATGGCTGCCTTGCCGGTATAGAGCAGGGCCTGGTCCGCGTTGCTGTCAGCCGCGATGGAGGAGAAGCCGTTCACGAAGCCGCCGGCGTCGACCAGTTCCTGGATCTTGGTCAGTGCCTCGCTGACCGCGGGGTCCGACCACGCACCGGCCTTGTTTGCAGCGATGTTGGCGAAGACCTCGGGGCCGCCGATGCGCTCAACAAGGTATTCCAGCCACATCAGGTCCGGCCACTTGGACTGCCCGCCCAGGGAGAACGGCGCAATTCCGGCCTCCTTGAATTTCGGCACGAGGGCCATGACGTCGTCCCAGGTCTTGGGCGGCTGGGCGCCGACCTTGTCGAACACTTCCTTGTTGTAGTACAGGACGACGGGCTGGACGTTGTTGTTGGGCAGCGCGTAGGTCTTGCCGTTGATTTCACCGTTCTTCAGGACGGAGGGAAGGTAGCGGTCCTTGACCTGGGGGTTCTCCTTGATGAACGCGGAGAGGTCCTCCACCTGGCCGGCATCCACGTAGGACTTCAGGACACCGCCGCCCCACCCGTAGATAAAGGTGGGGCCCTCGCCGGCGCCCACAGCTGTGCGGACCTTCGTCTTGTAGGCATCGTTGGCGAAAAAGTCCAGCTTGATGGTCTGGTCGCTGTGGGCGCTGTTCCATGTCGCCACCGACTTCTGCAGCACAGGCTGGTTGCCTCCGGTCAGTCCCCACATCGTGGCGGTGCCGGAACCTGCGGAGGTGGAACCTGCGGGGCCGCTGGAACCGCACGCCGCCAGACTGACAGACAGTGCGGCGGCGGAGATGGCCATGGCGGCGGTGCGCAACTTACGGGTATTCATCTGATCTTTCATCCGTCCTCCGGGGTCGGCGCTGATTGCCCGGGTGTGAGAGGTGGCAGGCCTGCCGTCCAACGGGAGGCCGCGTGCCGCTGATGATGATTTGTGTGGTCTTGGGTTTCGAAAAATTTCGTAAAACCTGCGACTCGTGCAACCCAAAGTAACGGTGACCCAGATCACCAGTCAAGACCAAAACTGAAAAAAGTTCAGAACGTTGACTAATGAACGGTTGACCTCGCGGGGCGCACGGTACAAACTGTTTGCATCGAAACTTTTCGAAACTTCCGGGGGTTCTTGTGTCAACTGTTCAGGGCGTGGACAGGCCAACGCTGGCCGCTGTCGCGCGGGAAGCCGGCGTCTCGGCTCCGACCGTCTCCAAGGTCATCAACGGGCGGGAAGACGTTGCTGCCGTCACCCGGGCCAAGGTTCTGGCCGCGCTTGAGCTCACGGGGTACCAGTCTCCCCTGCAGCGCAGGACGGCCGAGGGCCGCACACCGACCGTGGAAGTGGTGTTCGATTCCCTCAACTCCGCTTACTCCGTGGAGGTCCTCAACGGAGTGATGGAACATGCCGCCGCCGAGGACGTCCAGGTCATGTTGAACGTCACCAGCCAGCAGTCGGCATCAAAGCTGACCCCCGAGCGGCGGGCCCAGCGCATCCTGGATGAAGGCCGCGTGGGGCTGATTGTTGTGACTTCCGCGTTTGGGGAGGCGCAGCTGGACGCGTTCTACCGGCGGCACATTCCCGTCGTCGTCATCGATCCGCTTAATCCGCCGCCGGGAGATGTGGTGAGCGTCGGCGCGAGCAATTGGGCCGGTGGAAAATCCGCCACCGCCCACTTGCTGGAGCTGGGGCATCGCCGGATTGCCTACCTGGGCGGTCCGCCGGAAGCCGAATGCAGCCAGGCCCGCCAGCACGGCTACATGGCCGCGCTGATGGCAAGCGGGGTGGCGGTGAACGACGAGTACGTCGTCCCGGGCGTTTTCCGTCCGGAGCACGGCGTGCGGGGCCTGCGGAAGCTTCTGGCCCTGGATGAACGCCCGACGGCGATATTTGCGGCCAGTGACAGCATTGCCCTGGGCGTGCTTGCCGAGGCCCGCCGGCAGCGCATCCGCATTCCCGATGATCTGAGCCTGGTGGGCTTCGACGGCACGTTCCAGGCCGAGGAGGCGGTGCCCGCGCTGACGTCCGTGGCGCAGCCCCTGCAGGAGATGGGTCGGGCCGCAATGCGCTTCGTGCTGAGGCAGGCCCGGGGCGAGCTGCTGGACTCCCGCCGCGTGGAATTAGCCACTCACCTGGTGGTCCGCGAGTCGACTGCGCCGCTGACTGCCCGCCGCTGAGAGCCCCCCGCCGAAGCACCCCTGCGAAGGGTCCGCTCAGCCGGTCAGTTCAGCAGGTCATGCGGACTGGCAAAGACCTCGCGCAGCCTGCTTCCCGCCGCCCCGCGCAGCGCAGCGGTCTGCCCGAGGCCGGAGAAGGCGACGCCGTCCGGGGGCACCACGCCGGGGGCGTAGCTGCCGAGGCTCCGCAGCAGGCTCGGCCGGATCCACCGGTCCAGCCCGGCGAAATGCCCGCCCAGGATCACCGCGGACACGTTGACCATGCGGGCGGCGGACGCGAGTGCTACGCCCAGATAATGGCCGGCCGTCTCCACGGCCCGGGACGCCTCCGGCGAGCCGGCCCCAAGGGCTCCCAGGAGTGCGGCCATCCGGTCGGCGGTCGTTGTGCCGTCGATGCCCGCGGCGGAGAAAATCGCCTGCTGTCCGGCGACGGTCTCCAGGCATCCGCGGCCCCCGCAGCTGCATGGCCGGCCGTCGGGCTGCACCACCAGGTGCCCGATTTCGCCGGCATGTCCGCCGGGGCCCGCGAAGAGCTCGGACCCGAAAATGAGCCCGCCGCCCACGCCGACTTCGCCCGAGACGTAGAGGTAGTCCCGGTAGGAGGAGCCGTGGCCGTACCAAAGTTCCGCCAGGGCTGCGCTGTTGGCCTCGTTGGAGAGGACGACGCCGAGCGGGGCCCCGGGGAGCAGGGCCTCCAGGTGCTGCACCAGCGTGGCATCCCGCCAGCCGAGGTTCGGTGCGGTCAGGACGGTTCCGCGCGCCGGATCCACGAGGCCGGGCACGGCCAGCCCTCCGCCCAGCAGCACCATCCCGTCAGCCTCGGCTGCCGTGGTGACCCGCCGCGCCAGGGCGCGTAGTTCCCCGAGCACCTCCTCCGGGCTGCCGCCCGGTGGCCGCTCAACCACTTCCTGGACGCGCACTTCACCGAGCAGGTCCACGACGCCGGCTGCCAGGTAGTCAACGTTGATCTCCGCGCCGAGCGCCCCCCGCTGCCGGTTGAGCACGAGTCCGCTTCCTGGCCGGCCGCGCTCGCCGTCGCGGGTGACCCCCACTTCCTGAAGCAGTCCGGTTTCCAGCAGGCCGGCGACCAGGCTCGAGACAGACGCCTTGGTCAGGCCCGTGCGAGCGGCGATCTCGGCCCGGGTGCAGCGTTCCGTCCGCCGGATGGCGCCCAGCGCCACGGCCAGATTCTGCCGCCGCACATCCTGGACCCGGCCGGGAGCCTCAGCCTGCACTGTCTACCCCGCGCATCGTCCGCCCTTCCGCTGTTCGTTCCGGTTTCTTTCGGCATCGCGCCAAAAACTCTTGACCCAAGTTCACCACAACCCATATAGTTCAGATTCCATACTAATTCGTTTCCTTTTCTGGAACCATATCCTGCTAGCCCAATGAGGTGCTCACTATGGCTGTTACGCCAACCCCGGAAGACCGCTTTACCTTCGGCCTGTGGACTGTCGGCTGGACCGGCGCCGATCCGTTCGGCGTCGCCACCCGCCCGGCCCTGGACCCGGTGGAGGCGGTCCACAAGCTGGGCGAACTCGGCGCCTATGGCATCACGTTCCACGACAACGACCTCGTTCCCTTCGATGCCACGTCCTCCGAACGCGAGCTGATCCTGAAGAACTTCAAGGCAGCCCTGGCCGAGACGGGCCTGAAGACCCCCATGGTGACCACCAACCTCTTCAGCCACCCGGTGTTCAAGGACGGCGGCTTCACCTCCAACGACCGGTCCGTCCGCAGGTTCGCCCTCGCCAAGGTGCTGCGCAACATTGACCAGGCCGCTGAACTCGGCGCCGAAACCTTCGTCATGTGGGGCGGGCGGGAAGGCAGCGAATACGACGGCTCAAAGGACCTCTCCGCCGCCCTGGATCGGATGAAGGAGGGCGTCGACACGGCGGCCGCCTACATCAAGGACAAGGGCTACGGCCTCCGCATCGCCCTGGAGCCCAAGCCCAACGAGCCCCGCGGCGACATCTTCCTGCCCACCGTCGGGCACGGCCTGGCCTTCATCGCCCAGCTCGAGCACGGCGACATCGTCGGACTCAACCCCGAGACCGGCCACGAGCAGATGGCCGGACTGAACTTCACCCACGGCATCGCCCAGGCGCTGTGGGCCGGCAAGCTCTTCCACATCGACCTCAACGGCCAGCGCGGCATCAAGTACGACCAGGACCTGGTCTTCGGCCACGGCGACCTGACCAGCGCCTTCTTCACCGTGGACCTGCTCGAAAACGGCTTCCCCAACGGCGGCCCGAAGTACGACGGCCCGCGCCACTTCGACTACAAGCCCTCGCGTACGGACGGCTACGACGGCGTCTGGGAATCCGCGAAGTCCAACATGGCCATGTACCTGCTGCTGAAGGAACGCGCCCTAGCCTTCCGCGCCGACCCCGACGTCCAGGAAGCCCTGAAGACCTCCGGCGTTTTCGAGCTGGGCGAATCCACCTTGGCCGCCGGCGAGACCACCGCGGACCTGCTGGCTGACGCCAGCGCGTTCGCGATGTTCGACGCCGACAAAACCGCCGAGCGTTCCTTCGCGTTCGTTCGGCTCAACCAGCTCGCCATCGAACACCTGCTCGGCGCCCGCTGATACCGGAATCCTCAACCGCTGCCGGGCCCGCTCCTGCGGGCCCGGCAGCACCGGCCCCCGCCCCGGCGTGGGCCCCGACCGAAAGAACAGCCGATGCCCCTGGTTGCCGGAGTCGACAGCTCCACCCAATCCTGCAAGGTGGTCATCCGTGACGCCGAGACCGGTGCGCTGGTGCGCCACGGATCAGCCCGGCATCCGCGAGGCTCCGAGGTGCACCCCGACGCCTGGTGGGAGGCCCTGCAGGAAGCGATCGCCCAGGCGGGCGGCCTCGACGGCGTTGCCGCGATATCAGTGGGGGGCCAGCAGCACGGGATGGTCTGCCTCGACGCGTCCGGCGACGTGGTCCGCCCTGCCCTGCTGTGGAACGACACGCGTTCCGCCCCGTCCGCAGCGGCCCTGATCAAGGAAGCCGGACAGGGGAGCGACGACGCCGGCCGGCGGCACTGGGCCCGGACCACCGGTACGGTACCCGTCGCTTCCATAACGGCCACCAAGCTGCGCTGGCTGGCCGAGAACGAACCGGACAACGCAGCCCGCACGGCCGCCGTCTGCCTCCCGCACGACTGGCTCAGCTGGCGGCTGGCCGGGTTCGGACCCGGAAGCGGCGCGGAGGGCCTGGCCGCGCTCCGGACGGACCGCTCAGATGCCTCCGGAACGGGCTATTGGTCACCCGCAACCGGCGCCTACCTCCCCGAGGTACTTGGGGGCACGCTCGGGCACGTGCCCGTGCTGCCTGCGGTCCTTGCGCCGCTTGCCAGCGGTTTCGCCACGCCCGCCGGCGCACTGATCGGCCCCGGCGCCGGGGACAACGCCGGGGCGGCTCTCGGCGTGGCCGCCGGGGTGGGCGACGTCGTGGTTTCGATCGGGACATCCGGCACGGTCTTCGCCGTCGCCGACAAACCCACGGCTGATCCCCTCGGCCTGGTTGCGGGTTTCGCTGACGCAACGGGCCACTACCTGCCCCTGGTGTGCACACTCAACGCTTCCCGGGTGCTCGACGCGACCGCCGCCTTGCTGTCGGTGAGCCTGCCGCGGCTCTCCGAGCTCGCGCTTTCTGCCGGTCCCGGCGCCGACGGCCTCGTCTTCGTCCCGTACTTCGAGGGTGAGCGCACCCCCAACCTCCCGGACGCGACGGGCTCGCTGCACGGGATGACGCTGCAGAATTTCACGCCGGAGAACCTGGCCCGCGCCGCCGTCGAGGGAATCGTCTGCTCCCTCGCGGACGGGTTGAAGGCGCTCACGGACCTGGGGGTTTCCGCGGAGCGGATCATCCTGGTTGGCGGAGGCGCGCGCTCCGCCGCCGTGCAGCAGGCGGCGGCAGCCATCTTCGGCCTGCCGGTCGTGGTGCCGGAACCGGGGAGTACGTGGCCGACGGCGCGGCCCGGCAGGCTGCCGGCGTGCTCCTGTCTCTTATACACATCTAGATGTGTATAAGAGACAGCCGCCCGTCCGGCCCCCGACGTGCTCGCACGCTACCGCGCCGCCGCCGCCGGCGGCCACTTTTAGTGACTGCCGGCGGGCGGAGTGCCTGTTCCGGCGAGGCGACCATGCCGCCGTCGTCAGTTTGGCCGCATCACTGAGCGGGCTGCAGTGCCGGATCCGCAGATCCGGGTTGCCGGGCACGGGCGCGTTTGCTCTTGGCGAACCGCAGATACAGCGACGGCACAATGAAGAGGTTGAGCAGCGTTGAGGTGAGGAGGCCTCCCAGGATGACGATGGCCATCGGGTGCTCGATCTCGTGGCCCGGCACGTCTCCCATGATGACCAGCGGCACCAGGGCGAGCCCGGTGGCGAGGGTGGTCATGAGGATCGGCGACAGCCTTTCCCCTGCGCCCCGCAACACGAGCGGACCGCCGAACGCGACTCCTTCATTCCGTTCCAGGTGCTGGCAATGGCTGATGAGCAGGATGCCGTTCCGGGCCGCGATTCCCATGACCGTCAGGAACCCTACGAGCGATCCCAGCGAGAGGACCCTGCCGGAGAAATAAGCGGCAAGCACCCCGCCCACGAGCGCTATGGGCAAGGTGAGGAGGGCGAGGACGGCCAGCCGCCAGCTCCGGAACGATGCCTGGAGGAACACGAAGATCAGTGCCAGGGCCGCCACCGCGAAAATTGTCAGGCGTTCGGTGGCAGCCTGCCGCTCGGTGTATTCGCCAAGAAGCTGGACGCTGTAGCCTTCGGGCAGGTCAAGGGATTCCAGCCGGTTCTGCAGCTGTGAGACCACCTGGCCCAGGTCCGCCCCGGCATCGATGAAGGAACCGACTTCGACCCTGCGCGAACCGTTGGTCCGGTCGATGAGGTTCGGGGTGGGCTGTACGCTGACCGCGGCGACATCGGCAAGGCGCACACGCTGCCCGCTCGGCGTATCGATGGGCAGGTCCTGGATGCTCGTGACGCTGGTGCGGGTCTCCGGAGTGCTCCAGACCTGGACATCGTAGGCCCTTCCGTCCCGGAAGACGTCGCCCACCTCTTCGCCGGCCACGAGCGTTGCGGCCGCCCGCCGCACGTCGCCGGGTTTCAGCCCGTACTTTTCCGCCGCCGCGAGATTCACCTTGACGGTGATCTGCGGCACTTCAACCTCCAGGGAGATGTGCGCATCGTCAGTTCCCGGGATGTCGGTGAGGATCTTGTGGATCCGTTGTGCCTGCTCACGCAGCACGTTGAGGTCGTCCCCGTAGACGCGCACCAGGATCGGTTCGCTGGCGCCGGTCAGGACTTCTTCGATCCTCTCCTTCAGGTACGTCTGCACGTCACGGTGCAGGCCCGGGTAACCGTCGACGACTTCCTGGACCGCTGCCACTGTCTTGTTGTAGTCGGCGTGGCGGTCGATGCTGATCCAGTGTTCGCCGGCGTTGACGCCGACTATTTCGTCCGCCTGGAAAGCCTGCCCGATGTGCGTCCCGCAATTGAGGACACCGGGCACCTTGAGGAAGGCCTCGCAGCCCCGCTGGGCAATGCGGTATTCCTCTGCCGCCGACGTGCCGGGCTCGGACACCCAGTGCATCAGGAAGTCGCGTTCCTTGAACGTGGGGAACAGGGATTGGCCTAGCAGGGGAGCGGCCATAAGCCCCACAACCGCCAGTGCTCCGAAACCGAGGTAGCCGTAGCGAGGCCGTTTCATGATGCGGGACAGGACGGCATGGTATCCGCGCTTGAGGACGCGGACCAGCGGCGGGTCGCGTTGTTCCAGTTTTGCCCGGCCCAGCAGGATCAGCGCCAGGGCGGGCGTCACTGTCAGCGCCACCAGCATCGACGCCATGACAGCCAGGGTGTAGGAGACGGCCAGTGGCCTGAAGAAGACGCCTGTCAGCCCGTCCAAGAAAAGGATGGGAAAGGCGGCCACGACAATAATCAGGGTCGCGTAGACAATGGGGCTCCGCATTTCCAGCGAGGCCTTCAGGACCACCGACGCCGTGGATTCGTCGCTGCCCCGGGCGCGGTACTGCCGCAGCCGGCGCATGATGTTTTCGACGTCGATGATTGCGTCGTCGACGACGACCCCCACCGCAATGACGAGCCCGGCGAGGACCATCGTGTTCACCGAACTGCCGGTGGCGTAGAGGACCATGACGGCCGTGAGCAGGGAGAGCGGAATGGCCGCCAGGCTGATCAGCGCGGTGCGCCATTGGAACAGGAAGGCGCTGAGAATCATGACCACCAGCAGGCAGCCCAGGAGCAGGGCCAGGCTCAGGTTGGAAATCGCCTCCTCGATGAAGCTGGCCGGGCGGAAGATGGTGGTGTCAAAGGTGATGCCGCTCATTCCCGGCTGGAGTTCGTGAAGGGCTTCCTCGACCCCCTTCGTCACGTCCAGCGTGTTTCCCCACGGAAGCTTCTCCACGATGAGCATGAGCCCGTGCCCGTTGTTGATGACCGCGTCGCCGATCAGCGGCTGGTGGTCCTCGACGACCCGTGCCACGTCGCCCAGATGGAGCGCGACGCCGTGATTTTCCCGAATGGTGACGCGGGCCAGGTCAGCGGGGCTGGTGATCGGCTGGACATGGCGGACGCTCATCCGTTGATTCGGGCTGCCGACGAAGCCGCCGGTGCCGATGAACTTTCCGGGCGAGTACTGAAGCAGCCCCGCGTCCACGGCTCCGGCGGTGACCTCCATGACCTGGTTGAGCGAGACATTCTGGGCTTTGAGCCGCTCGGGCTGGACCTGGACCTGCAGCATCTGGAGCCGTTCGCCCCAAATGGCCACGTTGGCCACGCCCGGGACCCTGAGCAGCCTGGCCCGGATGGTCCAGTAGGACAGCATGGACATTTCGATCATGGACCGGTTGGACGAGGTCATGCCGATCTTCATGACGCGGCTGGTGGACGACAACGGCTGCAGCATCACCGGCGGAGCGGCCCAGGTGGGCAGCGCCGCCGTCACCGACGCCATGCGTTCCGATACAAGCTGGCGGGCGTTGAGCAGATCCGTGCCCTGTTTGAACACCAGCACGATCGAGGAAAGCTGGGGCACGGATTTCGAGCGGAGCTCGTCGAGGCCGGGCATGCCGCTCAGGGATGCCTCGATGGGCACCGAGACCAGCTCCTCGACTTCCTGCGCGGTCAAACCAAGGCAGGCAGTCTGGATTTCCACGCGTGGCGGCGCGAATTCGGGAAAGACGTCGATTGACGCAGAACTGAGCTGGAGGGAACCCAGCACCATCACCACACACGCCAGCGCAACGACGATCGTTCGGAACCTGAGGCTGATTCCTATGATCCAGCGCATGTCAGTTCGCCGTATCCAGCTCTGCGCCGAACAGTTCCTCGGCCCCGAGGGTGACCACCTTGGTGCCCGGCGCCGGGCCGCCGCTCAGCTGGGCGACTTCCCCGTCGATGCGCACCACGGTTACGGGCTGGCGGACGAAGGCCAAGGGCTCGGGATTCGTGTAGACCCACGTCTTTCCCTGGCTGTCGTACAGGATGGCCAGGTACGGAACACTGAGTTTCCCGCTCTTCGGATCCGCTGACGTCGTGGAGGTCTGCAGCCCGATGTTCCCAAGCGCATGCTCGGTGAGGACGATGCGCTTGACGTCGGATCCCGGAATCTCCTGAAGGCTAGCAGCGGCGTCGCCGGCGGTGGTAGCCTCCGCCGACGGCTGGCTGCAGCCGGGCAGGGTCAGCGCCAGGAGGACCAGGGCGAGTAGAACCAGTAGGCGGCACGGCCGCGGCGATTTCCCCATCATGACGGATCCCGGCTTTCAGATGCTGCCCGGCGTTCGCCAAAAATGCCGTCCGCGGGTGCCTGGTCGGGCGCGAAGCGGAGCAGTGTGGCGGGCAGGACAAAGAGGGTGTAGAGGGCGGTTGTCAGAAGGCCGCCCCAGATGATGATTGCGAGCGGTTGGATGACCACGGCACCGGTCGCTCCGCCGAGAAGAACCAGCGGCAGCAAGGCCAGGCCCGCCATCACAAAGGAGGCGAGGGTCGGCTGCAACCGATGCCGCGCGGCACGGATCACGTCGGCCGGCGCGGGAGTGGCACCCGCCCTGGAGCGGAGGTTCCGCACCTCGCCGGCGAGAAGCAGGCAGCTGCGGGCTGCGATTCCCAGGACGGCCGAGAACGCGATCACTGCCACCAGGGAATTGGTTCCGCCCGCAAGCGAGGCGGCAAAGACGCCACCGGACATGGAAACGATCAGCCCAAGGAAGACTGCGGCGGCGAGGCGCCAGCCTCCCAGCGCGGTCTGGAGGAGGACCAGGATGCCGAAGGCCGCCACGGCCGCCAGCAGCCACAACCACTGGAAAGCGGACTGCTGCTGGGCATACTGGGTGAGGATCTCGGCATGGTAGGCCAGCGGGAACTGGATCGCCTGGATGCCCCTTTCGATGTCCTGCTGGATATCACTCAACGCGCGCCCCTGAATGTCGGCCTTCACATCAACGCGCCGTGACGTGTCGTCGTGAAGAATCACGGCTTCGTTCGGCACCACGTTGACCCCGGCGACGTCGCCAAGGCGCACATGGCCGCCGTTGGGGGTGTCGATCAGCAAATCGCGGACGCTGGTGACGCTGTTGCGGGTGGACGGTGTTCCCTTCACCACCACGGAAAAGACTTTCTGCTGTTCGTAGACGTTGCCCACTTCGATGCCCTGCAGCAGGGCTGCAGCCGCGCGCCGCACTTCACCGGGAACGACGCCTGCCTTCTGGGCCTTGGCCAGATCGACCTTGACCTCGACGGTGGGTTGTTCGTTGGGCGCATCTACACGCGGGTTCACCACACCGGCCGTGTGTGCGAGGACCTGCCGCACCTCCTCTGCCTTTTGGCGGAGGGTAGCCATGTCCACGCCGTATACACGGACCGCAAATCCGGAGTCGGCGGCTTCCCGGATCTGGTCGATCTTCTGTTGCGGGTATGTCGAGACTTTCCCGGTCAGGCCGGGGTAGCCGTCCACGACCCTCTGGATGGCGCTAACGGTGTTGCGGTAAGACGCATCCGCGGCCACAGTCACCCAAATCTCGCCGGAGCTGACGTCACCCACATGGTCGGACGTAATCGCGCGCCCCACCTCCGTTCCGACAGTGGCGACTCCGGGCAGGGCCCCGAGTTCGCGCGCGGCAGCGTCGGTGATCCGGGTCATTTCCTGGTCCGACGTGCCGGTCATCGCCTTCCACTCAACTACCAGCGTCTTGTCTGCGAGCACGGGCACCACAGGCTTATCGGTGACCAGCCCGGGTGCCAGGGCAAGTCCGGCCAGGGCGATGACCGCGACGGCGGCGAAAGCCCACCAGGTCTTGCCGTTCCGGCGTGCCAGGAACCGCCCGTACCGGATGCGCAGGCGCTGCATGGCCCGGCCTTCCCGCTTCCGGGAGGAGGATTCCGGCAGGAGGAACGCCAGGGCCATGGTGGCGGTCAACGCCACAATCATGGAGACGGCCAGTGCCAGCAGGTAGGTGAGCACCAGGGGTCCGAACATCGCGCCGTTCTCACCCGGAACGAAGAACGCCGGCAGGACGCTCAGTGCGATGATCAGCAGGGAGTAGACCAGCGGCGTCCGAACCGCCTGGAAGGCCCCAACCAGCAGGTTGCTTCGTGGCTCCCCGGTATCCGCTGTGCGTGACGTGCGGTGGGCCCTGATGGTGCCGGTGAGGTCTTCGGTCACGTCGCCGATGATGACCGTGAGGGCGAGGATCATGCCGGCCAGGACCATGGTGTTGAGTCCGCCGCCACGCAGGGAGAGCAGCAGGGCTGCCGCGATGAGCGAGAGCGGAATGGCGATCAGGCTGATGAGCGCCGTGCGCCATGAACGGAAAACGAATCCAAACATTGCCCCGATCAGGAGCAACGTGACGAGCATCGCGTCGCCGAGGCTGCCCACCTCGTCCTGAATAAATGACGACTGGCGGTACACGCTGGTGTCCACGACCACGCCCTGCAGCCCGGGCTGAAGTCCGTGCAGGGTCTCATCGATTCCCCTCGTGACGTCAGCGGTGTTCGTGTCCGGGAACTTCTCGATCACGAGCAGCAGCTCAGCGTTCGGGCCCACCTGGGCGTCACCGATCAGCGGCTGATGGTCTGTCTGCACCTTGGCGACATCGCCCAGGAGCAATTTGTGGGATGTGCCCTGGAGGCTGACTTTCCCCAGGTCCTGGGGTGTGGTGATGGGAAGGACGTGCTGGACGCCAAGCCGCTGATGTCCTGTCTCCAGGAATCCGCCGGTGCCGGGTGTGGACGCCTCCAGATAGCTCAGCGGTGACACCCACACGGAGTTTCCGGTGGTTCTGATGACCTGGTCCAGCGTCACTCCCTTTGCCTCGAGCTGCGCGGGATCCACGAGCACCTGGAGCTGCTGGTCGCGCTGTCCCCAGATGGAGATGTTCGCGACTCCGGGGACGGCCAGAAGTGCGGGCTTCATGGTCCACCGGGCCAGGACGGACATGTCGATGGCCGATATGTCTTTGGATGTGAGCCGGATCATCATGACCCGGCTGGTTGATGACAGCGGCTGCATGAGGACCGGTGCGGCCGAAACGTTCGGCAGGGCCCTGGCCTGGGTCAGGCGTTCCGCCACCAGTTGGCGTGCCCGGAACATGTCAGTCCCCGGCTTGAACACCAGTGGTATCGAGGACAGGCCCGGAACCGACTTGGACCGGATGGCTTCCACCCAGGCCACGCCGTTCAACAGGTCGGCCTCCATGGGGGAGGTGATCAGCTGTTCGACCTCCGCGGCAGACAGTCCCAGGGCCTCGGTCTGTATCTCAACCTGTGGCGGGGCGAATTCCGGATAGGCGTCCACGGACATGCCCGGCAGCGCGGTGAACCCGTAGGCGAGGACGCCTGCTGCCACCACGAGAACCAAGAGCCGGAACTGCATAACCCATCGAAGTACCGCGGCCATCATGGCCGTTGCCGCGCAGACTGCGGGGCCGGTATTTCTTTGTGGATCCAGCCGGGGCGCCACCGCCATCGGCCTACGTTCAGGCGGGTCGGTTCCCGGGTTCCCAGGAACGCCCCGCGCGGATTTACCTTCAGATTTTCTCCGAGGTGACCAACGAAAACTTTCTGGACTGAATCAACGTTCACGGCGCGGCTCCATTGCGTGTGCCTTAGCGCCCCCCATCGTCTAGGAGAATAATGGTCCTAGAGACCCTGCGCGTCAACGGTCCTTTGGGAACGCCCGTGCGCTTGGCGTTAGATGGGCTGTTCGCGCAGGGTCAGCAGCAGCCCGATGATGCCGGCGGTGTCATTGCCGGCGGTGTCAGCGTCCGCCGTTTCGGTACCTGCGGCCGCGCCGGCCCTGTCCACGCGCTCACACCTCCAGTCCGACGGCGGCTTCCGCCCTCCGCGGGGAACCCAGCCCCAGGTTTTCCCGCAGCGTCCGTCCGGCGTACTCGGCGGGATAGATGCCCCGCTCCTGGAGTGCGGGGACGAGGTGGTTGACGAGGTCGTCCAGGCCGGTGGGGACCAGCCACGGCGAGATGTTGAACCCGTCCACCGCGCCGGTGCGTGCATAGTCCACCAGCCTGTCCGCCACCTCCGTGTAGGAACCTGTGAACGTGGCGTCGACGCGGCTGGTCCTGGCCGAGACGAACTGCCGGATGCTGAGGCCCTTTTCCTTTGCCTCGGCCCGCCATTGGTCCGCCAGCTGCCGGGCCTTGGCGCCGTGGAAGCCGCTGCCGCGGGTCTCGGATGACTCCTCCACCACGGGATCGATCGCGGGCAGGGGTCCGTCCGGATCGAAGTCCTGGAGTTCGCGCCCCCAGAACTGCTCGAGGTAGGCGAGGGCCTGCTGCGGGCCGATCTGCAGGCTCCGCACCCATTCCTTCTTGTCCCGTGCCTCCTGCGGCGTGGCGGCGAGGATGAATTCGCTGGCCGGCATGATCTTGACGTCGTTCGCGCCGCGGCCCGCTTTGAGGGTGCGCCGGACGATGTCGCGGCGGAACTCGAGGGCGTCGTCGAACTTGGGGTGCGCCGAGAAGATGACGTCGGCCTGCCGGGCGGCGAAGTCCCGGCCGTCCGGCGAATCGCCGGCCTGGAACAGGACGGGCCGGAACTGCGCGCTGCGCGGCAGCCTGGGGCGGTAGTCCACGGTGTAGTGCTGGCCCTCGTGGTGCACAATCCGGGCGGAACCGGGGGCAGCCCAGGAGTCGGCACCCTGCGACGCGGCGACGGCGCCGTCCTCCCAGGAGTCCCAGATCCGCTTGGCCGTCTGCACGAACGCCTCGGCGTGGACGTAGCGGTCGGCGTGGTCCAGGTAACCGCCGCGGCGGAAGTTGGCCCCCGTCCAGGCATTGTCCGTGGTGACGACGTTCCAGGCGGCCCGTCCGCCGGAGAGCAGGTCCAGGGTGGACAGCCGGTGGGCGAGGTCCGCGGGATCGTTGTAGGTGGTGTTCTGCGTGGCGACCAGGCCGATGTGCGAGGTCACGGAGGCCAGGGCGGCGAGCATGGCCTGCGCGTCCGGCCGGCCGGCGACGTCCAGGGCGTGGGGCCTGCCGAGGTGCTCGCGGAGCCGCAGGCCTTCGCCGAGGAAGAACGCGGCGAAGAGGCCCCGCTCGGCGGTCTGGGCGATCCGGCGGAAGGACTCGAAGTCGGTCTGGGAGCCGGATTCCGATGACTTCCAGATGGTCCCCGAGTTCACGCCCTGGAAAAAGACGCCGAGCTGCAGCTGGCCGGACGGCACGAAACCGCCGCCGATAGGTGTTTCAGTCATGGTTTTCTCCCTAGATTTCGGCGCCGGAAGGCACGGCGGACTGCGCGGCCGGCTGATCGCCGGACTCCGCAGCAGGCTGAACGGCGGCATAGCGGCTGGCCGGCGGCGAAGCCCCAGCAGCTCGCGGAAGCTGACGCCCGGCCGGACCGGAGCCAGAAGCCCCCGGCGCCGCAGCGCCGGAAGTACCAGCTGGGCCAGTTCCTCCAGCTCCACGTCCAGGACGGCCGGGTGCAGCCGGACGCCGTCGGCCGTTTCCAGCAGGACGGCCAGCAGCTCCGTGAGCCCGGCGGCGGTGCCGACGAAGCGCGCCCTCCGGCTCTGCCACGGGGTGTGCGCGTCCAGTTCGGCGAGCCGGGCCGCGGCGGTCTGGCCGCGGGCGTCGAGGACGACGTCGAGCTCGGCAATGACCGCCGGTTCGGCAAGGATGGCCGGTGCGCCGGCCGCGGTGGCGGTGGCCGCCCGGAACCGGACGGCGCCGCGGGCATCGGCGACCTCGGCGGCCAGCAGCTCGGGCGCCGGGCGCGGATACGAGCAGCACATCGGCAGCCCCGGACGCCACGACTTCCTGTGTCAGCAGTCCGGCGGGCACCAGGACGGGCAGCTGGCCCTGGAGCGGCCGCGGATGATCGACGGGCCCTTGACGGAGTAGTTCTCTCCCGCGAAGTCGGCGTAGTGCAGCTTGTCGACGTCGAGGTAGCGCCCGGTGGCGACGTCGCGGATCACGGCGCCGTCCTCCCAGGAGTCCCAGAGCCGGCGGCTGACCTCGATTGAATCGGCGGCCTCCCGTGCGAGTCCTTCCGCGCCGACGGCCTCGCGTCCCACGGCGGCGGCGTCCTCCGCGCTGCCCGACGCCGCAACAAGCCAGCCGGCGCGCCCGCCGGACACGTAGTCCAGGCTGGCGAGCTGGGTGGAGACGTGGAACGGTTCGGTGTAGACGGTGTCCACCTCGGGGACCAGGACGATGGAGCTGGTGACGGGACCGGCAAATGCCGCGCGCTGCAGGGCGTTCAGGCGTCCGGCGATGTCCCGGCCGCCGGACTGGGCACCCCCGGTGACGGGGCCGTCCGCGAACGTTGCCACGTGGAAGCCGGCGGACTCGGCGGCGAGCACCGTGGTCCGGATCCGGGTTCCGTCCAGCAGCTCGGTGGGGGCATGCCGGGCCTTGCGCCACGCCGCGGGGTGCGCGCCGTCACCGTCGAGTTCCAGGGCGATGAAGCCCGGCCGGGCGGGAATCGGGGGAGTGCTCACTTGCTGGCCTGCCTTTCGGAGGGAATCTGTTCGCCGGCCTCGATGGCCACGGGCAGCCGGTTTTCGGCCGGCGGAAGCGGGCACGTGGCGAGGTCCGTGTAGGCGCACGGCAGGTTCACCGCCCGGTTGAAGTCCAGGGTCACGCGGCCGTCCCGGCCCGGGGCGCCCACCGTGAGTGAACGGTTGGCCGCGTAGGTGGTCTTGCCGGAGGTCTGGTCCGTGAAAAGCACGGACAGGGTGCCGGGCGCGTGGCCGTTGAACGCCGTGAGGGTCAGGTCCCGGCCGTCCAGGCGGAAGCGGATCTCGCCCGGAGCCTCGTAGACGTGCCGGATGCCTTCGACGGCGGCACCCACAGTGGTGGGGCGCGGCTGGTCGAAGGCCACGAACGTCCCGCCCACGGCGAAGCGCGCATCCGGCGCGTAGGCCGGCGTGCCGCGGTATCCGCTGAGCAGCGGGTTCTCCGGGTGCCGGGGCCGGACGATGTACTCGCCCCCGCGCTTGGCGAGTTCGACGACGGCGGCACCGGCCGTGAGGTTGATGCCGTCCCGGTCCGCGATCGGACCGAATGCAACGGTGACGCTGCCGCCGTCGGGGTTCAGTTCCTTGCCGTCGCGAAGGAGGCTTTCGCCGGGCTCCAGAACCACAGTGACGGCGTCGTCCGCCACGCTCCAGGTGCCGGGAACGCCATCCAGCCGGGCAGGCTCGGCGCCCAGCCAGTGAAGATGGGTCACGGCGAGGAAGCCGTGCGGGTCGGCCCGGTGACGTTCGTGGGCGGCATGCCACTCGTTCCATTCGGCGGCGAAGACGGCCGCCGGCTGAGCGGTTTCAGTGTGCGTAGACGTGGGCATGATCGCTCCTGTAGTTGTCGTGGTCGGCGCTGACGGTGGCGGCCGCGTCCGGCTCGGTGGCTCCCGCGGACTCGGGACGGCCGCCGAACGGGTCCGCGGACTCCCACAAGGTGGTGGGCGCTGCGGCCCGCACAGCCGGGATGACCTCGAGCGCGAACCGCTCCAGGATGTCCAGCTGCTGCTCGAACGGAAGGGTGGTGGGCAGGGAAATGGACTGGAGGTCGTGCCCGTACAGCCCGTGGTAGCTGAGGATCTTGTCGATCACCTGTTCCGGGCTTCCCACCAGCGCGGGGCCTTCGGCGACCGCGTGGTCGATGTCCCGGAACGGCGAATTGTTGCCGGGGACGTTGCGGGCTGCCGTGAGGGCCTCGTACACGGGGCCGAACTGGCGCTTGGCTTCCTGGGTGGTGTCCGCGAGGAACACGCCGCCGGCGCCGCTGCCCGAGCCCAGGTAGGCGTGCCGCGGGTCATGGGCGTGGCGCGCGTATTCCTCCCGGTAGTGGTCGATGAGCGCTTTGTAGTTTTCCCGCGGCTGGATGGCGTTCGCCGTGAACAGCGGATCCCCCCACCGTCCCGCCAGCGCGGCGGAGGTCAGCGTGGTGGCGGAACCGTGCCACACGCGGGGCGCCCCGGCGAACGGCCGCGGCGTGGTGCTGGCTGCGCTCAAGGGTGCGCGGAAGCGGCCGGACCATGTGACGTGCTCCTCCCGCCAGAGCCGGCGCAGCAGCGCATACTTTTCGGCCAGCAGGTCCCACTGGTCGGCCAGGTCCAGGCCGAACAGCGGGTACTGCAGCACCTCGTTGCCCTTGCCGACCACCAGCTCCAGGCGTCCCCGGCTGAGCTGGTCGATCGTGGCGTAGTCCTCGGCCACCCGCACCGGGTCCAGGACGGACAGGACCGTGACGCCGCTCTGCAGCCGGATCGTGCGGGTCACGGCGGCGATCGCGGCCAGCACGGTGGTGGGCGAGGACGAGATGAACTCACCGGCATGGCGCTCGCCCACGGAGAAACTGTCATAGCCGAGCTCTTCCGCGCGCCGGGCGGTCTGCACCACCTGGTTCAGCCGGTCGGCGGTGGAGACGATCCCGCCGGTCACCGGATTCTTCAGGTGCGGAATGATGTCCAGGACCTGGAACTTCATTTTGCGGCCCCGGACTGCGCTGCCGCGAAGTTGGCCTCGGTGACGGTCTTGGACTCCGGCAGGGCTTCCTCGGACAGGCCCCAGCGGTCCAGCACCTTGGCGTAGGAGCCGTCCTTGATGGCGGAGTTCAGCGCGTCCGTGATCACGGGCGCCAGGCCGTTGCCTTTCAGCGTGGTGGCGGCCACGAGCGTCTCGGACGGCCAGCCGGCGTTGACCTTGCCCACGATCTTGAGGTCGTCGCGGGTGTTCTCCCGGTACGTGGTGGACGGGTACGGCGCGATGTTCAGGTCTGTGCGCCCGGAGGACAACGCCAGGATGGTGTCGGCGTCGGAGGAGTAGTACTGGAGCGTGGCCGGGGCCTTGCCCTTGTCCTCGAGCTCCTTGTTCCAGGCCAGCAGGATCTTCTCCTGGTTGGTGCCGGAGCCCACCGAAACCTTCAGGCCGGAGATGTCATCGGCGCCCTTGATGTCGTAGGACGTGGACTTCTTCGCTTCGAAGCCCATGTAGGCGGCGCGGTAGCTGGCAAAGTCGAACAGCTTGACCCGGTCCTTGTTGATGCCCACGTTCGAGAAGACGGCCTCGAAGTCGCCGGACTGGGTCTTCAGCGGCCAGTTCTCCCAGGAGGTCACCTGGATGTCGAGCTCCAGGCCCAGCTTGTCCGCCACGAGCTGGGCGATGTCCAGCTCGGAGCCGATGGGCGTCTTGTCATCCGTGGCGTGGAAGGACAGCGGGATGGAACCGGCCGTGGTGGCCACCGTCAGCTTGCCGTCCTTGGCGATCAGCTCCGGGACCTTCGCGGCCAGCGCCGCATCCTTCGCTGCGCGGATCCGCTGCTGGTCCGGCGAGGTGTTGTACACGACTCCGTTGCGGGCTGCCGTCGTGGCCGGATTTCCTCCAGAGCCGGAGGAACCGGAGGCGGCCGCCCCCGGATCGGAGCAGCCGGCCAGCGCCGCGGTGCCGATGAGCGCGGCTGCACCGAAAAGTACGACGGCGGGACGCGCCGCGAGCGCGCGGGTCCGGGTTCCAGCGGGCTTCTTGGCGGGGGACTGGTTGCCTGCGGACGGGCGGGGAGGGAGTGCCATGGGAGGTCCTTAGATGTTGAAGGCGGGTTCGATCACCTTGGAGAAGAAACTCCGGGTGCGTTCTTCCTGCGGGTTGGTGAAAATGTCCTTGGGGGCGCCCTGTTCCACGATCTGGCCCTGGTCCATGAACACCACGGTGTCCGCCACGTCCCGGGCGAAGCCCATCTCGTGCGTGACGATGATCAGGGTGGTCCCGGACTTGGCCAGTCCGCGGATCACGTCCAGCACCTCGTTGACCAGCTCGGGGTCAAGGGCGGATGTGGGCTCGTCGAACAGCAGGATCTTGGGATCCAGCGCGAGCGCCCGGGCGATGGCCTGTCTCTTATACACATCTAGATGTGTATAAGAGACAGGGAGAGCTGGCGCGGGTAGGCGCCGGCGCGGTCCTTGAGCCCCACCCGGTCCAGCAGTTCGAGGCCGCGCTCGCGGGCCTCCGCCTTGGAGGGGCGCGGTTTTCCGGGACGCTGGGCCACCACGGGTGCCTCGGTGACGTTTTCCAGGGCGGTCAGGTGCGGGAACAGGTTGAAGTTCTGGAACACCATGCCGATTTCGGTGCGCTGCTGCAGGATGTCCTTTTCGCGGAGTTCGTGGAGCCTGTTGCCGCGGACGCGGTAGCCCACCAGTTCGCCGTCGATGGCGATGAACCCGCCGTCCACCTTCTCCAGGTGGTTGATGGTGCGCAACAGGGTGGACTTGCCCGAACCCGAGGGGCCCACGATCACCGTCACGCCGCCGGGCTCCACGGTCAGGGTGATGCCCTTGAGGACCTCGGTAGCGCCGAAGGACTTGCGGACTTTCGTGATTTCCACGAGCCCGCGGGTGGCGGGCGGTGCAAGGGTGGCGGTGCTCATCGGAGGCTCCTGACGGTGGCGTGGGTGGCGAAGAATTTCCGGGCCTTCTGCAGCGGGGTGAGCGGCAGGGTGCGCACCGCGCCCTTGGAGTAGTGCCGCTCGATGTAGTACTGGAAAACGCTGAGCACCGAGGTGATCACGACGTACCAGAGCGTGGCCACGAGGAGCAGGGGCAGGACCTGCTGGGTGCGGTTGTAGATGACCTGCACGGTGTAGAACAGCTCCGAATAGGCCAGGACGTAGACGATGGACGTGCCCTTGACCAGCCCGATGATCTCGTTGAACGCGTTGGGCAGGATGGCGCGCATGGCCTGCGGGAGCACGATCCGGGTGGACCTCCGCCACGCCGGGATGCCCAGGGCCGCCGCCGCCTCAAGCTGGCCCTGGTCCACCGACAGGATGCCGCCGCGGATGATTTCCGCGGAATAGGCCGCCTGGTTCAGGGTCAGGCCGAGCCCTGCTGCCGCAAACTGGCTGATCAGTGTGGTGGTCTGGACCTCGAAGAACCTGATGTCCGTAAACGGGATGCCGAGGCTGATTTTCTCGTAGAGGTAGCCCAGGTTGTACCAGAGCAGCATCTGGACCAGGAGCGGAGTGGACCGGAAGATCCAGGAGAACATCCAGGACACGGAGAGCAGCAGCGGCGAGGACGAGATCCTCATGAGGGCCAGGATGAAGCCCAGGACAAACCCGAGCACGCCGGAGATGGCCGTGAGCTTGAGGGTCTCCACGACGCCCTTCACCACGGACTGCGCGGTGAACCACTGAGCCACCACGCCCCATTCCCAGCGCGGGTTCGTGGCCAGCGACCATGCCACCACGGCCACTCCCAGCGCCACCACGGCGGTCCCCACCCAGCGCCAGGGCCGGGGACCAGCGACGAGGGGGTAGTCCGCGTAGTCGGCGGCCGGCTTTCGTGATGCGGGCACGCCGCCGGACGGTCCGGACGTGTTGCCGGACGGGCCGGATGCGCTTGCGGCTTCGGGTGCAATTCCTGCCGGGTCGCCCTGGGCGGCGGCTGGCGCAGCAGACGCCGGCTCCGGTGCGGACTGCGGCACCGTGGTTGCTGCTGAACTCATACGCCACCTCGCTTCTTCGTTTGGTCTTTCGGGGTTGGATGGCTGCCAATCTAGGTGGGCCGCAGACGTCCGGCAAAGCGGCAAGTTGCATTCGTTCATCCGGCTTATCCGGGCGTCATGAGACGAATTCTTGCGCGGATTTACGCGCCGTTACGCGGGGTGAACGGCCATGACCAGGCCCCTCGACCGGCGCCCCGTGCGCCCCCTAGCCTGAGGGCTCCGAGCCCGTCCCGAACAGGAGTTCCCGATGCCAGCGCAGCACCCGTCCGTGGTCTTCATCGGCGGCGGTCCGCGCACCGCCGGCATCCTCGAGCGGCTGGCCGCCAACAGGCCCGAGCTGGCGGCCGGGCCCCTGGACGTCCACGTGGTGGAACCGTACGAGCCCGGTTCCGGCAGGATCTGGCGCTTCGACCAGGACCCCGGGCTCATGCTGAACTCGGCGGCCGCGGACGTCACCATGTTCACCGACACGTCGGTGCTCTGCGAGGGCCCGGCAGTGGACGGCCCGGGACTCGCCGGCTGGGCCGCCGGCGTGTTGGACGGCTCCATCACCGATGTTCCGCCGCTGCCGCCGCATCTGCTGGAGCAGCTGCGCTCGCTGTCCGGCACCACGTTTCCCACGCGGCAGCTGCAGAGCAAGTACCTTGAGTGGTTCTACCGGCGGGCAGTCCGCGCCCTCGGCAGCGGCGTCACGGTCACCGTTCACCGGGACACGGCGGTCGCCGTCGAACCGCTGACCGCCGAACCCGACGGCGCAGGGTACGGCCTGTCTCTTATACACATCTAGATGTGTATAAGAGACAGCTGCACGCCGACGTCGTGGTCACCGCACTGGGGCACACGGACTCCCAGCCGGACGCCCGCTCGAAGCGCTGGGTGGACTTCGCCGCTCGGCACGGCGGGTTCCATGCAGCTCCCAGCTACACCACCGACATCGACTATTCCGCCGTGGCCCCCGGGCAGGACGTGATTGTCTCCGGGATGGGGCTGGCCTTTGTTGACCTGCTGGTGCTGCTGATGGAAGGGCGCGGCGGCCGCTTTGAAGAAGCGCCCGACGGCGGCCTCCGTTACGTGCCGTCCGGGGCAGAACCCCGCCTCTGGGCCGGATCACGGCGCGGCGTTCCCTACCATTCCAAGATTTCCTCGGCCCTCCGCGGCGAACCGGCCGGGAATCCCAGGTTCTTCACGGCGGAGGCCGTTGACGCGTTGTTGGCGCGCCACGGCGAGCTCGATTTCCGCACGCAGCTGTGGCCGCTCATCGCGAAGGATGCCGGCTACGGCTACTACCGCGAACTGTTGACCGGCAGCCCTGCGTCCACGGGGCAAAGCGGGAGGGCCGCCATGGGCTGGGCCGAGTTCTCCCGCCGGTTTGCCGCCCTGGACTGGTACAGCGCCAGCCGCCGGGAACTCGTGGCGGAGGCCGTCCCGGACACGGCATTGCACCTGGACCTTGAGCGCCTGGACCGGCCGTTCGACGGGCGGCAGTTCGCCGGCCACCGCGAAGTGCAGGACGCCGTCGCCGCGTATGTCGAGCACGACCTTGAGCTCCGGACGGGCCCCGACCATCCGGAAACCCTGGCGCTGTTCATCGCGCTGCTCAAGGTCTACATGGACCTGGGCCGGATCGTTCCGCCCGAGCGGCTGAACGCCCGGTCGCAGCAGGACGTGCACGGCTGGTGGCACGGATTCTTCAGCTTCGTGGATTCCGGGCCGCCGCCCCGGCGGCTGCGGGAGATGCTGGCGGTCCACCGGGCCGGGCTGCTGCAGTTCCTTGGCCCGGGGCTGAGCGTCGCCGCGGACGAGGAGGCCGGGCAGTTCGTGGCCACGTCACCGCAGTCCGGCCTCACGGTGCGGGCCACGGCGTTCATCGAGGCCCGGCTGCCCGCACCGTCTGTGGCGGAGTCCGCCAACCCGCTGCTCCGCTCCCTGCATGCCGCGGGGCTCGGTACCGAGCAGCACCTGCTCACGGCGGACGGCGCACATTCCACGGGGCGCCTCCTCGTCTCCTCCGCGCACCAGCTCGTGGGACGCGGGGGACACCCCCAAAACCGGCTGTTCGGCGTCGGGCCCGGAACCTCCGGGTGGGGCGCCGGCGCCTTCGCGCGCCCGGGCACCAACGCGGCGCCGTTTCGCGAGAACGATGCCCTGGCGCGGCGGATCCTCACCGCGCTGGCCGAACTCACTCCGTCATCCACCGTCACCGCCGCCGTCGGAAAGGCCTGAACATGCAACTCGAAACCGCTCCGCCGCGGCCGGACGCCGCCGCCTTCACCGTCCTGGAACTGCCCATGGACGACCCGCGGGTCCGGCTGCTCCTGGACGAGCTCGCCGTCGAGTATGACTCCCGCTACGGCGACCTGTTCGGCCGGGGCTCGGCCGCCGAGGAACTCAACAAATACCCGGCCGCGGAATTCCAGGCGCCGGCCGGGGCGCTGCTGATCATCCAGGAGAACGGGGAATCCGTGGCGGGCGGAGCGTTCCGCCGGTACGACGCGCAGACGGCCGAGTTCAAGCGCATCTGGACGCATTCGGCGCACCGGCGGCGCGGCCTTGCCCGCCGGGTCCTGGCCGAATTGGAGCACCTCGCGGCAGCGCGCGGGTACCGGGGCGTCTACCTCACCACGGGCCCCCGCCAGCCCGAGGCCAAGCATCTGTACCTGAACACGGGGTACACGCCGCACTTTGACCTGGCGGCGGACCCCGAGACAATCGGGCCGCTGGCGTTCACGAAGGACCTGCCGGGCTGACGGCGGATTCCTTGCGGGTCGTCTCTCCGCTCCGCCGGCCCGGGCAGCCGCGGCAAACAGCGAAGAACCCCGCGCAAGTGTCCCTGCGCGGGGTTCTCCTAAGTAGCAACTCCGCACATGGGGGAATGCGGAGGGGCTGAGACCAAACTATCGGTATCCGGCTCTCGGTTCAACCGGACCGTGGTCCGGCAAGTCCAGCCCGTGCGGCGGAGCTGTTAGGCGCGGACGGCGGACCCCAGGTTTACCGGGTCCTCGTCCGTGAGGTAGGCAAACTCGGAGTGGGCGGCCAGGTCGATGCCACGCAGTTCGTCCTCCTCGTGGATGCGAAGTCCCATGGTGACGTCCATGACCTTGGCGATGATCCAGGTCAGGCCGAAGGAATACGCCAGCACCGCCACCGTCGCGAGGGCCTGGATGCCCAGCTGCTGCGGCCCTCCGCCATACAGCAGGCCGCTGACGCCGTTCGGCGCGCTGCCGGTGGCAAAGATGCCGATCAGGAGCGTGCCGATGATGCCGCCCACGAGGTGCACGCCGACGACGTCCAGGGAATCGTCGAAGCCGAGCCGGAACTTCCATTCGATGGCCAGCGAGCAGACGGCTCCGGCAATGGCGCCGATGGCCACCGCACCGAGCGGGCTGACGGCACCGCAGGCGGGCGTGATGGCCACCAGTGCCGAGACAAGTCCGGAGGCCGCGCCCATGCTGGTGGTTGCTCCGTGCCTGACCCGCTCCACCGCCGCCCAGGCCAGGAGTCCGGCAGACGCCGCTACGGCCGTGTTCAGGAAAACGACCGACGCGGAGTGCCCGGCGGTCAGGGCGGAACCGGCGTTGAATCCGAACCATCCGACCCACAGCAGGCCTGCGCCCACCAGCACCAGGGGCCGGCTGTGCGGCTTGGTGTGCTCCATCTTGGGCCATCCGGAACTCCGGCCCAGAACCAGGGCGAGGGCCAGTGCCGCGGCGCCGGCATTCATGTGCACCGCTGTTCCGCCGGCGAAGTCGATGGCTTTGATTCCGTTCGCGATCCAGCCTCCGGTTACTGAGCCGTCGGCAGAATTGAACGCGAACACCCAGTGGGCAATCGGAAAGTACACCAGCGTGGCCCACACGCCGGCGAACACCATCCAGGCGCCGAACTTCATCCGGCCTGCGGCCGCTCCGGCCACCAGGGCGGTGGTGACGCAGGCAAAGAACAGCTGGAAGGCAGCGAAAAGGGCTGTGGGCAAGGCCTGATCGGGATTATCCGCCAGCACGGGCTCCATGCCGGCGTACTGGGTGATGTCCCCGATCAGGCCCAGGCCGTTCACGGAATTGCCAAAGGCCAACGAGTAACCGAACAGGGCCCACAGCACTGCCACCAGGCTGGCCCCGCCAAAGCACATCATCATCATGTTTAGGATCCGGCGCGATCCCACCATGCCACCGTAAAAGAGGGCCAGGGCGGGAATCATCATGCAGACCAGGGCGGAACTTGCGAGGATCCAGGCAACATCTCCAGCGTTCACGGGAACTCCACTCGTAATCGGGGTGAGGCATCTTGCTGAGACCGACGAATGCCGTTGTCCACACAACATAGAGCGCGGAGAACTGCCGTAGGTTTCGCTCACGTTAAATGCATGTCACCGCCGGACGGCTGTCATACCGGCGACGGCGGCCCCCAGACCGGGGTCCGCCGTCGCCGGGCTTCAGCAAACGCGTTCCTAATGGGTGGTGCTGTGCGTGATGTCCCCGGCGCCCGCATCGCCGAACCAGCCCGGCACCGTTCCGGTGAGGCCGATGACGCCCACGGCGATCGCTGCCACCACCGTGAGCGAGCGGATATGGGAAGAGGCTGGCGGAGGTTCCGAACCGTTGCCGGCCCGGGAACGGGCACTGCGGCGCAGCAGGACGGCGGCCAGCATCACGGCGCCCAGTTCAAGGACGCAGGAGGCAACGTCGGCCACGCCCACCGGTTCGGGAATGCCGGCTCCGGGACCGAACGGCAGCCCCGTGGTGCGGGACCACGCCCAGACGCACAGCGGTAGGACCGAGACCTGTCTCTTATACACATCTAGATGTGTATAAGAGACAGGGCATTGGTGCGCCGGCCGGCGCGCAGCAGGGTGATGCCCACGACGAGCTCCGCCAGGGCTAGGACCAGGAAGAAGGCTGCGGCCTCGGTCCAATGGTCCAGGTGCTCCGGGATGACGGCGGCGTGGATGGCTGCCGCGCCAAAGAGCGCGGCCGCCAGAACCAGCCTGCGGTGGTCAAGCGCCGGCCGGCTGTCTCTTATACACATCTAGATGTGTATAAGAGACAGGGGTGCGGCTCCTGCTTTCAGGCGCCCCCCGCGGATAGCCACCAGCCAGCCGACCACCACCACGTTGGTGGCGAGGATGATCGCGCTGCCGTAGCCGAGGGCCGCAAACTGCAGCCCGAGAGTCGCCGGCCCGAGCTCTGCCGTGGCGTCGGCCGTCGAATTGTGGTGCATGACTTCCATGAGCCGCAGCTGCAGGACGTAGTCCCACGCCGAACTGGCCGCACTCTCCACGACCCCGGCCACCGTGCCTGCCGCCGCGACCAGCAGCCCGGTGGCTATCACGGTCCGCGGCCTGGACGGCTCGGGGCCGAACCAGCGCACTGCCAGTGCTAGGGCTGCGAGCACCGCCACCATGAATACCGGCACGGCGGCGGCTGATTCGCGCAGCCAGCCCAGGAAGGGCTCCTGCGTGCGCTCGATGGCACCGACGGCACCCCGCATCGACATGATCCAGAAGCCGTCGGCGAAGGACAATGCCGCCGCGAGGAGCCCCACGGTTGGCCACGGGACGGCCGGGCGCCCCCGCGTGGGGGCGCCCGTTCCGGTGGTGGCATTCGCCTGCTGGGTGGTCACGGCGTGATCTCCCAGCCGAACATCATGGCATGGTCTTCATGGGCGAGGTTGTGGCAGTGCGCCACGTACGGTCCCACGAAGTCCCGGAACCCGCGGTAGACGATCGTGGACTCGCCGGGATCCAATGCCACCAGGTCCTCACGTGAGACGTCGTCCGGATGGGACTTGTCGCCGCCGCGGGTGACGTCCTTGCCGCCCCGCATGACCACCCGGTGCTCCTCCATGTGCAGGTGGAAGGGGTGCACCCAGCCGCCGCCGCCGTTGCGGATCTCCCAAAGGTTGAAGCTGTTCTTCTTTTGCTGCGCCAGGGGCGTGCGGCCGGCCCGGTTCTTGAGGCTTGCCGCCACGGTGTTTGGTGTGAACGGCTTGCCATTGATGAGCCATTCGGTCTCACCGCCGGCGCTGCCCCGCTCCACCTCGAAGATAAGGCGGTTGTCCAGCATGCTCTGCCAGTTGGACGGTAGCGGCGGAAGGTCGCGCATCTTCACGGGGATCTCGCTGTCGTCCGGCGCGTCGTCACCGATGACGATCTTGATCATCGGCACCTTGTAGGCAGGGTCCGGCGCAAACCGGGACGAGTTGGCCCACATCCGCCCATTGGGCATCTTCATGACGTTGGTGAGGTAGATGACGTCGCCCTTGGTAGTGGGCGTGCCGTCCTGGTACCGGCTGAAGTCGACCACAACCTCGCGGCGCTTGGCAGGCCACAGCTCGAACGAATCCCGCTTGATCGGAAAGGGCAGGAGCCCGCCGTCAGAGGCGATCTGGGTGAACTGCATGCACTGCTGGGCATCCGGGATCCGGTACTGTCCTTCAAGCTCGTCGCCCTTGTAGCCGAGCGAAGCGGAGGTCTTGGGGCCCTGGGTGGAGCTCATCAGCTTGAACTCGTAGATTCTGGCAATCGAGGCGTCCAGGAACCGGAAACGGTACTTGCGCCGCTTCACTTCCATCACCGGATAGGCGGTGCCGTTCACGGTGAAGATGTCGCCCACGAACCCGTGGCTGGGGAAGTGCTTGTAGAAGGTCTTGCCCCACCATTCCGGGTGCTTCGCCGGGTTCTTGGCGTCCGGGAAGTCGCCGTGCACATCGTGGATGTCCTTGTGCATGGTGACGCCATCGTCGAGCCGGCAGTCATAGAAGGCCAGCGGGATGTCGTAGTCGACGTCGAAGGACCCGTCCGGGTTGTCCTTGCGCACGCCCGGCAGCCGCAGACCCTGCCGCTCGTCGCCCATGTCCATGCCGTTCTTGGGGTCGTAGATGGGGTAGAGCCCCACCATGCCCTTATAGACGTTGGAACCCGTGTGATCCATCCGGTGATCGTGGAACCAGAAGAAGCTCTGCTTCTCGCGGTCGTCGTTGCCGGCCGGCCAGTTCAGGTACAGGTTGTCGCAGAACGTCTTCGGCAGGTATCCCTCATACTTGGGTCCGGCGGTCATCGAGTAGTGCGGGTTGCCGTCGCTTTCGGGCGCGGTATGACCGTTGTGCAGGTGGGTCAGGAAGGACCAGTCCGGCGAGCCGAAGTCCTGGCGGTCCAGGTTCAGCGGGTTCTCGTCCAGGTGGTTCTCGAACCGGACCAGGGCCGGCCTGCCGTACTCGGCGTTGATCATCGGTCCCGGGAACGTCCCGTTGAAGCCGTAGATCGTGCTGAGCGGAAGGGTCCGCTTGGTGCCGGCGGGGTATGACTTGCGCTTCTCATCGAAGGAGATCGTCGGCCGCCCGTTGGCATCAATCGGCAGCACCTGGGACGTGGTGAAGGCATGTTGCCGCAACAGGATGTCGATCTTGTACACGAGGGGGTCGGGCGAACCGATCTGGCTCGGCCAGATCTGGTGCCGTTCATTCCTCATGGAGTTCTGCTGGCCCTGGCCGGGTCCCGGCGGCTCGTTCCACTCGGTGTAGCCCTTGACAAAGCTGTCGCCCACCGCGGGCGTCGGGGCCAGGGCCTTGGGTATGGGCAGCTGGTCCTTGAACGGGGTCAGGATCAGCGGGCTCGTGGGAAATGCCTCGATGTAGAACAACAGATCACCGAGTGCGGTGGACGAGGCGGCGAAGGCGCCGTCCGGGGAGAGCAGGCCCTTCTGCGCGAGCAGCGGACCGGCCCAGCCTTGTGCCGCAACGAGTGCGGCTCCGGCCCCGCCGGCGGCACCCAGCCGCAAGAGCGTACGGCGGGACACATTGGTTGTTCCTGCGGATTCTTCTGACATGGGTATGCGCCTCCTTCACGGGGCAGAAAAAGATGGCCTGCTGGCCCCGGGTTCGATCAATGAAGGTCCTGCCCGGCGGTTTCTGCACCGGGAAGCTATTGCCTGCGGGAACCGGCTGCGCTTGTCGTTGCCCCGCGCAACCACTGTGTGCGGGAGGGCTTGGAAAAACGTTGTTGTGTTGCCGGCGCATACCCCTCATTGAGATGGGTATAGCGACCCCTCGATTACTGGTTTGCTGTCAGCATGGCGATCGCTGAAGAGCTGCGGCCGTGCCTGCGCGCCCGGCAGGCCGACGACGGCCGGACTAGAAAATCGGTGCCAGGCCGTTCCAACCGGGGCCCACCTGCGCCCTTGGAAGAAATGTGCCGGAGCCACTGCCGGGGTAGAGCCACAGAACGCCGGCGCCGTCGCGCGCCAGAAGGTCGGGGTTGCGGTCGCCATTAAAGTCGCCTGGGCTCACGACGGCGGTCATGGTGTTCCAGCCGTTGCCAACCCGGACGCGGGGCAGGAATCCGCCGGTGCCGTTGCCGCGGTACAGCCAGAGATCCCCGGTGGCCGCCTCCCGGGCCAGCACGTCTGCGGCTCCGTCGTTATTCATGTCGCCGGGACCCACGAGGGCGTTAAAGATGGTCCAGCCGTTGCCCGCCTGGACACGTGGCAGGAATCCGCCGGAGCCGTTACCCGGGTATAGCCACAGCCTTCCGGTGATGCTCTCCCGCGCAAGGACGTCCACGCGCTGGTCGCCGTTGAAGTCGCCCGGGCCCAGAATGGCGCTGAAGATGTTCCAGCCGTTGCCCACTTGGATGCGGGGCAGGAATCCGCCGGTCCCGTTGCCGCGGTAGAGCCACAGCCTTCCGGTGGAAGTTTCCCGGGCAAGGACGTCCAGCGGGCCGTCGCCGTTGAAGTCGCCTGGTGTTTCAAGTGAGTTGAACACGTTCCAGCCATTGCCGATGCGGATGCCGGGAAGCCTGCCGCCCAGCCCCGTCCCGGGATACATCCGCAGATCGCCTGTGGCGGTCACCCGGGCGAGGACGTCGTTCTTCCAGTCCCCGTTGAAGTCTGCCGTCGCCCTGGACAGGGTGGAGGCCGGAACGGGCAGCGGAGTGAAAGCGTACGGGTCGCAGGTCAGATCGTAATCCCGCGCATCGTCGTACCACTGCGAAAGGTAGACCCGGCCGCCGGAGAAGCTGGCTTTCCGGCAGAGATCCAGAGCCTCAGAGGGGAAATCGAGGCGGCCTGCAGTGGCCCAGACCGCGACGCCGGAGAGACGCCAGGAGCCGGTGATGCTAGCCCAGCCGGAGGCGAACGAGTAAACGCCGTACGAGAATCCGGCGTCGCGCAGGCCCCGCATGTTGCCCTCGATGATGTAGCGGTTCTCGCGCTGCTGCAGGGCCGTGGCGGTGGGCCATGGCTGGGCGGGCCGGGGCTCCACGTCGATCCACACCATCCGCGGCGCAAATCCGGCCCGGGTGAGGCTGGCCACCGCGAAGCGTGCCTCCGCGTAGCCGACGTTGGAGAACTGTCCGGCCCGGGTGGCGGAAGCCCACGGCCCTTGGGCCCCGTGGGCGACAATCTGCGCCGGCGTGGGGAAGGCCGCCATGGTGTAGGCCTGCGCCGGCTTCCCGTTCATCCTTGCCCAGGCCACCTGGCTGGCCAGGCACGGGTTTTCGGTGAAGGGCAGCCCTTTGGTCAGGCCGATAACCACGAATCGTGACGAGGCGGGCGGAAGGGGTAGGCCAAAGCCGCCCACCGCCGTCGGGCATTGGGGCCAGGAGATATCGTGGCCGTTCAGCGTAATGGCCTGCGCGCGGGGTGCCGCGGGGACGAAGCCGAGGAGGACGGCCAGGCAAACAATGAGTGCCGTCAGGAGGCGCCGAGCCGATGCCGCCTTCACGTCTCTCCCGGCCGCGCTCGGCGGATGCGGGCACGGGCCGCTTGCCGGCGTTCCACGCGGGAAAACCAGCCCCGAATGATGAATCTTGCCGTCCATCTCCGACTGCTCCTTAGCCACCCCCATTTTATGTCCGGACGGAGCAGTATGTCCGGACGGCACAGCACATCACGTGCCGGCCGGGCCGCCGCTCGCGGAGCGGCCGGGAGCGGCCCTGGCTATCGCATGGACCGCTGCATGTCCGCAGCTGCCGCCCGGTGATACGTGAGGGCGTCGGCGGCGTCGAGAACCTCCAGCGCCGTCATGTGGGCCGCGGCGGCCACGTCTCTGATGGGCATGCCGCGGGTGACCGCCCTCGCCACGGCAGCCTGCAGCTCGGGAGCAGAATGCTCGTGTTCAAAATCTGGGAATGTGTACGTCGCGGCAGCTTCTTCAACCGCCCGGATAGCTTCTTCGCTAGTCATCGCCGGCCTCCATCCCGCTCCACTGCGCTGGCCTGTCGCTGTGGATCGCGCATCTCCTGTGTCATCACGCTTGGTCGCAAATTCTGGGCAGCCCTTGGAGTGGTTCATGGCCCTGGGCTGGTGATCGGTGGGGGATCCACCGTGGGTTGCAGATGGTGCAGGCGATTGGCACGGAGGCGCATATTTCGTGGTTATGCTCCTGGAGGTGGCATCGCGGAGGCCGGTTGGCCCGCAGTCCTGCTCGAAAACGACAATGCCGCACCGCATTGAGCTTCTGGTTGCCGTGGATTTTATTGGCTCCTCCTGGTATGGCGCTACAAAAGAGCGCTGCCAGGGTCTGGGGCAACAATCAAAGTTTAAGGGAAGCTCAGCGAGTTGAAAAGGTCTTGGCGAAACTCGTCAGCTAGAGATTCAGCGTCCGCCCGATGACTTGCGACGCGGTGTCGTGCAGGGTCTGGTTGTTGGCGCGGGCAAAGGTGCGCAGCCTCCTGAACGCCTCTTCCATGTCCACCCCGGCGGTGTAGGCGATGACGCCCTTGGCCTGCTCGATCAGGACCCGGCTGTTCAAGGCGCGCTGCAACTGTTCGTTGACGAGGGCTGATTCCCGGAGGGTGCGCTCCTGCAGGATGCTGATGGTCGCGACGTCCGCCAGCGCCTGGCCGATGGCGGCGTCCTCCTGGCTCAGGGCTCCGGGGTGCTCACCGAACAGGCCCATCGCTCCGATGGTCTTGCCGTGAACGCGCATGGGTACGGCGTGAACGGAACGGAAGCCCTGGGAGAGGGCGGCTGCTTGGAATTCGGGCCAGCGCCCGTTCAGGGACCGGATGTCCTCCAGGGCCACGGGTGTTCCCGTCTGGTAGCTTTCCACACATGGCCCGCTGCCGGCCTGCAGCTGGAGGATCTCCACCAGCTGGCTGCGTTCACTGGTGGAGGCCACCACCTGCAGTTGGCCATGCGGATCAGCCAGCAGCAGGCCAGCAGCCGCGGCGTCGAGCAGGTCGACGGAGGACTCGACGAGGGCATGGAGCAAGTCCAGAACGTCGTAGTCACCAACTAGCGTGTCTGTGATCCTTACGAAGGCCGCGCTGACGCGCTCAGCGCGGCTTGTGGTCACCATGTGCCCATTTTATCGCAGGCCCGGGTTGCCGCGTGTGTCATTCTGCGGGGCAAAACTGAGCAGGCCCTGCAGAACCGCATCAGCCGTTTCGCGCAACGTCATTCCATTGGCGAACGCATGCGCGCGCAGCAACAGCAGGGCATCCGCGGCGCTCGCCCCGGACTGCGCCAGTACCATCCCCGTTGCCTGGTGGATTTCCCGCCTCGACATGAGGGCGGCTTCCAGTGCCGGGTCTTTGTCGGGCGAGTTCACTTGGAGAACCCGTCGAAGCAGGTGCCATGCGGTCTGGCCGGCGAGGATCGCTGCGGTTGAATAGTCGGCATGGCTCAGGTTCCCCGGCTGCATGCGGTGAAGTTCCACCACCCCCAGGTCCAAGGCGCCCACGGTAACCGGGAAGACAAACAACGCCGCAGCCTCCGTCTCCAGGAGCGCCTTCGAAAACACCGGCCACACGTACGGGTGGGTGTGCCGCACGTCCGGGACGAGGACGGGGAGCCGCGTCTGGAGAGCCTCCCACCTGGGACCTTCCCCCAGATCGAACTGCAGTTCATCCAGGCGTGCCGCCAGCGTGTCGCTCGCGCACACCAAGGTCTCGGCCGCCGCCCCGCCGAACATGGAGACGGCAGCACCGGCCACGGGGAGTTGTTCCAGGAAGGGTCTGCAGAGGTTCCCGCCGGCCGGGCGGGCGGCCGCGGAAGCGTCGGAATCAGCCATGGATCCTGCCCCGCTGGAACGGGAACATCTGCGGGGCGGCATGCGCAGTGTCCATGGTGTGCCTCAGATCCCCACATCGGCCCCGTCGGGCAGAATCGAGTTGCGCCGAACGGGAGCAACAGGTCTTTCACCGCCAAGAATAGTCCGTTCCCGCCGGTCTTTGCAGGTCGGGCGGTCGCGGCGCCAAACGGTCGGGCGGAGTCGATGGTTTGCCGGCGGGCCGTTGCATGCAATTTACCTATGGTTTACAGGCGAAGCCTTGTGCGGCCATGCGCGTCCGCGACAGACTTTTAGCAGTTGATGAACGGCTCGTTCGAGGCCGTTCGACCAGACCAGCGGGAGCCGGACACAGCGAGGCGTTCGGACCTGCTCCGCGGCAGGGAGGCTCGCGGAGGAGCCGCCCCAGACCGGAAGGACAGCCATGGCCGGCAAGTTTGAAGTGTTCGTGGACGCGGAGTCGCATTTCCGGTTCCGGCTCAAGGCCTCCGACGGTACAGTGCTCGCCGTGTCGGCCGCCTTCGATGACAAGCGCGGGGCCGCCGCCGGCATCGCCGCCGTGCGCGAGTGTGCCGGGACGGGGCTGGTCACCGACCTGTGCTCCGCCAGCCGGCCGAACGCAACGCCCCAAGCGGCGGAGCATGCCGCCGTCCCGCAGGCATGGGAGAACCACCAGCCCGCCCCGGCAGGCGGCTTCCGCGCCCGGGCCAGGAAGCCCGCCCGGCCGCGGCCTGTCTCTTATACACATCTAGATGTGTATAAGAGACAGCGCCTGAGCAGCGCACGTGTTGCCGGGCTCGGCGCGGCAGGCGCTCTGCGGCGTTGCTACAGGGTGGCTTCCGGTTGCGCGGTGCGGGACGCCGGCTCGGATTGAGCGTGCCACATCCAGGACGCCCATGCCGCGGCCGTTGGCGGGGCCGGTCGCCGGAATAGTGGGCCAGTCCTCGTCGCCCGCGCGCCAGAGCCGGATGTCGCCGTCGAAGTAGTTGGGGTCCGGCAGCGAGATCGTGGCTTCCGTGCCGGTGATTTCGACGAAGCCCATGCGCTGGCGGGGGATTCGAAGCTGAACACGCTATGCGAGGAGGCCCCGCCGTCGAACTGCGCCATGGCGCTGACATGGGTGGGGACCTCGACGGCGAATTCTTCCCCGGCTTTGGGGCCGGAGCCGATGACGCGGACTTCCTTGGCCTTGGAGCCGACGGCGGCCACCTTGCGGACGGAGCCAAACGTCTGGACCAGCGCCGTGATGTAGTAGGGCCCCATGTCGAAGAGGGGGCCGGCGCCGTGCTGGAACAGGAACGCCGGATTGGGGTGCCAGGATTCCGGACCCGGCGTCTGGAACGTGGTCAGGGCGGTCAGCGGCATCCCGATGTCGCCGCGTTCGATCAGCAGCCGGGCGGTCTGGAGCCCGGCGCCGAGGGTTGTGTCCGGGGCGCAGCCAAGGCGTAGTCCGGCGGCATCCGCCGCCTTCAGCAGCGCCAGGCCCGAGGCCCGGTCCAGCGAAAACGGCTTCTCGGTCCAGACGTGCTTTCCGGCGTTGACGGCGGCGGTGGCCACCTCCACATGGGCGGCCGGAATGGTCAGGCTGACGATGATTTCGACGTCGGGATGATTCAGTGCCGCGTCCACCCCGCCCCATGCCGGTATGCCGTATTCCTTGGCGCGTGCCGCCGCGGCCTCCTCGAAGAGGTCGGCGATGATGTGCACCTTGAGGTCGGGGAAGACCGTCAGGTTGTCGAGGTACTGCTTGCTGATGTTGCCGGCGCCGATGACCGCGACGCCGACGGATCTGCTGCGGCTCATGCTTCCGCCGCCAGCAGGTAGGCCAGGCTCTGGGCAATTCCGTCGAAGATGTCACCGGAGTAGTCGTCGAACTCCACCACTCCGACTTCCAGGGCGGTGGCCGCGGCGATGACCTCCAGGACGGGCACCCGGCCCTGTCCCGCAGGCTGCTGGGCCTTGGTGTCGGTGGTGAGCGGGCCGTCCTTGATGTGGATGAACTTCACCCGGTCACCCAGGCGCTGGAGCAGTTGCACCGGGTCCTTTGCGGGGTCCGGTGATCTGTAAACCTAGGCCGAGCCTAGCCTAGGAAATCTGGGCGACGGTGTATTCGAAACGGCCGGAACCGACCTCCCGGGGCTCCTGGCCCGGCAGCTCAACGCGGGCAGTGGCTCCGGTGGGCACCTCGATGGAGACGCTGTGCCCGCCGTCGGCGTTTCGCCAGGAGATGGAGGCGGTCCCATAGGGGGTCTCGTGCCGGGCGGAGGCAGAGGTGAGGCCGCCGCCAGGCTGGGGACGGAAGAGGATCCGGCGGTAGCCGGGCTCGAGCGGCGCGATGCCGGCCACCACGCGGTGCATCCAGTCGGCCACGGCGCCGAGCGCGTAATGGTTGAAGGACGTCATCTCGCCCGGGTTGATGGTTCCGTCGGCAAGCATGGAGTCCCACCGTTCCCAGATGGTGGTGCCGCCCTGCTTCACCGCGTACAGCCAGGAGGGGCACTCCTTCTCCAGCAGCAGGTCGTAGGCCGTGTCCACGGCGCCTGCGGCCGTCAGCGCATCCGAGATGACCGGCGTTCCCGCGAACCCGGTCCCGATGCGGTTCCCGCCCTCGCGCACCAGCTGGGCCAGGCGTTCGCCGCCCATGCGGGCCAGCTCCTGGTCCGGGTACAGCCCGAACACGATGGCCAGGGCATAGGCGGTCTGCGCGTCGCTGGTCATCCGGCCATCCGGCAGGATGTACTCCGAGGCGAAGGCATCCGCCGCGGCGCGGGCGAGTTCGAGGTAGTGCAGCTCGTCGTCGGCCTTGCCCAGCACGCCGGCCGCCTTTGCGAGGTGGCGGGCCGACCAGGCGAAGTACGCGGAGGCGACGAGGTGCCTGTCCGTCATGGCCTGGGTGGGGTCCTCCGGCGGGGCGGTGGGATCAAGCCAGTCACCCAGCTGGAAACCGGTGTCCCACAGGTGGCTGTCGCCGGCCAGGCTGTCCAGCAGGTCCACCCAGGCCTTGGCGCTCGCGTACTGGTCGGCCAGGACTTTTTCATCGCGGAACCGCTCGTACAGCGCCCAGGGCGTGAGCACGGCCACGTCGCCCCAGACTGCGCCCGGGCGGATCGGGGTCCAGTAGTTGCCGCCGGGAATCACCGGGACGTACCAGGGAACAGTGCCGTCGGGCAGCTGTTCGGCGGCGACGTCCTTCAGCCAGGAGGAGAGCATGCCGGAGCAGTCGTAAAGGAAGCTGGCGGTGGGGGTGAAGACCTGGATGTCTCCGGTCCAGCCGAGCCTTTCGTCACGCTGCGGGCAGTCCGTGGGGATGTCCACGAAGTTGCCCTTCATGCTCCACAGCACGTTGTCGTGGAGCCGGTTCAGGTCCGGATCGGAGCACTCGAACCAGCCCGTGCGTTCCATATCGGTGTGATGGACGCGCGCCACCACGTTCTCGGCGACGTCCCCGCCGGTCCAGCCGTCGATCTCGGCGTAGCGGAAGCCGTGGAGGGTGAAGCGCGGCTCCCAGGTTTCCGTGCCGGCACCGGCCAGGGTGTAACGGTCGGTGCTGTCGGCCAACCGCAACGGGCGGGTGTAGAGCTCGCCGTCCTGGAGGACCTCCGCGTGGCGGAGGGTGACCACGGACCCGGCCTGTCCGCTGACGGTGATCTGCAGCCGGCCCACCAGGTTTTGCCCGAAGTCGAGCAGGACCTTCCCCGACGGCGAGGTCCGGACGGTCACCGGCCGCATCTCACCGGTGCAGCGCACCGGCGGCCCCTCGGGGGCCACCAGGGTTGCGGGATCGCGCTCGACGCCGACGACGGGCTGCCAGCCCGAATCGTCGAACCCGGGCCGGCTCCACCCTGCCGCCAGCTCCCGGGCGTCGAAAATCTCACCCTTGTAGAGGCTGCTGAACAGGATGGGGCCGAAGGACGCCTTCCAGCCCTGGTCGGTGCCGACAACGGTGACGGAGCCGTCGTCGTGCGTGACGTGCAGCTGCGCCAGCAGCGCGATCTTGTCCCCGTAAAGGTTCGCGTTGCCGCCGTTGAAGCCGATGCGGCCCCGGTACCAGCCGTCGGCGAGCCAGGCGCCGAGCGCGTTCTCGCCCTCGGCGAGATGGCCGGTGACATCGTAGGTGTAGTAGCGCAGCCGCTGGCCGTAGACGGTCCAGCCCGGCGCCAGGGCGTCGTCGCCGACCCGCGATCCGTTGAGCTCCATCTCGTACAGGCCGTGGGCGGTCACGTAGAGCCGGGCCGAGGCAACCGGCCGCGGGAGGGTGAAGCCGCGGCGCAGCAGCGGCGGCCGCCGGTCGGCATCGGCGTCCTCTTCCCAGCCCGGGGATATCGCTGTGGCCGTCCAGTCCCCGGCGTTCAGAAGGCCGGTTTCCACGGCGGCGGCCGGGCTCCATTCGCTCGGCTCCTCCTGGCCGCCGCCCCAGACGCGGACGCTGACGTCTGCCCGCTGCGCCGAGGCCAGGGGAGCGCCGGGCCAGGGAACCAGCACTGATTCCGGGGAGTCAACGCGTTCACTCGTCCAGGTGCCCTCGGGCGTGGCCACCGTCAGCTGGTAGGCCTCCTGCGTCCAGCCCGCCTCGGCGCTCGCCTTCCACGAGATCCGGGGCGTCGGGGTGCCGATGCCGAGGGCGCCGGGGAGGTGTTCAAAAGTCACGGGTCGGACGGTGGCAGGCATGGAGGAAGTCTCTTTCTGGGGTTTCGACTGGCTGGCCGTATCCGGCCCGGTGCTGTTGGCGGTTAGTCCTGCTGGCGGTTAGTCCTGCTGGCGCTGGGGCTCAGCCCTTGACGGCGCCGGCGGTCATGCCGGCGACGATCTGGCGGTTGAAGAACAGGTACATGATGAACGGCGGGATGGTGATCAGCAGGATGTTCATGAACAGCAGGTTGTAGCTGGTGGTGAACTGGCTCTGGAAGTTGAACAGGGTCAGCTGCACGGTGGCGTTGGCGTCGCCCGGGAGGAAGTAGAGCGGGTTCTGGAAGTCGTTGAAGATGTGCACGGACTGGACCACGATCACGGTGACGATAACGGAGCGCAGCAGCGGGAAGATGACCCGGAAGAACAGCCGGACCGGGCCGCAGCCGTCGATGACGGCGGCCTCGTCGAGCTCTTTCGGGATGGAGGCGATGAAGGCGCGGAAGAGCATGACGCAGAAGGACAGTCCGAAGGCCACTTCGATCAGGATCAGGCCCGGCAGGGTCTTGAACAGGCCCATGCTTTGCAGGACCCAGATGGTGGGGACCACGGCGGGCGGGATGATCAGCCCCGAGAGGATGAGGAAGTTCGCCACTCCGTTCCAGCGGGACCGGCGGCGCTGCAGGATCCAGGCGACCATCGCGGCGAGGATCACCAGGACGGTGACACTTACCACCGTGAGGATCGTGCTGTTGATGAAGGCCGTGACGAGCATGAACTTGCGGGCGGACAGGACGTCCTGGAAGTTCTCGAGGAAGTTGAAGGTGGTGGGCCAGGAGAAGTCGAGCTTGGCGGCCTCCCGGCGGTCCTTCACGGCGGTGAGCGCCATGAAAGCGAGCGGGACGATGAAGACGACGACGGTGACGGCGATGGCCAGGGCGCCCAGCCCGTAGCGCTTGAGTGCGGTGGTCACTGGTCGACCTCCTTGCGGTTCAGGAACATGGACAGGGGCAGGATGATCGCGGTGACGATCAGGAACAGGACGACGTTGCCCGCCGTGGACAGGCCGTAGAAGCCGGCCTGGTACTGCTTGAAGATGACCGAGGCGATGACGTCCGAGGTGAAGCCCGGGCCGCCCTTGGTCATGGCCCAGATCAGGTCGAAGGAGCGGAGCCCGCCGATCAGGGACAGGATGATCACCGTTGCCGTGGCCGGTCGGGCCAGGGGGAGGGTGATGTTGAAGAAGCTCTGGAACGAGCTGGCGCCGTCCACTTTGGCGGCCTCGAAGTACTCCTGCGGGATGGACACGATGCCGGCGATGTAGATAACGGTGGCGAGGCCCACGCCCTTCCAGACGTCCACCAGGGCGACGGAGAGCAGCGCCCAGGCGGGATCCACGAGCCAGGCCGGCCCCTGGATCCCGATGACCTCGAGGGCCTTGTTGATCATGCCCTTGGATGGGTCCATCAGGATGGTGAAGACGATGCCGACGCCGATGCTGCTCAGGAGTACCGGGAAGAAGATCACGGACCGGAGGTAGCCGCGGGCGATGATCTGGGAGGTCAGCAGTACTGCCAGCAGCATGCCCAGGACCACTTTGAGGGCGGACGTCACGAGGCCGTAGATGAACGTGTTGGTCAGGCCTTTGAGGAGGGCCGGCTCCTGGAAGAACTGGACGAAGTTGTCCAGGCCAATGAAGGTGAAGTCCGTGAGGGTCCAGCGGGTGAAACTGAAGAAGAACGACGCGAAGGTCGGGATCAGGAACAGGGCCGTGTAGACGACGGCAGCGGGAAGGTAGAACCAATAGGGGTACGTCGACTTCCCCTTGGGGCGCTTGGGCTGCACGGCCTGGCGCGGGCGCGTGGCCGAAACTGTCGGTGCGGTGTTGACTGTCATGGGAATCTTCCTAGGGGCCGTCCGGGCCGGCAGGCGGCCCGGACGGCGGGTTGGGTTAGGAGGCTAGTTCCAGCCGGGCAGGTTCAGCTGCTTGGCCTGCTTCTTGACGTCCTCGTCGTAGAGGACGGCGGCGTCCTTGGCGGACCGGATGCCCGAGCCCACCTCGACGGTGATCTGTTCGAGGGCAGGGCCCTTGACCGGGGAGAGGTACTCCAGCGCGGGGCTGTTCTTGGACTGGTCCTCGAAGTACGGGAGCATGTCCTTCACCGCGGCGGGCACGTCCGCGGGCAGGTCGCAGCCCTTGACGAGGTAGGGGCCGTTGGCACCGACGGCCTTGGTCTGGGAGTCGCAGCCGGCCTTGCTCGCGATGAACGCCTGGAACTTCTTGGCTTCATCGAGGTTCTTCGTGGACTTGGGGATGTAGACGCCGCCCGGCAGCCAGACCGTCAGGGCGTTCTTCGACGCGTCCTCGCCCGGAAGCGGGAAGAGGCCGATGTCGTTGAGCTTGTCCGGGAAGGTCACCTTGAGCTCCGGCAGGGCAAAGCTCAGGATCGGGTATTGCGCGCCCTCACCGTTGGCCAGCTTCTCGAGCCCCTGGGCGTAGGTGGCGGAGGCGAAGTCCTTGTTGAACAGGCCGGCCTTCGCGGCTTCCTCGAGGTGCTCGAAGCCCTTGACAGCCGCCGGATCGGTGGCGTACTTGGCCTTGTTGGCCGTGTAGTTGGCGGCGAAGTCCGGGTCCGCCTTGGCCACGTTGGCGAAGTCGCCGAGGACGAACAGCTGGGAGGTCCACGTGGTCTGGTACGTCTGGATGATCGGGTCGATGCCCGCTTCCTTGATCTTGCGGCTGTTGGCCAGGAACTCGGACCAGGTCTTGGGAACGGACAGGCCCAGCTTTTCGTAGACCTTCTTGTTGTAGAGCACCGCGCCGGCGTTGCCGGTGCCGACCGGGACGCCGTAGATCTCCTTGCCGGCGGTCACGACGGGCTTGAACGAGTCGGAAACGTTGGCCATGTAGGGCTCGCTGGTGACGGGCACCAGGTTCTGCTCCGGCGAGATCTGGTGGAAGAGGGAACCTGAGTTGTACGAGAACACGTCTGCCATGTCTCCGGTGGACAGCCTGGTCTTCACGATGTTGTCGCCTTCGCCGCCCTGCGGCCGGGTCTCGACCTCGACCTTGATGGTCGGGTTCGCGGCGGTGAAGTCCTTGGCGAGCTGCTCCGCGTATGTGACGGTGTTCTCGGTGTTGTCCACCAGCCAGGTGATGGTCTTCTCGCCGCCGCCTGCGCTGGTGCTGCCCCCGGCGCAACCCGTCAGCGCTACCGCCAGCGCCGTGACGCCTCCAGCCAGGGCGGCCCAATGCCGTGTGCCCGTAATGGCCATCTTTACCTCCTCGTAAAGCCCGCAGGCCCTCGGGCCTATGGAACGTTTCAATTTTGCCTAGCTACGCCATCCAGACTCTGTGCTTGGATTGTGTAGATCGGTCTACGTTTTCCACTGTAAGGCATGTCACAGATCCTCGCAAGAGATTTGTGTAGATCAGTCTACAATTTCCTGTAGGACGGCTCCACGAGGACGCTGGAGGGGGAAATGATGTCGGAGCAAGTGAAGCGGGCCACCATCAGCGACGTGGCCCAGCATGCCGGCGTGTCAAAGGCCGCGGTCTCCAAGGTGCTGCGGGGCGCCTACGGCGTCAGCGGCGCCATGAAGGCGCGCGTGGAAGCCTCGATGGCCACCTTGGGCTACCGGCCCTCCGCCCTGGCCCGCGGCATGCGCGGCAGCAGTTTCACCCTGGGTGTCTTCGTGGTGGACCTGCACAACACGTTCATGTCGGTGCTTATCGAGGGGATCCGTACGGAAGCGGAGCTCAACGGTTACCAGGTCTTCATCGGGGAGGCGAGCAGGGGGCTTGCCCAACAGCGGCAGATGATCGAGGCCATGGTCGACAGGAAGATGGACGGCCTTCTCCTCATTGCCCCGTTCGGCACCGCAGACGACCTTGAGGATATAGCGCGCGGCACCCCGACCGTTGTCCTCGGCCGGCATGGGCCGAGCCGTTCCTACGACACGGTGGCCAGCGATGACATCGCGGGCAGTGCGCTGATTGTGGACCATCTGGTGTCCCTGGGCCACCGGCGGATTGCCCACCTCATGCACGTCGGGAGGGAGAATAACGAGAGCGGCATGCCTCAGGTAGTGCGCGCCACGGGATACAAAGACGCGATGATGCGGAACGGCCTCGAAGCCGAGATCGATGTCTGGGAAGGCCGGTGGAGCCAGGAGGGCGGTCAGCATGCCGCCGGGCTGATGGCGCAGCGGAAGAACCGGCCCACTGCCGTTCATGCCGGAACAGACATGGCAGCCCTCGGCGTTCTCGCCGGGCTCCACGAAGCCGGAGTCAGGGTGCCTGAAGACTTCTCCGTGGTTGGCTACGACAACGTGTTCGCGGCATCACTGCCCCAGGTGGGACTCACCTCGGTGGATCAGTCGGGCATCGAGATGGGCGCGCTGGCGGCGAAGCTGCTGGTGGAGCGCATCCAGGGGCGTCAGGAAGCTGTTTCGGCCATCGTGGCCCCGCGGCTCGTCATCCGCAGGACCACGGCGCCCCCTGCCGGCATGTGAAGGGCTTAGGTCCTTGGGCGCCAGGTCGCTGTTGAGGACCGGATCTTGAGCTGGGGTTGTATGAGGGTCAGCTGCGTGGGCAGTTCGGAATTGCCGTCCGCGAGGCGTTCCATCAGCATCTCGGCGCCTGTGGTGCCGATCTGCTGCGGGAAGCCTGCCACCGAGGTCATCGGCGGAACCTGCCTCGCGGCGATGCGCGTGTCGTCGAAGGACGCGACGGCGATATCGCGGCCGGGTTCGAGCCCCCGGCGGCGCATCTCGCCGTAGACGCCTTCGGCCACAATGTCGTTGTAGGCGACCACCGCATCCGGAAGCCGGCCCAGATCGAAGAGCCGGCCCACCGCCGTCGCGCCTCCCTCGGGGGTGATGGGACTGCGGAACTCATCCACGCTCCACAGTTCGCAGCCTTTGCGCTCGAGCGATCCGCGAAGGCCTTCCTCCCGTTCCGTGAGGGACGGAGCGGGCCGGCCGCCGAGGAACGCAACGCTCCTGCAGCCCAGCGCGGAGAGGTGTTCCCCGAGCATCGTCGCGCCCTTGACGTTCTCGCTGCCGACGTAGTCGAAGCCGGCGAACCGGCGCGCGAGGAGCACCACCGGGACGTTGGCGGCATTGACCTGCTTGGCGAGCCTTTCCGGGTCCGTATCGGGAGCCGGGAGCAGGAGCAGCCCGTCGACCTGGCGCTCAATCATGGAGGCGATGATTTCGTGCTGCCGGTCGGCAAGGTCGCGGCTGTAGCCGATGAAGATCGTGTATCCGGCGTCATGGGTGATCTGGTCCACGGCCATGGCCAGCTCGGCAAAGTACGGGTTGATGATCTCGGTGACGATGAGGCCGATGGTCATGGACCTGCTCTGCCGCAGGTTGGCCGCCTGGCGGTTGTACACGTAGCCAAGCTGGTCCATGGCTTCGCGGACCTTCAGGGCGGTGGACTCCGGAATGCGGGAGCTGCCGCGAACGACGAGCGAAGCGGTTGAACGTGAGACGCCCGCGGCCTTGCTCACGTCTTCGAGGGTGATGCGCGGGGCCATGCTGTAGTCCTGCCGGTGAGTCGATAGGCGGAGAAGCGGCGCTCCCCGCCTATCGACTTTACCAACGCGGATGTCCCGGACGGGGGACATCCTGTCCGTCAGGCTGCCTTCTCGTGGATTGCGTCCCGCGGGTCTTCCAGGTTCCGGCCCCTGGTCTCGGGAACGGCGAAGGTCGCGGCGATGGTGATGGCCGTCAGCAGTGCGAGGTATCCCGCGATGGGAAGCCACGCGCCGGCGCCGGCACCCTGGACGGAGCTGCCACCCTCGGCGGTAACCGCGAGGGACATCAGCCAGGCACCGATCATGGGAGCGATGCCGCCGGCGATGACCGCGGAGCCTTCCCGGGCCACCGAGACGCCCAGGTACCGCTGCCGTGATCCGAAGAGTTCGCACATGAGGGCGCTTTGGGAACCGAACATGCCCCACGTGCCGACGCCCAGGCCGATGGAGACGACCACGATGGTCAGCACGGTGTCACCGAAGCTGAGCGCGTACCAGACGGGGAACGCGGCGGCCAGCTGGAAGACCGCGAACGCGCGGTACGTGCGGACCCGCCCGTACCTGTCCGTCAGCCAGCCGGCAAGGGGCACGACGGCGGCGCCTACGGCGGCGGCGAAGACCAGCGAGAGAGCCCCGATGGGGCCCTTGATGCCGATCGCTGCGCTGGAGACGTAGGCAATCGCGAGCGCCTGGTAGATGGACGAACCGCCGTTTTCCGCCATGCGCAGCCCGATTCCGAGCAGGACGGTCTTTCCGGAGCGCTTCAGGAGCGTCCTGAGGGGCCGCTCGGTGACCTGTTCGGAGGGTTCGAGTTTCGCGAAGGTGGGGGACTCCTTGAGGCGGAGCCGGATGTAGATGGCGATGCCGAGGATGAGGACGCTGGCCAGGAACGGCACCCGCCACAGCCAGGTCTCGGTGATCTTGACTGCCTGGTTCGTGTTCAGCAGCAGGAAATAGACCAGAGCCGCCGTAACCGTGCCCATCTGGACGCCGAGGAAGGGCAGGGACGCGATGAATCCGCGGCGGCGTGCGGGAGCGTACTCGGTCATCAGGATGGACGCGCCGGCCATCTCGGCTCCTGCGCCGAGTCCCTGCATCAGCCGAAGCGCTATGAGCAGGATCGGGGCGAACATTCCTGCGCCGGCCCCGTACCAGTCACCGGGGGAGCCGTTGTACGTGGGCAGGACACCAATGAGGGTGCTGGCGCCGCCCATCAGCAGGATGGTGGCGAGCAGGACGAACTTGCGGCCGAGCCTGTCACCCAGGCGGCCGAAGATGATGCCGCCCAGCGGCCGGATGGCGAAGCCCAGGAAGTACGTGCCGAAGCTCAGGATCAGGCCCGTCGCAGGGTTGCTGCCAGGAAAGAACAGGGGGCTGAACACGAGGGCGGAGGCCAGGCTGTACAGGGCGAAGTCGTAGTATTCCAGGGCGCTGCCCAGGGAGCTGGCCCAGGCAGCCCGGGCCAGGTCGCGGGTCGAAACCCCGGGCTCCTGGGCGGCCCCTGCTTGTGTTGTCTCGTAGTTAAGGCTCACGTGAGTGCCTGTCTGTCGTTGGTGACGGTGGAGTCGGCTGAACGCTTTCGGCCGGGCGAGCTGCCGCCGGCGAGGATCCTGTCCGCGACGCGAAGTGAATTGGCAGCGATGGTCAGCGCGGGATTCAACGCAGCCGAGGAGGGAAAGAAGGAGCTGTCCACGATCCAAAGGTTGTTGAGGTCGTGTGCCCGGCAGTCGGGCGTGAGGACGCTGCTGTTCGGGTCGTGCCCGGCCACCGCGGTTCCGCACTGGTGGGAGTTGGTCTCGATGCCCATCCGTTCGGTGAAGATCACCGGATAGCCGGCCTTTCGGATGGCCCGGCTGACCCGCCGGACCAGTTCCTTGTGGGGCGCGAGGTTGTTCGGCTCCCACCAGACGTGGATCTTGCCGTTGACGACGCTGACGCCGCTGTTCCGCCGCGGCAGGTCTTCGGTGGTGAGGTAGATGTCGATGCTGCGGTCCGACATGGCCTTCAGGAGCCAGGTCGGTGCCCAGCTTCGGGCCATCTTGAGCATGCTGGCGCGCAGCTTCCCGAGCATCTGGAGGTTCCCGAGGGGGTACGGGTTGGTCGGTCCGGCTTCGTACCAGTCGTTGAGGCCGAGCGTCTTCTGCCACAGGGTGCGGTTGATCTTGAACGGGTTGATGCCGATGAAGAACGTGCTGTTGTGCACCATGTAGTTCCGGCCCACCAGTCCGGACGAGTTGGCCAGGCCGCGGGGGTGTTCCGGAGTGGCCGATCGCAGCAGCAGCGCGGCCGAGTTCACGGCCCCGGCGGCGAGGATGAATTTGTCCGCCTCGACGCGGATGAGCCGGTCGCCGCGCTCGGCGAGGGCGGCGACGATGGTGCGCCCGTCCGGTCCCGGGATGAGGCGGATCACTTTGGTGTCCGTCATCAGGGTGGCGTTGCTTTCGAGCGCCGGGTTGATGGCGATCTTTTCGGCATCGGACTTCAGCCCGGCTTCGTTGGGGGCGCCGTCGCTGGTCGCGCACAGGGCACGCTTTTCCGGGGTGCCCGCGTCCAGGCCGTTGGCCATCCGGAAGGGGTGCAGCCCCTGGCGCCGCAGCGAGTCGGCCAGGTCCTGGACGGCCGGTTCGTGGTCCAGGGCGGGGTACGGGTAGGCCTCGGAGTGCAGCGGCTCGGTGGGGTCCTCACCGATCTGTCCGCGGACCTGGAAGAGCTGCTCGGCACGGCTGTAGTACGGTTCCAGGTCGGCGTAGCTGAAGGGCCACGCCGGTGAGGTCCCGTCCTGGTGCTGTGTTTCTTCGAAGTCGCTGGCGCGGAACCGGGGCAGGCATGCGCCGTAGACCTTGGTGCAGCCCCCAACCCAGTAGTAGACGCCCGGTTTGAAGGGGACACCGGTGCGGCCGTTGTACCAGGTGTCGGCATTCTTGTACCGGCCCTTGAGGTAGACCTCGTCCAGGTCCGAATTCTCCGGCTCGGCCGGGAGGCGGCGGCCGCGTTCGATGATGAGGACTTTGGCGTCGGAATCTTTCAGGGCGTAGGCCATGGTGCCACCGCCCATGCCGGAACCGATGATGGCGATGTCGGTCCGGACCGCCTCGTCCGGGGCCGCCGCCTCTGCCGGGGCCGCCGGCAGAGGCGCTTCGTCGATGCTTTCCCAGGACATGGTGGTCACCGGCTCCGCGGGGCTGCGTCGAGGCGGTGGGCTTCGTCGAACTGCTGGATCTGGTCAACGGTGTCCAGGAACCAGTAGTCCCCCCACATGACCGATTCATCGACGCCCAGGTCCTTGCCCTCGTGGTAGCTGCCGTGCTTGAGCATGCCCTCCCACTCTTCGTCCGGGCTGGCCAGGAAATCGTCTTCGGTGAGGCGGCGGAGGATGTTCACGGCGTAGTCGGCATAGATTGTGGCCTTGGTGCGGTCTTCGACGAGGCCGGCCAGCTGCCAGAACCCGCCGGCAGCTGCGGCAGCTGCGGAGGATTCATACGGACGGACGGGTGCGGGTTCTTCCCAGTCGTTCGGCGGCACGAGGCGCTCGCCGGTCTTTTCCATGTAGAAGTCGGCGGCCGCCACTGCCGTCTCGAGGAAGCGGCGCTCGCCGGTGAAGCGGTACACGGTGCCGAAGCCGTAGAGCGCCCAGGCCTGACCGCGGGCCCACGAGCCGTCGTCGGAATAGCCCTGCTGGGTGGTCTGCTTCAGGAACGCGCCGGTGGCGAGGTCGAACATGCCTTCGTGGGACGCCGACCCGTCGCCGCGCATAAGGAAGCGGCGGGTGGTGAGGCAGTGGTCCACGGCCTTGCGGGCCATGTCCTGGTCGCCGGTCTGCTGCGCGGCGTACAGGGCCATGTGGATGTTCATCATGATGTCGATGAACAGGCTGTCCGGTTGGCGGAAACTGGGCATGTAGCGGCCCGCCTCCCGGTAGCGGCTGGCCGTGGTGCGTCCGGCCTCGATGACGACGTCGCGCTTGGCGGTGTCGCCGGTGGCCTCAAACCAGCGCCGGTACGTGGACCAGAACAGGAAGCCGAGGTCGTGGACGGTGTCGTCGTCCTTGCGGTGTTCGATGAGCTCCGAGTAGTGCTCGGCGGCACCGCGGAAGCGGGCCCGGTCGGCGTCGCCGGCACGTCGGGCGAGCATCCACAGCTGGCCGCCGAGGAACCCCTCACACCAGTTGGTCCAGGCCTCGCCGTCAACCACCCATTTGCCTTCTTCGGTGTAGAGCGGGAACCGGTCCGGGTGTTTGGTGATGAGTCCGTCCAGTTTCGCGGAGGCGGTTTTCCAGGCCTTGGACGCGGCCTCGCGGAACAGTGCCGGCACTTCGTAACCGGTGGGGAGGGTGAGCGGCAGCATGACGGGCAGGACGGTGGCGGCGGTTGCCGGGGCTGTTGCGGTGGTGGCAGTCATGGTTGTTCCTTCGGGGTTTCTGTGGATTAGCGGCGGGGTGCGTCGGGGGCGTCGACCCACCGGGTATGGCGGGCGCCCACCTGGAGCTGGATGGTCTTCAGTTCGCTGAACTCGGCGAGGGCCTGGCGGCCGAGCTCGCGCCCGATCCCGCTTTGGCCGTAGCCGCCAAACGGCAGCTCCGGGTAGCCGTCCATCCAGCGGTTGACCCAGACGGTGCCGGCGCGCAGGTCCCTCGCGGCGGTGAGGGCCTCGTTGATGTCGTTGCTCCAGATGCCGGCGGACAGTCCGAAGGACGTGGAATTCGCGATCCCGACGGCCTCCTCGAGAGTGTCGTAGGGAAGCACGGACAGGACCGGGCCGAAGATCTCGTCGGTGGCAATGGACATCTGAGCCGTGACGCCGGTGAAGACGGTGGGCTGGTAGAAACGGCCGTCCAGGCCCGTGTCGAGCCGGTCGCCGCCGGTGAGAAGGTGGGCGCCGGCTTCGCGGCCTTCGGCCACGTAGCGTTCGACGACGGCGAGCTGGGCGTCGTTGACGAGGGACCCGACGAGGGTGTCGGCCTTCAGCGGGTCGCCGACGCGCATGTGCCTGGCCCGTTCGACGACGGCGGCGGCGAACTCATCGGCGATGGAGCGGTGCACGATCAGGCGGCTGCCGGAGTTGCAGCACTGGCCGACGTTGAAGTAGCCGCCGAAGACGCCGGCATCCACCGCGGCGGTGAAGTCCGCGTTGGGCGTGACGATCTGCGGGTTTTTCCCGCCGAGTTCGAGTTCCACCTTCTTCAGGTCCCGGCCGGCGGAGGCGGCGATGCTCTTGCCGACGCCCGTGGAGCCGGTGAAGCTGACCATGTCGATGCCGGGGTGCTCCGCGATGGCCGAGCCGACCACCCGGTCGCCGGTGACGATATTTACGACGCCGGCGGGGAAGCCCGCTTCGCGGATGAGCCGGCCGAGCATCACCGTGGTCGCGGAGGTGCTTTCGCTGGGTTTGATCACGGCGGTGTTGCCGGCGGCGAGGGCGAAGGGAAGTTTCTGGCTGATGATCAGCAGCGGGAAGTTCCACGGCGTGATCATGCCGATGACGCCGATCGGTTCGTGCACCACCAGGGCGAGGGTGTCGGGTCCCAGGGCGTTGTGGGCGTCGCCCTGGGTGTTGCGGGCCAGGCTGGCGGCGTATTCCCACAGCTCGGCGGTGCCGGCGACTTCGTTGCGGGACTGGGTGATCGGCTTGCCGGTCTCCAGGGTTTCGGCCAGGGCCAGTTCCTCTGCATCCCGGCGGACGAGCTCGGCGACCTTCAGCAGCAGCTTGGAGCGCTGGGAGCCGCTGGACTGCCGCCAGCCCCGGTCCAGTGCCCGCCGGGCCGCGCTGACTGCCCGGTCGACGTCGGCCTCGGCGCCCTTGGGGAACGAGGTGACCTCGACCTCGTGGGCCGGGCTCAGGCGGGTGAAGGTCTCTCCGCCCTGGGCCTGGGTGTCTTCGCCGTCGATGATCATCGGGCGGTAGGTGGGCTCGACGTCGTCGAGCGTGTAGCTCTTGGTTTCCATCTCGGGTGTCCTTAGAAAGTGTGTGATTCGCGGGCGGCGATTTAGTGGTCCGTGAAGTGCGGGGTGCGCTTTTCCCGGAAGGCTGCGACGCCCTCGGCGAGGTCATCGGTGGCGGCTGCGAGGCCGCCGGCCAGCGCCTCAAGTACTCTGGACGGCGCCCCGTCCGCTGCGGCGTCGATGATCTGCTTGCCCAGCTGCACGGCGAGCGGGGCGCCGGCAAGCAGATCGTTGCTGAGCTGCGAAACGGCCTCTTCGAGGCCCTTTTTGGGTGCGACGGCGGTGGCCAGCCCCCAGGCGACGGCTTCCTCGCCGGTGAGCTGACGGCGGGTCAGGACGAGTTCCTTGGCCCTTGCCCTGCCGATGAGTTCGGTGGCTCGCTCAGTGCCGCCCCAGCCGGGTACCGTGCCGAGGCCCGTCTCGGGCAAGGCAACGCGGGCTTCGGCGGCGATGACGCGGAAGTCGCAGGCCAGCGCGAGTTCCAGGCCGCCGCCGAACCCGAGGCCGTCGACGACGGCGATAGTGGGCTGGCGCAGGCGGGCCAGGGCATCGAAGGCCCGGTGGCCCGTGGCGATCCAGTCCCGCCACATCCGGGCCGCGGAGAGGCCGGCGAAGTGGTTGATGTCCGCGCCGACGCAGAAGACCTTCTCACCCGCGGTTCGTACGACGACCACCCGCGCCGCCGAAGCGGAAACCTCGCGGGCCGCGGCGGCAAGGTCATCGAGTAGTCCAAGGGTGAGGGCGTTCAGCTTCGCCGACCTGTCGATCAGGATGGTGGCGGTGTGGCCGTCCTCTGAGTATTCGACGGTGACCTGCCCGGTGATCTCTTCCGTTGCGGTGCTCATGGCTGGTCCTTTCGCTGGCCGCCGAGCTCGCCGGCCAGGTGTTCGGCCGCGCGCATCACGATGGCCCAAATGGTCAGGGTGGGGTTGATGCCGGGGCAGCTGGGGAAAGCGGCGCCGGAGTACAAGTACAGGTTGCGGGTGTCGTGCACGGCGAGGTGTTCATCCAGGACGGAACCGGCCGGGTCGTGGCCGAAGCGGGCGCCGCCGAGGTCGTGGCTGGAGCCGACGCCGGTGAAGTACGGGCCCTGCCAGGTTTTGGTGGCACCCATGTCCTTGAGCAGCCCGGTTGCCGTGTCCGCCATCCAGGAGGCCAGGCGGCGTTCGTTGTCCCGCAGCCGGTAGGTCACGCGGACCAGCGGCATGCCCAGGCCTGAGGAGTCGCGGTGCCGCGGGTCGATTTCCAGGCGATGGGAGGCGTAGGGCAGGGCGTCGGGCTGGATCCGAATCACGCCCTGTTGGGACCAGAGCTTCAGGTGGTCGCGGTAGCCGGCGCCCCAGCGCCGGACGTCCTCGGGCAGGGTTTCGCGGGCGATCTGCAGCGGCAGGGCCTGCTGCTCGGCGCCGAGGGTGGCGCCTCCGATGAAGCCGTGGTCCAGGGAACGGAACCCGGGGGAAAGGAAGTCGTCCAGGACCACGCCCTGCGCGGCCGGGCCGGTGTGCCGGTTGAACTCCGTGCCCGGGAAGAGCGCATCGACGTGGCCGAACATCTTGGTCATGTAGTGCATGCCCAGCTGCCCGGTGTTGTTGCCGAGGCCGTTCTCGTGCCGGGAATCGGAGGACAGGTACATCAGGCGGAGGTTTTCGTAGGTGTAGGCCGAGAGGATGACGGCGCGGGCGTACTGGCGCCGGACCCGGCCCAGGGGATCCACCCATTCGACGCCCCGTGCCGCGCCGGATTCATCCATGATGATGCGGGTGACGCGGGAATGGGTCCGCAGTTCGAAGTTGCCGGTGGCGATGGCCGCGGGCACGGGGCCGAGGCCGGGGTGCCAGCGGTCCCCGCGGAACGAGCCCAGCCCGTTGTTCCAGGCGCTGTAGCCGGTGGCGGGACGCCCGCCGTAAGACTCGGTGGTGAATCCGACGGGAACGGGGTGGGGGTGGAGGCCGGCGGCCCGCGTCGTCTCGGTGAACTTGTTGCCCAGGATGAACGGACGGGTGGGCGGCAGCGGCAGGGGCCTGCTGCGCTTGATGAACGGGTTGGAGTCGTCCCCGGCGATGCCGATCAGGTGTTCGAGCCTGGTGTAGAACGGCTCCAGCTCCTCGTAGCTGACGGGCCAGTCCGCCAGGGTGCAGTCCTCGGGCAGGGCGTCGGGCCCGTAGAGGCCGTCGTAGTGGCTCTTCGGCGCGAACTGCCAGGGGTGGAAGCGGCGCAGCCAGGACCCGTAGTGCCCGGCGGATCCGCCGACGCCGTTGACCATGCGGCCCAGGGAGAACGTGGCTTCCCGGCTGTCCTCTTCGTCGGCCGATTCGCGCCAGCGCGGGGTCTCCTGCTGGAACTTCGGGCCGAGTCCGCCGCGGGTGTAGTAAGCGTGTTCGAGTTCGTCGGGGAGGAACTCGTCCAGCGGCCGGAACGGTCCGGCTTCCATGCCGACCACGCTGAGGCCGGCTTCCGCGAAGACCTGGGCGCTGAGCCCGCCCATGGCGCCGACACCGACCAGCAGGACGTCCACTTCATCGGTCAGCTGCGGGTTGACGGCGTTCTCGTAGCCGAGCTGCTTCAGCTTGTGGCCCTCGGTGTCGCGGGGGATTTCCTGCATGGCGTCCGCGAGGGTCTTGATGACTCCGCCCTTGGTCACGTGCCCGGTGCTGAGGTTTTCCTCGGCCGAGTTTTCCAGCCAGGCACCGGGGTGCTTGAGGAACCTCCAGCCGACGGCGTCCTTGTTGCCGCCGTGGGCGGGGTCGGCGAACAGGCCTTCCTGCAGGTGGGCGACGACGAGCCCGAAAAGATCGCGCTGTTCCTTCGCCGGCAGCTGGGCTGTGAGTTCGCCCTGTTCGAGCAGGGCAACCACGTCCGTGCGCTCGTCCAGGGTGAGCGCGGCGAAGTTCCGCCCGTGCTTGTCCTCGGCGTAGCGGTCCAGGGCGCCGAACAGCCATTGGTACCGCGGAAGGTCCTTGCGTCCGTAGCCCTCCAGGGTCAGGTCCAGGTATTCGGTGACTCCGGCGTCGCGGACGTCGGGGCTGTCGCCGTCGGAGGGGAACATCGCTTCGAACAGGGCATCGGCGAGCTCGGTTTCGTACGGGGTGAGGATGCGGAGGCTTCTCATCGCAGGGGTCCTTTCAGGCTGTTCAGCCGGCGTCAGCGCGCGGCCAGGGAGGAAGTGCGCTGTTCGATCCGCTCGTGCAGCGGCAACGCGGGAAGGCGGAGGCCGACGGGGGCGTCGGCGAAGAGAGCGAGATCCATGGTGCGCAGTTCGTCCGAGACGATCAGCGGGAACTCGCTGCGGTCCAGGACGTCTTTTTGCAGGTCCACGCCGGGGGCGATTTCGGTGACGACGAGGCCGTCGGCGGTCAGCTCCAGCACGGCGCGTTCGGTGATGTATTTGACCTTCTGGCCGCGGGCCAGGGCTCTGGGTCCGGAGAACGTGACGGCGGAGACGTCGTTGACGAGCTTCGTGAAGGGCCCGTCGGAGCGGATGTCCAGGCCGGCCTCCCCGGCGGCAATGTCACGGCGCCCGGCCGTGAAAGCGCCCATGAAGACGATCTCCGGGGCCGAGGAGGTGATGTCGGCGAAGCCTCCGACGCCGGCCGTGACGTGGCGCTTCTTGGGCAGGTGGTGGACGTTGACGTTGCCGTGCCGGTCGATTTCCAGGAAGGAGAGCAGCGAGCGGTGGAAGCCGCCGCCCTGCAGGAGGGTGAACTGGTCGATGCTGGGCATGATCGCGTCCGGGTTCTGGGCGCAGCCGAAGGCGAAGTCCAGCAGCGGGATGCCGCCGACGGCTCCCTGTTCAATGACCCAGCTGACTTCCCGTCCCTGGTTTTCCTCGACCAGGACGTGGGGCACCAGGGCCGAAACGCCGAAGCCGAGGTTGACGATCTCCCCGGCCCTGAGCTCCTGGGCGGCACGGCGGGCGGTGATCTTCTCGATAGAGAATTCGATGTGGGGGAGCGAACTCAGCGGCCGGCGCAGCTGGCCGGAGATGGCGGGATCGTTGGGGGTGAGGGTGGTCTGCAGCTGGTCTTCGGCGATCACTACAGCGTCGATGAGGATGCCCGGGACTTTCACATGCTGGGGGTGCAGGCTGCCGGCCTCGGCCACACGTTTCACCTGCGCGATGACCACGCCGCCGTTGTTGTGGGCGGCGTAGGCGAGGTCCAGCGCACCGAGGGGCGAGCCTTCGTCCTCGAACGTCAGGTTGCCGTATTCATCGGCGGTGGTGGCGCGGATGATGGCGACGTTGGGGACCACCGAGGGGAAGAACAGCCACTCCTGCCCGGCCACCGCGGCCGTCTCGACGTGCGCCGCCGGGGTGGAGCCGTTCATCCGGCCGCCCTGGAGGCGGGGGTCGATGAAGGTGTCGAGTCCCACCTGGGTGAAGACGCCCGGCTGCTTCGCGGCGGCCGTGCGGTGCATCTGGTAGATGACGCCGGAGGGGAAGTTGTACGCCTCCACTTCATCCCGCTCGATCATCTGCCAGATCAGGGGCGGCTCCGCGCTGGAGGGTCCGGAGGGGTAGGAACCGGCGATGACCTTGCGCAGCAGCCCGGGCCGGGCGATGTGGTCGATGCCCTTGACCCCGTACATGTCTCCCGCTGCGATCGGGTGCACGGAGGTCAGGTTGGCCGGGTGGGTGGTTTCCTCGAACCGCTGGCCGATGCCGGCCAGGACGCTGTCCGGGCACCCGAGCGCACTGGAGGAGCTGACGGTGATGACGTCCTCGTCGTTGATGAGGTCCGCTGCTTCGCGGGCTGAGAGGATCTGTACCTTCTGCATGGCGTTCTTTCTGGCTGTTAGTTGATGTGGACGGTGCGTCCGGAGATTGCGGATTCCTGCGCTGCGAGGGCCACCTTGAGGGCCATGAGGCCGTCGCGGCCGCTCGCCGCTGGGACGCCGGTTCCTTCGACGGCGGCGGCGAAGGCGCGCAGGCCGGTGACGTAGAGGTCTTCGGAACAGTCGACGTCGACCGTTTGGCTGCCTGATCCGGTGGTCAGGATGACCTGGCCCCCGGTGTCCTGTGTCATCGCGTCGAGGACTTCGATGGTGCCTTCGGTGCCGTGGACTTCCAGGGAGGTCCTGGCGTATCCCACCGTGAAGGAATCATGGGTCTGGGCCAGGACGGGAGGGCGTCCGTCGTTCTCGTACCGGATGACGGTCATGGCGGCGTCCTCCTGGCCGCCGGTGTTCCACACGGCCTGCTGGACGGCCACGGCGGTGACTGCCACGGGACGTCCCAGCAGGGGGTTGAGGACCGACGCATCGTGGCAGGTGATGTCCAGGATGACGCCGCTTCCGGGCGTTCCCTGCCCCAGCCGCCAGCCGCGCAGCCGTTCCGGCAGGAGCACGGCGTGGGCGACCTTGGCCGAGAGGACGGTTCCGATGGCCCCGGCCGCCACCAGTTCGCGGACTTTGGCATGCAGGGGGCTGCCGGGGAGGTGGTGGTTGGCTGCCAGGGTGAGGCCCATTTCTTCCGCCAGTTCCACCATGGCTGCTGCCTGCTCCGCTTCGAGGGCGAGCGGCTTTTCGCACAGGACGTGCTTGCCGGCCTTGAGCGCCCTGGTTGCCTGGTCGAAGTGCTTGTCGTTGGTCGAGGAGATGTAGACGGCGTTGATGTCACCGGCCAGGAGTTCGTCCAGATCGGTGGTGGCGCTGGCCAGCCCGTGGCTGGCCGCGAAGTCGCGTGCCCGGTCGGCGGATCCGCTGAAGACCCCGACGGCGTTCCCGCCGCTGGTGCGGATGGCACCGATCACTCGCGTGGCGGCGATGTCGCTGGCGCCGATCAGGCCCCAATTCAGTGCTGGCATGGTGTTTCTCCTACGTTCGGGGTCGCCATTGGGCGGTGGAAGCTCGGACCTTAAGAGCCGGTTCGACAAGGAATCGTTGCGGCCCCAGCGACGAGTCGCGGATCCGGTGGAGCAGCATGTTCGCTGCCTTGCGGCCGATGAGGTCCGGGTATGTGGACACCGACGTCAGGGGCGGCAGCAGCAGCTCCGCCATCGTGATGTCGTCGAAGCTCGCCACCGACACGTCACGGCCCGGTTCAAGGTCCCGCCGGCGAAGCTCCGCGTAGATTCCCAGGGCCACCGCGTCGCTGTAGGCGATGATGCAGTCCGGCCAGATTCCCTGGTCAAGGACCCCGGATACACCCTGGGATCCGCCGCCGGCGTTGTTCGTGGTTGGCGCGGAGCGGGACGGATCGAAGGCCACACCGCTGCCGGCGAACCCGGTTTCCAGGCCCTTGATGCGTTCCGTCCGGGCCGATGAATGCTCCGGACCGCCGATCAGGACCGCGGAGGACGCGCCCAGCGAGGAGACGTGCCTGGCCAGCTGCTGACCGGCCGCGATGTTGTCCGGGCCGACGTAGTCCATCTCTTCGGAGAAGTAGCGGGCCAGCTGCAAGACCGGTACCGCGGAGCGGTCAATGATCTGACAGACCGGGGTCAGCTCGGTTCCTTCGGCCGGCAGCAGGAAAATACCGTCCACCTGCTGCTGGACCATGGTCTCGAGCTGCAGGGCCTGCCGCTCGACGTCGTCCCGGCTGTAACCGACGAACAGCGTGTAACCGGCCTCGTGGACAGCTTCCTCGATGGTCATGGTCAGCCCGGCGAAGTAGGGGTTGCGGATGTCCGTCACAATTAGCCCGAGGGTCATGGATTCGCTGCGGCGCATGTTGGCGGCGTGGCGGTTGTAGACGTAACCGAGCTCGGCCATGACGAGCCGGACCCGGTCCGCCGTCGCCTCCGGAATGCGGGGATTTCCGCGCAGGACCAGCGATGCGGTAGATCGAGATACTCCTGCGGCCCGGCTGACGTCATTCAGTGTCACCCTTTTCATTTCGTGTCCACCTCCTCCGAGAACCTGTTGATCATTTTTAGCACGTTATTCGGTCGGGCGGTAGACCGATCTACCAACATTTTTGCGAGTTATTTCCCGAAAACAAGCGGAATTTCGTTGATTGACCTGATGAGCGCGGTGCAGCGCGGTAGAAATAACGCCGTCGTCACACAAATCTATTGCATCGATCTACTTAACTATGTAACCTGAACCACAACGCAGGCTCTAGCCGGGCCTTATCCGGCGTCTGACAACCCAAAGGAGAGTAGTCATGCGTGCACTAAACAAGCTCAAGATCTCGTTGGCCGTAACGGCCGCGGCAAGCCTCATTGCAGTAACCGGATGTTCCGCCAACCAGCCCGCGGGAAGCTCCACCGGCGGCTCCGACAAACTCGAAATCACTTCATGGTGGACCTCCGGTTCGGAAGCCGACGCCCTGAACGTTCTGATTGACGGTGTGAAGGCGGCCAAGCCCGGACTGTCCGTGGATAACGCCGCAGTCTCCGGCGGCGGCGGCTCCAACGCCAGGCAGGCACTGGCGGCGCGGCTTCAGGCCGGCAGCCCGCCGGATGCCTGGCAGGTACACCCGGCCGGACAGCTCAAGAGCTACGTCGACGGCGGGCAGGTCGCGGACCTGACCGAGCTATGGACGCAGAACGATTGGGCATCCCAGATGCCCAAGGACGTGGCCGAAGTCCAGCAGGTCAACGGTAAGTACTACACGGTCCCGATCGGAGTCCACCGCGGCAACGTGCTCTGGACCAACCCCGCCGTGCTCGCCAAGGCCAACGTCAAGATTGATCCGGCAGGCGGCGTGGACGGACTGATCAGTAGCCTCAAGCAGGTTCAGGCGGCCGGGGCCACACCGGTGTGCCTGGGGGACAAGGACATCTTCGCGTCCTCCCAGCTGCTCGAGTCCATCATCATGTCGCGGGCCGGCGCCGACAACTGGAAGAAGCTCTTCAGCAACGAGTACTCCTTCGACGCACCCGAGGTAAAGCAAGCCCTCGAGGACTACAAGACCATCCTGTCCCTTGCCAACAAGGACCACTCCGCCATCACCTGGGATGAAGCCTCGAAGAAGATGGCAAACGGTGCCTGCGCCGTGAACCTCATGGGTGACTGGGCCTACGGCGAGCTGATCAACGCCAAGAAGAAGCCGGGCACGGACTTCGCCTGGGTGACGTTCCCCGGCAAGGAAGACATCTTCGACTACGTCGGTGACGGCTTCTCCATCCCGGCAAACAACATTCCGCACGCGGAAGCTGCCAACGCCTGGCTGAAGACGCTGATGGACCCCAAGGTCCAGACTGACTTCGCAGCCAAGAAAGGCTCCATCCCCGCCGTGAAGTCCGCCGACATCTCCGGTCTGTCCAAATACCAGCAGGAAGCCGCCAAGAGCTTCGCTTCGGCCAAGGTTGTTTCCTCCCTGGCCCACGCCCAGGCCGCGGGAGCGGAATTCGCCCAGACTTACGCGGATGCCGTTTCCACCTTCAACGGCAGCGGTAACGCCGATGCCTTCATCGCCAGCATGACGGCGGCCCAGAAGACCCAGCTCTAGCAGCCGGTCAGCCAACCAAGTCGCAAAGGGTGTGGCTGCAGACCCCTGCAGCCGCACCCCGGACAGGATCAGTTTTCATGACAACCTCAACAGCACTGCCGCCCGCGCCGGCCAGCCCCGGCCCGCGGCCCAAGAAACAAGTCCCCCATAACGTCAAGACCTCCCGCCGGGCAGCCTGGATCTTCGCACCCAGCCTTCTGGTCAGCTTCCTCTTCGTCTACGTCTTCATCGGCATCACGGTCTACATCTCCCTGTCGAACTGGAAGATCGGCACCAGCCCGGATCTGTCACTGCGCCAGCCTTTCGGAGGCACCTACGCCGAGATCGTGAAGGAACAGCGCTTCCAGGCAGACATCCGCAACGTGGTGATCTTCACCGTCATCTTCCTGGTCCTGGCCATCCTTGGCGGACTCATCGCAGCCCTCTTCATCCACCACGTCTCGATCGGCAAGGGCCTCTTCCGGACTGTCTTCCTCCTGCCCTACGCCCTGTCCTTCATCGTCACCGGTGTTGCCTGGCGCTGGATATTCTCCCCATCCACCGGCGTCAATGAAATCCTTCGGAGCATGGGCATCGAGAACCCGCCCGGCTGGACCACCGACCCGACCGTCCTGGGGGCACTGAACGACCCCTCCGGTACGGACTTCCTGAAGGTTCAATTCGGCATCCCGGTGGCGCTGCTTCCGATCATCTTCGCCGCGGCCTGGCAGCTCGTGGGCTTTGCAATGGCCATGTACCTGGCCGGCCTGGCCTCAATTCCGGAAGAACACCTGGAGGCGGCAAGCGTTGACGGCGCCAATATCTGGCAGCGCCTGCGCCACATCGTCCTGCCCCAGCTGTGGCCCTCCACCATCACCTGCTTCGTGCTCCTGCTGCACGTCGCCCTGAAAATCTTCGACCTCGTCGTCGCCATGTCCGGTTCCGGCCCCGGCTTCGTCACGGACGTCCCGGGCATCTACATCTACAACTACCTCACCAGCCGTTACGACAAAGCCTCGGCAATGGCGATCATCCTGCTCCTGCTAACCCTCGCGGTAATCGTTCCGTACCTCATCCGCGGATACCGCAAAGAGCGAAAGGCATAGAAATGGCTGTCGAAACCCTCGAAGCGACCCCTGCCCTGCCCGCCCGCACGTCGCGCCGACGCCCCGGGAAGCCGGCCCCCAAGCCCCGGTCCTGGAGCCTGCCCAGGTCCCCGGGCGGCTGGATCGTCCTGGCCGCCTGCGCCATTGCCACCCTTGGCATGCTGGTGCCCGTGTACGTCATCATCACCACGGCGCTCTCCGGAAGCACCGGGGCGCCCAACTTCTTCCTGGCCTTCCCGGACGCGCCCAGCCTGGATGCCTTCAAGGGGGCCTGGACGAAACTCCACGGCTCCCTGGCCAACTCGCTGCAGATCACCGTCCCGGCCGCACTGATTTCCTGCCTCCTCGGATCGATCAACGGCTACATCCTCTCCAAGTTCCCGTTCCGGGGCTCCAATGCCCTGTTCACGGTGCTGCTGGTCGGCATGTTCATTCCGTTCCAGGCCGTCATCATTCCCGTCTTCCAGTTCCTGAACATGCTGCACCTGCAGGGAAGCATCATCGGCCTGATCGTGGTCCACATCATCTACGGCATCCCGATCACCACACTGATCTTCCGCAACTACTACGAAGGCATCCCCAGCGCCATCATCGAGGCCGCCTCCATTGACGGCGCCGGGATCTGGAAAACCTATGCCCGCGTGATGCTGCCGCTGTCCGTGCCCGGTTTTGTCGTCGCCGGAATCTTCCAGTGCACCAACATCTGGAATGACTTCCTCTTCGGCTTCATCCTGGCCTCCCCGGCCGCGTGGCCTGCCACCGTGACCCTGAACAACCTCATCGGAACCACCACAGTCGACTACTCCGAGCTGATGGCCGGCGCCGTGCTCGTTGCCGCACCCACCGTCCTGCTCTACCTCGTCCTGGGCCGGTTCTTCGTCAGCGGGCTCACCGCCGGAGCCGTCAAATGAACCTGGACGTGCTCTGCGTCGGAGAAACCATGGCCGTCGTTACGCCGGCAAGGGCTCAGCCGCTGAGCGAGGCTGAGGAATGTCTGCTGGGTTACGGGGGAGCGGAGTCCAATGTCGCCGCGCACCTGGCCGAATTCGGCTACCGGTCCGGGTGGGCAAGCCGCCTCGGCCAGGACCCGTTCGGGGACCGCATCATGGAGGGCCTGACCGCCCGGGGCGTGGACGTCAGCCTGGTCGCCCGCGACAGCACCGCCCCCACCGGCGTGTACTTCAAGGACCCCGACCTGGGGCATGGTGCCAGGACGCTCTACTACCGGGCCGGGTCGGCGGCCTCAGCCATGGCGCCCGAGGATTCCGGCGCCTGGCCGCTGGAGCAGACCGGCTGGATCCACACCAGCGGCATCAATGCGGCCCTGTCGGCCAGCTGCTCCGCGCTGACAGAGCGCCTCCTGAGCCACGCCAGGACGAAAGGCTACAAGGTTTCCTTCGACGTCAACTACCGCCCCGCGTTGTGGAACGTGGACGTCGCCGGCCGTCGGCTGCTGGAACTCGCCGGCATGGCAACCGTGGTCCTCGTTGGCCTGGACGAAGCAGCAGCGCTGTGGGGCTGCGCCACCGCCGTAGAAGTCTCGAACCTGCTGCCCGGTCCCCGGCACGTGATCATCAAGGACTCCGCAACTGAAGCGGTGGAATTCGTCCGGGAACAAAACGGGGAAGAACGCGCCTTCCGCGTCCCCGCCCACCGGGTTGACGTCGTCGAACCCGTCGGCGCGGGCGACGCGTTTGCTGCAGGATATCTGGCCGGACTGCTCCGGGGAGACCAGCCCGCCGACCGGCTCGCCCTGGGCCATTCCTTCGCAGCCTGGACGCTCGGAACCCGCGCCGACTTCCGCCCCGGCCACGGCACCAGGCCCCGCAGCTACGCCACCCGCTGACGTCCGGTGATCGAGCTTGTCGAGATCCGGGAGTTAGCTCCCCGCCACCCCACAGCCCTAGCCCGGAAAGAGGATACTTTGGCACACGCACCCCTCCACGACTGGTTTGACGACGACTTCTTCCGCATCCCCGTCATCGCCGTACTTCGCGGGCTCACCCCCGATGAAGCCGTCAGGTCCGCTACGCGGGCCTGGGACGCCGGCGTCCGGCACGTCGAAGTCACCATCGAAACACCCCAGGCCGTCCGCGCGCTGGCAGCTGTGGCCAGCGCCGCCGCCGAACGGGGCGTGGCCGCGGGCGCAGGAACCATCATCAGCCTCGATCAGCTGGACGCCGCCGCCTCCGCCAATGCGTCCTTCACCGTTTCGCCGGGGCTGGATGACGGCATCGTGGAGGAAAGCATCCGTCGCGGCATCCCGCACCTGCCCGGCGTGGCTACGGCGAGCGAGATTCTCCGTGCCAAAGCCTTCGGCCTGTCCTGGCTCAAGGCGTTCCCTGCCTCGGTTCTCGGCCCGGAGTGGGTCAAAGCCATGAAGGGTCCCTTCCCCGACGTGCGATTCGTGGCCACCGGCGGCATGAAGGCCGCCAGCGCACGCACGTACCTGGCAGCCGGGGTCAGCGTCGTAGGCTTGAGCTCAGACTTCTCCTCGGACGAGGGCGCGGCCGCCGTCCGGGATCTGCTCGCATCCGTCGCCGGGAACGCGGTGCGCGGATGAAGGCAACAGTTCTCCGGACTTCCGAAAGGACGGTTGGGGTGATGACGTCAACAGACCCGCAGCGCCTCAAAGCCGTTCTCTGGGACATGGACGGCACCGTGGTTGACACGGAACCGTACTGGATGGCGGCCCAGCGCGATCTTGCCGCGACACATGGCGTGGAGTGGACCGCCGACGACGGCCGCTCCACTGTCGGGCAGGCCATGCAGGTCTCCGCGGCCATGCTTCAGAAACACGGCGTGCCGATGTCCGCGGAGGAGATCATCGACGAGCTCCTCAGGCGCGTTGTGGCGAAGCTCGAAGAGGGCATCCCGTGGCTCCCGGGCGCCGAAAGGATCCTCGCTGAACTCGCCGCGGCCCGGATTCCCTCGGCCTTGGTCACCATGGCCTTCAGCCCGGTCGCCACCCGCGTGGCATCCGCAGCACCCATCGGCACCTTCCACGCCGTCGTCGCCGGTGACATGGTCCCGCAGGGAAAGCCCCACCCGGCGCCATATTTGGCGGCCGCCGAACTCCTCGGCGTCGACCCCTCCAATTGTGTGGCCGTGGAGGATTCCGTCAGCGGCACAACAAGTGCGCAGGCCGCGGGCATGGACGTCGTGGTGGTCCCGGGAGTCGTCCAGCCCCCAGCCGCCGCCGGCCGCCACTTTGTGCCGTCGCTTGAGGCCGTCACCGTGGAGAGCCTCCGGAACATTCTCCGCGGGTAGGGCGGCGCCCTACCCGCCTCTTGACGGACGGACCAAAACCCGCCGGTGATCAGTCCGACCCGGGGGCGGCCGAAAAGGCCGGGCTCGGTTCATAGCGGATCGTTTCGGATCGTCCGCTGCGGAGGGATGCCGTGGCCGCCTCCGCGATGGCCTGCGCCTTCAGCCCGTCCTCCAGCGAGGGCGTGATCAGCGTACGGGTCCCTGCGCCGGCGCCGTCCGCACCGCCGTCCGGACCGCCCTTCAGGACGCCGTCCAGCGCATCGACAAAGTGGGCGAGGGCGGCCGCATAGGTGGGCTGGACCCTTTCGAACCAGCCCGGGTGCAGGCCGTCGTCGGTGACGCGTCCGGCCTGGTAGCGGGAGACGGCGCCAGCCCTGTGGCGGCGGGCCTCTGCCATGCCGGTGGACCCCATGATCTCGATGCGTTCGTCGTAGCCATAGCCGGTGCGGCGCGCACAGTCGATCTGAACCAGGGCGCCACCGTGGAGCCGGAGCGTCACCGCGGAGGTGTCGACGTCGCCGTACTCCGCGAGCCGGGGCTCGGCCAGGGCGGATCCGGTGGCGAAGACCTCCACCGGGTCGAGGCCGGTGAGCCAGCGGGCCAGGTCGAAGAAGTGGACGGTCTGATCGCGCATCTGGCCGCCGGACGTGGCGATGTAGGACAGCGGCGGCATCGCGGGGCCGCGGCTGGACAGCTGAATGAGTTCCACCCGGCCGATCTCACCGGCGTCGACGATCCGTTTGAGCTCGGCGTAATCGCGGTCGAACCGGCGGTTGAAGTCCACCATCACCGGAATCGCGCGCTCGGCGGCGAACGCTGCCGTCTCCCGGGCCCGCTCCAAGTCCAGGTCGATCGGCTTCTCGCACAGCACCGCCAGGCCGGCCTCGGCCGCCCGGCGCAGGTGCTGCGCATGCGTGTCCGTGGAGGATGCGATGAAGACGGCGTCGATGGCGGACGCGTCAAACACCTCGTCCAGGGAGCTGGCCGCCCGTGTGCCGTGGGCCGCGGCCAGGGTCCGGGCCCGGCTTAGATCGACGTCGTACACGAGGCGGAAGTCGACGCCGGGGTTTGCCGCAAGGTTGGCGGCGTGGACCGCGCCGATGAATCCGGCGCCGATGAGCGCAAAGCGTTGCATGGCTAGACCTGTGCTTTCTGTGTGGCGCCCGCCGGGACAGCCCAGGCGGCATCGTGGTGGTGGGAGGCGGCGACGGCTTCGACGAACCTGACACCGGCGAGGCCGTCCTCGCCGGTGGGGAAGCTCAGCTCGCGGGTGGCAGGCAGTGTTCCGTCCCGGCGGGCGCGCAGTTCCCCTGCCAGGTCGCGGTAGAAGTTGGCGAAGGCCTCGAGGAATCCTTCGGGGTGGCCCAGGCCGACCCGGGTGAGGCGCGAAGCGTCCTCGGACAGGGTGCTGAGGCCCTCGGTGAGGATGGTCGTGGTCCCGTCCAGGTCCTGAACCCTGAGGTGGTGCGGATCCTCGTGTTCCCACGCCAGGCTTCCCTGGTCACCGAAGACGCGGATGCGCAGGCCGTGGTTGTTGCCGGTCGCGGCCATGCTGGCCCAGAGCCGGGCGGGAACCTCGCCGGTCAGCTGCAGTTCGACGGTGGCGTGGTCGAACACGCGCCTGCCGGGAACCAGGCTGCGGAGCCGCCCGGACAGCCGCTCGGCCTCGAGCCCGGTGATGTAGCGCAGCAGGTGGAAGGCATGCGTGCCCAGGTCTCCCACCACGCTGGGGAACCCCGCAACGTCCGGATCGGTGCGCCAGGCGGCCTGCTTGTGCCCGAGCTGCTCCAGCGGAGAGGCGGCCCAGCCGGACGCGTGCTCCACGTCCACGAACGTGATGTTGCCCAGCCTGCCGTCGCGGACCATCCGGGCCGCCTGGCGCACCATGGCGTAGGCGGAGTAGCAGTGCGGGACCGCCAGCACCACGCCGTTCGCCGCGGCCACCCGGACCAGCTCCGCTGCGGTGGCCGAATCGCTGGTCAGGGGCTTCTCGCACACCACCGAAATGCCTGCTTCGAGAAACGTCCGGGCGATTTCGAAGTGGCTGTCATTGGGCGTGGCAACAACCACCACGTCCACGGCGTCCGCGCGGCCGGATTCCGCTTCGGCCATGTCCCGGTAGTCCCGGTAGACACGGTCCGCCGGCACGCCCAGCCCGCCGGCCAGCACCGCGGACTGGAGGGGATCGCGGCCGAAAACGCCGGCCCGCAGGTCGAACAGGCCGTCCAGCCGCATCGCATGGCGGTGGGTCTTGCCGATGTCCGCGCCGGAGCCGCCTCCCACCATGCCGGCCAGCAACTGTCGTGTGTGCGGTGCGCTCATGAAGATTCTTCCTGTTTGGACATTCCTTGGACCGGTCCATAATGGATGACGCGAGACAGCACCGTCAACCCCTTAGGCTGAGATGGCACCGAGAGGAGTAACCGTGACCCACCCGTCCGCCGCGAGCGGCGCGCCCGCCAACAGGCCCACCATCCGTGATGTCGCCACCCAGGCCGGGGTGTCGAAGTCGCTGGTCTCCCTTGTGCTGCAGGGGTCCGGAAACGTCAGCGAAAGCCGACGCCGGGCGGTGCTGGAGGCGATGGAGGAACTGGGATACCGCCCCAACAAGCTGGCCCGCGGGCTCTCGATGCCCCGCACCGGCACGGTCGGGGTGCTGCTGAACGACCTCCGGAACCCCTGGTTCGTCGAACTCCTCGAAGGGCTGACCGCCTCGCTGCACGCAGCCGGAGTGTCCCCCATCCTCGCGGATTCCTACACGGACCGCCGGGTGGGCCGGCGCTCGGTGGAAGCCCTGCTCGATCAGCGCATTGACGGGCTCGTGGTGGTGGGAACCACCACGGAATCGACGGCCATCGAAATTGCCGCCGCAGCCGTGCCGGTCGTCCTGGCCGGAACGCTAGACCCTGCCCTGCCGGGCGTGGACATCGTGGTCAACGACGACGAAGCGGGCGCGCGAAAGGCGACCGAGCACCTGCTGGCCCTGGGCCACCAGCGCATTGCCCATCTGCAGGGGCCCGACGAAATCGGAAAGCGCCGGCGGGCGGGCTACGAACATGCGATGAAGGCCGCCGGACTCGAACCGAGGGTGGTGTCGGGCGGCATGAGCGAGGAAAGCGGCTTTGCCGCCGCCGGCCGCCTTCTAGCCGGCGGCGGCCGGCCAACGGCAATCTTCGCTTTCAACGACATCGCCTGCATCGGCGCACTTTCCGCTGCGGCCGAGCACGGCCTGGCCGTGCCGGGGGACCTCTCGCTGGTCGGCTATGACAACACGTACCTCGCTCGGATCCGCCACATCTCCCTGACCTCGGTGGACAACGGCAACCTGGCCGTTGGGGTCCAGGCGGGCAAATTCATCCTCGAACGCATCGGGAGCCCGGATGTGCAGGGCCGCCTTCATCTCGTGTCCAGTGAACTGCAGGTGCGGGGGTCCACCGGCCACCCGCCTGCTGCGCCGTAACGCGGGAGGGCGGCGGAAGGAGCCCGACCGGTCGGCTCTGCGTGCCCACGTAGACTGGCAGCATGCGGTTGGTAGCGAGTGACATAGACGGAACGATCCTTGGGCACGACGGAAAAATCAGTGACCGCACCGTCCGCGCCTTCCACGCCTGCCGGAGCGCCGGCGTCGAACTCGTTTTCGTCACCGGGCGCCCGCCGCGCTGGCTGCACCCGCTCGAAGAGCAGCTGGGCCACACCGGCACGGTGATCTGTTCCAACGGTGCCGTGGTGTGGGACCTCGAGGCGGACAAGATGGTTTCCGCCCGGACCATGGCCCTCAACGATGTCTTCGAGGTCCGCCGGATCATCAAGAGCCTGCGCCCCGCGGCCCTGTTCGCCGCGGAAACCCTCACCGGCTTCCACCTCGAGCCCGGCTTTATCGAAAACGGCTCCAGCGAGCTTCTTGCCGAGTTCACCCCGGCGCCGCTGGCCGAGACGCTCACGGCGGATGACGCCGTCGTCAAATTCCTGGCGATCGTCCGCGAAGGCACCGCCGACGACTTCCTTGCCGAGGTGGCGCCCGCCGTCGGGAACCTCGCCACCGTCACGCATTCGGCGCCCACCATCGCCATGCTGGAGCTGTCCGTCCCGGGCGTCAACAAGGCCGTCACGCTGGCGGAGTACGCCGCCTCGCTGGGCATCGAAGCCGCGGACGTCGTGGCCTTCGGTGACATGCCCAACGATATCGAGATGCTCCGCTGGGCCGGCCACGGTTACGCCATGGCCAGCGGCCACCCCGAAGCGATCCGCGCAGCGGGGCAGCAGGCGCCGCACTTTGACGACGACGGCGTGGCCCAGATCCTCGAGGAAAGGCTCGCCGCGCTCGGCGTCAGGCTGCCGTAACACTGCCGTCTCCGGCCTGCCACCGTTCTCCCAGCTGGCGGTCAACTCACGTTCACGTTCGAACCCTAGAGTGGGGCGCGTCCGATGATGCAAGAGTGTTGCCGATAGGGGACGTCGTGGCCAGGAACAAGACACTAAACGCGGCCGATACTCCGTTGCGCCGCGCGGAACCGGATGCGCACTGGTCCGCCCTGCGCCCGGGGGACCGTGTCACCGTACGGCTCTCGCCGGGCTACGAAACCGGCGGGCTGATTTCTGCGGTCACGCCGGATCACGCGGTGGTCTGGGTTGACCTCGACGGCGGCCGCGGCCGCATGCTGCTGCACTGCGGCGACGGCGTGGAGATCCTGCCGGACTGACCGGCAGCCCGGGCCCTCCGCTACGCTTCGAAGGTGACCGAACCGCTCCCGTTCTTCTCCGCTGCCGGCACTGGTGCACATGCTGCCAAGGCCGCTCCCGGTGTGGGCAGGCCGGTCGCCCTGGCCCACCGCGGATTCTCCCGCGAGGGCCTGGAGAATTCGATGGCCGCGTTCCGCGCCGCCGTCGAACTCGGCTGCCGGTACGTCGAGACGGACGTCCACACCACCTCCGACGGCGTGCTGCTGCTCTTCCACGACTCCTCGCTGGACCGGCTCACGGACGGCATCGGGCGGATCGCCAGCCTTAGCGCGGACGAGGTTTCACGGGCGCGGATCCGCGGGACGGAGCCGGTGCCGAGCTTCGACGAACTCGTGGCGGCCCTCCCGGACACGCGGTTCAACCTCGACGTCAAGGACCGGCACTCCGTGCGCAGCCTCGCCGCCGCGATCGAACGCCACGGCGTCCATGACCGGGTGCTCATTGCCAGCTTCTCGGACCGCCGGCGGCGGGCCGTGCTGAAGCTGCTCAGCCGCCGCACCGCGTCCTCGGCCGGGATCGGCAGCAACGCCCTTGTGGTGCTGCTGGGCCCCCTGCTGGCCGTTCCGGGGCTGGGGTCGTTGGTGCGGGCCGCGCTGCACCGGGCCCTGCGCAGCGTCGACGCCCTGCAGGTGCCGGTCAGCTACAAGTCCGTTCCCGTGGTGACGCCGGGTTTTGTCCGCCGGGCGCACGGGCTCGGGCTGTACGTGCACGTGTGGACCGTCAATGAGCCGGCGGAGATGCGTCGGCTCCTGGACCTCGGCGTTGACGGGATCGTGACGGACCGTGCCGACCTGCTGAAGGAAGTCCTGCAGAGCCGCGGCGAGTGGTCCTGACCGGTTTCACAGCCCGGCGCTTGGGGCAGGGTCACCGGCCCTTTCCGCGCCGCGCGGCATCTGGCTGTTCCGGAATTATCAGCATGCTTACAATTAGTCCCGTGTCGTCGGTGACGGAAATGCCAAGCTTCACCGACCCCCGGCGTCATCAGCAGGTGACCCTAGCCACGGAGGACCGCAGGAACATGAGCAGCTACCATCCCGAAAACGACCCCGCCAACCCGGACCGGCCCGCCCCGCGGGACAGTGCGGATGAACAGTCAAAGACCACACAAGAGGACTCGGCCAGCTCGCCGAATCCGGATCCGCTGAACGGCAACATCACCGGCCTGGAACCGGGCGGCGGAGTCCCGCCGGGGGAGACGCCGCCCGCCGAAGACCAGATGAGCGGGGACCAGGGGCACGGGGAGTAGCCCTGCGCCTGCTTACGCCAGCCAGCGCTGGCCGAAGGATGTGCCGCCTGAACGGGGCGCCGGCCGCAAGACGCCCCGCGCTGCCCGGATGTCGGAAAGGGTAAGCGCGTTCCCCTGCATTGCTGGCAGGATGGTGCCATGCGTATCCTGATCGCCCCGGACAAGTTCAAGGGGTCCCTCACCGCCGTCGAAGCCGCCGCCGCCATCGCCGAGGGTGCCCTCCGCGTGTATCCCGACGCCATCGCCACCCAGTTCCCGGTGGCCGACGGCGGCGAAGGAACACTTGAGGCGGCGGTCGCTGCCGGCTACGAAGAGCGGATCAACACGGTGGTGGGCCCCATCCTGGCCCCGGTCGGCGCGGCCTGGGCGCTGCGGAAAGACGGCGCCGGCGGAGGCACTGCAGTGATCGAGACAGCGCAGGCTTCGGGCCTCGCCCAGATGGAGCCGACGCCCGAGAACTCCCTCCGGGCGCACAGCTACGGCTGTGGCCAGCTGATTGCGGCCGCTCTGGATGCCGGTGCCACGGAGATCGTCCTGGGCGTCGGCGGTTCCGCCATGACCGACGGCGGCAGCGGCGCCTTGCGCGCCCTGGGCCTCAAGCCACTCGACGTACGGGGAAACGTGGTGCCGCTGGGCGGCGGATCCCTGGCCGATGTGGTGTCGATCGATGTCTCGGGGCTGGACCCGCGCCTGTCCGCCGTGACGTTCAGGATCGCCGTGGATGTCCAGAACCCGCTGTACGGCAATACCGGCGCCGCGTATGTGTTCGGCCCGCAGAAGGGCGCCGACGCCGCCGCCATGGAAAACCTCGACGACGGCCTGCGCAACTGGGCGTCCCTCCTTCGGGAGGCCACGGGCCGGGACGTCAACGTACCGGGCGCGGGCGCGGCCGGCGGCTTCCCGGCGTCGTTCCTTGCCTTCACGCATGCCACGCTGGAAGGTGGCTTCGCGCTCGTGGCGGGGCTGACGGGACTGGACGAACAGCTCAAGGACGCCGACCTGGTGATCACCGGCGAGGGCTCGATGGACTCGCAGTCGCTGACGGGCAAGGCGCCCATCGCGCTTGCGGACGCGGCCCGGGAACGGGGGATCCCGGTGATCGTCGTGGCCGGCAGGATTCTGGTTACACCGGAGGACCTGGCCCAGCACGGCGTGGTGGCCGCGGCGCAGCTGCTGGACGTTGCCGACAGCCCGGAAGACGCCATCGCCAATGCCGGCAAATACCTCGCCTGGGCCACGCGGCAGGTTCTCGAAGGGGCCTGACCGCCTCCGACCAGCCACAGCCTCCGACCAGCCACCCGTCTCGAACTGCGCTGTCTCCGACGGCGGGCGGCTCAGGCTCCGGTCTCGTAATGCGGTTCGGCCACCGGTTTGGACTCGGGCGAGCCCTTCTCGCGCAGGTAGACCGACATGCCCACCAGCACCGCGACGGCGAGGAATTCGCTCTGCCAGTTCTGGAAGGACTCGAACCAGAAGCGGCTGGTGGCGAGGTAGCCCAGGACGCTCACCGTCGGTTGGCCGTGCGTTTCCTGTTCGCTGTTGTATTCCTCGCTGCCGCCGATCGCGTGCAGTGCGAACGAGGCGAGGAACAGCAGCAGGAACATGATCGAGAGAGAGTGTTCATAGAGCTTGAGCACCACGCCGCCGCGCTTGACGGGCCACGGCGTGGAAGGCTTGATGGTCGCGTCGCGCGGATCCTGGTCCTGCGGCGCGTCCTTGCCCATGGGCTTGGATTCCGAGGACCCCTTTTGGAAGAGGAAGACGGTGAGGATGACGTACATGCCCATCTGCAGGAACTCGGATTCCCAGTTTTCGAAAGTGGCTTCCACAAAAGCGCCGGTCCCCAGATACTGCGCGACGGTGACGGCGGGCTCGCCGTGGGTCAGTTGGTCGTCGCTGTAGCTGCTGGCGCCGCTAAGGATCATGCCGCCGAAAAAGATCAGGAACAGCGCCACATTTGCCAGCAGCAAACCGTGCTCTTTGACCCACTTGCTCATTAATCCTCCGTGTTTAGTTGAGTTGAAGCCCCGGCTGACCGGATGCACCCGTCCCGCACTGAATGTCCCCGCCTGGCCCGGCAACCTATTTCCGCGCCTGCCGTTGCAGGTGGAGCGGCACATAGACCAAGAGGATGGCGAGCACCGCGAGGAGCGCGGCTCCCGCGATGAGGCCGACGCTGCGGCCGGCCGTGACATCGAAAACGAGAGCGGCTGACCCTACGCTGAGGGTCGCTACACCGCCTAGGGCGATCTTGGTGATGTTGTCCGCGCTGGTCACGAGCGTTTCCTTGAGCCGTTGCCGGAAAAGCCGCCGGTGCACGCTGACCGGCAGCAGGATGAAGGCGGTGGTCAATGCGGCAAGCGCCACATTCACGAGGTAAAGGTTGGTCTGAAAGCCGTCGAGCGTTTGGAACCGCTGCTGGAACGGCAGCGTCAGCAGGAAGCCGGCAAGGATCTGCACGCCCGTCTGCAGCACCCGCAACTCCTGGAGCAGTTCCATCCAGTTCCGGTCGAGCTGTTCCTCACGGGTCTCATTCCTGCCGCTGCGAGCCGGGCTGTCGGGATCGGTCATGCATCCTCCTCCCTCGGCGTCGCTGCTGGCGCTTTTGCTCCAAACCTAGGCTCAACCCTAGTCGAATTCAACAACTGCTAAGTTTGCTGTCTATTTTCTGCCAGATGATGGACTTGGTCCTTGAAACTGCGTTAGGTTCGAAGAGCCGGACCGTCCGGCCGTACCGGAGCGGGGATGGACGTTGGGGGCGGACCTTGGACCTGACGCCCCGAATGCCGGCCCTGAACGATGCACCGTTATTAGCCCGACACTGTGAGTAGGTGGACTATGAGTGATTCAGCGAAGCAGCCTGACCAGCCCGCCGATCCCCGCGGGACGTACCATGCAGGACCCTTTCCGAAGCAGGAACAGAAACAGCCTGGCCTGACGGCCCCGATGGATCCCCAGCCGGACCATGGCGAGTTGAGCTACGAAGGCAGCGGCGCCCTGCAGGGCAAGGCTGCGCTGATCACGGGCGGCGACTCCGGCATCGGCAAGGCTGTCGCCATCGCCTTCGCCAGGGAAGGGGCCGACGTCGCCATCTCGTACCTCCCCGAGGAAGAGGACGACGCCCAGGACACCGCCGAATGGATCCGCAAGACGGGCAGGCGTGCGCTGCTCCTCGCAGGGGACGGCAGGACCGAGGAGTTCAGCACAGGGATCGTGGACGACGCCGTGGCGGAGTTCGGCCGGCTCGATGTGGTGGTGCTGAATGCCGCCTACCAGAAGAACCGCGACAGCTTCGAATCGCTCCCCACCGAAGAGTTTGACCGCGTTTTCAAGACCAACGTGTACTCGCTGCTGTGGACCGCCCGCGCGGCCGTGCCGCACCTCAAGGCCGGGGCGTCCATCATCACCACGGCTTCCATCCAGGCGTTCAACCCGTCCCCGGGGCTCATCGACTACGCCATGACCAAGGCGGCACAGGTGGCCTTCACCAAGGCCCTCGCCCAGGAGCTGGGGCCCAAGGGAATCCGTGTCAACGCCGTGGCGCCCGGCCCCATCTGGACCCCGCTCATCCCGGCCACCGAATGGCCGGACAAGCTCCCCACGTTCGGCCAGGACACGCCCCTGCAGCGGGCAGGCCAGCCCGCCGAGCTGGCGCCCGCCTACGTCCTGCTGGCGTCCGACGCGGGTTCGTACATGTCCGGGGCAGTGGTTCCCGTCACCGGCGGCAAGGGGCTCTGACTGCGGCGCCCGCACTTCCAGAATTTCCAGCCAACCATTTCCAGCCAACCAGGAGGAAAAACATGAGCCAGGACAACCAGCACGAAGCCCCCGAGGTGGCGGGAGGTTACGGCACGCCCACTGTGGAGCAGGAAACCGGGGATGCCAAGCAGTTCGCCCAGCCCCGTGAGGAAGAGGATTTCGATGCCGCGGGCCTGAACCAGGAAAGCCCGGACGGCCAGACCTTCGAGACCGGAACCCCCAACCTCAGCCACTTCGCCGAGGAGGACCAAGACAGCGCCGGCGAGCCCGGGGCGGGCCGCTTTGGAGGGACCGACGAACAGCTCCATGCGGAAGGTGACAGCAGCGGAGCAGGATTCGGCCAAGGCTCAGGGGGGTCTCCCATTCCCCGCGATCCCGGTGCTCCCCCCGGGGCAGAGCAGGACGACGTCGCCGTGCCGTCCGCGGACGCCGAAATCGATGAGGGCAATGCGGACGAGCCGCGGTCCGGGCGGTTCTCCTCGGAACCGGGCCAGGAGGCCGCGGGCGTGCCGGACGGCAGCGGGAACGATCTGCCGAAGGAAAAGTCACCTAATGACGACGACGAGACCTTCGACGCCGGGTAGCCTTCGGCCCGCTTAGTCCGCCGCATTTCTGCACCACTTTGGAGCCCGAAAAGCCCTTGGCGTCCCGGATTTCCGGGGCGCCAAGGGCTTTGCTGCGCTGAAAACGGTGCAGAAATGCGCGCGGGGAAGCCTGAAACCGCAGGCCTAGCGCTTCTTCGAAGACCGTTTGGCGGCCGCGTTGATGGCCGCCTTGGCCGCCGGGGGCAGGTTGTGCTGCGCCGGACCCTCGGTTTCCGGTTCGGCCGCCGTTCCGCGGGCCTTCGCGATCGCCTTCATGCCGTGGTAAATCACCAGGGCGGCGGCGGATCCGAGCGCGATGCCGGTGAACTTCAGGTCGCCGATGGTCCACGTGTAGTCCGCGATGCCGATGATCAGGGCGACGGCGGCGGTGGTCAGGTTAACGGGGTTGGAGAAGTTGACCCTGTTCTGGACCCAGATCTTCACGCCCAGGATGCCGATCATGCCGTACAGCATGGTGGCGGCGCCGCCCAGCACGCCCGGGGGCACGGTGGCGATCAGTTCGCCGAACTTCGGGGAAAAGCTCAACAGGATGGCGAAGATGCCGGCCACCCAGTACGCGGCGGTGGAGTAGACCTTGGTGGCTGCCATGACGCCGATGTTTTCCGCGTACGTGGTGGTGCCGGAACCGCCGCCGAAACCGGCCAGCACGGTAGCCGCACCGTCGGCCATCAGGGCGCGGCCGGAGACACCGTCCAGGTTCTGTCCGGTCATGGCGGACACGGACTTCACGTGCCCGATGTTCTCGGCCACGAGCACCAGCACTACCGGCACGAAGAGGCCCACCACGCCGAGGTGGAATTCCGGAGTCTGGAAGTGGGGCAGGCCCACCCAGGCGGCCGCGTCCATCTTGGCGTAGTTCACTTCACCGCGGATCATGGCCGCGAGGTAGCCCACCACCACGCCGACCAGGATGCTCAGGCGCCCCACGATCCCGCGGAAGAGCACGCTGACCAGGATGATGGTCACCAGTGTGATGAGCGCTGTCACGGGCGCGGCGTCGAAGTTGTTCTTGGCGGCGGGCGCCAGGTTGAGGCCGATCAGGGCCACGATGGCGCCGGTGACGATTGGCGGCATCAGCCGGTTGATCCAGCCCGCGCCGAATTTCTGGACGATCGCACCGATCGCGGCAAGCCCGACGCCGGCCAGCACCACACCGCCCAGCGCGCCGGCCACGCCGTACTGCTGCTGGGACGCCAGGATGGGCGCGATGAACGCGAAGCTCGATCCGAGGTAGCTGGGCACGCGCCCCTGCGTGATCACCAGGAACAGGATGGTGCCGATGCCCGAGAAGAAGAGCGTGGTGGCCGGCGGCATGCCGGTGATGATGGGCACCAGGAACGTGGCGCCGAACATGGCCACCACGTGCTGCATGCCCACGCCGATGGTCAGGGGCCAGGTGAGCCGTTCACCCGGGGCCACCACTTCACCCGGGCGGACGGCCTTGCCATTGCCGTGCAGCTTCCATTTGGTTCCGAGCATGCTCATTGCCGGGGCCTTTCAGAGGGGTAGCCCGCACTGTCGGGGGCTGGGATCTTTCGGGTGCAACAATACCGCGCTGCGGCCCCGTGCGAGAGGGGCAGCGCGAGTGGGCTGGTGGGAAAGGGACCGCGGCGGGAGGGCCGGCGCGGAAGCGAGCGTGCGAAAGGTCACGCCCCGTAACCGCCCGTCACGGGAAGAGGACACCCGCGCAGGAAGTTGAAACCATGGAGTGCCCGCGCGTCCCGGCAGGGACGGCGGCCAAGTGAAAGGGACACCGAATGACAATCGCCCATGAAGAAGCCGTTATCGATTCCGCCGCCGTGGACGCGATCTTCGCCGAAGCCCGCACCGCCAACGCCTTCACCGGCGAGGTCACGGAGCAGCAGGCCCGCGCCATCTATGAACTGACCAAATTCGGCCCCACCGCCTTCAACTCCCAGCCGCTGCGCGTCACCTACGTGCGCTCGGCGGAGGCCCGCGCCAAGCTCGTGGACGGGCTGTCCTCCGGAAACCGCGCCAAGACGGCTTCCGCGCCCCTCGTCGCGGTCCTCAGCTACGACACCTCCTGGCAGGACCAGTGGGACAACTTCCTGCCCGGCTACAACGCCCCGAAGGCCATGTACGACGCCTCGCCGGACCTTGCGACGTCCACGGGCAACAACAACGCGCACCTTCAGGCGGGGTACTTCATCCTGGCTGTGCGTTCGCTCGGCTTCTCCGCGGGTCCCATGACGGGCGCGGATTTTGCCGCCATCGACGCCGAGTTCTTCCCGGCGGGCGACCAGAAGAGCTTCCTCGTGGTCAACATCGGCCAGGCCGCAGCCGGAGCCTGGGGCGAGGCGAAGCCGAAATTCGCCTACGAGGACGTCGTCCGCACCGTCTAGTCCTGAATTGTGCGGCTCCCAAAAGGGTCGGGCAGCCAAAACGGTCCCGGCGCGAAATGCCTCCGGCAATATGGGGGACATTCCGGAGGCATTCGGGGCAGCCTTTCTGCAGCAGGACTGCACGGCAAGCATCCGCGCCAGTTCCAATGTTAGTCCTGTTCAGGTCCGGCTGGAGAGGTGCCCGGTGCCAAACTTGGGGTATGCGGAACCTCATCATGGTCGCGTTCGCCGAACCCGTGGCGGAAGGTCAGGAATTCCGGCGGACCGACTGGCCGTTGCACATCACCCTGGTGCGGTTCGACGTTGGGAACGACGGCGACACCGCCCGGTTCGCGGGCCTCGCCGAAATGCCGGCCAAGCAGGCGCTGGGCACGGTCCTGGCCGTGGGCGGAGATGACCGTTTCGGGCGCCAGGGGTCCGTTCCGGTCAGTCTCGTCGAGGCTGACCCGGCACTCCAGGCGCTGCACGATTCGCTCGTGCAGGCCGTGGAGCAGGTCTCCGGACGCGTCGCCAGCCCGCACCATACGCGGCGGAACTTCCGCCCCCACGTGTCCCACCACGGCGACAAACGCCTGAACCAGGGCGACGCCGTCGTGCTTGGCCAAATAGCGCTCGTGGACATGGCGCCGGATGGCAACCACACCATCCGGCGCATCCTCGAGCTGTGGGAGCTTAGGAAATAACCCCGTCCACCAGCGCCTTGGCCTCGGCCTGGACCTGCTTGAGGTGGTCGGCGCCCTTGAAGGACTCCGCGTAGATCTTGTAGACGTCCTCGGTGCCGGACGGGCGGGCGGCGAACCAGGCGTTCTCCGTGACCACCTTCAGGCCGCCGATGGACGCGCCGTTGCCGGGAGCCTTGGTCAGCTTGGCGGTGATCGCCTCGCCGGCCAGCTGCGTGGCGGTGACGTCCGTCGGCGACAGCTTGCCGAGCGCTGCCTTCTGCTCACGCGTGGCCGCGGCGTCGATCCGGGCGTACACCGGGGCGCCGAACTGGTCCGTGAGGCCCTTGTACAGCTGGGACGGAGACTTGCCGGTGACGGCGGTGATCTCCGAAGCCAGCAGGGCCAGCAGGATGCCGTCCTTGTCCGTGGTCCACACGCTGCCGTCCATCTTGTTGAACGAGGCGCCGGCTGATTCCTCGCCGCCGAATGCGCCTTCGCCGGAGAGCAGGCCGGGCACGAACCACTTGAAGCCCACGGGCACCTCGACCAGTTTGCGGCCCAGGCCGCCCGCCACGCGGTCGATGATGGAGGAGGAGACGAGGGTCTTGCCCACCACCGAATTCGGGTTCCAGCCGCTGCGGTTGCGGTACAGGTAGTCGATGGCGACGGCGAGGTAGTGGTTCGGGTTCATCAGGCCGCCGTCGGGCGTGACGATGCCGTGGCGGTCGGCGTCGGCGTCATTGCCGGTGGCGACGTCGAACTTCGCGCCCTCGGACATCCGGTTGATGAGTGATGCCATGGCCGACGGCGACGAACAGTCCATCCGGATCTTTTCGTCCCAGTCCAGGGTCATGAAGGCCCACTGCGGGTCCACGGTGGGGTTCACCACCGTGAGGTCCAGGTGGTGCCGTTCGCCGATTTCGCCCCAGTAGTCCACCGATGCGCCGCCCATGGGATCCGCTCCGATGCGGACGCCGGCCTCGCGGATGGCGTTCAGGTCCAGCACCGACGGGAGGTCGTCCACGTAGCTGCTGAGGAAGTCGAACTTGCCGGTGGTCTCGGCGGCGAGGGCGTCGGCCACGGGGATGCGCTTCACGCCGCGGAGCCCGTTTTCCAGCAGTTCGTTGGCGCGGTTGGCGATCCAGCCGGTGGCGTCCGTGTCAGCGGGGCCACCGTGCGGCGGGTTGTACTTGAAGCCGCCGTCAGCAGGCGGGTTGTGGCTTGGCGTGACCACGATGCCGTCGGCCTCCGGGGCGCCGGCCGGGGCGTTCCGGTTGTAGGTGAGGATGGCGTGGCTCAGGGCCGGGGTGGGGGTGTAGCCGTGGCGCGCATCAATGAGGACGTTGACGCCGTTTGCGGCAAGCACCTCCAGGGCGGAGTTCTGCGCCGGTTCGCTGAGGCCGTGGGTGTCCTTGGCGAGGAACAGCGGTCCGGTGATGCCCTGGCCGGCCCGGTATTCCACAATCGCCTGGGTGATGGCCAGGATATGCCCTTCATTGAAGGACGCTTTCAGGCTGGATCCGCGGTGCCCGGAGGTGCCGAACGCCACGCGCTGTCCGGGGTCTCCCAGATCAGGCTTGACGTCGTAATACGCGTCCAGAAGAGCGGTCAGGTCAACAAGGTCTTGGGGTTGGGCAACTGTGCCCGCGCGGCTAGCCATGGCACCAGCATGCCAGACGACGGCGGGGCGCAGCACGGCATGTCCGAAATCCGGCCCCTGTGACGCCGGATGTCTGCAAATAGGGCCGACTACTTGGACGGATTTGGTTTCAGGAACTGAGTACAGGGGCCAAAAGTACCTATATACCGGCCGATTAGGGGACTGCTACGTTCAAAACAACAATGACGACGGCGGGCGTCCGGCCCGGGTGGAAAGTACCGGCGGCGCCTCGCGCGGGCAGCGGCGCGGAACCTTGCGTTCGGGGGAGCGGTTGACCGGAAGTGCGCTGCCGTCTGAAGGGCGAGGAACTCAGGGGGGAAAATGGGGGCTGCAGATGGCGCATTCGAGCGTACCCGGCTGGCCTCAGAGCGGATTGCGCGGCTGAAGCGCGACCTTGACCGGGCGGACCATGACGCGGGGTCAGGTGGAGCGGGCGTGGTTCCGGGCTCTGATCAGCTGATGGCCGCCAAACTTGGAGAGCTGGTTCCGTGGGGCTGGCTCCTGCTGCACGACGTCCACTGGCCCGGGCGGCCCCTTGCCCGCCTGGATCACGTGCTGGTGGGCCCTGGCGGCGTGATGGTGATCGGTGCCAAGGGCTGGACGGGCCGCGTGGAGGTCACTGACGGCGTGCTGCGCCATAACGGCTACGCGCAGCATCCGGCCATCGAGGTGGCCCTGGGACAGGCCGCCGCTGTGGCCGCCCTCCTTCCGGCGTCACGGCGGCGCTTCGTCCGCTCCCTGGTCTGCATCGCCGGGCAGGCCGGCGTGTCCGGAACCACCGGCTCGGGCATTGAAGTGCATGGAATCGACACCGTGGTGGCAGCGGTGGCCGGAATGCCGGATGTGCTGGATTCCCCGGCAATTGCGGAGCTCTACGCCCAGCTCGGGCGGCTGCTGACCCAGCCCCAGGTCCCGGAGGCAACCGGCTTCGGGGGCCGCCCCGGGCGGGTCGCCGTGGCGAAGAACGCAGGGAGCCGCCCCGATGGCCTGGGCTCCACGGCGCCCCGCGCGTCAACCACACAGCCGCCGGCGGCCGGCTCGTCTGCACAATCTGCTGCCGCGGCTTCATCGCCCGCACCGCAGCCCGCTTCTCAACGTTCCGGTCAGCCGCAGTCGGCTCCGCGCCACGCGGCCGGCCTGAACTCCGGGTTTCGGCACGCCACTGTGCTTCCGCCGACGGCAACTCCGTCAGCAGCCCGGCCGCTGTACCCAGCAGGCAGGGAGTATTCGTCCGGGGCTGCGCTTCGTTCCGTCGGGATGGCCCTCATCGCCGGCTTTATCACTACGGCGCTCCTTGCCCCGCCCCTGTGGCTGCTGTGGGAGCTGCTGCCCCAATAGCGCCGGGCCGGAGAAAGCGCTTCGCAGCACTGGCCGCCGCCGACGCAGGAGGATCAAAAGTCCTGGTGCGGCGGTAGTGTTTTGTTCAGGACTTAATGAGGGGAATTTCCATGACAGAGCAGCGCCCCGCCGGGACGGGCGGCGACCAAACACCTGACGGCTACCAGCCGCCGTCGTCCATTCCGCCGCAGGGATCGGATATCCCGGCGCCGCCGCTCTACACGCCGCCGGGAGAGCAGTACGGCCAGCCGTACGGGCAGCAGTACGGCGAGCCGGGCGGACAGAATGACCGGGCCGGAGAAGGGTACGGAAGCCCGTATTCGCAGCCCGGGAGTCCGTACGCCCAACCGGGCGGCCCCTACGGCCAGCCCGGCCAGTACGGCAGCCCGTACGGTCAGCCGGTCCAGTACGGCAGCCCGTACGGCCAGCCTTCCTACTACGGCATGGCCCCCGCCCCGAAGAACCTCAGCATCGCCAGCCTGTGCTGCGGGATTGCGGTCTACGTGGGCTTCGGGGTTTTCCTCCTGCCGCAGCTGGCAGCGGTCATCCTGGGCCACATGGCCCTGCGGCGCGAACCGTCCGGCCGGGGCTTCGCCATTGCGGGCCTCGTCATGGGGTACATCGGGATTGCCCTGACGGTCCTGGCGATCGTGGCACTGGCGGTGCTGGCCAGCCTCGCCACCACGTCGTCCAGCACCTTCTGACGGGTACACGGCCGGCACGGTCTGGCTCCTAGGCTGTCAGCGCATCGATCAGCCGCGCCTGGTTGGCTTCCAGCCAGCGGCCGCGGCGGGTAATCAGGCCGCCCACGCCGTCGGCCCACATCCGGGCCCAGCCGCCTCCAAGGGTGCGGGCGTTCTGCGCCATGCGGTCGTGCGAGAGCCTGGCGGCCACCGCGCCGAATTGCGGCAGCCGCCGTCGTTCCTCTTCCGTCCACCCGTAGGCGTCGGCGAAGATCCGCAGCCGCCGGAACGGATCCACGGCTTCCCAGCCGTCCCACGCGTCCGACGGGTCCCGGAGCGGCGCCCAGTGCATCGCCGTGTTGAAGGAATCCTTGAAGCCCGTGCTGGGCCCGGCGAGGTCGAAGTCCACGACGCCCACAGCCCGGCCGCCGCGGACAACCACGTTCTGCGGGGTCACATCGAGATGGCAGACCAGCCCGCCCTGATCCTGCCGGGCGGGCCGCGGCGGGAACGGATGCCGGGACGGCCCAAAACCCGCCGACGCCTCATGCAGCCGGCGCACCAGCAGCGCCAGGGAGCGCAGCAGCTCCTCGGACTGCGCCCACTGTTCCGGAACTGCCCCGGCGCACTCTCCGGGGACGAACGTGGGGACGTCCCGGCCGGCCTCGTCGCGGCCCAGGAAACGGGGCGAGCCCTCAAAGCCGGCGTCCTCCAGCCAGTCCAGGTAGCCGGCCACGGCGTAGCTCTGCGGCTGGTGCGGGCGGCGGACGGTGCCGCCCACCCGCACCACGCCGTCGGTGACGTCTCCCGCCGGCAGGAGTTCGACGTCGGATGCCTCACCGGGAGCCGCGACGTAATGGCGCCGCTCGACGGGGAGGCGTGTCACGGGGTTCACGCGGTTAGCGTACGCCGCTCATCAATTTCCTGATAGCCGGCGACGCGGCAGCCAGCGCAACAGCCAGCAGCATGCCGGTGCCGCCGATGCCGACGAAGTACGGGAGTTCGTCGTCCGGGTTGTACAGCCCCGCCAGGATGCCCGCCAGGGTGGTGCCGAGCGAGACGGACAGGAAGAACAGCGCCACCATCTGGGTGTGGAAGGCCTGCGGTGCGAGCTTGGTGGTCACGGACAGGCCGATGGGGGAGAGGAACAGCTCGGCGAGAGTGAACAGGAACAGGATTCCCACGAGGGCCAGCAGGGGCGTCTTTCCTCCGCCGGCGAGCGGAATGAACGCCAGGAACGCCAGGCCCATCACGAACAGGCCGATCGAGAACTTGAGGGCTGAGCCGGGCTGCCTGGAGCCGAGCCGTGTCCAGAGAGCGGCCATGACCCCGGCGAAGACGATGATGAACACCGGGTTGATGGACTGAACCCAGGCGGCCGGCATTTCCCAGCCGAACAGGTTCCGGTCCAGCTTCTCCTCGGAGTACACCGCGATGAACGTGAACTGCTGCTGGAACAGCGCCCAGAATGCCGCGGAGGCAATGTACAGCGGGATGAAGGCTGCCACGCGCTTGCGTTCGGTGCCTGTGACTTTCTTGCTGGCGAAGATCAGCGCGAAGTAGAGGACGGATGCGCCGATCGCGGCGTAGGCCACGGTCGTGGCGAGGTTCTCCGCGTTCACCACACCGGTGGCGAGGAGCAGGGCGAGGACCGCGGCGACGCCGAGGAAAATGAGCCCGTACCGGGAGCGCAGCGCGGCCGGCAGCGGGCTGGGCACACGGTGCGCCTCCTCCGGGAGCTTCTTGCGGCCCGCCGCGTAGATCACCAGGCCCAGGGCCATGCCGACGGCGGCGGCCCCGAAGCCCCAGTGGAAACCGTTGCTTTCCTGCAGCCAGCCGGTGACGAGCGGGCCGATCAGCGCGCCCAGGTTGATGCCCATGTAGAAGATCGAGAAGCCAGCGTCGCGGCGGTCGTCCTTCTCGCCATACAGCGTGCCGACGAGGGCGGTGGCGTTGGCCTTGAGGCCGCCGGAGCCGACGCCCACGAGGACCAGCCCGGCGATCAGGCCGGGAATTCCAGGCACCAGCGCCAGGGCTATGTGCCCGCACATGATCATGACGGCGGAGCCGAACAGCACGCGTTCGGAACCGAACAGCCGGTCCGCAAGCCAGGCGCCGAGGATGGTGGAAAGGTAGACCCCGCCGCCGTAGGCGCCCACAAGGCCGGCGGCCAGGCCCTGCTCAATTCCGAGGCCGCCCTCGGCCGCCGTGAAGTACATGTAGTACAGCAGGATTCCCTGCATGCCGTAGAAGGAGAACCGCTCCCACATTTCCACGGAGAAGAGGCTGGCCAGCATCTTTGGGTGGCCAAAAAATGAAGTATCGCCCGGCGTTGTAGCGGGGCGATCGGATAAATGAGTTGTGCTCATTTACTTAAGGGTGACACTCCGGATCCGGATTGTCACATGTTCGGTTGCCCGCAGCAACGGCTTCCGGCCCCGCGGGGCCTAGAATCCCAGCTGCGCCGCCGTCTGCAGGAGCAGGGTCTCCGAACCCGGCTGGCCGATCAGCTGGACGCCCATCGGAAGCCCTTCGCCGGCGGCTCCGCCCGTCCAGTGCACCGGGATGCTGACGGCAGGCAGGCCGCACACGTTCACCATGGAGGACCACGGCGCGAACTCGCACTGCCTGCGGTAGTCTCCGTCGGCGTCGCCGGCCCACTCCGCAACGGGCCAGTGACCGTCCCCGTGGCCGGAGCCCGTAAACCAGCCGACGGGCCGCGGCGTTTGCGCCAGGGAGGGCGTGAGGATCAGGTCCCACTCGGCGTACTGGGCCACGGTGTCGCGCTGGAACTGGCGAAGGAAGGCCAGCGACTCGTTGAGTTTCGAGGCGCTCCGCTGCTGTGCGCGGCGCCGGAACGTCCGGGTCAGGGGGGTCAGGAGGGCTTCGCGCTGCGGTGCAATCCGGGCAGCCCCGACCCCCGCCGTCCACGCCGTCGTGAACGCGTCCGGGTAGCGGTTGTCGTAGCGGACGGACGTTTCGACGACGTCGTGCCCGGCACCGGTCAACAGGCGGACCCCGGCCTCAAGCGCCTCCAGGGCCTCGGCATCCGGCGTGAACGGGAAGATGCCGGACCAGGGGCTGTCCAGGCTCACGCCGACACGCAGCTTTGCGGGTTCGCGGGTGACGGCTTCAAGGTACCCGCCTGCGGACTCCGGGCCTGAAGCCCGGCCCGAATGCCGGCCCGAACCGTGGCCTGCGCCCGACGGTCCGCCGTTGGGGCCGTCCGTGGTTCCGCCGGAGGATCCGTCCCGAACCAGCGCGTCCAGCATCAGCGCGGCGTCCGCTGCCGAGCGCGCGAGCGGCCCGGTCACCACCAGCCTTGCCGGGTCGCCGCCGCTTTCCCCGGCGGGGACCAGGCCCCGCCCGGGTTTGAGCCCCAGCAGGCCGCAGGCCGCGGCCGGAATCCGGACCTGTCTCTTATACACATCTCCGCCGTCCGTTCCCGGTGCGAACGGGACCAGCCCGGCGGCCACCGCGGCGGCACTGCCGCCGGAGGAACCGCCCGAGCTGCGGCTCAGGGAATACGGATTCCGCGATGGTGGGGCGATGCGGTTTTCGCTGTAGGCGGTCAGTCCGAACTCGGGCACCTGCGTCTTGCCGAGTGAAATGGCGCCGGCACTTTTCAACGCCGCAGCCAGGGCTCCGTCCAACGGGGCGGGGCGCCGTTCCAGTGCGGCGCTGCCATGCGTAGTGACCACGCCGGCCACATCAGTGAGGTCCTTGAAGGCCAACGGCACGCCATGGAGCGGCGGCAACTCCTGTTCGGCGGAGCGCCGCGCGTACACGTCGTCCGCTGCTGCTGCGTCCGCCATGGCCATGTCGGCGGTGACGGTCACGAATGCCCCCAGCCTGGGATTGGATTCGTCGATCCTGCCGAGGAAATGGGCAGTCGCTTCCCGCGCGGACAGCTCGCCCGATCGCAGGGCATCCCTGAGCTGGACCGCGGACAGCTGGTGGATATCAGCCATGGAAGCCGGACTCCGGGCGCCCTGGCAGTCGTCTTCCGCGGTCAGCGGAGGCGGCACGTATTGAGCGGGGGCGGGCAGGCACTGAGGCTCTCCTTCGGGGTCTCCTGACCAGCGTAACCTGAGCAGTCCGGAGGTGCGCGGCCCGTTGCTGGCGATACGCTGGTGCTGAGAGCTTGGGCCAAGGAGAGGACTCCCATGAGCGACTTCGATACCGTTACCGTCAACGATGTTCCGGCGGACGCCACTATCCTGGACGTCCGGGAGGACTACGAGTGGGTGGCCGGACACGCGGAAGGCGCCGTGCACATCCCGCTGGACCAGCTTCCGGCACGCCTCGACGACCTTGACCCGGACGATGACCTTTACGTCATCTGCCGCACAGGCGGGCGGTCTTTCCGCGCCGCGCAGTGGCTCGTGGGCCAGGGCTATACGGCAATGAATGTGGCCGGGGGCATGGACCAGTGGCTCGAATCCGGGAAGCCGCTCGTCTCAGACAACGGCCTCAAGCCAGTGGTTCTCTGACCTCCGCGCCGTCCCGTACATAACACCAAAGGAATGCGCATGCCTGCCGCCCGCCCCACCTATACGTTCCTTGGCCCTGAGGGCACGTTCACGGAGGCGGCCCTCATGCAGGTTCCGGACGCTGCGGAGGCAGTGCGCATCCCGTCGTCCAACGTCAACACCGCGCTGGACAAGGTCCGCGACGGATCCGCGGACGCCGCCATGGTGCCCATTGAGAACTCGGTGGAAGGCGGGGTGACAGCCACGCTGGATGCCATCGCCACGGGTCAGGAACTCCGGATCATCCGGGAGGCCCTGGTGCCCATCAGCTTTGTGCTCGTGGCCAGGCCCGGCGTGGAAATCTCGCAGGTCCGCAGGGTCTCCACGCACGGCCACGCGTGGGCGCAGTGCCGGCTCTGGGTGGATGCCAATATTCCCGGAGCGGAATACATTCCGGGGTCCTCCACGGCGGCCGCGGCAATGGGGCTGCTGGAGGACAACCCGCATTACGATGCCGCCATCTGCGCGCCGATCGTGGCCGCGGAACAGCCGGGGCTCCATGTGCTGGCAGAGAACATCGGAGACAACCCCGGAGCGGTGACCCGCTTCGTCCTGGTCAGCCGTCCGGGGGTGCTGCCGGCCCGGACCGGCGCGGATAAGACGACGGTAGTGGTCCCGCTGCCCGAGGACAGGCCGGGTGCCCTTATGGAGATCCTGGACCAGTTCGCCACCCGCGGCGTCAACCTGAGCCGGATCGAGTCCCGGCCCACAGGCCAGTACCTGGGCCACTACTTCTTCAGCATTGACGCCGACGGCCACGTGGCAGATGCCCGGGTGGCCGACGCCCTCGCCGGCCTGCACCGCATCAGCCCGGCAACACGCTTCCTGGGCTCGTACGGCCGCGCGGACGCGCAGAGCCCGGTGGTCCCGCCGCACACGTCCGACGAAGCATTCCGTGCTGCGCATGCTTGGGTCGGAGAGATACTTGCAGGCGAAACTCTCGGCACCGGAATGACGGTCAAAGCTTCGCCCACAGCGTAGACAAATGCCCGTTGGGGCACTTCCCTGCCCTTGTTACTGTGCGTATGCTTGCCTGATCAACAAGGGGGGTGGCCCCAACGAAGGGAGCGGGTCATGTCAGACGGAACCAGCACCGACAACGACGGCCAGGGAATGATCGTCAATCCCAAGCCGACCTCCGAAAACCAGGACTGGGACGGGGACGATGCAGACCGGGCGGACCGCCTGCGCTTCGAAGAGGAACAGGCCATGATCCGGGAGCAGTCCGAGGCCCGCGCAGCCGCCAAGGCCGCCGCCGACGCCGCCAAGCATCCCGGTACGGCCAAGACCGCCTAGGCATCCATTCCGCGGTGGCTCTTCCGTCCTGCACAGTCCAGGGCCGTTGCGCCGTCCAGACCATCCAGCCAGTACTCAACGGCTGATCCCGCCGTTCCCGCCACTGATCGCTACTGGCGGGCTGTGTCTTCCCTGACCCGCACCAGCAACGACCTGGGCTCCACGTGAACGGTGACCTTTGTGGCGTCCCCGGAAGTATCGCCGTCGAGCTGCGTGGGCATGGGTTCCGGGCACTTGATGACCACCTTGCCGGACCGGTAGACGCTCATGACGGGCAGGTGCCGCTTGTGCTTGAAGAGGATTTTCGCGTACATGGCCAGCCATCCGACCGCGCTCCGGGGGCTCATGACCACCACGTCGAGCATGCCGTCGTCGATCATGGCCTGGGGGATGAGGTCGATCCCTCCCGGAACAAGCCCGCAGTTGGCAAAGAGGACGCTCCGGATCTTGCGGGCCTGTTCGGGCTCGTCGTCCAGTGAGATCGACACTTTCTTCCGACGGCCGGGCAGGTGGCGGACGCCCGCCTCCGTATAGGCGAGCCAGCCCACGGCCCGCTTCAACCCGGCGTTCGTGTCGCCCACCACCTCGGCATCCATTCCGATCCCGGCAATCACGAGGAACGCGTGGTTTGAGGAGTGGCCGGTCTGCGAGTTCTCAATCCGCATCCGCGCGGTATCGATGTAGCGCTGGTGGCCAAAGAGGGCAGTCTGGACGCTGCCGTAAAGGTCATAGACGTCCACGTCGACGTTGCGCGCCAGGAGGTTGCCCGTGCCCAGCGGGATCAGGCCCATCGCCACCCCCGTGTGTGCGAGGGACTCTGCCACGACGCGTACTGTTCCGTCGCCGCCGCCCACCAGGACGACGTCGGCCCCGTATTCCAGCGCCGCCCGCACCTGGGAATGGCCGGGGTCCTCCGCCGTCGTTTCAAAGAAACGCGGGGCCTCCCAGCCTGCCGTCAGGCAGGCCCGCTGGATCGTGGAGCGCGCTTCCGAGGACTTGGCCTTGACGGGGTTCAGGACCACGGCAACACGCTGGTGTTCGAGGCCGTGCTCGTGGGCGTTCTCCCGCACGGCGCTGCGGGCGTGTGCTGCCTTGAGCTTGCGCACGCCCCACCAACTGGAGACGGCGAACGCCAGTGCCCCAGCGATCAGGACGTAGAGAAGCAGGTCGCTCATGGTGCTCCAACACTATCCCGCCCGGCGGCGCCCACAGATCAGCAACCAGTCCGGTCATCCGCTGCGGGGAGGGTTGCCGGCGGCGTCCGCCCGGACAGCGCTCCGGATTCGATACTCTTGTCTGGTGATCGACGTAAAAGACCTCAGCGACAACCCGGACAAGTTCCGCGCCAGCCAGCGCGCCCGCGGCGCGGACGAAACCCTGGTGGACGCGATCATCGACGCGGATTCCGCGCGCCGGGCCGCGCTGATCAGCTTCGAAAACCTCCGCGCCGAACAGAATGTGTTCGGCAAGAAGGTGGCCCAGGCCAGGGGCGAGGAAAAGCAGGCGCTCCTGGCAGAGGTCCGCGAGCTCGCCGGGGCTGTCAAGGCCGCGTCAGCGGAGGCCGATGCCGCGCAGGCCAAGCAGGAAGAGCTGCTCCGCACCATTCCGAACCTCATCGAGGACGGCGTGCCGGAAGGCGGCGAGGACGACTTCGTTGTGGTCAGGACCGTCGGCACGCCCCGTGAATTCCCCGACTTCGAACCGCGGGACCACCTTGAGATCGGCGAACTGATCGGCGCCATCGACATGGAGCGCGGCGCCAAGGTTTCCGGCTCACGGTTCTACTTCCTCCGCGGCGTGGGCGCAAGGCTCGAGATGGCCCTGCTGCAGATGGCCATGGACCAGGCCATCGAGGCCGGCTTCGTTCCCATGATCACCCCCACCCTGGTCCGTCCCGAGACCATGCAGGGCACCGGCTTTGACGTCAAGCACGACGCCGAGATCTACCGTCTCGCCGAGGACGACCTTTACCTGGTGGGAACCTCCGAGGTGCCCCTGGCCGGATACCACGCGGACGAGATCCTGGATCTCACGCCCGGACCCATCCGCTTCGCCGGCCAGAGCTCCTGCTACCGCCGCGAGGCCGGCTCGCACGGCAAGGACACCCGCGGCATCATCCGCGTGCACCAGTTCAACAAGGTGGAGATGTTCATCTACACCACTGCCGAAGAGGCCGCCGCGGAACACGAACGCCTGCTGGCCTGGGAAGAGGAGATGCTGGCCAAGTGCGAGCTGCCGTACCGTGTGATCGACACCGCCGCGGGCGACCTCGGAATGTCCGCGGCCCGCAAGTATGACTGCGAAGCCTGGGTCCCCACGCAGGGCGCCTACCGCGAGCTGACATCCACCTCCAACTGCACCACGTTCCAGGCCCGCCGCCTGAACATCCGTGAACGCGTGTTCAGCGAGGACGGCACACCCAAGGGCACCCGTCCCGTCGCCACCCTCAACGGCACCCTGGCCACCACCCGCTGGATCGTGGCCATCCTGGAACACCACCAGAACCCGGACGGCTCCGTCAACGTGCCGGCGGCCCTGCAGAAGTACATCGGCGGGCTCCAGGTTCTCCCCGTTCTCTAGGCCGGTTTCTGCAGGCAGCGCCGCGAGGCGTGCGCCCCTTCGAACGCGGGGGCAGGTAAACACTCACAGCGGGGAAAACCTGTGAGTATTTACCTGCTGTTCACACGGTGCTGTGGCCTGCGTCCTAGCGGGTGTCAGGGGTGTCTGCTCTACTAAGAGGCATGACTACATTGACTGAAAACTCAGCCGCTGGCATCGAAGACCAGCAAGAAGTACAGCAGAAGCTGATGATCGCCCTGGACGTTGACGGAACCCTGGTGGACCACGACGGCCACATGTCCGCCCCCGTCCGCGAAGCCGCCCAGGCCGTGGTAGCCGCCGGCCATGACGTCATGATCGCCACGGGCCGGTCCCTTAACGCCACCCTTCCCGTCATTGAGCAGATCGGGATCGACCGCGGCTACGCCGTCTGCTGCAACGGCGGCGTGACCCTGCGCCTGGATCCCGAGCTGGCGGACGGCTATGAAATTATCCACAAGGCCACGTTCGATCCCGGCCCCGCGCTCCGTGCCCTCCGCAAGCGCCTGCCGTCAGCCAAGTACGCGCTCGAGGACGAGAACGGCAACTTCCTCTCCACCGAGCGCTTCCAGGACGCGAGCTTCGGTGTGGAGGCCATCGGCGTCGATTTCCAGACCATGCTGGAGGCCACGGCCGTCCGCGTCGTGGTCTTCAGCGCCGAAAACACGCCCGAGGAATTCAACGAGGCCATCGAACACATCGGCCTTGCCGGCGTCACCTACTCGGTGGGCTGGACCGCGTGGCTGGACATTGCCGCCGCGGGAGTCACGAAGGCCAGTGCGCTTGAAAGCCTGCGCCGCAGGCTCGGCGTGGAGGCGTCCGGCACCATTGCCATCGGCGACGGCCGCAACGACATCGAAATGCTCACGTGGGCGGGCCGCGGCGTCGCCATGGGCCAGGCCCCGGAGGAAGTGGTTGCCGCGGCGGATGAGGTCACCAAGTCCGTGTACGACGACGGCGCCGCGCACGTGCTGCGCGGACTCCTGTAAGCGCCGGGCTGCTCAGGCGTTGCCGCGTTAGGGGCCCGGCGGGGTAACGGGGCCTTGGCGGTCCTCGGGAACGCTTACCGCACCTCGAGGATCATGGAAAGCAGCCTGGCTGCGGCTGGCCGGGCGGCGTGCTCCTCGTTCCACTGTGACCTCGCCACGGCCTTGCTGACGGCCTGGGAGGTGATGCCCAGTTCCGCTGCCACGGCCTTCTGCTGCCCGCGAACGCCGGGGGTCAGCAGGTCCAGGACACGCCATTCGGCCTCGCTCCTGTCCCGGACAATATGGCCCAGGAGCCGGAGCACCGATTCGGATTCCGCTGCCACTTCCGCCAGGGGTCCCTCCACGGCCACCGGAATGCGCTCTTTGCCGTAGCGGAGCCGGTCCACGGCCCGGCGTGCGTAGACCAGCCCGTGCCCGGAGGCGTCTTTGATCTGGTTCGGCAGCGGCTCGTTCACGGGGCCGACCCCGATCCCCACGAACCAGCTGCCGCACCGCAGTGCGATCATGGCGGCTTCCACAGTCTGGTGGGCACAGTCCAGGATCCCTTGGACTTCGTCCTCCACGGAGCGGTCGAAGTCAAGACGCGCAGGAATGTGCCGGAGGTCCTTGAGGAGCTGCGGAACCCGGTCGCCGTCGCGCCGGCTGTCTGTTTGGTTGATAGTCAGCGTGAACATGGTGGAAATCAGACTACCCGGTGGCTGCCGGGAGGCAAGATCTCCTGGCGTGGGACGTTACGCAGCTCACTTCGGCCCGCGGGGGGCGCTGGGGAGGGGCCGGAAAGTGGTCCGGAAAAACGCGACGGCGGCAGGTGCGGTTCACAAGGAACCGCACCTGCCGCCGTCGTAGGTTAAAGCGGGTACTGGGACCACGCCGTCAGGAAGACGGTGGGGATTAGTGTGCTGCGGGCACGTAACGCTTGATGGAAGCCTCGAGTTCGGCTTCGGCAGCGGCGCGGTCGGCCCAGCCCTCGGCCTTGACCCACTTGCCGGGTTCCAGGTCCTTGTAACGGGTGAAGAAGTGCTCGATTTCCTTGATCAGGAACTCGCTGACGTCGCTGATTTCCTGGATGTGGTCGAACCTGGGGTCGGCCGGCACGCACAGGACCTTGGCGTCGCCGCCGCCGTCGTCGGTCATGTTGAAGACGCCGATGGGGCGGGCCTCAACGATGACGCCCGGGTGCAGATCGAAGTCCTGCAGGAGCACCAGTGCGTCCAGCGGGTCGCCGTCTTCGCCGAGGGTGTTCTCGAAGAATCCGTAGTGGGTGGGGTACTGCATGGAAGTGAAGAGGACGCGGTCCAGGCGGACTCGGCCGGTCTCGTGGTCGACTTCGTACTTGACGCGCGATCCCTTGGGGATCTCGATGGTCACGTCATGCTTCATGGAATGCTCCTCGACGATTGCTTGGTGTTCGCGGCACGCGAAAAGGAGTGTCAGTGCCGCCGACTACTATTGAGGATATAGCGACAGGCCCAGGTTTCAGGAACTAGTGGGGTAATTTCAGAACTTTGAGGACCAGCAGCATGAGTGGCACCACCGGCACAGCAAGCAGCCGCGAAAGGCTCCACACGCTGATCCGGGCCTGGCCCACGGCCCTGCTCACGCTTCTGCTTGCCGCACTGGCGCTGCCCGCCGGAATGCTCATTGCCCCCGCACTGACCGGCCCGGACCAGTCCGCCCCCGGCGCCGCCCAAACCCCCGCATGGCAGCTCGTGCCGGAACGCCTGTCCGTCCCCCAGGGCATCGGGCCGCTCAGCAACGCGGCGCCAGTTCCCGTCCCGGCGAAGGTGGCGGCAAAGCTGGACCCTGCCCTCAAGACCGACGGCGGCGGGACGTTCACGGGCGTGGTCCAGGACGCAGCCACGGGCCAGGTGCTCTTCGACCGGAACGGTGCCGCCAACAGGATCCCGGCGTCGAACATGAAGCTGCTCACCGCAGTGGCGGCCCTGCGGGCCATCGGCCCTGAGGCGCGGTTCAGCACCAAGGCCGTTTCCGTTTCCCCGGCGAAGCCGCAGGCGTCACCGCCGGGCGCAGCCCGCGCCGGGACGCGCTCCGTGGTGCTGGTGGGCGGCGGGGATGTGCTGCTGGGTGAGGGCGAATCCGCCGCGGACAAGGTGCTCGGCCATGCGGGGCTGGCCACCTTGGCCAACCTGACCGCCGAGTCGCTGCGCAAGGACGGGTTCACCGGCAAGGTGGAGGTCCTCGTTGACGATTCACTTTTCACCGGGCCTTCGCTGAACCCGGCCTGGAGCCCGGAGGACGTGGCAGCCGGGGAGATGGCCCCGTTGTTCCCGCTGGCGCTTAACTCTGCGCGGTTCGATCCCGCAGAGACCACGGGGCCGCGGCCCCAGGATTCCGCCCTTGCCGCGGGCGAGGCTTTCGCGGCCCGGCTCCGGGCGGCCGTCGCGGCTGCGGGAGTGACGGTGGCGCCCGCCGTCGCACGTGTTGAGGGGAAGACGGCGGCAAATGCCGCCGTGCTCGGGGAGGTGCAGTCGGCAACCGTCAGCCAGCAGGTCGACCTCATGCTCCAGACTTCCGACAATTACCTCGCCGAAACCCTCGGCCGGATGTCGGCTGTTGCCACCGGCCAGCAGGGGAGCAGCGATTCCGCCAGGACCGCGGTCCTTAACCAGCTCACGGGCCTGGGCATCCCCACGGGCGGCATGGTGGCAGCGGATGTATCCGGCCTGGCGCTGGACAACCAGGTCTCCGCCCGGCAGTTCTCGGAGGTGGTCCGTGCCATCACCACCGGCCCGGATACACGCCTGAGGGCAGCGCTGGCAGGCTTCCCCGTGGCCGGCCTGACGGGGACGCTCGGGGACAGGTACATCGATGAGTCCACGGCCGAGGGCGCCGGGCTGGTCCGGGCCAAAACGGGAACCCTGAACAGCGTCATTGCCCTCAGCGGTTACGTGGTGGACGCGGACGGCCGGCTTCTGGTGTTCTCCTTCATCGGCAACGGCCTGACTGCGGGTGCGGAGGGCAACAAACCCGCCCTGGACGCCTCGGCCACGGTGCTCGCCGCCTGCGGCTGCAACTAACGGTCAAGGCCCGCTTCCTGCCGGCGCCGGGCCCGGCTGCCGACTGTTCGCCGGTGAGCGAACTTTAAGGCGCGTTGCCGGGCGCGTGTGTTCTGATGGTGCGTATGGAGTCAACCGCAGGCCAGACAACAGCACCGGCCCAGGCCCTGATCAACTGGGAGCTTGCCGCGTCCGCAGCAGCACGGCTTGCTCCGGCAGGCCCTTCGCTTAGCGCGAAGGAGATCGGCGAAGCCGTAGACCAGTTGCGCGCCCTGGCCGATGCGTCGGTGCCCCACGTTCACCACATCACCGGGCTGGAGGCCGCGCGCGATCTCCGCGACTCCTCGGTCCTGGTGGTGGACCGCGCTTCCTGGGCAAAAGCCAACACCCAGAGCTTCGCTGTCATGCTGAAGCCCGCCATCGAAAAGATGCTCGAGAACCGGCGCGGGAACATCAGCCCCGGTGCGGCGAGCGTCAGCGGAGCCATCACCGGCAGCCAGTTGGGCGCGGTGCTGGCGTTCCTTTCCAGCAAGGTACTGGGCCAGTACGATCCGTTCGCCGCGCTCGCCGAAGGTTCCCATGCGCCCTCGGGCGGGCGATTGCTGCTCGTGGCCCCGAACATTATCTCCGTGGAGCGCGAGCTCAACGTGTCCCCCGAGGATTTCCGGCTCTGGGTGTGCCTCCACGAACAGACCCACCGCGTCCAGTTCGCCGCGGCGCCCTGGCTCCGGCACCACATGCTCAACGAGATCGACAGCCTCAGCGGCCACCTCCTGGGCAACGTCGACTCCCTCATGGAACGGGCGTCGGCGGCCGCCCGGTCGCTGAAGGACCGCACCGCCTCAGGCACCACGCCGGGCCGGGGCGCCATCCTGGACCTGCTGCAGAACCCCGAGGAGAAGGCCGCGCTGTCCCACCTCACCGCCGTGATGAGCCTGCTCGAAGGCCACGCCAACGTGGTGATGGACGCCGTGGATGAGAGCATCGTGCCCTCCGTGAAGACCATCCGGCAGCGTTTCAACGCCCGCGGCAAGGACAGGGGCGCCATTGAGAAATTCATCCGCAGCCTTCTGGGCCTCGACGCCAAGATGAGGCAGTACAGCGACGGCGCCAAGTTTGTCCGCGCCGTGGTGGAAGTGGCCGGCATGGAAGGCTTCAACCGGGTCTGGGAAGCGGCGGAGAACCTGCCCACCGAGCCGGAGATCCACGACGCCAAGATCTGGATCGACAGGATGGGGCTCTAGTTTCCGTGCAGGGCGCATCAACGGCCTCAGTGCCCGATTCCGACGGCGGCGGCCCTGCCCCGAGTACGGGCCGGCGCCGGCCCGGCCGGCTGGCGCCCGTCCTCGGCACCGCGCGGAAGATGCTGCAGGAAGCGCTCTCCCAGGCCGGTTACCCGGAACGGATCCTCGTCGCCTGCAGCGGAGGCCCCGATTCGCTGGCCCTTGCCGCCGTCGCTGCCTACTTCGCCCGCCGCGGCCACGTGGACGGCCACCCGGTAGCTGTGGGGGCAGTGGTGGTGGACCACCAACTGCAGCCCGGTTCCGCGGACGTCGCGGCCCGAACGGCAAAGACCCTAGGCGAGCTTGGTCTCAGCCCGGTGCAGATCCGCACCGTGGACGTAGCGACCAGCGGTGTGGGCCCTGAGGCGGCAGCCCGGGACGCACGGCATGCCGCGCTTGAAGCGGCAGCGGCCGAGTGGGGCGCGGACGCGATTCTCCTGGGGCACACCCTTGATGATCAGGCGGAGCAGGTGCTGCTCGGCCTCGCGCGCGGCTCCGGCACGAGGTCGCTGGCGGGCATGCGTCCGGTGCGCGGAAGGCTGCTCCGGCCTTTCCTGGGCCTCCGGCGCGCGGACACGGTCGGGATTTGCCGGGCGGAGGAGCTCGAACCCTGGCACGATCCCAGCAACGCGGATCCTGCTTTTGCCCGCTCCCGGACCCGCGTGGAAGTCATGCCGCTGCTGGAGGACAAGCTGGGCCCCGGCGTCGCGGAGTCCCTCGCCCGGACCGCCGCCATCCTCCAGCTGGACGCGGACTATCTGGAGGACGTGGCCAATAACACCTATGCCTCGCTCGCAGAGCGCACCGGTCCCGATGTCGGCCTGCCGGAGGCGGCCCTCAACGAACTGGCCCCGGCCATCAGGTTCCGGGTGATCGCCAAGGCCGCCGCCGACGTCGGCGGCCAGCAGCCCAGCTACCAGCGGCTCCTGGCGGCGGAAGCGCTGCTCCGCCGGCAGGGTTCGGCAGGGCCAGTGGAGCTGCCCGGCGGAGTGAGCGTCTACCGCCTGTCGCTCGCCCAGCTGCTGGCAGGCGAACCGGACGGGGAGCAGAGCGGCGCCGGGGTTCCCCGCGAGGGCGCACGCTGTGGGAAGCTTGTATTCCGGCTTCGAAAACCGATCCGAAAATAGTCGCACCCGCATCTACACTTCCCCGCATCTACACAGGAGCTATTGGTGGATTCATCCGACGTCCAGGCAGACCTCAAGCACGTTCTCTACACCAAGGAACAGATCCAGCAGCGCATCACCGAGCTCGCGGCGCAGATCGACAAGGACTACGAAGGCCGTGAAATCCTCATCGTGGGCGTGCTCAAGGGCGCGGTCATGGTCATGGCGGACCTCGCACGTGCACTGCACAGCCACATCTCCATGGACTGGATGGCTGTTTCCTCCTACGGCTCCGGCACGCAGTCCTCCGGCGTGGTGCGCATCCTGAAGGACCTCGACACCGACCTCATGGGCAAGGACGTGCTCATTGTCGAGGACATCATCGATTCCGGCCTCACGCTGTCCTGGTTGAAGACCAACCTCGAGTCCCGCGGCACCGCATCCGTGGAAATCTGCACGGCCTTCCGCAAGCCGACGGCCGCGAAGGTGCAGATCGACGTCAAGTACGTCGGCTACGACATCCCCAATGAATTCGTGGTGGGCTACGGCCTGGACTACGCCGAAAAGTACCGCAACCTGGACTTCGTCGGCACGCTGGCCCCGCACGTCTACGAATAACGGGTCCTGTAGCCGTTTTACCGCGCATTTCTGCTCCACTTTGGGCGCCCACGCCGCCGTCGAACCTTGGAAACAAGGGGCCGACGGCGGCGTGAGCCGGTTAATAGGGTGCAAAAATGCGTAAGTGACCGGCCCTGGCTGCCGGGCCGGGCACGTTGGCCGGGCTAGCGAGGGGTACGTGGCGGCGTGGCCAGGGTCTGGCGAATCTGTACCAGCATCTCGTCCGGGCGGTGCAGCACGTCCTCGTACAGGTATCTCAGGACGCGGTAGCCGGTGGCTGCACCGACGTTGTTCCGCCTGATGTCCTTCTTGAACTGCGGCTTGTTCAGGTGGAAGCCCACGCCGTCGATCTCGACAATGAGGCAGCCGTTGATGAGGAAGTCCACGTAGCCGATGCCGTCGAGGTAAACCTGCGTCCGGGCGTCGAAGCCGTGCCTCCGGAACAGCACGCGGGCGACTGTCTCAAGCAACGAATCCGACCCGTGTTCGACCAGGCTCAGGACCGCACGTGCCCGGCCGTTGCGGGCGCCCGGGAGAAGCCGCCGCAGGAAATCCGGATCGGTGTCGCCGCGGTTGTAGGCGCATTCCACCATCACCAGGGCCTCCAGCTCAGGTAGGCATTGGAGGGAGTGAACCAGGACGTCCTTTAAAGGCAGGATCGGAGGAAGCAGCGTCGAGACATTTCCGCTGATCCTGTGGGCTGGATGGCCGGCGGGGAGCCTGCGATGCGAGGCCGCCAGGTGCGGACGGTCCGGTGTTCGGATGGTCCACAGTGCGTAATGGCCCGCGGCCGAGACACACGTGACAGCGGCGTTGAGCTCATATGCGCGGACGAAGTCCGGATCGGCCTGGGGCAGGCGGTAGACCCCGTGCCGGTGCTTGAGCATCAGGCCGCAGTTCACGGCATGGTCGATCTGACCCCGCGTGAAGCCCGCCTTTCGGAGGTGCGCGAGCCTGGTCACTCCGCCCTGCCGGGTGAGGAAATCCGCGGGAAGCATGCTGTTCAGCCCGCACCGCGCCTTGGAGTTGCTGCAGGTGCCGGGCTGGCTATGTGGACAATCCGGTCCGTTCCTGGGCTGTGGAGGGGGAGTGGCGGCGTGATCATCCGGCATTTCTGCACCTCTTTGGCGGCCGGGGACGGTCCGGGCCCAGCAAATCAGCGGCATCCTGATCCTGGCGCCCGTGGAAGTGGTGCAGAAATGCCGCAAGCGGGGGGGCCAAGCGCACCGCCCCACGCGAAGCCGGCCGTGCCCGCGGGCCTAGCCCGGTCGCACCCTGCTACGCCCAGAGGGAACTTTTGCCCTACACCGTGCGTGATTTACTCCGGACGGTGTATAGCTAGAAGCGAAGCAGCACCACACGCGCGCAGTCCACGCGCCGTGCAGCACTACCAGGAGGGACGGGGCCAGCCCCCGAACAGATGAAAGCTAAGAGTTTCTTCAAAGGCCCGGGCATCTGGATCATTGTTGTGGTCGGCATGCTCCTGCTCGCCTTTGCTACGTTGGCTCCGGGCGGTGCGACACGGATCGACACCCAGCCGGGCCTTGAGCTTCTTGCCCAGAGCGGCAAAGTGGAACAAGCCAAGATCTTTGACGGCGAGAACCGCGTGGACCTCGTCCTGAAGGACAACCTGGTCATCGACGGACAGGACAAGGGCAAAAACGTCCAGTTCTTCTTCGTCAACGACCGCGGGCCGGACGTCGTCAAAGCCGTGACCGACTCGAACCCCTCCAAGGGCTACACGGACCAGCCGGTGGAGAGCAACTGGCTGTCAGGCCTGTTCTCGCTGCTGATCCCGGTACTGCTGCTCGGCGTCCTGTTCTGGTTCCTGCTCTCCCGCATGCAGGGCGGCGGCTCGAAGGTCATGCAGTTCGGCAAGTCCAAGGCCAAGATGGTCAATAAGGACATGCCGCAGGTGACCTTTGCGGACGTTGCAGGTGCCGACGAAGCCGTTGAGGAGCTCCAGGAAATCAAGGAATTCCTTGCCGAACCTGCCAAGTTCCAGGCCGTGGGCGCCAAGATCCCTAAGGGCGTGCTGCTGTACGGTCCTCCGGGCACCGGCAAGACCCTCTTGGCGCGCGCCGTCGCAGGCGAGGCCGGCGTGCCGTTCTTCTCCATCTCGGGCTCGGACTTCGTTGAAATGTTCGTCGGTGTTGGCGCTTCCCGCGTCCGCGACCTCTTCGAGCAGGCCAAGTCCAACGCGCCCGCCATCATCTTCGTGGACGAGATCGATGCCGTCGGCCGCCACCGCGGTGCTGGCATCGGCGGCGGCAACGACGAACGCGAGCAGACCCTCAACCAGCTCCTGGTTGAAATGGACGGTTTCGACGTCAAAACCAACGTCATCCTCATCGCCGCCACCAACCGCCCCGACGTGCTGGACCCGGCGCTGCTCCGCCCCGGTCGCTTCGACCGGCAGATTTCCGTTGAAGCCCCGGACCTCGTCGGCCGCGACCAGATCCTCAACGTCCATTCCAAGGGCAAGCCCATGGCGCCGGACGTGGACCTCAAGGCAGTGGCCAAGAAGACGCCCGGCTACACGGGTGCGGACCTGGCCAACGTGCTCAACGAGGCGGCGCTGCTGACCGCCCGCTCCAACGCCAACCTGATCGACGACCGCGCGCTGGACGAGGCCATTGACCGCGTCATGGCCGGACCGCAGAAGCGCAGCCGGGTCATGAAGGAACACGAGCGCAAGATCACGGCCTACCACGAAGGCGGCCACGCGCTGGTTGCCGCGGCACTGCGCAACTCCGCGCCGGTCACCAAGATCACCATCCTGCCCCGCGGCCGCGCCCTGGGCTACACCATGGTTGTGCCGGAGAACGACAAGTACTCCATCACCCGCAACGAGCTGCTCGACCAGATGGCCTACGCCATGGGCGGCCGCGTCGCGGAGGAGATCGTCTTTCACGATCCGTCCACCGGCGCCTCGAACGACATCGAGAAGGCCACGTCCACGGCCCGCCAGATGGTCACGCAGTATGGCATGAGCGAGCGCGTGGGTGCGGTCCGCCTTGGCCAGGGCGGCGGCGAGCCGTTCCTTGGCCGGGACGCCAGCCACGAACGCAACTACTCGGACCAGATTGCCTACATCGTGGATGAGGAAGTCCGCCGCCTGATTGACCAGGCGCATGACGAGGCCTACGCCATCCTCACCGAAAACCGCGACGTCCTGGACCAGCTGGCGCTCGAGCTGCTCGAGCGCGAGACCCTGAACCAGGCTGAGATCGCGCACGTCTTCCGCGACATCCGCAAGCGCGACTTCCGCGAAGTGTGGCTGTCCAAGGAAACCCGTCCCGTCCAGTCCGCCGGACCGGTGGAATCGCGGCAGGAGAAGGCCGAGCGCGAGGCCCAGGAGGAAGCCAAGGAAGCCCGGCTGGAGGAACCGCTGGACGCCATTCCGCCGCATCCGCAGGGCGTTCCCGAAGACGCCACCTTCCAGGGTGGAGTAACGGAGGCCGGTCCGGGCGGCCACCACGGCTAAGCTCTTTGGTGTGACTCACTTCGACGACGACGACCTTTCCGCCTCCGCCGACCACTCGGCGGAGGGCGGATCCGGCCGGCACCACAAGGTGGACAGGCCGCGAATTGAAGCGGCGGTGCGGGAAATCCTGCTGGCCATCGGCGAGGATCCGGACCGCGGCGGCCTGCATGACACCCCGCGCCGCGTGGCCAAGGCCTATGCCGAGGTCTTCGCCGGCCTGCACCAGGATCCGGCAAGCGTCCTCTCCACCACCTTCGACCTCGACCACGAGGAGCTGGTGCTGGTGAAGGACATCCCGTTCTACTCCACCTGCGAACACCACCTGGTTCCGTTCCACGGGGTGGCGCATGTGGGCTACATCCCTTCCCACGAAGGCAAGGTCACGGGACTGAGCAAACTCGCACGGCTGGTGGATATATTCGCCCGCCGGCCGCAGGTGCAGGAACGCCTCACCACGCAGATCGTCGAAGCATTGGTCACGCACCTCAAGCCGCGCGGAGCCATCGTGGTGGTGGAATGCGAACACATGTGCATGTCCATGCGCGGCATCCGCAAGCCCGGGGCCAAAACCGTCACAAGCGCGGTCCGCGGGCAACTTCATGACCCGGCGACCCGTGCCGAAGCCATGAGCCTCATACTCGGAAGGTAATAAACAGACTATGGATTCCCTAGCTGCAGCACCTGGAACCGGACCCGCCACATCACCCCTGCCCGTCCTGCGCAAACCGCGGCCGGCAGCCAAATTCGAAGACCTGCCCACCGGCCGCACGCTGGTAATGGGCATCCTGAACGTCACCCCGGACTCCTTCAGCGACGGCGGCAAGCACCCGACGCCGGACACCGCCATCGCCGCCGGCCTGCGGATGTTCTACGCGGGAGCCGACATCGTCGACGTCGGCGGTGAATCAACGCGCCCGGGTGCGGAGGAAGTCAGCCCCGAGGAGGAGCAGCGGCGGGTCCTGCCGGTCATTGAGGCCCTGGTCAAGGCCGGAGCGCTGGTCAGCATCGACACCACCCACACGTCCACGGCGGAAGCCGCGCTCGACGCCGGGGCCACGATCATCAACGACATCTCAGGCCTCAGCATCGAACCGGGAATGGCCGAGCTCGTGGCCGCGCGCAAGGCGCCGTACGTCCTGACGCACCGCCGCGGCGATGCGAAGACCATGACGTCCCTGACGGACTACGACGACGTCGCGAACGACGTCGTCTCCGAGCTCAACGGCGTCCGGGACAAGCTCTACGCGGCCGGCGTGCTGCCCGAGCAGATCATCATTGACCCGGGCATCGGCTTCTCCAAGACGGACGAGCAGAACTGGGAGCTCCTCGGAAACCTCGGGCGGCTGGAGGAGATGGGGCACAAGGTCCTCGTGGGCGCCTCCCGCAAGCGGTTCCTCGGCACCCTCCTCACCGTGTCCGGCAAGGCTGCGCTCCCGGAGGAGCGCGACGCCGCCACCGCAGCCATCACGGCCATCAGCGCAGCCCGCGGGGCGTGGGCTGTCCGCGTGCACGACGTCGGATCCAGCCTGGACGCAGTCAAGGTCGCGGCCCGCATGGCCCCCGGTCCCGGCCACTAAGCAGGCGGGCACGATGGACAGGATCTCACTGAGCGGTGTCACGGCCACCGGCTACCACGGCGTGTTCGACTTCGAACGCCGCGAGGGCCAGCCGTTTGTTGTGGACGCCGTGCTGCACCTGGATTTCAGCCGGGCTGCGGCGTCGGACGATGTCCGGGACACCGCCCACTACGGCGAGGTGGCAGGCCGGATCACGGACTGGATCACCGGTGAGCCCCTCAACCTGATTGAGGCCCTGGCCGTGCGCATGGCCGACGGCCTGCTCAACGAATTCAAGATCGACGCCGTGGAGATCACGGTGCACAAACCAAAGGCCCCCATCGAGGTCCCGTTCGGGGACGTCGCCGTCAGTGTCTACCGGGAGCGGCCATGATCACCCAGTACACCCGGGCGGTACTCGCCCTGGGCAGCAACCTTGGAGAGCGGAACGACACGCTGACCGAAGCCGTGGCGGACCTCGTCGACCGGCCCGAAGTCCGGCTCCTCGCGGTGTCACCGGTGGTGCAGACCAAGGCCGTGGGCGGACCTGCCGGCCAGCCGGACTTCCTGAACATGGTGATCTCCGTGGAGACGTCCCTCGCGCCGCTGGAGCTGCTCAAGCACTGCCAGTCGGTCGAAAACAAGCACCACCGGGTCCGCGAGGTGCACTGGGGGCCGCGGACGCTCGACGTCGACATCATCGTGTACGGGGATCTGGAAAGCTCCGATCCCGTGCTCACCCTCCCGCATCCCCGCGCGGCGGAGCGGGCGTTCGTGCTCTACCCCTGGTCCGTGATCGAACCGTCGGCCACCCTGAACGGCGTGCGCATAGGCGAACTGGCGGCCCAGGCCGCCGACTACCGTGACCTCACCCCGTTCGACGGGTTCGGGGACTTCGACGGCGTGCCCACAGCGGGGGCGGTGTAAGGCCGTGAAGCCCATGAACCCGCTCCTGCTTGCCGTGGTCGGCCTGGCCGTGGCCGTTGCGGGCTGGTCCGCCGCCGTCCTGACGAGCCGGTACGGCATGGCCACCCCGGTGTTGCCGGCCACCGCTTTCGTCACGATGGGCGTGATTGTCGCCCTCACCCTGGTCCTGGGCATCAGGGTCCTGCGCTGGCGCAACAGTGCCAAGAAGAAGACCCCGCTCAATCCGATCCTCGCCGCGAGGACCCTCGTGCTCGCGCAGGCCTGCGCGTACGCGGGATCCGTCCTGCTGGGCTGGCACGTCGGTATTTTCGTGGACCAGTTGCGGATCTGGAGCCTGCGCAGCACCCTGGACATCACCTGGCTTGCCTTTGGCATGGCGGGCGGCGGCCTGGTCATGGTGGTGGTGGGGCTCGTCGTCGAACGTTTCTGCAAGATCCCGCCCGAAGACGGCGACACCGATTCGACGCAGGGCCTGCCCGGCCAGGGCCACCGCGGCAAGGCAAAAGGGGAAGGCGAGTATGCATACCGCGGCGATTGATCCGCCGGGAATCACGTGGCTCCGCGTTTCCCCCAAATACGTCACGGTCCGCCTGGTCGAGTGGGCCCTCGGCAACCTGATCGTTATTGCCGTGCTGAGCCTGCCCCTGCTCTTCACCCGCCTCGGCTGGTGGAGGTGGCCGCCCCTCTGGCTGGCCGTCGCCGTGCCCGCGTTCATGCTGGTGCTCGCACTGTGGCGCCTGCTCCTGATTCCGCGCCAGGTGCGCGCCATCGGCTATGCGGAGCGCGACGACGACCTCCTGATCCGCGGCGGCATCTTCTTCCAGCGCGTCATGGTGGTCCCGTACGGACGCATGCAGTACGTGGACATCAGCGTGGGTCCGGTGGAGCGGCGGCTGGGGCTGTGCACGCTAAAGCTGCACACGGCGTCAGCCTCAACCAACGCCTCGATCGCCGGGCTGCCTGCCGAGGAAGGTGCACGCCTGCGCGAACAGCTCTCAGCGCGCGGTGAAGCCAGGCTGGCCGGGCTGTGACCGCCGGCGGTCCCATGGCTGTTCCCGGAGAAGAGTACGACGGCGAGTGGCTGCGGGTGCATCCGGCCTCGCCGTTCGTGCGGGGCTGGGTGGCGCTGGCCGCGATCGGGTACTTCTTCGGGCGTGACACCTTCGAAAGAATGCTCCAGGGTGAGCCGCTAATGGACGGCCGGATTGCCGGACGGGCGCCGTGGCTGCTGGCCGGCGGGGCCCTTGTCCTGGTTCTGGCAGTTCTCGGGTTCATCCTGTCCTGGTATTTCACCCGGTACCAGGTGGCGGGAGGCTACGTACGTGTCAACACCGGCTTCCTGTTCAAGCAGCAGCGGCAGGCCCGGCTGGACCGGGTCCAGGCGATCGATATCGTGCAGCCCCTGCTGGCGAGGATCTTCGGGCTGGCAGAACTGAAATTCGAGGTGGCGGACGCCGGCGAGTCAGCGGTCAGGCTCGCGTACCTGCGGATCGACGATGCCCGGCAGCTGCGGGCCACCATCCTGGCCCGCGCATCGGGAGTTGAACTCGATCCCGGGCGTCCTGAAGCAGCCGCGCCCGAGGCGCCCGAGCAGCAGGTCCTGCAGGTCCCGCCGTCGCGCCTGATCGGTTCGCTGCTGCTCAGCGAGCAGAGCGTCTTCATCGTGCTGGGCGGCGTGGCCTCCGTGGTGCTGTCCGCGGTCACCGAAAACCGGGCGTTCTTCCTGTACCTGATCCCCGCGGCGCTCGGCTTGTTTGCCGCGTACTGGGCGTCGTTCCACAGGGGCTACAACTTCACGGCGGCCATCTCCCCGGACGGCATCAGGCTCCGCTACGGGCTGCTGGACACGCAGGCGCAGACCCTTCCGCCGGGCAGGATCCAGGCGCTGAGGGTGTCGCAGCCGCCGCTGTGGCGGATCTTTGGCTGGTACCGGATGCAGGTCAACGTCGCCGGGTACGGGGCCGCCGGCAGCAACGGCGAGGCGGGCTCCCGCACCACCCTGCTGCCGGTGGGGAAAATCGGTGACGTCCTGAACATGCTGGCCCTGGTTCTGCCGGATCCGGGTACCGCCGACCCCCTGCGCGTTTTCCGGGCCGGGCTGTACGGCCTGGATTCCGACGGCGGTTTTGTCACCACGCCGCGCCGGGCCCGCCCCTGGCGCCGCTCGGCTGGCGGCGCAACGGCTTCGCCGCGACCGATACCGCCCTGCTGATGCGATCGGGACGCTGGTGGCGCCAGCTCGTGGTGGTGCCGCACCAGCGCACCCAGTCGATGGCGCTGCACCAGGGACCGCTGGCGCGCAGATTCGGGCTGGCCGACCTCGTGCTGCACACCACGGCCGGGCCGGTGGCGCCGCGCGTCATCCAGGCGGACGTCGGGGAGGCCCTGGCGCTCTTCGATGACCAGGCGGCCCGCGCCCGCGCCGCCCGCAAACGGCAGACCAGCGAACACTGGCTCGCGCAGGTGGCCACGCTGGTTGCGCCTGCCGCGCTGGTTGAGCCTGTCGAAACCGCGGTTCCCGACGAGCCCGATCAGCGGGTTTCGCACCGGGCGTCCAGTCCAACTCAACAGGAAGGCCCGCAACGTGGCTAAGCCCGGACGCCTCGGCGTCGGAATCATCGGGGCCGGCAAGGTCGGCGCGGTCCTGGGCGCAGCCCTGCGCGCGGCCGAACACGCCGTCGTCGGGGTTTCCGCCGTCTCGGACGCAAGCCGCGAGCGGGCCGAAACGCTGCTCCCCGGAGTCCCCGTGCTTGACGTCCAGGACATCGTGGAGCGCTCGGAGCTGGTGCTGCTGGCCGTGCCGGACGACGCCCTCGAAGGACTCGTGGCGGGGCTGGCCAAACTCGGCGCCTGGCAGCCGGGACAGCTGGTGGCACACACGTCCGGCCGTCTCTTATACGCGTCTAGATGTGTATAAGAGACAGCCTCCATCCCGTGCGAGCCTCCGGGGCCGTGCCGCTGGCGTTGCATCCGGCCATGACCTTCACCGGCATGAGCCTGGACCTGACCCGGATCCTGGACTGCACGTTCGGCGTCACCGCGGACGCCGCCATGCTGCCCATCGCGCAGGCCCTTGTGGTGGAGATGGGCGCGGAACCCGTGGTCATCGCGGAGGGCGACCGCGTCATTTACCATGCTGCCCTCGCGCACGGTTCCAACCACCTGGTCACGCTCGTGGCGCAGGCGTCCCAACTGCTCAGCGAAGTGGGCGTGGACGCGCCGGAACGCATGCTGGGGCCGCTGCTGCGGGCCACCTTGGAGAACGCGCTCGCTTCCGGCGAGTCCGCGCTCACCGGCCCCGTGGCCCGCGGTGACGCGGGGACCGTGGCCGCTCATGCGCTGGCGCTCCGGGAGCACGACGCCGGTGCCGGCGGCGACATCCTCGAGGCGTACCTGGCCATGGCGCGGGCAACAGCGCGGCGCGCTGAAGGGCGGGGGCTGCTGAAACCGGACCAGCTGGAGGGCATCCGCAACGCCCTCGCCAGCACAGATGACGACGGCCCACAGGCCCCGGGAGGAAACTGATATGGGAATCCGACTAGTGACCACAGGAGCGTCGCTCCGTGCCCAGAGCCGCTTGCTCCTGACCCAGAAACACGGCTCCTCCCTGGGCCTGGTACCCACCATGGGTGCCCTGCACGAGGGACACGCGCGGCTGGCGCGGGCCGCTGTCGAGCAGAACGACGTTGTGGTGGCGTCCATCTTCGTGAACCCGCTGCAGTTCGGCGAGGCCGCGGATCTGGAGCGGTATCCGCGGACGCTCGAGGCCGACATGGCCCTGCTCGAGGAACAGGGCGTTGACCTGGTGTTCGCCCCGTCTGTGGAGGAAATGTACCCCGGCGGCAGGCCGATGGTCCGGATCACCGCCGGCGCGCTGGGCGACAAATGGGAAGGCGCGTCCCGTCCGGGGCATTTCGACGGCGCCCTCACCGTGGTGGCGAAGCTGCTCCATTTGGGCATCCCCGGCACCGGACTCCCCGGGAACGGTGCGTTCGTCACCGGCGCGGCAGGAGGCCTGCCGGGTTACCGGGCCTACTTCGGGCAGAAGGACGCCCAACAGCTTGTCCTGGTTAAGCGGATGGTGGCTGATCTGAACTTTCCCGTCGAGATCGTCGGCGTGCCCACGGTGCGCTCAGATGACGGACTGGCGCTGTCCAGCCGCAACCGCTTCCTCTCGGACGAGGAACGCCAAGCCGCCCTGGTGCTGTCGCGTTCGCTGCGGCTCATCGAGGACCGGGCCAACGCGAACGAGGCCCTGGATGTGGACTCGGCCCGGGCGCTCATCGAATCCCAGCGGCTGGTTGAGCTGGACTACCTGGATGTGGTGGATCCCGGAACGCTGGAGCCGCTGGCCGAGAACTGCCGCGAGACCCCGTTCCGCGGTGAGGGGCTGGCGATCGTTGCGGCAAAGGTGGGTGCAGTGCGGCTCATCGACAACGTGCCGCTCAGTTCCTAGCACCACAGCTTCTCCCCATGTACGGGAATGAGTCCGGCCCTTACACTGTTGGAGTCTGCAGCGGCGGTGTCCGCAAGCCATCACTCCCAACTCCGCGAGGGTCTCTCCATGTCTACCGAAGTCACGTCAAACTCCCACGGTGAACCCGTGCGCGAGCCAGACGCCGCGTTGAACCAGCCCGCCGGAGCGGCTCCAGCAACGAAGCAGCCGGCCAGTGCAGCCCCGACCGGGACCCTGCCGGCCGACAAGATGTCCCGCGAGTCCGTGACCGTCATCGTCACACTGCTCGTGGCCACCTTCGTGGTGATCCTCAACGAGACCATCATGAACGTTGCCCTGCAGCGGCTCATGGTGGACCTGCGAGTGGACGCCCCCACGGTGCAATGGCTTTCCACGGGCTTCATGCTGACCATGGCGGTGGTGATCCCCACCACCGGATTCATCCTGCAGCGGCTCTCCACGCGCGCCGTCTTCCTGCTGGCCATGGGCCTCTTCGCCGGCGGAACCGCACTCGCCGCTGCCGCGCCCGGCTTCGAAGTCCTCCTGCTGGCGCGAATCGTCCAGGCCGGCGGCACCGCCATCATGCTTCCCCTGCTGATGACCACCATCCTGACCCTGGTTCCGCTGGCACGCCGCGGGGCTGTCATGGGCAACGTCAGCATCGCCATCTCCGTGGCGCCGGCCATGGGTCCCACGGTTTCAGGCCTGATCCTGGAACACTTCTCGTGGCGCTTCATGTTTGTCTTCGTCCTGCCCATCGCGCTGGCGGCGCTGGCGATCGGTGCCAGGTTCCTGACTAACGTCGGCGAAACAGAGAAATCCAAGCTCGATTTCGTGTCGGTGGTGCTGACCATCCCCGCATTTGGCGGCCTGGTATACGGCCTAAGCCAGATCGGCGGAAGCCACGGCGGCGACGGCGGAGCGAGCACGATCGCCGTGGCGGCCCTGGTCATCGGCGTAGCCGGACTCGTCGCGTTCGTGCTGCGCCAGCTCCAGCTGCAGAAGTCCGAAGCCCCGCTGCTGGACCTGAGGGCGTTCAACTTCCGCATGTTCACGGTGTCCGTGCTGCTCATGGTGGTGGCCATGGTGGCGCTGTTTGGCGCCGTCATCCTGCTTCCCTTGTACCTGCAGGAAATCCGCGGGCTGAAGTCCCTCGAAACCGGCCTGGCCCTGCTGCCCGGCGGCCTCGCCATGGGCCTGCTCGGACCGGTAATCGGCCGGCTGTTCGACAAAGTGGGCCCCTTGCCGCTCACGGTGTCGGGATCGTCCCTGATGGTGCTGGCGCTGTGGCAGTTCTCGATGCTGAACGCCAGCACGCCGGTGTGGTGGATCATCGCACTGCACGTCGGCTTGAGCCTGGGGCTCGCCCTGCTGTTCACGCCGGCCTTCACCACCGGGCTGAATCCGCTGCCTCCGCACCTGTACTCGCACGGGTCCGCCATCATGAGCACCCTGCAGCAGGTTGCCGGTGCCGCCGGCACGGCGCTGCTGGTGTCCATCTTCGCCGTGGTCTCGGCAGGATCCGGGCTCGTCGCCGGGATGAACGCCGCGTTCCTGACGGCCACCATCATCGCAGTAGCCGCCGTCGTTCTGTCCGCCATGATGCGCAAGACGTCCGGCGCCGCATCAGGAGCAGCGGCCCACTAAACGCGAACGGGCACTTAAGCCCCTCCCGCTGAGCGCGAACCGCCAGATAATGCCCGCAAATCCTCATTTTGAGGGCATTATCTGCCTGTTCGCGCCGTGGTAGGGGGCAGGCTCAGCCGGCGAAGAAGTCGCTGAGTTCCGTGATGAGCTTGTCCGGTGCGCGGTTGACGCCGTCGTGCCCGAAGCCCGGCAGGATGGTGTAGCTGGAGCCGGACAGGACGTCGTGGATCTGGCCGCAGGCCACGCCGAAATAGGCAGGGCTCTTCTCGCCCACAATGATGAGCGTCTCCAGCGGCAGTTCCAGGAACGGCTCCGCCGGCATGTCCGCGGCGATGATGGCCTTGATCTCACGGACGCCGGTGCGCATCATCTCGCGCTGCTGCTTGCCGACCGACGTGCCGGCCGTGAGCTTGTTGGCCAGGGTCAGCATGGACAGCGGCATGCGCGACGAGAACGCCCCGCCGGCCTCAAGCCCCCGCTGCAAGACGGCGAGGGCGCGGTCATCGTCTCCGGCCGCCGTCGCGCGCTCATATTCTGTGGTCCAGTCAGCCTTGACGCTGTGGTTGACGGAAACGGCGGGGTCATAGACGGCGAGCCGCTCCACGGGGAGGGTCCGTGCCGCGTGAATCGCCACGGCGCCGCCGAAACTGTGGCCGAAAACGTCCGTGCTGGACGTGTGCTTCATCACCGCATCGAGGTCGCGGATGTCGACGTCCAGCGTGTAATCCGCAGGCTGCTCGGACGATTCGCCGCGGCCCCGGCGGTTGAAGGTGTGGACCGGGCGGCCCAGTTCGGCGCTGAGCTTCTGGGCGAAGCGGGTGTAGTCGGCGGCCGTCACCATGGAGGCCGTGACGACGACGACGCCGGAACCCGCCGATGCGAGCTCCGCGCCCGTGGTGAACAGCTCAAGTTTGCCGTCGTCGGGTGTGCTGATGATCTCGCGCGTCATGCTCCGAGCCTAGCCGAGGCCGGGCCCCGCTGACAGCCCGGCCCGCCCGAGCGCCGGCCCGGTGGTGACCCGATGCCCGGCGGCTGCATGCTTAGCGACGCAGCCTGCCGTCGGTGCCGTCAAGGAAGCGCGCCATCCTGATGGCCAGGCGCTTCCCGGGGCGGATGGGACCCTCGTGCAGCTGGCCCGGAACCACGCCGAACTCGATCGCCGGAACTGCCGCGGCCAGCTGGCGCCCCATGTCGGCAAAATATCCTGGGCTCCAGCCGCCGCTGAGCATGAGCGTGGGTGTGGACACTCCCACGAAATCGTCCGGGCGGGCGTCGGTGTCCAGCACGGCCCGCATTTCCCTGACGGCAGTCGGCAGCAGCTCCCGCATCTCGGCGCCGAGGCTGGTCCGCGCGGACAGGATGCTCAGCATCCGGAGTGCCCCGAGCGGCAGGTGGGAGACCGGCCCCGCGGTCTCCAGGCCGTGCACCAGAAGTGCCCAGGCGTGGTCCAGCTGCCCCGCCGTCATGGCCTGCTCCAGCTCCGGACGCCAGCGGCGGCCCAGGTTTCCGGACAGCGACACCGCGGCGTCATAGGTCACGAGCCGCCGGAACGGAATGCCGCGCGCCGCCTGAAGAGCCACAAAGCCGCCGTAGCTGTGGGCCACCACATCCTCTGATCCCGTCGCCCGCATGACGGCCGCGAGGTCGCTGATCTCGGTGGCCAACGAGTAACCGTCCGGCTGCTGCGCAGACCCGGCCCTGCCCCTGCGGTTGTAGCAGTGCACCGGCCGGCTCAGCAGGAGACTCAGGTTGCGGGCGAACGGACGGTACAGTGCCTGTCTCTTATACACATCTAGATGTGTATAAGAGACAGCCGGGCGCCGCCGGCGCGGGCGGGTCACCGGCGGCGGGGGAGCCGCCGTGCGTTACCGCGAGGCCCGCAGGCCGGAAGGAATGCACCTCAAGCTGGCCGCCGCCTGTCTCTTATACACATCTAGATGTGTATAAGAGACAGGTCCACGTCTCCACAGCGAGAGTCTATGCCCCGCTCCTGACAGGAATCCGGCAGCGGCCGCCGGCGCATCGGCGGCCCCGAAAGCCGGGTACGCGAAGTCCCGGTAAACTTGATGATTGTGACTTCCCAAAACACCCCTGCCCCCAAGAATGCCCCAGAGCCGGTCGACGCCAGCGAACAGATGCGCATCCGCATGGAAAAGCGCGCCAAGCTGATTGAACGCGGGGCCGAGGCATATCCGGTGGGTGTTGAGCGCACGCATTCACTCAGCGAGATCCGGGAAAAATACTCGCACTTGGAAGCCGACGAGACCACCGGGGACGTCGTCGGAATCACCGGACGCGTGGTGTTTGTCCGGAACACCGGCAAGCTCTGCTTCGCCACGCTGCAGGAAGGCGGCGTGGACGGCAAGGGCACTCGGCTGCAGGCCATGCTCAGCCTCGCCAACGTCGGCGAAGAGGCGCTCGCGGACTGGAAGGCCCTGGTGGACCTGGGCGACCACGTCTTCATCAAGGGCGAGGTCATCTCCTCCCGCCGCGGCGAGCTCTCCGTCATGGCGGAGTCCTGGTCCATGGCGTCCAAGGCACTGCGCCCGCTGCCGGTGCTGCACGCGGGGCTGAACGAGGAAACCCGCGTCCGCCAGCGCTACGTGGACCTGATGGTCCGCGATGAGGCACGCGAGATGGTCTACACCCGCGCGGCCATCACCCGCTCCATCCGTGAAAGCCTGTACCGCCACAACTACGTGGAGGTGGAGACCCCCATCCTCCAGCTGGTCCACGGCGGCGCCCTGGCGCGGCCGTTTGAAACGCACATGAACGCGTTCGACCAGAAAATGACCCTCCGCATCGCCACCGAGCTCTACCTCAAGCGCGCAGTGGTGGGCGGCATCGACCGGGTCTACGACATGGGCCGCGTATTCCGCAACGAGGGCGTGGACTCAACCCACAGCCCCGAATTCACCACCCTCGAATGCTACGAGGCCTGGGCTGACCAGTTCGTCATGGCAGACCGCATCAAAGAGATCATCCTCGACGCCGCGGACGCCGTGGGCGCCGGACGCACCCTGCAGACCGATGCCGGCGAGATCAACCTCGACGGCGACTGGGCCTGGCTGGCCGTGTACCCGGGCCTTTCCGAAGCCGTTGGCCAGGAGATCACCCCGGACACCCCGCTGGAGGAACTTCGCGCGGTGGCGGAGAAGCACGACGTCAAGGTGGACCCGAAGTGGGACGCCGAGAAGCTGGCCGTGGAGCTGTTCGGCGAGATCGTGGAGCCCACGCTGCTGAACCCCACGTTCGTGTACGACTACCCACCGTCGGCCCAGCCGCTGGCCCGCCCGCACCGCGAGGACGGCCGCCTCATCGAGGCCTGGGACCTCATCATCGGCGGCATGGAGCGCGGCACCGCCTTCTCCGAACTCATCGACCCCGTCATCCAGCGGGAACGGCTCACCGAGCAGTCCCGGCACGCGGCCGCCGGCGACGTCGAGGCAATGCAGCTGGACGAGGACTTCCTCCGTGCCCTCGAGTACGGGGCGCCGCCCATGGGCGGCATCGGCCTCGGCATCGACCGCCTCGTGATGCTGTTCACCGGCGCCGGCATCCGCGAGACCATCCTCTTCCCGCTGCTGAAGCCCGAGGGGCACTGACCGTGGACTACGTAGCCGTACTGCTGCCCTCGCTCGTGGTGGGCCTGCTTTTCTGGTTCGCCATGAAGTCGATCTTTAACGCTGACAAGTCCGAGCGCCAGGCCGAGGCCCTGTCTCTTATACACATCTAGATGTGTATAAGAGACAGGGTCCGTGCCCGCCGGCGCTTCCGGGCCCGCCGGGCCTGCCGCCGGGCCGACGAGTGCCGGGCCGGCGGCTGCCGGACCCCGGCCGGGTCCGGCCACGGACGCTGTCTCTTATACACATCTAGATGTGTATAAGAGACAGGAATCAGACAAATAGCAGGCAACATTCTTTCCGGGTGCTTTCCACAGGGAACCATTGCGCGTTTTGACGCGTTGCCTTAATGCGGGAGATACTTCAATAGTTACATCCTGCTTTTCTGGATTCAGGACCCTTTCCAAAAGAGAGAATTTTCATGGCACAGAAAGTTAATATCGTCCTCGTGGACGATCTGGATGGGGGATCGGCGGACGAAACTGTCCGCTTTGGGCTGGATGGTGTGAGTTACGAAATTGACTTGTCATCCGCCAATGCTTCAGAACTGCGGTCCGCGCTGGAACGCTTTGTTTCCGCTGGCCGCAAAACGTCCAGCGGCCGCCCCGCCCGCACCAAGACATCGGGCGGACGCAACCAGGACTCGGCGCAGATACGGCAGTGGGCGCGGGACCACGGATACACGGTTAATAGCCGCGGCCGCATCCAGGCTGAAATTCAGGAAGCCTACCAAAAGGCAAATTCCTAGTCCGCTGGGACTCTGAGCATAAGAACGGCGCCTCCGGTGTTTACCGGGGGCGCCATCCTTTAAGCCCGGGGTTCTTTCCCGCCGCCATAAGCGGCCGCCGTCCCCTCTTGGCGGAATCATCTGCCGGGCGGAGTAATCCGCCAGCTCGCGAATACCGGATCTTCATCATCGGCCATATCCGTAAATGTGACGAAGCCATCAGCTGTTATTCCGGGCCGGTATTGCCGCCGAAGGGAACGCAATGCGCGGGCGGGCGGCGCGGGGCAGCGAGGACGCCCGAGGAGACGTTTTGGGCAGCGCACGGCCGGTTCCGGCGGCCGGGTGCGGAGTCGGCGCAAGCGTCACGGTTTCCCCTGTGGCGAACAAGCTCCCCAAGTCTGGATCTCCCACGTAGCATCAAAGTACGTCGTAGCTAGGAGTGTGGCGAAATGTTTGAGCGATTTACGGACCGTGCCCGTCGCGTAGTTGTGCTTGCCCAAGAAGAGGCACGCATGCTGAACCACAATTACATTGGTACCGAACACATCCTCTTGGGTCTGATCCATGAGGGTGAGGGTGTTGCCGCCAAAGCTCTTGAGTCCTTGAGCATTTCGCTCGACGGCGTCCGCGAGCAGGTGCAGGAGATCATCGGCCAGGGCCAGCAGGCGCCCTCCGGCCACATCCCCTTCACCCCGCGTGCAAAGAAGGTGCTGGAGCTGTCGCTGCGCGAGGCCCTGCAGCTGGGCCACAACTACATCGGCACGGAGCACATCCTGCTGGGACTCATCCGCGAGGGTGAGGGTGTTGCGGCCCAGGTGCTGGTCAAGCTCGGTGCGGACCTCAACCGCGTCCGCCAGCAGGTCATTCAGCTGCTTTCCGGCTACCAGGGCAAGGAAACCACCGGCGCAGGCGTCGGCCCCGGACAGGCTGAAGGCACACCTGCCGGCTCGGTTGTCCTGGACCAGTTCGGCCGGAACCTGACCCAGGCCGCCCGCGAGAACAAGCTGGACCCCGTCATCGGGCGCGAATCCGAAATGGAACGCGTCATGCAGGTCCTTTCCCGCCGCACCAAGAACAACCCGGTGCTTATCGGCGAGCCCGGGGTCGGCAAGACCGCCGTCGTCGAAGGCCTGGCCCAGGCGATCGTCCGCGGCGACGTCCCGGAGACCATCAAGGACAAGCAGCTGTACACGCTGGACCTCGGGTCCCTCGTGGCCGGCTCCCGCTACCGCGGCGACTTCGAAGAGCGCCTGAAGAAGGTGCTCAAGGAGATCCGCACCCGCGGCGACATCATCCTCTTCATCGATGAAATCCACACCCTTGTGGGTGCCGGTGCCGCGGAAGGCGCCATCGATGCGGCCTCGATCCTGAAGCCGATGCTGGCCCGCGGTGAGCTGCAGACCATCGGCGCCACCACGCTGGATGAGTACCGCAAGCACATCGAGAAGGATGCTGCACTGGAGCGCCGCTTCCAGCCCATCCAGGTGAAGGAGCCGTCGGTCGCTCACGCGATCGAGATCCTCAAGGGGCTGCGCGACCGCTACGAGGCGCACCACCGGGTCACCATTACCGACGGCGCCCTCGCCTCGGCAGCGAACCTCTCCGAGCGCTACATTTCGGACCGCTTCCTGCCGGACAAGGCGATCGACCTCATCGACGAAGCCGGTGCCCGGCTCCGCATCCGCCGCATGACAGCTCCGCCGGAGCTGAAGGAGATGGACGAACGCATCTCCGAGCTGAAGATGGAGAAGGAGTCCGCGATTGACGCGCAGGACTTCGAGGGTGCTGCTGCGCTGCGTGACAAGGAGCAGAAGCTCATCACGGAGCGTTCGGAGAAGGAACGCCACTGGAAGACCGGCGGCATGGACGACATCTCCGAGGTGGACGAGGACCTAATTGCCGAAGTCCTCGCCAACTCGACGGGCATCCCGGTGTTCAAGCTGACCGAGGAAGAGTCCTCGCGACTGCTGAAGATGGAAGACGAACTGCACAAGCGCGTCGTCGGCCAGAACGAGGCCATCAGGGCCCTGTCCCAGGCCATCCGCCGCACCCGCGCAGGACTGAAGGACCCGAAGCGCCCCGGCGGTTCGTTCATCTTCGCCGGCCCCACGGGAGTCGGCAAGACCGAGCTCGCCAAGGCCCTCGCCGAATTCCTGTTCGGTGAAGAAGACGCTCTGATCACCCTGGACATGTCCGAATACTCGGAGAAGCACACGGTGTCGCGGCTCTTCGGTGCCCCTCCGGGCTACGTGGGCTACGAAGAGGGCGGGCAGCTGACCGAGAAGGTCCGCCGCCGTCCGTTCTCCGTGGTCCTGTTCGACGAAGTGGAAAAGGCCCACGCGGACCTCTTCAACTCACTGCTCCAGATCCTGGAAGACGGCCGGCTGACCGACTCCCAGGGCCGCGTGGTGGACTTCAAGAACACCGTGATCATCATGACCACCAACCTGGGCACCCGGGACATCTCCAAGAGCGTTGCCACCGGCTTCCAGTCCGGCACCGACACCCAGACCGGTTACAACCGGATGCGGGCCCGGGTCACAGAGGAGCTCAAGCAGCACTTCCGCCCCGAGTTCCTGAACCGTGTTGACGACGTCGTGGTGTTCCCGCAGCTGACGCAGGACGAGATCATCGAGATCGTGGACATGTTCGTGACGCGCCTGGAGAAGCGCCTCAAGGACAAGGACATGGGCATCGAGCTGACCAAGGCCGCCAAGGTCCTCCTGGCCACCCGCGGTTACGATCCCGCCATGGGTGCCCGGCCGCTGCGCCGCACCATCCAGCGCGAGATCGAGGACCAGCTCTCGGAGAAGATCCTGTTCGGCGAGCTGCACTCCGGTGACATCGTGGTGGTGGATGTGGACGGCGAAGGCGACGACGCCAAGTTCACCTTCGCCGGCAACGCCAAGCCGCGCATTCCGGAAATCGCCCCGAGCGCCTAGGCTCGAACCGCACTCCAGCGACCAGGAAGCCCCGCCCGCCCCGCAAGGGAGCAGGCGGGGCTTCTGCGTTGCCCGCCCCCATCCCCATAACCGGCCTTCGCCCGTTTGGCCGGCCCTGACCCTCTCAACCGGCCCTGACCCCCTTAACCGGCCCCGGGCGCGGCCGGTCTTGCGGGGCAGGGCCGGTCGCGTTGCTGTGGGAGGTCGATCCTGCGGGGCAGAAGCAGGCCCGCCGCATCACCCGCAGCGCCAAGGGCGAGGCCGGTGCCGCGTTCGCGGCCAACGGCGACGTCTACTTCACGTCCGCCCGCCCCGACCCGGAGAACACCGGAAACGCTGACAGTGACAGCGATTCCGTGACTGCCCTTTGGCTGCTGCCGGCCGACGGCGGGGAGGCCCGGGTGGTGCTGTCGAGGCCCGGCGGAGTGGAAAAGGTGATGACGGCGAGGGACGCGGACGCGGCCTTCGTGGTTGCCGCCGTCCTCGCGGGTTCCACGGACGAAGACAGCGACGCCGAACGCCGCAAGAGCCGCAAGGACAACAAGGTGGCGGCCATCCTGCACAGCGAATACCCCGTCCGGTACTGGGACGCTGACCTCGGCCCCGCCCAGCCGCGGCTGTTCGCCGTGGAACCCGGGACGGAGAAGGAACCCGGCAAACCCGGCACTGTGGACAGCGCCGCGCCGCTGAAGCTCAGGAACCTCACGCCAGCGGCGGGATCCAGGCTCCGTGAGGCCGAGTCGGTCATCAGCCCGGACGGAAAAACCATCTACACGAGCTTCGCCAAGCCGTTGGCCAAAGCTGACCTGCGCTCCGTCCTCGTCGCGGTGGACGTCGCCACCGGCACGCAGCGGGTCCTCCTCGACCGCGAAGGGATGAGCTACTTCCCGGGGCCCGTCAGCCCGGACGGGAGGTTCCTGGCCGTCGTCAGCGAAAGCGACACCACGCCGCAGGAGGCCCCGCAGGTCAAGCTCCATCTTCTCGACGTTTCCGGCCCGGCCGGTGTGGAGGACCTCACGCCCCTGGCTCACGACTGGGACCGCTGGGCGCACGCCCAGTCCTGGCTCCCGGACAGCTCGGCCCTCCTGGTCACCGCGGACGACGACGGCGCGTCGCCCGTTTTCAGCGTCACCGCTGCGGCAGGAGCCGCACAGGGGAGCGTCGCCCGGGTGACGCCGGACGCGGCGGCCTACACCGACGTTGTGGTTTCACCGGACGGCGCGGGCGCCTACGCGCTCCGCAGCTCCTACGAATTCCCGCCGGAGCCCGTGCGCATCGATCTGGCCACCGGGGGCGTCACCAGATTGCCGGGGCCGGCTGAGCGCCCGCAGTTTGCGGGCTCGCTGGAACGGGTGGAGACGACGGCGGCCGACGGCGCGCGCGTTCCCGCCTACCTGGCGCTGCCGGCAGGGGCGTCGGCGGACAGCCCCGCCCCCCTGCTGCTGTGGATCCACGGCGGGCCGCTGGGGTCCTGGAACGCGTGGACCTGGCGCTGGAACCCCTGGCTGCTGACGGCCAAGGGCTACGCCGTCCTGTTGCCGGACCCTGCCCTGTCCACGGGCTACGGCCAGTCGTACATCCAGCGGGGCTGGGGCAGCTGGGGCAAGGCGCCCTACACGGACCTGATGGCGGTCACGGATTCGGTGGTGCAGCGGCCGGACATTGACGAAAGCCGGACGGCCGCGATGGGCGGGTCCTTCGGAGGTTACATGGCCAACTGGGTGGCCGGCCAGACGGACCGGTTCAAAGCGATCGTGACGCATGCCAGCCTCTGGGCACTGGACCAGTTCGGACCCACAACGGACGCGTCCCAGTACTGGCTCAAGGAAATGACGGCGGAGATGGAGCTGGAGAACTCACCGCACCTCCACGTGGAGAACATCCGGACGCCCATGCTGGTGATCCACGGCGACAAGGACTACCGCGTGCCCATCGGCGAAGGCCTGCGGCTCTGGTACGAACTGCTCTCCAAATCCCAGCTCGCCGCCGACGAGAACGGCCAGACCAGCCACCGGTTCCTGTTCTACCCGGACGAGAACCACTGGATCCTGCAGCCGCAGCACGCCAAGGTCTGGTACGGCGTAGTGGAGCACTTCCTCGCCAGGAACGTCCTGGGCAAGGAGCTCCCGCTACCCCCCGAACTCGGCCTCTAAACCACCCCCGCCACCTCCTGCTACCCAACCGTGGTCACCTCGGGCTCGCCGTCCGTGGTCACCTCCGCAGCGACCGGACAGCCATTTGCCGGCGCCTCGCTCGTTCCTCGCTTAGACGGCGCCTACACAAATGCCTGATCAGGTCGCCGCTCAAGCGCACGTTGCCAAACGCCGGGAAGGGTTGGGGCCGGACCGGCCAAGGACCCAAGGTGCGGTACGGCACGAGGCGAAGGAGGCTGGGGCATTTACGTAGCGTGCGTCTAAGCGAGGAACGAGCGAGCACGCGGTAAATGTCGCAGTCTCCGAGCCGGAGGTGAGTCGGAGGTGAGACGGCGCGGCCGCTGCGGGTGGGCTGGGTCGTGGAGGCGGTCGCCGTAAGATGGGGGCTGTGACTGACGCCTTCTCTATTCGCCCCGCACGCACCAGTGACGTGGCTGCCATCAAGAGACTCGTGGCGCCCCTGGCCGACCAACGGATCCTGATGGCCAAGGAGACGGTGGCGTACTACGAGAGCCTGCAGGAGTTCCGGATCGCGGAGTCGGCTGACGGAGAGGTGATCGGCTGCGGCGCCCTTCACGTCATGTGGGAGGACCTCGCGGAGGTCCGCACGCTGGCAGCCTCGGATGCCTGGCGGGGGAAGGGCGTGGGCCACGTCCTCGTCGAGAGCCTGCTGGAGGAAGCCGCGGCGCTCGGTGTCTCGCGGGTGTTCTGCCTGACGTTCGAGGTGGACTTCTTCAAGCGGCACGGCTTCGAAGTGATGGCCGACCAGTCGGCGCTGGACCCCCAGGTGTACTCCGAACTCCTCCGCTCGCATGACGAGGGCGTGGCCGAATTCCTGGATCTGGCCCGGGTCAAGCCGAACACCCTCGGCAACACCCGGATGATCAAAACCCTCTAGGAATCTCCCCGGCCTCCGGGTGGCCTTCCGGATAGATGCTGCGGGTCTCGGACCGCTGCCCGCGCCTCCACTCCGGAGGGTGGAGCCTCGGCAGGATTTTGGCGACGGCCAGCGCCGCGTACATCACCGTGTTCACGGCGACGAACGCAGCCATCATGGCGAACCAGTCCGAATAGAGAAGCGGCTCCGGCAGGAGCAGCCCCGCAGGGGTCGGGCCGAATCCAGTCATCACCGCTCAGCCCACCTTCGCCGGGGCCGAGACTTCCTGCGCCGGTAGGGACGGCCCCTGGCGTGTGATGTGCTTCCAGCTGGCCTGCCGGCCCAGGGAAATGTCAATGATGCCCTTGACGTAGGCAACGTTGAGGAACATGTCGAACACCAGCTCGGGGAAGACGGTGAGGGCCAGGAGCCGCGCCCGCCAGCCCCCGGGCCACGCGGTGATCACCCGCTCGGCTGAGAACAGCACGCCCAGCCCCAGCCAGAACGGGAACCAGATCCAGGTGTCCTGGGCGAGTGCCATCAGGGCTATGAGCAGCAGGTACGAACTCAGGGCGATGACGCCGTAGCCCAGGCAGAACTGCTGGGCCCAGTACCGTGCCGTCTGCGGAGTGAACCCGTACGCGCCGAGGTTCTCCAATGCACCACGCTGCCACCGGAGGCGCTGGGCCCACAGCGTGCGCCAGGTGGGCATGAGCTCCGTGACTACCGTGCACTCCGCGGGAGACACCATGAGCGCGCCGAGGGACTTCAAAGCGATGGTCAGCTCGTTGTCTTCGGTCAGTGCGGCAGTGTCGTAGACGTCGCCGTGAACGCCTGGCAGGGAAGGGCCGCGGTATTCGGCCACAGCCCGCAGCGCCGCCGGCCGGAATATGGAGGCCGTCCCCGTCAGCACAAAGACCCTGCCCCGCCGGCGACGCATGTCCCGGGCATACCTGATGTACTCATTGCGCTGGAACTGGCCGATCAGCCCGTGCCCCTGTTCCCCGTAAAACAGGCCGCCGAGTGCCATCAGGGCACGGTCCCTCGTGAACCGCCCGGCCGCGGCCGCCAGGAAACCGTCGTCGAGCACGGTGTCGGCGTCCATGGCCATGACAAGGTCGTTGTCGCCCTGCCGGGGGAGGAGTTGTTTCAGGGCTTGGTTCAGGGCGCCGGCCTTCTTCTGCGTATTGCCCTCCGATTCGAAGACTTCGACTCCGGCCCGGCGGGCCACTTCCGCGGTTGCGTCGGTGCAGTTGTCCGCGACGACGATCACCCGGTCCGGCGGCCGTGATTGCGTCAGGAGCGACGACAGCGTTGACGGCAGCGAAACGGCCTCATTGTGGGCCGGAATGAGCACGGTCACGGTCAGCGGGCCGGCGTAGGCACCCCGCGTTGCCGCCATCACCAGCCGCGGAGCCAGCGGCTGGGCGGGGCTTGCCGAGCGCCGCGCACGGGTGGCCACCAGCCGCTCTGTGAGCGCCACCCCGGCAATCAGCAGAAGCGCGACGGCGATCGCCGCCGCCAACAGCCACGCCGACGGCGCATCGGCCACGTAGAGGACGCTCCACAGCCCGAGGATGATCCCCCGGCTGGGGGAGTGGGCGGTCACCGGAACCTCTGTGGAGACCATGAGCCACAGCAGCGCGGCGGTGCCGACGGCGAAGGCGGCGATCAGCAGGGCGGCGGCCCCCTGAAAGGGACGTTTCGAGTTCATTGAGGGTACCCCCGCTACGCGGATTTGCCGGTCCAGTGACCGTCTATCGACGCCATAGTGCCAGCGGTAGTGCGGATTTCCCGCTGGAACGAATCAAGATCCGCTCAACGTTCCCTCAACAGGATCTTTCTTTTTGTACATTTGCTGGATAAACTTTCGGGAACGCCGGAAGGGACAGTCATTGGGGGCTGTCCCTTCCGCTGTTCCCGCGCTGTTGCAGCGACTGCCCGCCGGGGTTTCCGCACATGGCGGTCACCAGAGCTACCGAAGGCCGGGTCCCGGTAGTAGGGTCAAATCACATCTTGACCGATGTCAATATCGAAGTACCGAGAGCCCAGGAGCCCGGCCGTGAAAAAGCTCATCAATGACCCCCGCGCTGTGGTGGACGAATCAGTGGAAGGATTTGGGCTCGCCCATGCCGACCTCGTGACAGTCAACGCAGATCCGAAGTTCGTTACCCGCCGGGATGCCCCCGTGGCGGGGAAAGTAGGCCTGGTATCCGGCGGCGGCAGCGGGCACGAGCCCCTCCACGCCGGATTCGTCGGGTTGGGAATGCTCGACGCCGCTGTGCCCGGCGCCGTCTTCACGTCACCCACCCCGGACCAGATCATCCCGGCCACACTCGCCGTCAACTCCGGCGCAGGAGTGGTCCACATCGTCAAGAACTACACCGGCGACGTCCTCAATTTCGAGACGGCCGCGGAGATGGCACAGGCAGAGGGCGTGGAGGTTCGCACGGTACTGGTCAATGATGACGTCGCCGTTGAGGACTCCCTCTACACTGCCGGTCGCCGGGGCGTTGGCGGCACGGTCCTGGTCGAGAAGATTGCCGGCGCCGCGGCTGAGCGGGGCGATGACCTCGATGCCGTTGCGGCCATCGGGGACCGGGTGAACCAGAATGTGCGGACCATGGGTGTCGCGCTCTCCGCATGCACCGTCCCGCATGCGGGCTCGCCGAGTTTCGACCTCAAGGACGACGAGATCGAGATCGGCATCGGAATCCACGGTGAGCCAGGGCGGCACCGGATCGCCATGGAGGGAGCCGACGGCATCACCGACCGCCTGCTCGAACCCATACTCGGCGATCTCGGGGTGGCCTCCGGAGACAAGGTCCTTCTGTTCGTCAACGGCATGGGCGGGACGCCGCTGAGCGAGCTCTACATTGTCTATCGTCGGGCCGCGCAGGTCCTGTCGGACCGGGGAGCCACCGTGGAGCGCTCCCTCGTCGGGAACTACATCACAGCACTGGAAATGCAGGGCTGCTCCATCTCGGTACTCCGGCTCGATGACGAACTGACTGCCCTCTGGGATGCCCCCGTGCACACCCCCGCCCTGCGCTGGGGCGTGTAGCCGTGGGGCTGGACGTCAACTGGGCCGTGAAATGGCTGACGCTCTCCGCTCAGGCGATGGCGGAGCACAGGGTGGAACTCATTGAACTGGACAGGGCCATCGGCGACTCGGATCACGGGGAGAACATGGATCGCGGCTTCCAAGCGGTCTTGGACAAGCTGGCAGAATCCCCGCCGGAAACCCCGGGGGCTGCGCTCAAGCTGACGGCCATGGCGTTGATGTCCAAGGTGGGCGGGGCCGCCGGTCCGCTCTACGGCACGGCGTTCCTAGATGTGTATAAGAGACAGGCACCGCGCTTGGCGACGCCGCCTACATCGATGCCGCGGCGCTCGCCGCGGCGCTGGGCGCCGCACGGGACGGCATCGTGGCCCGGGGCAAGGCGGAGTCCGGCGACAAGACCATGGTCGATGCCTGGACTCCCGCCGTCGAAGCCGCCGCCGCAGCGGCCGCCGACGGCGACACCCTTGCCGTGCTGATTGCCGCGGCGGAAGCCGCAGAAGCAGGGGCCGTGGCCACCGATCCCCTCGTGGCACGCAAGGGCAGGGCCTGTCTCTTATACACATCTAGATGTGTATAAGAGACAGCCCGGGGCCGCCTCGAGCGCTCTGATCCTGCGTGCCGCAGCGGGGGCCGCCGCGTGACAGTGCGCATCGTTGTGGTTTCCCATAGTGAAAAGATCGCCGACGGCGCCGTGGAACTGGCAGCGCAGATGGCGCCGGACGTGATGATGGTTCCGGCCGGCGGAACCTCCGACGGCCGGATCGGCACCAGCCTTGAAAAGGTGATGTCCGCCCTGGAACTCGCCGCCGGCGGCGAGGGCATTGTGGTGCTCACAGACCTCGGATCGGCCGTCATGACCGCCGAGTCGGCGCTGGAATTCGCGGAAGCGCCGGATACGGTGCTGCTCGCCGACGCGCCCATTGTGGAAGGCCTCGTGGCGGCGGCCGTGGCAGCCCAGGGCGGCGCCAGCGTCCACGCGGTCAAACGGGCAGCGGAGGCAACCCACGGCTACCCCGCGTCGCGGCCCAAGGACGAGGAACATGTTCCCTCCGCCGCGCACGTTGCCGCAGGGGCCGCGCACGCCGGAGAAGCCCGCACCGGCGTCCCGCAGCCAGGAGTTTCCGTAGCTGCGCCGGCTCCCGCCGTTCCGGACGCGAGCGGCGACTTTGAGCTCGTCAACCTGGCCGGCATGCACGCCCGGCCAGCGGCAAAGATCGCCGGCGGCCTTGCCGCGCTCGACGCCGAGGTGACGGTTAACGGCGTCGACGGCGCCTCCATGACGGGGCTCATGACGCTGGGGGCAGGCAAAGGTTCGGTGCTCCATGTGGAAGCGTCCGGCCCGGACGCGGAACGCGCCGTGGCCTATGTGGAGGGCCTGGTCAAGGCAGGTTTCGGAGAACCCTGAAGCCCTTCGTGAACGGTCCCGGTGGCCCAACAGCCATGCGTCCCAACAGCTGAAGGGGCCCGGCAGCCTAGCGGTCCTGGCGGAGCCCGGCCTCATCCAACACCACGGAAGCGGAGATAAACCGCCCGCACGGTTGGCCGAACGGGTAGTCGCCCCGCGGAGTGAAGCGCAGGGTGCGCGCGGGCAGGGGGCTGCCGTCGATGGAGGTTCCCGTGGCCGTAACGTCTATCGGCGACTCCGTCAGGACGTCCAGCATGAGCATGCCCCGCTTGGTGCCGTCCGGCGAGGCCGTGGCTGAGCACGGGCGGTCCGGTCCGCGGCCGTCCTGCTCCGGAACATCTGGGCCTGGAAAGCCGCGCCTCGGAACATCGGGCGGCACGGCGGGCTCGCAGCCCAGGTCCACGGAAATGCTGCCGGCCACCAGCGTCAGGTCATTCTCCCGGCACACTCCCTCCTGGCAGGCCTTGACGTGGAGGGCCTTCACCGCAGGGGCGTAGCTTGCCGCCACCGTGACCGACACGCCTGAGGCCTGGGCGATCGCGGGACAGGCCACCTCGAACATGTGGCATCCGGAGACGAGTACGGTCGTCGCAACTGTGGCCAGAAGTACCCCTGCCTTGCCCATACTTCAGCGTAAATCCGGCTCAGTGCCGCGCGGACCCGGAGGCAAAAACTGGTGCAGACATCGTTACCCCTGCCACTGGAACGACTGCCAATTCGAGATCAAAGGGCGGCCCCCACAAGCCCCGGCCGGGGCCCGTCCGCCAGATGTGCAGCTACGCGGGCAGCCTGTACCCGCCCTGATGCTGCTCGGCGAGGCCGTCCGCCAGAAGCCCTGCCAGCGCCCGCTCCAGCTGCTCGGGAGGGCAGTTCAGGCGGTGCAGCGCGGCGAGCGGGACGCCTGTCTCTTATACACATCTAGATGTGTATAAGAGACAGGGATTTGGGCTCGCCCATGCCGGAACATCTCCGCCGGCACCGGCGCGTCGGCCAGCCGCAGGACGGCCATCACGCCGCCGCGGACCTGGCGGTCAGTGCCGTGCCAGGCCTGGCCCTTGGGCGTGTACGACGGCGGCGGCTCGCCCGCCGACATTCCCTTCAAAGGTGCAGGGCCTGTCTCTTATACACATCTAGATGTGTATAAGAGACAGGTGCAGACCAGCGCCCCCAGTTCCATGACTGAGGCGTTCCAACGGACGGAACTGCCGACGTCGTCCGGCAACAGTGCGGCGGCCAGCCGCATTTCCGCAGCCGTCAGCGCCGGAGCGGGCAGTGCGCTGCCCGAAAAGAGCCGCGCGTGGACGCGCCGGATGTTGGTGTCCACCACTGTTTCGCGCCGCCCGAAGGCAAAGGCGGCGACGGCGGCCGCGGTGTAACCGCCCACGCCCGGGAGGCTGAGCAGCTCGGCGTAGCCCCCGGGAACCTCCCCGCCGTGGTCCTGAACGATCGCAGTGGCCGCGCCGTGCAACCGGAGGGCACGCCGGGGGTAGCCGAGGCGGCCCCACGCGCGGACCGCTTCACCTGCCGGTTCTCCGGCCAGGTCAGCGGGTTCGGGCCAGCGCCGCAGCCACTCTTCCCAGACCGGGAGCACCCGCACTACGGGGGTCTGCTGGAGCATTATTTCGCTCACCAGCACACCCCACGGAGAGCAGTCGGGCGATCTCCAGGGCAGGTCGCGGGCTTCGTCCCCGAACCAGTTCTCCAGGGCGCGGTGGATCGCCGGCAGCCCTAGTCCGGCAGGGGCGTCCGTGGACGCGGGGGAGGAAACGGTTTTGGTTTTGATGCCAACACTCTAGTTGAAATCCGGTCCGGCCATGCCGGGGCCCGGATTGTCAGCTGGCTTCCTGATGTATGTCCGGTTCCATTCCGTTGGGCCGAGTTCCGTTGGGCCGTGCGGGCAGGCGTTTCACATGGCCGTGAAGCGTCTCGCCTCCCCGGCCGTTGGCGGCCGGCACCGCAAGCGCGACCACAAAGCTGGCACCGTCCGGATCCGCGCAGCGGATGGTCAGGCTCCGCGTTCCCTCGGGAATCGACGGAGCAAAGAACTGCAGCTGACGGGCGCCAATGGTGGCAACCTGATCCAGCCGGTACTCCGTGCCGAAGTGATCGTGGATGGCAATTTCCGGGGTGTTGGGCTCCGAGCCGTTGGTGGATGCAAGGTGCAGGTTGACCACGATGCCGGTGTTCCAAATCTCAACGGCGAGAACTGTGAACTCCGTTCCGTGGCTCTGGTGCTTTCCAAAAGTCAGCGGCAGCAGGACGCGTTCAAGGTGACCGACAGACACATGATTTTCCATCAATGGTCCTCTCCTACTAGGCCCGGTAAGTGGTAACCGGGATTCAATTTTAGTAAGCCTGCTGACAGTTGTCACGGGAAATTGAACAACGAATTGAACATGGCTGGTCCCGGGCCCGGCGTGGTGGAACCCCATAAACCCCGGCCGTTCTCTAGCCTAGGAGGATGGGTAGGCAAGACGATCCGACATCCGGCGCGGGCCGGGTTCCGGTGCAGAAATCGGCGATGAAGAAGAAACCGGCAGCAAAGGCGCCGGCCGGAAGAACAGCGGGAAAAAAGTCTGCCGGTCCGGGCTCCCGGACTGTGCGGAAGCCGAGCCCGGCAGTGTACCGGCGTCGTCGCCTGTTCGCCGGGGGAGCGCTGCTGCTGGTCCTGGGACTGATCGCCGGCGGGATTGCCACAGTGTCCGCCGCGGTCAACGCCCAGACGGAGCAGGTAGCCGCCACGGAGGGCGGAAGTACCTCGCAGCCGAGCGGCGGGCAGACTGCGGGGGCGCCGTCCGCGACCCCCTCCGCCACGCCGTCGGCCTCACCCGCCTGTGACCAGAAGCTCGTGACCGTTACTGCCGCCACGAACAAGGCTTCCTACGGCCCGGACGAAAAGCCGATATTGACCCTCAAGGTCACGAACGGCGGCAAACTGCCGTGCAAGGTGAACATCGGCACGTCGCAGATGCAGTTCCTGGTCACCAGCGGCTCGGACCGGATCTTCTCCTCCGGTGACTGCCAGGCCTCCAGCAACGACCTCGTCAAGTCCATCGCCCCGGGCAGGAGCGAGACGGCGAACTTCCCGTGGCCGCGCAGCCGCTCGGTGCAGGGCTGCGCCAAGATCGCGGAGGGGTCCGCCGCCGGCAGCGGATACTACGTGTTCATCGCCAAGCTCGGCGCCAAGGTCAGCCCGCCGGCCGTCTTCCAGCTGAGCTGACGCGGGTTTAGAGGAAGCGGTCGAGGAGGCTGGCTTCGGCCATCCGGCTGAGCCCCTCGCGCACCGTGCGGGCACGCTGGTCGCCGATGCCGTCCACGGTCATGAGGTCGTCGATGCTCGCGGCCATGAGGTGCTGCAGCCCGCCAAAGTGGTCCACGAGCCGGTCCGCCACGGCCTTCGGGACGGCCTTCAGCCCGGACAGCAGGCGGTAGCCCCGCGGCTGGACGACGGCGTCGAGCGTGTCCACTCCGCCGGCGAACCCGATGATCCCGGCGATCTTGCCGAGGTCGATCAGCTCGGTGGGGCCCAGGCTGAGCAGGGCACTGACCGCACCGTCGATGTCCTCGGGCGACGCATTCGGCCCGGCGTAGTCGCGGATGATGATGTCGCTGCCCGGCCCGCGGCCCACCGTGAGTTCGTCCAGCTGGAGGGACAGGAGCCTGCCGTCCTCGCCGAGCTCCAGCACATACTGGGAAATCTCCTCCGAGATCCGGCGCACCATTTCCTGGCGCTGCAGCGTGACGGCGACGTCGCGCACGGTCACCATGGCCTCGATTTCCAGGGCGGAGAGCGAACTCGTGACCTGGTCCAGCCGGGACCGGTAGCGTTCCAGCGTGGCGAGGGCCTGGTTGGCGCGGGCGAGAACCTTCTCGGAGCCCTCCAGCACGTGCCGCAGCCCGTTCACGTAGAGGGCGATGATCTGCATGGACTGGCTTACGGAGATCACCGGGACGCCGGTCTGGATGGCCACGCGTTCTGCGGTCCTGTGGCGGGTGCCGGATTCCTGCGTTTCGATGCTTGAATCGGGAACCAGCTGGACCGCGGCGCGGAGGATGTTCCCGGCGTCCTTGTCGCAGATGATGGCGCCGTCCATCTTGGCCAGCTCGCGCAGCCGCGTGGGGGAGAAATCGATGCCGATGTCGAAGCCGCCGGAGCAGATCGATTCGATGGTCCGGTCCGATCCCAGTACAATCAATGCGCCGGTGCGTCCGCGGAGAATGCGTTCCAGGCCGTCCCGCAGCGGGGTTCCCGGGGCCACCCTACCCAAAGTCGCTTTCAGCGATTCTTCAGGGCTGCGAGCCATAGACATTCCCTTCAAAGGTGCAGGGCGGCCCTGCAGGTATGCCGGTTTTCAGGAGTCTGCCGGCAGGATCAAAAGTACTCGGTTTCCCGCATGCACCATCCTAGACGTACATTACCCCAAGAACCGCACGGACAAGCCTCAAAGTGCCCCGTCGAACGTCTGCCGGGAAGCCCCCCGAAGTGCCTCCGGCGGCGGCCGGCGGACGGCCACTTTGGGCCCGCCTTCCGCACGGTTTCCGGCCCTGCGATAAACTTGAAGCCTTGGCTGGCGAGTCACCGCCGCCACCCGGAAGCTGAATTCTCCTGAGCCCCAGATTCATCAGGGCTTCTGACCTTTCAGGCCCCCGCACATATTTCCGAAAACCAGGATCCTCCGCGGATCGCAGCGAAAGTAGCACCGTGTCCCAAGAAGTCCTCAGCCCCGCCCGAGTCCATGAGATTCACAAGCAGGCGGGCCGACGCCGGACGTTCGCTGTCATCTCACATCCGGACGCCGGCAAGTCCACGCTCACCGAGGCCCTCGCCCTGCACGCCAAGGTCATCGGCACGGCGGGAGCCTCCAGCGGAAAGGCCAACCGCAAGGAGACTGTCTCGGACTGGATGCAGATGGAGAAGGACCGCGGCATTTCCATCAGCTCCGCGGCGCTCCAGTTCTCCTACCGCGACACCGTAATCAACCTGCTGGACACCCCCGGCCACGCGGACTTCTCGGAGGACACCTACCGGGTGCTGGCCGCCGTCGACTGCGCAGTGATGCTCGTGGATGCGGCGAAGGGCCTGGAAACCCAGACCATGAAACTCTTCGAGGTCTGCAAACAGCGGAACCTGCCCATCATCACGGTCATCAACAAGTGGGACCGCCCGGGCCTTGACGCGCTGGCGCTGATGGACGAAATCACCGAACGCACCGGCCTCCAGCCCATGCCGCTGACATGGGCCGTGGGCATCTCCGGTGACTTCCGCGGCGTGTGGGACCTGCGCAACGACCGCTTTGCCCGGTTCCAGCGCAACAACGCCGGCGCCAACATCGCCCTCACCGAGTACTTCACCCCGGAGGAAGCCGCCGCCAACCAGGGGGACGACTGGTCCAACGCCGTGGACGAAGCCGGACTGGTCATCGAATCCAACCTTGAATTCGACGTCGACGCCTTCCACGCGGGCAAGGCCACGCCCATCCTGTTCAGCTCCGCGGCGCTGAACTTCGGCGTCAAGGAGATCCTGGACGCCCTGGTGGCTGTCTCTTATACACATCTAGATGTGTATAAGAGACAGGTGTTGGGCTCCGGCCTGTGGACGCGCCCTTCGCCGGATTTGTCTTCAAGGTCCAGGCCGGCATGAACAAGGCCCACCGCGACCACGTCGCCTTCATCCGCGTCTGCTCGGGCGTGTTCGAGCGCGGCATGGTGGTCACCCAGACGCGGACTGGCAAGTCCTTCGCCACAAAGTATGCGCAGCAGGTGTTCGGCCGCGAACGCGAAGTCATCGATGAGGCATTTCCCGGCGACGTGGTTGGCCTGGTCAACGCGTCCTCGCTGCGGGTGGGCGACAGCCTCTTCCTCGAGGACCCGGTGGAATTCCCCGCGATTCCGCTGTTCGCTCCGGAACACTTCCAGGTGGCCCGTTCCAAGGACCCCAGCCGCTTCAAGCAGTTCCGCCGCGGCATCGAGCAGCTCGAGCACGAGGGCGTCATCCAGGTGCTCCGCTCCGACATCCGCGGTGACCAGGCGCCGGTGCTTGCCGCCGTCGGCCCCATGCAGTTCGAAGTGGTGGAGGACCGCATGGCCCACGACTTCAGCGCACCCATGCGGCTGGAACGACTCCCGTATTCCATGGCAAGGATCTCGACGGCGGACGCCATGCCCACGCTGGCCAACGTGATCGGCGCTGAGGTGCTGCTGCGGTCCGACGGCGAATACCTCGCCCTGTTCAACGACGTCTGGGCACTGCGCCGCATCGAGAAGAACCACCCCGACCTCACGCTCGTGCCGATCGGAACGCACAACCCCGCCAAGTAGCCGCTGCGGCCATCCGCCGGCCCCACGGATCCGAATACTCCATGGAACCCGGGGTTGTCCGGTCCTCCGGGCCGGGGCGGTGTTCCGGTCGGCTGAGCGGTGCCGAATTGTCTAACGCCGGGCGTCAGGTCCGGTTCCTGGAAGCAAGGTGTGCCATGTCTGCAGTTTCATCCCGGGCCGTCGTTACCGGCATGGGCTCGCTCAACCCCCTCGGCGCCACGGTTCCCGAAACCTGGACCTCAATGCTGGCCGGGCGTTCGGGCATCGCCGCCCTGAGCGAGGCCTGGGCCCACGCCCTGCCGGTGCGGATCGCGGGACGCGTCACGGCCGATCTGGCGTCCCTGCTGACTACCCGCGAGCTCAAGCGGATGGACCGCTGCGGACAGCTTGCGCTCGTTGCGGCCCGTGAGGCCTGGGCCCAGGCTGGAACCCCCGACGTCGATCCCGAACGGCTCGCCGTGGTGATCGGTTCAGGCTACGGGGGCCTGGACACCACGCTCGCCCAGACCCGTGAGCTGGACACCGGCGGTCCGCGGAAGGTCTCGCCGCACACCCTGACCCGGATCATGGTCAACGGCCCGTCCGCCTGGGTTTCCATCGATCTTGGCGCCCGCGGCGGGGCACGCACCCCCGTCAGCGCCTGCGCGTCCGGCGCCGAGGCAATCGCGCAAGGTGCCGAGATGATCCGGTCCGGAGCGGCCGACGTCGTGATTGCCGGCGGCGTTGACGCGTGCGTCAACGACCTCATCATCAGCGGCTTCTCCCAGATCAGGGCCCTCTCCACCCGCAACGACGACCCGCAGGGGGCGTCGCGTCCGTTTGACCGGGACCGTGACGGCTTCGTCATCGCGGAAGGCGCCGGCATCCTGGTGCTGGAGAGCGAAGACCATGCCCGGGCGCGCGGCGCGGAGGTCCTGGGTGCCATAGCCGGTGGCGCCGTGACCTCGGACGCCAGCGATATTGTGGCGGCCGACCCGGACATGCAGCGCAGGGTCATGGAGAAGGCGCTCGCCTCGGCGGACCTCAGCGGGGCGGACATCGGATTTGTGCACGCCCACGCGACGTCCACTCCGGTGGGCGACAGGCTGGAAGCGCAGGCCATCCGGGCGGTGATCGGCACCGCGGTGCCGGTGACGTCCACGAAGTCGCTGACCGGGCACCTGCTCGGCGGCGCCGGCGCACTGGGTGCCATCGCCACGCTCCAGGCCCTCCGGACCGGCGACCTTCCCGGCACGTACAACCTGGGCCGCGTCGACCCCGAGGTGGACCTCAACGTCATCACCGGAACCGTCAGCGGCAGCACCGCGACGGCGGGCCTCGTCAATGCGTTCGGCTTCGGCGGACACAGCGTGGCGCTGGTGGTCACTGCGTCCTAGGCAGGGCCCTGTTTGAGCCTCCGGGCGGGTCACGCCAGGGCCTGTCTCTTATACACATCTAGATGTGTATAAGAGACAGTTCTTCCGCGGGGTGCGCGTCCGGATGAGGGCGGCGCTCCCGGCGGCGAGGCCGAGGAGGCCGGCCGCTTATACACATCTAGATGTGTATAAGAGACAGTGCCGAAGGTGTTGTCCGGTGCGGCCGAGACGGGCGCGGTGGCAGACGCCGCCGTTGCATCGGCGACCTTCGCGTCCGCCGCAGTCGTGTCCGCAGCAGCAGTGCCGGCGCTCGCGCCATGGCCGTGTTCATCAGCGGCGGCCGTGGTGACGAAAGCGGGAACCGGGTGGTCGGGTTCAGCCTGGCCGGCAGCCTCGGGCTCATTCCAGTTCACCACCGTCCCGTCGGAGTAGGTCTGCGCCGCCGGCAGGGCCACCGTGGTGCCCGCGGCAGGGAGCCTGCCAACCGAGATCGAGAACGTCTGGTACTCGTGCTGTCCAAGCTGATGGGCCTGGTCTGCCGTCCAGATGACGGAGGACGCGGCTTTCGTGATCGTCGCGCCGTCGACCGTGACGGGGGCCGGAAGTTTGGCTTCGGTGACCTTGGCCGTCCAGCCTTCCATGGGCTTGACCGACACCGAGGTGAACGGTGTCCCGGTGGGCAGCGTGACGGTCAGTTTGGTGGTCTTGGCGGTCTCGGACTCGTTGGGAACTTTGAATGTCAGCTGGGAGAAGCCGCCGGCGGAGGTTGAGGCCGGATCCACTCTGACGTGGGCCGAGGCCGCGCCGGCGCCCAGGGCCATGAGGCCGGCTGCGGTGGCCAGGACGGTGGCGGATTTCAGCGTGCGTGTAGTCGGGAAGTTCATGATTCTTGCCTTTCGCGGGGGCTGCCGCACTCACGGCGGCGGACAGTGCTTGGGGATGGTGGGTAGGCGAATCCCGTTCACCGGTCCCCAGGACTGAGCAGGCAGGTCAGGGCATGGTGCACGGGCGGAGCTTGGCAGGAGGCCCGCGAAGGCTGTCCTGGCGAAGGTTGCGCCGCGGCGTGGGAACGAATGCCAGGTGGAAGATGGCGGCTTCGGGGCTGACGGGCATGGTCCCGGCGGGGCGTGGGAGCTGCACGAGCGGACGGAGCCATGCCAGGAGCTGCCACAGCGCCTCTTCGCCCTAGTGGAGCAGCCAGGCTGTACACACCAGCGCAAGGAGATGTCCGGCCGTCATGTCCGGTGCCTCGGCGGCCTCTCCGGTGTGAAGGGAGAGGGCCACGGAATCCGTTGTGGAACACCCGGCGCCCGGGGCAGCCCCGTGGTGCGGGGGCTGCCCGGCCAACGACGGCGGGCACACGGCTCCGCGGCTAAATGACGTGAAGGCCGTGTGCAGGATGAGTTGCCCGGCTCCCAGCACGCCCAAGAGTGTCAGGAAGGACAGCTGCCGGCCGGCGAGCCAGGCCGCCGGCGCCAGTAGGACTGTCTCTTATACACATCTGGACGGCGGTGGCCGCCGGTCCGGAAGCGCTCCGCCGCCGAGCACATGCCCGGCGGCGGCCAGCGACATCGTCATGCCCGTAACCAGGGCCGCACGGAAAAGGCGCAGTGAGCCGCGAAGATCCATCTGTGCCTCCCCTCCGGGCGCAGGCTTCTGTGACATGCCGACGGTAGGCAGGGCAGCGTGGGAAAACCTTGTGCCAGGGCCCGCAGATGGTCATGATGGCCACCCCGGAAAGGTGGTCCGCGAACCGGCCCCGGGTCATAAACTGAGGCAGGATGTTCGGCCGACGACGGAGGATGGTGTGCCATGGGCTCGCGGTTCAGAACGTGGCGGCTGCGCTGGGCCATCGGAGGTCTGCTCCTTGCCGTCTGCGCGACCGTTTTCCCTTTGGCTGCGGCGCAGCCGGCGGCCGCGCACGACGTCGTTGAGACGGTGGAGCCTGCTGACGGGTCCGTCGTCGCCGCAGTTCCGGGCATGGTCCGGCTGACATTCAACAGGACGCCGATCGCGATCGGCTCGCGGATCCTGGTCAACGACGAAAGCGGCACCAACCAGTCCGACGGGCCCGTGGTTATCGTGGACAACCAAGTCGCCCAGGCCATCAAGGCCGGTGCCCCCGCCGGCCGGTACAGGGTTGTTTGGCGCGTGGTGTCCTCCGACTCCCACCCCATTGAGGGAAGCTTCATCTTCACGGCCGGGCAGGCGAACGGTATCCGGCAATCCGGAACTGCGCGGCCCGCAGCGCAGGCGCCCGTCCAGACGCCCGCGGAGGAGGCCGGATTCCCCTGGGGCGTGGCCGCAGGAGGGATGGCGCTCGCGGCTTGCCTGATCGCGGTGGGTGCCTATGTGCGGCGTCGCCTGGCCCCCAACGAAGCCGCCGCGAGCACTGGGAACGGGCCCTGACGACCAAACCTCAGGACCCGGCCGGCAGCGCGTGATGATCGCCAGCAGAAGCTGGGGCGGTCCCGGCGGGCGACTAGAATTGAGCCACTGCCAGATTGGGCCAGCGCCGGAATTGAACCACCTGAATCCGGCCCCGCCGCCCGCGCCGCTGATCTTCCGGAAAGGACCGCCGATGTTGCCTCGCGCCCCGTTCCGGCTTTTCCGGACCGCGCTGATCGGGTCCATCCTTGTGGGATTCTCCGCCGGCGGGCACCTTGCCGCCGGCGGCCGGCTTCCGGAGCCGGCAATCCTCGCGGCGCTCTGCGCCGTGTCCATGGTCCCGGTGGCCGCACTAACGCGGTTCCGGCTCACCTTCCCCGCGCTTACCGGCCTGCTGGGTGCCGGGCAGCTCTGGCTGCACTGGGCCTTCGACGCATTGTCGGCCGCGTCCTCCGCGGCGGCGCCCCCGCAGCTGATGCCGGGCCATGCCCAGCACTCCGGGATGGTCGTGTCCGCGGAGGCCTTCGCCGGTGCCGCACCGGCCCACGAAGCCGCCTCCGATGGCCTCATGTTTGTAGCCCACGCTGTCGCCACCTTGGCCGCAGCACTGGTCATGGCCCGCGGAGAACAGGCCCTGGGAGTCGTGGCCCCCTGGCTGCGCCCCTTGGTCCGCCAGCCCCAGCCGGTCGGCATCGTTCCGGCCCGTGTCCCGGGCCCCTGCGGTGCGCCGGCCATTCTCCCGCCGGCCAGCCCCGCTCTGCGCCTGCCCTCCCTGCGGGGACCTCCCGGACTGGCGCCGGCTGCCTAGCAGGACCCTTCACTACGGACAGGGACCGACGGTGGCGCGCACCACCTTCCTTCCCGGCGCCCGCCATGCTGCGGGCCTGTTCCTGATGATTTTTTCTTTGTGAAAGGCACACCTGCCATGAATAGCTTCCTTCGCCGTACCCTGAAGACCGCAGCCGCCGCCTCGATGACGGCGGGGCTCCTGGCCGCCAGCGCCGTGGCCGCTTCCGCTCACGTCACCGTCGATCCGTCCAAGACCGCCGAGGGCGGATTCACCAAGCTGACCTTCAGCGTCCCGAATGAATCCGAGACCGCCAAGACCAACCGGCTCGAGGTCAAACTCCCCACCGACACCCCGCTGACGTCGGTCTCGGTCAAGCCGATCGACGGCTGGAAGGCGCAGGTTGTCAGCACTGCACTGCCCAAGCCGGTGGAGATTGACGGGGCCACAGTGACCAAGGCACCTACCAGCGTGATCTGGACCGCCGACACCGCCCACCAGATCGGCCAGAACGAATTCCAGACCTTCACGCTCTCGGTTGGCCGGCTCCCGGCTGCCGGCACCACGGTGACGCTGCCCGCCGTGCAGGGCTACACCGACGGGACCACTGTTAACTGGGCCGATACGGAAGACGCCGGCCACGATCACGCCGCAGCGTCCGCATCAGCGTCCGCGCCGGCGTCCGCGCCGGCGTCAGCATCCGCAGAAAAGGAGCACCACCCGGCGCCCGCCTTCGTCACCACCGCAGCCGAAGCCACGGGCTCCGCAACCGCGACGCCGGAAGCGGCACCTGCCGCCTCAACGGCGCCGGCTGGTTCGTCCAGCGGCAGCGAAACCGCAGGCCGGTTGGGGCTGGTAGCAGGCGTGCTCGGCCTCGCCGCGGGCGTCACCGCGCTGGTACGCACTCGGGCCCGGAAGAACTAGCCGTTTTCTTCCAACGCGGCGGTCACCCAGGGTCCCGGCCCGGTGGCTCTTACGACCGGCAAGGATTTCAGGCCCCTGGGTGGAGCAGTGCTTTCTGGCCAAGCCCTAGCCCTCTCGGTCGATTTGGAGGTAGCTGAGTCCGCTTACATCGAGCCAGTAGCTGGTGGGAGTCTCCACGAGTCGCAGAAGGACGCCGTCGCAGGAACTGCAGCGCACAACGATTCCCGGGGCGTCGGCATAGACTGCCGCCTCCCCGAAGACCCGGACGGCGCCGCAGTTTTTGCACCGTCCGATCGCTGCGATGATGTCGATGCGGAACAGTTCCCACAGAGGCCCTGCCGCCGCGTTTCCGTCCAGATGAGGTATCGGATTACCCGCGATTCCGGCGATGTCATGGTCCTCGACGCGCGGGTCCTCGACGTGCGGGTCCTCGGCGCCTTGGGAGGGCAATCCGCTTATGCCAGTCACCGGAGTCCTCCAGTTCCGCCGAAGCGTTCGGTCTTGATCGAGGTGGCCGGGTAGCCCGCCTGCACGAGCCATCCTGCGACCGTTTCGACAAACATCGTCTGACCACAGATGAATATGTCGGGGCCAGCCTCCGCCGGCAGGACGGTCGCCAGCAACGTTTCGGCCGTGAGCCGCTTCGGAGCACCCGCCCAGCCCGGGGGAACTTTGCGGGTGTAGACGTAGTCGACCGTGAGTTTGGGGGACTCCCGGCTCAGAGTAAGCAGCTCCTCCCGATAGAACCCCGCCTCCGGCGATTTGAGGGAATACAGAAGCCGGAACGGTGACGGATTCTCCGATGCCTCATGCGCCCGGATCATGGACATGAGCGGCACGATGCCGGACCCTCCGGCGATCAGCTGAACAGTGTTCGTGTCCGTCGGCCGCCAGACGAACCAACCACCCACCGGCCCCCGTATTTCCAATTGATCGCCGACCATCAGGTCCCTGACCAGGTAAGGGGAGACTTCCCCGTCGGTCAATTCATCGACCGTGATCTCCAGGATTTCGTCCATGCCGGCTGTAGCGACGGAGTAGGACCGTACGGCGGTGTACCCGTCGTCGGCCGTGAGCCGGATATCGATGTGCTGGCCGGCGAGGCTGCCGTTCAAACCGTCGACCCTTAGCCCGATGGTTCTGGAAGTTTCCGACTCAGGAACGCCGCTGACGACCTCGGCGACACGCCAGAGCGTGCTCATGCGGGCGCCCTCATGAGTAGCGCTCCTCGCGCCACGGATCGCCGTGCATGTGGTAACCATTCGATTCCCAGAAACCGGGAATGTCCTCCCGCATCAGCTCGATGCCGTTGATCCACTTCGCGCTCTTCCAAAGGTACAAATGGGGCACCAGCAGGCGGGCCGGTCCACCGTGGGCCCGTTCCAGTGGCTCACCGTCGAATTCCCAGGCCACCCACGCCTTGCCGCCAAGAAGGTCCCGCAGCGGAACGTTGGTCGTATAGCCGCCGTAGGAGTGGGCCGTCGTGAATTCGGACGCTGTTTCCACGTCCTCGAACAAAGTGTCCAGGGATACCCCGCGCCACGAAGTGCCCAGCTTGGACCAGCTGGTGACGCAGTGAATATCGGTCCGGATATCAACCTGCGGTAGTGCCATGAATGCGTCCCAGGACCACGCGTGGCGCTGCCCCGCCTCGGTTGTAATGAAGAATTCCCAGTCTGCCCTGGCGACATAAGGTGCAGGGCCCGCCGTCAATACGGGAAAGGTGCCCGTCTCGTGTTGACCGGGTGGTATCGCTGCATTGCCGGTCCGCCGTTTTCCGTGAAAACCAGACGAGATAATGCCCATTATTCACCTCCGATGCGGAGACCTCCGATCGGCTTTGATCGGTTCCCCAACGATATGGCAACGGCCCCGCGGGGTCCAGACATTCACCGTTGCCTCACTGCCCGGCATCCTTGGTGCAAGGCTTTCACCCGCCCCGTTGTTAGCTGACAGCGATGAGAGGCTTCCGCTGTATTTCCGGGACCACCGGGAATGGCTGTCTATACCCAATCTTCTGAATCTGATCCTTGACCCCTGCCTTGGCCAGGTCATCGCAACTCCCACACAGATCTTGGGGGCTGCGGCGACCGCTGAAACTTTTGCCGAGTGGGACTACGTCCTTGGTGCAGAGTTGTTCGGAGCTCGCGGACGCGGTGCACGTTAAAGATGAGGCGGAACACGGCCAGCGGCGTTCTCGCCGCTATTGAGTGGATTCCTCCTGCGGGGCCTGACTGACCGTGCCTTGAAGACTGCCGGTGTCCTCGTCGCGGATGCGAAACCACCGCGAGGATAAAGCCGAGCCTCGGCAAGTCCGTTCCGTGGTGCTCAGGCGTCTGCGCCCTGCGTGAAGTAGTTGTAGGCGTCGTAATAGGTGATTTTCGGCTGCTCGGGAATACCAGCTTCTGCGCTATAGGGCCCGATCTGGTCCCGTGCGAAGGCGTCATACAGCTCCCGGGACTTCCAGAGATCCGTTACGAGTATGCCGTTGTCCGTCGCGACTACCCAGTGGGACAGTGCGCCGGCCGGGCCCGGGCCGCCCCGGGAGAGTCCCATTTTTTCAATGACCTGGTCGTATTGTTCCAGTGTGGCGCCGTTGAATTACATGATGACTGCAACCGCCATTTCCTTATCCTTCCAACGGGCGGGCTGTGGGGAACGGCCCGCAATTGACCTGATACGGCCCGTCATACGCGCGGGACAGTCGTTCGTCAACTTCCCGCGGAAAACGGCAACGGTGGGTCGATCGGACGTCTGAAGGGTCCGGAAAAGAGGGCTCTCCGGGCCCGCCGGATCCGCTGCGGAAGGGGGCATTTCCGATCGCGGTTCCGACCGTGGAACGCCGGTATCTCCTCGGGATTTCAAGCTTCTTCAAACGCCGATAACCGGCCTTTCGTTCACTTAGGAAATTTGCAGCGGTTAATCGGCAGAACGTGCAGAGCCAGCCCTGACTGCCGACGCGACTTGATGGGCTTCGCAAGCAGTGATCCTGCCGTATCGAAGCGAGATCGGAAGCGTCGGGCGGCATCTGAAGCATGCCTTGAAAACCTGACTCCCGCTTCTGCAGAACTAATGTTGCGCTGGCCTCGAATGCGACGAAGGAATGAGCCATCGGCCGACTTCCTTGATGGGTGATGCCCAGGCCTGGACCAGCCCTTGCAGCCTGACCACTAGAGTGATTTTGAGCGGTCCACGGCTGGGGTCAATTCGGGTTCTGCTCGGCTGGGAATTAGGAGCCGTTGGGGTGGCTCCCTGGCCGTAGTAGTAGCGGAGAATTAACGCATCCGAGGATGTTGCCGGGAACCTTTCGGGCGCCAGACGGTGGCGCGACCCCGCCCGGCGGGGAGGAGTAATCAGGTGAGCGAGGTTATCCAAAGACTGATGGCTGCCTTCAATAACCACGACCTCGAGTCAGCGGCCGGGTTATTCCATGAGTCATACAAGAGTGTGCAACCGGCCCACCCGGCCAGGGCCTTCGTGGGTCGGGCGCAGATGCACGCGAACTGGGCAGCCATGTTCGCCGGCATTCCCGATTTTCACGCAGAAGTGGTCCGCTCGGTGGACGACGGCAATGCTACGTGGAGCGAATGGACTTGGACCGGCACGCACACTGACGGGCAGCCCTTCCGCATGCGCGGCGTGACGATCTTCGAGAGTGAGGACGGTCTCATAACGGCCGGTCGCCTCTTCATGGAAGAGGTTGAACGAGAAGACATAGGCATCGCCGAGGCAGTCCAGGCGTTGTCTGGCCGCTTGCCGGAAAATCCATAACCGGGTCCCATTCGCAAACGTGAGCCGTTTACGCCCGCGGACGCCGAGGTGAATAGGAGGCCGTTTACAGGCGCCCCGATGGCCGAATCTCCCATCGAGCCACACTCAAAAACGAACGCCGATAACGGACCTCTCGGCGGGCTATGGGCCGCGGCGGGGGGGGCACCCCGTCTGAGTACAAGGGCAGTGAGGCCTGTAAGAATGGGCTGCATGGACAAATCTGAGGCCGGGACCGGGGCTGGACAGGACTCTGTCCTGGAGGTTCGCGTAGAGCTGGTCGACAGCGTGCCTGACATTTTGGCGCCTGTTCGAGCTCCCGGGCTCCCTGGCTCTGAGCCAGCTACACCAGATACTGCAGGCAGCCTTTGGCTGGGAGGACGCGCACCTGCACAGGTTTGTCACCAACGACCCGTTCGCGCCGCTGCGCCCGGTCAACGGTGAGATTCCTGAGGTCCTGCAGTGGCTTCCGCGGCAGGTGTGTGAGGAACGGGAGGACAGGCCCGAGGAGGAGGGCTCCCTGGATCAGCTGCTCGCCCTGGGTTCTGGCGCAGCCCTTTATGAATACGACTTTGGCGACAGCTGGCTCCACCGGCTCGAGCTGGTTTCCCGCCGGCACGCGGACGGAGACAGTCCGCCGGCCCGACTGATCGACGGCGCCCGCCGGGGCCCGCTGGAAGACTCCGGAGGTTTTCCCGGATACGAGGAGATCATGGATGCCCTGGCCGACCCGTCGCATCCGAACCACGTCGAACACTGCGCCTGGGTGGCCGAGATAGCCGGCTCCGATGCGCCTTTTGACCCTGCCTTCCTGGACATCCCCGCCGTAAACCGGGCACTGGCCGAGCAGTTCTGACCCCCGCAGTCCGTGCAGAAACGCCACGAACGAGGGCAGGAAACAGCCCCTCTTGAAGCCACTCCCCCACGAATTTTAGAACGCCGATAACCATCGTTACGTCAGGCTGGCATTCGGAAAAGTTCGTTGAGAGCGTGAAGCCCTAACCTTCCGCCAGCTGCTTACCCAAGAGGTTGCCGTGATCGCGTCGGCTAGGCCCGTCGATGCCACGGGACTGTGACGTCCGCGGGAACCCCGCGCCTCACGGTCAACCATGAAGGTCCAGGCCGAGTGGCCCGTCAAGACCCAGAGCCGGCCGCAGGCCTCCGCCGGAGGCGGAACAGCAACAGCAGTGGCCCGCGCCGGCAGACCGGCGCGGGCCACCCGCGTTAACGACCGGGCCACCCGCGCTTACTGCTCGGCCACCCGCGTTAACTGCCCGTCCGGCCGACTGGCGCCGCTAGCTGATCAGCAGACTCAGGGCCTCGGTCAGGTGGCCGACTTCCCGCACCGAGAAGCCCGCCGGCACCGGGCCCGGGCCGTTGTGGCTGGCGGGCACCACTGCGTGCGTGAAGCCCAGCCGGTGCGCCTCCTGGATGCGCTGGTTGATGCCCGGCACAGGACGGACCTCGCCGGCCAGCCCCACCTCCCCGAACGCGATGAGCCGCTGCGGCAGCGGTTTCTTCGCCTTGGCAGACGCGACGGCCAGCGCCACGGCAAGGTCCGTGGCAGGCTCGCTGAGTTTCACGCCGCCCACCGTGGCCACGTACGAGTCGTCCTTCTGCAGCAGGCAGCCTGCCCGCTGCTGGAGCACAGCCAGCAGCATGGCCACCCGCGAGCTGTCGAGGCCGCTGGTGGCGCGGCGCGGCTGCGAGTTGGCGCTCTCGGCCAGGAGCGACTGCACCTCGGCCAGCAGCGGGCGCCTGCCCTCCATGGTCACCGTGATGCAGGTGCCGGAGACGGGATCCTTGGTGCGGGTGACGAAGAGCCCGCTGGGGTCCGCGAGGCCCTCAATGCCGTCCTCGTTGAGGTCGAAGCAGCCCACGTCGTCCGTGGGCCCGTACCGGTTCTTGACCGCACGCAACAGCCGGAGGCGGGAGTGGCGTTCGCCCTCGAACTGGCACACCACATCCACGAGGTGCTCCAGGAGGCGCGGCCCGGCGATGGAGCCGTCCTTCGTCACGTGCCCCACCAGCAGCGTGGTCATGTTGCGGCGCTTGGCGGCCGCGATGATGGACGCGGCCACCTCACGCACCTGGGAGACGCCGCCCGAACTGCCCTCCACGTCCGCGCTGCTCAATGTCTGCACGGAGTCCACCACCAGGAGCTTTGGTTCCACCTTCTCCACCTGGCCCAGGGCCTGGCCAAGGTCGGTCTCAGCGGACAGGTAGAGGGTGTCCGCGAGGGCGTTGATCCGCTCAGCCCGCAGCTTGACCTGCGCCGCGGATTCCTCGCCGGTGACGTAGAGGACGCTTTGGCCCGTCCGGGCAAACTTGGCGGCCACGTCCAGCAGCAGTGTGGACTTGCCGACGCCCGGCTCACCAGCCAGCAGGATCACGGCGCCCGGCACCACGCCGCCGCCCAGCACCCGGTCCAGCTCGTCCACGCCCGTGGGCAGGAAAGCGGCGGTGGTGGCGTCCACCTCGGCGATGGGGCGGGCGGGCTCCAAAACGGTAGTGGCCGCCGTCGTGCGGGCCACGGCGGCGCCGGTTTCCTCAACGGTTCCCCACGCCTGGCACTCACCGCAGCGCCCCACCCACTTGACCGTGGTCCAGCCGCATTCCGCGCACTTATAGCCCGGTGTTTTGGACGCCCGGGAAGTCTTTGTAGCCATTGCTCCACACTATCCGGAGCCCCCGACATTCCTGCTCCGCGGGCTTCCGCTCCTACAGCGGCGGGAGGATGTCCCGGGCCTCGCGGGAATCCATGCCGGCGGCCTCCAGCAGGTCCACCATCAGCGGCCGGAAGAGCATCACCACGGTCTCACCCTCCAGCCGCTCCACTTCCAGCATCTTCGGATGCAGCCGGCCCGCGATGGCACCCAGCTCCTGCCTGGCGCTGCGGAGGTGGGCACGCCGGGCGCCCTCGTGCACCTCGGCCAGCCCGAGCGAGAGTTCGTCGATGGCAGCTGCGGTCTCCTGTAGGACCTCGGCGATGTTCTCGGTGGCTTCGTCGGAGAGCGCCGCGTGGTTGATGGCGCTGGTCAGCCTGCGGGCAAAGACGCGGCTATTGCGCAGCGCGAGGTCGATGTAATCCAGCGACTGCTCCAGCCGGTCGATTTCATCCCGGTGCCTCCGGTAGGCCGGTGCCAGCGTGGCCACCTCACCAGACGTCCGCAGCGACTGCCGCATGGCGTCCACCAGCGGCTGGCAGTTCCGGCCGCGGATCAGCGCATGCCACGCCTGCGTGGAGTCGCTCTGCATCAGCGCGGCGGCACATTCGCGCAGCACTTCCGCCAGCTCGTGGAGCAGCTTCTGGACATCCTTGCGCGGTTCGCGCCGTGGATCCTTCGGCACCAGGATGGTGACCAGCAGCGCGAAGACGCCGCCCACCACGGCATCGAGGCTGCGCGTGAACGGGCCGCCCGGCGGTGCCGGCAGCAGCACCACCAGCAGCGACTGCAGCCCCAGCTGGGTGGAGAAAATGGTTCCGCTGTCCAGGAAACGGGCCAGCAGGATCGAGAAAAGAAGGACGACGGCGGCCTGCCAGATTCCGGCGCCCAGCCAGTGGAGCAGCAGGTCGCCCACCGCAATGCCGATGGTGCAGCCCAGCCCCACCTCAATCACCCTGCGCAGCCGCGGGTCCCGGGAGAACCCCAGGGCGATGAGCGAGGACGTGGCGGCGAACAGCGGCCCCGAATGCCCCAGGACGTACTCGGCGAACGCGTAGGCACCCACCGCGCACAGCGTCATCTGGATGGCGGGGACCAGCGAGTTCCGGCTGCGGACCAGCCCGGTGCGGATCCGGCCGCGGAGGAACCGTCTGCTTGCGGAAAGTCCGGTCTGGGCCATGGCTTCAGTCTATTGCCGCAGCCGCCCCCGGCATTGCCGCCCCGGATTGCCGGCTTCGGGCGAATCAGTAACCGGGCGGGTCAGTAGCCGGCGGGGGCGTCGCCGTCGTTGGACGTGGTGTATTCGGCGGCGAGTGCTTCGGAGCCGCGGGCAAGAATGGCGACGTCGGCGCCCACCAGGACAAAGGCGGCGCCGGCGTCGAGATAGGCGCGGGCGGTGGCCGGGTTGAAGGCGTTCACGCCGGCTGGTTTGCCTGCCGTCCTGGCGGCGGTAATGCAGTGTTCGACGGCGGCGCGCACCTCGGGGTGTTCCTGCTGACCCAGCAGCCCCATGGAAGCGGCGAGGTCGGACGGGCCGAGGAAGATGGCGTCCACCCCGTCGACCGCGAGGATGTTTTCCACTGCGGCGACGGCGGCTTCGGATTCGATCTGGACGGTGACGCTGACGGTTTCGGACGCGCGGGTCAGGTAGTCCGGAACGCGGTTCCAGCGTGCGGCCCGGGCCAGCGCCGAGCCCACGCCGCGGACGCCGTGCGGCGGATACCGCGTGGCGGCCACCGCTGCCTCGGCCTCGGCTGCTGAATTGACCATGGGGATCAGCAGGTTTTGGACGCCGAGGTCCAGGTACTGCTTGATGAGCACGGTGTCGTTCACCGGCGGCCGCACCACCACGTGCCCGGGGTAGCCGTGCACCGCCTGCAGCTGGGCCAGGATGGATTCCAGGCCGTTGGGGCTGTGTTCGGCGTCGATCAGGAGCCAGTCCAGGCTGGCCCCGGCACAGATCTCGGCCACGAGCGGGCTGCCGGAGCACACCCACATGCCCGCCAGGGGACGGTCCGCCGCGGCCAGGGCGTCGCGGAACGTTTTATCGGGTTCTACTCGAAGCGGCATGTGATGCTCCCCAGGGGTCCGTAGTCGGCGTGCACGGTATCGCCCTTGTACACCCACAGCGGGCGCGTGAAGGACCCGGCCAGGATGATGTCTCCGGCCTTCATGCCGTCGCCGTGCGCGGCGATCTTGTTGGCGAGCCAGTGCACGCCGTTGGCCGGGTGGTCCAGGACGCCGGCGGCCACGCCGGTCTCTTCGACGGTCTGGTTCTTGTAGAGGATCGCGGAGACCCAGCGGAGGTCGGCGGCGTCCGGGCGGACCGGGTTGCCGCCCACCACCATGGCGCCCATCGCGGCGTTGTCCGCGATGGTGTCCACGATGGTCCGGCCCTCCATCTCTATCCGGGAGTCGAGGATCTCGAGGGCGGGAACCACGTAGTCGGTGGCATTCAGGACGTCAAAAATGGTGCAGCCCGGGCCTTTGAGTGCGTCCTTCAGGACGAACGCCAGCTCCACCTCCACCCGGGGGTGCGTGTACTTGTCCCACTGCACCGAGCAGCCGGTTTCGAGGACCATGTCATCGAAGATCGCGCCGTAGTCCGGTTCGGTGATGCCCGTGGCGGCCTGCATCGCCTTGGACGTGAGGCCGATCTTGCGGCCCACCAGCGTGCGTCCGGCTTCCTCATTACGCCGCCGCCACAGCTGCTGCACGGCATAGGAGTCCTCCACCGTCATGTCCGGGTAGCGGGCAGTCAGGCGCTGCACCGGCTTGCGGTTCCGGCCGGCCTCGAGCAGTTCGTCGGCAATCGCTTCGATCGTCTTCGCGTCCAGCATGGTTTAGACCTGCGCCCCGAGCTTGAAGCCCTCCACTGCGGAATCGTCCTTGCGGGTGTAGGAGAAGCCGTCGGCGCCCACTGTCACGGCCATCTCGCTCTTTTCCTCGCGGACGATCACGGGTTGCGGGTTGCCGTCCAGGTCCAGGACGAGGGAGGCTTCGGTGTACCAGGAGGGGACGACGGGGTTGCCCCACCAGTCGCGGCGTTGGTTGTCGTGCACGTCCCAGGTCACCACGGGATTGTCCGGATCGCCGGTGTAGTAGTCCTGGGTGTAGATCTCGATGCGGTGGCCGTCCGGGTCCAGGATGTAGAGGTAGAAGGCGTTGGAGACGCCGTGCCGGCCGGGGCCGCGCTCGATCCGGTCGGAGATGCGCAGGGCGCCCATCTTGTCGCAGATCTGGATGATGTTGTGCTTCTCGTGCGTGGCGAACGCGACGTGGTGCATGCGCGGGCCGTTGCCGCCGGTCAGGGCGGTGTCGTGCACGGTCTGCTTGCGGTGCATCCACACGGCGTACGTGACGCCGTCGGAATCCTGGATGTCCTCGGAGACGCGGAAGCCGAGGTCCTCCAGGTACTTGCGGCCGCGGGGAACGTCCGGGGTGACCTGGTTGAAGTGGTCCAGCCGAACCAGTTCGCCGGCGGAGTAGAGGTCGTAGCGCTGGGTGAGGCGTTCCACGTGCTCGGTTTCGTAGAAGAACTCGTAGGGGAAGCCCAGCGGGTCCTCGACGCGGACGGAGTCGCCGATGCCCTTGGTGAAGCCTTCCTTGCGGCGTTCGGTGCGGCAGCCAAGTTCCTTGTAGTACGCCTCGGCGGCGTCGACTTCGGCGGGGGACTTCACTCGGTAGGCAAAGGCCGCGACGGCGGCGACGGGTCCCTTGCGCAGGACCAGGTTGTGGTGGATGAACTCCTCGAGGGAACGCAGGTAGATGGCGTTCTCGTCTTCCTCGGTGACGTGCAGGCCGAGGACGTCGACGTAGAACTCGCGGGATTTGGCGAGATCGGTGACCACGATTTCCATGTACGCGCAGCGGACGATGTCCGGTGCGGGGACGGAGGGCTTGGGGATGATGTTGTTCATGGGATTCTCTCTTCGTTGAAAGGGGCCTGGCTGGCGCCGGCCGAGGGGGTTATGCGCCGAATTTGGGGGTGTGGACGGTGCCGAGCGTGATGTGCACGGCCTGCTGGTCGGTGTAGAAGTCGATGGAGCGGTAGCCGCCCTCATGTCCCAGCCCGGAGGCCTTGACGCCGCCGAACGGCGTCCGGAGGTCGCGGACGTTGTGGCTGTTGAGCCAGACCATGCCGGCCTCGACGTTCTGGGAGAAGTTGTGGGCCCGGGTCAGGTCCTGCGTCCAGATGTAGGCCGCCAGGCCGTACTTGGTGTTGTTGGCCAGGGCGAGGGCTTCGTCGTCGTTCTCGAAAGGGGTGATCGCGACGACCGGGCCGAAAATTTCCTCCTGGAAGATCCGCGCGTCGGGGGCGACGTCGGCGAAGACGGTGGGGGCGATGTAGTTGCCCTCCGGGAGGTGATCCGGGCGGCCGCCGCCGGCCAGCAGCCGGCCTTCGGACTTGCCGATCTCGACGTAGGAGGCCACCTTTTCGTAGTGTTCCGGATGGACCAGCGCACCCACCTGGGTTTTGGGGTCGTGCGGATCGCCGACGACGATCTTCTTCGCGCGGGCGGCGTACTTGTCGCAGAACTCGTCGTAGATGGCGCGTTCGACGAGGATGCGGGAGCCGGCGGTGCAGCGCTCGCCGTTGAGGGAGAAGACGCCGAACAGGGCGGAGTCGATCGCGGCGTCCAGGTCGGCGTCGGCGAAGATCACGCACGGTGACTTGCCCCCAAGTTCCATGGACAGGCCCTTGAGGTTGGCGGCGGCGTTGCGGAAGATGGTCTGGCCCGTGGTGGTTTCGCCGGTGAACGAGATCAGCGGGACGTCCGGGTGCTTGACGAGCGCGTCGCCGGCTTCCTCGCCGAGGCCGTTGACCAGGTTGAAGACGCCGTCGGGCAGGCCGGCGTCCTTGAAGATCCGGGCCCAGAGTGAGGCGGACAGCGGCGTGAACTCGGCCGGCTTGAGGACCACGGTGTTGCCGGTGGCCAGGGCGGGCGCGAGCTTCCAGGACTCCAGCATGAACGGGGTGTTCCACGGCGTGATGAGGCCGGCGACGCCGATCGGTTTGCGGTTCACGTAGTTGATCTGCGAGCCGGGGACCTTCATGGCGTCGTCGAACTGGGCCACGATCAGGTCCGCGAAGAAGCGGAAGTTCTCGGCCGCCCGCAGCGCCTGGCCCTTGGCCTGGGTGATCGGCAGGCCGGTGTCGAAGGTCTCGAGTTCGGCGAGGCGCTCCTCCTGGGCTTCGACGGCGTCGGCGATCCTGTTCAGGATGCGGGCGCGTTCGCGCGGTTTCATCTTCGGCCACGGTCCGTTCACGAACGCTTCGCGGGCGGCGGCGACGGCGAGGTCGATGTCCTCCTTCTGGCCGGCCGCGGCGGTGGCGTAGTTCGTGTTGGACACTGGGTCCAGTACGTCGAAGGTCTTGCCGCCCACGGAGTCAACGAACTCGCCGTTGATGTAGTGCTGGATGTGGGTGGGCAGGTTCTCGGGGACGTAGTGGGATGTGGTTTCCGGTGCAGTGAACGTCATTGTTGATTTCCTTACTGATGGTGCAACGCGGGGTCACTTACGGCCCATTCGGGGCGCTCTATTGGGCGCTAAGTGACCCCGCGTTGGTTTGGGCGAGGTACGCGTCCAGAGTGGCGGAGCGGTGGAGCCGTGCTGCTTTTTCGATGGCGTCGGCGTCGGCGCCGGTTTCAATGAGTTTCAGGAGGGCTTCGTGTTCGGCAACGGAGTCGTGGGCCCTGCCGGGCACGAAGCGGAACGTGGAGGACCGCAGTGACGCGAGCCGGTTCCAGCCGCGGTGGACGAGGTCCAGGATGTGCGGGTTGGGGCAGTGCTCGAACAGGACGCTGTGGAAGTCCTGGTTCAGGCGGGTGAAGCGGACGGGGTCGAAATGCTGCAGGCATTCCCGCATTTCCTCGTTTACGGCCCGGGCGCGGGCAATGTCCGCCGCCCCGATCAGCGGGGCCGAGAGTGCGGTGGCGGCACCCTCCACGATGCTCAGGGTCTGCATCGTGTAGAGGTATTCGGTGGGATCGATCCCGGACACTGTGGCGCCGACGTTCCGCTCGAACTTCACCAGCCCCTCGGCCTCGAGCCGGCGGATGGCCTCGCGGACCGGAACCACGCTGACGCCCAGGTCCTCGGCGATCTTGGCCAGGACCAGCCGGTAGCCGGGGGAGTAGGTCCCGTCCACGATCCGGGCCTTGACCGCCTGGTAGGCCTGTTCGGATTTGCTGCCGGTGGCGCCGTTTCCGACTGCGGTGCCGGCCCTGGCTACAGTCTCAGTCATTGGCCTTGTCCGTTTCCCATTGTTCGTACTTGCGGCGCCATTCGGCGTTCAGCGGGTAGAGGCCGTCCACGCTGTTGCCCTGTTCCACCATCTCCGCGATGAAGGTTTCTTCGCGTTCCTGGGCGATGGAATCGTCTGCGAGCTCTTCGGCCAGGGCCGGCGGGATGACTAGGATGCCGTCGGAGTCGGCCACGATGATGTCCCCGGGCTGCACGGTGGTGCCGCCGCAGGCGATGGTGATGTCCGTGTCCCACGGGATGTGCCGGCGGCCCAGGACGGCCGGGTGCGGGTTGGCGTAATACGTGGGCATGTCCATTGCTGCCACGGCGGCGAAGTCGCGGACCCCGCCGTCGGTGATGATGGCGGCAGCGCCGCGGACCTGGGCGCGGAGGGCCAGGATATCGCCGATGGTGCCGGTGCCCTTTTCGCCGCGGGCCTCCATCACCAGGATCTCGCCCTCGTTGACGGAATCGATGGCCTTCTTCTGGGCGTTGAAGCCGCCGCCGTGGGTCTTGAACAGGTCTTCGCGGTTGGGCACGTAGCGCAGGGTTCGGGCCAGGCCCACGATCCGCTTCTCCGGGCGGGTGGAGGTGAGGCCGTCGATGCTGACGTTGTTCAGGCCGCGCTTGCGCAGCTGGGAGGACAGCGTGGCGGTGCAGACGCTTTCCAGTTTCGCCTTCAGCTCCGGGGTAAGGACCGGCCCGACGGCGGCGCCCTCCACGGCGGCAAGACCGGCCGCTTCCCGGGAGCCGTACGCTTCCTCCCGCTGGAGATCATCGGTCTTGGGCCGGGCGCCAAAGTCCGCGAACGGTGTCGTGCCTTCCGCAACCAGGGTGACCAGCCGGCCGGTGGTGAGGCCGGAAGCGGCGCCGCCCGCCGTCGTCGTGCCGGCGCTGACTTCAACCTCGACGACGTCGCCCGGGTTGGCCACGGAGGCGCCGGCCGGGGTGCCGGTCAGGATCATGTCCCCCTCTTCGAGCGTGAGTAGCTGGGACAGGTCGGCGACGAGCCTTGCGAAGGGGAAGAGCAGGTCTTCGGTGGTGTCGTCCTGGACGAGGCGGCCGTTGTGCCAGGTGCGGATGCGCAGTTTTGCGGGGTCCACCGTGTCGGCGGGGATCAGCCCGGGGCCGACCGGCGTGAAGCCGTCGCCGCCCTTGGACCGGAGGTTGGAGCCCTTGTCCGCGTAGCGGAGGTCATAGACGCCGAGGTCGTTGCTGGCGGTGACCCACTCGACGTGGCTCCAGGCGTCCTCGAGGCCGACGCGGCGGGCCGGCTTGCCGATGATCAGGGCGATCTCGCCTTCGAATCCGAGGAGTTCGCAGCCGGCGGGGCGCTCCACCGTTGAAGGGGCTTCCGCCGAACCGAACGACAGGGACGACGGCGGCTTCAGAAAGTAGGAGGGCTGCTCCGGCGTGCGGCCGCGCTGGGCTGCCCGGCTGGGGTAGTTGATGTGCACCGCGATGACCTTGCGGGCCGCGGCCAGGATGTGGTCGGTGACCTGTTCCAAGAATTACTCCTCATCGAGTACGAAATCGTATACGATAACTATCATCCACGAATCGAGGGACCGTCAACCCCTTGTTTGGCGGAGTTTTCGAAGCGCTTGTATCCCGCGTCATACCTGGCGTACAGTTTTGGATCAATATAAACGTTCCATATTGGAACGAGTAATTCTAATATCGAACACAACGGCGATAGACGGCCACACAACGAAGTGAGGAAAGCCCGTGCAGTTTCACCACCACGGTTACGTATCCGGTGACCCCCGGGTCCAGCCGGCCGCCGGCGTCGGCATCAACCGCCCCGAAGAGCTGCCCGACGAGGTCGAGGTGCTCATTGTGGGCACCGGCCCCGCAGGCATGCTCACCGCCGCCCAGCTGTCCCAGTTCCCCGGTGTCACCACGCGCGTCGTGGAGCGCCGCGGCGGCAGGCTCGCCATCGGCCAGGCCGACGGCATCCAGGCCAGGAGCGTCGAGACGTTCCAGGCCTTCGGCTTTGCCGAGCGGATCATCGCCGAGGCATACCGCATCACCGAGATGGCGTTCTGGAAGCCGGACCCCGCAGACCACTCCCGCATCATCCGGGCCGCCCGCGCCGTCGACGACCCGGCCGGCATCAGCGAGTTCCCGCACCTCATCGTCAACCAGGCGCGCGTCCTGGACTACTTCGCCGAATTCATGGCGAACTCGCCCGCCCGCATGTCGCCGGACTACGGCTACGAATTCCGCAGCCTCGAAGTCACCGGCCAGGGCGAATACCCCGTCACCGTGACGCTGCTCCACACGGCCGGACCCGACGAAGGCCGGGAGCGCACGGTCCGCGCCAAATACGTCGTAGGCGCTGACGGCGCGCGCAGCAAGGTGCGGGAGTCGATCGGCTGCACCCTCGCCGGGGATCAGGCCAACCACGCCTGGGGCGTGATGGACGTCCTGGCCGTCACGGACTTCCCGGACATCCGCACGAAGTGCGCCATCCAGTCCGGCGAGGGCGGCAGCATCCTGCTGATCCCGCGCGAAGGCGGCCACCTCTTCCGCATGTACGTGGACCTCGGCGAAGTGGACGCCAACAGCAAGGGGGCCGTACGCAACACCACCATCGAGCAGATCATCGCCAAGGCCAACGACATCCTGCACCCCTACACGCTCGATGTCCGGAACGTCGCCTGGCACAGCGTGTACGAGGTGGGCCACCGCCTCACCGACCGGTTCGACGACGTCCTCCCGGAGCAGCGGGGCACCCGCACGCCGCGCGTATTCATCGCCGGCGACGCGTGCCACACGCACAGCGCCAAGGCCGGCCAGGGCATGAACGTCTCCATGCAGGACGGCTTCAACCTGGGCTGGAAGCTGGGGCACGTGCTCGAAGGCCGCAGCCCGGAGAGCCTGCTGTCCACCTACTCGGCCGAGCGCCAGGTCATCGCGAAGAACCTCATCGACTTCGACAAGGAATGGTCCACCCTCATGGCGAAGAAGCCCGAGGAGTTCGATAGCCCCTCCGAACTCGAGGACTTCTATGTCAGCACGGCCGAGTTCCCCGCGGGCTTCATGACCCAGTACGCCCCCTCCATGCTCATCGCCGAGCCCGATCACCAGGACCTGGCCACCGGGTTCACCATCGGTAAACGCTTCAAGTCCGCGCCCGTGGTGCGGGTCTGCGATACGAACCCGGTGCAGCTCGGCCACCAGGCGAAGGCGGACGGCCGGTGGCGCATCTACGTCTTCGCGGACGCGGCCGCCGCAGGTGCCCCGTCGCCGACCACGGACCTGGCGGCGTGGCTGGCCAGTGCACCGGAGTCGCCGCTCGCCGCCACACCCGAGGGCGCCGACCGCGACGCCTGGTTCGACGTGAAGGTCATCTACCAGCAGGACCACACGGGCGTCGACATCGGCGCAGTCCCGGCGGTGTTCAAGCCGGAAGTCGGCCCGTTCAAGCTCAGCTACCTTGAGAACGCCTACGGCACCGACCCCACCGCGGACATCTTCGAGCTGCGCGGCCTGGACCGCGGCGGCGTGATGGTGGTGGTGCGCCCGGATCAGTACGTGGCGAACGTCCTGCCGCTGACGGCGACCGCCGAGCTGGGCGCGTTCTTCGCGCCGCTTCTGAACCGGCGTCAGACCGCCGTGGCCTGAGCCGGCCTGGTCCGGTATTCGGCAGCGGCATACACGCCCAGGATCCGCACCTCGGTGGTGAAGAAGTCCAGCTCCTCCAAGGCAAGCTTCAGCGGCAGGTCCTCCGGGTGTCCCTCTACGTCGGCCATGAACATGGTGGCAGCGAACTCGTCGCCCACCATGTAGCTCTCCAGCCGGGTCATGTTCACGCCGTTGGTGGCGAACCCGCCCAGTGCCTTGTAGAGCGCGGAGGGAACGTTCCGGACGCGGAACACGAAACTGGTAACTGCCGGCCCGGGCAACTCATCCCGGGTCGGCAGTTTCTTTTCCGGCGCCAGGACCACAAAGCGGGTGGTGTTGGAGGGGTCGTCCTCGACGGCGGATGCCAGCACTTCCAGTCCGTAGAGTTGCGCTGCCAGCGGGGGAGCGAGGGACAGTTTGGCGGGGTCGTTCCAGTCCCGGACCTCCCGGGCTGACCCTGCCGTGTCTCCGGCGATCACGGGCTTCAAGCCGGCGCTGCGGATGAGCTTCCGGCACTGGCCCAGGGCGTGGATATGGCTGTGGACCTCGGTGGCGGCCTCAATGGTACTGCCAGGGATGCCCAGCAGGTCGAAATGGATGGGCAGGAAGAACTCGCCCACTATCTGCAGATGGGACTGGGGCAGCAGAATATGGATGTCAGCCACCCGGCCGGCAATTGAGTTCTCGATCGGGATCATGGCAAGGTCCGCCTCGCCGCTGGACACCAATTCGAAAGCGTCCTCAAAACTGGCGCACGGAATATTTTCCAGCTCGGGGAACATCTGGATGCAAGCAATATTGGAGTTGGCGCCGGGCTCACCCTGGTACGCAATCTTTTGGGCCATGCTCCGTATGGTTTCACGCGTGGTGCCCTGCCACTCACCCGGGCGGCCGTAGATGTCGTAATTGTCGCCCGACATGACACCAAGGAGGCCGGGGCCGCCCATGGCGCCCCCGGCCTCCGCCGTCGCTATCTTGGGTTCCGCGTCCTAGCCGTTGATCACCTGCGGCACGCCGAGGGCTTTGAGGCCTTCGACGCCGAATTCCAGGCCGTAGCCGGACTGCTTTGCTCCGCCGAAGGGGACGCGCGGGTCCACGGCGCCGTGCTTGTTGATCCACACCGTGCCGGCCTCGATCCGGGCAGCGACCTGGCGGGCGGCGCTGATGTCCGGGGACCAGACGGAGGCGCCGAGCCCGATGTCCAGCGCGTTCGCCATGGCCACGGCTTCGTCCACGCTGCTGTACCGGATGATCGGCAGGGCGGGGCCGAACTGTTCCTCGGCAACCAGCGGGTTGTCGTTGTCGATGTCGGCCACGAGCGTGGCGGGGTAGAAGTGGCCGGGCTGGCCGGGGTCCGGGTTGCCGCCGAGCAGGATCCGGGCGCCGGATTCCCTGGCGGCTTCTACGAGCCCTGCCACGATTTCGTACTGGGCCCTGTTCTGCAGCGGGCCGAGGACGTTGTTCTCGTCGAGCCCGACGCCCATGGGCATGGCCTTCGCCACGGCGGTGAGCTCTCCGCAGACGGCGTCGTAGATGTCGTCGTGCACGTAGAGGCGCTTGAGGGCGGCGCAGGTCTGGCCGGTGTTGATGAAGGCGCCCCAGAAGAGACCCTCGGCGATGGCCTTGGGGTCGGCGTCGGGCAGGACGATGCCGGCGTCGTTGCCGCCGAGCTCGAGGGTGAGGCGCTTGACGGTGTCGGCGGAGGATTTGATGATCGCCCGGCCGGCGGAGGTGGAGCCGGTGAACATGATCTTGCCGACGGCGGGGTGTCCGGCCAGGCGGGCACCCACCTCGCGGTCGCCGGAGACCACCGTGAGGACGCCGTCGGGGAGTTCCTCGTTGAGGACCTTGGCAAGGGCCAGGACGGACAGCGGCGTGTATTCGGAGGGCTTGACCACCACCGTGTTGCCCATCCGGAGGGCGGGGGCGATCTGCCAGATGGTGATCATCATGGGCCAGTTCCAGGGGCCGATCGCGCCGACGACGCCGATGGGCCTGTAGTGCAGTTCGGCGTAGGTCTCGCCGTCGTCCACCACGGTTTCCGGGTGGAGCACGGTGCCGGCGGCGGCGCGGAGCCAGGCGGCGCAGGCGCCGACCTCGAAGCGTGCGTTGGGGCCGTTCAGCGGCTTGCCCTGTTCTCGGGAGAGCAGCCGGGCAAGTTCTTCGGCGGAGCGTTCGACGGCGTCGGCCGCCTTGAGCAGCGCGGCGCTGCGTGCGTCGTGGCCCAGGGCAGCCCAGGCCGGCTGGGCTTCCGTGGCGTCAGTGATGGCCCGGTCCAGGTCCTCGACGGTGTGCACGGGAGCTTCGCCGACAATCGTGCCGGTGGCAGGGTCAAAGATGGTCCGGCTGCGGGAACCGGCGTTGGGGGTGATCGAGGCCAGCAGGGCGTCGTAAGTTTCCATGGGGTACTCCACTTCGAGTAGGCAATGCGCACCGGCCTGCGTGGCCTGAGGCTATGTCTCGAGTCTGCCTGGCTCCCTACGGGGCGTCTTGTGTATCCGCGAACGGTTCTTGACCTCAGGTGAACAGCTGCATCCGGCCGGAGCGCCAGCGTGACTGCGCTCAGGAACAACAAATGATCGCTGCACGACAAGGCGCCTCCGGGCTTCAGTGCCATTCTGGATCTTATGGCGAAGCCCACATGCGCGGCCCCGGCACTGCTAGGCAGCCCGCAGGCCAATGGGCGCCGTCGTCCAAGAACATCTCCCAGCACTCATGACCGTTAAGAAGGATCAAATGAGTATTTCCAATTCCGAGTCCCGGACAGCAGAAGCACAAGCCAGCCCCCGCCAGGAACACTCCACCGCCCTGCGCGCCGGCAGCATCGGTGTTCTGGGAATTCTCTTCTTTGTCCTGTCCGCGCAGGCCCCGCTGACCGGGATAGTCGGCGCCGCGCCCCTGGCAGCAGCGCTCGGCAATGGTGCCGGCGCCCCGGGGGCCTACCTCGTCGTCGGCATCGTCATTGTAATCTTCGCCGTCGGGTTCGTCGCCATGAGCCGCAAGGTCCAGACCAACGGTGCCTTCTACGCGTATGTGACTGCAGCGTTCGGGCGGAAGACCGGCGCCGGTGCCGCGTGGCTGGCCCTGCTGGCGTACAGCACGGTGCAGGCCGCGATGTACGGGCTCTACGGTACCGCTTTCTCCGGCCTGCTGGCGTCGGCAGGAATCAGCGTTCCCTGGTGGCTGCTGGCGGTGGCCACCATGGCAGGGGTCCAGGTTCTTGGGTCTATGAACATCGAGCTCGGCGCCCGGGTCCTGGCTGTCTTGGTTGGCCTGGAAGTCGCAATTCTCCTGCTGTTCGGGTTCTCCGTGCTGTTCCACGGCGGCGGCCCGGAAGGCCTGAACCTGGCAGCCTCGTTTTCCCCCGAGGCCATTGCGGGCGGCGCTCCCGGCGTGGCCATCATGTTCGCGGTGGCGTCCATGTTCGGCTTCGAATCCACGGCCATCTACTCCGCGGAGGCCAAGGATCCGCACAAGACCGTTGCCCGCGCCACCTACCTCTCGGTGGGCATCATCGCCGTGTTCTTCTCCTTCATCACCTGGATGCTGGTCAGTTTCTACGGGCCCTCACAGGTGGCCGGCGCCGCCGGCGCGGCACTCGAATCCGGGGACGCGACGTCGTTCGTCATCGGCCCGCTCGTTGAGATGTTCGGCCCCTGGGCCGGCATCACGGCCGGAATCCTCCTGGTGACGTCCCTCCTCGCCGGCATTATTGCCTTCCACAACGGCATCAACCGCTACCTTCATTCACTGGCGCTGCGCGGCTCCATGCCCGCCGTCGTGGCGCGGACCAACAGGCACTGCGCGCCCGCGGTGGCGGCGTGGATCCAGACGGCGGTGGCCGTGCTTCTCGTGGCGCCGTTCGCGCTGCTGGCCATGGATCCGGTGCTGACCCTCTTCTCCTGGTTCAGCGGGCTCGCTGTCGCGGCACTGCTGGCGCTGTACATGCTGTCCTCGCTCGCCGTCGTCGCCTATTTCCGCCGGGAACCGGTGCCGGGGCAGTCCTGGCAGACGCTCATAGCCCCGGTGCTGGCTTCGCTGTTGCTCGCCTGGGTGCTCTACCTCGTGGTCAGCAACTTCACCTCCCTCATCGGGGGAAGCACGCAAACCGCCGCGGCACTCCTGGCGACAGTCCCGGCGCTCTTCGCGGCAGGGGTGCTGGTGGAGATCCGGGTGGAGAAGCGGGCGCGGACCCTAGACCCTGAGGTTGCCGGGTAACGGACGACGGCGACGGCGGCGGCGGCGCGGGCGGCGGGTTGGCGCCGCCCGCGCCAGGCGAGACCGCCGGCAAGCAGCAACAGCGCCAGCAGGGACGCCGCGGCTCCCGCGGCCAGCTCAGGTCCGCCGGGCCACCGGCCGGTCAGCCCCAGGAACGCCGGCACCGTGGCCGAGGCCTGGCCGGCGAGGACGAGGGACCAGCCAATCAGGGGGCCAGGCGTTCGAAGCCCAACGCCAGTTGCAGGAAGAGCAGCATCCACAGATAGGTCCAGCAGAGCTGTCTCTTATACACATCTCAGAAACGGATCCGCTCCGGACCAGGCGGCAGCCAGCACGAGCCCGCACACGCCCACCAGTCCGCAGAACCAGCCGAGGCCCCTGGACCCGAGTGCCAGCAGGTAGTCCAGGCCCCCATAGACATAGGTCAGTCCGAACAGGAACATCCCGGCCGCGCCGTGCAGCGCTTGCTGGCCGCCGCCGTTAACGCCCGGAGGGGCCGCAGCCAGATAGGTGACACCCAAGGCCAGCTGAATGCTGCCGATGACCAGGCTGAACACGGCCGCATCCCGGCGGGGGAGTGTGCCCAGCGATGCCAGTCCGTTGATCAGCAGCGCCGCTCCCGAGAGAAGGAGGCAGATGCGCAGGACGAACTCGACGGCGATGCCGCTGCCCGGCTTGTCCGGAACGGGCTGCTCGCCGTCGGCGAGGGCGCCAACATGCCGTCTACCCGTGCGGCGGTGGCTGTGTTCCAGGATGCCGGCGTGCTGTTCGCGCCGGGCAAGGCCGCCAACGCAGGCGGCGTCAGGCGCTGCGCCGCCAGTCGCTGGGGGATTCTCCGAATGCTTCGCGGAAGGTGCGGCTGAAATGGGCGGCGTCCAGGAATCCCCAGCGCGCCGCGACGGCTCCCACCGAGGTGCCCGAGTGCAGGGGGTCCCGCAGGTCGCGGCGGATATGCTCCAGCCGTTTGCTCCTGATCCAGCTGGCCACGGTGGAGCCTGATTCGTGGAACACGTTGTGCAGGTGCCGGGTGGAGATGAAGTGCGCAGCCGCAATGCTGGCCGGCGACAGGTCCGGATCCGCCAGGTTGGCCTCGATGTACTCGCGGATCGACGTTGCCAGCACAGCCTGGGGTTTCATCCGGTCCGGTGCCATGGCCAGTTCCGAGTGCAGCATGGTGGAGACGAGATCGAGGGCGTTCGTGGCCAGCCGCGAGCCGCTGGGGCCGCTGAGGACCTCCAGGTTCTCGGCGAGCTGGGCAATGAACGGCCCCACAATGCCCGTCAGGCCGTGGCCGCCGGCCAGGCGGACCGCGGAAAGCTGCCCCACGTAGTCGGGCGGCAGCGACAGCGCGTCGTGCGGGAACATGACCACCATCATCCGTGCCTGTTCCTCAAAGGCGAGCGTGTACGGCCGGTTGGTGTCGTAGATGGCCAGATCGCCGGGGCGAAGTACGGCCTCGCGGTTGTCCTGGATGAGGAGGCCGGTGCCCTCCAGCTGGAGATTGAGCTTGAAATAGCGCTGGTCCGACTGCGCCAGGAGGGCGCGTGTGCGGTGGACGCTGTGCCCCGACGCCGAAACCTCCACAATGCACATGCGGTCGAGCACCCTGGACCGCATCCGGCCGCGGAAGGAGTCGGGGCGGTCCGTCTCCGCGGCCAGCGGCACAAAGGACTGGGCTACCAGGTGCCTCCAGTGGTCAAACGAGGCGGCCACGCTGGAGGTGAGGTCCTGGCGCGCGGGACGGGCTGTTGGTGCAGGCATGGATGTTCCTGACGACGGATGGCCATCTGAAGTGGGTCCCCAATACTGTGTCCTGGAACACAGTCATTTCAGGTTAGCGCCGAAGTTCCGCAGTGTCATCTTTTTTCAACACATGTCGAAAAAAGATTTCCGGCCGGCTTCCTGATCATTTGTTCTTACCCCTGGCAGCCACGGCCCACCTGTCCACGAGCTCGCCGCGGCTGGTGACTGCGACGTCGTCAACCAGGTTAATAGTGAGGCACACGTGGTTGGGGATGACGCGCAGCCGCTGCCCGATGGCCGGCATGGTCCCGCGCTCGGGCCACTCGACGGTGGCATGGTGCTCCGACAGCGCGGTGATCCGGGCGTCGGGCTGGTCGAGCAGGCGTCCGAAGCCGCTTGCCCACGCCGGCCGATCGCTGCCGAGAACCTTGCTGCCGGCGTCGATGATGAAACGTGCGGGACCGTCCGCCGGGGTTTCATGCTGGCTGACCACCGTGGCCGCCACCGTCAGTGCGATGTCTTCGATGGCGCACCGCCCCAGTTCCAGCTGCTGGGCGTCGCCAAAGACATACACGCCCGGACGCACCTCGGTGGCAACCGAATTCTCGGTCAGCATTGCCGTCGGGGTGGACCCGCCGCTTCGGCGCGTGATGTCGAACCCTGCCGCGGCCAGGACTTCGGACGCCTGCTGCAGGGCGTGCTGCTCCTGGCGGGCCGCCTCGACCGGCATGCCCGGCGCATAGCTGTGGCCCGGGAAGGTGAAGACTCCCGCCACCGTCAGCCCGGCGCGCGCCGCTGCTTCGGCCACCGGCACCACTGCCTCCGGACTGACGCCGCTCCGGTGATGGCCGCTGTCGACCTCCACGAGAACACTCACGTTCCCTGCCGCCGTCCCGAGCCCGGTTCCCAGCATGGCCGCCCCTTCCGCGGAATCCACTCCGACGGCGATGCGTGCGCTTTCCGACAGGCGCCGAAGCCGGCCGGCCTTTTGAGGAGAAACCCAGAGCGGATAGGCGATGAACAGGTCATCGACACCCGCAGCGGCGAACACTTCCGCTTCGCCGATGGTTGCCACGGTCAGGCCCGAGGCTCCCGCCGCCATCTGGCGGGCGGCGATCTCTGTGATCTTGTGCGTTTTGGCGTGGGGGCGCAGGCTGAGGCCTTTCGCCCGGACGGCCGAGGCCATGCGGTCGATGTTCCGCTCGAGAATGTCGAGGTCAACCATGACTTCCGGCGTGTCGATTTCCTGGGGGATGGTCACAGCCGGCGTCTCCTGGTTGGTTATCCCGGCAATCGCGGTCCGGGGGGGTGGGATCTTGAGGTCTCAAGGCTAGCGGGTCAGCAGCGCCAGGAAGCCCTCCAGTTGCTCACTCAGCCCGAGGTCGTCCTGGCCCTCCGGTGCCAGAGCGGCGGATATCTGGGCGCCGAGCAGCATGTTCAGCAAGTGGCCCGCGAGGGCGGCGTCGTCGACGCCGGTGGTGACGTCGCCGCTTTCCCGCGCCTCCGCGAGGTGTCCCAGCAGCGCCGCATGCCACTGGTCCATGGATTCCCTGTGGATGGCGGCTTTTTCGGGGTCGTTGACGGCCTTCTGCCAAAAGGGGATCACTATCCGGGCTTCGTTGATGCGCTCCTCGTCCAGTGGCAGCACCTCCACGCAGAACGCCCGCAGTGCGGCGATCCCTGACAAGCCGTCGGTTACCGCCTCGATCCGCTCGTTGGTCCGGTTGAAGACGTGGCCGAAGGCGAACGTCAGCAGGGTGTCCTTGGTGGGGAAATACGGCTTCAGGGCGCCGTTCGCAAAGCCGGCCTCGAGGGCGATCTCCCGCATGGTGGCGCCTTCGATGCCCAGCCGGGCGATGATCCGCCAGGTCGCATCCACCAGCTCCAGGCGCCGCTCGTCATGGTCAACAATCTTTGGCACGCTGCCGCTCCCCGGGAAATATTTGGCGTCTGGCTATTGTGAGCCATCTTACGGACGGTTATTCTCTACAACTATAGAAAATAAAAATCCCGACCGGACACGGTCCCGGACAAAGGTCGCCCATGACACTCGCACCAGCTGACGCAGCCACCCAGTACCGCCTGGCAACGGGCGCTGAAATCACCGGCGTGCAGGCCATCCTGCGCGCCGGGGGACTTCTCGGCCCGGAGAAGCGGATCGCGTACCTCGGCCTGCTCGATCCGGCCCGGGACGCCGCTCCGGACTCCGAGGACCGGCGTTTCCGCGTGTTTATCCACGATGTGTCCGGCGGGCGGCCCCTTGATGTCACCGTGTCCGCCACGGGCGGCACGGTGACCTCCGCCGTCGAACTCGACACCGCCGTGACGGGTGAACTCCCTGTTCTCGAGGAGGAGTTCGAGGTGGTTGAGGAGCTGCTGGCCTCCGACGAACGGTGGCTCAAGGCCCTCGCCGACCGGAACCTGGACGTCAGCAAGGTCCGCGTTGCCCCGTTGTCCGCCGGCGTCTTCGAATACCCGGAGGAGAGGGGCCGCCGCATCCTCCGCGGGCTGGCCTTCGTGCAGGACTTTCCCGAGGACAGCGCCTGGGCGCATCCTGTGGACGGCCTGGTGGCCTACGTCGACGTCGTCGGGAAGGAAGTCACCCAGGTGCTGGACGCCGGCGCCTTCGCGGTTCCCGGCGAGCACGGCAACTACACCGATCCGGAGCTCACCGGCCCGCTCCGCACCACGCAGAAGCCCATCAGCATCACCCAGCCCGAAGGGCCCAGCTTCACGGTCACCGGCGGCAACCACGTTGAGTGGGAAAAGTGGAGCCTGGACGTTGGCTTCGATGTCCGCGAGGGCGTGGTGCTGCACAACATCGCCTTCCATGACGGCGGGCGGAAGCGCCCCATCATCAACCGCGCCTCCATCGCCGAAATGGTGGTTCCGTACGGCGACCCGTCACCCGTCAGGTCCTGGCAGAACTACTTCGACACGGGGGAGTACCTCGTGGGCCAGTACGCCAACTCGCTCGAACTGGGCTGCGACTGCCTCGGCGAGATCACCTACCTCAGCCCGGTGATCAGCGACGCGTTCGGCAACCCGCGCCAAATCCGCAACGGCATCTGCATGCACGAGGAGGACTGGGGCATCCTGGCCAAACACAGCGATCTCTGGTCCGGCGTCACGTACACGCGCCGGAACCGCCGGCTGGTGATCTCCTTCTTCACGACCATCGGCAACTACGACTACGGCTTCTACTGGTACCTGTACCTCGACGGCACCATCGAGTTCGAGGCCAAGGCTACCGGCGTCGTGTTCACCAGCGCCTACCCCGAGGACGGCTCGGACAATATTTCGCAGCTGGCCCCCGGGCTGGGGGCGCCCTTCCACCAGCACCTGTTCAGTGCGCGGCTGGACATGGCCATCGACGGCTTCACCAACCGCGTCGAGGAAGAGGACGTCGTCCGGCAGCCGATGGGCGCGGGCAACGAACGCGGCAACGCCTTCTCGCGGCGGCGCACCCTGCTGGCCCGGGAATCCGACGGCGTCTGTGAGGCCGACGCACGCAACGGCCGCACCTGGGTCATCTCCAACCCGGACTCGCGCAACCGCCTCGGCGCACCCGTGGGCTACAAGCTCCACGCCCAGGGCCAGCCCACGCTCCTCGCCGACCCGGATTCCTCCATCGCCCGCCGCGCGGCGTTCGCCACGAAGGACCTCTGGGTCACCCGTTTCGCGGAAGGCGAGCGCTACCCCACCGGGGACTTCGTGAACCAGCACGCGGGGGGAGCGGGCCTGCCGGCCTACGTCGCCCAGGACCGGGACATCGACGGGCAGGACATTGTCGTCTGGCACACCTTCGGCCTCACCCACTTCCCTCGGACCGAAGACTGGCCAATCATGCCGGTGGACACCGTCGGCTTCAAGCTACGTCCCGAGGGATTCTTTGACCGCAGCCCCGTGCTGGACGTGCCGGCGGGATCGCAGCCGGCCACCGGCGGACACTGCCACGGCTAGGCCCGCGCCGTGACAGCCCTGCGGGGATGGGACCGCGCCGCCGGCCCCATCCTCCGCCCTCGCGTCGTTGTCCACTACCGCGTTGTCGCGGCTGCGACGGCGGCATCCTGCCTGGTGCACCTCTGGCTCGTTGCGAGCAACCACCATGGGCTGTGGCTGAACCTGCTGATCCTCGCCATGGTGGGAGTCTGCCTGCCCTGCGCTGTCCACATTTGGCGCGACGGCAGGGTGGACGCCCTTCGCCAGGTGATGGCATGCGGGCTGGCGATGACCGTGCTGCACGCCGCCTTGCTCTTGGGTGGTACTGCCGCCGGCAGCGGGGCGTCCGGCCACATCCACGGGACTGCTGCCCTGCGGGCAGCAGGAGTAGCCGGATCCGCGGCCGATGGACTGCTGGCCATCGTCGCCCTGGAAATTACGACGGCGTTGCTCGCCGCCACGCTGCTGGCCCGGCTCCGGCGCCCGTGATGCTGCGGTGGTTGAGCGAGGCCGGCCACCGGTGCGTCAGCGGACCGGGTTGCCCAGTTCGCGCAGCGGCGTCTTGTGGGTTTCGCGGGCCCAGAGTGCGCCGGCGACCGCCAGCACTGAGGACGCGGCCCACTGAGGACGCGGCCACGATCCAGGCTGCCGGACCCCAGTTGGCCTTGGTGGCACCCACCAGGGCCGTTCCCAGCAGCGGGGTGAAGCCGGCGCACAGGATGCCGACCTGCAGCCCGATGGCCATGCCGGAGTAGCGCACCTTGACGTTGAACAGCTCGGAGAACCACGCCGGGTCCTCCTGGAACAGCTGGGCGGCGTGGACACCGTGCTTGGGGCCGTGGGCGGCGGGGGCCTGATGGCCGGGATCGCGGCCGCCGTCGAAGGCCTGGCCAATGTGGTTGGCGTGGAGCCCGCCAGCGCTCCCACGCTGCACGCTGCCCTCGAGGCGGGCGCCCCGGCGGACGTGGCCGTCTCGGGGATTGCCGCGGATCCACTCGGGGCGCGGCGGATCGGACAGATCGGCTCTAAGGTGGCGGTTCGAACCGGCGTGAAGAGCGTGCTGGTGTCCGACGACGAGATCATCGCCGCGCGCTCGCTGCTGTGGCCCGAGTACCGCTTGGTGGTGGAGCACGGTGCCGCGGCCGCCTATGCCGCGCTGACCTCGGGGGCGTACGTTCCGGCGGACGGCGAACGCGTAGCCGTTATCCTGTGCGGCGCCAATACGGACCCCTCCACGGTTTGACTGTCCCACCGGTTCATCCGCGATAGGAGCTAGCTGAGCTCAAGGAGAAGGTACGTCAACCAGCCGGCGGCGACACCACCGGCCGGTAAGGAGGTCCGGTCCCACGCGGTATCCAATGCTGTACGTGCAATGCCGGTGGCCCTTACCGCAGGCCTGGCCATGACCAAGATAGTGCCGGGACCGGCGCATGGCGCCGTGGGTGCAGTGATTCGAACTGATACTCAATGTGATCCCCCCTGAGAATCGTGCGGGCAACCTGTGATTCTTTCCTTCTCACGGATGCCGGGTTCCCGCCTGGATGGTTATGCCTCAAGGATGAACCGACAAAATCAGGGACTCCGTTACGTTGGCGCAATTTTGGCTCAAGTTCCGGGGGTCTTCTCCGGCGGGTCTACGGGGCCAGCCGGCGGAACTCGGAACCGAAGTGCAGCAACGGGTCCTGGGCCTCTGACGGCGCAGCGTCGCTGCCCATCGCCACCACCTCTCCGACGACGAGCAGATGCGTGGCGGCCGGATGAACCGATACCGTCCGCAGCTCAAAGTATGCGAGCGACCCGTCGATGATCGCCGCTCCGGTGGCCGGGCCGCGCCGGAACGGAACCTGCGCAAGCATCCCGTGCAGCGGGATGCCGGGGCTGGCCAGCCAGTTCGCGGTGCCCTGGTGCTTGGCAGGAAGCAGGCTCAGCGCCCACGTGCCTGCCTCTGCGACCGCCTCCCCGATGCGCGATTCCGCATAGAGGCTGACCAGCAGCGTCGGCGGGTCATAGGAAACTGAGAGGAATGCGCTGACGGTCGCGGCGTAATCCCGGTTGCGCAGCACCGTGGAAACCACGGCCACTCCGGCGGCGATGTCGCTGCTGAGCCTGCGGTACAGATCGATGTCAGCGTCCGACGGCGGCCCCTCGCCAAGGCGGTGCGCGTCAAGCTTCCCCGGTGTCTCCATGCAGCCCATCGTGTCACGCGCCGCCGGAACCGCGCCCACTACGACTGTGACGTAGCTAACGCAATGGTGACCCTGCAGGTGTAAGCAAATGTCCCGCCGTCGTTAACCTTTCGTTCACCTTGGACCCCAACACTCGTTACCTGCGGCCCATACCTTCATTGAAGGTACAAAAAGTACGCATCCCCCTGTCCGGACGTCTCCGGTTCGGATCGCATCAGAAAACCCTGGAAGGGGTACACCCAGTGAAGGCACTCCGCTTCGGCCGCCACGCGGCTATCGCTGTCATCGCCGTTGGCGCGCTCGCGCTCACCGCGTGCGGTTCAGACAACGCCACGAACTCTCCCGCAGGCACCCAGTCCGCTGCCGGCACCAAGGTCACCGGAACCCTGACCGGCATCGGCTCCTCTGCGCAGGGCGCAGCCATGGACGTCTGGAAGACCAACTTCGCCGCCGCAAACCAGGGCGCCACCGTGCAGTACTCCCCGGACGGTTCCGGCGCAGGCCGCAAGGCCATCATCGACGGCTCGGCACAGTTCGCCGGATCCGACGCCTACCTGAAGGACGAGGAACTCGCGGCCTCCAAGGCCAAGTGCGGTCCCGAAGGCGCCATCGACATCCCGGTCTACATCTCCCCGATCGCTATCGCGTTCAACGTTCCGGATGTCATGGACCTCAAGCTGGACGCCACCACGGCCGCCAAGCTCTTCCGCGGCGAGATCGCCAAGTGGAACGACCCCGCCATTGTCGCCCTGAACCCGGATGCCAAGCTTCCGGACCTCAAGGTCACCCCGGTCAGCCGCTCTGACGACTCCGGCACCACCAAGAACTTCACCGAATACCTGTCCGCCGCAGCGCCTGACGTCTGGAAGGACAAGGCCGACGGCATCTGGCCCGCTTCGCTGAAGGGCGAAAACGCCAAGGGCACGTCCGGCGTCGTCAAGACCGTCACCGACACCCCGGGTGCCGTGACCTACGCCGATGATTCCGCCGTCGGCGGCAAGCTGGGCACCGCCCAGATCAAGGTCGGCTCCGAGTTCGTCAAGATCTCCCCCGAGGCCGCCTCCAAGGCTGTTGACGCCGGCAAGGCCGTCGAAGGCCGCGCCACCAGCGACGGTGCCATCAAGCTGGACCGCACCACCACCGAATCCGGCGCCTACCCCGTCGTCCTGGTTTCCTACCACCTGGTCTGCACCACCTACCCCAAGCAGGAAACCGTTGACCTGGTCAAGGCCTTCGAGAAGTACGTAGTCTCCGAGGAAGGCCAGAAGGCTGCCGCTGAGTCCGCCAAGTCGGCTCCGCTGTCCGCAGCCCTGGCTGAGAAGGCTGCCAAGGCCATCGAGTCCATCAAGGTCAAGTCGTAAGGTTTGAACTGAACGCTGAAGTTCCCCGCCCAGCCGCAAGGCAGGGCGGGGAACTTAGGCGTGTCAGGCGCGGTTTCACCATGTTCAACACCTCCGCAACACCAACACCGAAGGGCCAGGTATGACCACCACCTCCCTGACAAGTTCCCGAGGCGCAGGCCGCGCCGGGGATAAAGTCTTCTCCGGAGCCACCCTGGCAGCAGGGTGCCTGATACTTGCCGTGCTGTTCGGCGTTGCGCTCTTCCTCGTCATCCAGGCAATTCCTGCCTTCACGGCCCCGGCCGCCGACATCCAGGGCGGCAAGGGCTTCTTCGCCTACATCTGGCCGATCGTCGTAGGCACGCTAATCGCCGCCGTCATCGCGCTGGTCATCGCCACCCCGGTCGCCATCGGAGTCGCACTCTTCATCTCGCACTACGCGCCGCGCAAGCTGGCCTCCGGCCTCGGCTACGTTGTCGATCTGCTGGCCGCCATCCCGTCCGTCATCTACGGCGCCTGGGGCGCAGCGTTCCTGGCCAAGGAAATCGCGCCGGCCTACGACTGGCTCGCAGCCAACTTGGGCTGGCTGCCCATCTTCCACGGTCCTGCGTCGGCCACGGGCAAGACCATCCTGACCGCAGGCATCGTGCTGTCCGTCATGGTGCTCCCGATCATCACGTCGCTCTCCCGCGAGATCTTCCTTCAGACCCCCAAGCTGCACGAGGAAGCCGCCCTGGCCCTCGGCGCCACGCGCTGGGAAATGATCAAGATGGCCGTCCTGCCCTTCGCCCGCCCGGGCATCGTCAGCGCCGTCATGCTGGGCCTCGGCCGCGCGCTCGGCGAGACCATGGCCGTTGCACTGGTACTTTCCTCCGGCGCCCTCACCGCCAGCCTGATCCAGTCGGGCAACCAGACCATCGCCGCCGAGATCGCCCTGAACTTCCCTGAGGCGAGCGGCCTGAAGGTCAGCACACTGATCGCCGCCGGCCTGATCCTGTTCGTGATCACCCTGGCCGTGAACATGGTTGCACGCTGGATCATCAGCCGGCACAAAGAATTCTCGGGAGCCAACTAAATGACCTCCACCCTTACCCCGGCCCGCAAGAGGTCGGCACTGACCAAGGGCCAGCTGCCCAAGTTCGCCCCGTACGCGGTCCTCGCCGTAGCGCTGGTCCTCGGCGCGGCCATCCTCGCGCTGATCGGCTTCAATGCCTTCGGCTGGGGAATCGTCTCCGCCATCCTCTTCGCCGCCGGACTGGTGGGCTGGAGCGCCGCCGTCGAAGGAGCACGCAAGGCCAAGGACAAGCTGGCCACCTGCCTGGTGGTGGGATCCTTCCTCATCGCGCTCCTGCCGCTCATCTCCGTCATCTGGACCGTCCTGGTCAACGGCATCCCGGGCATCATCACGCCGGGGTTCCTGGGCACGTCCATGAACGGCGTCACCGGCGTCTTTGACAACAGGGCCGCCGAAGGAGGCGGACCGGTCCTCGGCGGCATTTACCACGCGCTCCTCGGCACGGTCCAGATCACCCTCCTGGCTACGGTCATCTCCGTGCCGGTCGGCCTGCTCACCGCGATCTACCTCGTCGAATACGGCAACGACCGCCCGCTGGCCCGCGCCATCACGTTCTTCGTGGACGTCATGACCGGCATCCCGTCCATCGTGGCCGGCCTCTTTGCCGCCGCCTTCTTCTTCGCGGTGGTGGGGCCCGGCACCAAAACCGGCGCCGTCGCCGCCGTCGCGCTTTCCGTGCTGATGATCCCGGTGGTGGTCCGCTCCAGCGAGGAAATGCTGAAGATCGTCCCCAACGAACTCCGCGAGGCGGCCTACGCCCTGGGCGTCCGCAAATGGCGGACCATCCTCAAGGTGGTCATTCCGACGGCGATCTCCGGCATCGCGTCCGGTGTCACCCTGGCGATCGCCCGCGTGATCGGCGAAACCGCACCCATCCTGGTGACCGCCGGGTTCGCCACCAGCATCAACAACAACGTGTTCGGCGGCTGGATGGCCTCCCTGCCCACGTTCATTTACACCCAGATTCTGAACCCGACCTCGCCGTCCAACCCGGACCCGTCCTCGCAGCGGGCCTGGGGCGCCGCCCTGGTCCTCATCATCCTGGTGATGCTCCTGAACCTCGGGGCCCGCCTGATCGCCAGGATTTTCGCCCCCAAGACCGGGCGCTAGGCAGGTCACCGGCCGTTCCGGAACGAACAGCCGGGATCTAGACTCAATCCATACCAGCAAGTTAAAGGAACCTCATGTCCAAGCGCATCGACGTCAAAGACCTGAACGTGTACTACGGCAGCTTCCTGGCTGTCGAAGACGTCAGCATCAACATCGAAGCCAAGTCCGTCACGGCGTTCATCGGCCCCTCCGGCTGCGGCAAGTCCACCTTCCTGCGGACGCTCAACCGCATGCACGAGGTCCTTCCGGGCGCCCGCGTCGAGGGCGAAGTGCTTCTCGACGGCGACAACCTATACGGCCCCGGCGTTGACCCCGTCACGGTCCGCTCCCAGATCGGCATGGTCTTCCAGCGGCCCAACCCGTTCCCCACCATGTCCATCCGGGACAACGTGCTGGCCGGTGTGAAGCTGAACAACCAGAAGATGTCCAAGGGCGAGGCCGATGCCCTCGTGGAGCGGTCCCTCCAGGGCGCCAACCTGTGGAACGAGGTCAAGGACCGCCTCGAGAAGCCGGGCTCCGGCCTCTCCGGTGGCCAGCAGCAGCGACTCTGCATCGCCCGCGCCATCGCCGTGGAACCGCAGGTAATCCTCATGGACGAGCCGTGTTCGGCACTGGACCCGATCTCCACCCTGGCCGTTGAGGACCTCATCAACGAGCTCAAGGACCAGTACACGGTGGTGATCGTGACCCACAACATGCAGCAGGCCGCCCGCGTTTCGGACAAGACGGCATTCTTCAACATCGCCGGCACCGGCAAGCCGGGCAAGCTGATCGAATTTGCCGAGACCAGCACCATCTTCAACAACCCGAGCCAGAAGGCCACGGAAGACTACGTCTCCGGCCGCTTCGGATAGTCCCCGCCGCCGCCCTAGCCTCGCAAGCTCGAGGCGATGAGTCAGGTCGTGATCAGCGGCGACAGCGCGAGCTCAAGGACGAAGGCGCCGGCCGCCGTAGCGGCCGGCGTAAGAACCCAGAGGCACAGGATCCGGGTCACGAGTTTCCGGTGCGTCGTGGCGAAACTCTGGTTTTCCCCCGCGCCGAGCACAGCCGACGTCACGGTGTGCGTTGTGGAAATGGGCCAGTGCAGGCCGATGGCGCCGAGGAACAGCAGTATGGCGCTGAATCCCTGCGCCACCACGCCGCGCAGCGGGTCAATCCGGGTGAGCCGGTAGCCGACAGTGTGCGAAATCCGCCAGCCGCCAAAGAGCGTGCCCACGGCGATCATGACGGCTGACAGCATGGCCACCCAGACCGGGATCGAGCCTCCGCCGCTGTACCCGGCCGCCAAAAGGGCCAGGAGGAGGACGGCGCTGATGCGCTGGCCGTCCTGGAGCCCGTGGCCGAAGGCGACGGCCCCGGCGGCTATCGACTGTGCTGTCCTGAACCGCTTGTTGATGACGCTGGGCTGCGCATACCGTGCGGCCCAGGTGACCGGGAAGACCAGCAGGTACGCGCCGATGAAGGCGATGACCGGCGAGAAGACCAAGGGCAGCACCACCTGGAACAGCAGTGACTGGTCCACGCCGCCCACGGAGTTGCCGCCCACCACCACGCTGGCGGTGCCGGCACCGGCCAGGCCGCCCACCAGGGCATGCGTGGACGACGACGGGATGCCGCGCCACCACAGCAACAGGCCCCAGACGCAGGCGCTGGCCAGTCCGGCCGCCAGGATGGTCAGGCCGCTGTCGCCGCGGGGGAGGGTCACCCAGGTCTGGCTGATAGCCACGGCCAGGCCGGCGCTGAGCAGGGCGCCGATGAAGTTGAAGGCGGCCGCGAGCAGGACGGCCACCGTGGGCGTCAGCGCCCGGGTGCGGACGGCAAGGGCCACCGAGGTGGACACGTCCCTGAAGCCGTTGATGAACGCAAAAGCGGCGGCCAGGGCCACCACCAGGGCGAAGATGAACAGCGTCACGTCAGGATTCCTTGACGATGATGCTGCCTACCTGGGTGGCGATGCGCCGCATGTCCTTGGTGACGTCAACGAGCTGGTTGGCGATGTCCCTGTTCCGGGCGTACTGCGTGGATTTCATGTCCTTGAGCATGTCCGCCACCCAGATCCGGTGCGTCCGCTCGGCACGCTTGGCCAGGCGGAGGACCTCGATCCAGTAGTCCTCAAGGTCATCGAGGTTGTTGAGCCGCCGCATGGCATCAGCGGTGAGCTCGGCCTGGCGGCTGATGATTTCCAGCTGGTCGGCGGCCCGTTTCGGAAGCCGGTCCAGCTTGTAGAGCGCCACGAGTTCGGCTGCGGCGTCCAGCTTCTCGATTGCTTCGTTGAGGCACAGGGAGAGGCTGTACATGTCCTCGCGGGGCAGCGGGTTCACGAAGCTGGTGCGCATGTGGGTCAGGAGGGCGAAGTGCAGCTCGGCGGACTTGGCCTCGTGGTTGTGCATGTCCTCGACCAGCCGGTGATGCTCAGTGGCCGGTGCTCCCAAGATCTCCGCCATGGTGGCGCTGGCCAGGACGATCTGCCGTGCCAGCTGTGAGAGAAGGTTCAGCCCGGCGGGCTCCTGCGGAAAAAGGCGCAGCTTCATTAGTACCGGTCTCCGGAGGATCGTCAGGGCTGGGCACTGCGGATCGTGTGACTTGACGTCGCGCCCCCGCAGCTAGTCAGTACTTTACCGGCACCGGCAACCGGGCATGAAAATGGTGCCGAACCGGATACGCCTCTCGGCGGTAGGCCGCTCTAGGCGGCTAAATTTTGAAGCCCGGGGGTTTCGCGGTTCGGCACCAGTTTCAGTGTTCTACTTTGATCCTGCCAAGTCAACATTGACAGATCGGCCCCAATGGGTCAGTCAAGCTCGCCCAGCCGCCAGGCGTTGGCGGCATGTTCGAGGTCCTCGGCGGTCTTCACCAGGAGGTGGGAGTTGCGCGTCAGCTTGCGGGCGTGGACCTCGTTGCTGTGGTCGGCGCCGTCCGCGAGCGTGGCCTGTCCCAGCGCAACCACGCGGCAGAACGCGGCCGAACGCTCCAGCGCGACGTCGAAGTCGCCGTCGAACGCGCCGGACAGAATCGCATCAGCCATGGTCTTCATTTCGTCGGCGCCGGGCGGTTCGGCCGCGCCGGCAACCACGTTGGACACCTGTGCCGTGTCCTTGCCCGCCTTGAAGTACACGGAGATGCGCTCCGGGTCCTGGACTGTCGCCGCGCGGAGTGCATACAGCCGCCACAGCGCACCTGGAAGTGAACGGGCAGGGCTCTCGGCCCACATCTCTGCGATGGCTTCCAGACCCTGTTCGTCGGCGAGCTTCACCAGGCGTTTGGTGATGACGGGATCGTCGCTGTCCCGCCCGTGGCGCACCAGCGCCTGGGCAGCGAGGTGTGCCGCTTCGGACACGCGCGCCGGATCCGCACCGCCTGCGAATGGCTCGAAATCAATGGGCGCAAAAGGCTTTGGTTTGTGGTGCCGCTCCGCCCCGCCCGGGCCGCTGGTTCCTGCTTTCTCGCTCATGCTCCCACGCTACTCCTGGTCCGTGCGGTAATCGAGCGCGCTTCCGGAGCCTTTGTTCCGCGGAGTCGCGCGGTTTCCGCCGTCGCCGGTCCGTGAAGTGACCCGGACGACGGCGGCGGAAGGCCCCGTGCGAAAAGTCACCCCCGGACTGGGGTACAGTATTAACGTCCAGAAATGGACTGGAGCTGACACCCGCTGTGCAGGCCGTTGCGGCAGGCATTTCGACAGTCAGTTTGGGCCTTTAGCTCAGTTGGTAGAGCATCGGACTTTTAATCCGTGGGTCGTGGGTTCGATCCCCACAGGGCCCACTCTTTTAGCGAAGAGTGGAAAGTCCCCGGTTCCTGGCGACAGGAGCCGGGGACTTTTTTGCGTCCCTGCGCTTGGCGGGCGTGCGGCATTCGTGTTGCGGCGCGGCGTCGCGCAGAATAGCCCCATGACTAAAAGCAACGCGCGGCTGCCGCGGCTTGAGGACGTGGCGGAGCGCGCCGGCGTCTCGCACCAGACCGTGTCCAGGGTGATCAACAACCACCCCAATGTCAGCAAAGCGACGCGCGAGCGGGTGGAGGCGGCCGTTGCCGAGCTGGGTTACCGGCGCAACACCGCGGCCCGGAGCCTGGTCACGCGCCGGTCCCAGACCATCGGTGTCCTGGCCAGCGAACTCTCCCAGTTCGGCCCGGCCAACACGCTGCTGGGGGTTGAACAGGCGGCCCGGAACGCCGGCTACTTTGTCAGCATCGCGGCACTGAAGTCCGTCAGCCGCGAGGCGATCTTCGATGCCGTCAGGCACTTCATGGACCAGTCCGTCGACGGCATCGTGGTGAGCGTGCCGCATTCCGACACGCTGCTCGCCCTCGCGGAACTGCAAGTCGGCGTGCCGGTGGTGGCGGTGGGGTCGCTGGGAAACGACGCCGTGAGCGGCGCCATGGTGGACCAGACCCGGGGGGCCGAACTCGCCGTCGGGCATCTGATTGAACTGGGCCACCGGCGGATCGGTCACGTCGCCGGACCGCAGGACTGGATCGACGGCGTGGCGAGGGCCGAGGCCTGGAGCGCCGCCCTGCGGGCCGCGGGCCTTGAGGACGACCTCCTGATGACCGGCGACTGGAGTGCCGGCAGCGGTTACGAGATTGGCAGGAAGCTGGCCGCCGAACGCACGGCCACGGCCATTTTCGTGGGCAACGACCAGATGGCGCTGGGCCTGCTGCGCGCGTTCAATGAGGCAGGCGTCCGCGTGCCCGACGACGTCTCCGTCGTCGGGTTCGATGACCAACCGGAATCGGGCTACTTCACCCCGCCGCTCACCACCGTCCGCCAGGACTTCGAGGAACTGGGCCGGCGCTGCATTGACCTCATGCTCACCGCCATCGAGGACGGCGACAGCGTCAGCAGCACCGTGGTGGCTGCCGAACTGGTGGTGCGGCGGAGCACCTCCGCCCCTGGCTGAGCCCCCGAATATTCCCGCAGCCTGATCTTTGCCTTGGCTGGTAAGCTGATTGTTAGCGCTAACTAAGGAGGGGGAATGTCGGTAGGATCAGAGATCAGGCGTCCTCCCGTGATGGAGGACGTGGCCAAACTGGCCGGCGTCTCGCACCAGACCGTCTCGCGGGTCCTCAATGCGCATCCCAACGTCAGCGCCCAGACCCGTGAACGCGTCGAGCAGGCCATCCTGGACCTGGGCTACCGCCGGAACACCGCAGCGCGCAGCCTGGTCACCCGGCGGTCCCAGACCATCGGCGTCCTGGGCAGCGACATGTCCCATTACGGGCCCGCCAATACGCTGCTCGGAGTGCAGCAGGCAGCCCGGGACAAGGGCTACTTCGTGAGCGTGGCCAGCCTCAGTGAAGTCACGCCCGTGGCGATCAAGGACGCCCTCGAATACTTCATGATGCAGTCAGTGGACGGCATCGTGGTGATTGTTCCGCACGAGGCCATGTTCGAATCGCTCAGCACCATCAGCATGGCCGTCCCGCTGGTCGCAGTGGGTTTCGGCGTCGATGAGCGGCTGAGCGTCGCCGCGGTGAACCAGCGGATGGGCGCCACCCTAGCCGTGCAGCACCTTGTGGACCTGGGCCACACAGCCATCGCGCACGTCTCCGGGCCGCCGGACTGGATTGACGCCGCCGCCCGCATTGACGGCTGGCGCCGCACCCTCGCGCAGGCGGAACTGGACGACTCCGTACTGATCCGCGGCGACTGGAGCGCCGAGAGCGGCTACCGCGCCGGGCTTGAACTTGCGGCCGCAGGAAACGTCACCGCGCTGTTCGCCGCCAACGACCAGATGGCACTCGGAGCCCTGCGCGCCTTCAGCGAAGCCGGGCTGCGCGTCCCGCAGGACATCAGCCTTGTTGGCTACGACGACCAGCCCGAGGCCGCCTACCTTGTGCCGCCCCTGACCACCGTCAACCAGGGTTTCAAGGAACTCGGGGCCCGCTGCATGCAAATGCTCCTTTTCGATATGGCCAACGGTCATTCGGGTGCATCGTCGGTGGTCAACCCCAGGCTTGTGGTTCGCTCCACCACTGCGCCGCCACACGCCGCGCACTGAGCCCAGGGGAGCGGTGGCTGGCGCGGCCGCACTTCTTTGGCGGCACACTTCTTTGAGTTGGTACACGCAGGGCCCGGCAGCTGGGAAGCCTGCCGGGCCCTGCGGGGATGCTGACCGCAACCGTGCCGTGCGGCTACGTGCTCTGGAAGAAGGTGGCCGCGGTCCTGTCGTTCTTGCCGGCTTTCGCCAGGGTGAGGACGCCCTGCCGGAGCAGGAGATAGGAGCCGGGGACATCGACTGACTCAAAGGAGACTCCGGCCCGACCCGAAAGTCCGCCCCGCTGGATGAACGCCGACGACGATCCGTCGGTGGACGCGATTGCGACACTTGAGCCCTGGACCCGAAGGTAACGTCCCTTGGTCAGGACAGGTTCGATGACCACAGAGTTCTTCTTGGCATAGCCGGGCGCAATGCGGAACTGGGACGCTCCCAGTGCCGGCGCTGACGAGGCCGTGACGGTTGTCCCGTCGTGAACGAGGTAGGCGCCCGGGGCAGCGGCGGACTCCAGCCGGACGGGGAGTTCGCCGTCGCCCACGGGAACGCCGAAATCGGGTGTTCCGTCTGCCTTCCAGTGCAGCCGCTGAACGCGGGCATGCCTGTTGGGGTCAAAGAGGGGGTTGCCGATCGGGTCGCGGTAGGACCTGGCGTGGTACACGAGAACGTCATTGCCCGCTTCGTCCACTGTGAAGGAGTTATGCCCGGGTCCGTACTGCTTTGACCCCTCAGATGTGCCGAATACCGGCGTCGGGGTCTTCGTCCACGACGCCGCATTGAGCAGGTCCGCGTTTTCGTCCGCAGTGAGGAGGCCCATGCAGTAGTTGGAGTCGGTCGCGCTGGCGGAGAAGGTTGCAAAGATCCGGCCGTTCCGCTTGATCACGGCAGGCCCTTCGTTGACTTTGTACCCCTTGGTTTCCCAGGCCAGCGTGGGGACGGCGATGCGCACCGGTGCGCTGGACAGGGTGGAGGGAGATGACATGGAGGCGATGAACAGGCTCGAATTCACGCCGGTATCGCTCTGCGCCCACAGCAGGTACCGCGTGCCCGCGTGCTCGAACGTGGTGGCATCCAGGGAGAACGTGTCTGCATGCGTGTACACCCGGACCGGTGGTTCCCACGCAGCGGTGGTCGGGTCCGCGGCGGCCGTGGATATCACGTAGATCCGCACCCGGAAAACATCATCGCTGTCGCCGGCGGCGAAGTAGATGTGCCACTTCCCGTCAAAGTGGTGCAGCTCCGGAGCCCAGATGTAGCCGCCCATCGTCCCGGTTGCAGGCCGGGTCCACACCACAGCCTCAGCGGAGCCGCCCAGCCCGGAAATGGTGGATGAAGAGCGGAGGATGATCCGGTCGTATTCCGGCACGGATCCGGTGAAGTAGTACCTGCCGTCGGTGTGCTTCATGAGCCACGGGTCCGCCCGCTGCGAAACGACGGGGTTGATTACCGGCGTCGATGGTGCGGGGGCTGCGGCCGAGGCAGGGGCCGTCATCAGCGTGCCGGCACCGGCGCCGGCCAGTATTACGGTGGCGGCCGCGGCGGTTCCGGAGCCGAGGAACGAGCGGCGCGAAAACTGCCGGTTGAGGGGATCATTCATGGTGAAAGCGTCCTTCCTGGATTTCCTTCCCCGGGCAGGCGCGGGCGCGCCTCATCGGAGGCGGGAGGCCGCGCGCGCGGAGAGAGGACTCATTGATGAATCGGTGGTTAAGGGGAGTGCGGAACTGGCGGCACCTGGCCTGTTAGGCCGTCTTCCTGGCGAAGAGCCGCTGCAGCAGGATGAAGACGAGGAGCAGGCCGCCGATGACGATCTTGGTCCACCAGGAACTCAGTGTTCCGTCGTAGGCGATGAATGTCTGGACGATTCCCAGCACGAGGACTCCCACGACGGATCCAAGGACGTAGCCCGTTCCGCCCGTCAGCAGGGTGCCGCCGATGACGACGGCGGCGATGGCATCAAGCTCCATTCCCTGTGCTGCGAGGCTGTAGCCGGAGAGGCTGTAGAAGGAGAACAGAACTCCGGCGACGGCGGAGCAGAGGCCGCTGAGTGCGTAGACCAGGATTTTTGTCCTCGTGACCGGCAGCCCCATGAGCATTGCCGAGTGCTCGTTGCCGCCGATGGCGTAGACGGTCCGGCCAAAGCGCGTGTGGTGGAGGACGAAGAAGGCTGCGGCGACGATGGCTAGGGCAAGAACTACACCGGGCGAGACGAAGAGGTCGCCGGGAAGCGGGATCTGGGCCTGGGCAACGCTGGTGAAGAATCCCTCGGTGACGGGGATCGAGTCGAGGCTGATGACGTAGCAGAGGCCGCGGGCGAGGAACATGCCGGCGAGGGTGACGATGAAGGGCTGAATGTCAAAGTACTGGATGATCAGTCCCATGAGGAGGCCCAGGCCGCCACCGATCACCAGGACCAGGAGGATGACGGCGGACGGATTCCAACCCTGCTGGAGAAGTGTGGCGCTGACCATCATGGACAGTGCGACGACGGCGCCGACTGACAGGTCGATGCCGCCTGTCAGGATCACGAACGTCATGCCGACGGCGAGCACGATCAGGAACGTGTTGTCGATGAAGAGGTTCAGGAACACCTGGCCGGAGAGGAAGCTCGGGTACATTCCGGCACCCACGGCGAACATGGCGATGAAGAGCCCCAGGGTCGCGAGGGTCGGCGCGTAGCGGGCGCCTCCGCGCATGCGGCTGCGGAGCGGCGACGGTTCCTTGACGGTCAGTGGCGTGAGGGTGGACAGGGAAGACATCAGATTGCGACCTTTTCCTTGGTGCCGGGGTTGGGTGCGGCTTTGAGGCTCCTCAACAGGTTCCGGGCCTTGGGTGCCTGCAGGAGACAAACGGTAATGACGACGAGGGCTTTGAACACCAAAGTCACTTCCGGCGGGATTCCGAGAGTGTAGACGGTGGTGGTCAGGGTCTGGATGATGAAGGCCCCGATCACCGTCCCTGCCAGGGTGTATCGCCCGCCGGCGAGTGACGTGCCGCCGATGACGACGGCGAGGATCGCGTCCATTTCGATGTAAAGCCCGGCATTGTTGGCATCGGCCGCGGTGACGTTGGAGCTGATCATCAGGCCGGCGATTGCGGCGCACACTGCGCTGAAGACGTAAACGATCCAGATGATGTTCCGCGAGCGGAGCCCGGCGAGGCGGCTGGCCACCGGGTTGATGCCCACGGCTTCGATCAGGGTTCCCAGCGCCGTGCGCCGGGTGAGGACGGCCGCCACGAGGAAGACTGCCGCGGTGATCAGGATGGAGATGGGAAGCGTGAACAGGTACCCGGCGCCGATTGACTTGTAGGAGTCATTCGAGACTGAGACGATCTGGCCGCCGGTGATGAGCTGGGCTATGCCCCTTCCGGCGGTCATCAGCACCAGGGTCGCAATGATCGGCTGCACACCGACCGTCGAGACCAGGAACCCGTTCCATGCACCCAGGAGAAGCCCCGCAGACACCGCGATGAGAACTGCCATGGCTGCCGTAACCGGCGAGGCAGGCTCCGGGGAAGCGGCGATGTAGGCGCACGATGCCGCTCCGGCGATGGCCACGACCGCGCCGACAGAGAGGTCTATGCCCCGGGTGGCGATGACGAGGGTCATTCCCAGCGCGATGAGGATGGTGGGGGCGCCGTTGCGCATGATGTCGATGATGCTGCCGTAGAGGTGTCCGTCCTGCATCCTCAGGCTCAGGAAGTCAGGCCGGAAAACCTGGTTCAGCAGCACGAGCGCTGCCAGCGCGATTACCGGCCAGGCAAGGCGGTTCTGCATAAGGGATTTCACTGCGTACCTCCGGCGATGACCGTCATGACGTCTTCCACTGAGACGCCGTCGTTCTGAATTTCAGCGACCATTTCCCTGTCCTTGATGACGGCGACGCGGTCGCTCAGGCGCAGGACTTCTTCGAGCTCCGAGGAGATGAAGAGGATGGACATCCCTTCGGTCGCGAGTTTGTTGACGAGTTTTTGGATCTGGGTCTTCGCCCCGATGTCGATTCCCCTGGTCGGCTCGTCGAGGATCAGCAGCTCAGGGGATGTGATCAGCCAGCGGGCGAGCAGTACCTTCTGCTGGTTCCCGCCGCTGAGGTTGCGGATCAGCGCGTCGGGGTTCGCCGGCCGGATGTCGAGGGTTGCGATGTATTCGGCGACGAGCTCGTCCTGGACACGGCGCGGAATGCGGCGTGCCCAGCCTTTGCTGGCCTGCATGGCCAGCATGAGATTGTCGCGGACGGACAGGTCTCCGATGAGGCCTTCTTCTTTGCGGTCCTCGGAGCAAAACCCGATGCGCTTATCGATGGCGGTCCGCGGGGAGCGGATCTTTTGGCTGACGCCCTTAACCTTTATGGAGCCTTCATCGGCCTTGTCGGCGCCGAAAAGGAGCCGGGCGATCTCGGTCCGGCCTGCTCCCAGCAGGCCTGCGAGGCCCACGACCTCCCCGGGGTAGATGGAGAGGTCCACATTCGAAACCGATCCCTTCCGCCCGAGTCCGCGGGCCTCAACGAACGGCGTCACCCCGGAGCCTGTCCTGGCACGTGTCCGGGCCGGTGCCTGGTCCAGCTCGGCGAGAGCCTCCATTTCCTTACCAATCATCTTGGAAATGAGGCCCATGCGGGAGAGGTCGCGGGTCAGGTATTCGCCCACGAGCTTGCCGTTGCGGAGCACCGTCATGCGGTCGGAGATCTCGTAGACCTGCTCGAGGAAGTGGGAGACAAAGAGAATGGCTACTCCGCGGTCCCGGAGGTCCCGGATCACGCGGAAGAGCTGCTTGACTTCGTCGGCGTCCAGGCTCGACGTTGGTTCATCCAGGATGAGGACCTTGGCGTTGATCTCCACCGACCTGGCAATGGCGATGAGTTGCTGGACCGCGATGGAGTGCGAGGAGAGCAGGGATCCGGGATCAACATGGTTCAGGTGCAGTTCTGCGAGGACCTCACGGGTCCTGGACCGTACGCCCTTCCAGTCAATGGAACCGCGGCGGCGCGGCTCGCGTCCCAGCAGCACGTTTTCTTCAACGGTCAGGTTGGGGCAGAGGTTGACCTCCTGGTAGACGGTGCTGATGCCCGCTGCCTGTGATGCGGCGGGCGTCGAGAACTGCTGGTGCTCGCCGAGTACGGTTATCGTGCCGGAATCAATGGCGTACACGCCTGTCAGGGCCTTGATCAGGGTGGACTTGCCAGCGCCGTTCTCTCCCATGAGGGCGTGAACTTCACCTTGGAAGAGGCGGAAGTTGACTCCGTCGAGCGCCTTAACTCCTGGAAATCCAATAGCTATGTCGGTCATCTCGACGACCGGAACGATTTCGTTCATCCTCGTGTCTTTTCTGTGATTGGTGGGCCGGGCGGCGGCGGTCATCCGCCGCCGCACGGACGTTCAGGGGCGCCGTGGTTCAGTACGGGCGGCTGGCAAGAACCTGCTTGGCCTGCTCCTGCGTGAAGGCCGTCTCCTCGGTGACGACGCGTTCCGGAACGCTCTCGCCGGCAATGACCTTCTTCGCAAGGTCCATGAGCTGGTCGCCGAGCATCGGGCTGCATTCAACGATGTAGTTGATCTTGCCGTTGCTCAGCGCGGTCATGCCGTCCTTCACCGCGTCAATGGTGACGATCTTGATTTCCTTGCCGGGAACTTTGCCGGCCGCTTCGATGGCCTCGATGGCACCCAGCCCCTCGTCGTCATTGTGGGCGAAGACAACGTCGATGTCCGGGTTGTTCTTGAGGAAAGCCTCCATGACCTGCTTGCCGCCGCTCCGGGTGAAGTCCCCGCTCTGCGACGCGATGATCTTCAGCTTCGGATTGGCCTTGATGGCCTCCTCGAATCCTTCCTTCCGGTCGTTCGCCGGCGCGGATCCGGTGGTGCCCTGAATTTCGACGATGTTGACCGTGTCGGAGGCTGCTTTGGAGTCCTCCACGACCCAGGCTCCTGCCTTCTTGCCCTCTTCAACGAAGTCGGAACCGAGGAACGTCTTGTACAGGGTCTTGTCCGACGAGTCCACCGCCCGGTCGGTGAGGATGACGGGAATCTTCGCCGTCTTGGCTTCCTTCAGCACCGTGTCCCAGCCGGACTCCACCACAGGGGAGAACGCAATGACATCGACCTTCTGCTGGATGTAGGAGCGGATCGCCTTGATCTGGTTCTCCTGCTTCTGCTGGGCATCCGAGAACTTCAGGTCGACCCCGGCCTTCTTGGCCGATTCCTGTACGGACTTGGTGTTGGCGGTGCGCCACCCGCTTTCGGCGCCGACCTGGGCAAAGCCCATGGTGATCTTGTCACTGCCTGCGGCGTTGCCGGCAGCACTGCCGGTTCCCCCGCAGGCAGTCAGGGTGAGCATCGATGCGGCGGCAACCGCAATTAGGGACTTCTTAAACACAACATCCTCCCGGAAGCGTAGTTACATGCAGGCGGGAGACCTCGAACACCGCCATTGCTGCAAGTGAGCTGATGCGCTCTGCGACCCATTGTGAACGCTAACAAAACACGCCGTCAAGTAGTGCCGGTCATAAATTGGTGGCTTGCGCATCAGGAGCGTCGAATCCCCACACGGCTATTGTCAAGGCTCTTTACAACGCCGCAAAGATGTCCAATACTTTTCCCGACGCGCATTTTGTTAGCGTTAACAGCTTTTGTCACCCGTTCACCGGCGGCCACGCCCGAGGACGGAATTGCATCCCGCGAAACTGTCGGCGGCCGCCCTGCCTGAGCTGCGCCGGCGAGCCGGCGGACCGTTCAATGGAGAAAGGCCATCTCTTCCATGCCATCAAAATCCCCGAGTCCCGCAAAGCGGGCCTGCACCATGGCGTTTGCCGGATCATTGGCAGCAGCGGTGCTGTCGCTGACCCCGGCGCTGGGCGCCAATGCAGAGCCGGCAACGAACCGAACCATCAACATCAACGCCGCCGAGGCGGGACCTTCGATCGATCCGACCATGTACGGGGCCTTCTACGAGGACATCAACCAGGGCGCCGACGGCGGCATCTACGCCGAACTTGTTCAGAACCGGTCGTTTGAATTCAACTCGGGGGACAACCGCACCTACACGCCCATGACCGCTTGGGAAACCCTGCGGCGGGGCAGCGACGGAACAGTCGCCGTCGTCAATGACGGCAATCGCCTGAACGAGAACAACCGGAACTACCTGCAGGTCGACGCCGCCAGTGCAGGCGCCGGCGGCGCCGCGGGGGTCGGCGTCCGCAACAGCGGCTGGAACGCCGGGCAGAAGCTCGAGGCACACAAGAAATACAGCTACTCAGTCTGGGCGCGGACTTCCAACCCTGCCGGCAGCAGCCTTGCTGTCACGCTGGAGACACCGGAAGGCACCCGCCTGGACATCGCCACGGTGAAAATCAAGGGCGACAAGTGGGCCAAGTACGATGTGACGCTGTCGCCCAAGTCGTCCACCGGGGCGGGCAGGCTGGCGACAGTCGTTCAGGGAACCGGAACGGTCCGGCTCGACATGATTTCGCTGTTTCCGCAGGACACGTGGAACGGCCGGGCAAACGGCCTTCGTAAGGACCTCGCCGAAAAGATCGCGGCCCTGAACCCCGGCTTCCTGCGCTTCCCGGGTGGCTGCATCGTCAACACCGGAAGCTACGACACCTACTCAGCCCCCAATTACACGCGCGCCCGCACCTACCAGTGGAAAGACACCATCGGCCCGGTGGAGCAGCGGCCGGCGAACCGGAACTTCTGGGGCTACAACCAGACCTACGGCCTCGGCTACATGGAGTACTTTCAGTGGGCAGAGGATATGGGCGCAGTCCCTGTGCCGGTAGTTCCCGTTGGCGTTACGGGATGCGGCGACAACAAGTCCGCTCCCGATCAGGCCACCCTTGACCGCTATATCCAGGACACGCTCGACCTCATCGAATTCGCGAACGGCGATGCCAGCACTGAATGGGGTGCAAAACGCATCGCATACGGCCATCCGGCACCGTACAAACTTGAGCGGATCAGCCTGGGCAACGAGGAATACAAGCCCGAATTCAAGGCATACTTCACCCAGTTCTACAACGCCGTCAGGGCGGCCCACCCCGAGATCAAGATCATCGGAAACACGGGTCCGTTCAGCCAGGGACCGGAATTCGACGACCTCTCGCAATTCAATGCCCAGACCGGCGTGAACTTCGTCGACGAGCACTACTACAACACCCCGCAGTGGTTCCTGAACAACAACCACCGGTACGACTCCTACAGCCGCAACAGCTATAAGGTCTTCCTGGGCGAGTACGCCTCCCAGGGCAACAAGCCCGTCAACGCCCTCGCGGAAGCCTCCTACATGACAGGTCTCGAACGGAACGCAGACGTCGTCAAGATGGCGTCCTACGCCCCGCTGATCGCAAATGAGGCCAACACGCAGTGGAGCCCGGACATGATGTTCTTCAACGGAACCTCGATCCGGACCACCCCCAACTACGAGGTCCAGAAGCTGTTCATGAACAACGTCGGCACGCATGTGGTGCCGAGCACGCAGGAGAACCCGGCCTCGACCGTGGCGCCCATTGCCGGCAAGATCGGCCTGTCCACCTGGGCCACCTCCGCCCGTTACGACAACGTCAAGGTGACAGGCCACGACGGCGCCACCCTGTTCAGCGATGACTTCTCGGGAACGGCTGCGGCTTGGACCGGCAACGGCACCGGCTCCTGGTCCATTCGGGACGGTGCCTACGTGCAGTCAAGCACCACCGCCCAGAACACCATGGTCACCGCCGGAAGCCCGGAATGGAGCAACTACACGCTGAGCACCAAGGCCACCAAGCTGGCCGGCTCCGAAGGCTTCCTGGTCTCCTTCGGCGTCAAGGACACCGGAAACTACTTCTGGTGGAACCTGGGCGGCTGGAACAACTCGAAGTCTGTCGTCGAGAAGGCCGTCAACGGCGCCAAGACAAACGTCCTGGAAAAGAACACGGTCATCGAAACCGGACATGAATACGACATCCGCATCGAGGTCGCCGGGCGCACCGCGAAGCTGTACCTGGACAACGTCCTGTGGGGCACCGTGGACGATACTCCGGCTGATCCCATCTACTCCGTGGTCACCAAGGACGCACAGTCGGGCGACACCATCGTCAAGGTGGTCAACACCTCGACGGAGCGGACGCCCGTAGACCTCAACGTCACCGGCGCGGCCAACATCGCGGCCAGCGCTGCCGTAACGACGCTCACCGAGACTGCGGACGGGCAGAACCTCGCCTCCGCGGCGAGCGTTTTCAACGGCGCAGGGCCGAAGTTCACCTACACCTTCGAGCCCAGCTCTGTGACCTTCATCCGGCTGGCCGACGCCGGCTCACGCAAATAGGCCAGCTCACGCACTGTCTCTTATACACATCTAGATGTGTATAAGAGACAGGGAGTGGCCCGGCCGGCGAACCGGCCGGGCCACTCCCGCATTACATCCGCGGCAGCCCTCGACAACGTATCGGAGATCCAATGACGAATCCTGTATCCAGGCGCAATATCCTTCGGCTCGGAGCCACCGCAGCGGCGCTCCCGTGGCTCCCCTCGCTGGCGACCGCAGCTACGGCAGCCGCCGCCCAGGAGCCCCTGTCAACCACCGGCAGTGTTGCCGCCGCGCTTACCCTTCGCCCCTTCAAACTTTCGGACGTCACGCTGGGTCCCGGAGTGTTCGCCCGGAAACGGGACTTGATCCTCAACTTCGCCCGCGGCTACGACGAACGCCGCTACATCAATGTCTTTCGGGCCAACGCCGGCCTCCGGACGATAGCGGGCGTAACGCCCCTGCCGGCCGGCGGATGGGAAGGCCTCGACGGCGAAGCAAACGGTAACCTCAGGGGCCATTTCACCGGGCACCACATGTCCATGCTGGCCCAGGCCTATGCCAGCACAGGGGAGGAGGTGTTCGGGAGGAAGCTGCAGAACCTGGTGTCCTCGCTCCACGAATGCCGGCAGGCGCTGGCCCAGGAACCCGCGGTCCAAACTACTGCCGGGCACTTCGCCGGGGCCGTCGTCGACCTGGCCCGGGGGTCCTACATGTATGGGCAGCTTCCCGCCGGTTCGGCCGACGGGCTGGCCAGCATGACATTCGCCGCGTGGGTCCGTCCTACAGCTGCCGCCAACTGGACCCGCATTTTCGACTTCGGAAATGACACCAGGACATATGCGTTCCTGGCACAGCGCGACGGCAGCGGGCTTCCCCGGTTCGCCATTACGCGAAACTTCGCCGGCGGCGAGCAGACGATCGTGGGATCGGCCCCTTTGCCGGTCAACGAATGGAGCCATGTCGCGGTGACGCTCGGCGGTGGAACCGGAACCCTGTACGTCAATGGTCAGCGGGCCGGCCAAAACACGGCCATGACGCTGACCCCTGCCTCGCTGGGGAGCCTGGCGAACGCATGGCTTGGCCGGTCCCAATACAACGACCCCCTGTATGCCGGCTCCTACCAGGACGTGAACATCTGGTCGGCTGCGCTGACCGCAGCACAGATCGGAGAGCTGGCCGCGGCACGGGCGACAGCCACCTCGGCAGGCGGCGGGGACGTCGTCTCCATCGACTGCAGTGAGGCGAGCGGAGCCACGCTGGTGGACACGTCAGGCAAGAGCCGGCACGCCACCCTGCGGCGCACCTGGGGCCTGCCCAGCCACCCCGGTTTCCTCGCGGCCTACCCGGAAACGCAGTTCATCGAGCTGGAGACCCGAACCTCGCCCGACTACACCCGGGTCTGGGCCCCCTACTACACGGCCCACAAGATCCTCAAAGGCCTGCTGGATGCGTACACGGCCACGAAGGAGCCCAAAGCCCTCGACCTGGCGGTCGGCCTCTGTGACTGGATGCATTCGCGGCTCAGCAAGCTCACTCCGGCCGTTCGCCAGCGCATGTGGGGCATCTTCTCCAGCGGCGAATTCGGCGGCATCGTAGAAGCCATCCTGGAAACCCACGGGCACTCCGGCAAGCCGGAGCACCTTGAACTCGCCAAATACTTCGACCTCGACTCCCTCATCGACGCGTGCGCCGCCAACAAGGACGTCCTCACAGGCCTCCATGCCAACCAGCACATCCCGATTTTCACCGGGCTGATGCTCATGTACAACAAGACCGCTGAGGAAAGATACCTCAAGTCCGCCCGCAACTTCTGGGGCATGGTCGCAGGTCCGCGCACCTACAGCATCGGCGGGACAAGCCAGACAGAATTCTGGAAGGCGCCCGGCCAGATTGCCAGCACGCTGCATGACACCGACGCCGAAACCTGCTGCGCCTACAACATGCTCAAGCTCTCCCGCGAACTGTTCTTCAAGGAGCAGAACCCCGCATACATGGACTATTACGAGCGTGCGCTCCTGAACCAGGTGCTGGGCTCGAAGCAGGACCAGGACAACGCCGAGCTGCCGCTGGCGACCTACTTCATTGGCCTTCAGCCTGGCGCCGTCCGCGACTTCACCCCGAAGAACGGGACCACATGCTGCGAAGGCACCGGCATGGAGTCCGCCACGAAGTACCAGGATTCCGTCTACTTCACCGCGGACGACAACAGCGCCCTGTATGTGAACCTCTACATGCCTTCCACCCTCAACTGGGAGGGCAGGAACCTGACAGTCACGCAGGAGACGTCGTATCCGCTCGAGCAGCGGTCAAAACTGACCATCGCCGGCAACGGCCAGTTCGAACTCCGCCTGAGGGTCCCGGCTTGGGCTGCGGCGGGCTTCACTGTCCGCGTCAACGGAACTCCGGTTGGCGGACAGGCAGCCCCTGGCACCTACCTCAACATCCCCAGGGCGTGGACGAGCGGCGACTCGGTGGAGATCGACATGCCCTTCACCCTCCGTGCCGAAAGGGCCCTGGACGACCCGACAGTTCAGACGCTGATGTACGGTCCTGTGCATTTGGTCACCCGGGACAGCCGCACAACGCTCCTGCCGTTCAGCCTCTACGGGACTGCCAAGCTCAACGGAGACCTGGCCCCCGCCATGCAGCCGGTTCCAGGCAAGCCGCTGCACTTCACCCTGTCCGGCGTTGAACTAGCGCCCTTCCTCGAAGGAACGGCAGACGCATTCCACTCATACTTCCGGCGCCAGGAGCCGGTGGTCGTCTTAGGCGGCGTGGATTCGGGGGTGCCCAACCCTTCGCGGGCCAACAAGACCACCCTGCTCGACGACCTCTGGGACGCTGCTTCCTTCCTGAACAAGCCTGAACTGCTGAAGCGCGTGGCCCAGGTGAACAGCATGTGGATCACGGAGGGAGCGCTTACCCAGGCAGACGCCGACCGCATCTCCCGATGTGCCCAGCGCGCCGCCTTCGCGCCGCCGGCCGGCGAGATCGATGACCTCCAGGGGGTCGCGGATGCAGCCCGCACCGCCGGCACCATGACGGCCGATGCGCACGCGATGCTCGGCTCCCGGCTGGACTCGGCCCGGAAAGCACTGACCGAGAAAACCACGGCGAAAGCTGTGCACTGCCTGAACCAGTACGTCGACTTTGCCGGGCGCAGCGTCGACAACCAGGCCCTTCGGGACGGCCTGGTGAGCGGCGCCCAGGCCCTCATCGTCAGGCTGACCTCCTGATTTTCCTGGCCCCCTGCTCCGGACCGCGCAGCTGCAGTTCCCCGGACCCGCACCAAGACCCGTCCGTCAACCGCGGCATCTTGCCGCCCGAACGAAAGCATCACTCATGCCCTTAATGACCCTCAGAGCCCGCACAGGACCGGCCGTCCTCACAGCGGCCGCCCTCGTGCTGGGCGGCCTCTCCGCGGGTGTCCCCGCCCAGGCTGCCATTGACGACGGCCTCGTCCTCAAATACAACCTGACCGAACCGACCGGCTCCGTTGCCGAAGACTCCTCCGGAAATGGCCGCAACGGCGTCATCAGCGGCGACGCCAGCCGCCTCGGCGATGAGGGCCTGCAGCTTGGCGGCACCAACGCCCACGTCCGCCTTCCCAACGACGTCATGCGGGGCCTCGACTCCATCACTGTTTCGACCGACGTGAAGCTCGCCACGGATCAGGCCGCCCCCTATTTCATCTGGGGACTGGGCAATACCAGCAACGGCACCGGCAACGGCTATCTGTTCACCACCGGCAACTCGTACCGCACCTCGATCGCGAGCGGTAACTGGTCAACGGAGCAGACAGCCAATGCCGGGCGGGACCTGGCACGCGGGGCCTGGAAGACCATCACCTACACCCTCAGTGGCGGCACCGCCGTCCTGTACGAGGACGGCGTCGAAGTTGCCCGCAAGGGCGGCGTGACCATCACCCCGGGCAGCATAGGCGGCGGAAGTACGGCAGCCAACTACCTGGGACGATCGGTCTACAGCGGAGACAAGTACCTGAAGGGGCAGGTCCGCGACTTCCGCATCTACAACCGCGCACTCTCGGCGGCCGAAGTACGCGAGCTCGGCTACGTCTCCCCGGAAGAGCGGGTGGCCCTCGATCTCCAGAATCTGTCGCTCGGAGACACCAGCGCCGTCACCGCCGGCCTGAACCTGCCCCGCACCGGACCCAACGGCTCGGCCTACACCTGGACGTCCTCGAACGAGGGCATCGTCTCGTCCACGGGCGCCGTGACGCGCCCGGCCTACGGAACAGGAAATACGGCCGTGACTTTGACGGCCAGTGCCACGTCCGGGGCGGCCACAGCTTCCAAGGCGTTCACCGTGACGGTCCTCGAAGACATCAGCGGCGAGCAGAAAGTCAGCGAGGCCGCAGCCGCCCTGGAGGTGTGGGACGCCGAGGGAATCCGCGGCAACATCACCCTGCCCGCAAGGGCCTACACGGGACCGACGTGGTGTGGAAATCGAGCGACGAATCCGCCATCACCGCCACCGGCGAGGTCACCCGGCCTGCCTACGGCGGCAAGCCGGTCAAGCTCAACCTCCACGCGTTCGTCAGCTACGGCAAGACCAAGACGAAGAGGACTTTCCGCGCCACCGTCCTTCCGTTGCCCAAGACCGAGGCCAAAGAGGGCTACGCCTTCGCGTACTTCACCGGCAACGACATCGCCGGGGAAAACATTTTCATGGCCGCCAGCCGGGGCAATGACGCGCTCAAATGGGACGAACTCAACGGCGGAAAGGCAGTGGTGAAATCCAGCCTTGGCACCAAGGGCCTGCGCGATCCCTTTGTCATCCGCTCTCCCGAAGGCGACAAGTTCTACATGATCGCCACCGACCTCTCCATTGGCAGCGGGACCTCGTGGGACGCCTCCCAGCGCCAAGGCAGCCAGTACCTGGAGGTCTGGGAGTCAACGGACCTTGTGAACTGGTCCGGGCAGCGGCACGTGAAAGTCTCTCCGGACACGGCAGGGAACACGTGGGCGCCGGAAGCACACTACGACGAGAAAATCGGGGCGTACGTCGTCTACTGGGCGTCCAAGATCTACGCCGACAACGACCCGAACCACTCCGGCGGCACGCACAACAAGATGATGTACTCCACCACGCGCGACTTCCGGACCTTCAGCGAAGCCAAGGTCTGGAACGACCCGGGTGATTCGGTCATCGACTCCACAGTTATCAAGGAGGGCGACACCTACTACCGCTTCACCAAGGACGAAGCCCGCGTCTCCGGCTGCCTCGACATCATGCAGGAAAAGTCCACGGACCTGCTGGCTGTCGACCTGCCGGCCACGAACCCGCGCAATTGGTCCCTGATGGCCAACTGCATCGGCAAGAACGCCGGGACCGGCGGCGTAGAGGGGCCGACCGTCTTCAAATCAAACACCGAGGAGAAGTATTACCTCTTCGTGGATGAGTTCGGCGGGCGCGGCTACATCCCGCTGGAAAGCACCAGTCTCGAAGACCCCGACTGGAAGCTCGCGAGCAACTACGAACTGCCTCGCGCACCGCGCCACGGCACCGTCCTGCCCGTCACCAAGACGGAGCTGGAGCGCCTCCACAGCCAGCTCGGCTAAGGCGCCGCAGCGAAATACCGCCCGTCAAACTTGCTCTGACGCCTGGAAGGCAGGGGCTCCGCCAGATTGGCGGGGCCCCTGCCCTATGGCGGAGCGTGCCGAGGGAGGCGGCAGCGTCCCCTGGGACGCCCCAAATTGGTCGCTGCCGATGCTTGACGCGCAGATATGTTAGCGTTCACAATCTAAGAGAATCTTTTACGTTTTCGATACCGGGCACAGGGGCCAGCACCTCCCGGATGGAGGTTTTAGCATGCAATCTAGTGATGACACCGGGTTCAACCCCGGCGGCGAAAACTATGTCATCGGGGTGGACTACGGCACCCTGTCGGGCCGGGCCGTGGTGGTCCGGGTAAGGGACGGCAAGGAACTCGGCAGCGGGGTGTTCGACTACCCCCACGCGGTGGTCACCGAGGCGCTTCCGGCGGATGTGGCGGACGACGGCGTCACACGCCTTCCCGGCGAATGGGCACTTCAGGTGCCGAACGACTACCGGGAGGTGCTCCGGCACGCTGTGCCGGCGGCGATCGCGGACGCGGGCATCGACCCCTCCGCAGTGGTCGGCATCGCCACGGACTTCACCGCATGCACCATGGTGCCGGTGAAGTCTGACGGCACCCCGCTGAATGAACTGCCGGGCTTCGCCAGCCGGCCGCACGCGTACGTCAAGCTCTGGCGCCATCACGCCGCGCAGGGGCAGGCGGACCGGATCAACGCCCTGGCCGCCGAGCTGGGCGAGACCTGGCTGCCGCGCTACGGCGGGTTGATCTCCTCCGAGTGGGAGTTCGCCAAGGGGCTGCAGCTGCTGGAGGAGGATCCGGAAGCGTACGCGGAGATGGACCACTGGGTGGAGGCCGCGGACTGGATTGTCTGGCAGCTGTGCGGCAATTATGTCCGCAACGCCTGCACGGCCGGGTACAAGGGCATCTACCAGGACGGGAAGTATCCGTCCGAGGATTTCCTGGCCGCGCTGAACCCGCAGTTCAAGGACTTTGTTAGCGCTAAACTGGAGCACACCATCGGCCGGCTCGGCGACGCTGCGGGGTTCCTGACCGCCGAGGCCGCTGCCTGGACCGGACTGCCGGAGGGCATCGCCGTGGCCGTCGGCAACGTCGATGCCCACGTCACCGCCCCGGCGGCCAAGGCCGTGGAGCCGGGCCAGCTGGTGGCCATCATGGGCACCTCGACCTGCCACGTCATGAACGGTGCGGAACTGCGCGAGGTGCCAGGCATGTGCGGGGTGGTCGACGGCGGCATCGTCGACGGACTCTGGGGCTACGAGGCAGGCCAGTCCGGCGTGGGGGACATCTTCGGCTGGTTCACCAAATACGGTGTTCCGCCGGAGTACCACGAGGCCGCGGCCGCTGCCGGCCTGGGCATCCACGAGTACCTCACCGGGCTGGCTTCCGGGCAGGCGATCGGCGAGCACGGCCTGATCGCCCTGGACTGGCACTCGGGCAACCGCTCGGTCCTGGTGGACCACGAACTGACCGGCGTGGTGATGGGCCAGACGCTGGCCACCCGGCCAGAGGACACCTACCGCGCGCTCCTGGAGGCCACGGCCTTCGGCACCCGCACCATCGTGGACGCCTTCCGCGACTCGGGGGTGCCGGTGAAGGAGTTCATCGTGGCCGGCGGGCTGCTGAAGAACAAACTCCTGATGCAGATCTACGCGGACGTCACCGGGCTGCAGCTCTCCACCATCGGCTCCACCCAGGGGCCGGCGCTGGGCTCGGCGATCCACGCCGCCGTCGCCGCCGGCAGGTACGCGGACATCCGGGCGGCCGCGGCGGCCATGGGCTCAGCCCCCGGAGCCGTATACACCCCGATCCCGGAAAACGTCGCCGCGTACGAGGAACTCTTCCGCGAATACCGCACCCTGCACGACTACTTCGGCCGCGGAACCAACGACGTCATGCACCGGCTCAAGGCCATCCAGCGTCACGCGGCAAAGTCCCTGCTCGCAGAAGGGGTCTCCGCATGAGCGCCCTCCTGGACACCATTGCCCGGATCCGGGCCGAGGTCTGCGCCCTGCACGCCGAGCTGACCCGCTACGAACTGGTGGTCTGGACCTCCGGGAACGTCTCCGCCCGTGTCCCGGGCCACGATCTGATGGTGATCAAGCCGTCCGGAGTCTCGTACGCGGACCTCACGCCGGAGACCATGGTGGTCACCGACCTCCACGGCGTCCCCGCGGACGGCGAGTGGGGCAACCCGGCCCTGACGCCGTCGTCGGACACCGCAGCGCACGCCTACGTCTACCGGCACATGCCCGACGTCGGCGGAGTGGTCCACACCCACTCCACTTACGCGACGGCGTGGGCCGCGCGGGGGGAGGCCATCCCGTGCGTGCTGACCATGATGGGCGACGAGTTCGGCGGCACCATCCCGGTGGGCCCGTTCGCGCTGATCGGTGACGACTCGATCGGCCGCGGGATCGTCGAAACCCTGCAGGCCTCCCACTCGCCGGCGGTCCTGATGCAGAACCACGGACCGTTCACCATCGGCAAGGATGCCCGCTCCGCGGTCAAGGCCGCCGTGATGTGCGAGGAAGTGGCCCGCACCGTCCACATCGCCCGGCAGCTGGGCGAGCCGCTGCCGATCGACCCGGGCCAGATCGAGTCCCTCTACGACCGCTACCAGAACGTCTACGGCCGCTAAACCCCTCCCGGCCGCCAAACCCAATAACCCGGCGGCCGGGTCCCGCAGCATTCCCTTTCACCTCAGTCCTTTCCAGGAGAACCACCATGCCCCACGCCAACAACACCTCCCTTGAGCACTACGAGGTCTGGTTCCTCACCGGCAGCCAGCACCTTTACGGCGAGGATGTCCTGAAGCAGGTCGCCGCGCAGTCCCAGGAGATCGCCGCCGCCCTCAACGCCTCCTCCGACGTTCCCGTCAAGCTCGTCTGGAAGCCCGTGCTGACCGACTCGGACGCCATCCGCCGCACGGCGCTCGAGGCGAACTCGGACGATGCCGTGATCGGCGTGACCGCCTGGATGCACACCTTCTCCCCGGCGAAGATGTGGATCCAGGGCCTGGACCTGCTCCGGAAGCCGCTGCTGCACCTGCACACCCAGGCCAACGTCGAGCTGCCCTGGGCGGACATCGACTTCGACTTCATGAACCTGAACCAGGCCGCCCACGGCGACCGCGAATTCGGCTACATCCAGTCCCGCCTCGGCATCCCGCGCAAGACCGTGGTGGGGCACGCCTCCAACCCCGAGGTCGCCCGCCAGGTCGGCGCCTGGCAGCGCGCCTCCGCAGGCTGGGCCGCCGTCCGGACCCTGAAGCTGACCCGCTTCGGGGACAACATGCGCAACGTCGCCGTCACCGAAGGCGACAAGACCGAGGCCGAGCTCCGTTTCGGCGTCTCGGTGAACACCTGGTCCGTGAACGAGCTCGCCGACGCCGTGCACGTCGCCGCAGAGTCCGACGTCGACGCCCTCGTCGCGGAGTACGAGCGCCTCTACGAGGTGGTCCCGGAGCTGAAGGCCGGCGGCGCCCGGCGCGAGTCGCTGCGCTACAGCGCGCGGATCGAACTCGGCCTGCGCAGCTTCCTCGAGGCCAACGGCTCCGCCGCGTTCACCACGTCCTTCGAGGACCTGGGCGAACTGCGGCAGCTGCCCGGCATGGCGGTCCAGCGGCTCATGGCCGACGGCTACGGCTTCGGCGCCGAGGGCGACTGGAAGACCGCCATCCTGGTCCGTGCCGCGAAGGTCATGGGCGCCGGCCTGCCCGGCGGCGCCTCCCTCATGGAGGACTACACGTACCACCTCACGCCCGGCCAGGAAAAGATCCTCGGCGCCCATATGCTCGAGGTCTGCCCCTCCCTGACCGCCACGAAGCCGCGGGTCGAGATCCACCCGCTCGGCATCGGCGGCAAGGAAGATCCCGTCCGGATGGTCTTTGACACCGACGCCGGCCCCGGTGTCGTCGTGGCTCTGTCCGACATGCGGGACCGGTTCCGGCTCGTGGCCAACGCCGTGGACGTCGTGGACCTGGACGAACCGCTGCCCAACCTGCCCGTCGCCCGCGCCCTCTGGTCCCCGAAGCCGGACTTCGCCACCTCCGCGGCGGCGTGGCTCACCGCCGGTGCCGCCCACCACACCGTCCTCTCCACGCAGGTGGGCATGGAGGTGTTCGAGGACTTCGCTGAAATCGCCCAGACCGAGCTGCTCACCATCGACGACGGCACCACCATCAAGCAGTTCAAGAAGGAACTGAACTGGAACGCCGCCTATTACAAGCTGGCCGGCGGCCTGTAGCGGCATTGGGTTCCGGGGCGGCCCGGTTCGCGCTCACCCCGTCTGGGAAGCGCGCGAAACGAGCTGGACCTTCGCTTCGTGGGTTTCCGTTCCCCGGCGGAATTCGACGGTCACGGTCTGTCCCGGGCTCCTGCTCCGCAAGGCGGCGAGCAGGTCCTCGGGCGCGGCCAGCTCTTCGCCGTCGAGCTTCACGAGGACATCGCCGGACCGGATGCCGGCCTTCGCGGCCGGTCCACCGTCCGGGACCGCGAGGGCCAGGGCGCCGCGCGTGTCCGGCAGGCCCAGGCGCTCGGCGATCTGCGGGGTGATATCACCCAGCGTCGGGCCTATGAAGGCGTGATCCGCGGTGACGTCCTCGCGGAGCTGATCCGCCACTTTGACGGCGGTGGCGGCGGGGATGGCAAACCCAAGCGCTACAGCTCCGGACTGCGGCGGGATGTAGGCCTCACTGATTCCAACCACCTCGCCCCTGCCGTTCACCAGCGCGCCGCCGGAGTTTCCGGGGCTGATTGCGGCGTCGGTCTGGATCAGGTCCACCAGGGACTGGCTGCTGGCGGCGGACCCGGGGATTTCGCGGTGGAGGCCGGAGATGATGCCCGCCGTCGCCGTGTTTTCGAATCCCAGCGGGGAACCGATCACGACGGCGAGTTCGCCGATCCGGGCAGTTCGGACTGGAATTTGGCCACCGGAAGGCCGGTGCGCTTCGCCTACACGAGGGCGAGGTCGGAAACGGCATCGGTGGCCCGCACGATGCCGGCCACGCGGCGGCCGTCGGCGAAGGCCACTTCAACGTCCGTGCGTCCCCGCACCACGTGTTCGTTGGTCAGGATCAGCCCCTCCGCCGAATAGACCACGCCGCTCCGAGAATGCGGAGCGCGCGGCACACGAGATGAGGGGTCGCTGGCCGGGGGGTTCATTGGACTTCCTCTCATTGCCGGGCGAGCGGGGGGAGCTGTCCTGGAAGCTGATTAAAAATTAACCCCGGATGGACTCGGGTGGCCAGAGGCCTTGACGGACGCGGCCGTCAGCGGTCAGACTGGTTTCTATAACGTTGTAGAAAAGGGAAAGAGGACACACCGATGAGCACTCCAGCCGCCAATTCCGCGAAAATCACCATTGATCCCGCCTTCACCGTGGGGCCGGTGAGGCGCAGGACGTTCGGCGCCTTCGTCGAGCACCTGGGCCGCTGCGTCTACACGGGCATCTTCGAGCCTGAGCACCCGATGGCGGACGCGGACGGCTTCCGGGCTGACGTCCTGGAACTGACGCGGGAACTGGGCGTCTCCACTGTCCGCTACCCGGGCGGGAACTTCGTGTCAGGCTACCGCTGGGAGGACGGCGTCGGCCCTGCGGAAGAGCGCCCCGCGCGGCTCGATCTCGCCTGGCACTCCACGGACCCCAACCTCGTGGGCGTGGACGAGTTCGCCAAATGGTCGGTCAAGGCCGGGGTGGAGCCCATGATGGCCGTGAACCTTGGCACGCGAGGCACGCAGGAAGCCGTGGACCTGCTGGAATACTGCAACATCGACGGCGGCACGGCGTTCTCGGACCGGCGCAGGGCCAACGGCGCCGAGCAGGGGTATGGCATCAGGATGTGGTGCCTGGGCAACGAGATGGACGGGCCCTGGCAGATCGGCCACAAGAACGCCCTGGAGTACGGCCGCGTGGCTGCGGACGCGGCGCGGGCCATGCGCATGGTTGACCCGGACCTCGAACTCGTGGCCTGCGGAAGCTCCGCGCCCGGCATGGACACCTTCGGTGAATGGGAGCGGGTGGTGCTGACCGAAACGTACGAGCTCGTGGACCTGGTCTCCGCGCACCAGTACTTCGAAGACCTCGGCGATCTTCAGGAACACCTCTCGGCCGGGCACCGGATGGACTCCTTCATCCGCGACATCATTTCCCACATCGACCATGTGAAGTCGGTGAAGAAGACCGCGAAGCAGGTCAACATCTCCTTTGACGAGTGGAACGTCTGGCACGCCGGCCGCGACGAATCCAAAGTTCCTTCAGGCAAGGACTGGCCCGTCGCCCCCGCCTTGCTCGAGGACCGCTATTCGGTGGCGGACGCCGTCGTCGTCGGCGACCTGCTGGTCACCCTGCTGCGCCACACCGACCGTGTCCACTCGGCGAGCCTTGCCCAGCTGGTCAACGTCATCGCCCCGATCATGACGGAACCGGGCGGGCGCGCCTGGAAGCAGACCATCTTCCACCCGTTCGCCCTGACCTCCCGGTACGCGGCCGGCACCGTCCTGCAGCTTGCAGTGGAGTCCCCCTGGCTGAGCGGCGGCAAAACCGAGGATTTTGCCGCGCTCTCCGCCGTGGCGACGTTCGATGCCGAGGCCGGGGAGGCCGTGGTTTTCGCGGTCAACCGATCAGCCGCTGAGGCGTTGTCGCTCGACGCCGCCGTGGCCGGGCTCGGCAACAACGTGCGGCTGATCGAGGCCGTCACCTTCGCCAACAAGGACCCGTACTGGCACGCGACGGCCGATGACTCCACGTCAGTGCTGCCCGCGGAGAACGTGAGTGTGAAGCTCGACGGCGGCCGCCTCACCGCCGTTCTCCCGGCCGTTTCGTGGACGATGATCCGCCTGGCCGTGGAGTCCTGACCTCCGCCGGCTGGTTGGGACCCGGGCGTTTGGGACCTGCGGCTGGCTGTGCAGCTAGCTCGCCGGGTCGTACCCGAACTCGCGGAGCTCTTGCGAGCAACGGCACGCCACCGCGATCTTCCTCGCCCACTCGACCGCGTCCTCGCGCGTCGGCAGTTCCAGCACGGTGAACCCGCCCTTGAGTTCGGAGCCCGGATAGATCTCGGGGCTGACCGACCCGTCGGCGGAGACCATCACGGGGTCGACGTCCTCCTCGATCCCGCCGCCGAATACGTAGACGCCGGCAGCTTTCGCCTCCTGGATCACAGCGTGGGATTCGGCGAAGACGATCGGGAACTCCTCGTCGGTGAGCACCATGGCTTCGCTCGGGAACGAGATGAGGTATTTGGTCATGTCACGATGATGCCCCGCGGGCGGGCCGGACAGCAACGGTTGTGGACAGTTGAGGGCAACGTCCTGGCGGGGTACAGCTAGCTCGCGGCGGGAAGGGTGAGGAACGGCTCCTCACGGCCCTCACCCTGTCCGGGACAGATGCTTCCAGCACCGTCCCGGGTGGCGGCCGGCGCGTCAACGTCTCCTGGGCCTGCATACTGCAGGACCCCCGCTTCCACGTTCAGCCCGTAGAGGGCCTCGAGCGCCGCGGTGTAGTCGTCCTGCCGCCCGGCCGCGGCGAGCTCCCGCGCCCGGGCGGTGGGAACATGAAGGAGCTGCCGCACGACGCGCCGGAGTGCGAACTCGACTGCTTCCGCCGTGGCAGTACAGCCGTGCTCGTTCTTCACCCGTGCAATTTCCCCGGCGAGGACCTGCTGCATGTGGCCGCGCAGGGCCACAATGGCAGGGTCCATGAGGCGGGCCTGCTGGTCCTCCTCGAACTTCACCGCCGCCTGCCGGATCAGCTCTTTGGCCTGCCGGACTACGTCCGTGTGTTCGGGCGGCGAGGCGAGCCGCACGTCCTCAAGCGAGATCAGTTCAACGCCCGGCAGCTCGCCGGCCCCCGGTTCAAAGTCCCGGCTGAGCGCGAGGTCGACGACGACGAGATCGGCCGTTGCGCCCTGCCTGAAGGCGCGGAAGTCGTCAGCGCCAAGCCGCGGTCCGCGGCCGCTGCATCCGATCACCACATCCGCGTTGAGAATCGCCGCCTGCAGATTGTCCCGGGTCAGGGCTGCGGCGCCGCGGGACGCGGCAAATGCCTCTGCCCGTCCGGACCAGGAGAACACGGAGACCCGGGTGCATTGTCCGGCGGCCAGCAGTGCCATGGTGGAACCCGCGTAGGCGCCCGTGCCGATGACCACGACCGACAGGCCGGCTAAGCCGCGGCCGGCCTGGTTCCGGCGGCCCTGATCCCCAGCAGCCTGATCCCCACCAGTCTGATCCAGGTCCGGCCGCGGCCCGATGCCGAGTCTTGCGGTTGCCAGGTCCAGGGCCACCGAGACCATGGACCGGCCGGCGTCGCCCAGCGTGGTCAGCGCGCCCACATCCCGTGCCGCGCGGGAAGCGCCCTGGAACAGCCGGACAAGCGCTCCGCTGGCGGTGCCGGATTCCTGCGCAGAAGCGAGGGACCGCCGCAGCTGCCCCGCGATCTCCCGCTCGCCTATCACCGCCGAGTCAAGGCCCGCCCCCACCGAGAACAGGTGCTCGGTCATGGCGGGACCTGTCAGTGCGTCAAAGGACTGGCTGAGTTCGTGCCGGGGAACGGCGGAACACATACTGATGACGGACAGCACGTTCTCCCGGGCTGTTTCAGGGCGGGCGCCGGGGGCGGTTTCGCAGTAGACCTCGAAGCGGTTGCAGGTTGACAGTACAACGGCGCCGGCGATGCCGGGCAGGTCCGCGATGACCGCCGACGTGATCCGCAGGGGCCCCGAGCCCAGCTGTGCCAGGAACTCCATGCCCGTTGCGCGTTCACCTGCGGCGGCCCGCACCGGCTCCGGAAACCCGGCAGCCCGGGCACCGCGATGCGAGGCGACCAGGGCAAACAGCCCCCGGTCTGTGGCGGCCCCCTCCGCGACTGCCCATGCCGCGATGGGCACCTCAGGATTCTGCGCCAATGCCTGCCCCACCTTCCGCATGATTCCCCCAGACTTTTCCCCATGGTTCCCTCAAGGTCTTGCCCCCCAGGCGGTCCCCTAGAAACTCCCCCCGGCATTCCCTAGGGGATCCGACCTGTGGGTCTCCCCCCGATATCCCCGGGGCCAGGCGCCGTTGCCCGGCCCCGGAGCGTAGAGACCTTGGAGAAAGGGTGTGGCAGGCACCTTGGGAAATTCTTGCGGGCGGGGCGGTCCGCTTTCTGCAACGATGTACCCAGACGTACCGCCGCGAGAAGGAGCCTTGGATGGCCGTGACCATGAACGATGTTGCCCGTGCCGCGGGAGTTTCCCTCAAGACGGTGTCCAACGTGCTCAACGACTACGAGTTCATCAGGCCGGCCACCAAGCAGAAGGTGCTGGATGCGATCGCCGAGCTGGGCTACGAGGCCAACCTGACGGCGCGGAGCCTCCGGTCCGGAAAGTCCCGGATGCTGGGCCTGGTCCTGTCGGACCTCTCCGTGCCGTACTACGCCGAGCTCGCTTCCCGGCTCATGACGGTTGCCTCAGCCCGGGGCTACCGGGTGCTCGTGGAGCAGTCTGCGGCAGGGGAGGCGAACGAACTCAGCGCACTGCAGGGTACATTCCGCCAGCTCACGGACGGGCTACTTTTCACCCCCCTGGCGCTGGGGGCGGACGCTGTGGCCAACCGGCGCGGAAGCAAGCCGCTCGTAATGCTTGGGGAGCACATCGAAGATCCCCGGTTCGACCTCGTCACCATGAAGAATGTCGGAGCGGCGCGGGCTCTCACGGCCCACCTCCTGGCGGGCGGCCGCCGCCGGATAGCAGTGATCGGGGCGTCGGCGGAGGATTCCGCCGGCAGCCCGGGCCTGCGCCTGACCGGTTATCGGGAGGCGCTCGCCGCCGCGGGAGTGGATTTTGACCCGGCGCTTATTGTGCCGGCCGAGTGGCGCCGCGACGGCGGCGCCGCCGCCGTGGGGGAGCTGCTGGGGAGCGGAGCGGATTTTGATGCCGTCTTCGGACTCAACGACGCCTTGGCGCTCGGGGCCATGCACGAACTGCAGATCCGCGGCGTCAACGTGCCGGCGGACGTCGCCGTGGCCGGCTTTGACGACATCGACGAGGCAAGGTTCGCCTCGCCGTCGCTCACCACTGTTGCCCCGGGCATGGACGACATTGCCGAACGGTCCGTCGCGTTGCTGATCGATCGGATCGAAGGCACCCAGAAGGCGGAGCAAGGAGTGCACGTCGAAGTGGAGTTTGAGCTGAGGATCCGAGCCTCGGCGCCCTGAGCTGCTCGGCCCCCCGAAGGGTCTGAAATCTCGCGGAAACGTCCGCCGCTTAGGCTGGTGGCACACCGCAGCCGCTGCATGCCGCCCGCGGTGCCCGCCGTAGAAGGGATTCCTCGAATGCATCTGCTGCCCCGCGAGCAGGAAAAGCTCATGATCGTGGTCGCCGCCGACCTCGCCCGCCGCCGCCAGGCGCGGGGGCTCAGGCTGAATTTTCCGGAGGCCGTTGCCATCATCAGCTACGAACTAATTGAGGGTGCGCGGGACGGGCGGACCGTGGCCGACCTGATGAGCTACGGCACCACCCTGCTCAGCCGCGACGACGTCATGGAAGGCGTGCCGGAAATGATCCACGACGTCCAGGTCGAGGCCACCTTCCCTGACGGCACCAAGCTCGTCACCGTCCACGATCCCATCCGCTAAGGGGCGCCATGATTCCGGGAGAGTACGTTCTGCAGGGTGAGCCTGTGGTGATCAACGCGGGCCGCGAGGCGATCGACGTCGTCGTAGTCAACACCGGTGACCGCCCCGTGCAGGTGGGTTCGCACTACCACTTCGCCGAAGCCAACCGGGCGCTCGAGTTCGACCGCCGGGCCGCTTACGGGCGCCGGCTCGACATCCCCGCCGGCACGGCCGCGCGCTTCGAACCCGGTGACAGCAAGACCGTGCGGCTGATCGCACTGGCCGGCAGCCGGGAGGTCTTCGGGCTGAGCAACGCGGTGAACGGCAGCCTTGGCGCGGCACAGTCCGCACCGGAAAACGCGGGGGGAGCACAGTGAGTTTCGAATTGTCCCGCAAGCAGTACGCGGACCTGTACGGCCCGACGACGGGTGACGCCATCCGCCTGGCGGACACCGACCTGTTCCTGGAGATCGAAAAGGACCTCACCGTTTACGGCGAGGAAGTGGTGTTCGGCGGCGGCAAGGTCATCCGCGACGGCATGGGCCAGAACGGGCAGGTGACCCGCGACGGCGAGCTGCCGAGCGGAGGCGCTGAAAGGCTGGACGTCCCGGACACCGTGATCACCAATGTGGTGGTGCTGGACTACACGGGGATCTACAAGGCAGACGTCGCCCTGAAAGACGGCCACATTTTCAAGATCGGGAAGGCTGGCAACCCGCAGATCGCCGACGGCGTGGACATTGTGATCGGCGCCAGCACCGAAATCATCGCGGGGGAGCGCAAGATCCTCACCGCCGGCGGCGTGGACACCCACATCCATTTCATCTCCGCAGACCAGGTGCCCGCGGCGCTGTGCAGCGGCGTGACCACCATGGTGGGCGGAGGGACCGGCCCGGCGGAAGGCACCAAGGCCACCACCGTGACTCCCGGAAAGTGGCACATCCAGCGCATGCTGCAGGCCGCCGAAGGGCTCCCCATCAACATCGGCCTGCTGGGCAAGGGCCACGCCTCCGCCGTCGAGCCGCTGGCCGAACAGATCCGGGCCGGGGCGGTGGGCCTGAAGGTCCACGAGGACTGGGGATCCACGACGTCCTCGATCGACACCTCCCTGAAGGTCGCCGACGAATACGACGTCCAGGTGGCCATCCACACGGACACCCTGAACGAATGCGGCTTCGTGGAGGACACCATCCGGGCCATCGGCGGCCGCGTGATCCACACCTTCCACACCGAGGGAGCCGGCGGCGGCCACGCGCCGGACATCATCAAGATCGCCGGGCTGCCCAACGTCCTTCCGGCGTCCACGAACCCCACGCTGCCGTACACGCGCAACACCATCGAAGAGCACTTGGACATGCTCATGGTGTGCCATCACCTGAACCCGGACATCCCGGAGGACGTGGCGTTCGCCGACTCCCGCATCCGCGCCGAAACCATTGCCGCCGAGGACGTCCTGCAGGACCTGGGCATCTTCGCCATCACCTCCTCCGACTCGCAGGCCATGGGCCGGGTGGGCGAGGTGATCATCCGCACGTGGCAGGTGGCGGACAAGATGAAGAAGCAGCGCGGCGTGTTGAAGGATCCTGCCGGCGGTGCACACGGTTCGGCTGCCGGCCAGGGAGCGGACAGCGACAACTTCCGGCTCAAGCGGTACGTGGCGAAGTACACGATCAACCCGGCCATCGCCCAGGGCATGGCCGACTCCGTCGGCTCGGTCGAGGAGGGCAAGTTCGCGGACCTGGTGCTGTGGGACCCGGCGTTCTTCGGCGTGAAGCCGGAGCTCGTGCTCAAGGGCGGCCAGATCGCCTACGCACTGATGGGCGACGCCAACGCCTCCATCCCCACGCCGCAGCCGCGGACCATGCGCCCCATGTTCGCCACGTTCGGCAAGGCCCTGCAGCAGTCCTCCATCACCTTCCTGTCCCAGGCCGCGATTGACGCGGGCGTACCGGAAGAACTGGGGCTGGAGAAGGTCATCCGGCCGGTCGCCGGGATCCGGTCGCTGTCCAAGGCCGACCTGAAATACAACGACGCCACCCCGGACATCCAGGTAGATCCGGAAACATACAAGGTGACGGTGGACGGCGAGGACGTCACGTGCGAACCTTCGGACGTGCTGCCCATGGCACAGCGCTACTTCCTCTTCTAGGGCATCCCAGCCACCGCCCTGAAAACACCACTCAAAGACCACGGAGAAAGCACATGATCATCGAGAAGATCCTGGGCAACCTGCACGATCAGGCCGCCGGCCAGGACCCCTACTTCGGGCTCCACAAGGAGAAGGTGGTGCTGCCGAGCGCCCAGCTGGTCAAACGGATCCAGCGCGTCACCACCGACCACGGCCAGGAACTCGGCATCCGGCTGCCCGCCGGTTCCGCTGACCTTCGCGAGGGCGACGTCCTCCACGTCGCCGAAACCAACGTGATCGTGGTGTCCGTGCTGCCCACCGACGTCCTGGTGATCGCACCGCGGACCATCCATGAGATGGGAGTCGCGGCCCACTCGCTGGGCAACCGGCACCTGCAGGCCCAGTTCTTCGACGCGTCCTCCGAGTACGGAGCCGAGGTCATGGTCTGCCAGTACGACCACACCGTGGAGGACTATCTCAAGCACGTCGGAGTGCCGTACGACCGCCAGGAACGCGTCATGCCAGTCCCCTTCCGCCATGCCGAACACTCGCACTGAGGCCGAGCCCGGTGGCCGAGCTTGTCGGGACCAGATTTCGGCGGGCTCAATCAGCGGGGGCTACCGGTTCGCCCTGCAGCAGCTGACCGACTCGGCGCTTCCCACCGGGGCGTTTGCGCACTCGCTGGGGTTTGAGACCTACATTGAGCGCGGGTTGGTTCATGATGAGGGCTCGTTCGGGGTGTGGCTGTCCGCGTTCATCCGGCAGCAGCTGACCTACTCGGACGGGCTGGCCATCCGGTTCCTCTACGAGGGCGCCGGGGTCGAGGAGCTGGATTCGATGCTGACTGCGCAGCTTTTGCCGCGGCAGCTGCGGGAGGCCAGCATCAAGATGGGCACGCGGCTGCTGGAAATCGGTGCTGAGGTCTTCCCGTCGCCCGAGCTCGCAGCGTACACGGAGCTGGTGACCACCGGCCGTTCCGCCGGCCATCAGCCGCTGGCGTTCGCCGTCGTCGCCCGTTCACTGGGAGTGCCTTTACCGGAGTCGCTCGCCGCGTACCTTTTCGCCGCGGTCACCTCGCTGACCCAGAACGCGGTCCGTGCCATTCCGCTGGGGCAGAACGCCGGCCAGCGGTTGCTGCGGAAGGCGTCCGACGGCGTTGCTGCCGCCGTCGAGGAGGTCGGTCACCTCACGCCGGACGACTTCGGCGCCGTGAGCCCCGGCCTGGAAATTTCGCAAATGCGGCATGAGCGTCAACGTGCCCGCATGTTCATGAGTTAGCAGGAGGAAAGAATGACTGAACCCATCAAGATCGGCATCGGTGGGCCGGTTGGCGCCGGAAAGACCCAGCTCGTGGAGCGGCTCACCCGCCACATGAGCCGTGAGATTTCCATGGCCGCCATCACCAACGACATCTACACCATCGAGGACGCCAAGATCCTGGCCGCCAACGGGATCCTGCCTGAGGACAGGATCATCGGCGTCGAGACCGGAGGCTGCCCCCATACGGCGATCCGCGAGGACACCTCGATGAACACGGCGGCCATCGAGGAGCTCAAGAAGCGGCACCCGGACCTGCAGGTGATCTTCGTGGAGTCCGGCGGCGACAACCTCTCCGCCACGTTCAGCCCGGAACTGGTGGACTTCTCGATCTACATCATCGACGTCGCCCAGGGTGAGAAGATCCCGCGGAAGGCCGGGCAGGGCATGATCAAGTCCGATCTCTTCATCATCAACAAAACCGACCTCGCGCCGCACGTGGGAGCAGACCTCGCCGTCATGGAACGGGACTCCCGCGAGTTCAGGGGCGCCAAGCCGTTCTGCTTCACCAACCTGAAAACTGACGAAGGCCTGGACGCCGTCATCGAATGGGTGCGGCGCGACGTCCTGATGCTCGACCTGGCGCGATGAGGACGACGGCGGCCGAGCCGGCTCAAGCAGTCAGCTCACCCGCGTCCGCTGATCGGCCCGAGAGGGGCCGTCTTGAACTCCTCATCACTGAACGCCGCGGGAAATCGATTGCCTCGAGGCAGTTCCATCAAGGCGCCTTGAGAGTCCTTCGGCCGCACTACCTGGATGACAGCGGGCAGGTCTGCTATGTCGTCGTGAATCCGGGCGGGGCTTACCTTGGCGCTGATCTTTACGTCGTCGATGTGGAGGTGGGGGACGGGGCCAGGCTGCTGCTGACCACGCAGTCGGCGACGAAGATCTACCGGACCCCGGGGTCGTTCGCCGAGCAGCGGATGACCCTGCGGCTTGGAGACGGGGCGCAGCTCGAACTCGCGCCGGACCAGCTCATCGCGTACCGGGAGGCAAGCTACCGGCAGAACACGCACATCACGGTGCGGCCGTCGTCGAGCCTGATGATGTCCGAGGTGATCACGCCGGGGTGGTCGCCGGACGGCGCCTCCTTCCGGTACAAGGAACTCCGGCTCCGCAACGAGATCCGCGTGGAGACTGGCTCCGGCACCGAACTCCTGGCACTCGACAACCTGCTGGTCCGTCCGCCCCTCAACGACGTCACCGGGATGGCCTTCATGGAGGGCTTCAGCCACCTGGGATCGCTCATTGTCGTGGACCCGCGCGTGGACCAGGCGCTCGCCGACGAACTCCACGTGGCGACGCAGGCCCACGACGCCTACACCGGAATTTCCCTGACCGGCTCCGTGGCCGGCACCACCGGCCTCATAGTGCGTTCGCTGGCCAACAGCACGGAGGAGCTCGCCCGATTGCTGGGTGCGTGCACAGCACTGTTGCGTCACAATTGGAATGGTCAGGATCCCCTGAACTTGAGGAAGCACTGATGACAACGCTGACAGACCTGGCCGTCCTCTACCGCTCTCGCGAACACCTGTCAGTGCGCACCAGGCTGCTGTGGACGTTCGGTGCTGTTATCGCCTTGCACGTTGCCGCCGTCGTTCTTCTCGCACTCGGCACGGCAAGCGCCGGCCAGCCGCTGGCGCTGGGGCTGGTCCTGACTGCCTATGTGGCAGGAATTAGGCACAGCTACGACTGGGACCACATCGCAGCGATCGACAACTCCACGCGGAAGTTCGTCGCGCAGCGGCGGGACCCTGTCAGCGTCGGTTTCGCATTCAGCCTGGGCCACAGCTCAGTGGTGGTGCTGGCAGGCGTTTTCGTGGTTTCCGGCGCCTCCGCCGTCGGGCGCCTCATGGAGGAGGGCAGCACCGGGAACCTCGCACTGGGGCTCATTGGAAGCGGAGTCTCCGGGCTGTTCCTGCTGCTGATGGGCATCTTCAACGGCTCCGCGTTCGTGCGGACGGCACAGCTGTACCGCAGCTCCAGGACGGGTGCGAGCATCTCCATGGATGACCTCGAGACGAAGGGCTTCATGGCGCGCCTGTTGGCCAGACCGCTGTCCCGGGTCCAGCACCCGCGCAACATCTATGCAATCGGCTTCCTGTTCGGGCTGGGGTTCGACACGGCCACCACCATCGGCCTGCTTGTCATGACAACAGCGGCGTCACTCGCCGGGGTGTCGCCGCTGGCCTTGATGGCGTTGCCGTTCGCCTTCGCGGCGTCAATGACATTCTGCGATTCATTGAACGGCGTGGCCATGATGCGGATGTACAAGTCAGCCATTCATGACCCCAGCCGAAAGCTTGGTTTCAACGCCCTGGTGACGGGAATTTCGGCCGTGTCGGCACTGTTCGTCTCCGTCATCACCCTCGGGGGCCTTTTTGATGCGGCGTTCGGCCTGGGAGATCCCGTGACGGCGTGGCTGGCGTCCATCGATCTGGGCGACGCCGGGCTGCTGCTCGTGGCTGCTTTCCTGACGGTGTGGGGAGCCGCGACCGTGCATGGCCGGATGAAGGGCAACGCCTGACGCGGACCCGGAGCAGATGGAAGGATAGGACGCATGGAACTGCACATCACGGGGGACCCCGCCGCCGACAAGTTACTCAGCGATGACTCGTTTGCGCTGCTCACCGGCATGCTGCTTGACCAGCAGGTGACCATGGAGTCGGCGTTTGCCGGTCCCGAAAAGATCCGGACGCGTATCGGATCCATGGATCCCGCGGCGATCGCCGGTTACGACCCCCAGGGCTTCGTGGAGGTGTTCAAGGAGCGGCCGGCCGTGCACCGGTTCCCGGGATCCATGGCGGGACGTGTCCAGGCCCTCGCTGATGCGGTGCACCGCGAGTGGAACGGCGACGCCGAAACCATCTGGACGCAGGGAGACCCCGACGGCCAGGAGGTGCTGCGCCGGCTCAAGTCATTACCGGGATTCGGCGAGCAGAAGGCAAAGATCTTCCTGGCGCTCCTTGGCAAGCAGTGCGGCCTCCAGGCAGAGGGCTGGCGCGAGGCCGCGGGCCACTACGGCCAGGAGGATGCGTACCTGTCTGTTGCCGACATTGTGGATCCGGAGTCGCTGAGCAAGGTGCGCGCCAGCAAGCAGGCGGCCAAGGCCGCCGCCAAGGCCGCGAAGGACGCCGGGCACTGAACCGGCGGCGCCGCAACCCAGGCGCCGTAACAGCGCCCCCGCATTCAAGAAGCAGGTGCCTGGATCACGCGACGACGGCGGCAGGAACGGCCGCGCCGTCCGGCAGGTCCGCGAGCAGCTCGTCGGCCGTGGGCGGGTTCGCGCCGGGCCGGCGCACAGTAATGGCCGCGGCCTTGGACGCGGTGCGCCCGAGGGTCTCCAGCACTGCCGGAGCCAATCCGTCGGTCCCGCGTGCGAGCAGGCCGTAGATCAGTGCCGCCATGTAGGAGTCGCCGGCGCCAATGGTGTCGGCCACTACCGACCTTATGGCCGGGATGTGCAGCTGCGTGGCCGGGGTGGCCAGCAGCGATCCCTCGGAGCCGCAGGTCACCACGGCCAGCCCGGCGCCCAGGCCCAGGATCCTCGCGGCGGCCTCCTCAAGCTGCAACCCCGGGTACAGCCACCCGGCGTCTTCATCGCTGAGCTTGACCACGTCGGTCAGCGGAACCAGCTCCTCGAAGATGGCCCGGGCCTCTGCCTGGCTGCCCAGCAGGGCAGGACGGATGTTGGGATCGTAGGTGACCATGCATTCACGGTGCGCCTGTTCCAGGACCGCCTTGACCGCGGCGGCGCCGGGTGCCAGGAATGTGGCGATGGAGCCGGTGTGGAGCACCTTGGGGAGGAACGCCGGTGCCACAGGCGGGAGTTCCCAGCTGATGTCGAAGTCGTACCTGGCGGAGCCGTCGGCTGCCAGGGTGGCGGTGGCGGACGCAGTCCGGCCCGGCGTCTTGGAACCGGGGAGGAGCACGACGCCGGCGCTGCCCAGGTGCGCCTCGATCGCTGCGCCGCGGTCGTCGTCGCCGATTGATGTCAGAAGGGCAGCGCGGATGCCGAGGCGTCCAAGCCCGTAGGCGACGTTCGCCGGCGATCCGCCGGGGTGTTCAACGTTGCCTTCCGGAGAGGTGACGACGTCAACCAGCGCTTCGCCGATGACGATGACGTCAGGGGTTGACGGGGGAGCTGTGCTGGAAGGGGGCTTAAGCATGGGAGGGCCTTTCATGGAGCCGTCCGCGGACCTGTCAAAGGCCCGCGGACGGAGTTGGGGAAGGTAGAACGGTGCTGCAGAAAAACGCTGGTGCTGTAATCCGGTGGCCGTCAGGCGGTGGCGGCACCCGTCATGATCGCCACCGCATCGGTCATGCTGTGCGACTGCGGCGTGATGGTGGCCGCGCACTTGCCGAGGCGCTGGATGTGGATCCGGTCGGCCACGTCAAACACGTGGGGCATGTTGTGGCTGATCAGGATGACCGGCAGGCCCCTGTCCCGGAGGTCCCGGACCAGCTGCAGGACCTGATTTGATTCCCGCACGCCGAGGGCCGCCGTCGGCTCGTCGAGCACAACCACTTTGGAGCCGAACGCTGCGGCGCGGGCCACGGCGACAGCCTGGCGCTGGCCACCGGACAGGTTTTCCACCGGCACCGTCACGTCCTGGAGCGTGGAGATGCCGAGCCGGGTCAGCTCTTCCTTGGCCTTGCGGCGCATTCCCTTGGTGTCGAGGACGCGGAAGATCTTTCCCAGCGGGCCGGGAACCCGCTCTTCCCGCCCCAGGAACAGGTTGGAGGCGACGTCGAGTGCAGGTGACACGGCAAGGTTCTGGTAGACCGTTTCGATGCCGTGGACGCGGGCGTCCTGCGGGCGCTTGAAGTGGACTTGCTGGCCGGAAACGAACAACTCGCCCGAGTCCGGGACCTCGGCCCCGGTGAGGCACTTGATGAGCGTGGATTTTCCGGCACCATTGTCGCCGATGATCGCCAGGACTTCGCCCGGGTACAGGTCGAGGCTGACGCCGTCCAGGCCCACAACCCGGCCGAAGGTCTTGACGAGGTTCTTGGCCTGCAGGATCGGCTGGCGGACCTCGGCCTTGGCCGGCTGGATTTCTGTGGCGGTCATGATTTCACCTTTCGGATCCACTGGTCGATCGACACAGCGAGGATGATGAGGACGCCCACGGCGAGGGTCTGGTAGAGCACATCGAGGCCGGCCAGCGACAGGCCGTTGCGGAATACCCCGACGATGAGCGCTCCGAGGAGGGATCCCCAGATTGAGCCGCGTCCGCCAAAGAGGCTGGTTCCGCCAATCACGACGGCGGTGATGGAGTCGAGGTTCAGGTCCACGCCGGCGTTGGGGCTGGCTGCGTTCGTGCGGCCGATCTGGATCCACGCGCCGACGGCCAACACGGCCCCCGCTGCGAGGTAAACGCTCATCAGGACACGGTTCACCGGGATGCCGGCCAGGCGGGCGGCTTCCTTGTCATCGCCCACCGCGTAGACGTGTCGGCCCCAGGCGGTCTTGCCGAGGATGAAGGCGACCGCGATGTAGAGCAAGAGCATCATGACCACGCCGGTGGAGATCCGCACGGGGCCAACCGGGAACGTGCTGCCCATCCATGTCAGCAGTCCGGGCATGCTGGAGCCGCGGACTGTGGAGCCGCCGGAGTAGAGAAGCGTCACGGCGATGAAGATGTTCAGCGTTCCGAGCGTGACGATGAACGGGGGGAGCCGGAACCTGGTGACCAGGAAACCGTTCAGCGCCCCCGCTGCCAGACCCACGACGAGGCCAAGGAGGAGAGCGAGCGGAGCGGGCGCGCCGCTGCCGACGGCCAGCTGTGCCACCACCATGGAGGCAAGGATCATGACGGCGCCCACCGAGAGATCGATGCCGGCGGTGAGGATGATGAGGGTCTGGGCGATGGCGAGGGTTCCCACCACCGAAACCTGCTGGGTGATCAAGGACAGGTTCTCGACCCGGAGGAACCTCTCATTGAGGAGCCCGAAGACCACCACCGCAACCAGCAGGACAATGGCCGGGCTTAGTGCGGGATAGCGGTGGAGGATGTTGCGGATTCGGCTGAGCGGGGTCTGGCGGTCGAGGAATTCCTCGGCCGGGTCTGCATGCCCTGCGGCGGGCGGGCCGGCGGTCTGTTGCTGGGTCACTGTTGCTCCTGAACTTCAAGGTCCTGCTGGGGCTGGTTCGGCTGGTGCTGGTGCGGCGGCTGCTGCTTCTGCAGTCAATTCTCGCGCTGTGAACCGCGGGAAGGTACTGCAACTTCAGCACCTTCCCGCGGTGCGAGGTCCACGCTGGCTACTTGCCCCAGCAGATCTTGGAGGCCTCGGACGTGGTGATGCTCTTGACGCCGTCTACGGCCTTGTCCGTGACGAGCTCGACGCCGGTGTTGTAGAAGTCCAGTCCTTCTGAGTTGGCTGGCTTCTGTCCGGTCTTGGCCAGCTCAACGATGGCCTTGACACCCAATTCCGCCATCTTCACCGGGTACTGCTGGGCAGTGGCGCCGATGACGCCGGCCTTGACGTTGTTGACGCCCGAGCAGCCGCCATCCACGGACACCACCAAGACGTCCTTTTCCTTGCCGGCGGACTTCAGCGCCTCGAAGGCACCGGCCGCAGCCGGCTCGTTGATCGTGTAGACCACGTTGATGTTCGGGTTCTTGGCGAGGAGGGTTTCCATGGCGGTCCGGCCGCCGTCCTCAGCACCCTGGCTTGCCTGGCTGCCCACGATCTCGTAGTCGCCGCCCTTGCCGCCGGTGTACTTGCCGGTCTTGGCCTCGTCACCGTTCTTCTTCTTGTCCGCGGTGTCGATGCCGAGGCCGGTCAGGAAGCCCTGGTCCCGGTTGTAGTCCACGGAGACGACCTTGTCGTCGAACAGGTCCAGCAGCGCGATGGTGGCCTTCTTTCCGCCAAGCTGCGCGGCCGTCCACTTGCCGATCAGTTCACCAGCGGCGAAGTTGTCGGTGGCGAAAGTGATGTCGGCGGCGTCAGCGGGGTCCGGCGGCGTGTCCAGGGCGATGACGAACAGGCCGGCGTCCTTGGCTTTCTTCAGCGCATCCACGACGGAAGGGCCGTTGGGCGTGATGAGGATGCCTTTGTCGCCTTTGGAGATTGCGTTTTCGATGGCCTGGATCTGGGTCTCTTCGTCACCGTCGGCCTTGCCGGCTGCGAGCTTGAGGTCCACGCCGTCGGTTTCGGCGGCCTTCTTTGCGCCGTCCTGCATGGAAACGAAGAACGGGTTCGAGGTGGTCTTCACAATCAGGGACACGCCGACCTTCTCGGCCGAAGAGCTTCCGGTTGACGAGGTGCTTGGGGAACTCCCGCCGCAAGCGGTCAGGCTGAGCGTGCCGAGGGTCAGAACTGCACCGATGGCAAGCAGGCGGTGGGTGACTGTCCGCGGGGCTTTGGAACTCAACATTGAATCTCCTGGTTTCGTGGCACTTCTGGTGCCTGACAACGATGTCATGCATCATGTAATCAAGATCACAAGGTACAGTCAAGTGAAATTCCATGATGAAGGACCCTACTAATGACAACGATGTCTAATCGTTACCAGCCTGAGCCGACAAAGAACCGGCCCACGATGCGCCACGTCGCGGCACTGGCCGGCGTCGGAATCAAGACCGTCTCCCGGGTGATGAACGATGAGCCGGGCGTGTCCGAGGCAACCCGCCAGCGCGTCCTCGGCGCCTCCCAGCAGCTCAATTACCAGCTGGACATGGCGGCGGGAAGCCTTCGCCGGGCGGGCCGCCAGACCCTTTCCATCGGTCTCCTGCTGCCAAGCGTGTCCAACCCCTTCAGCGGCGAGATTCACCGCGCCATGGAGGACGCCCTGACCGCTCGAGGCATTGCGGTCTTTGCCGCCAGCCTCGACGACGACCCGGAACGGGAGAAAGCCCTGGTTGCCGCCTTCCTGGGCCGGCGTGTGGACGGCCTGGTCCTGACGCCCATCGCGAAAAGCCAGTCCTACGTCATCCCGGAGCACTCACGCGACCTGCCCATGGTCTTCATCGACCGCGAACCCGTGGGCATCGAGGCGGACGCCGTGGTGACGGATAACGCCGTTGGATCAGCCATGGCCGCCGGCCACCTGATCGCACACGGCCACTCCAAGCTCGCCTACCTGGGTGACCGTACAGACATCCAAACAGCCCGCGAACGCAGACGGGGTTTCATCGAGGAACTCGGCCGGGCTGGCATCGCGACCTCCTCGGTTCCAGTGCTCGAGGGCCTGCATAACGAGGAGGCAGCCCGCCAGGCGGCCCTTGAGCTGCTGAGGTCCGACGATCCGCCCACCGCCATCTTCTCCAGCCAGAACCTCGTCACCTTCGGGGTCATGCGGGCTCTGAAGGAGCTCGGTGCCAGCAAGCGGGTGGCCCTGGTGGGGTTCGACGACTTCACCCTGGCGGACATGATGGACCCCGGCATCACCGTCATCGCGCAGCATCCGGAGCGGATCGGGAAGCTCGCCGCGGAGCGGCTCCTGGCCAGGATCGACGGCGACCAGCGCGCCCCGCAGACGTATGTCGTCCCGTCGGAACTCGTTCAGCGGGGATCCGGGGAGATCCGGCCGCCGCACTGAGCCGCACCCGGCCGCCTGCCTAGTTTCAACCGGCCCATATTGATCCCAAACCACATCAATCCACCAGAGGGGAATCCCATGACCAAAACGCTGTACGCCGAATTCACCGTGAAGCCCGGCAGCGAAGCCCGCGTCGCGGAAATGATGCGCGAACTGACAGAAAAGGTCCGCAGCGAGCCTGGCAACCAGCTGTTCCTCCCGTACACCCGGGAAAACAATCCCCGGGAGTACTTCGTATTCGAGGTCTACGAGGACGACGCGGCATTCCAAGAGCACATCAGCGCGGATTACGGGGCAACGTTCAACGGCGAACTGGCGGATCACATCGAGGAGGACGGCTCGGTGCTGACCTGGCTCCAGCCGGTTCACTGATTCGCGCTGCAGGCTGTGCCTGGCAACGATGAGGGCCGGTGCCCGCATAATTCATGCGGGCACCGGCCCTTTCGCTGCTGTCTCAGTGAGCTGATGGGACCAGCCCGGGACGCTAGCCCCGGTTCTTACTGGGCTTGTCCGCCGCGCCGGACATGGAGTTGGCCAGCGGCGTGACAGTGATCGACTTCAGCTGGGCGGTGCCGCCTTCGGCGAAGAGTGCCACCTGGTTTGCACCCTGATCGGGGAAGACCTGGTCCGTGATGGTCCGCAGCCCGTTCTGGGCGAAGACCTCCACCGATGACCGGTCGACGTAGATGCGCAGGGTCACGTTGCCGCTGGCATCCACCGTGACAGGCGCCGACTCCACCGAGGCGAAAAGCGGGTGGAAGGCAGTGTTTCCGGAGTTGCTCCGGTCCACGTACAGATCCCCGGCTGCCTTGTCATAGCCAATGACGGTTGACGTGCCGCCGTTCCCGAGCACCGTGATTCCCGACTTCGACGCAGTCCCGGGCGCCAGCGTCACGTCGATCCGTTGCACCTGCCCAAAGGCAGCCGCCGGTAGCGGATGGGTGCCCGGGGCGATGTTGCGCGCATGCTTTTCCGCATAGCTCACCCCGGTGCCGAGGCCATCCACCTGCTGGGCGGGCTTCTGCGTCAGCCGCGGCCCGCTTGAGGTCTGGGTCAGCGCAACCTGGCGGGGCAGGGACATGGCGCTGCGCCAGGGCGTCGTCGGAATGCTGTTGGCGTAGTCCCAGTTGTTCATCCAGCCGAGCATGATGCGCTTGTCCTGGGGCATGTTGCCGAAGGAAACGGACGCGTAGTAGTCGCGGCCGTAATCCAGCCAGTCGTAGGACTGCAGCCTGGGCGTTGCCGGCCGGGGTGATGCCACGAACTCATCGGCAAGGATGTGGCCCCAGCCGAACCGGTTGTTGTCCACCACCCTGATGGTGGCCCGCTGCCCCTTGAATTCCGCGACGTTCCAGGATGTCCAGTCCAGGACTTCGCTGTTCGCGCCGGTGGCCGTCCGGACCACCTGGCCGCCGACCACGAGGTTCACGGTGGTCTCGTCGGAGCGCGGAACGGCCGCCTGGTCGGTGAGCATGACGTGGTCAAGGGTGAGGTGCCCCCAGCCTCCCGTGGCCTGGTCCACGATTCGCAGTTGTGCGGGCTGTCCGGCGAATTCCGACACATCCCAGCCCTTCCAGTTCAGGGCCCCGGCGTCGTCGCCTGCCAGGCGCCGCACCACGTTGCCGTTCACCAGCAGCTGGGCCTCGAGAACCTGGCCCGAGTCCGCCGTGCGGTGCCCGCCGCCCACCAGCATGCTCATGAAGTTCCGGGACAGGATGAACGACGGCGACGTCATGGTTCCTTGCCTGTCGTCACCGGGAGCTCCGCCCGCTTCGAACGTGTTGATGCGCTTTGCGCCGATGAAGAAGTCACCGCCCGCCGTGGCGGGCTGGAACGCCGGGGCGAGATCGCCGGTCCCGGTCCAGCCGGCGTCGGCCAGGGTGGAACCGTCGGCGACTTCGAAACCGTTGAACAGCAGGTCGCCGGGCGGCGGTGTGTTGTCGAGCTTGTCCGAGACGCGCGGATGCTGGCCCCCGCCCACCAGGAAGTTGAGGTAGTCACTGTCCACCGTGAATTCCGGGGAGTTCACGGAGCCGAGTGGCCAGTCGCCGTCGTTAAAGGAGTTGACCAGTCCGGTGCCCGCGAAACCGGTGACGGCGTTCTGCCCTGGCAGGGTTCCGGCCGCGGGGGCATCCCCGAACGGCCCGTTCTTCCGGTTGCCGGGTTCGTTGGCCACCGTCCAGCCGTTGTACGTGCCGTCGTTGAAGCCTGCAAGGGGTGTGCCGGCGGGCAATGAGTCGCTGGCCTTCGTGCTCTCGGAAGTGAAGGTGGTGCCGTCGAACTTGCCCACGAAATACTGGCCGGCCGATCCTCCTGCCACACCGCCGGGATTGATGTTGACCACCATGACCCACTTGACGTTCGCCGGATCGCCGTCGACCGCGAGCGGGAAGAGGTCGGGGCATTCCCACAGCCCGCCCGTGGCGTTGGCCGGACCGAACTCGCTGAGCGGCGTCCAGTCCTTGAGGTTGCTGGACTTGTAGAGCAGCACCTTGTGTTCCGTTGCCTCGACCGCAGCCATCACCCAGTAGCCGCCCCCTCCGGGCGAGCTGTACCAGAACACCTTGGGGTCGCGGAAGTTCGCCGAATTGCGGTTGAGCACCGGGTTGGCGGCGTACTTTGTCCAGGTCTGGCCGTCATCGAGGCTGTAGGCCAGCGACTGTGCCTGCAGCCCCCGGTATGGTGAGGCGTCCTTGTAGGCGCTGGTGAAGATTGCCACCATGGGTGGTTTCCCGGCGGTTCCGAACCCGGACGAGTTGTTCGTGTCCACCACCACGCTGCCGGAGAAGATGTCCTGCTGGTCGTCTGTGGGGATGGCCAGCGGCTGCTCCTTCCAGTGCACCAGGTCTGTGGACGTGGCGTGGCCCCAGGACATGTTTCCCCACGTGTTTCCCGACGGGTTGTGCTGGTAGTAGAGGTGGTAGATGCCCTTGTAGTAGACCATCCCGTTGGGATCGTTCATCCAGTTCTGCTTCGGTGTGAAATGGATGGCCGGGCGGTACTGCTCGTCTCCTGCCGTTCCCGCCGCGCCTGCGGTTCCGGCTGCCGGTGCTGGTCCTGCTCCGGCCAGTGCCGCGGCCAGGCTGAGACCCGCCGTGATCAGCGCAGTGCATGCCTGCATTCTTCGTGATTTTCTGGTGTACATCTTGCTAAGATCGCCCTTCATCGCGCGTGTCCTCCCGCAGACAACGTTGTCAGTGTCTGGAACGCTAGGTGATGTCCACGAGACAAGTCAACGGTCGAATCTGGCGGCTAACCCTGCCAACCGCAAGTCGCCGTTGACTGTTATTGGGGCCCACCTGCGGCAAGCAAAGGCCCGCAGCAACGCCGACACCGTTGTCAGGCGGAACGCTAGGCGGCGCTGGCTCCGGCGTTGGCCTGCACCGGCTGCCATCAGCCGGTTGTTAGGCTGGCAGCATGAAACGTTCCTTCCTCGCACTGTCCATGCTCCCCGCGCTGGTATTTCTGGCGGGCTGCGGCCAGGCCCAGGGAGCGGTTCAGAACGCGGCCAGCTCGGCGGCGTCCGGAGTTGCCAACGCCGCGGCCGAGCAGGTGAAGGGCCAGATCTGCGCTCTGCTGGAGGACGGACTGGTCAGCGCGTCGGACAAGGCTGCACTGACAGGACTCGTGGCCGGCGCCGAAACCGCCGGAGTTCCGTCCGAGATCACGGCCCCCCTCAGGGAGATTGCCCAGGCCGGAGACCAGGTTCCCAGCGACTCTGTCGCCCGGCTCCAGAAGGCCTGTACCGCATCCTGAGCTACGTGTTCCCGAATGCGGGCAGGACCCCTGCGGCCCGCCTCACCCAGCGCCTAGCCCTTTGCCCCGAAGCCTTGGGCAACACGCGTCATGGCCCGTAGCGCTGGACCCGGCCCGGCGTCGCCCTGCAATAATCGGAACCAGCAGTTGCGCCCATGCTGAAAAGCGGCCGGCCGCAACGGGCAGCACTGTAATTTCGGGCCGATCACAGCAGACGAGGCGGACATAAATGAAGGCTCCCAGCCAGCACGAGGCATCGTCCGGAACACCGGCCGATCCGGACGCCAACCAGACGGCTGCGGGCACCGCACGGGAGCAAGCTGATTCCCAGCATAACGAGCCGGGGCTCGCCGGTTCCGTCAGCCCCGAGCTCTTGCATTGGCTCGCAGAGGTCCACGGTGTGGAGACGTCGTATCAGGGCTGGGACGGGCTGCCGCATGAGGTTGCGCCGGCCACACTCGTCCGCGTCCTGGCCGCCCTGGGTGTGCAGGCCAGCACGGACCAGCTCATCGAGGCGGCACTGGCCGACGCGGAGCTGGCGCCCTGGCGGCGGATGCTGCCTCCCGCCGTCGTGGCCCAGGAAGGCGCCCCGGCGCTGGTCCCGGTTCATGTCCGGCACGGCGCCGCGGTCCGCCTGACTGTCTCAACGGAGGACGGACGGGAGCTCGTCGCCCCGCAGCAGGACATCTGGGTGGAGCCGCGCGTCGTAGACGGTGTGAGCATCGGCCGGGCCACCTTCGACGTGCCGGACAATACCGGCCTGGGCTGGCACACGCTGCGGGCTGAGTCCGATGGCAAGGTTGCGGAGGCCGCGCTGGTGGTGGTTCCCGCCCGGCTGTCCACGGCCGCCGCGCTGGAGGAGCGCCGCGGCTGGGGCCTTGCCACACAGTTGTACTCCGTACGTTCCAAGCGGTCCTGGGGCATCGGCGACTTCGCCGACCTTGCGGAACTGGCCGCGCTCGCGGGTGCCCACGGCGCCGACTATGTGCTGGTGAACCCGCTGCATGCTGCGGAGCCCGTGCCGCCGATGGAGCCCTCCCCGTATTCGCCGTCCACGCGGCGTTTCTTCAACCCGCTCTACCTGAGGATCGAGGCGATCCCCGAGCTGGCCTATCTGAAACCGAAAACGCAGGCAGTCATTCACAGCCTCAGGAAACAGGCGCAGAAGCTGAACAAGGACACCACCCGGCTGGACCGGGACACCGTGTACGCCGCGAAGCTGGCCGCGCTGGAACTGCTGCACCAAGCCCGCCGTTCGCCCTCCCGGCAGCAGGCGTTTGAGGACTTTTGCCGCGCGGCAGGTGCCGGCCTGGACGATTTCGCGCTCTGGTGCGCCGTGCGGGAGGACCTTGACGCCGATGACCCGTTTTGGACCGATCCCGCGGCGGCGCTCGGGTCGCCGCTGCTCGAGAGGCTGAGGACTGAACTCTCGGAACGGATCGACTTCCACCGCTGGCTGCAGTGGCTCTGCGACGAACAGCTCGAATCCGCCCAGCGCACCGCCAGGCGTGCCGGGATGCGTCTCGGCGTCGTCCATGACCTGGCCGTCGGGGCGGACCTCCAAAGCTCCGACGCCTGGACGCTGCGCGGCGTCCTCGCCCCCGGCGTCAGCGTGGGGGCGCCGCCGGACATGTACAACCAGCTGGGCCAGGACTGGCACCAGCCGCCCTGGCATCCCACCCGCCTCGCCGAAGCGGGCTACCAGCCGTTCCGGGAGATGCTGGCAACCGTGCTGCAGCATTCCGGCGGGATCCGGGTGGACCACATTCTCGGGTTTTTCCGGCTCTGGTGGGTGCCCGCGGGCAACTCGCCGGCGGACGGCGCCTACGTCCGCCTGGACCACGACGCCATGATCGGGATCCTCGCGCTGGAGGCCCAGCGCGCCGGCGCCGTAGTGATTGGGGAAGATCTGGGCACATTCGAGCCCTGGGTGCGGGATTACCTTGCCGCACGCGGGATTCTGGGCACCTCCATTCTGTGGTTTGAGAACGACGGCGACGCCCCGCTTCCGCCGGAACGGTACCGTGTGCAGGCGCTCTCCAGCGTGAACACGCACGACCTCCCGCCGACCGCGGGTTACCTCGCCGGAGACCACGTGACCCTCCGAAACGGGCTCGGCCTGCTGGAACGGTCCGCGGAGGAAGAACGGCTGGAGCACAACGCCAAGCTGGACAAAATGATGGGCCTGCTCCGGCAGCGCGGTCTCCTGCCCCCCGACGAGCCCGGCACCGAGCAGGAGCGGATCGAGGCACTGCACCGCCTGCTCGCGCAGTCCCCGTCGGTCCTGCTCGGTGTGGCGCTCGTGGATGCCGTGGGCGAACGCCGGGTGCAGAACCAGCCAGGGACAACGTCGGCTCAGTACCCCAACTGGCAGGTCCCGCTCGCTGATTCCGACGGCGAATCCGTCCTGCTCGACAGCCTGGCCGGCAACGAGCGGTTCAACTCGCTGCTGGCCGCGGTGGAGGAGTCGTTGCGCGGCTAGGAGCCCAATTCGTTCATCCGGCAGTAATCACGTGCGTGCTGTGGTCGTACCGGAAGGTGACCGGACCGCCGTCGTGATTCAACTGGACGTTGGACCCGTTCGGGGCGCCGTCCTGGCCGTAGTTCTCGTCCCAGGAACCGTTGATGGCGGCCTTGAATTCATACTGGCCGGCGGGAAGGTCCGCGGTCAGTTTCCAGATGCGGCTGGCCGGGTCCAGCGTCATGAACGCCGACTCGCACGCGGGCTGCCAGTCGTCAGGGCAGCCCATTTCGCTGTTGAGGCTGCCCGCCACGGTGACGCTTTCAGGCTGCGGTGCGGCTCCGACCAGCACGGTCCGCACGCCGCTCACCACGTTGAAACCTGAACCGGCCATCGTTGCCCGGTAGCGCACCTCGGTGCCGTCTGCCAGGTTCAGCGCGGCCAGATCGTCGGTCGCGGTGTAGGCGGGCGAGGATGAATCGGCCTCGCCGACCGCCCTCCACGGACCGCCGGCCACGCTCCGCTCAAAGCCCACCACGTGGCTGGCCTTTTCCGGATCCGCCGTGGCAACCACTTCCACGTTCCCCTGGACCGTGCTGCCTTCCGCCGGCTGCTGGATGGTCAGTGCGGGCGCGGGAACCGTTACGGCCCGCGCGCTGCTGACGGACGTGTGGCCCGCGTTGTCCAGTGCCACGGCACGGTACTCCACCCTGGCACCTGGGTTGAGCCCGGCGACGTCGTGGAACACGCGGTACGGGGCCGTGTCATCCGTGCCGATGGGCTCCCACCGTCCGCCGGGCCTCCTCGCCTGGAAGGTGACCTCGTAGAACGAAGTACCGCCGACGTCGGCCGTCACCTGCATCCTGCCGTTATCACCCTGGGAGGCGCCGGTGGGCGCCGCGGGGGTGGGGGCCCGAAGCGAGACAGCCGGTGCCGCTTTGGCTTTCGGAATCCGGCCGGATGACTCATAGACGACCGCGGACAGCGGCGGAACCGTGACGGTCAGCTTTCCGTCCGCGGACGTCTTGGCGTCGGCGGCCGCCGCCCCGTAGATGAGGCTGTAGTTGCGCTTCGCGATGTACGTGGGGACGGCCGCCGTCTGGGGCTGCTCGCTGTTGTTCAGTGCCACCACGTACTCGCGCTGGTCCTTGGAGTCGGTGCGGGAAAACGCGTAGATGCCGGGGCCGTCCGCCGCGTAACGGTGCTGGTGGGCGCCGTCGCGAAGGGCGGGATGGTCCTTGGCCAGCTTCGCCAGTTTACTGATCTTGCCGTACAGCGGATGCCCGGTGTTGAAGTTGTCGGTCGCATGCGTCACGTCGGTGCCGAGCAGGTCGTCGTCGAGGTATTCAGGCACCTTGCTGGCGAACAGTGTCTGGCGGGCGTCCTGGTCACCGCCGGAGCCGGTGAACCCCTGCTCGTCGCCGTAGTAAACCACCGGGTTGCCGCGGGAGAAGTACATCAGCTCGTGGGCCAGTTCGTCGCGGGCCACGCGTTCGGCATCGCTCGCGTCCGGGTTGTCCGAGCTGATGAAGCTGCCGATCCGGCCCATGTCGTGGTTGCCCAGGAAGGTGGGCAGTTGGTACACGTTGGAGTCGGCATCGGTGTAGCAGTCGTCCCCGTTGAAGAAGGTTGCCAGCTGCCTGGCATCCTGGCTCCGGGACGCGAAATTGCGGGCGGCGTCCTGGAACGGAAAGTCCAGCACGGCCTGCATGCTGTTGCGCGTGGTGAACTGCGATGTGAAGCTCTTGGACGTGTCGAAGACTTCGCCGAACATGAAGAACTCGTTCTTGCCCTGCTCCTTCGCGTAGCTGAGAACGTCGGGGCCGAAATCTTGCCAGAACTCGTCGTTGACGTGCTTCATCGTGTCGATCCGGAAGCCGTCCACGCCAAAATCCCTGATCCAGGTCTTGTAGATGTCCTTCATGCCGTCGACCACCTTGGGGTGCTCCGTGAAGAGGTCATCCAGGCCGAAGAAGTCTCCGTAGAAGGAGTTCTCCCCGGTAAAGGTGGTGTCCCCGCGGTTGTGGTACAGCGTGGGATCGTTGAGCCAGGCGGGAACCTTGAGGTTCTTCTCGGCGGGGTCAAGCACCGGCGTGTAGGGGAAGGACTTTTCTGCGTCGAGCTGTGGGAAGTCGGACTTGCCGGCGTAGTCGCGGTCATCGAAGACCGCCCCGGAGGCTGTGCGGTAGGGCGCCTTGTCCTTGGACACGTAGCCGGAGCGGGCGCCTTCCTTGTACCCGATGACGTCCGCCGTGTGGTTGGTGATGATGTCGAAGTACACCTTCATTCCGCGCGAATGGGCCTGGTCAATGAGCGCCTTCAGCTCCGCGTTGGTGCCCAGATGGGGGTCGATCTGCGTAAAGTCCGTGACCCAGTACCCGTGGTAACCGGCGGAGTTGTCCTCCGGCTGAACGGCCTTGTTCTTGAAGCTGGGCGTCAGCCAGATGGACGTGGTCCCCAGGCCTTGGATGTAATCGATCTTGTCCAGCAGCCCGTTCAGGTCGCCGCCGTTGTAGAAACCTTTGCGTTGGGGATCGAAGCCGGACACCATCGGATCCGGGCCGAGGCCGCCGTCGTCGTTGGCCGCGTTTCCGTTGCTGAACCTGTCCGCCATGACGAAGTAGAAGTTCTCGTCAGTTACCGGCGCCCGCAGGGAATGAGCGCCCGACGGCGGCCGGTCACCTGATGGCGAGCCCGGCCCCGATGTGCCGGGTGCCGTTGTGGCCGGTGCCGTTGTGGCCGGTGCCGTTGTGCCGGGTGCCGCTTGGGCGGGAAGAGCGGCCACTGCCACAAGGAGGAGGGCGGACGCCGCGGCCGCGGCACGGGAGAAAACGTGGACAGAGCTGGTGAACATGGCTGAAACCTTCCGCGAAGCGACTCTGCTTGTCCCGGTCCGTCCGGATGACCTGCCGGGCGACCTGCCCGACCCAAAAGTCATCGTTACAACGACGTAAGTGTCGCTGTAGGTCTTGGTAATAGGAATGACGAATCCTGTATTGGGCTTGTCGATTTGTGGCTTAGCTTGCCACAACCAGGGCCGTAGGGGAACCCGTAACGAGCCGGTGGTGCACGCCTCCGGGCAGGCCGGTTTCGGGGTCAAGGCGGAAAGTCGTCACGTCGTGGGAACGCTCGTGGGCCACGTGAAGCCAGCCATCGCGGACCAGGTGGTGCCGCGGCCAATCGCCTCCGCTGAGAAAGTCCATGACGGGGCGAAGTTGCCCGGTCGTGCTGACCTCCAGCACGCAGATCCGGTTGGAACCCCGGACTCCCACATACACATGTTTACCGGCGGGGGAGAGCGCAATCTCCGCTGCCGAATCGCCTTCCAGGGCTCGGCCGGCCGTTGCCGGACCTTCGCCGACGAGTTCGAATGGTCCCGCACCGGACGCAGCCCGCACGGCAAAAACCTCGATGGAGTACTCGGAGACCACGAACACGGTTCCGTCGGCATGCTGCACCAGATGGCGGGGTCCGCTGTCCTTAGGAAGCAGCACCTCGTGATCGAGTGACAGGCCAGCCTCGGGCAGGTAGTGCCAGATGCGCAGCAGGTCATGGCCTAGGTCAGTTGTCATGATCCTGCCGTCGGCCAGCATCAGGCTCGCGTGGGCGCGGCTTGCCCGGCCGCCGTCGTAAGGATCCGCGGAAGGCGCCGCTGCGAAGCGGGCGGTCATGCCGCCGTCGGCATCCAGCCCGTAGAGCAGCACCTGGCCGTCGCCCCAGCAGGCAACTATCAGGAACCTGCCCCCGGGGTCGACGGCGACGTGGCACGCAGCCTCGCCGGCGGCCCACGGTTCACCAGCCGCTTCGAGCCCAAATTCCCCCCTCCGGCGGTAGGCCTGGACGGTTTTGGCCGTCTCGCCGACGGCGTAGACCATGGGCAGAGACGGGTGAACCGCAATGAAGGACGGCGAATCCGCCTTCGCAGCGGTGCCGCGCCACGTGAGGGTTCCGTCCGGGGCCACCGAGATGGCTCCGATTCCCGCGCCGTGTCCGCCGCTGTCCGAGGTGTAGGAGCCGGTCCAGATGAGCGGCTGGTTTTCGCTGGGCGTCATGGCTCCATCTTGCCAAGAGCTGCCCGGTTCCGGGTCAGATAACATGAAGATTCGCAGGCGCCGAAGTGCGCGCCGCTTTGGAGAGCCGGGGGAGGTGGGAACCATTACTGCAATGCCAGCCTGGGTTCTCCCTGCCGGCTGCCGTCCGGACCAACGGAGCTAGCCGATGCGCGGAGTGCCCATCTTTCAACCGAAGGACGCTCCCATGCCGTTTGCTCATCCATCTCTTTCCCGTTCTGCCGTCATCGCCCAGCTTCGCGCCGCAGGTTGTGTCTTCGCCGAGGACGAAGCCGAACTCCTTCTTGCCGCCCCGTTCTCCCCAAGTGAGTTGGCCGCCGCGGTCGAACGGCGGGTTGGCGGGTTTCCACTCGAACATATCCTTGGCTGGGCCGAGTTCTGCGGCCTGCGGATCGCGGTGGAACCCGGGGTCTTCGTACCACGCCGGCGCACCGAACTCATTGTCCGTGAGGCCGCCGTGCTGCTTGGGGCACCAGCCTCCGGTCCGGATGCTTATGACTCACGACCAGCGGTCGCACCGGCCGGCGCCGGAGGCACGGCGCTGGCAGCGAGGGCCACTGCGGTGATGGAACCATTCGCGACGCGGCCGGAGCGGATTGTCGTGGACCTTTGCTGTGGCTCAGGTGCGGTGGCCACCGCGTTGGCCGCGGCAGTCACAGGCATCGAGTTGCATGCCGCCGACGTCGATCCCACCGCAGTGCGCTGCGCCCGCGGGAACGTTGTCCCGGCAGGCGGCGACGTTCATGAAGGCGACCTTTATGCGGCCCTGCCCGCCCGACTGCGAGGGCGCGTTGACATTCTGGCGGTCAACGCGCCCTACGTGCCCACTGCTTCCATCAGCAGCATGCCCCACGAAGCCCGGGATCACGAGCCGCGGGTCTCCCTTGATGGAGGGCCGGACGGGCTCGACGTCCAGCGAAGGGTAATCGCGGAAGCCCCTGCATGGCTCCAGGCAGGAGGGCACCTGCTCATTGAAACGAGCCGCCGTCAGGCCCACCAGACCGCGCTGGCCATGACCCAAGGAGGCCTGACGCCCCGCATTGCCTATTCGGAGGAACTGGACGCGACGGTGGTCATCGGACGGCGGTAGTTGGCCCCGGCAGCTTGCGGCTTGAAGATCAGCCGTGCACGTGTCCGTCCGCCGTCTGCGTTCTGCTTCGGCCGCTTTCTGCTTCGGCTCGTGGCGCGCCCGTTGCCGATTGCCCCAGCGCTCTTACCACTGGCCCTCAACTACCTGTGACCAGGCGCCCTGTGCGTGCGCCCGCCACCCTCGTGGCTTGCGCGCTGTTGCGTCGGCTGGCTTGCGTTCCCGGGGGTGGGTTTAGTTGTGGTGTTGGTGGTTGCGGCGGGGTGTTTGTTTGGGGTCGATGTGGGGTGGGGGGGGATGAACCAGGGGATGCCGGTTTGCATGTGGATGGTCCATTGTTCTTTGTGGATGAGGTGGTGGTGGTGGGTGCAGAGGAGTGTGCCGTTGTCGGTGTTGGTGGGTCCGCCGTGTGACCAGTAGGTGGTGTGGTGGGCTTCGCACCAGGGGGCGGGGATGGTGCAGTTGGGGAAGGTGCAGCCTTGGTCGCGGGCGGTGATGGCTTTGCGGATGTGGGGCGGGAAGATGCGGGTGGTGCGGCCGATGTCGAGGATGCGGCCTTCGCTGCCGAGGAGGATGGGGATGATGTCGGCGTCGCAGGCGATTTTGCGGATGGTGGCGGGGGTGACGGGGCCGGTGTAGGTGAAAGTGCCGGTGCCGGTCGCGGTGCCGGGTAGCCCGTCGGCGGGGGATCCGGGCTGGTTGCCGCCGGTGGACCGGGGACGGCGATTCGCGGTGGTGTTGTAGCGGGCTCCGTTGGTGGCGGTGGTTTCGAGGCGGTTGAGGAGGTCCTGGTAGCTGATGGTGACCATGACTTGGGGTCGGAGGCCGCCGGTGGCGGGCAGGGTTGCGGTGGCGAGGGCGGTTTTGCAGGCGCCGATGAGGCCGTCGAGGAGTTGTTGGGGCCGGGTGCGGCGTTCCAGGTGGGCGGTGTCGGCGGCGGCCTCGGCTGCGGCGCCGAATCCCGGCCCGGTGTGAGGTCCCGCAGCGGTGCCTTCGTTCGTGTCCGTGGTGGTGCCGTTCTCGCCGTCTGCGTCGCTGTTTCCGGGGCCGGTGGTGAGTGGGGTGCGGGGGTTGGTGGCGGTGTTCATGACGGTGAGGAGGTGTTCGTATTGGTCGGGGGTGGCGAAGATTTCGAGGTGGTGGAGTCCGCGGCGGGGGCGGCGGAGGAAGGTGCCTTGGCGGTGGCGGAGGTCTTCTTCGCTGGGTTCGGTGCCGTCCTGGTCGATGGCGTCGGTCCAGCGCTGGGTGATGCGGGTGAGGAAGTCCTGGTCGTTGGTGGTCGCGGTGCGGGTCAGGACGTGTTCCATCCGGGCGAGGTCCTCGGGTGCGGCGATGTGGCGGACGAGGCCCAGGGCGGTGGTGATGATGGTGCCGGCGCGGGAGGCGATGGTGCCGGTGGCGAGGGCGGCGGCGGTTTCTTCGCAGGCCGGGGGCAGGGGCTGGCCGGTGATGCCGGTGCGGGGGGGACGGCGGAGGCCAGGGCGAGACGGCGGCGGGCTTCCCCGGTGCCGATCCGTAGCCGGACCCTGAGGAACTCGGCGGTGTTCCGGCACCCGTCATCAGCCAGCGACACCGCCGAAACCCGGCCGTTGCTGGCGGCGGCGCCGAAGGGTGAAGTGGGAACGGCAACAGAGTCTGGAGAAGCGGCCGCGGCCGAGCCAGAGGCACCAGCGGCAGCGGTGCCGTCGTCATCCGCGGCTTCGGTGTCGTGGCCCCAGCCGGTGGTCCAGCCGGCGGCTTTGCTTGCGGGTCCGGCGGCGTTGATCGCTTCGGTGCGGGTCCGGCGGCGTTGATCGCTTCGGTGCGGGTCCGGTCCACGGCCACCGCACTGGGGAGTTGCAGGTGCTCGGCCCGGCGGGCGATCTCTTCGGCGAGCCCGGCGAAATCCGCGGCGGCCGGGAAACCGGCCAGGGCCAGCTCACCGGGTGCGGATTCGACGGCGGCTTCCAGCAGCACCAGGCACAGTTGCAGGCGGTCGCTCGCCCCGCCAAAACCGGCGGCACCAAAGCCGGCGGCAGCCCCGCCGTCGGACGCAGAAGTGTCCGCCACGGCGGGTGCGCCGGCCAGGGAGGCCAGGGAGGCAGGGGTAAACGCCCCTGGACCAGGAATGCCGCGCAGCTGCGAAATACGGCGGCCCGGAAGTGTTGCCCGGACCGCCGTGCCGCTTGCGCTTTCCCCTATGGCTTCCATACGAGAACTCTGCCAGAGGGGTCTGACAATAATGCTGAGGACAAATCAGGGCCCTGGGTGTACTTGGCCAGGACCCGAGATTGCACCGGGACCCGACGCGGAGCGCGTCCGCGATCGGATCCCGCAATCAGGGGACTACACCTTAATTACTGCCTCTTGGGGTCCACGTTGGTTGCGGCTCCTGCCGGAGTGGCGCCGCCCTCATCGGACCAGTCCTGGCCCGACGAATCGTTCAGGGCAGGATCGGATTCGACGTCGGACGTGCCGAGGTTGACCGTCTCCGGGTGCGTGCTGTGCGCGGGAACGTGCTCACTGTCTGAGTCGCCACCTGACGCGGCGGCCCCTGCTGACGGGGACGCAGCGCCGCCGCCGGCCGTTGAAGCGTCGCGGTGCATGGCGGAACTGAGCACTGTGCCGGCCCGCCGCGCTGCCTCAGAGAGCTGGTCGCCCACTTCGGGTGCCCTTTCCTTGACGGCCTCAGTGGCGGCGGCAACCTTGTCCTGAACTGGTTTGCTGTCCCAGATGCTGGCGGCGCGGGCTTTGAGTTTGTCGTACGCTGCCCGGCCGGACCTGGATCCGAGCACGTAACCGGCGGCAATTCCTACGCCTAAGAGAAGTTTGGATTTCATGGCGAACTCCTGCTCTTGTGGGGGGCTCAGTACGGTGTGAAGCTTCATCCTGCTAGGCGCTCTAGCTAAGAAGCCGGCCCCGGGAAATGACCCGGGGCCGGCTTCGGCCGCGCTATGTCTAGCGGGCGGTGCGCCTGGTGATCATGCCGTACACCAGCAGCACGATGATCGCGCCGCCGATTGCCAGCAGCCACGTGGACAGCGAGAAGAACTCGTTGATGCCGACGCCGAAGAGTGCGCTGCCAATAAACCCACCCAGGATTGCTCCGACGACGCCGAGCAGCAGCGTGATGAAGATGCCGCCGCCCTGCCGGCCTGGGAGGATGGCCTTAGCAATAGCGCCGGCGATGAGGCCCAGAATCAGAAATGCGAAAAAACCCATTTTATCGTTCCTTCTTCTTTCATTGAGGAGGCACCCGGTGTGCCGGGTACGCTTCGTCCTTCTGCTCAATACTAAACATGCTTACTATTTTTCTGCCAGTCGGTGTTTGCGGAAAACTCGCGGGAGAACGCCTTTTGCCACCCTTCAGTGACCTTGGACGTCCGAGTTCACGCCAGCCTCCGGCCCTTCATCCAGTGTGTTAATGGCCGCCAGGTCCTCGTCGTCCAGGACGAACTCAAAGACGTCGATATTTTCTTTCATTCGCTGTGGATCGGCGGACTTTGGGATGGTGACGAGCCCCTGTTGAACATGCCAGCGCAGCACCACTTGGCTTTCGGTTTTGCCGTGTTTGATGGCAATGCGCTGCAACACCGGCGCGGAGAGCAAGCCCGAACCTGACCCGAGCGGGCTGTACGATTCGGTGACGATTCCGTGGTGCTGGTGGTAGGCGCAGTCGGCCGATCGCGTGACGGAAGGGTTCAGCTGGATCTGGTTGACGGCGGGCACCACGTCACTCGCCCACATGAGCTGTTCCAAGTGGGATGGCTTGAAATTCGACACCCCGATCGAGCGGGCCTTACCTTGACCCTGAAGCCGTTCGAAGGTCTTCCAGGTAGAGATGAACTCCCCGCGCCGGGGCAGTGGCCAGTGGATCAGGAGCAAGTCGACGTAGTCCATATTCAGCCGCTTCAGGGATCCTTCGAGGCCGGCCAGGGCCTTGTCCCCGCCCTGGAATTCTCCGTCGAGTTTGGTGGTGACGAACAACTCCTCACGGTTCAGGCCGGTTGCCCGGATCCCTTCGCCCACACCGGCTTCGTTTCCGTATCTAACGGCAGTATCGATATGCCGGTACCCGGCTTCCACTGCATTTACGACGGCGGTGGCCACCTCGCGGCCGTTCAGTGGCCACGTGCCGAGTCCGATCTGCGGGATCCGGTGGCCGTCGTTTAGGGCGACGAGCGGTGATAGAGCCATGCGAAAAGTCTTTCCTATGGACCGCTGTTTGCACAGGGCCAATCGCAAGTGCCCGTCAGCGTGACCGGAAGTTGCTACGATGAGCGCGAGGTGGCATATGGAGAGCTCGGCGGGACGTAGTGCCCTGACGGATGCGGCTGCTGCGATGGCTGGATTTCTCGCGGTTGGCAGCTGGATTGTGGCAGTCCCGCTTCGGGAGTTCGCGGTTCCGTATTTGGCGCTGGCGGCCGGAGTCGCGGTGGTGGCAAGCGCCGATGCTTCGATCCTCCGCCGCAAGCCCCGTCGCAGCACCCCCGCCGATCGCGTGACGCTTGTCCGCGCCGTTCTCGTGGCATGTTGCGCAACCATGGCCGTTCCCGTCCTGCTGGGTGGGGGCCCGCCGGGCGCCTTTTTTGTTGTGCTGGGCGGCCTGGCGTTCGTGCTCGATGCCGTGGATGGAGCTGTGGCGCGCAGGACAGGCAGTTCGTCGCCGGCGGGGGCGCGCCTGGATGTTCAAACCGACGCGGCCCTGGTGCTGGTCTTGTCGTGTGCCGCGGCGCCCGGCATGGGCCCTTGGGTCCTTGCCATCGGGCTGATGTGGTACGCGTTCGTGGCCGCTGGGCAGCTCCGACCCTCCTTGCGGGGTGTGCTCAGGCCGAACAGGCTGCGGAAGATTATCGGCGCTTACCAGCCGTTTGCCTTCCTGCTGGCGCTCACTCCTGGTGTGCCGGAAGGCCTCGGCGCCGTAGCCGTGGTTTTGGCCTTGCTGACGCTGGTGGGGTCCTTCGGACGGGACGTCATCGAGTTGGAGCGGAGCCACCGGAAGCCGGTTGGATTCGAGGCCGGGACCGAACTGGTCAACTGACGGAATGGCCTGTGCGCCCTGACGGGGCTATGGACTAACCGGGACTGCGCTGATATGGCTTGGGGGTAGTCGGTGCACGAGCGAGATCGGCCGGGAGTCCACCTCGGCCGTACCTGATGCCAGGCACTCCCAACCAGCAAAGGAGCCTGATGATGAGCGAAGAACCCGACGATTCCACCACCAACCCGTCCGGTAAATTTCCCTTCGACCCGGCGGAAAACCCGCCTGCGGAGGACCCCGCGATCCCCCCGCAGTCTCCGCCGGCCTCGCCCGACAAGGCCTCGCCCGAAGGGCAGTCCGGCGAACCCGAGGACCCGGCCTTGGAAGACCCCCAGCATCCGCCCGGACCCAGCGGCTCATCAGTCCAGCCGTAGCCGGCGCCAGCCTGCCGCTACCGACTTGGTGCTATCAATAGACTGCAGCCGCCGTCGCGCCGTTCACGGCCCGACGGCGGCTGCCGTTCTGCCCGGGGCAGTCACCAGGCGTAGTCCTCCGGGGCCGTACGGTGTCCCGGGAAGATGGCATCCAACCGCTTGAGCGCGTCGTCGTTCAGCGAGACGTCCAACGCGCGGACGGCGGCGTCGAGCTGTTCCTGGGTCCGGGGCCCGACGATCGGCGCCGTCACCGCAGGCTGGTGGAGGAGCCAGGCGAGGGCGATGTCGCCGGGCTCGTGGCCGAGATCGTCTGCAAGGTCCTCGTACTCCCTGATCTGGTCGTGGTGCTTTTTCAGCGTTTCGTGCGCGCGCCCCTCCAGGCGCCGGACGCCGTCGCGCTCTTTCTTCAGGACCCCGCCGAGAAGCCCGCCGTGCAGCGGGGACCATGGAATTATTCCGAGCCCGTATTGCTGGGCTGCCGGAATGACTTCAAGCTCCACGTTCCTGGTCAGCAGGTTGTAGATGGACTGCTCGCTGACCAGGCCGTTGTAGTGGCGCCGGGCGGCGGCTTCCTGTGCCTGCGCAATGTGCCAGCCCGCGAAATTGCTGCTGCCGGAGTAGAGGATCTTGCCCTGCTGCACGGCTACCTCGATGGCCTGCCAGATCTCGTCCCACGGAGTGTTCCGGTCCACGTGGTGGAACTGGTAGACGTCGATGTAGTCGGTCTGGAGCCGCTTGAGGCTGGCATCGAGAGCGCGGCGGATGTTCAGCGCCGAGAGCTTGGACCCATTAGGGCGGTCCGTCATGGTGCCGTACAGCTTGGTCGCCAGGACCGTGCGTTCACGGCGTTCGCCGCCCTTGGCGAACCAGCGGCCGATGATTTCCTCGGTCCAGCCGCGGTGCTCGGCGCCCCCGTAAACGTTGGCCGTGTCGAAGAAATTGATGCCCGACTCGTGCGCCGAATCCATGATCGAATGCGCAGCGGACTCCTCCGTCTGCGGGCCGAAGTTCATGGTGCCGAGGCAAAGACGGGAGACTTTCAGGCCGGAGCGGCCAAGGTGGGTGTACTGCATGGGTTTTTCCTCGATCCCGGTTGGCTTGTTTGAAGCTAGAGCTGGCTGTGGGCCGCAGTTGCTGGATCTCCGCCAACGCGGGTGCCGGCGTCCAGCGCGTTGATGGACTCGAGGTCCGCCGCGCTCAGGGAGATGTTCGCGGCAGCCATGTTCTCCCGCATGCGGGCCGGCGTTGAGGACTTCGGGATCACGATGGTGCCGGCCGCCAGGTGCCAGGCCAGGATGATCTGGGCCGGTGTGGCGCCCTTGTCCTCGGCCAGGGCCGTGACAGCCGCGGCGTTCAGGTCTGCACCCTGCCCCAGCGGGCTGTACGCCTCCACGGCGATCCCAAGGGAGCGGCTCTTGCTGGCCAGCGCAGACTGCTGGAACGTCGGGTGGAGTTCGATCTGGTTCACGGCGGGAACGACACCGGCGATCGCCAAGAGGGTATCCAGGTGGTCTTCCAGGAAGTTGGACACGCCGATGGCACGGATATGGCCTTCAACGTAGAGCGCTTCCATGGCCCGCCAGGCTTCGGTGAACAGGCCCTGGGACGGCACCGGCCAATGGATGAGGTAGAGGTCAACGACGTCCAGGCCCAGAGCCTTGCGGCTGTTTTCGAAGGCCTCGGCGGCGGAGCCCTGCTCACCGTTGCGCAGCTTGGTGGTGACGAAGATTTCCTCACGCGGTATGCCGGAGGCCGCGATTGCCGCGCCGACGCCGGCCTCGTTCTGGTATGCGGCCGCGGTGTCGATGTGCCGGTAGCCGGCTTCAAGGGCTTCTTCAACGATCCGCTGGGTCTCTTCCGCCGGGACCTGGAAAACGCCGAAACCGATCTGGGGGATGCGGACGCCGTTGTTGAGGGCGACCTGGCGGACGCCGGTTTCTGATGTCTGGGACATGGGAGTTCTCCTCGATGGGGGGATTTGGCTGGCTCTGCACTGAGCCTATTGGGGTGGACCGCCCGAGTCAGCAGTTATGCCTGTCCCTGTTTTTCCTAGGACTGGCAGTCCTACCTTCGTTGTAGAAACGGTCCCGTGGGCGGTGCAGAATGGTAGGCATGGGTCAGAGCGCCGAGTTCGGCAAATTCCTCAAGGCAATGCGGTCACGGCTGAAACCGGAAGATGCCGGAGTGGCTGGCGGCGGCAGCGCCAGACGCGTTCCGGGGCTGCGTCGGGAGGAAATTGCCCGGCTCGCGGACGTCAGCACGGACTACTACACGCGCCTGGAGCAGGGCAGGAACATCCACCCCTCGCGGGCCGTGCTCGATTCGGTGGCCAGGGCCCTCAAGCTTGATGCCAGCGAGCAGGCCCACATGATGAATCTCCTTGAGCACTGTGCCGAGTCCGCGCGCTCGCCCGTACCGGTCCAGGCCGTGCGTCCTGCCCTGCGCCAGCTGCTCGAAGCCGTGGGCGAAGTCCCTGCCCTTGTCCTGGGGCGGCGCACGGACGTTTTGGCGGGCAACCGGATGGCTTTCCTGCTCTTCGCGGATTTTCCGGAGTTGCCGCCGGGGGAGCGGAACCTCACCCGCTGGCTCATCCTGGATCCGCGGGCCCGCGAACTCTTCCGGGACTGGAAGGCGGTCGCGGCCGAGGCTGCCGGCGCGCTTCGCGTGGATGTCGGGCGCCACCCCAACGACGCGCAGGCCAATCAGCTGGTGGGCGAGCTCGCCGTGCACAGCGAGCAGTTCCGCCAGTGGTGGGCAGGCCATCGGGTGGCAACACGTTCCTCCGGCAGCTTGCGGCTCCATCACCCCGCCGTCGGGGACCTGGAACTGAACTTTGAAAACCTCGTCCTGCCGGACGACCCGGACCAGGTGCTTCGGGTGTTTTCCGCGAAGCCGGGCTCGCCGTCGGCGGATGCGCTGGCCCTGCTGGGCAGCCTCGGCGCGGGCACCGGGCGGGAAATCGCGACGGCGGGGGAGACTTCCGTTCCCGCCGCACCGGAATCACCGGAATCACCGGAAACCCGGGGTGCCGGCGTTCCGGGAGCCCAGCTTCCCTGATCAGGCTGCGCCGTTGTGCTGCTGCCCAGCCCGTAGGCGGGATTCTATCCATTCGCCCATTGGGCGCCGGGGGCCGTTTTCCTAGCCTTGGAGGAGAACTTCTTCGACCACCAAGGATGGCATTCAAAGATGAAACGCATCGCATTGCTCAGGGAACGCCACGTGCGTTCGGCCTCGACGGGAACCCATTGCCCGGCGTCGGGCCTGTGGACCCCGGATCAGTCGCCGGACGAGGCCCACACGTTCTTTGAGGGGCAGGTCTTTCCGACGTACCAGGGCACGCCCACCGTGTGGCGCCGCCGGGCCGCTGGCCAGGAATGACTGGCCAGGAATGACGGGCCCAAAACCTGTGAGCCAAGCCGACAGCCTGCAGCAGCGTCCGCCCTCAGCGGGGACGCGGCTCGCGCCCGCGCGCTGGACAGAGCTGGCTCCCGGCGAAGCGGTATGGGTTGAGAGTGACGGCTCCGGATTCGTTGCCGGACACGTCGATGAAGTCTCCGCGCACCAGGAAATGCTTTGGGTGGATTTTTCAGTCCGTGGCCGCCGCCTCCTGTGCGGCGGCGACCCCGTCCAAGTGTGGACCCGGGACTGACCTGATCCCTGCGGTCAGCGCTCCAGCCGGAAGCCGAGCTTGATGGTCACCTGCCAGTCGGCCACCTGGCCGTTATCGAGGTGGCCGCGGATTTCCTTGACTTCGAACCAGTCCAGGTTTCGTAGGGTCTTTGCTGCCTCGGCGATGCCATTGCGGACGGCCGCGTCCACGCCTTCGGTCGAGGTTCCGACAATTTCAGAAATGCTGTAGGTGTGATTAGACAACTTCGCTCCTCGTGATCGTCATCGATACCCGGCTGCGGGCCGTTCCAGCAGAGTATCGGACGGGGAGCCGCTGGACTAGGCTTCCAGGACGTAGCTTCTGAGGTCGTCCAGGGTTTGCTGCATATGGGCGTCCATTGCGTCGCGGGCTCGGCGGGGGTCGCGGGCGGCCAAGGCATCGTAAATGCCCTGGTGATGGCCGATGGCGTGCTCCTGGATTGCCGGCACCTGAGACGTTTCCGTGCGCCGCTTCTCCAGGACGCGGTGCAGCGGTTCGAACAGGACGGCCACAAAAACATTCTCGGAAGCGTGGAGGATCTCGTCGTGGAAGGCGAGGTCGGCCGCCACGAACCGGGCCAGATCCTGGACGCGGTGCGCTTCCCGCATCTCCTCGACCTGAATGTGCAGGGACTCGAGTTCCGCGTCGGTGATGCGTTGCGCCGCGAGCTCGCATGCGCCCGTTTCCAGCATCCTGCGCAGCTCGATGAGTTGGATTGCGGCGGCGGGCCCGTTCTGCCCCTCTGAGGCGGCCCGTAGCACGGCCTCCAGGGACGACCAGCGGTTCAGCGGATTCACGAAGGTCCCTCGGCCACGCTCCACGCTGAGGATGCGCTGCGCTTCAAGAGTTTTCATAGCTTCACGGACGGTCATTCTGCTGACCTCGTGCCGCGCGCTCAGCTCAAGCTCGCCGGGCACGCTGGCGCCCGGCGGGAATTCGCCTGCGATGATGCGGTCCAGGAGTTCGTCAGCGACGACGCCCACCAGTGATTTGCGTGCCATTTTCCCCGTTCACCTTGTCAGGCCCGTATGTCTGACAAGTCTACTTGCGCACGCGGTGTGCGTTATGCCACACTAGCATCAAACGCCAGATGTCTGACATCTGACAACAATCGTTCCGCAATATAGTTTCGACACAACGGAGTGCACAGTGCCCCTTGAAGCAGACATCCTGGCCGCTTTCCCCGCGGAGCTCCACGTCCCGGCCGAGCGGGTGGCCAGCGCAGTCGCGGCCTCTGCCGCGACGTCTCCCCGAGTACTGGTGGTGCTCGACGACGACCCCACCGGAACCCAGTCGGTTGCCGACTTGCCTGTGCTCACCCGCTGGGAAGTCGAAGACTTCACCTGGGCTCTCCATCAGGGTAAGGCCGCTGTCTACGTGCTGACCAACACCCGCAGCCTGGACCCGGCCGAAGCCGCCGCCCGCAACGAAGAAATCGTGCGCAACGCCCTGGCCGCCGCGCGTGACGGCGAGGGAGAAATCCACCTCAGCTTCGTCAGCCGCAGCGATTCGACCCTCCGCGGGCACTTCCCGCTCGAGCCCGACGTCATCGCCGCCACCGTGGCTGCGGAGAGCGGCGCGGCGACGGACGGCGTCGTAATCGTCCCCGCCTTTCCCGATGCCGGCCGTGTGACCATCGGGGGCGTGCACTACACCCGGGGAACGGGGCCCGACGCCGGGAACCTCACCCCTGTCGCGGAAACGGAATTCGCCAAGGACGCGACCTTCGGATTCGCCAACTCCGAGATGGCCAAGTACGTGGAGGAGAAGTCGCAGGGCAAGTTCCCTGCGGACTCCGTGATCGTGCTGGACCTCAACATCATCCGGGCCGGTGCCGGCACTGGAGATGCGGACGTCTCCGCCAAGGCCATCGCTGACGCGATCGAACCTGCCACTGCCTCCACCCCGATCGTGGCGGACATCGTCACCGAGAACGATCTCCGCGCCCTCGCACTGGGGCTGGAAGAGGCAGAGCGCCGCGGCAAGAAGCTGCTCTACCGCGTTGGGCCGCCGTTCGTCCGCGCCAGAATCGGCCAGGACATCCGGACCGAACTCAGCGGCGAGGAAGCGTACGCCGGCAACATCCCGTCCGAGGCCGGCGGCCTGATCGTAGTGGGCTCGCACGTCGGCGTGACCACGCGGCAGCTGAAGGTCCTCACAGATCAGCACAGCGCTGCCCGCATAGTGGAGATCGACGTCGAAAAGCTGCTGGGCGATGAAGCGGACGCCTACCTCGACCAGACAGTGGACACTGTCGTGGAAGGCCTTCACGGCGGTGACGTCATCGTCCACACGAGCCGCCTGCTCATCAAGACGGACGACCCGGCCGAAAGCCTGCGGATCGCGCGCACGGTGTCCGCCGCCGTCGTCGCGGTGGTAAACCGGACGCTCAAGACTTTCCCGCCGCGGTTCGTCATCGCCAAGGGCGGCATCACGTCCTCGGATGTGGCCGCACACGGACTGGAGATCCGGCATGCGATCGTCCGAGGCCCCATGCTGCCCGGCATCGTCAGCCTGTGGGAGCCGGTTGACGGCCCGGCCAAGGGCATCCCCTACATCGTGTTCGCCGGCAACGTGGGCGACGACGAGTCACTGGCGCAGGTCACCCGCAAGCTCAGCAACACCTTTTAATTCCATCCCCCGGTTGAGCCTGCCGGGCCTCGGTTTCGGCAGGCTCAACCAGCGGACATCACGGCTCGATGAGCGGAAAATTAGCTCAATCAGCGGAAACAAGCTCAAACACGCATTCAACGGAGAACACCATGACCGCGAATTACACAGTCACCGTCCTCGGCCTCGGGGCAATGGGCCTGCCGATGGCCACACGCCTGGCGAGCCAGCTCACCGTTCACGGCTTCGACATTGCCGAACCGCGCCTGCAGCTCGCTGAAGAGGCCGGCGTGCGCACCTTTGACTCCGCCCGCGAAGCCGCGGAAGGCACCGACGCGCTCCTGTTGGCCGTTCGCAACAGCGAACAGCTCAACGACGTCCTCTTCGGCGAGAACGGCGTGGCCTCGGTGCTGAAGCCGGGCGCCGTCGTCATCCTGACCAGCACCGTGGGTACCGAAGCGATTCCGGCCACGGTCAGCCGCCTGGCCGAATTCGGCGTTGGGCTTGTGGACGCACCCCTCTCCGGCGGGCCCAAGCGTGCCGGCGAAGGCGACCTGCTGATCGTGGTGGGCGCCGAGCCGGCGGCACTCGAGGCCGCCCGTCCCGTCCTGGAACTGCTCGCCTCCACCCTGACGGTCGTCGGCGACAAGCCCGGCGACGGGCAGGCGCTGAAGACCGTCAACCAGCTGCTCTGCGGAATCCACATCGCCGCCGCGGCCGAGGCCATGGCCCTGGCCGACGCCCTGGGCCTGGACCAGGCGAAGACGCTCGCCGCCCTCGAAGCCGGTGCGGCCGGATCCTTCATGCTCTCCAACCGCGGCCCGCGCATCCTGGAGGCGTACAGCGAGGACGGCGCCGAGGTGCTCAGCCGCCTGGACATTTTCGTCAAGGACATGGGCATCGTCGGCAAGGCAACCCGTAGCGCCGGGCTGGCCACGCCCGTTGCCGCCGCCGCCGAGCAGCTCTACCTGCTGGGCCAGGCCCATGGCCTGGCCGCCGCTGACGACTCCGCCGTCATCAAGGTCGTGGCCCCCACCAAGCGCACCGCACAGGCGGGCTGATGCGCACGCAACTCGACGAGCTCGTAGGCTCCGCGTTGCAGCAGGGCTCCGCCGTGCCCGCCTTCACGTGCTATGACTTCACCACGGCCCTCGCCGTTGTGGGCGCAGCCGAGGAAGCCGGCCGCGGCGTCATCCTGCTCGTGGCTCCCAAGACCGCAGCCACCACCTACGGACTGCGGCTCATCTCCGCCCTGCGGGGCCTGGCGGACGAGGCCTCCGTGCCGGTTGCCGTGCAGCTGGACCACGCGTCGGACCTCAATGTCATCACCGCGGCCGTTGCTGCCGGGGCGGATTCCGTCCTCGCTGACGGCTCGCCCCTGCCATATGAGGCGAACATCGCGCTGGTTCGCGAAGTCCGGGCGGCCTTGGACGCTCAAGGCGGCACCGACGTCGTGCTGGAGGCCGAGCTGGGCGGGCTCGCCGGCGATGAGGACAAGGCGTTCGGCGCCGATTCCGACGACGCCGCCGGAAACGACGTTGCCGGCCTCACGGATTCCGCGCAGGTGGAGGACTTCGTGGCAAGGACTGGGGCGCAACTGCTGGCCGTGGCCGTGGGCAACGTTCACGGAAAGTACAAGGGCGAGCCGCAGCTTCGGTGGGACGTCCTGCAGGACATTGCCGTGCGCACGCGTATCCCGCTGGTCCTCCACGGTGCGTCCGGAATCCCGGCGGAAGAGCTGGCCAAGGCCCCGGCGATGAACGTGGGCAAGGTCAACTTCAACACCGAGCTACGCACCGGCGTGCTGGCCACGCTCGAGGCGCAGACGGCGGCGCACCGCGCCGATGGCGAGAACCTGCAGGGGCTGCTGGCCCACTGGAATGCCTCGGCCAAGGACTTTGCCGCCGCCACGTTGGGCATGCTCAGCCGCTAGAGGGGACTCCCTTCGCCTCCTCTGGCCCTCGCTGCCCTCCCGGCGGACAATGGACCCTACGAAACAATGGACCCTACAAAACGGTTCGCCAGTTCCGCGTCGGGGAGGGGGCGCCATGGATGGTGCAGTGCGGCGTGCACGATCCGGCGTGGGCGCGGATTCCTCCGGCTTGGGGACGGCCTCCCCGCCCCGCGACCTGGCCATAGACCTTGCCCGGTTCTTCTGCCTTGCCTTGGTGGTGATCAGCCACTGCATGATGACCAGCCCGGTGCTGCATCCCGACGGCACGGTGACCACTGAAAACACCCTGGCCGTGCAGGACTGGTTCGAGCCTGTCATCTGGATTTTCATGGTGATGCCGCTGTTCTTCGTGGCCGGCGGCATCACCGGAATACAGTCCTGGCGCAGGCTGCGGGACCGCGGAGGCAACGGTTACGCGTTCGCCCGGGCCCGGCTGCTGCGCCTCATCCGGCCGGCGGCGGCACTACTGGCGGTCATGTTCGCGGGCCTGTGGGGCGCCCTGCTGCTGGGCGTGGACCCCCAGGTGGTGCAGCTCCTGGCGACCGGGGCCGGCATGCCGCTGTGGTTCCTGGCCGCCTACCTCGCAGCCCAGCTGAACATCCCGCTCCTGGAGCGGCTCCACCGGCGGGCGCCCTGGCTGACACTGGCCGGCCTCGCGGCGCTCGTGGTGGCGGTGGACTGCTTCCGCGGCGCCATGCCGCTGATCGCCTACGTCAACATGGTCTTCCTGTGGTGCGCCGTGCAGCAGCTCGGCTTTTTCATGGCGGACGGCCGCCTTGCCCGGCTTGGTTCGTCGCGGCTCGTGGGCCTGATCGCCGCAAGCAATCTGCTGTTGGGCATCCTCACCGGACTGGGCCTGTACCGGGGCAACATGCTGGTAAACCTGAACCCGCCGAATTTCTGCCTTCTTCTGCTGGGCGTTTCCCAGGCTGCGACGCTGCAGCTCGCAAGGCCGGCGCTGGACAGGATCGGCTCCGTTCGCCGGGTCCGGACCGTGGTGGCGCTGGCGGGCCGGCGATCGATGACGGTTTACCTCTGGCACCTTCCGCTGTTGGGAGCGATGGCGGGGCTGCTGCTGCTCACGGACTTCCCCAAGCCCGCCTCCGGCACTGCCGAATGGTGGTGGTCCCGCCCGCTGGTGCTGCTGGGCGTGGTCCTCCTCCTGCTCCCGGTCATTGCCCTGTTCGGGCGGCTGGAGGAACGGCCGACGGCGTCTGTCCACTCACGCGGAAGGCCCCGCGCCGCCGTGGTGACGGCCGCCGTCGTCGTCTTTGTCCCGGTGGCAGACGCAGCGTTCAACGGACTGACGCTGGCGCTCCTGGGCGGCGGATCTGCCTGCTTTACGCTCGCCGCCCTGCTGCTCGGGCGGGTTACGGCCCCCGCAACGGAACCATTGCCAGCACAGGCATTAAGTGCCAATGTCGAACCATGACGGAGAACACGGTATCCACCGAGGACCAATTCACCCCGGATGTCACTACCTTCCGGAACGATGCGCTCCACCGCTACGAGCTCCACGTGGGCGGGAAGCTGGCGGTGCATATCCGGTTCATGGACAAACCGGGACACGTTGACTTCATTCACACCGAAACGGCCGAGGAGTTTGCGGGGCAAGGCCTCGCCAACGTCCTGGTGCATTTCGCCCTGGACGACGTCGTGGCCGCGGGGAAGCGGATCATTCCGCATTGCCCCTTCACAGCGCGCTACCTGCGCAAGCACGAGATCTACACGCAGTGCATCGACTGGCCCGAGGAGGCTGCGCCCAAGCTCATGGGCACGTGACAAAACCGGTGGCCCTTGCCTGCCAGCCGTTGCAGGCACCTGTTGCGGGCCAATTTGCCTATGCGTCCCTACCCCGGTGCCGGTGGAGCGTCACGGCGCAGACAACCTCCATGCCCATGGTGGACGAGAAGGATTTGGCGGAGAACTCGCACAGCTCGGACAGGAAGCCGCTCACGTCCTTGCTGTCAATCACAAGATCGTGCAACTGTCCCGCCGCCGCGGCAAAGCCGTGGTCGGATGTGTCCAGTGCCGTGTTGTCCATGTCTTTCAGTCTAGGTCCGCGGGGCTGGCGTGGAGCCGCGCCGGGACCGGACTTGTGACCCCCGCGACAATTACATACGATTCAGGCTGGCTATGCAGTTGGCTGACGGACTCTCTCTTTGGGGAATTCTTTGAATCACAAACTGCGTGTGCTGGTACGGGTGGACCTGGATCCCGGGCATGTCACCCTGGAAGTCAGCGGCTGCCTGACGCCGACGAACTTCCCCGTACTCCTTCACCTGCTGCTGCGCGCGCAGAAGCTCGCCACCTGCGCGACGATCACGGTGGATTTCCGCGACGCCTCGCACCTCGACGAGTCAGTGCTGTCCTACCTGCAGCAGGTCGCTTTGCCGGCAGACCATGCCTTCGGAGAGCACGTGGAGGTGCACCACGAACTCGGGGTTGCCGCCGCTTCCGCCCTCGAGGATGCAGACGACTTTCAGCTGACACTCCTGGAGCCGAGCGAGCTTCCGGTCTGCCCCATTCATGGCGGCGAATCCGATCACTACGGCGAAACCGACGCAGAATCAGCGCTGGCCGCCATGCCACTGGCAGGCATCATCAGTCCTCAGTCCCTTCCCTGCGGGAAGCTTGCCGGGCTGGTTGAAGCGGGGGAGCGCCCGATGAATGACGAGGATCTGGCCCGCTTCCTCGCCGAGTCGGGGGACTCGGCTGAAACGGTGGCGGCGCTGCCCGAACCGGCGCTGGAAGATCTCGCAGACGCCCTGTACCGGCACCTGGATACGCCCAGCCCGGCCTTCGGTGCCCATTCCTGGTACGTCCGGGTAGCGGACGAGCTCCGGATGCGCCGGCTGACCGGAATTGCGGACGCGCCGGCGGCCTCTGATGACCTGGGCCCGGGCGAACCTGCGGGGCGCGAAGTCCCGGCCGGATAGCCTCAGCGCGAACGAGCACTTGCGGCCTGGAAAAGGGCGGTTTGGGAGCTACAAGTGTTCGTTCGCGCTAGGGGATGTACGACGGCGGGGGCTGCTTTTCGTGGTTCCTGCGCCACTGTGCTGCGTGCCAGAAAAGCAGGCCGATCAGGCCGAGGAGTCCGGCGAACATCACGTACGGGGCGAAGCTGATCAAGATGTAGCTTATGGGCACGGCCGGACCCGTCGGGCTCGAATTGGCGGGCTCCTGGGCGATCGTGAGTGCCCCGAAGGAGGCGGCGATCAGCACCGAAACGACCACCCACAGGGCCGCGATGAACGGGTTGATCGTGAGGTAGCCCGGCCGGCCTGAATCCGCCGGGTCCAGCGGGGCGGCGCCAAATCCAGCGCCGTCAAAGTTGGCTGCTCCCGCCTGTGCTCCGCCGCCTACGTGCACCCCGCCGCCTGGCCCGGTTCCGGCCGGGCCCTGCATGCCCCCGGGGCCGTGCATTCGCCCGTAGCCGGTGGGCTGCCCCTCGGAATCCACTTCCCTGAAATTGATCGGATCATGCTCAGTGCCGGACACGTCCCCCCGCTTCCTGCCGCCTCCAATGCCGCGTGCTAGGAACTCTACCCCGCGTGACTTCCCGGCGCCCGGGTTGAGGCAGCCCCGTGTTCCCGGGCGCCGAAACCACGCGCGCCTCCACCGCGCGGGGCATTCTCGGATATTCGGCCGCGGGAAGGAAAGTCAATGACCCCGGATATCGGCGAAAGACCGCCATTTTCCGGGGACTCCGGAATTACATCACTGAAGTTTGACTAAAAGGGTGTCCTAAGTAAGGCTTGCCTTGCTTGGGTGCGGTCGCCGCAACTGAGCGGACCCGATCCCGATAAAAGGATGACTGCCATGACCCTGCCGCCCGATGTGGACGAAACACCCCTGGACCAAGAAGCCGACGCCGAATACCCCGCAGGAGGGATAACGGCCGGTTCCAGCCGTCGCAGCCAGATTTCGCCGGACGTGGACTTCGGGGCCGGAGTGGAGCTGGCCCTCGCAGCCAGCAACCATCTCTTCAATACCCGCAATGCCCCCCGGTACGTGGCGCAGGTGCTGCAGGGAGTCAACGCCGTGGCCACCAAACTTGAGCGGACCTCACAGCCGTTCACCGGCGTCGCCCCTGCCGAGATGAAGAGCCGCGTGGACGCCGTCGACCTGGACCGGCCCCTGCCTGACACCGCCGCCGCCCTCGATGAACTGCAGGACATGTACCTGCGCCATGCCGTCTATTTCCATGACGCCAAGTACGCCGCGCACCTGAACTGCCCGGTGGTCATTCCGGCGCTCGTGGGCGAGGCCGTCCTGTCTGCCGTTAACTCGTCCATGGACACCTGGGACCAGAGCGCCGGCGCTACGATGATCGAGCGGCGCCTCATCGACTGGGCCGCGGAGCGCCTGCAGCTCGGAAGCGATGCGGACGGCGTGTTCACCTCCGGCGGCAGCCAATCCAACTTCCAGGCGCTGCTGACCGCGCGGAACCACACCGTGGCGGCGCTGCGGCTCGATCCGGCGAACGCGGGGCTCCGGCTGCCGGCACTGCTGGAGAAGCTGCGGATCTTCACGTCGGCGGACAGCCACTTCAGCATCCGGAAATCGGCGTCCATGCTCGGGCTGGGCTTCGACGCCGTCGTGTCCGTCTGCTGCGCCGCCGATCACCGGATGGATCCTTCCGAACTGGCCGGTGCCATTGCGGCTGCCCGCAACGCCGGCCTGGTGCCGATGGCGGTTGTCGCCACGGCCGGGACCACCGACTTCGGCGCTGTGGACCCGCTAGCCGAGATCGCCGCCCTGGCCCGCGGCTACGGTGCCTGGTTCCATGTGGATGCTGCCTATGGCGGCGGGCTCATGGTGTCCAACCGGTACCGGCACCTCCTGGACGGAATCCGGCTGGCCGACTCCGTCACCGTTGACTTCCACAAGACCTTCTTCCAGCCCGTCAGCTCCAGCGCCCTGGTGGTCCGGGACAGCGCCATGCTCCGGCACGTGGCGTATTACGCCGACTACCTGAACCCGGAAGCCGCCGCGCGCGCCGAGATCCCCAACCAGGTGGACAAGAGCATCCAGACCACGCGCCGGTTCGACGCCCTCAAGCTGTGGCTCACCCTCCGCATCATGGGGGCCGATGCCATCGGTGCGCTCCTCGACGAGGCGATCGACCTCGCCGCCCGCGTGGGAACGGTGCTCTCGGCGGATCCCGACTTTGAACTGGCGGTCGAGCCGCAACTGAGCACCCTGGTGTTCCGCTACCGGCCGGTGTTCGCGGACGGGACGCGGCTGTCCGAGGACCTCGCCGATAGCCTGAATCCGGCCATCCGTGCTGCCGTCTTTGCCTCGGGCGAAGCGGTGGTGGCCGGGACCAAGGTCGCTGGCCGGCACTTCCTGAAGTTCACGCTGCTTAATGCCGAGGCTACGCTGGAGGACATCCGGGAGATCATCGAGCTCGTCCGGCGGACAGGGGAGAGCCTGACCGGCACCGCGCCCGCGGGCGGATCCGCCGCTGCAGCCCGGGAGGCACGCGCATGAGCACGTCGGCATCGGGCACCACCGCACGAAGCACCTCCGGCAGGGGCCGCGTTTACGACTTCGCCGGAATCGGCGTCGGGCCTTTCAACCTGGGCCTGGCCGCCTTGAGCGAACCGGTCGACGGCCTGGACGGTGTGTTCCTGGAACGCCGGGAGTCCTTCGACTGGCATCCCGGCATGATGCTCGAGCCGGCCCACCTGCAGGTCCCGTTCCTGGCTGACCTGGTGACGCTGGCGGATCCGACGTCACCCTATTCCTTCCTCAACTTCCTCAAGCAGACCGGAAGGCTGTACCGCTTCTACATCCGGGAAAATTTCTACCCGCTGCGGGCGGAGTACAACCAGTACTGCCAGTGGGTGGCGGGCCAGCTGGCCTCGGTCCGGTTCGGCACGGACGTCACGGCGGTCAGTTACGACGACGGCGTGTACCGGATTGCGGTAAACGGCCCGGACGGGCAGGAGGTGCTTCGGGCGCGACGGCTGGTGCTCGGCACCGGCACGGCGCCGTACATTCCCGACGCCTGTTCCGGGATAGCCACGGCCGGCGGTCTGGTCCTCCACAACGCCGACTACCTGGCGAGGAAGAGCGAGCTCCAGCAGCGGCGCAGCATCACCATCGTGGGGAGCGGCCAGAGCGCGGCGGAGATCTACTACGAGCTTCTGCAGGACATCGACGTCCACGGGTACCAGCTCAACTGGGTGACCCGGTCCGGCCGCTTCTTCCCGTTGGAGTACACCAAGCTCACGCTGGAGATGACGTCTCCCGACTATGTGGACTACTTCCACGCCCTGCCGCAGGAGCAGCGTGACCGGCTGGTCCGAGGCCAGAAAAATCTCTACAAAGGGATCAATTCCGACCTGATAGACGCCATCTACGATCTCCTCTACACCAAGAGCCTTTCCGGCATGGTGGACACCCGGCTGCTGACCCATTCGACGCTCACCGGAGCTTCATGGAACGCGTCCACGGACTCGCACCGGCTGGAGCTGCGCCACGAGGAACAGGGCGTCGGTTACGGGCTCGACAGCGAGGCGGTGGTACTGGCCACCGGGTACGCCTACCGCGAGCCCGCGTTCCTCGCCGGCGTGCAGGACCGAATTTCACGCGACAGCAGCGGCAGGTTTGCGGTGCAGCGGAACTACAGCACCGGCGTCGAACCCGGCGAAATCTTTGTCCAGAACGCCGAACTCCACACCCACGGCTTCGTCACCCCGGACCTGGGCATGGCGGCCTACCGGAACTCGTGCATCCTGCGGGAAATCACGGGACGGGAGGTGTATCCGGTGGAGCGGAGCATCGCCTTCCAGCAGTTCGGCGCGCCGTCCCCAGCGGCGCGGGACAGTGCTTTGCCGGCACGCGGAATGCAGGGCCACGCCGAGGTGCCGGCATGAGCTTCACGTTCCGCTGCCTCGACGCAACAGGTGACGCCCCGCTCATCCACAGATGGGTGACACGGTCCTATGCCGCCTTCTGGGGAATGCAGTCCACCACGGTGCAGGACGTTGTGGAGGAATACTCCAAGATCCAATCCAGCGGGCATCACCACGCGCTGCTGGGACTCGACGGCGGCGTCCCCGCCTTCCTGATGGAGGAATACCTTCCGGCGCTCTCACCCCTGAACCAGGCCTACGCCGTGCAGCCCGGGGACATCGGCATGCACCTGCTCGTGGCGCCTCCGGAAAGGCCGCGGAACGGCTTCACGGCCGACGTCATGGAGGCGGCCCTGGACCGCCTCTTCCTGAAGACGGGCGTGGACCGCGTGGTGGTGGAGCCCGATGCGCGCAATGCCAAGATCCATGCTCTGAATTCGCGGCTCGGATTCACGCCTGCGGGAGTGGTGACCCTGCCGGACAAGGAAGCGCTGCTCAGCTTCTGCACCCGGGCCGACTTCCAATCCGCCCGGACGGCCCGCCACCGCCCTACCCTCCACGAGCCTGGCCCTGACGTCCCCGCTACGGACCATTCCGCCATAGACCACCTCACCATTGACCAGCCCACCACCGACCAGTTCACCACCGACCAGTTCACCCCCGACCAGGAAGCCTCACTGTGACCATCATCGAAGTCGAATCCGACCTATCGCGTGGGCAGTCCATCGCCCACCTGCAGCCCGAACTGTGGAACCGGGCGAACCGGCACCTGGTCCGCAAGGCGCTCGCCGAGTTTTCCCACGAACGGATCCTGACACCTCAGGCGATCACGGCACCCGAAGTAATCGAGGCACCCGCAGGGAAGCGGGCACCGGCGGACCTTCATGCGGCGCCGAGGCTCACCGCCTACCGGGTCCTGAGCGACGATGGCAGTGTGGAGTACTCCTTCGCCGCGCGGGTACTGGACCTGGACCACTGGTCCATCGACGCCGCCTCCATCCGCTGCATCCGGAACGGGACAGAGTCCGCCGCGGATGCCCTCAGTTTCATCAGCGAGTTCCGGAATGCGCTGGGAATCCGGGAAGAAATGCTTCCCGTGTACCTGGAGGAAATCAGCAGCACGCTGTCCAGTCACGCCTTCAAACAGTGGAAGGGGCAGCCGACTGCCGGGCAACTTGCCGCCGGTGTCACGGGAGGGGCAGATCCCGCGGCCGACTTCCAGGCGATCGAGCGGAGCATGACCGAAGGCCACCCGTGTTTCGTTGCCAACAACGGCCGGCTCGGGTTCGGCATCACCGATTACCAGGCGTTCGCGCCCGAGTCCGGGGCGCCCGTGCAGCTGGAATGGATCGCCGTGCACCGCAGCAGGGCTGTGTTTAGCTCGGCCGAGGGGCTGAACTACCAGCGCCACCTGGAAGCCGAACTGGGGGCGGCCGGACTGGCGTACTTCGAGGCCGCGGTCCGGGCGCAGGGTCTGGATCCGGCGCAGTATTTCCTCATGCCGGTCCACCCCTGGCAGTGGGAAAACAAGATCACCGTGACCTTTGCCGCCGAGATAGCCCGGCAGCACATTGTGCACGTGGGCGCGGGAGCGGACACCTACCAGGCGCAGCAGTCCATCAGGACGTTTTTTAACACAGACGATCCACAAAAGAGCTACGTCAAGACTGCCCTGTCCGTCCTCAACATGGGTTTCATGCGGGGGCTTTCCCCGCAGTACATGAAGGCCACTCCGGCCATCAACAACTGGCTCAGGGAGCTCATCGCACGGGACAGCACGTTGCAGCGCAGCGGCTTCGCCATGATCAGTGAGACGGCGGCCATCGGCTACCACAACGGGCACTACGAGGCCGGATCCGCGAAGGACTCGCCCTACCGGAAAATGCTGTCGGCCCTGTGGCGGGAGAGTCCCTTGCCGCTGCTCAAGGACGGCCAGCAACTGGCCACCATGGCGTCGCTGCTGCATGTGGACGCCGCCGGCAAACCGATAGTCGCTGCCCTCATCGAGCAGTCGGGGCTGGCGCCGGACGAGTGGCTGCGCCGATACTTCGACGCCTACCTCGTTCCCCTGGTGCACTGCGTCTACCGGTATGAGCTCGCGTTCATGCCGCACGGCGAGAACGTGATCCTGGTGCTCGAAGACGGCGTTCCGGTCCGGGCCATCATGAAGGACATCGCCGAGGAAATCGTGGTGATGGGAGACGGGCTGGACCTGCCGGATGCGGTGGCACGGATCCGGGCCGATATCCCCGACGGCGACAAGGTCCTCGCGATCTTCACCGACGTGTTCGATTGCATTTTCCGCTTCATCAGCGCGCTGCTGGTGGAGGACGGGAAGCTCAGTGGAGACGACTTCTGGGGCGTGGCCGCCGGGGCGATCCGGGACTACCAGCTACGGCATCCGGAGCTCGAGGACCAGTTTGCCCGCCACGATCTGTTCGCGCCGGACTTCGAACTGTCCTGCCTCAACCGGCTGCAGCTGCGCAACAACCAGCAGATGCTGGACCTCACGGGCCCGTCGGGCGGCCTGCAGAAGGCCGGACGGCTCAATAATCCGCTGGCCAGGTTCGCATGATCACAGCCTGATCTCCGATCCGGCCGGCGTCGCGCCAACGGCCCGGCATCCGGTCTTGCCAACAGCCCTGCCTCCCGCGCTGCCGCGAAGCTAGGCTGTTGGCATGACGCCGAACACCGCCAACCCCACAGCCCTTGTCACCGGTGCCACCGCCGGCCTCGGGGCCGAATTCGCCCGCCAGCTGGCCGAGCAGGGCCACAACCTCGTGCTGGTGGCACGCGACGAGGCGCGACTGCAGGCAACCGCAGCGGACCTGCAGCGGCGGTACGGGACCACGGCGGAGGTGCTGTCCGCGGACCTGACTGACGACGCCGGCGTGGCCGCCGTCGTCGCGCGCCTGTCGGACCCGTCCCGCCCGGTGGACGTGCTGGTGAACAACGCCGGGATCGGGCTGTTGCTCAACTTTGACGAAAACAGCATCGAGGACGAGAAGAAGCACCTGAAGCTGCACGTGGAAACCGCCATGGTGCTGAGCCACGCTGCCCTGCAGGGAATGCTGAAACGCCGCTCCGGCCGGATCATCAACGTGGCCAGCGTGGCGGCGTTCCTTCCGCGCGGCTCGTACTCTGCGGCGAAGGCGTGGCTGCTGAGCTTCAGCCGGTGGGCCAACCTCGCCTACGCGGACCGGGGCGTCAAGGTGACGGCGGTCTGCCCCGGTTTTGTCCACACGGAGTTCCACGACCGCATGGGGATGGACAAGTCCGCCGTCCCGCGCTGGACGTGGCTGCATCCGGGCCGCGTGGTCGGGGAAGGGCTGGCGGACAACGCGCGGGGGAAGGCGGTTTCGATTCCCACCAAGCGCTACAAGGTGCTTGCCGCGGCCGCCCGGATCCTGCCGGACCGCTTCATGGCAGGCCCGCCGCGGAGGCCAAAGGAACAGGACCCCGGCGCGCCCGGATAAACACCACCACGAGGATGCCGATCACCGCCCCCACGACTGTCTCAACGCCGCGTTCGGCAATGAGCACGTACGGGTCGGCCGGAGCCGCCAGCTGCGTCATCAACAGAATGACGGGCGTGAAGGAGACCATCGCCAGCCCGTAGTGCCGGGTCATGAACAGCTCGGTGGTGAACTGGAAGATGATGACCAGCAATGCCAGCACGGCGGCTTCCGCTCCGGGGAGGAACTGCGACGGGGCCCAAGGGGCCGGAAGAAGCACGACGGCGACCACCACCAGGCCAAGGAACGTTCCCATGATGCGGTGAAGCCCGCGGTGCACACTGCTTGGAAGGTCGGCGCCGGCGAGGGGAACCGCGGCGGCAGCCATGGCCCAGTGCGGGTGACCGCTGCCTGTGATGACGCCAATTGTCCCGGCGGCACCAACCGCCACCACGTACCGCGCGGCATGGATGACGGCCTTCCTCCGCAGCCGACCGCGCAGCCTGGCGGACTCCCGCACCGCCCCGTCGCTCCAGGTGCGGCGCCGAACCCAGCCGCTAAAGCCCACAAGCAGGGAAAACGCCGCAGATCCGGCGCTGATGAGCAGCGCAACGTACCAGGGAACGACCGCGGGGACAGAGGCGCAGGCACCGAGCGCCAGGATGCCGAAGAAGGGGCCGTTGGGCTTGAGCCGCACCTTGTCGGAGTAGACCGAGCCTGCGCCGGCAAGCAGGGCCTCTATGCCCACGAGCCGCCAGGAATGGAGCTGATTGACGGAGAGGAACACACCCACTCCCACGCCGGACAGCAGGACCAGCGCGGCCTGCAACTGGTGCCTTAGCCGCAGCTGGTGGGGCTCGGACCTCCCGTACATGCCGGTGAGTGCGCCGAATACGGCGTAGATGATCAGCTCGGGCCGTCCGAAAACGAGGAGAACCAGAGAGGGGACGGCCACGCTCACGGCCACGCGCAGGGCGGACAGATGATCGTTGTTGGCAGGGCCAAGGCTATGCAGCGCGCGGAGATGCCGCATGAAGACGTGGGCCACCGCTACCTCCAGTCTTCTGTGCATTCAGTCTCCAAAAGTCTGCCAGACGCGTGTGAGGCCTGCCTTGACGCTGTCACAGGGAGCAACGTACAAAGCAGGCCTCACAGGGCGGGGCTCTGAACTACAAGGTCAGACCCGGGCCGGAACCTTTTCGGGTTCCTCTGCCTGCGTATCGAACGGCATGTCGTCCAGGTCGATCAGCGGGTTTTCATCCTGGGTGGCCACAAGTTCGTGGGCCTCGGCCTGCGTGTCCACGCTGGGCATGGAGCCCGGCAGGGGTCGCTGGGCCGATTCCTTCAGGAAGTAGATGGCCACAGCGCCGATCAGCGAGGTTCCCATCAGGTAGTAGGCAGGCATCATGTCGTTGCCCGTGGCGCTGATCAGCGCGGCAACAATGAACGGCGTGGTTCCGCCGAAGATGGCCACGGCGAAGTTGTAGGTGATGCCCATGGCGCCGTAGCGGCTGGCTGTGGGGAACTGCGCCGGCAGTGCTGAGGCAAGATTCGCCACGTAGAACGTCACCGGGAAAGCGACGAGCGAAAGTCCGGCCAGCGTCGACCAGACGTCGCCGATGCCGATCAGCAGGAACGCCGGAGTTGCCAGCACCACGGTGCTGATGGCACCGATCCACAGCACGGGACGTCGCCCGATCCGGTCGGACAGCTTGCCGGTCAGCGGGATGCAGAGGCTCATGATGACCAGCACGGGGATGGTCAGGAGCGTGCCATGAACCGGATCGTAACCCTTGGACTCCGTGAGGTACGTCGGCATGTAGGAGGTCAGGGCATAGCCTGCGGTGTTCGCCGCAGCCACCAGGATCATGGCTACGATGATTGAACGCCAGTAAGCCTTGACGATGCCCACCGGGCCCTTGGCGGCAGCTTCATCACCGGCGGCAGCGTCCTTGTTGAGGTCTTCCTGGGCGTCCAGGGTGGCCTGGAACTGCGGGGATTCCTCAATCTTGCTCCGGAAGTACACGGCGATGAGGCCGAGGGGGCCAGCGAGTAGGAACGGCAGGCGCCAGCCCCATTCCTCCATGGCGGTCTGGCCAAGGGTCAGCTGCAGCACTGAAACCAGCGCTGCGCCCATGGCGAAGCCAAGGTAGCTGCCCATGTCCAGGAAGCTGGCAAAGAAGCCGCGTCGCTTGTCCGGAGCGTACTCGCTCACGAACGTGGTGGCGCCGGCGTATTCACCGCCGGTAGAGAAGCCCTGGACGAGCTTGAGGACAACCAGGAGCGCTGCGGCCCAGATGCCGATCTGGGCGTAGCCGGGCAGGAGACCGACGGCGAAAGTACTGGCAGCCATCAGCATCAGGGTTGCGGCAAGCACCTTCTGCCGGCCGATCTTGTCGCCGAGCCAGCCGAAGATCACGCCGCCCAGGGGGCGGGCGATGAACGTGGCGGCGAAGGTTCCCAACAGGAACAGTGTCTGCACGGACTTGTCGGCCTCGGGCAGGAACACGGGTCCCATGGTGGTGATCAGGTAGCCGAACACGCCGACGTCGTACCATTCCATGGTGTTACCCACGATGGTTCCGCCGAGCGCTTTCTTAAGCATTGGCTGGTCTACCACGTTGACGTCGGACACCTTGAGTCGGCGCCGCGCCAGTAGCTTCGGTTTTTTCGCACCCGGGGGTGCAATGTTGTTGGTTCCGCTGGCGTTCAGAACGCCTGCTGAAGAGTCGGTCGTGCTTCGGTCTGTGGGCATTTGTGCGACTCCTGTGGAGGTCAATTGCTTGCGACTTGTAGCTGCCCCGCTCTGGGCAGGCCTTCAATTTTACGTGATTTCCATGGAAATTGAGAGTTTCGTGCCGTATGATCACGCGTTCAGCGCCGCCACGAGGCAACAAATCATATTTATTTTGGCCGATCTGACCGCGTCATCCTGCGGAAAGCGGGGGTGGAGGGCATCGTTACCAAACCTTTTTCTGGATGGGGCCGTTACAGGCCCGTATTTCGGGGTATTCGTCGTGTTCCCGGCCGGCCGTGAGCCCATTGGAGACGGTGTGGGCGGTCCCCGTGAGCCGTTCAATTGAACCGTTCGACGCCGGCGCTCGTCTGTGTGGGTATGTCCGGTATTCGCGTACCGCGGGACGTGGATTTATGGGTTCGATAATCCAGACAGGGGTGTTCGGCATGGACTACGAGGTTTCCGGCTTGCCAATGCATGTGTTGCTCGTTCACGCCACCGTAGTCATTGTTCCGCTGGCGGCCTTGTGCGTGGTGCTCAGCATCGTCTGGCCCGTTGCCAGGCGACGCCTGGGGATCGTCACGCCGCTGGTGGCGCTCGCGGCGCTGGTCCTCGTGCCGGTGACGGCTGCGGCGGGTGCGTGGCTGCTGGCCCGCGTCGATTCAACGCCCCGGATCAACGCGCACATGCAGCTGGGCGGGACACTCCTGCTCTGGGTCATGGGCGTATTCATTGCGGCACTGGTGCAGTGGCTGTGGTTCCGGTACGGCGCCACGCAGGCGGACGGTCTGCGCAGCAGGCTGGGCACGGCCGGGTCCCGCGTCATGGGTGCGATCGCCGTCGTGCTTGTCCTTATACTGTGCGGCGGAACGGTGTTCACCGTGGTGCAGATCGGGGAGTCGGGATCCAGGGCCGTCTGGGAGGGCTCGTTCCGCAGCAACGCCGAAGATTGAGTGGCCGCCGCGGGGTTCCCGGCCGGCCCGTTTCTGCCTATGGTGGAGCCATGGGAACACTGATCTTTGAGTAACGGGCCGGCATGGCAGCCGTCGGTTCCCGCCGACGTTCGCCGTGCCCCGCCTTCCACATCCGACCACAAATACCGCGCCTGTTGAGGCTGTGCCTCCGCGTTACCCCGAGTTGTTCGTCGTTTTTGCTGGACGCAGCTGCGGGCCAAGTTGAAGCACCCCCGGAACTGGTGCGAGATTGCTTCTGGTTCCGGCAGGCAGGCCGGAATCGCGACCCTAATATGGGTGGACACTTCATTTTCATCGCGGAAAGGAAGAACAAATGGCTGACAAGAACAAGGGAAGCACCATCAAACCGGACGTGGCCGCACACCTGGCGGAATCCATGGACCGGCCGCCGCTGCCAACTCCGGAAACCATGGCGGCCACCGCTGCCATGGGCGGAAGCCGGCAGTGGCCGGACGGCAACGGCAAGCGCCGCCACCCCAAGGACCGCGGCTCAGGCCACGGCCGCATGGACCAGGGAGCCGCCGTGACTGCGGTCCACCGGACCAGCCGCCCGCAGATGCCGCACTCGTCGTAGCGGCCTGAGGATGCTCATATGGCCTGGGGACACCCGAATTCGGGAGTCCCCAGGCCATATGCGTATCCCGGCGCGTTTTGCGCGTCGTCCTCGTGGCCGCGGCTCAGGGACGGGCCTCAGGGAGGGGACTCGGCGACGACGTCTTCCGGTTTCTTGTCCAGCCGCCAGCCGCGCCACACGGGATGCCTGAGCTTTCCGCTGCCGGTCCACTCGCCGAAGGTCACCTCGCCCACCAGCCCGGGACTGACCCAACGGGCATCAGCTGCGTCGGCGGCAGGCACATCATCGAACGGCGAGGTCTTGCGAGCCAGCCCGTCCATCGTTTGCCGCAGCTCCTTGAGCTCGCGCATGCTGAACCCGCTGCCCACGCGGCCCACATAGCGCAGCGTCTTGCCGTCCGGAATGCCCAGCAGCAGCGAGCCCACTGTGTCGGCCCGCTCGCCCTTTCCGGGACGCCAGCCGCCCACCACCACCTCCTGGGTCTGCTCGATCTTGAGCTTGATCCAGGACCGGCTCCGCTGGCCGCCGACGTACCGGCCGTCCGTACGCTTGGCCATCACGCCCTCAAGGCCAAGTTCGCGTGCGCTATCCAGGATGTGTTCCACCCGGTCATCGAGCGTTTCGGACAGCTCCACGGGGCAGTCCGACGGGCTTAAGAACCCTGCGAGGCGTTCCCGCCGTTGCCAGAGGGGGAGCCTGCGAAGGTCACGTCCGTCCTCGGCCAGCAGGTCGAAGAGCATGAGCCTCACCGGGATGGCGGCGCGGGCCCTCTTTACATCGCCCGGCTTGGTCAGTTTCATCCGTCCCTGCAAGACGCCGAAGTCGGGCCTGCCGGCAGGCCCGACGGCGATGATCTCACCGTCGGCGATAAAGTCCTGCGGCGGCCAGCAGCTCCGCTCGGTCAGTTCGGGGTAGCTGGCGGACATGTCGATGCCGTTGCGGCTGAGCAGCCGGATCTTCCCGCTGTCCGCCACCACCAGCGCCCTGATGCCGTCCCACTTGAGTTCGAAGAGCCAGTCGCTGCCGTGGAGATCCGCCGGCGTCCCGGCCGTGGCCAGCATGGGGACCGGGTCCTCGGTGACAGTGCTTCCGCCGCTGCTGCCAGCGGGCCGGGCATGGCCTGGGCCTGTCTCTTATACACATCTAGATGTGTATAAGAGACAGGGACGGCCCGGCCGGGGACGGCCCGGCCAGGGACCGCCCGGCCAGGGACGGCCGGTCCTGAGCCGGGGCGTCCTGAGCCGGACCCCCGTCGGCGGGCGCATCCTGTGGTGCCCCATCCTGGGCCGCCCCGTCCTGAGCCGGCTGGGGCGGGGCGCTGCGGTTGCCTCGGACGCCGTGGGCCTTGTCCATCAGGTGGATGAGCCACTGGGACTGCTCGCCCTGGCCCTGCCCGGTATGGATCAGGGCGAACTTCCTGGTCCCGCCCAGTCCGCCGCCTTCCCGGCCCGTCAGCGTGGCAATGACTTCCCTGCCGTTGACCCACTTTTCCAGTTCGTAAGTGCCGCTATCCCAGATGCTCACACTGCCGGCCCCGTACTGGCCCTTTGGGATGGTGCCCTCGAACGTGGCGTAGTCCATGGGGTGGTCCTCGGTCTGGACCGCCAGGTGGTTCTTGGCTCCCGTTTCCGGTACGCCTTTGGGCAGGGCCCAGGACACCAGGACGCCCTCGTGCTCGAGCCGGAAGTCGAAGTGGAGGCGGCTGGCATGATGCTCCTGGATGACGAAGATTTCCCCCGCAGCCTTCTCCCCGGTGCCGGCCTGCTGCCCGGCCCCGACGGTCGCGTCCCTGTCCTTATGCCCGGACCTGGCACCGTGGTGTTTCTCGGCGGTAAACGGCTCCGGTGTCTCGTCCTGGTCGCGCAGGGACCGGTACTTGTCCAGCCGCGGGTCATCGTGGCCCCCGCTCCGGCGGGTGCCGCCGTCGAGCTCTTCGCCGTGGCTGCCGGCGGCGCGGGTGCCGGCACCGCGTTGGGCGGCGTGGCTTCCGCCGCTGCCTTCCGCGCCGGGCGGGGCGGCACTTGCGAGTCCGCTGCGCTCGTCAACGACGGCGAACGGGTCCTTGCCTGCCCTGACCCGCCGCATGACCTGTCTCTTATACACATCTAGATGTGTATAAGAGACAGACGCAGAACTCAGCTCCCGCCAGGTGCGCGGAGCAGCAACTGTGGGTGTCAGCCGCCCGCGGAGGGAGTAGGGGACGATGGTGGTCTTGGCGGCGTTGTTCTGGCTCCAGTCCACCAGCACCTTGCCCGTTCTCAGCGTCTTCTTCATGTCGCTGACGGCAAGGTCCGGATGGTCCGCCTCAAGGGCGCGGGCCAGTTCGTGGGCGAAATCGGATATCTGGTCCGAGGTCTGCGTGCCCTCCAGGGCGGCGTAGAGGTGGATGCCCTTGCTGCCGCTCGTGACCGGAACGGGATCCAGCCCCACGTCCTTCAGGATGGCCCGCGCCAGCCTGGCCACCTCAGCGCATTCCGGCAGTCCGGCGCCCTCGCCGGGGTCCAGATCCAGCACGATCCGGTCCGGCGGCAGGGCGTTGCCGTGCGAGTCCACGCGCCACTGCGGGACATGGATCTCCAGCGAGGCGATCTGCGCCAGCCAGGTCAGCGTGGCGGGGTCGTTGACCAGCGGGTAGTAGTTGGTGCTCGTCTTGTGGGTGATGGCGACCCGGGGAACCCAGCCCGGGGTGGAGTGGTCCAGGTTCTTCTGGAAGAACATCTGGCCGGGCTCGTCAGCTGTCCCCACACCGTGGACCCACCGCTTGCGCGTGGCCGGCCGGTTGGCCGCCGCCGGAATCAGCACCGGCGCCACGGCGGCGTAGTAGGCCAGGACGTCAGCCTTGGTGGTGCCCGTGGCAGAGTAGAGCACTTTGTCCAGATTGGTCAGGGTCAATTCCCGGCCGCCCACCCGGACGCGCTCCTTACCGCCGGCCACAGGTCTTCACCTCCGGCGCAGTGTGATGTTCACTTGTGTCATGAGAGCCATCTGGAAAGGCGCCATTGCGTTCGGGCTGGTCAACGTCCCGGTAAAGGTCTACAGCGCCACCGAGGACCACGACATCAGCCTCCATCAGGTCCACAACGCCGACGGCGGGCGGATCCGCTATCAGCGCCGCTGCGAGGTGTGCAGCACGATTGTGGACTATGCGGATATCGACAAGGCGTATGAGGACGATGGCCGGACGGTGATCCTTTCGCGCGACGAGCTCAAGTCCATTCCGGCGGAAAACAGCCACGAGATCGAAGTGGTGCAGTTCGTGCCGGCCGAACAGCTCGATCCCATCATGTTTGAGAAGAGCTACTACCTGGAGCCTGATTCGAAGTCTCCGAAGGCCTACATGCTGCTGCGCCGGGCGCTCGAGGACACGGACCGCGTGGCCATCGTGCAGTTTGCGCTGCGGGACAAGACCCGCCTGGGGGCGTTGCGGATCCGCGACGACGTCCTGATGCTGCAGGCCCTGCTGTGGGCGGACGAGGTGCGTGAGGCAGGTTTTCCGGCCCTGGAAACATCGGTCCGCATCTCCGCCCAGGAACGTGAAATGTCGGCAGCGCTGGTGGAGTCCATGGCGTCGGACTTCGAGCCCGAGCAGTTCACGGACGACTACCAGGCCCAGCTCCGCCAGCTCATCGAGGCCAAGCTGGAAAAGGGCGATTCCCTGGACACCGAGGAGACATTCGGGGCGGCGGCCGCCGAGTCCGGCACCGGCGAGGTGATCGACCTCATGGAGGCCCTGAAGCGCAGCCTCGAGAAGAAGCGGGGAGCGGGCGGGGGAGAGGACTCCGGCGGGCCGTCCAAGCCCGCGGCAAAGACGGCGAGCAGGAGTGCAACCGGCAGGAGCGGCGCCGCGAAAACCGGCGCAGCCAAGGAAGGCAGCGCGGCCAAGGCTACTGCCAAGACCGCTACGCGCTCCGCTGCCAAACCCGCCGGTGCAGCCGCCAAGACGAGCACGGCGAAGTCGGGCACGACGGCGAAGTCCGGCAGCGCTACGAAAACTACGGCTGCCAGCAAGACGACGGCCGCTAAGACAGCGCGGAAGGGCGCCTGACGAGGCGGGCACCCTGCCCCGCGGTCTCATGGAACTCCGCTCAGGAGTTTCTGAGCGCTGAGATGAGTTCGCTCTTCTTCTTGTCCGAGTAGCCTTTGAGGCCGATTTCCTTGGCCCGTGCCTTCAGCTGGGCGACGGTCCAGTCGTCGTAGTCACCGGATTTGCCGCCCTTGCGGCCAACTTCGGACCGGCCCTTCTTGGCTGCCGCGTTGGAGATGCGGGCTGCCTTCTGCTTCGAGGCCCCGTCTTCGCGCAGCTCATCGTACAGTTCGGGATCTTTCAAACTGGGGTTCTTTTTCTCAGGCATGCCTACCTCCGGCTTCAGGTGGTTAGTGGGCGTCGGGGGCGTCGACCTCACCGTTGTCGACGGCAGAGCGCCAGGCGCCGGTCTCGATGCCGCGCGACTCGATGAATTCCTTGAAGCGCAGCAGGTCTGCGGAGACCTGTTGTTCGTCCACATGGGCGGCGGCGCCGGTCCTCTCAACCAGCCCTTCCGGCTCCCATTCGAGCGCCACCGAGACACGGCAGAGGTCCCGGCCCAGTTTTTCGAACGTGACCTTGCCTGCGTGGCGGGGCTTGTCCTTGCTTACCCACGCAATGCACTGATCTGGTGATTGCTCCAGGACCTGAGCGTCGAATTCGCGCTTGATGCCCGCCACGCTGGTGCGGAAGTGGAGTGAGGTCTCGTCGATCTGCTCGACGGATTCGACGCCCTTCATGAACTGCGGGAACGATTCGAACTGCGTCCACTGGTTGTAGGCGGTGCTGATGGGAACTTCGACTTCGATGCTTTCCTGCAAGATTGCCACTCTGTCATCCTCCTTCAGCCCGGGGTTTCCGGGGCCGTATCGAACGGCGGGGCCGCAAATGCAACTATCCAAATCCAAGCTAGTAGTGCTCCGGAACAAAAACAAGAAACTACTAAGTTTGCTTACGGAAAGGGCAATGGCCGGTTTCCTCCGCAGTTCCCTGACGGGTGCTGCGGAGGAAACCGGCCGTGAACTTGCTGGGCCTATTCGGCGTCGTGGTCCGTTTCCAGGATCTGGACCAGGCGTTCGAGGGCGGCGTCGGCGCCTTCACCGTCGGCCCGGAGCACCACAACGTCGCCGTGCGATGCGCCGAGGCTCATGAGGGACAGGATGCTTGCGGCGTCCATTGCTTCGTCGGCAGGCTCCCCTTCGCGGGCGATGGTGATGTCGAGGTCAAATTCGCCGGCTGCCTCGGCGAAGATGGCTGCCGGACGGGCGTGCAGGCCTACTCGGCTGGCGACGGTTGCGGTACGTTCGGACATTTCTGCTCCTTGCAATTGCAGTGCGGGGGATCGGGGTGCTGATGGTCAGCGGGCGGTCAGACGGTTACGGGGACGCTCTCCACCGTATCAACGGCCTTCTTGGCAGCCCAGCGTTTGAGCGCAATCACTGCCAGTGCGGTAACCACTGTGCCGACGAGGATGGAGATGATGAACATCACCACGTTGCCGATGGCGAAGAACACGAAGATTCCGCCGTGGGGTGCCTGGGATGTGACGCCGAAGGCCATGGTGAGTGCGCCGGTGACCGCGCCGCCGAGCATGCTGGCGGGGATGACGCGCAGCGGATCGGCTGCGGCGAACGGAATGGCGCCCTCGGAGATGAAGGATGCTCCGAGCAGCCAGGCGGCCTTGCCGTTTTCGCGCTCGGCGAGGCTGAAGAGCTTCTTGTCCAGCACGGTGGCCAGGGCCATCGCCAGCGGCGGGACCATGCCGGCAGCCATGACGGTTGCCATGATCTGCCACGGCGCCTGGTTGGTGGCGCTTCCCGCACCGAGACCGGCGACGGCGAAGGCATAGGCGACCTTGTTGACCGGGCCGCCGAGGTCGAAGCACATCATGAGGCCGAGGATGATGCCCAGTACGACGGCAGAGGCGCCTGACATGCCGGAGAGCCAGGTGTTCAGGCCCACGGTGATGGCTGCGATCGGTCCGCCGAGGAACAGGAACATGGCGCCGGAAGCGATGATGGAGGCGAGCAGCGGAATGATCACGACCGGCATCAGGCCGCGGAGCCAGCGCGGCACCGACCAGGTCCCGATCACATGTGCGATGTAGCCTGCGAGCAGGCCGCCGACGATGCCGCCAAGGAACCCGGCACCCATAAAGCCGGATACGGCACCGGCAACGAAACCTGGCGCAATGCCCGGACGGTCGGCGATCGCGTAGGCGATGTAGCCGGCCAGCGCTGGGACCAGGAAGCCCATGGACAGGGCGCCGATCTTGAAGAATACGGTGCCCAGGTAGAGGGCGAGGTTCCCGTCGGGAAGGTTGAGCAGGGTGTTATTTGCCAGGATGTCGTTGGCTTTGGTGCCCAGGGCGATATCGAAACCGGCCAGCAGGAAGCCCAGGGCGATCAGCAGACCGCCACCGGCAACAAAGGGAATCATGTAGCTGACACCGGTGAGCAGTGCCCTCTTGAGCTTCTGGCCGATGTGTTCGCCCTTTTCGGTGGCTTCCTGCTCGGCCTGCTCTTCGGCGCCGAAGTGCGGAACGCGGCGGGCGTGCGGGTTGTCCGCGGCCTCCAGCGCTTCCCGGACCATCTTGGCGGGTTCGTCGATGCCGCGCTTGACGGGGGCGTTGATGACGGGCTTGCCGGCGAAACGCTCCTTGCCGCGCACATCCACGTCCACCGCGAAGATCACGGCGTCTGCCGCGGCGATGATGGCGGGGTCCAGCGGCTTGGCGCCCGAGGAACCCTGGGTCTCCACCTGCAGGTCCACGCCCATTTCCTGGGCCGCTGCCACAAGGGAGTCGGCTGCCATGTAGGTGTGGGCGATGCCGGTGGGGCAGGCCGTGACGGCGACGAGGCGCTTGGGGCCACCCTTCGCCGGAGCTGCGGCCGCGCCGGATACGGCTGCTGCGGGGGCGGCCGCTGCCGCGGGTGCCGCGGCGGGCTTGTCCGCGAGGGCACCTTCGACGAGTTCCACGATTTCCGCCTGGCTGGACGCGGCGCGCAGGGCCCCGGTGAAGTCCTTCTTGATCAGGGAGCGGGCGAGCTTGGACAGAAGCTTGAGGTGCTCCTGGTCCGCGCCCGACGGCGCTGCGATGAAGAAGATGAGGTCGGCGGGGCCGTCCTTCGCGCCGAAATCGACCGGCTGGGACAGCCGTGCCATGGCGAGGGTCGGTTCGGTCACCGCAGCCGAGCGGCAGTGCGGGATGGCGATGCCGCCGGGCACGCCCGTGGCGGTCTTCTGCTCGCGGGCGAACGCATCGGTGAAGAGGCCTTCGACCTCGCTCGCGCGTCCGGTGGCGGCAACCCTGCCAGCCAGGTGCCGGATCACGTCCTCGGGCGAATTGCCCAGGTTCTGGTCGAGCTCGACCAGGTCGGTGGTGATGAGCTGAGTCACTGTCAATCCTTCCGGAGGGCCGTGATGGTTACGGCGTCGGGGGTGGTTTGGTGGACTGCCGGGACTGTGGAGCCCGGCAGGGAAGCGGCTGCGGCACCATGGGCCACAGCTTGACGAAGACAGTCAGCCGGGGCGGCGCCCTGGCTGGCGGCGAGCAGATAGCCGGCCAGCGACGAATCGCCGGCGCCGACCGTGCTGACCGCGGTGACCGGCGGATGCGTGGCAAGCCACGCGCCGTCGGCCGTCACAAGGACAGCGCCCTTCGAACCGAGCGTTGCCAACACGGCCCCCACACCGGAACGCACGACGGCGGCGGCGGCCGCCGCGGCGGCCGCCGGATCCGCTTCGAGTTCCTCAGCCGTGCTCACCGAGGCGAAACCAGCTGCGGCGGCGAGTTCCGCAAGCTCCTCGGCGTTGGGTTTGAGCAGGTCCGGTTTCCCGGACACTGTTCCTGACGCATCGTCCGCGATGGCCGCGGCGAGCGGCCCTCCGGAGGAATCGACGGCGATTTGCGGAACGCCGGTGCCGGAATCGGCGGAGCGGAGCCTCCGGGTGACGGTGGCATAAAAATCGGTCGGGACTCCGGGCGGCAGGGAACCTGCGAGGACCACCCAGCTGGCGCCCTGCGAGCGTTCCAGGAGGAGGTCGATCAGGGCCTCCTGCGCGTCGGCGCTGAGGACAGGTCCCGGCTCGTTGATCTTGGTGGTGACGCCCCCGGGCTCGGTGAGCGCCACATTGGTGCGTAGTGGTTCATGGATGGGCAGCGCCGCGAAAGGCACCTTGGCATCCCGCAGGCCCGCAAGGACGGGGTCCGAATCGGCGCCCGGAAGCACCGCCAGGGTCTCCAGCCCGGACGCCACGAGGGCGCGGGAGACATTGACGCCCTTGCCGCCGGATTCCTGCCGGACGGAGACTGCGCGCTGCACTTCGCCGCGTTCAAGCGGTCCAGGCAGTGCCACCGTCCGGTCCAGGCTGGGATTTGCAGTGAGGGTGACAATCATGCGATCACCACCTCGACGCCGGCCTCGGCGAGGGCGGCCGCTAGTTCGGAACTGGGTTTGCGGTCTGTGATCACGGTGTCCAGATCTTTCAACGAGGCGAACTGGACGAGCGTTTCCGCGTCCAGCTTGGACGAATCGGCCAGCACCACGATGCGGCGGGCCGAGTGGACGAAGGCAGCCTTGACGGCGGCTTCTTCAGGATCGGGAGTGCTGAGGCCGAAGCTTGCGTGGATGCCGTTGGTTCCCACGAAGGCGATGTCCGGGCGGAGTTTGTGCGCTGCGTCCACGGTGGCCTGCCCGACGGCCGCCTGCGTGAGTCCCCGGACCCGGCCGCCGAGGATCTGCAGGGCTATTCCGGGGGTACTGGCAAGCTTTGCTGCGATGGGAATGGCGTGGGTGATGACCACCAGTTCCCTTTCGCCGTCCGCGCCCGGGGAGCCGGCTACGCCGGCACTGCGACGGCCGAGGAGGTCCGCCAGGACCTCGGTGGTGGAGCCGGCGTCAAGGAGGATGCTGCTGGACGGGCCCTGCGGAAGGAAGTTGAGGGCGGCCTCGGCGATGCGGAGTTTCTGGGCCTGGCGCTGGATGGTCCGTTCGAGGATGCTTTCCTCGGTGGTGCTGAAGCGGTCGGCGGAGACGGCCCCGCCGTGGACGCGGCGCAGCGTGCCTGCGGATTCGAGGGCGGCAAGGTCGCGGCGGACGGTTTCGGTGGTGATGCGGAAACGCTCGGCGAGGTCGGTGACGCTGGCGCGGCCGCTGGCTGCCACGAGCCCGGCGATCTGCTGCTGACGCTCCTCAGCGAACACATACCCTCCATTGCGTAAGTCCTGCACTGCGTGACTGCTGGAAACCGGTCCGCTGCCGGCTGGCCAGTGATTGGGTGATGGGCGACTGCCCGATCTGCGACTGCCCGGTCAGTGACTGTAGTCACATGATCTGCAATTACTTGACTTTATCTTCGTTCATGTGGGTTTGTCAATGAAAAACAACATGAAACCAAAATGCCGGGCCGGACCCGGAGGTCTGGCCCGGCGGTCCGGTGTTGATCTGGGAGTTCACGGCCGGCCGTCCGGCCGCTTCCATGGCGCGCCGCCCATCTGCGCGACCTGCCGTCCGCCGTCAGAGTCCGCCGTCGCGGCTTTCGTTGCGGGTGATCCGCTCGCCGGTGTTGGGGTCCACGACCGAGCGGGTTTCGCTGACGCGGCGGCTCCGTCCGGGAGACGCGAGGACAAGTGAAGCGATCAGCCCGATCACGCCCACGGCCATGAGGATGTAGCCGATCAATGTCTGGTCGACATTGGGGATGAGTCCCGGGGTGATGGCCCAGGCGAGGATGGCGCCGATGGCGATCAGGAAGATGGCGGAACCGATTCTCATGACTTGCTCCTTGCGTTCGCGGACTTCCCGCAACTTGGTAGGTACGGCCGGTCATGCGTCAATTGCTAAGCATGCTGTCAAACGTCAGGCTACATCGCGGTAACCCCCGTTTCAATCATCCGCGCAGGTCAGCCCCGGGATCGATCCGCGGTGAATCGCTAGGCTGTTCGGATGGAGACAGTTGTTTGGTCCAAGCCGGAAAATGAGCGCGCCGGCACGCCGCTGCTGGTGATGATGCACGGCTACGGCACGGACGAGTCCCGGATGGTGAATCTGTTCGGCCACCTCCCGTCCGAATTCACGTGCGCGGCGCTGCGCGCGCCCATGCCGATCGCTGACGGCTACGGGTGGTTCCTGCTGGACTATTTCCTGGCGAATGATTTTGCCGACGTCATTGCGGCCGCCAACTCGGTCTTTTCCTGGATCGACTCGGTCAAGGGCGCCCACAGCAGCGTGACCCTGCTGGGTTATTCGCAGGGCATGGCGATGGCGAGCACGCTGCTGCGGCTGCGGCCGCGGGACTTTCCCGCCGTCGTCGGACTTTCCGGCTTTGTCCTGGACAACGATCTGCTGGCGCTCAGCGAGTCCTTTGACGTTCCGCCGCCGTTTTTCTGGGGAAGGGACAAGGCGGATCTGGTCATCAACGAGGATGCCACCGCCTACACCGCCGAATGGCTGGATACCCGCACCCGGCTGACGGCGCGGACGTATCCCGGCATGGGCCATGCAATGTCCATGGCAGAGATGGTGGACGTCAGCGCGTTCCTCCGCCACTATGTCCTGAACTGAACCGAGGCAACACGCCGGGTCCCCGGGGCCGTCAAAATCCTGCGCGTTGGTAAAAACAGTTGCGGGCCAAATTTGCAAGCGCTTACACTCATCTTCGGCCGAAACCACCGGTCCTCGACTGAAGCGTTGAAAGGGCCGGGCCACGCGATGCATGTGCATGTTCCTGCGGGTGTGAACCCGGGCGGGTTTGCCCTGACCGGACAACGGCCTCATCATGGAAGTAGACGTTTCCCAGAGCGACTGCGCACGTATGCCACCTGAACGCGCCCCCGGGGCGCTCCCCAGTCGAGGCACTGCGCCGTAAGATGCTCCGCCCGCGGTCGCCGACGCCGCACCTCCTCCCCGCATGGTCCCCAACCACTGCTGTCCGCCATCCGAAAGGACACCGCACCAGGCATGACTGATCTTCTGAATACCCGCCCCGGCAGCACCCCGAACAGCTGGACGGACGCCTCCGCCATCCTGTTCGACCTCGACGGCGTGCTCACGCCCACGGCGGTGGTCCATGAACGCGCCTGGCAGGAGCTCTTTGACGGCTACCTCGAGTCCCAGCCCGGCAAGGCCGGCTACCGCGAGAGCGACTACTTCGACCACATTGACGGCAAGCCGAGGTTCGACGGCGTCCGGGACTTCCTGACGTCGCGCGGCATCACGCTTCCCGAGGGTCCCACCGACGACCATCCGGACCACGCCACCGTCCAGGGCCTGGGCAACCGGAAAAACAAAATCTTCAACGACATCGTGAGTGCCGGCGTGGAGCCGTACACGGGATCGGTGCGCTTCCTCGAAGCCGTGCTGGCGCGCGGGCTGAAGGTCGCCGTCGTGTCTTCCTCGCGCAACGCCCCTTCGGTGCTGCACGCAGCGGGACTGGACCACCACTTCGCAGTGGTGGTCGACGGCGTCGTGGCCGCCGCCGAAGGCCTGCCCGGCAAGCCCAGCCCGGCTACCTATGACTACGCCGCCCGGCTCCTGGACCTGCCCAGCGAAGAGTGCGTCGTCGTCGAGGACGCCGTCTCCGGCGTGCAGGCGGGGAACGCCGGCAGCTTCCATTCCGTGATCGGCGTGGACCGGGGCGCAGGACGCCAGACCCTGCTGGAGGCCGGCGCCACACTTGTGGTCAACGACCTTGACGAACTCCTCTAGACCCTCTGCCCTAACCCGACTGCGCAGAACCGACCGCCAGGCCCCCAACCCTGGCCGCACCTCCGACCGCCTAAGGAACGCCACTCATGGCACTCATCACTGCTGACCGCGTCCGCTTCCCCAACGATCCCTGGAAGCTCGTGGAGACTAGCCACGCCCCCGGCCAGACCGGCACGCTCGAAACGCTCTTTGCCCTCGGCAACGGGCACCTCGGCATCAGAGGCTCCCATTGGGCAGCGGCAGATGCTGAGCTTCCGGGCAGCTTCATCAACGGATTCCACGAGATCTGGGACATCAAGCACGCGGAAAATGCCTTCGGCTTCGCCCGCACCGGCCAGCGGATCCTCTACATCCCGGACGCCAACAACTTCACGGTGATCATCGACGGCGAAACGCTCAGCCTCACCGAATCCGCCGTGCTCGATTACCGCCGGACCACGGATTTCGCCACCGGAATCTACGAGTGCCGCATCGTGTGGCAGTGCCGCTCAGGCGCCACGGTCACCACGGTGGAGCGCCGCGCGGTAGGGTTCGAGTCCCGCGGCAGCCTGGGCATTTCGCTGGAGCTGTCCGCGGACCGTGCCGTGTCCGCAGACGTCACCTCGTCCGTGATCAACCGGCAGGACCAGCCGGTGGACGACCATTCCGCGCATGATCCGCGCCGGGCGGGCCGGCACGCCGGCCGTGTCCTGCTTCCCCTCAGGCTCGACGGCGGCGACGGCTCGCTCCGGCTGTCCTGGGAGGCCGCGGAGTCCAAGCAGCGCGTGGGGGTTGCCGTGGACCACTGGACGTCCGCGGGGCACCAGCCCTTCGATACGCTCGTGGACCAGGACGACAGCAGCGTCCGCTACGTGCTGGCCGTGGGCGCGGACGAGCCGTTCCGGCTTGAGAAGAGCGTCAGCTACGCCGTGGCCCGGGGCCCGCTGGCTGGCGTGCCGGGAGCGGCCGACGCCCAGGCTGTCTCTTATACACATCTAGATGTGTATAAGAGACAGACGCTGGCGCGATGTCTCTTATACACATCTAGATGTGTATAAGAGACAGGCCGGTGGGTGAGGTCTTCGCCGAAAGCGAGGCCCACTACCGCGAGTACTGGTCCACCGCGGACATCCGGGTGGGCGGCCAGCCGGAGCTGCAGCAGGCCATCCGCTGGAACCTCTTCCAGCTGGCTCAGGCCACGGCCCGCGCCGGGGTTGCCGGCATCCCCGCCAAGGGCGTGAGCGGCTCCGGCTACGAGGGGCACTACTTCTGGGACCAGGAGGTCTACCTCCTGCCGTACCTGACGTACACCAACCCCGACGGCGCCCGCCAGGTCCTGGAGTTCCGCCACGAGATGCTGCCGGACGCCAAGATTCGGGCCAAGGAGCTCAGCGTGGACGGCGCGCTGTTCCCCTGGCGCACCATCAACGGGCTGGAGGCCAGCGCCTACTACGCCGCCGGCACGGCGCAGTTCCACATCGCCGCGGCCATCGCCTTTGCCGCCAACCGCTACGTCTGGGCGAGCGGCGACTCCGAGTTCCGCGGCGGCATGGGCGCGGACCTGCTCATCGAGACCGCCCGCATGTGGGTGTCCCTGGGCTTCTTCGGCAAGGACGGCCTGTTCCACATCCACGGCGTGACCGGACCGGATGAGTACACGGCCGTGGTTAACGACAACCTCTACACCAACGTCATGGCCCGGTTTAACCTGCGCGCTGCGGCGGCGCTGGACCACCCGGAAATCGACGACGCCGAGCGGCAGCTCTGGGAAGCCGCCGCGGCCCGGATGCAGCTGCCGTTCGACGAACGCTTCAAGGTGTACTCGCAGGACAACGACTTCATGACCTTGGAGCCGTGGGACTGGACGACGCCGCGGTCCAAGTACCCGCTGCTGCTGAACTTCCACCCGCTGGTGATCTACCGGCACCAGGTGCTCAAGCAGGCCGACACGGTGCTGGCCATGTTCCTGCAGTGGCAGGAATTCACCGCCGAGGAGAAGCGCCGCGCCTTCGATTTTTACGATCCCATCACCACCGGCGATTCCACGCTGTCCGCGTGCGTCCAGGGGATCATGGCCGCCGAGGTGGGGTACCGCAAGGCGGCCCTGGAGCACTTCACGAACGCCGTGTTCATCGACCTGGACGACTCCCACGGAAACACGATCGACGGCGTGCACATCGCCTCGACCGGCGGCGTGTGGAGCTCGCTGGTGTGCGGCTTCGCCGGGCTCCGGGACCAGGGCGCCGTGCCCTACTTCGACCCGCGGCTTCCGGAGGAATGGGACAGCCTGTCCTTCCACCTGAAGCTCCAGGGGCGGCTGCTCCTCGTGGAGCTTGATCCGGCCGCCATCACGCTCAGCGTCCTCGACGGCGAACAGCTGGACGTCGACGTTCGGGGTCAGGTCTGGTCCGTCGGGGCCGAGCCCGTACGGGTGGCATTGGAGCCCGTTGAGGTGCCTGAGCCGTCCGTCTTCCCGAGCGGACCGCCGACGGCGAGCCTCCCCGTGGTGCGCGCCCGCGCCTAGCAGTGAACGTACCGTGGCTGATGGCCGGTTACCCGTCCGGGTAGCCGGCCATCAGTTATTTGGCGGTTGGGCTGCTGCCTACCGGCTGGCCTCGGCGTCCGCGGAGAGGGTGGGACGCCGTTCCAGCGGATGGGCGATTTCGTCCGCGGGCATCCTGGCCACGGCCATCGCCAGGACCGCCATGACGGGGCAGACTCCTCCGGCCAGCAGGAAGATGAGCCAGATGGGGAGCGCCGCCGCCGCGGGGCCGGCCAGTGCCATCGACACCGGCATGAGGGCCAGCGACACAAAGAAATCCAGGCTGGAGACGCGTCCCAGCAGGTGCGCGGGAACCCGCCGCTGCAGCAGCGTCCCCCAGATGACCATGCCCACGCTGCCCGTGGCGCCGAAAATGAGCAGCGCCAGGGCCAGCATCCAGAAACTGTCCATCATCCCGACGGCGGCCAGCGGCAGGCTGCCGGCGCCCCAGGACACCATCATCACGGTCAGGTACCGCCGCGGGAGCCTGAAGGCGGCGGTCACGAGCGAGGCCGCGGCGCTGCCGACGCCCATCACGGCGAGCAGGAAACCGAACATGCTGGAGTCGCCACCGAGCTGATCGCGGACCACGAAGGGCAGCAGAACCTCGATGGGGCCGATCAGGAAAAGCACGGAGATGCAGGCCCACAGCAGCGTCCAGAGCAGCCACGGCGTGCGCAGCGTGTAGCTGACTCCCTCCCGGAGGTCGTGGAAGAACGATTTCCTGGCCGGTGGTTCCGCGGTGTGGCCGTCCGCGGGCGCGGCCGATGATCCATGGTCGGCCCCGTTGGCGGGGGCGTCCAGTGCGTGCTGGCCGAGGAAATTCAGGATGACGAAGGCGAGCAAGTGGCACACGGCCACGCCCGTCACGGCGTGGGACGGCGACAACGCGGCCACAACGATGCCTGCCACCGCCGGTCCCGCCGCCTGCTGCAGGATGGGCCGCATGGTTCCCTCCATGCCGTTGGCCGCCAGCAGATCCTCCGGGGGCAGAATCCGGGGCAGGATCGCGGAGTACGCCGGGAAGAAGAATGCCGCGCCAACGCCCAGCACAAACGCGCCGGCCGCCAGATGCCACAGTTGCAGCCAGCCCGCCATCGCCAGCCCGCTGATGCCGGCGATCACGGCGAGGTTGGTGCCCTCCACCGCGATGATCAGCAGCCGCTGCGGAACACGGTCCGCCGCAATGCCGCCGGCCAGCACGAACGCCACCAGCCCGACGCTTCCCGCCGTCGCCACGAGGGAGAGTTCAAGTGGCCCGCCGCCGATGTGGATGACCTGGTAGACCATGGCCACGGCCCACATGCCCGAACCGAAGATGGACACGGCAAGTGCACCGATCAGCACCCGGTACTCGCGGTGGGCAAACGGACGCAGGGCTTGGGGGAGTGGCACAGGGCAATCTTAAGCCGAGCCCGTGCCCGGGGGAACGTGCGGGCCGGGATAGGCTCGTGGCATGGGGAACATACCCGCCGGACCGCGGCGGCGCAGCGTCGCGCTTATCGGTGCCAATTGCGGCCTTGCCCTGCACCCCGTGGACCGGACAGGCACCCACGTTCCCGGTGAGCCCGCCAGCTGCTTCGCGTCCTTCTGGATGGCCGACTGGTCCAAATGGGGCACCGGGACTGCGCTGCTCGTGGCCACACTCCAGGGCTGGCGCAGCTACGGCTCCAGCGAGTTCTTCGCCGCAACCCTTGCCTCCGAGCTGACCCGCTTCTTCCCGGAGGCCGCGCGTTTCCCGCTGGGTGCCATCAGCCACACCGACGACGCGTTCGACGTCAAACTGGACCTTGAGCGCGGATTCAGCGCCACCGGGCGCCGCGCGTCGCTCGAGATCTCCGGCGTGCTGGACCGGCGGCAGTTTTCCGCGCCCGACTTCCAGCTGGGGCCGGTGAGTGCAGTGCTGAGCAATGTCTACCTGCCATGCGGCAGCGGCAGGCTGACCGAATTCGGAGTGGAATGGCCGGGCGCTCCCACGGTGTATCCGGGGCCGCGCGGGCCGTCCTCCTCCGCGTACCTGGCCGTGGCCGAGTCCTGGGCGATCTAGGCTCTGCCACCCGCAGCCTGCTCCCGGGGCCACCGCATCAAGGGCGTGGCCTAGTGTTAAGGCTGGACGGCAGCAACCCGCTGTCGGCCGAACCGAGAAGCTGTATCGAGGTAGAGGTGACATGGCCAGGCGACGCAATCCGGCGGTGAGAATCGCGCAGGAAACAGCACACAACGCGGTGTTCGATGCCCACGGCAATCCCAAGCCGGGGGTCCACAATCTGCTGCTGCGCGCGGTGGACATCCAGCGGCCGCTCGTATTGTCGTACATCCGCCGCCTCCAGCGGCGCTCCCCGCACGCTTCGGCGACCCAGCTGGCGGCGAGAATGGAACGCGACTACCTCGCGGCGGTTACCGGCGGAGGCGCCCTGGTGGGCGCCACGGCCGTCGTGCCGGGCGTCGGAACCATCGCCTCGCTCGGCCTCTCTGCCGCAGCCACCGTGGCGTTCCTGGAAGCAACGGCGCTCTATGCGACGTCGCTGGCCGAACTGCACGGCATCCGGATGACGGATCCGGACAAGGCCAGCACCATGGTCATGGCGGTGATGCTGGGTGAGGAAGGGACCGCGCTCCTCGGGTCGCTAAGCGGCCAGGCCCTGGGGAAGGGGAAGGGCGCCACCCAGGCCTGGGGAAATGTCCTGGCCCGCAAGATGCCGGCATCCGGATTCGGATCCATCCGCGAGCACGTCCAGAAGGTCTTCCTGCGGAGCCTGCTGAAGCGGCAGGGCACGGCACTGTTGGGGCGGGCGCTGCCGTTCGGCATCGGCGCCGTCGTGGGCGGCGCCGGCAACCTCATGATGGGCCGTGCGGTGGTGGCCAATGCCAAGGAGGCGTTCGGCCCGCTGCCGGACACCATCCCGGGGGAACTGAAGGCAACGGCGGGGACATTAGCACAATCAACAGCAGGCGCGCCGCTGAACCGGGCGCCGGAAGGCGGCAACGGTGGATCTGAACGCTGATTTGGGCGAGTCTTTCGGCTCGTGGACCATGGGCGACGACGCCGCGATGTTCGAGCTCGTCACCAGCGCCAACGTGGCGTGCGGTTTCCATGCGGGGGATCCGGTCACCATGCTGGACAGCTGCCGTGCCGCCTTCGAGCTGGATGTCACGGTCGGCGCGCACGTGGGCTACCGTGACCTGGCGGGATTCGGACGGCGCTCCCTGGACATGTCCTTCGACGAACTGTTCGGTGACGTCCTGTACCAGCTCGGCGCGCTCGACGGGGTGGCACATGCCGTGGGCGCGTCCGTGGACTACGTCAAGCCGCACGGAGCCCTGTACAACCGGGCGTTCCACGACGCCGAACAGGCCTCGGCAATCGTGGCGGCCATCCACGCGTACGATCCGGGCCTTCCGGTCCTTGGCCTGCCGGGCTCGGAGCTGCTCAAGCACGCCGAGGAAGCGGGCCACCCTGTGTTCCGCGAGGCGTTCGTGGACCGCGCCTACCTGCCGGACGGCACCCTGGTGCCGCGCTCGCGGGAGGGGGCCGTGCTGCACGACGTCGGCCCCATCGTGGAGCGGGCCGTGCGCCTCGCGCTGAAAGGCGAGGTGGTGGCCGTGGACGGTTCGGTGGTGCGCGTGGACCCGGATTCGTTGTGCATCCATGGCGATACGCCCGGGGCCGTGGGCATGGCGGCCGCCGTCAGGGCGGGCCTTCACGAAGCTGGTGTGGAGCTTGAACCCTTCGCCTGAGGTGCCGGCAGTGGTGCCCTACGGCGACGGCGCCTTCCTCGTGGAGCTGCCGGACCTGGCGGCCGTCATCGCTTATTACCGCGGCCTCGTCGGCGCCGGGGTGACGGGCCGTCCGGAGGGCGTCGTGGACGTCGTCCCGGCCGCGCGGACGGTGCTGGTGACCTTCGACCCCGACGTGCTGGCGCCGTCGGACGTCCTGGCCTGGCTGTCCGCCGCAGAGCCGGACCACAGCGCTGCTGAGTCCGGGCGGACCGTGGAAATCCCTGTGGAGTATGGCGGCCCGGACCTGGCCGAGGTGGCGGGACTTCTCCGGACCACCGAGGCCGACGTCGTGCGGCGCCACACCGGGGCGCACTGGACGGCGGCGTTTGCGGGATTTGCGCCCGGCTTCGTCTACCTCGTCACCGAGGGCGGGCAGCTGACCGTGCCCCGCCGCAGCACGCCGGCGAGTTCAGCGGCGTGTATCCGCGCTCCTCTCCTGGCGGCTGGCAGCTGATCGGAACCACGACGGCGGTGCTGTGGGACTCGGCCCGGCCGGAACCGGCGCTGATCCGGCCGGGCGACACCGTGCGGTTCAAGGAGGCCTGATGGGCATCGTGGTGATGGACCCCGGGCTGCTGACGCTCATCGAGGACCTGGGCCGGCGGGGATCGGCTGATCTGGGACTGAGCCCCTCCGGTGCGCTGGACAGAAAATCTTTGATGCTGGCCAACGCGCTGCTGGGCAACGCGCCCGGGGCGCCCGGGCTCGAGGTGCTGCTGGGCGGACTCCGCCTGCGGTTCGTCACCGGAGCCAGCGTGGCCGTGACGGGGGCCGAGGGCAGGGTCACCGTCAACGGCGCTGACATAGACCTTAACCAGGCCGTCCGGGTTCCGCCGGGAGCGGTCATGGCATTCGCTCCGCCGGCGTACGGAGTCCGCTACTACGTGGCGGTGTCCGGCGGCATCGCCGCCCCGTCGCTTCTGGGGTCGTGCAGCGCCGACCTGCTCTCCGGCGAAGGACCGCCGCCCTTGAAAGCGGGGGACACCATCGCCCTGACCCGCGGTAACGGCACTTCGGGCAGTCCGGGCGCCGCGGCTACTGCAACGGCGCAGTTCCCGGCGCCCGATGATCTCCGCCGGGTATTCCGCCGCGCGCCGGACCCGGCCAGCCCCATCACCCTCCGTGTGGTCCGGGGCCCCAGGGCTGACTGGTTCGACGACGCGTCCCTCCGCCTGCTCACCGGCCAGTTCTGGACCGTGTCGCCGGAGTCCAACCGCATCGGGGCCCGCCTGCTGGGCCGGCCGCTCCGTCAGAACCGGACGGAGGAACTGCCCAGCGAAGGCGCCGTGCTCGGCGCACTGCAGGTGCCGCCGTCGGGCCTTCCGACCGTGTTCCTGGCAGACCACCCAGTGACGGGCGGCTACCCCGTGATCGCCGTCGTGCGGTGGGCTGACCTGGATCTCCTCGGCCAGGCACGGCCCGGCCAGCGGATCCGTTTCCTCGGCGCTATCGGGAGCTGACGGCGGCCTGGAGCCGCTGCTGCAGGAACTGTGCGGTCTCCGGCATGCTCCTGGCCGGGGACGGGGAATTGAGTGCAACTGCGTTCAACCCAGCCGGCTTGGACGGCGTGTAGAGCCACGTGTTGAAGAAGGCGGTCAGGTCCTGGCCGGAACGCTCCCCGGCCAGTTCGATGAAGTCCGCGCCGGCCACGTTGCCGCCGGCGTGGGATTCCGTCCACTCCTTGAGGATGCCGAAGAACACCTCGTCGCCCACGCGGGTGCGAAGCGCGTGCAGCGTCATGGCGCCGCGTGCGTAGACCGCAAAGTCGAGCAGGGCCGCCGTTCCGGGATCGCCGATCCGGACCGACCAGAACGGTGCTTCCGCGGGAATGGCGGTGGCATAGAAGTTGAACAGCTGCTGCGGGGTTTCCCGCCCTTCCCGCTCGCTCCACAGCCACTCTGCGTAGGTGGCGAATCCTTCATTGAGCCAGATGTCCCGCCACTTCTTCACCGAGAGGTCATCGCCCACCCACTGGTGTGCCAGCTCGTGGACCACCACCGAGTCGCCGCCCTTCGGCGTGGCAAAGAAGAGCCTGGAATAGATGGGCCTGGTCTGGTTCTCCAGCGCAAACCCGAGGTTCCGCACGTCATCCACGATCCCTCCGGCGGCCGTGAACGGGTACGGGCCCAGGAACCCGGCCAGGAACCTGATGATCTCCGGCTGCCTCTTGAAGGACGCCTGGACTTTGTCGCCGAGCGACGGCGGCCCTTGCGTTCCGGCGGTCCAGCCGCCTGCGCCGGGAGGACTGCCGGCAGGAGGGCCGGCTGCCGTCCAGCCGTCCAGGGTGTTGCCGTCCTTCTCGAAGGACGTGGAGCCTTCCCCGATGGAGACGGTGATGTCATCCACGGACACGCCGTCAAAGGGGATGGCGTTATCACTGACATAGGTGATCGAGACTTCCACGCTTTTCCCTGCGAAACCGGCCAGGTTGACCGCCCACGGTTCCCAGCCGGTGCCCTGCCCCGTGGCCGCCCACCACTTACCCGAGCTGCCTGCGGGCGCGCATGTTCCCTTGCCGCCGGACGTCTGATAGTGCTTCAGGAACGGGTGGAGCGCCAGCAGACCGGTGCACGACCGGCCCGTATCGGCGGACGTGTGGCCGTTGGCATCCGGCAGCGTGGTCCAGTCGGAGGCCCCTGCCGTTCGCGCTTCCACAAAGGTGAAGTCGCGGCCCGCTTCGATGTTCCGGGTGAGCCAGAAGGAGAGACGGGCTCCGGCCTGCGGAACGCGGATGGTCCTGGTCAGGCGCGTGTATGAACCCGTGCCGGCGTGCGACCACGCGAAGTCCGCGCCGGTCCGTGGCATCACCACCGGCGTGAAGAGGTCGGGATCGATGGCGTCCACGTAGCTGATCCGGCCGTCCCGGTAGGCGTGGAGCCGGAACTGGCCGACGCTCGCGGTCGCAAGGTAGGTGGCCATCGGTTCCTCGGCGTTCCAGACCCAGGTTGTCCGGCGCTGCCCCGATTCCGTCTCCGTCTCGTGTTCGCGGAGCACGCCGTTAGCCACTGCCTGCAGCCCCTCCGGAACCGTGATCCGGAACGTGAAGGCGGCCTTGTCCGACGGGTGGTCGTTGGCGGGGAACCACGTGGCGGCCACATGGGGCTGCCCGATCACCAGAGAGCCGTCGTCGGTGTGGATGAACCCGGAGGTGCCGAACTGGGCGGCAAGGGTCTTCGGTACGCCGCCGTACCTCACGACGGCTTCGAACTCCCGTCCGTCCCTGAGGCCCTCGCGCGGGGTCACTGTGAGCTCCGTGCCGCTGCGGCTGAAGGCCGCAGCCTCGCCGTTCACCGTGACGGAACGGACCGTGAGGCCGTCCAGGTCCAGGTTGAACGCGGAAAGGTTCTGCGTTGCCTCGGCACGGATCGTGGCGGAACCGGCAAGGACGTTGGACGCGGGGTCGTAGCTGAGGTCCAGCAGGTAGTGGGCGACGTCGTAACCGCCGTTGCCGTCCAGCGGATAGTACGGATCGCCGAGGCCGGGGCTGCCTGGCCGGTAGCCGCCGTCGGGATCAGGGCCGGCGCCGGCGGCCGGGAGGGACTGGGCAGAAAGTGCCGTGGTCAGCAGCAGGAGGCACAACAGCCGGCCCCTGTTCCGGGCCGGCGATCTCCGGCGGACGCGCCCGAACACTGTTGGTCCGCCAGGGGAGGAGCAGGGATTGCGGCTCATGGCACCTCATTCCGGACGCTGCGGAACCAACGCCGGGGCCGGATCGTGTCCGCACGGGATAGCCCGGGAGGTGACCGGCCGGCGCTGTAGACACCAACGTGGCCTCGGCGGTCCGCCCTGTCAAGAGCAGCCCGTGCTAGCCGAAGGTCAGGTGCGCAACCGTGAAGATCGCAAGCCCGGCCAGCGACCCCACCACCGTGCCGTTGATCCGGATGAACTGCAGGTCCTTGCCCACCTGGAGCTCGATCTTCTGCGACGTCTCCTCGGCATCCCAGCGCCCCACGGTATCGGTGATCACCCCGGCGATGTCGGACCGGTAGGTGCGCACGAGGTAGCCCGCGGCGTCGCCGATCCACGCGTTGACCTTGCCGGCCAGTTCGTCGTCGTTGACCAGCCGCGCGCCGAAGTCGCGGACGGCCGCCTTGAACTTCACGGTGAGCTCGCTGTCCGGATCGTCGACGGCGGTGAGCAGCGCGTCCTTGATGGTAGCCCACGTCCGGGAGGCCAGTTCGCGGACCTCCGGGTCGCCGAGGACCTGGGCCTTGATGCCTTCCGCACGGGCGATCATGGCCGGATCGTGCTGCAGGTCCTGCGCCAGGTCGGTGAGGTATTTGTCGATGGACAGGCGGACCTGGTGCTGCGGGTCAGTCTGGACGGCGCGCGTGAACTTGAGCAGCTCGAGGTAGACCTTGTCTCCCACCAGGCCGTCCACGAAGCTGGGAACCCACTGCGGCGAGCGGTCCGTTACCAGGCGGTTAACCGTTTCATGGTTGGCGGCCATCCAGTCCGCGGCGCGGTCCAACAGCAGGTCAACGAGCTTGTGGTGGTGCCCTTCGGCGAAGAGCCGCTCCGCCATCCTGCCCACCGGCGGTCCCCACGGCGGGGTGAGCAGATGCTTGCGGACCATCCCCTCGATCACCGCCTGGACGTCGTCGTCGTTCAGGACCTTGAACGCGCCACGGATGACCGCTGCACCTTCCTTGGCCACCCGCTCGGCGCCGCCCGGTCCGGACAGCCACTGGCCGGCCCTGCCGGAAATGTTCAGGCTCGCCAGTTTCTCCTGGACCACCTGCTCCGAGAGGAAGTTGGTCTCCACGAACTCTCCCAGCGACGCCCCGATCTGGTCCTTGCGGCGCGGAATGATGGCGGTGTGCGGGATTTTGAGGCCCATGGGGTACTTGAACAGCGCCGTCACCGCGAACCAGTCGGCGAGGGCGCCCACCATCCCGCCTTCGGCCGCGGCCCGGACGTACTCCAGCCAGGGGTACTGCTTCTGCAGGGCGAAGGCGACGACAAACACCACGGCCATGGCGATCAGCAAGGAAAGCGCGAGGAGCTTCATTTTCCGGAGGGCGGCGGCCTTCTCGGCGTCGCCGGCGCTGAGCTGCCGATTCGCGACGGCGGAACGGGGCGGCGCCGGGCTGGAGGGTGCCTGCGGTCCTGCGGGAGGAGCTGCCGGCTGGGTGGTTGGCTCAGAGTTCACCTGCATGTGCCCAGCCTAGTCCCGCTTCCGTACCGGCTGTCCGCTAACGTGTCACCATGACGATCGAGGACTCAGCCCCAGCCCGTCCCCTGGTCTATGCCCACCGCGGTGCCAGCGCAGACTTTGCGGAGCATACGCGGGCGGCTTATCTCCGGGCCCTGGCCGACGGGGCAGACGGCGTGGAATGTGATGTGCAGCTGACGCGCGACCAGCACGTCGTTCTGCTGCACGACGCCAACCTGGACCGCACCTCGGACGGCACCGGCCCGGTGGCCGAACGGACCATCGACGAACTGCGGCTGCTGGACTTCTCGTCGTGGAAGGGCGTCCATATCCCCTTGGCGTACGGCGCCCAGTCGGAGCAGTTCCTGACCCTCCCTGACTTGTTGGACCTGCTCCGGAATTCCGGGCGGGACATCGGGCTTGCCATCGAACTGAAGCATCCCAGCCCGTACCAGCTGAAACTCGAGGACAGGGTGCTGGAGGTCCTGCGCAGGGGAGGCTGGGATCCCTTGACGTCCCGGCTGGGCAACATCCGGGTCACTTTCATGAGCTTCAGCCCGGACTCGGTGCGGCATCTCCGCAAGACCGTACCTGGCGAATTCATCTGCCAGCTGCTGGACGACATCAACGTCGCCGAAGTCCGGGAAGAACTGGGCCTTGGGCCGATCACGGGCGGCGCGGTGGCCAACGTGATGAAGGCCGCCCAGCTGGAGGGCGAGCGGATCCTCAACGACTGCGAAGTGGGCATGGCCGGACCCGGTATCGACTATGTGCGCCAGCATGCCCGCACCGTTCAGCGCTGGCTGGCCTCGGGCCGCAGGTTCCGGGTGTGGACGGTGGACGCCGAGAACGACGTCGCCCTGTGCCAGGGGCTCGGCATTCACGAGATCACCACCAACAAACCTGCCCAGGTCCTGGCCCAGCTCTAGCCGGCTTAGCTCCCTTCCTGCCGCTGTGGTTGAGTGGTGCCATGCCCAACACCTGGCCCTCCCGGCTCCTGCAGTCCCCGGCGGTGCGCGTAGGCCTGTCCATCAGCATTGCCACCGGGCTGTACGGGGTCTCCTTCGGTGCCCTTTCCGTGACGTCGGGACTCGATTTCTGGCAGACGATGGCCCTCAGCCTGCTGCTGTTTAGCGGAGGCTCCCAGTTCGCGTTCATCGGCGTGGTTGCTGGCGGGGGTTCCGGCCTCGCCGCCATGGGCGCCGCCACGCTGCTGGGGATGCGCAACGGCATTTACGGCATGCAGCTCAACGTGCTGTTGCAGCCCAAGGGCTGGCGCCGCTACGCCGCCGCGCAGCTGACCATCGACGAGTCCACGGCCACGAGCACGGGTCAGACGGACCCTGCCGAGCAGCAGCGCGGCTTCTGGACCGCCGGGATAGGGATCTTTGTGCTCTGGAACATCTTCACGGCAGTCGGGGCGCTGGCTGGCGGCGCGCTCGGCGATCCGAAGCAATGGGGCCTCGACGGCGCGGCTGTGGCGGCGTTCCTGGGCTTGCTGTGGCCGCGGCTCAAGGGCCGTGAACCGGTGGCCATCGCCGTCGTGTGCGCGCTCGCAACCGTGCTGGCCGTGCCGTTCGTTCCCGCGGGCGTCCCCATTTTGATCGCGGCAGTGGTGGCGGCCGCCATCGGCTGGTTCAGCCACGGCCGCCGCGACGAAGGACTGGAACCGGATATCGATCCCTACACCGAGCACCACCACGGGCCGCGCCCCGGCTCCGGCACCCTCCCGGGCGGTGCTGCATGAGCCTCTGGATGTGGCTGTTGCTGGCCTGCCTGTTGGCCTACGGCTGGAAGCTGATGGGGTATCTTGTGCCGGCCAGCCTGCTGCGCAACCCCCGGATGTCCAGGGTGGCGGGCACCATGACCATCGGGTTGCTCGCGTCGTTGACCCTCGTCAACACAGTAGCGTCGGGTCAGGCGTTGGTGGTCGACGCCCGGCTGGGCGCCCTGGCCACGGCCGGCGTTGCCCTGCTCTTCCGCGCTCCCTTCCTGGTGGTCGTGCTGGCAGGCGCCGGCGCCGCCGCCCTGCTTCGCCTGGCGGGCTGGAACTGATCGGACCCGGCGCCACCCGGGGCGGCGCCTAGTGGCCTGCGTCACATGCGTTGTATGCTCTAAGAGGCTAAGCAGTCAGCCGCCATGAACCGTACTAGTGGTGAACTATGGACAATCGACTGCCTCCCGGAGCTTTTGGCATCCGCAGGCATGCCGTCGCGGGGCTGCCCGAGAAGCGATTCTTCACCCACTTCAGGTCACTTGCCGACGTTCCCGAAGCCGAGTTGGCCGCCCTCTGCCATCGTCTCGGGCGGGAGCTTGAGCTCTCCGGAAACCCCGCAAGGCTGGCGGCCCTGGCGGCGATAAACCGTGAGCTCCTGGCACGAGCCGCGGCCGCCAACGACGAGTGAGGCCAGGCGCGCCCTGCCATCAGGGGCGTGCCGCCCGTTGTGCAGTTACGCGCAGAGTGAGCCGAACAAAGCGCAGCAACTGCTCGAAGTGAAGAGGAGTTGGAAAAATGAAAGCCGTCAGCCGGTTGTCGCGCACTCGCGTCGCCGAGGCCCCGTTCGCCGTGAAAGCACCGGTGGACATCGTTCTGGAGCACCTGCGCCAGGTGGGTCCCGCCGTCGCCTCGCTCCGGAATGAATCCTCGCGCCTGGCGGAGTGGGGGGAGGAGCTGGCCCGGCGCCTCCTCGCCGGGAACCGGCTGGTTACCGCCGGCAGCGCCGGTTCGGCCGCCGAGGTGCAGCAGTTCACGGCCGAACTGCTGGGCCGCCACTCCGGCGAACGCCGGCCCTTCTCCGTCATCGCTCTCCGCGGAGCCCCTCCGGCGGCCGGGGCGGGAACGGCCGGCCTAATCGAAATTGCGCAGGGCACTGCGGAAGAAGCGGCCAGCAGGGTGGCAGCCCATATTCGCGCCGATGATGTCTTGCTGGTCGTGTCAGCCAGCGGGCACCGGCATGCCTTACTGGACGCGGCCGCGGCGGCCAAGGCGACAGGTGCCGTGGTGTGGGCAGTGACTGGCCGGGCCCCCAATCCGCTGGCACAGTCGGCGGATGAGGCCATCTGCATCAACGCACTCAAGCCCCAGGTCCGGGAAGCGCAGCTGATCGCGCTCCAGGCAATGAGTGAGTGCGTCAGCTCCGCATTGCGCACTCACGCCGCACGGCCAGAGGCCTTCCCGGGCGGCGTTTGACCCGGCCCCGGCATTGACGTGTCAGGCCGGGTGTGACTGAGTAGGTGGTGGAGCGACGCAGTTAATGCAGCGGCGCAGGGTTTTGTTGGCTTCAGAGAGGACGAACTGACCATGAACGAAAATTCAGCCCCGGGCGAGCCGGAGTCCCACAAGGATGGACATGACAGGACGGGCGCTCCTTACATCGAGGTAAGCGGCTCTCAATCCACGCGGGAGCTCCGCGACACGTCCCGGCGGCGCCGGGAGGCGGAGGAGAAGCTGCAGCAGCACCTGATCGAGGCGAAGGAGCACGCCCACGACGCTGAGCATCAGGCGCACGCAAAGGAGCACTCGCCCGCCAAGGACGCGGCCCCTGAATCAGCGGTCCAGGAATCCCGGGCGCCGGAATCCACGCCGAAGGATTCCTAGGCCAGGGATTCCAGGCGGCACCCTAAAGGCACAGGCGGCACCCTAAAGGCAGGCGACATCCTCCAAGGAAGGGCCCGGCCCTGGAATGGGCTAGGCGGCCCCGTAGGCGTCCGGAGAAGAAGCTGCCCCGTAAGAGTCCGATGCGGCGGAGGACGTGCGCCGGGCCAGTTCTTCGGTGGCGAGGTCATACCAGTCCTGGGCTCCGAAAACCGGCTTAGGCGTGTCCAGGTTGCGGTAGAGCGCGTCCACGATGATTCCGAGGTCATCGGTGGAGGCCGCGGTCAACGTGGCTTCGGGGTCCTCGGACAGCTTCATGAAATGTGCGAGCTGAGAGCGGTTCATGCTGACGCAGCCGGGGTGAAATGTTCACGAGTGGAGAATGACATTGTGTACTCCGTTATGGAATTCCCGAGGCTGGCTGCCTAACCACTGGTGCGCCTAGCTTACTGTGCAAGCCGGTTCGACGGAATAGAGGGGGCCGCGTCGAAAGGGCCCGGAAGGGGCGGAGCCGGGCTACTCGAACTGGGCGCTGGGCAGCGGAACCTGCGGCGGAAGCGGCCGGCCGGGCCGTTCCGAACGGATAGCGTCTTCGACCAGCGCGGCAGGGCGGCGCCAGGCATCGGATCCCGGTTCCATGGTGTCGACCACGCCGATCAGCATGGCCAGCAGCCTCACCATGTCCGTCAGTGAGATGTCGATGCGGAGCGTCCCTTGCCCCTGCCCGCGGCCAAGGAGCACGCCGACGGATTCGATCAGGCTGCCGGTGATACCGGTCAGCAGGTCCCGCCGCCCGGCGACGGCGCCCAGCAGGTTGGCGTTCTCGCTGGCGGCGGCCATGACGGCGTCAATGACATGGAAGAGGCCTTCGGCCGCGTCCGGGCCCGCCAGAGCAACATCGATGACGGGGTCCACGTGGAGCCGGAGCTGGCGGTTCAGCGCCGCCAGGACCAGTTGTTCCTTGTCCGAAAAATTACGGAAGAGCGTAGCCGGTCCCACTCCTGCAGTGGCGGCGATGGTCTGCAGCGGAACGTCCGGGCCGTACTCGCGGAAGCACTCGCGGGCCGCGTTGATGATCTTGTCCACGTTGCGGGCAGCGTCGGCACGGAGGGGTTTGCGCTCTACTGCGAGGTTCATGAATAAAGGTTAGCAACGCCGTGTCTTCCCGACTTCGTTACCCAGTGGTAGCGCCAAATATGACGCAGCACACGCCCGGGGGAGTCTGGCGGACCGTGTCAGACTGGACCCATGTTGCTTGCATTTTCAGTCGCCCCGTCCGGAATTCCTGCCGACCCTGCCTACGCGGGGGCCGGTGGCGCAGCGGATGCGTCCGTGCACGACGCCGTGGCCGCCGCCGTCAGCATCGTCCGGGAGTCCGGGCTGCCCAACAAGACCGATTCCATGTTCACCACTATCGAGGGCGAATGGGACGAGGTGTTCGCCGTGGTCAAACGCGCGACGGAGGCGGTGGGCAAGTTCGGCAGCAGGGTGTCCCTGGTGATCAAGGCGGACATCCGGCCCGGCTTCTCGGGTGAGATCACCGCAAAAGTCGATCGCCTGGAAAGCGCCATAGCCGGGGGTTCCTGACCCCGCCGCAGAAGGCAGCGGCGACGCCGGCGGGTGCTGGCAGTACGTCTAGCCCGCCAGCGCGGTTGCTGGGAGACTGGGGCCATGTTTGAGCACAAGCCCCGGCCCGAGTGGGTGGCCGTAGAAGAGTTCCTGTCCGACGTCGTGGTCCATCCGGACGGTGCGCTTAAGCGCGCGGTGCAGTCCGCCGTCGACGCCGGCATGCCGCCCATCGAGGTGACCGCCAATGCGGGCAAGCTGCTGAAGCTGCTGATCATGTCTTCCGGCGCGCGCCGGGTGTTGGAGATCGGCACGCTGGCCGGATTCAGCACCATCTGGATGGCCCAGGGACTTCCCGACGACGGCCAGCTGGTCACGTGTGAATATCTCACCAAACACGCGGACATAGCCCGCGCGAATGTGGACGCTGCCGGGCTGGGCCACAAAGTGGAGATCCGGATAGGCGCGGCGCTGGACACGCTTGCTGCGCTGCAGGCCGAGGGCGGCGCACCGTTCGACTTTGTCTTCATCGACGCGGATAAAGAGAACAACCCGAAGTACCTGGACTGGGCTGTCCGGCTGGGCCGGCCGGGAACCAGCATTGTCATGGACAACGTGGTGTGGGAGGGTGCGGTGCTGGATCCGTCCATGGACGAGGTCAACGCCCCGGGGATCGTCAGCGCGCTGAAGCTGATGGGGGAGGACGCCAGGCTCGACGCCACGGTGATCCAGACGGTGGGGTCCAAGGGCTGGGACGGCTTCGCGCTGGCCGTGGTCCGCTAGCCGGGTTCCCCGGCCCCCTGGCCGCGAAGCCTACAGAGCATAAACCCGGCACGACGCGGCACCGCCCGCGTACTGGCTGTACGCGGGCGGTGCTGCGTCGGAACTCAGAATGCCGGTGCTACATGATGGCGTTCATGGTGTTCCAGCCCGTGCCGATCTGGGCCTTGCCGAGGAAGCCGGTCGCCCCGTTGCCACGGTAGAGAATCAGGTTTCCGGCAGCATCGCGGGCCGTCAGGTCAGCCCGACGGTCGCCGTTGAAGTCCCCCGTCCCGGCAACGCTCAGGCCGTTCCAGCCGGATCCGATCTGGACCCTGCCGAGGAACGATCCGAAGCCGTTGCCACGGTAGAGCCAGAGGTTTCCGGCCGTATCGCGGGCGGCCAGGTCGGCCTTGCCGTCGCTGTTGAAGTCACCGGTAGCCACGATGGCATTCATCGTGTTCCAGCCGTTGCCGATCTGGGTCCGTCCGAGGAAGCCGCCCGTGCCATTGCCGAGGTAAAGGTACAGGTTTCCGGCGGCATCCCGTGCTGCCAGGTCGGGCTTGCGGTCGCCGTTGAAGTCGCCGGGGGCGACGATGTTGTTCAACCCGGTCCAGCCGTTGCCGATCTGGACGCGTCCGGTGAAGCCGCTTGCGCCGTTGCCGCGGTAGAGCCAGAGGGCACCAGCGGAGTCCCGGGCCACGATGTCCGCTTTGCGGTCACCATTGAAGTCGCCGGTGCTGACCATGGCGGTCATGCTGCCCCAGCCGTTGCCGATCTGGAGCCTGGGGAGGAAGCCGCCGGTTCCGTTGCCCCGGTAGAGCCAAAGCCTTCCGGCAGTGTCCCTGGACACGATGTCCGCCCGGCCGTCGCTATTGAAGTCCTGAAGCTTGGGCGTGGCGGCGGCCGCCGTGCCCTGCCCGATCTGCACAGTGCGGCTTGCGAGGGCGCTGACGTTTCCGGCCGCATCCGTGGCCCGAACGTTGAAGACGTACGTGCCGTTGGCCTGTGCATCCCAGGTCCTGGGTGAGGCGCAGGTGGCATCCCAAATGGGGTTGCTGGGCTGCAGCTGGCATTCGAACCTTGCCCCGGCTTCACCCGAGAAGCTAAGCGTGGGCGTGTTGTCCAAGCTCGGTGTTGACGGGAACGGCGCCGTGACGGAAACGCCGGGCGCAGTGGTGTCCACCGTGAACGTCAGCGTCGAGGAGACTAGGAACTGCGGCTGGGTGGGATCGGCTGCGAAGGCCGGATTGGTGATGCGGGACTGCACCCGGTGAACGCCCTGCGGCAGGGCCGCCAGCGTTGCGGAGTAGGTGGAGCCGGAAAGCGTTGTCGCCCGGGGGGCGCCGGCGTCGACAATCAACTGAACGGGTCCGGACGCGCCGGCTGGAAGCGTCCCGGTGATGGTCGGTGTTGTCACACGGGTGACGTTGTCCGTCGAGGAACGGCCGGTGTCGCTGGCCGCCGCCAGGTCGGGAGCGGACGGTGCGCCGTCTGAAGCTCCGTCTATGAGCCCCTGGACAGTGAACGTGTTGACCGTGAGCGTGTCGACTCCGGAGCCGCCAGCATCAGGGCCTGTCACGATGACGGCGTTGGTGCCGGACGGGGCGCCCGTGACGGTCCTGGCGGTATTGATGTCGCCCAATGTTCCGGCGGCGGCGCCGTCCTGGCGGAGGAAGGTGGCGGTGGATCCCGAGGCGAAGTCGCCAAGGAATGAAGCACCGACGCTGGCCCAGTCACAGGCAGCCGTAGCGGACGGAGTGCAGCCTTCATCGAGGGTCACGTTGATTTCACCCAGGCTCGGATCCTGCGGGTCCGCTGCTGCCGTGAAGGTGTGGACGCCGTAGGGGTGGGTGATGGTGTACGAGGCTCCCGCCACGAGGTTGTTCAGCCGGAACCGCAGCCGGCCGAATCCCATCTGGTCGCCGTCGACCACAGGCCCGTTAACGTGGGCTGCCTCAAGGGCAGCCTCGTAGAGACCGAGATTCCCGCCGCTGGCCTCGGCATTGAACCAGAAGGCCTCATCCGGGAAGTTGTCCGGGTAGGACGCCGGCGAGTTCGGGTCTGGCGGCTCGGTGAGGCACCCGCTGTTGGCGATGTAGCACAACTGCAGCTTGACGGTTCCGTCCGAATACCAGGTGGGGAAGCCGTTGGCCGAATCCACGGGACCCATTCCGGCCGTTTCGGCGCCGGCCGGAACCGCGCCCAGCGGTGCGAGTGCGGCGGCCAACAGGGCCCCCGCAGCAACAGGGGCGAGACGTGCCGCGGCGGTCGGCGTGGACCGGCGGTGGGCGGGTTCGATGCGGTTTGTTCCGTCCGGCATCATCGGCCGTTTCACGGATTGCGAGAACATGGTGACTCCTTAGATGGACACTCGATTTGTGGCCCCCAGTACCCTCAAGGCCAGGCCAGAAAGTCATTCCCGACCAATTTCAAAGTGAACTAAAGACCTTGGATAAAAGTCGGATAAAACCAGCCGCTGAGGCGGAAATATGGCTCCGCAGGCCGTTCTTGGGCGGACGCCGGGTCTGGTGCCGATGGGGATACGGCACAGGACCCGGCGGTCCTGGTCCGTCACCGGCGGCGGCCACCGTCCGGTTCAGGACAATGACAAGCGTGCGGGCAGGGACTTGGGAATTTCCCGGGACCGGCCTCTTCGCAGGTCTCTGGACCGCCCAGCGAGGGGGTCGGGAGGGTCCTTCCCGGCCTGCGGGGTTAGACCATCGATTTGAGGGGGCCTAAATAGGGGTGGCGCCAAATCAGCCCCTGCGGGCCTGCTGGCGGCTCCGGTTTTTTCCAAGACGGCCCGGTCATGCTCCTGGCAGCATACGAAAGGAGCTCCGTCGTGACCGATTCCCGGCGGGGAAAGAAAATCACGACGGCGGCCCTGCTGGCGGCGGCCGTGCTGGCCGCGCGCCTGTGGGTAGTGGAGCCGGTGACGGTCAGCTCGGAAAGCATGGAACCGGCAGTGCCCCGGGGGAGCACTGTGCTGATATTCAAGCCAGGGCCGGTCCTGGGCGGACTCAGGGCCGGCGATCTTGTGGTGTTCACGAGTCCGGAGGACGGCAGCCCTGCAATTAAGCGTGCCATTGCCTTCCAGGGCCAGACGGTGGCAATCGAGGACTCAGTGCTGGTGGTGGACGGCGTACCGCAGCCCGAACCGGGCATTGACCACAGCCGGATCGACGGTACGTATTTTGGGCCGGTCACGGTGCCCGCCGGCCACGTTTTTGTCCTCGGCGACAACCGGGCCGGGTCCATCGACTCACGGACATACGGCAGCGTGCCGGTGGGAAACGTTCAGGCCACCGTGCTGTGGCCGGCCGGGCACTAGGAACAGCCGGACACCACCGGCAGCCGGACCGAGGAGCGTCCCGGCGCCCGGAACCGGGCGGAAACCGTGCAGCGCGCGCGGCCTGCGGCGCCGAAGCTAAGTATGCTTGGAATGATGGTCCCGGCCGCAGGCGGCCGGTCCCTGGCATACTGCAGCGGAGGAAGAGATGAAAGCATCCCAGGCGTTGGCCGCCAACCCTCAAAGGGTCGTCGCCGACCTGGTCGAGCTGCAGCGCGCGATGTCAGCGAGCAGTGCATGACCCCGCCGCACCGCCCCTGGCAGGCAGTTGGCATCAGTTCCTCCCCGAAGCAGCTGGCGGAGCTGGACACCACCCTGGAGGCGATGGCCGCTGCCGTGGGGGACGTACCGGCACTCCTGGCCGCAGCCAATCAGGCGGGCCGGTTCGCTCCCAAGCCGGGAGAAGGCCAGACAGCCCGGCTGTGGGAACTCCTGGCCTCCGTAGCTGCGATTGACGTGGCTGCGGGCCGCATCCTGGAACCCCATCTGGACGCCGGCGCCATCCTGTCCCAGGCAAGGGCCGCAGACTCCTTCACCGGAACCTGGGGCGTCTTTGCCGCCGAGGCCCCGGGCACACGCCTTACCGCCGTGCCCCAGTCCGGCGGCGAACCATCCGACGGCGAACACGGCGGCGAACACGGCGGCGTGCGCCTCAGCGGGTCTAAACCGTGGTGCTCGCTGGCGCAGTTCGTGGACCATGCCGTCGTGACGGCACATACGCAATCAGGCGGCCGGGCCGCTTTCGCCATAGACCTCAGGGATGCCGGTGTGACCTGCGTCGACCCGGAATGGACAAGCCGGGGCCTGCGGGAAATACCCAGTGGAACCGTCCACTTCGACCGTGTTCCGGCGGTGCCGCTGGGCGGAGACGGCTGGTATTTCCAGCGCCCGGGCTTCGCCTGGGGCGGCATGGGGGTCGCCGCGTGCTGGCTGGGCGGCGCGGTGGCGCTGGGCCGGCATTTCAAGGCAGCCCTGATACGCGGGGCACAGTCCCAGCGGGAACCTGACCAGGTGGCGCTCGCGAGCCTCGGCGAAGTGGACCGGATCCTCACATCCGCCCTCCAGTATCTTGCCCGGACTGCAGAACTCATCGACGCCCGCCCGGGACATGGGGAACTGCCGGAAGAACCGGGCAGGAGTTCCGGCGCGTGGAGCGAGGCGCTCCGGGTCCGCGGGACCGTTGCTGCCGCCGTCGAACGCGTCCAGCTCCTGGTGAGCCAGAACCTGGGACCCGGGCCGCTGGCGTTCGACGAGCGGTATGGCAAGTGCATGGCGGACCTGTCGCTGTACGTCCGGCAGCACCATGCCCTGCGGGACGACGCGCAGCTGGGCGCCCTCACGCTCAAGGGCGAGCACGAGTGGTGAGCTTTTCGCACACTGACGCCGGCACGGACGAATCAGCCTGGGAGGCGGCCGGGCTGGCCACGCTGGGCGAGTTGCCGCTGGACCAGGGCGAGCTGGCCGGCACGGCATTCATCCTCCTTGCAGCCCACCCGGACGACGAAACGCTTGGAGCAGGCGGCCTGCTGGCGCGGCTGAAGGCGGCAGGTGCCGAGGCGGAGGTGCTGTTGTGTACCGCGGGGGAGGCGTCCCATCCGGTCTCTCCGACCACCACGCCGGAGCAGCTGGCCGCGGTCCGGCTCGAAGAGTTCGGGCGCGCGATGTCCGTGCTCCGGCCCACGGGCGGCTGGCAGTTCCTGGAGCTTCCGGACGGCCGGCTGGCAGAACACCGCGGGGAGATAGCGCGGCACGCTCAAGACGCCATCGGCCGGCACCGCGGCCCGGCTGAGCGGCTGGTGATTGTTGCCCCCTACCGCTCCGACGGGCACCCGGACCACGACACGCTGGGCGCTATCGCGGCCGAACTCGCGCAGGCGGGCGGCCACGGGCTGCTGGAATATCCCATCTGGTACTGGCTTTGGGCAACTCCGGAACACCCGGAATGGCGCCGCTGGGTGCGGCTGCCGCTGGGCGCCGAGGAACAGCGGGCGAAACAGGGCGCCCTGCGGACCCACGCCTCGCAGCTGGAACCCCTGTCCGAGCGGCCTGGGGACGAGGCGCTCCTGGCGGACCATTTCCTGGCGCACTTTGAACGCCCCTTCGAGGTGTTCTCCTGGCTTCCTCCGGTATCCGGAACGCTGGGCGCCCGCGACGCCGAGGGCGTCTTTGATGCCCTGCATCGCCGGGCCGATGACCCGTGGGGGTACGACGTCAGCTGGTATGAGCAGCGCAAGCGGGCGCTGACGCTCGCTGCCCAGATGTGTATAAGAGACAGCCGGGCTGGAAGTGGGTTGCTCGATCGGCACCTTGAGCGCGGAGCTAGCCGGGCGGTGCGGACGGTCCTGTCTCTTATACACATCTAGATGTGTATAAGAGACAGGGCCAGGGCGGCCCAGCGGCTGGCACCCTTTGCCGCCGCCGAGGCCAGGCAGCTCACGGTTCCGCAGCACTGGCCGGACGGCGGCTTCGACCTGATCGTGCTGTCCGAAGTGGGCTACTACCTTGCGCCGTTGGAGCTCGACGGGCTGTTCACGAGGATCGTCGGATCGCTGGCCCCCGGCGGGACCCTGCTGCTGTGCCATTGGAGGCATCCCATTTCCGGCTGGGAGCTCGACGGCGATGGCGTCCACGCGCGGGCACGTCACCGGCTCGGATGGCCCACCGCCGGCCTGTACCGGGAGCGTGATTTTGTGATCGAAACGTTCCTTGCGCCGGAGCCGCCGAGTGAGGCCGGATCCGTTGAATAACGCCGGAGGCTTCGGATGAGCCCTGAGCCGGTGCGGCCGCCGGTCCGCAGGGTTGAGGTGGTGATGCCGGCCCATGACGAGGAATACCACATCGAGCACGCCCTCCGTGCGCTCCAGGCGGCAGCGCAGGCACTGGCCGAACGGCGGCCCTCAGTCACCGTCGGAATCACCGTGGTCCTGGACCACTGCACCGACGGTTCGGCTGACATCGCTGCCCGCATCGCCGCAACAGACGAGCGGTTCAGCGTGCTGCACCAAACCTTCCGCAACGCCGGCGCCAGCAGGGCCGCCGGAGTGGCGGCCGCCCTTGGCCACGGCCCGCCGCGCCTGGAAAACACCATCCCGGAAAGCCCAGGCCCGGAACGCCCGGGCCTGGGCGGCATCTGGCTGGCCAGCACGGACGCCGATTCGCGTGTCCCGGAGAACTGGCTATGGCGCCAGCTCGAGTTGGCCGATGCCGGCTGGGACGTGGTGCTGGGTTCCGTCGAGCCGGATCCCCGCGGCATGGATCCTGAAGTCCTCCGGAGGTGGCGCAGCCGGCATCCCGTTCAAGAGCGCCACCCCCATGTGTACGGAGCCAACCTGGGCGTCAGGGCGTCGGCGTACCTGCTGGCCGGAGGCTTTCCGGAAATACCGTCCTCGGAGGACAGCGTCCTGGTGGGCCGGCTGCGGCGGCGCGGATTCGCGGTGGTGGCCACCGATACCATCCGTGTGGTGACATCGGGGCGGACCTCCGCGCGGGCACCCCACGGCTTCGGAGCGTACCTGCGGACGCTGGGGGCTGTCTCTTATACACATCTAGATGTGTATAAGAGACAGTGGCTGTCGCGCCCGGCTGACCGGCCGCCGCGGTCCGGGGCCGCGCCTGCGCGGCGGTTCCCGCCGTCGTCGTCCGCCCCGGCGCCGCCTTCCTCGCTGTACTTCTCGCGCAGTTCCCGTCCGCGCCGGATGTCCTCTTCTTCCTTCTCCTGGAGTTTGTCGCTCTTCTTGGTATCGCGGGGCGGCAGCTGAATCGTTTCCTCCGCCTCGATGCCCGCCTGCAGCTGCCTGCCGCGCTCCATTTCGGCGTCAAACTCCGCGCCAAACAGGAGGGACATGTTCAGGATCCACAGCCACAGCAGCATCACAATGACGCCGCCGATCGCACCGTACGTCTTGTCGTAGCTGCTGAAGTTGGCCACATAGAACCCGAACCCGACGGAGGCGAGCACGAACGCCATCAAGGCAATGACGGAGCCAATGCTCATCCACCGGATCTTCGGCTGCCTGACATTGGGAGTGGCGTAGTAGAGCACGGCAATGATCACGATGACCAGCAGGAGGATAACCGGCCACCTCGCAATGTTCCAGACCGTCAGGAACACGCCGCCGAGCCCCAGGACGCCGCCCACAGCTTCGGCCACCGGGCCACTGACCACCAGCATTGCCGCCAGGAGCGCCGCGATGACGACGGCAAGAAGCGTAACTCCGAGCATCGTCCCCCTGAGCTTGACGAACCCGCGGCCTTCATCGATTTCGTAAACCCGGTTCATGGCGCGGCCGAACGCGCCCACATACCCGGAAGCGGACCAAAGAGCCGTCGCGAGCCCGATCACCAGGGCGAACCCGGCGGCGGGGGACCTGGTGAGTTCCTCAATAGGCTGGCGGATCATGTCCACGGTGGAACCGGGCGCGATGCCCTGCACAATGTCGAGGAGTGCCGCCGTCGTCTTTTCCGGCTGGCCAAAGATCCCCAGCAGCGAAACCAGTGCGAGCAGTGCCGGGAACAGCGATAGGACGCCATAGTAGGTGAGGCCGGCCGCGAGGTCGGGGCACTGGTCCGACGTAAACTCGCGGAGCGTCTTGCGGGCGATGTACTTCCACGACGGTTTGGTGACGTCCGACGGGCTGTCGGGCTTGCGTTCGTCGTCCGGGGCCGGCGCTGTGGCCGCTTTGGCCGTACTGGTGTCGGGGGCTTCGTTCGGGGCCATGAGGCCATCCTTTCCGTCGTCACTCACCCTGCGGGCGGGCGGCGTTCCTGCGGTCGAGGGTGAGCGGGTCGCTGCCCGAAGGGTCGTCGGCCGGCTGCTTTCCGGCGAGCGGATCATCAGCCATCCCCGTGCCGGATGCTGGACTTTCGGCCAGTTGGGTGGAATTCAGCGGGTTGGGGACGTGGGGAGGCACGCTGGCCGGAGTGCCTGTGTCCCCGGGCGCTTCAGGGCCGTCCTCCGGAAGCTGTTGGTCGTCTTTCATCGCCGCTCTCTCTCGAAGAAGGTGGGCCGCGGATCACCACCCGGCATTGCTGGCCCTAAATAGTAAGCATGATTACTATTAGATTGTAAGTACCACGATTGCCGCTAGTTCAATTGGTCGCGCGTTCAGGTGCAACCCGCTGTACGCGCACATGGCCGGCCGGTGCTGGATAGGGAGAGAGGTGGATCCACGGTGGATGCAACCGTCTGGATTTGGATCGTCGTTGTCATTGTCGTCATCGCACTCATTGTTCTGCTCATGAACCGCAGGCGCAGGGAAGCGTTCCGGCAGAAGCGCGATGAGCAGAACCGTCAGCATGCGGCCGAAATCCGCAGCAAAGCTGAGGAGTCGGAACTTCAGGCCCGTGAAAATGAAGCCCAGGCCATGCGTGCCAAAGCCGATGCCGAGAAGGCCCAGGTTGAGGCGGCAAGGCTCCGCCAGCAGGCCGAGCAGCGGCAGGCTGAGGCGCAGGGCTTCCGGACGGACTCCGAGAAGCACCTTCACAAGGCCAATGCCCTGGACCCGGACGTGGATGAGGACGGCGGCCGGCGGGCTGACGCGGACGCTGGGCGCGACGTTGACGCGGACCGGGATCCGCGAACCGATGCGGACACGCGGCGGACCAACCCGCGGGAGTAGCGGGCCGCCCGGATTCGCCACGGCCGGCTATTCCGTGCCCCGGCTCTTCCCTGCTGGCGCTGGGGGAAGGTGTCCGGGGCTCCCCGTCCTGAGGCGGCAGCTGCCTAGGCCGGGTAGATGGCGATGGCGGCTGCCTTGATGACAAAGTAGACGGTCATGCCGGGCGTCAGTCCGAGGTCGGCCGACGCGGCCGGTGTGATGTCGGCGGACAGGCCGCCTCCGTGGACGCGGATCTGGTCGCCGTGCGGCTCGAGGTCCGTGATGGCGACGCGGAATGAGTTGCGCGGGCTGCCGTGCTCCGCCGTGAGGAACACGGACACTGCCGAGGGCGGAAAAGCCGCAACGCCGTCCTGCCCGGAGGCGATGGTGTCGGCGGAGTTGCCGGCGACAAACTGTCCTTGGGGAGTGGTGATGCCGTGGTCGCCGACAATCCCGGTCACGAGGTTCAAGCCGGCCAGTCCTGCCGCGAACCGGCTGCGCGGCTTTTCGAGGACGTCACGCGTGGGTCCTTGCTCACTGATCCGGCCGTCCTCAAGGACGATCACCCTGTCTGCCAGCATCAGGGCGTCAAGGATGTCGTGGGTGATGATGATGGCCCTGCGGCCGGCAAGGACGCGCTTGAGGAGACGGCGGAGCAGCGGGGCGGCGTGGATGTCCAGGGCAGCCATGGGCTCGTCGAGGAGCAGCAGTTCGGGGTCGGCGGCCAGGGCGCGGGCAACGGCAACACGCTGGGCTTGTCCCCCCGAGAGCTGTCCGGGTCGTCGTGAGGCGAGGGATTCGGCGTCGACCTCGGTCAGCCAGTGCATTGCTGTGGCGCGGGCCTCGGCGCTGGAGGCGCCGGCGCTGCGCGGTCCGAACGCGACGTTGTCCAATGCGCTCAGGTGCGGAAACAGCAGGGCCTCCTGGGCCAGGAGCGCCGTGCCCCGGCTGTGCGGAGCACTCCAGGCGGTCCGGCCGGCCGCCAGGTCGAAGAGTACCTCGTCCCCGATCGATGCCTTGCCGGTGTCGGGGCGCAGCAGGCCGGCGATGATCGCGAGGAGCGTTGACTTGCCGGCGCCGTTGGGGCCGAGGACGGCGACGGTCTCGGCCGGCCCCAGGCTGAGGGAGACATCGAAGCCTCGTGCCGCAAGGCTGGCATCCAGCTGAAACGTCATTGCGGCGCCCTTTCCGGCAGTGCCCCGCTGCGGGGGCGACGGTAGGAGAGTCCGACGACTGTGACGGCCACGGCAACAAGGACGAGGGAGAGCGCGACGGCGGCATCGGCGTCGGTCTCCCGTTGCAGGTAGATCTCCAGCGGGAGGGTTCGGGTCACGCCTTGAAGGCTGCCGGCGAAGGTAAGGGTGGCCCCGAATTCCCCCAGGCTGCGTGCGAACGACAAAACCGCGCCGGAGGCCAGGCCGGGCAGGACCAGCGGGATGGTGACGCGGCGCAGCACGGTGGACGGGCGCGCCCCGAGCGTTGCGGCGACGGCCTCGTATTTGTTGCCGGCGGTGCGCAGGGCGCCCTCGAGGCTGACCACGAGGAACGGCAGTGCGACGAACGTTTGGGCAAGGACGACGGCGGTGGTGGAGAAGGCGATCTGGATTCCGGCGAGTTCGAGGTTCTTGCCAAGGAGGCCCTGGCGTCCGAACGTGTAGAGCAGGGCGATGCCTCCCACGACGGGAGGCAGGACCAGGGGCAGCAGGACGAAGGCCCGGAGCAGCCGCTGGCCGGGGAACCGGTTCCGGGCCAGGACCAGTGCCAAGGGCACGCCAAAGATGACGCACAGGGCAGTGCTTCCGGCTGACGTCCGCAGGCTCAGGCCCAGGGCCGTGACTGAGGATTCGGATGTGATCAGCGGGATGAACTGCGGCCAGTTGACCTTGGCCACCATGGCCACCAGCGGCAGCAGGACAAAAAGTGCTCCTGCCGCCGCGATGGCGTAAATCCATGGCGGGATGCCGGTGTAGCCGGTGCCGCTGCGTCGGTTCATGCCGTCCTTACGGGGTGCCGAATTAGGGGGTGCCGAATCCGGCGTCGTTCAGCACTTTCTTGCCCTCGCTGCCGGTGACCATGGCGATAAAGGCGGCGGCCAGGTCCTTGTTCTTGCTCGCGCCGACGGTGGCGATCGGGTACGTGTTCACGGCCTTGCCCGACTCGGCGAAAGGGATGCCCTTGACCTTGCCGCCGGCGGTTGTCACATCGGTCACGTAGACGAGCCCGGCATCAGCCTCGCCGGAGGTGACCTTGCCCAGGACGTCGGTGACGGAGGACTCTTCGCTGACCGGCTCCAGGGTAGTGCCGGTAGCCTGTTCGACCTTGTCGGTGGCAGCGCCACACGGGACCTGGGGGGCGCAGACGACCACCTTCACCCCCGGCTTGGCCAGATCGGCAAAGGAGCTGATCGACGCCGGGTTGGCCGGCGGGACGGCGATCTCGAGGACGTTCGTGGCGAAGTTGCTGGCGGTCCCGTCGATGAGTTTCGCCTCGGAAAGCTTGGTCATATTCTTCGTGTCGGCGGAAGCGAAGACGTCGGCCGGGGCGCCCTGGCTGATCTGCGTGACCAGGTCCGAGGATCCGGCGAAGTTCAGCGTGATTTTGGTCCCGGGGTTCTTGACCTCGAAGTCGCTGGCCAGCTTGGTGAAGGTCGACTTCAGGGACGCCGCGGCGAAGACAGTGATGGTGCCGGACTTTCGGGCGGCCTCGCTGGCGTTGGCCGAGCCGCCCGCAGCCGGGCTCGTAGTGCCGGAGGCGCAGCCGGACAGGCCCGCGGCCAGCGCGCCGGGCATAAGAGACAGGCACTGCGGCGAGCCGTGTGCGGGTGATCCTCATACGATGCTCTTTCCTCGGGGTGTTTCGATGATGACGGTGGTGGCTTTGACGACGGCGGTAGCGACGGATCCGAGCTCAAGCCCGAGTTCCCGCACGGCCTCGCTGCTCATGAGGGACACAACGCGGAACGGGCCGCATTGAAGCTCGACCTGCGCCATGACTTTGTCGGCCGTGATGCCGGTGACAAGGCCGACGAAGCGGTTGCGGGCCGAGCTGCCCACGCGGGTGGGGTCCCCGGGCAGCTGCGCCTGGTCGCGGGCGAGGTGGGCGAGTTCCAGTCCATCCACGGCCAGGCGGCCGGACTCATCCTTGCCCGGCGTCAGGATCCCGCTCTCCGTCCAGCGCCGTACGGTGTCGTCACTGACCCCGAGAAAACGCGCTGCTTCTGACACTCGAAATTTCGGCATGCTCCCATATTCCCCTATTTGCGGTTCTTTTGGGCATTATGAGCCGCAAATCAGTATGTGACTGTTCCGAGGGGGCTTGCCCGGGATGCATGGGACCGTTGTTTTATAAGTACACTTATGATTTCCTTCTCCTAAGTCTTGCCGCAGGCTTTCTAGAGATCCAGGTCGAAGGAATCCGACGACAATGCCAGAGAATCCTCCACTAATGGCCGTGACCGTGACACCGGTGCCCACTGCAGATCTCCACTACGACGGCGCCGGCGCCCGGTCCGCTGAGCGTCGTGACAGGCATCCTGCCCCGGGGGCGGGCGGCGTCCATGACGCGGTCCAAAATGAGCTGGTGCTGAACTACCTCGACCTTGCCGAGTCCCTAGCGTCACGCTTTGCCGCGCGCGGCAGGGAGCGCTCCGATCTGGTCCAGGTCGCGTACCTGGGGCTGATCAAGGCAGCCAGGGGCTTCGACAAGGAAAAGGGCGAGAGCTTTCCGGCGTACGCCGCCCCGACCATCAGCGGTGAACTGAAGCGGTTTCTGAGGGACCGCTGCTGGACCGTGCGGCCCCCGCGGCGCGTCCAGGACGTGCGGACGCAATTGCTTCGCACCGTGCCGGACCTTACCCAGGCACTCGGCCGCGTTCCTTCAACCGAGGAACTGGCGCACGAACTCGGCGTCAGCCCGGAGGACGTCCGGGAGGCCCACGCGGCGGCCAGCAGCATGCATCCGTATTCGCTGGACACCGCCGATCCTTGGGGCGGTCCGTCGATGGCGGAGGTGTTGGTCTCGCCCGAGGCACCGATCGAGCATCTGGAGGACCTGCTCTGCCTGAACGAGGCGATCCTGGAGCTTGACCCCGACGACCGCGAACTGCTGTATTTGCGGTATTTCGAGGAGGTGACCCAGGCTGATCTCGGCAGGCGGTTCGGGATCTCCCAGATGCAGGTATCGCGGCGCCTGGCGCGCATCCTCGTGCGGCTGCAGCGCAGGCTGCTGGCAGAGGACGATCAGGCCGGCCGGAGCTCGCGCGCCGCCGCAAGCACATCCTGCACGGTCACCGCCAGCAACGCGGGGTCCGGTGTGGCTGCGAACGCGTCGCCCCGGCGAACCCGGGCATCGGTAAGCACAACGTGCGGGCCCGGCGGCGGGCCCCAGGCCTCCACCGGCGCGGGGCCGAACAGCACTACCGAGGGCCGGGAGTAGGCGGAGGCAAGGTGGGCCGCGCCGGTGTCCGCTGAGATCACCAGCCCGGCTTCCCCAATGCAGGCCGCAAATTCGGACAGCCGAAGACGGCCCGCCAAAACGACGTCTTCACCGAGTCCCGCCATGTGTGCCACCTCGACTGCCCGCTGACGCTCCGCGGTGCTGCCGGTGAAGACTATCTGGTGCCCTTCCGCGGCCAGCTTCCTGGCGACCCCGGCGAAGCGCTCCCCGGGCCACAGCCGGCTGCCGTACGCGGCGCCGACGTGCAGGACCGTTGCACCCGGGCAGGGGCTGGCCACCGCCGGAGGGTGAAGCCTGTAGTCGGCGGAGTCGGCTTCGATGCCGTGCCACCGGAGCAGCCGGGTCCACCGCTCGCGCTCGTGGATCCCGTCGACCCACCGCGGGCCCGGCCTGGCCGCGGTCCGGTGTCCGATTACCGTGTGTGCCGCCAGGGCCGAGAGGCGCGCTTCACTCTCCGGCCCGCAGCCGTGGAGGTTCACCGCCACGTCAACCCGGCCGGGTTCGATGGGAATCGGGACGTCCAGTCCGTGCGTGGGCAGCAGTTCGTACCCGCCCACCAGTTCCAGTGCCTCCTCCAGCCAGCCCTGAGCGGCGTACACCAGCCGGTGGTCAGGGTAGGCCCGCTGCAGCGCACGGAGCGCCGGCACAGCGACCAGCAGGTCGCCCAGCTTCAGTGCCCTCAGTACCAGCAGCAGCGGCCGGTCCGGGCCGCTGTTCGACGCCTCCACCGCTTGGCCTCCTTCGCCGCCGACAGCCCGGGCGGGCCGCCTGCCGAGGAGTCTAGCCCGAAGAAGTGTCCCGCAGGCTGTTTAGGCCCAGCCCGGACGGGGAACGGAGGGGGTATGGCAGGCAATGCTTCCCCACTCAAAGCCGTGCTGTTCGACCGGGACGGAACCTTGGTTGTGGACGTGCCCTACAACGGCGATCCCCTTAGGGTGGAGCCGTTCCCCGCGGCGCGTGACGGGCTCGACGCCGTGCGCAGCCGCGGCCTGGCAACCGGTGTGCTGAGCAACCAGTCCGGCATCGCCCGGGGCATCCTGACCAGCCGGCAGGTCGAAAGCGTGAACGCGAGGGTGGAGCAACTGCTCGGCCCCTTCGACGTCTGGGAAGTCTGCCCGCATGCCGCCGAGGACGGCTGCCCCTGCCGCAAACCGGCCCCCGGAATGATCCGCAGCGCGTGCAGCCGGCTGGGCATTGACCCCTCGGAGGCGGCGTTCATCGGCGACATCGGCAGCGACATCGAGGCGGCACGGGCGGCCGGAGCCCGGGGTGTCCTGGTTCCCACTCCGCTGACACGGGCCGAGGAAATCGCCGCCGCCCGCGAGGTCGCCCACGATCTGGCGCACGCCGTCGCCCTGTTGCTCGCGGATCCGCTGTGAGCAGGGTGCTGGTGGCCCGGCTGGACAGCGTGGGCGATGTCCTGTTGGCGGGACCCGCCGTCCGGGCAGTGGCCCACGGACGGCGGGCCGACGGCGGCAGTCCCAACGACGTCGTCGTGCTCTGCGGAGCGCAGGGAAAGTCCGCGGCTTGGCTGCTGCCCCAAGTCTCCGATATTTTCGCGTGGGACGGCCCCTGGATCAGTAATCCCGCGCCGCGTCTGACGGGTCCCCACGTGGACACCCTGGTGGACTATGTCCGCAATTCCAGGATCATCGAGGCGGTCATCCTCACCTCCTTCCATCAGTCCCCGCTTCCGCTGGCGCTCCTGCTCCGGCTGGCCGGGGTGGAGCGCATCACGGGTGCCTCGACGGACTACGCCGGATCGCTGCTCGACGTCCGGCTGAAGCCCGGAGAAGACTTCCCCGAAGACCAGCCCGAGCCTGTGCGCGCGCTGGGCATCGCCCTGGCTGCCGGATTTCGTCTGGGGCCCGGCGACGACGGCAAGCTCATGGTGAAGGAGCCACCGGACGTCCGGGACCTGGTGGGGAGCGACCCCTACGTCGTGGTGCATCCGGGCGCAACAGTAGCGGCGCGGTCCTGGCCGCCGCTGCATCATGCGGCTGCCGTGGAACTGCTCGAACGGGCCGGTCACCGGGTAGTAGTGACCGGAGGGCCCGGCGAGCAGCAGCTCACCGCCATCGTGGCGGGACGGTCGGCGATCGATCTGGGCGGTCGTACCGGCCTGGCTGCCCTCGCCGGAGTCCTGGCCAACGCCGGGGTGGTGGTCGCCGGAAACACCGGCCCCGCGCATCTGGCGGCCGCAGTCGGAACCCCCGTGGTGAGCCTCTTCGCACCGGTTGTGCCGGCCATCCGGTGGGCGCCGTACGGCGTTCCGCTGGAACTGCTCGGCGACCAGAACGCGCCGTGCAGGCTCAGCCGGGCACGCGAGTGTCCGGTGCCGGGGCACCCGTGCCTGGGGTCGGTTTCCCCGGAAAACGTGGTTGACGCGGTCGAGCGCCTGCTGCGCGGAGTGTCCTCGCTCAGCACCCGGAGAAAGGTTCGCCGGCCGTGAGAGTCCTCCTATGGCACGTCCACGGGTCATGGACGGACGCGTTCGTCCGCGGCAGACACGAGTACCTGCTGCCCGTCCTGCCCGAAGGCGGTCCGTGGGGCCTCGGACGGGCCGGCAGGAACTGGCCCGCGTCAGTGCGGGAGGTGGCGCTGGCGGAGCTGGACGCGGACAGCGTTGACGCCGTCGTCCTCCAGCGCCCCGGGGAGGCAGACGAGGTGCGGCGGGTCCTGCGGCGGCGACCCGGCGTCGACCTGCCGGCCGTCTTCGTGGAACACAACACGCCCAAGGGAGATATCCCGTTCACCCAGCATCCGCTCGCTGAGCAGCGGGAGATACCGCTTGTCCACGTGACGCACTTCAACGGGCTCTTCTGGGACAGCGGCAGGGCCCCCACCACCGTCATCGAGCACGGCATCGCGGATCCGGGCTACCTCTACAGCGGCGAACTCGCGGAGCTCGGCGTGGTGGTGAACGAACCGGTCCGCCGGGGGCGCGTGACCGGCACGGACCTGCTGCCCCGATTTGCGGCAGCGGCACCGCTCCAGGTCTTCGGGATGGGCGGCGCCGGGCTTCCGGCCACTAGCGGCATCCCGCCGTCGCGGCTCAGGGTCCGGGGAGACCTCCCGACCGGAGAGCTGCACCGGGAACTCGCCTGCTGCCGGGTATACCTGCATCCGCTGCGCTGGACGTCGCTGGGCCTGGCGCTGCTGGAGGCGATGCACCTGGGCATGCCGGTGCTGGCCCTGGCCACCACCGAAGCGGCGAGGGCCGTGCCACCGGAGGCGGGCGCCATCTCGACCAGCGTTGAGGAGCTCCTCCGGTGCGCCACGCTGCTCGTCAACGATCCGGAGGAGGCCCGCCGGCGCGGCATGGCGGCACGGGAAGCGGTGTTGGAACGCTACGGTCTTGACCGGTTCCTGGCGGACTGGGACGAAATGCTGGCCGCGCTGGGGAGCCGGACACGGAACGGATCTTTGAAGGGGCCCGGACCGGTGGCCCTTGCCCCGGCGCGAGAGAGGAATGCCACGTGAGGATCTCCATGATTTCAGAACACGCCAGCCCGCTTGCCGCGCTCGGCGGAGTGGACGCGGGCGGCCAGAACGTCCACGTTGCGGCGCTGTCCGGTGCGCTGGCCAGGCGCGGGCACCGCGTCACGGTGTACACGAGGCGCGATGCACCGGACTTGCCCACGCGGGTTCGCGTGCAGCCCGGGCTGGAGGTGGTCCACGTCGATGCCGGCCCGGCCGCCTATGTACCCAAGGACGATCTGCTGCCCTTCATGGGCGCTCTCGCGGACGCGATAGCGGAGGACTGGGCGGAGGCCGCACCTGATGTGGTCCACGCACATTTCTGGATGTCGGGCGTCGCCGCCCTTGACGCCGCGCGCCGCGGGCCGGCCGGTTCCGGGGTTCCCGTGGTGCAGACGTTCCACGCGCTGGGCACTGTCAAGCGCCGCCATCAGGGCGCTGATGACACGAGCCCGCCCGAACGCCGCTTCCTTGAGCCGTCCCTTGGCCGGGCGGCAGACCGCATCATCGCCACCTGTTCCGACGAAGCCTTCGAACTGAAAGCCATGGGCATTGACACGCGCACGGTATCAATCGCCCCGTGCGGCGTCGACCTGGAACTCTTCTCCAGTGAGGGCCCGGCCGACGCCAAGCGCCGGGCGCACCGCATCCTTTCGGTGGGCCGGCTGGTTCCCCGCAAAGGCGTTGACCTGGTGATCCGCTCCCTGCCCCATTTGAAGGACTTGGGGTTCGCCGACGTCGAGCTTCTGATTGTGGGCGGCGGCGGCACCGGAGGCCGGGATCCCGAGGCCCGCAGGTTGGTCGAACTCGCCCGCAGCCTGGGCGTAGCCGGCCAGGTGGAACTGCGCGGGCAGGTCCCGAGGGACGCCATGCCGGGCATCTTCCGGAGCGCAGACGCCGTGGCGTGCACCCCCTGGTACGAGCCGTTCGGCATCGTTCCGCTTGAAGCCATGGCCTGCGGAATCCCGGTGGTCGCTGCCGCGGTTGGCGGGTTGACGGACAGTGTTGTGGACCGCGGAACCGGCCTCCACGTGCCGCCCAGGAACCCCGAGGCCATAGCAGGGGCGCTGGCTGCGCTTCTTGCCAGCCCCCGGCTCCGCACCAAGCTGGGCCGGGCGGGGGAGCGGCGGGCACGGGCCCGGTATTCCTGGAACCGCGTGGCCGAGGAAACCGAAAAGGCCTACCGGCTGGCCATCGCTGGAATGGCCGGCGCCGCCAGGCTGGAACCGATGGAAGGAGCGGCGCTGTGACGACGGAATGGTCCTTGCGGGAAGCCGAACTTCCTCCGTTGTCCGTGAACGCCGGAACGGCGGCGGCCTTTGGAGCGCCGGCGGCGTCCGGGCCGCCGGCCGTCGCGCCGGGCGGCGTGACGCCGGGCACCGGCACAGGCGTCCCGATTGGGTCGCGGGAGGCCGTCAGGGCGCACCTGGCAAACGTCCTGCCCGCCCTTCGGTCACTCGAAAGCCAGGCCGACCGCCTGGCGGCATGGGGCGTGCAGCTGGCTCAGCGGCTGCTCAGCGGGCAGCGGCTGCTGGCTGCGGGCAACGGCGGCTCCGCTGCCGAGGCCCAGCACCTGACGGCCGAGCTCGTGGGCAGGTTCGACGGCGAACGGGTGCCCTTTTCCGCCATCTCGCTGCACGCGGAGAGTTCCGCGGTAACGGCCGTCGCCAACGACTACGGGTACGCCGAAGTGTTCGCCCGGCAGGTCCGCGCGCACGGCAGGTCCGGCGACATCCTGTTGCTTCTCTCCACGAGCGGCCAGAGCCCTAACCTGCTGCGCGCCGTGGAAGCCGCTTCCCGGCTCAACGTAACCACCTGGGCGCTCACTGGCCCGGCGCCGAATCCGCTGGCCTCCTGCTGCGATGACGCCGTGGCCGTCGACGCGGTCTCGGCGAACGCGCAGGAAGGCCACCTCATCGCCCTCCACGCGATGTGCCGCGCGTTCGAGGCGGAGGTCGCTCGCCGCGGCCGCCCATGGACGGTTCCGGGGGTGGCCGCTGATGAGGATCACCGTGGTGGGAGACGTGCTGCTGGACGTGGACCTGACCGGCGAAGCAACCCGGTTGTGCCCGGACGCGCCCGTGCCCGTGGTGGACCTTACCGATGCCCGACGGCGAGCCGGCGGCGCCGCCTGGTGGCCCGGATGCTCGCCCGGGACGGACACCGCGTCACGCTCGTGACCGTCCTCTCCGACGACGCATCGCTGGAACTGGCGGGAACGCTCGCCGCCTGACGGTGGTGGCCGGACCGTCCGGCGCACGCACACCGGTGAAGACCCGCATCCGGGCGGGCCGCTACCCTCTGCTCCGGGTCGACGAGGCCTGCGGCCGTCCGGACGTGCCCGGGTGACGCCGCCATGCTGCGGGCCCTCGAGGACTCCGACGCGATCGTTGTGGCCGATTACGGCCGGGGCCTGGCCGCCAACCCGGAGCTCCGGACCCTCCTCGGCGACCTCGCCGATGACATTCCGATCGTGTGGGATCCGCATCCTCCGGTGCCGTGCCGGTGCCAGGCATAGCGGTGGCCACACCGAATCTGGCCGAAGCGGCCAAAGCCGCTGGCACCCGAGCGGTGACACCTGCTGAAATCGCCGAGGCGGGCAACGTCCTCCTGGAACGCTGGGGAGCCAAGCCGTTCTGGTGACCATGGGCGAGCGGGGAGGCCTGCTGATGCGGCCGCCGAACCGCCCGCCGCGGGCCATCCCGGCGCCGCCGCCGACGTCGCCGATCCATGCGGGGCGGGGGACCGGCTGGCGGCCAGCCTCGCCGTCCGCCTTGCCGAGGGACGCAGCCTCGACGACGCCGCCGAACTGGCCATCCACGAAGCCGCGGACTTCCTGGCCGCCGGGGGAGTGGCCGCCCTTTCCAACAGTTACGTTTCAGACCGGGACCCTTCCGGCGGGAACCTTACGAGCCGGCACCGTCCCGCCTGGCGCCACAGCCGGGACGAAGACGCCCTGGCGCTGGCCCGGAGAGTGCAGGCAAGCGGCGGAACCGTGGTGGCGACCGGGGGCTGCTTCGACCTGCTGCATGCCGGCCACGCCCGCACCCTGGCAGCGGCCCGGGACCTGGGCGACTGCCTGATCGTCTGCCTGAACTCGGACGCATCCGTCCACCGGATCAAGGGCGAACCCAGGCCCATCGTGAGCCAGCAGGACAGGGCCGAGCTCCTCCTTGCCCTCGAATGCGTGGACGCTGTGATGGTTTTCGAGGAGGACACCCCGCAGGCCTGCCTCGACGCGCTGCGGCCGGCCGTCTGGGTCAAGGGCGGAGACTATCGGGTGTCACTGCTGCCTGAGGCGGACCTCGTTGCGAGCTGGGGCGGGCGCTGCGTGACCGTGCCCTACCACCAGGCCCGCTCCACCTCCGTATTGGCGGACGCGCTTGCCAAAGTGAGCTGAGGCCGGCGCAACCCGGCAACTGGCTGAGCTGCCGTGCAACCAGGGCTGCCCACGCGAACCACACGAACACTGAACCCGACCCCCTGAAAGGAACACCATGAACCACATCTCAATCCGGCCCGGACGGGTGCTCGTCACTGGCGGGGCCTCGGGCCTGGGCGCCGCCGTCGTCGACGCTGTCCTGAAGGCGGGCGGAACCCCGGTGGTGCTGGACCGGGACATCCGGAACGTCGCGGCGGCGAAGGCCTTCGAGGTTGACGTGTCCGACCGGGCCGCGGTGAGCGAGGCGGTGCAGCAGGCCGCCGAAACGCTCGACGGCCTGGATGCCGTGGTCACCGCCGCCGGGATCGACCGCTGCGGAAAACTCGAGGACGTGGCCGCCGACGAATGGGAACGGGTCATCGGCGTCAACCTCCTGGGCACGGTATCAGTGGTGCGCGCGGCACTGCCCTACCTGAAACAGTCCCGGGGCAGGGTTGTCACCGTTGCCTCCACGCTGGGCAAGAGGGCGTTGCCCGAGGCCAGCGCCTACTGCGCGTCGAAGTTCGGAGTGGTGGGCTTCAGCCATTCCCTTGCGGCCGAGACGGGAGGGGAGATCGGCGTGACCACCATGATCCCTGGCGGAATGAAGACACGCTTCTTCGACGACCGCGCCGAGCAATACAAGCCGCAGGACGATTCCCGCCTGAACGATCCGGCCAATGTGGCACAGGCCATCCTTTTCGTGCTGTCGCAGCCCGCCGGGTGCGAAATACGCGAGATGCTCATCTGCCACGAGGACGAGGGGTCATGGCCGTGAGCTGGAGGACGTCCTCGTAGACGGCGTCGGCTGCCACGGTCTCCACCGTGGACACATCGTGCCGGCACCGCGGCGCGGTCCACCCCACCTGGGTGATGTCGATCCCGCACACGGCGCAATGGGTGGCCCAGCCAAGGTGGATCCGGTGCATGCTGCGGCCCAGCGGCGCGGCATTGATGGCATTGCCCGCCCAGAAGATGCCAACCGTCGGCGTCCCCAGGGCCTGCGCCAAGTGCCGGGGGCCGCTGTCGTTGGCCACCACCACGCTGCAGCCGGCGAGCAGCCCCGCGAGCTCGCCCAGGCTCAGTTTTCCGGCGAGCGACGCCACCGGCGGATCGGAACTGCTGCCCCTCGCGTCGTCCGCTCCGGGCGGGACAGGGCCGACGGCGAGTTCCACCACTGTTTCTGCCAGTTCCCGTTCGCTCTGGTCACCGATTACCAGAACCCGGAAGCCGTCGTCGGCCGCCCGCCTGGCCACGGCGGCGAAGCGTTGGGCCGGCCAGCGCCGACGGGGATCGGTGGCGCCCGGGTGGATCACCACCACGGTGTGCGTGTCACCCGCGAGGCTAACGGCCAGTTGCCTCTCGAACTCCGGCCGGGGACGCAGCCGGGCTTCGAGGTCAACCGGCGGCGCGCCGGCGTAACCCGCCACCTCGAGCGCCCGCAGCGGCTCGTGCTGGTAATACGTGTAGGGCACGGTGCGCTCCAGCCTGGCGGCGTCCGGCGTTCCGGCACCCACGGTGTGCCGTGCGCCAAGCCGGAGCAGGAAGGGGTTGGAATGGCGGCCGCCGCCATGCAGCTGGACGGCGAGATCGAAATTTCGGGCGCGCATCGCGGCGATGAACCCGTCCTGATGTTCCTCAATCACGGGCCCGGGGCGTACACCTTCCGCGAACGGAAGGATGGCAGTTTCATCCACCGGACTCTCAACCTGGGCAAGAAGCTCGGCGTGAATGGGCGTGCCCAGCAGCGTCACCGTGGACTTCGGATAAGCCGCTTTCAACGCCGTGACGGCCGGGACGGCGTACATCAGATCGCCCAATCCGCCGCCGCGGAGTACGGCGATCCGCGAGACCCCGGTGAATTCCTCCAACACGGGTCCAATTCCAAACCCGGTCATGTGTGCTCCGCCAAAATCGGCGTTGAGGTGTCCCATGGCGTCAGCCCCTTCGGCTCTTTCCGGGCGGACCAAGGTCCTGCGGGTACGGTCCGTGGTGCCACCATACGGCGCGTCGGCGCTCTGCCGCCAGCGCTGAAACTACTGCCGCGGCGGCGTGTAAACCCGCCGGCGCGAGGGTACGGATGACGTCAGAAGTAGGCGGCGTCCAAGACCCAGCGAAACCCACAACGAGGAGCCCCCCATGCGATCGACAATCGTGGCCGCTGCGGCGGACGAGCTCACCATTCGGGACCCCATCGGCGCAGCCCCGCCGGGCAATGGCGCTGCCGGGCCAGGCTGCCCAGGCACCGGCCGCACCACCGGCGGAAGAGGCCGAAGCGTGAGCGGCGGCCCGGCCCGGGATGGCTGGCAGGAGCTTTCCGAGCAGCGGGGTCTTGCCGCCTGGCTTCCGCGTCGGCTCGCAGCGGAACGCCCTGCCATAACCGTGGTGGGCGATTTAATGCTTGACGGCTGGTGGCGGGGTTCGATCGACAGAATGTGCCGCGAGGCGCCCGCTCCTGTGGTGGACATCGAGCGCCGGGATTTTGCCCCGGGTGGCGCAGCGAACACCGCCATGAACCTGGCCGCGCTGGGGGCCGAGGTCAGGGTCGCCGGAATTATCGGCCGGGATGACGCCGGTGGGGAACTGAAGCGGAAGCTGCTGGCCGCGGGCATAGACGCCGGCCCGCTGTGCGAGCACCAGGACATGGTCACCACCACGAAGGTCAGGATCAGCAGCGGCGGGCAGGTCCTGTTGCGCTTCGACGACTCCGCGGGCGACATCCCCGGCGACGCCCTGGCCGCGCTGGCCGCAGCGGTGCCTGCCGCCGTCGAACGCCAAGCCGCCGTGGTGATCTGCGACTACGGAACAGGCGTGCTGGCCGGGCCGGTGCGCCGTCGGCTCATCGACTGCCTGGCCCGGCGGGGGCCGGAAACGCTTGTGGTGGTGGACGCCCACGACCCCGACCTTGGGCGGAGCTCATGCCGGACCTCGCGACCCCCACGCGCAGGAGGCTGCCGGGCTGCTGGACCTCCGGCTGCCGGCCGGGCCAGAACGTGCCGCCGTGTCTCTTATACACATCTAGATGTGTATAAGAGACAGCAACTGGGGCGCGCGCCGTCGTCGTAACCCTGGACCGGGACGGCACCGTCCTGATTCCGGCCACCGGCAGTTCGCACCGGACCTGGGCACGGCCGGTCGCAGAGAAGCAGGCCTCGGGAGCAGGGGATACTTTTGTTGCCGCCCTGACCCTGGCCCGCGCCGCCTCGCTCCCGCTGACGGCCAGCCTCGACCTGGCCCAGGCCGCCGCCGATGTGGTGGTCCATCATCCCGGCACTTCGGTGTGCGGCACGGACGAACTGGGGCGCTACCTTGAAAGCTTCGCTGACACCGCCCTGACCGCCGACGAGCTGGAGCGGCACCTGCGGGCACACCGAAGTGAAGGGCAGCGCGTGGTCCTCACCAACGGCTGCTTCGATGTGCTGCACCGGGGACACACGCGCTACCTGAACCAGGCAAAGCAGCTGGGGGACGTCCTGGTAGTGGCCCTGAACAGTGACGACTCGGTGCGCAAACTCAAAGGACCCGGCCGGCCCATCAACGGCGTGGCGGACCGGGCGGCCGTGATCGCGGCGTTGAGCTGCGTGGACTACGTCACCGTCTTTGACACCCCGACGCCCATTCCGCTCATCGAGCGGCTGCGCCCGGAGGTTTACGCCAAGGGCGGCGACTACACTCCCGAGATGCTCGCGGAAACCGAGGCGGTGGAGGCCTACGGCGGCAGGGTTTCCATCCTCGACTATGTGGCGGAGCGCTCCACCACGGCCGTGGTCCAGCGCATCCGCAGCGGAGAAGGCGCTTCCGTGCCGGACGCCTAGCGGGCTCTGCCGGAGTGGCCCGGTTTTGGCGGGGCAGGTCTGATTGGCGCGGCGGCGCCGAGGCAATGCGGCCCAAAGCTGGCCCAGTTCAGCCGGACACCGCCCGGCCCGGCGGGCGTGCCCCGTCAACTAGGGTTGAAGCATGACGGAAGCGGCGGAGAACTGATGGCACGGCGCGGAAAGTCGGGAAGAAAGTCGGACGACTCTGGGCCCGGAGTGGTGGAGCTGCCGCGGGGCGTCCGCCCTGACGGTCCCGTTGAAGGCGTCTACTACATCGACACCGGAGACTGCGAACTCATCGCGGACCAGGACAATTCCACGGGCTGGCTCCTGCGCATTAACGGGGTCATGAGCTCGCACATTGACGTCGCCGACCCGCTGTTCCTCGAGTTCGAGTACATGCGGTGGATGGCGGCCCTCATTGAGTCGCGCTGGCCCACCGAGTCCCGGCCCAAACTGCGCGGGCTGCATCTTGGCGGCGGGGCATGTTCGCTGGCCCGATACTTCCACGCCGCCTATCCCGAGGCGCGGCAGGTCGTCGTGGAACTGGACGGCAAGCTCGCCGAATACGTCCGCGGCTGGTTCGACCTCCCCAAGGCTCCGCTGCTGCGGCTGCGCGTGGGCGAGGCCCGGGCCGTCACCGAGACCCTGACGCCGCAGACCCGCGACTTCATCATCCGCGACGTCTTCGCCGGTGCCCTGACGCCGCGTCCCCTGACCACGGGGGAGTTCAATGACCACGTGCGCCGGGTGCTGGCACCCGGCGGCATCTACGTGGTGAACTCCGGGGACGGACCGGACCTGAAAAACGCGCGCGAGGATGCCGCCACCATCGCGGCTTCATTTAAGCACACGGTGATCATCGCGGATCCCGCCATGCTGAAGGGACGCCGGTACGGCAACATGGTGATGGCCGGCAGCGACGAGCCCTTCAACGACGATCCAGGGCTGGCGCGCCGCCTCCTGGGCGGGGCAGTGCCAGCGCACATTTGGAATGATGCGAAGGTCCGCGCCTTCGCCGCCGGCGCGCGCGTCCGCCACGATCCGGAGCCGGCGTCGCCTGCTCGCTGACTGCGGTTTGAGGGAGCAGCAGGGCAGTTACGGTGCGGCAGTTGAGTCGCCGCCGTGCCCCAGCAGCCACTCCCGGTGAGCCGCGGTCTGTTCCCGCACTGCCTGCACAACGGCCGCGACCGCCGGCCGGCGCATCGAGTCGGGGCGCAGCACCATCCAGTAGGGCAGCCGTTCGCCGATGTCCCCGGGCAGCAGGCGGACCAGGTCGTCATGCCGGTCCGCCATGAAGCACGGCAGGAACCCGATGCCGGCGCCAGCCCGCGTTGCCTCCACATGCACAAACACGTTGGTGGAGCTCACTCCGTCCCGCATGGCCGGTACCAGGCGCCGCGGAGCGTCGAGGTCGTCCACCTGCAGCATGGAGTCCACGAAGTACACCAGCGGATGCGTGCTCAGGGATTCCACGGAGTCGGGCATGCCGTTCTCCTCCAGGTACGCCCGGGATGCGTACATGCCCAGGACGTATTCGCCCAGCCGGAACGCTTCGGCCCGGTGCACCTGCGGTTCGCCCACCACCACCTCGATATCCAGCCCCGAGCGCTGCTGCAGCGCCCGCCTCGTGACAGTGACGATCTCCACGCTGAGCCCCGGATGGTTCCGCCGCAGCCGCGCCACCGCCGGCGCGGCAATGTACGCGCTGAAACCGTCGGTGGCGGTCATGCGGACGACGCCGGTGATGGGGTCCGGCGCACGGCCTGACGGTCCCAGCGCGCGCACCGCAGTTTCGACCTGCTCCGCGACCACCACGGCCTGCGCGCCCAGTTCGGTCAGTTCCCAGCCGCCGGCCGCCCGGGAGAGGACCCTCCCGCCCAGGGCCTTCTCCAAGGCTGCTATCCGGCGCGAAACCGTGGTGTGGTTCAGGCCCAAAACCTGCGCCGCCGTCGTGAATTTTGCCGAGCGCGAGACGGCGAGCAGGACCAGCAGATCATCCGGGTTGGCATCCATATCTGCAATTTTGCACGACTCAAGTGCCGGATTAGTTATTGAACCGCGTTCTTTCTGCAGCAATACTCAGGTGAACCGGATGCGCCGAAATGCGCAGCACGTGTCAACGTGGACACCTTGAGGAGCCAACCATGAACGCGAATCCATCCTTGCCGGCGGGGCAGTGCCCGGCCGCAGACTTGTCGACCGCTCCGGCCCGGCGCCACACGACTCGATAGGCGGTCCTGGGATGGAGAAGACACTGAACGGCCGCAAGGCAGTGGTAACCGGCGGCGCCAGCGGAATAGGTGCCGCCTGCGTGCGCGCGCTCGCGGACCGGGGAGCCAAAGTGGTGGTGGCGGACGTGGACGAAGCCGGGGCCGCGGCGCTCGCCGATGAGGTAGGCGGCACCGCCTGGGCGGTGGACCTCCTGGACGTGGACGCCCTGGCCGCGCTGAGCCTGGACTGCGACATCCTGGTCAACAACGCCGGAATCCAGCGGGTCAGCCCCATCGAGGAGTTCGAACCGGAAGCCTTCCGCAAGATTATCTCGCTCATGCTCGAGGCGCCGTTCCTGCTGATCCGGGCTGCGTTGCCGCACATGTACGCCAACGGTTTCGGCCGCATCATCAACGTCTCGTCCGTGCACGGGATCCGGGCCTCCCCGTTCAAGAGCGCCTACGTTTCGGCCAAGCACGGGCTCGAAGGGCTGAGCAAGGTCACGGCGCTGGAGGGCGGCGAACACGGAGTCACATCGAACTGCATCAATCCCGGGTACGTGCGGACGCCTCTCGTGGAAAAACAGATCGTCGACCAGGCGCGCGTCCATGGAATTCCCGAGTCGGAGGTCCTGGCCAAGGTCATGCTGACCGAGTCCGCGGTCAAGCGGCTCGTCGAGCCCGAGGAGGTGGCCTCGCTCGTGGTGTGGCTGGCCTCCAACGCCGCCGGCATGGTGACCGGAGCCAGCTACACCATGGACGGCGGCTGGTCGGCTCGCTAGCCCCGGTGGCTGAACCTGTCGAAACCCGGGCGGACCCGCTGACGCGATCCGGCGGTTGAGCCTGTCGGAACACGCTAGGTCTTGGTGCCTGTCAAGGCGAGGGTGCCGCCCAGGGCTATCATCATGGCTCCGCCGGTGGCGCTGACTGCGGAGATGCGGCGGGGCGAACGGGCGAACCATTGCCGGGCGGTGCCGGCGGCGAGGGCCCAGGCACTGTCCGAAATCAGGGCGATCGCAAGGAACGTGGCCCCCAGCACGGCGAGTTGGAGCGGAATGGCCCCGGCAGCGTGGTCCACGAACTGGGGGAGCACGGCCACGAAGAACACCACGGACTTGGGGTTCGTGGCTCCCACGATGAACCCTTCCCCGAGAATGCGCAGCGTGGAGGCGGAACGCGACACGTCCCGCGCCGCCGAACGCCCCTTGCGTTGCCGGACCGCCTGGATGCCCAGATAGATGAGGTAGGCCGCTCCGGCGAATTTCACGACGGTGAACAGCAGCACCGACTGTGCCAGCACCACGCCGAGGCCCAGCGCCACCACCGCGATCTGCAGCAGTTCGCCTACGGCATTTCCCGCAACGCTGAGGAGGCCGCCCCGCCGGCCCAAAGCCAGTGACCGCCCGATGACAAAAAGGACACTCGGTCCGGGGACAGCTATCAGCAACGCGGAGACCAGGGCAAAAGCCACCAGGTTGGTCAAAGGCACCATGCCTGATCGTAACTCCGGCGGCCCCGGCCAGCCACCCGCCGGACCTGCCTGGCCTTAGCCTGGCCCGACGTCCCCGGCGGCCCGGGTGTCCCCGGTGTCGCCAGTGGCCGGGGTGCCGGCCTGCCGGATGTACTCCTCGACAGCCGATTCCGGGACCCGGTACGACTTGCCGAAGCGGTCCGCCGCCAGCGTTCCGGCCCTGACCATGCGGTACACGGTCATCCTGGAGAGGCGCATGGCCGCGGCGACTTCGGCGATGGTGAGGTACGCGGTGGGTAAGTTGGCGATGGACATGGCTTCGGGGCTCCTCGGTCGGGTGGACTGGACTGACGCCGCATTACCGGGCCTAGTCCGGCCGCCTCAGCTGCCGGTAGTCGTAGAAATACGTCCGGCCCAAGGACCGGAGCCCGACCGAATGGCCGTCTTTGACCACCACGGTGCCTTCGTGCCTCCCGTTGAAGGGATCATCGCCCACGAGGACGTCGCCAAGCTTGTACGGCACACCCGCCGTGCGTGCACGGTGCAGGGTCTGGCTTAGGAGACCGGAGAGCTGGCCGCTTCGGGTTCTGTCAGCCGGGGCTCCGGCAGGGATTTTCAACATCAGTGACCACTCCTTCACAGCGTGACCGATCGTCGGTTCACTGGCGGCGCGGATCCGGAATGTCTGACAACGGAGAATCGTCCCCGTGGCCGGCTGGCACCGTGGAGTCAACTGTACGAAGCAATCCCATCCATCACACGAGTAATATCTACCCCATTTATCACATTGATCACTCGCGTAACAGTCGGTTAAGTACCCGATTTCGGCCCCGACGGTACTTGGAAGTGGGAATGCCGGCTAGAGTAGTCCGGCGTCCCGCCAGCCCGGCGTCCGGCCAGCCCGGCGGCCCTTGAATCCCCGCCGTCAGCCCCGAACTACGGGCAGCGGTGAAGTTTCGTCCTCAAGGTGGGCCCGCCGTCGTCCGTTCCCCTTGACCCAGAGCCGGTAGGCGAGGAACAGCAGGCCCAGCCAGGCCACGCCCACGTACAGCGCTATGCGGGTGTCCTCGAAAATGCCCAGGACGGCGATCACCATGGCCATGAAGCCGATGTTGAGCGCGGAGGCGGCCGGCCACCAGGGTGACGGGAATTCCGACGCCGGCAGTCCGTCGCGGGCGATCTCGCGCTTCATTGCCACATGGGAGGCCAGGATCATGACCCACACCCAGACGGTGGCGAACGTGGCGATTGAGGCGATCAGGAGGAAGACGTCCTCGGGGATGACCGCATTCAGGACAACGCCCACCAGGAGAATTCCGGCCATCATCACCACCGTCATCCAGGGCACGCCGTGCCGCGATACCCGGCCGAAGCTCTGCGGAGCGTGTCCCTGCCGGGCCAGGCCGAACAGGATGCGGCCGGCGCCGAAAATGTCACTGTTGATCGCCGACAGGGCCGCGGTGATGACCACGGCGTTGAGGATGTGGGGTGCTGCCGGAATGCCCAGGCCGCTGAAGATCTGCACGAACGGGCTGCCGTTGCTGCCGATCTCGTTCCACGGGAAGAGGGACATGAGGACGCCGAGGGTGAGCACGTAGAACAGCAGCACGCGGACAGGCACCGTGTTGACGGCCTGGGGAATCACCTTCTTGGGGTCGGCGGCTTCGCCGGCCGTGATGCCAATGGTTTCGATCCCGCCGAAGGCGAACATCACGACGGCGAAGGACGCCAGGAGCCCCTCGAATCCGTGCGGGAACATTCCGCCGTGCTCCACCAGGTTGCCCAGGCCCGGCGCTGGCGAGGACCCGCCGGCCTGGAACCCGAACGCGAGGATTGCCGCGCCGCCCGCGATCATCGCGATGATCGCCACCACCTTGACCAGGGTGAACCAGAACTCAAGTTCGCCGAACACCTTCACGCTCAGCAGGTTCAGGGCCGCGAGGAGGAAGATGATGGCCAGGACCCAGATCCAGCGCTCCACGGCGGGGAACCAGAAGCCCATGTAGATACTGAAGGCGGTGACATCGGCGATGGCAACGATCGCCATCTCGAACACATACGTCCAGCCGGTCACGAAGCCCGCCAAGGGGCCGAGGTAGCGGCTGGCGTACTGCCCGAACGAGCCCGACACCGGGTGCCTTACTGCCATTTCGCCCAGCGCCCGCATCACCATGAAGACGGCGGCCCCGCCGATCATGTAGGCGAACAGCACGGCGGGCCCGGCTTTCTGGATCGCGGACGCGGATCCGTAGAACAGGCCCGTGCCGATGGCCGAGCCCAGCGCCATGAAGCGGATGTGCCGGACGCTGAGTCCGCGGGTCAGGACGGTTTCCACCGCGGCGGTCGCCGTCCGGATCGCGGCTGCGGGTGCCGTCTTGATGGCGTCTGGTGCTTGCTGCATACGAATACCTTCTCGTCTTTGGGAGGGGGATCGTTTACCAGCAGACCATTTCCGGGGCACACGTGATGAGCCTCACGGCGTACCGGTGTCTTCAATTTCAGACTGTTCGACGGTAGCCATATCCGGCGGTAGCCGCCGTCGGCATTGACCTGAGCGAGCTGGCGCCGTCAGCGGTAACCGGCGGGATCCGCCGGAAGTCCGGCATCCTGGACCTCGGCCAGGTACCGCCAGCAGTCGGGCTGCGAGCCGTCAACATCGGTGAAACCATACTCGCGGGCCAGTCCGCCGGAGGAGTACGAGCCGCCGTTGCGGAGATGCAGTTCCGGGTCCGCCGCGAGTGCGGCCACTGCACGGCCGACGAAGCGGGGGCTTTCGGAGATCGCGGCGAAGTGCGGGTTCACTGCTGCCCCGTCGCGCCAGTTCGCTTCCGTCACGCCGTAGTGTTCGAGCATCATTTCCGAGCGCATCCACCCGGGCGTGAGGGCCAGCGCCGTGCATCCGAAAGGTTTCAGCTCCTCGGCCTGGCTGAAGGCGAGGCGGAGGACGGCGGACTTTGCCAGGTCGTAGAACGCGGAAAGCCGGTAGTGCGCCGCGTTGTAGTCCCGGGTCCCGTCCGTCATCTCCACCACGAGCCCGCCAGGGCGACGGATGAGCAGGGGGAGCGCGAAATGACTGGTGACCAGGTGCGTGTCCACGGCGCCGTGCAGCATTTTCAGGCCGGCATCGAGGTTGTGCTCCCACAGCGGCGTATTCCACTCGATGAGGTTCTCGCCGCCCCACACGTCGTTGACCAGGATGTCCAGCCGCCCGCGTTCGGCGTCAATCCGGCGGATCAGTTGTTCCACTTCTGCGGCACTGAGGTGGTCGACGGCGGCGGCGATGCCGGTCCCGCCGGCGGAGGTCACCATCGCGGCCGTCTCCTCGATGGTTTCGGCGCGGTTGTAGGCGGACCTGCGGTCCTTGGTGGTGCGGCCTGTGCAGTAGACGATGGCGCCTGCTTCGCCCAGCGCCACAGCGGTGCCTCGCCCGGCCCCGCGGGTGGCACCGGCAACCAGGGCGACTTTCCCAGCCAGCGGTGAGTCCATGCCTAACGCTACCTCCGGCGCCCGCCGGTGGAACATGCGGCAATTGTCTGGTATTCCGGACAGGTAGGTCTTCGCTTCGACCCGCAGGTCAGTCCCGAAGGTGCACGCTTAAGTACGGTATCCCGGACACGAGCCCCGCACGGGACCGGAACGACGGAGGAAAAATGGCAGACACCCCGGCGCCGCAGGCAGCGGTGCGGGCACCGAAGGCGGCTGCAAAGGCGACGTCGAAGGTGCCGGCGGCCGAAAACACCCTCAGGATCCTCAAACTGCTGGCCTCAAGGCGGGGCCCGATGGCGGCGTCGAACATTGCCACTGCGCTAGGACTGCCGCGTTCGAGTGTCTACCACCTCCTGGGGGTGATGGAGGCCAACGGCTTTGTCCTGCACCTGCACGAGGAACAGCGCTATGGCCTCGGCATCAGCGCCTTCGAACTGAGTTCCGCCTACTCGCGGCAGGAGCCGCTGTCCCGGCTGGGGCGGCCCGTGCTCGCTTCCCTCGTGGACGCGATCGGCGAGAGCGCGCACCTTGCGGTGCTGCACGGTCGGGACGTGCTGTACATCGTGGAGGAGCGCGCAAAGAACCGGCCGTCGCTCGTGACCGACGTCGGCGTGCGGCTGCCGAGCCACCTCACCGCCAGCGGGCGGGCCATCCTCGCCGCGCTGCCCAAGTCCCAGGTCCGGGCGCTGTATCCCAATGCCGCCGCGTTCAGCGCCCGGCACGAGGTGGAGGGGGCCATCATGAAGTACTCGGCTCTCTCCTCGCACCTGGACCAGGTCCGCCAGCGCGGCTACGCCACGGAACACGGCGAGGTGACGCCCGGCTTCGGTTCCATCGCCGCCGCCGTCACGGACCACCTGGGATGGCCGACGGCGGCAGTCGCCGTGACCTTCCTCGAGGACAAGCTCCCGGCTGACCAGTGGCCGGCGCTCGCCGCGCGCGTGCAGAAGGTCGCCGACGAGCTCTCCGTCCGCATCCACGGCCGCCGGCAACCCGCCTGACAACCCCACCCCCGGTTGAGCTATCACTTTGGGCTGTCATTCGCCCGTTTTAGCCACCGGGAGTGATAGCGCAACGGGGGGAGGGGTGCGTCTGGAATCCCGGACAGCACCGGCCTGAACCCCCTGTTTCCGGGGCCCGGGACAGGCTTTAGTTGATACAGAACCACTTCCCCGAACCACTGAACACACGAAGGAGCCCCTCATGGCACCCGCCGATTTCACCACCGGTGCCCGCCCGGTCAAAGCTGCCCGCGGTACCGAGCTCACCGCCAGGTCCTGGCAGACGGAAGCCCCGCTGCGGATGCTGATGAACAACCTGGACCCGGAGGTTGCCGAGCGCCCGGATGACCTGGTGGTGTACGGCGGGACCGGCCGTGCGGTCCGGTCCTGGGCCGCGTTCGACGCGATCACCCGCACCCTGGAGACCATGGAGAAGGACGAGACGCTGCTGGTCCAGTCCGGCAAGCCGGTGGGTGTGTTCCGGACCAACGAGTGGGCGCCGCGGGTGCTGCTGGCGAACTCGAACCTGGTGGGGGATTGGGCGAACTGGCCCGAGTTCCGCCGGCTCGAGGCCGAGGGCCTGATGATGTACGGGCAGATGACCGCCGGGTCCTGGATCTATATCGGCACCCAGGGCATCCTGCAGGGCACCTTCGAGACCTTCGCCGCGATCGCGCGCAAGCTCACCGGGGACGAGAACGGCACCCTGGCCGGCACGCTGACCCTCACCGGCGGTTGCGGCGGCATGGGCGGGGCCCAGCCGCTCGCCGTCACGCTGAACGAGGGCGCCTGCCTGATTGTCGACGTCGACGAGACCCGGCTGCGCCGCCGGGCCGGCAAGCGCTACCTCGACGAGGTCGAGACCGACCTGGACGCCGCGATCGCGAAGGTCCTGGCGGCCAAGGCCGAGCGCCGCGGCTGGTCGGTCGGGTATGTGGGCAACGCCGCGGAGGTCTTCCCGGAGATCCTGCGCCGCCACAATGCCGGGGAGCTGACCGTGGACATCGTCACGGACCAGACCAGTGCGCATGACCCGCTCTCCTACCTGCCCGAGGGCATCACGGTCGCCGAATGGCACACCGAGGCCGCGGCGGATCCGGAAGGGTTCACCAAGAAGGCCCAGGCCTCGATGGCGAAGCAGGTCCAGGCCATGGTGGAGTTCCAGGACGCCGGCGCCGAGGTCTTCGACTACGGCAACTCCATCCGTGACGAGGCCCGCACGGGCGGCTATGACCGGGCGTTCGAGTTCCCCGGGTTCGTCCCGGCCTACATCCGGCCGCTGTTCTGCGAGGGCCTGGGCCCGTTCCGCTGGGTCGCGCTCTCCGGGGACCCGGAGGACATCGCGGTCACCGATGCGGCGATCAAGGAGCTCTTCCCGGAGAACAAGCACCTGCACCGCTGGATCGACGCCGCGCAGGAACGGGTGGAGTTCGAGGGCCTGCCGGCGCGGATCTGCTGGCTCGGCTACGGCGAACGCGCCAAGGCCGGCCTGCTCTTCAACCGGCTGGTCAAGGAGGGCAAGGTCAAGGCGCCCATCGTGATCGGCCGCGACCACCTCGACTCCGGCTCCGTCGCCTCCCCGTACCGCGAGACCGAGGCCATGGCCGACGGCTCCGACGCGATTGCCGACTGGCCGCTGCTGAACGCGCTGCTCAACACCGCCTCGGGCGCGACCTGGGTCTCGATCCACCACGGTGGCGGCGTCGGCATCGGCCGGTCCATCCACGCCGGCCAGGTCTCCGTGGCCGACGGCACCGACCTCGCCGCGCAGAAACTCGAGCGCCTCCTGACCAACGACCCGGGCATGGGCGTGATCCGCCACGCCGACGCCGGCTACGACCGCGCCCTCGAGATAGCCAACGAACGCGGCGTCCGCATCCCCATGAAAGAAAACCGCTAACCAACCGCTGGTCGAGCTTGTCGAGATCGAGGTTCGACAGGCTCAACCAGCGGTCCTCAGGCTCAACCACCAGAATTAAGTAGGGATCATGACTCTCACCACCCACGAACCGCTGACCGTTACTCTCGGCTCCAGCGGGGTCACCCCCGAGGACGTTGTCGCCGTCGCACGCCACAACGCCAAGGTGGCCATCTCTCCGGAAGCGCTGGCCACCGTCGCCAAGGTCCGCGCCCACATCGACGAACTCGCCTCCAGCGACGTCCCCGCATACGGCATCTCCACGGGCTTCGGGGCCCTCGCCAACCGGCACATCCCCAACGAGCTGCGCACACAGCTGCAGAAGTCGCTCATCCGCAGCCACGCCGCCGGCATGGGCCCGGCCGTCGAACGCGAAGTGGTCCGCGGCATCATGTTCCTCCGTGCCAAGACCCTCGCCTCCGGCCGCACCGGCGTCCGCCCGGTGGTCCTGCAGACGATGGTGGACGTGCTCAACGCCGGCATCACCCCGGTGGTCCGCGAATTTGGCTCGCTGGGCTGCTCCGGCGACCTCGCGCCGCTCTCGCATTGCGCCCTGGTGCTCATGGGCGAAGGCGAAGCCACCGGACCCGACGGCGTGCTGTACGGCGGCAAGGACTGCCGCCCCGTGTCCGAGCTCCTCGCCGACCACGGCATTGAGCCCGTCGTCCTGGCGGAGAAGGAGGGCCTGGCACTCGTGAACGGCACCGAGGGCATGCTGGGCATGCTCCTCATGGCCATCGCGGATCTCCGCCAGTTGCTGACGACGGCGGACATCACCGCCGCGCTCAGCGTCGAGGCGCTGCTCGGCACGGACCAGGTGTTCCTCCCCGAGCTGCACGCGGCCCTGCGGCCGCACCCCGGCCAGGCCGCCAGCGCGGACAACATGCTGCGCGTGCTGTCCAATTCCCCGATCGTTGCCTCACACCGCGTCGGCGACTCCAGGGTCCAGGACGCCTACTCGCTGCGCTGCGCACCGCAGGTTGCCGGCGCGGTCCGCGACACCGTGGACCACGCGGACCTGGTGGCTTCCCGCGAACTGGCGGCGGCCATCGACAACCCCGTGGTCCTCCCGGACGGCCGGGTGACCTCCAACGGCAACTTCCACGGTGCCCCCGTGGCGTACGTCCTCGACTTCCTGGCGATCGCCGTGGCCGATTTGAGTTCCATCGCCGAGCGCCGCACCGACCGCATGCTGGATCCGGCGCGTTCGCACGGGCTCCCGGCATTCCTCGCCGCCGATCCCGGCGTGGATTCGGGGCTCATGATCGCGCAGTACACCCAGGCCGGGCTGGTCTCGGACAACAAGCGGCTGGCGGTGCCGGCTTCCGTGGACTCCATCCCGAGCTCCGCCATGCAGGAGGACCATGTGTCCATGGGCTGGCACGCCGCCCGGAAACTCAGGAAGTCCGTCGAGAACCTGCGCCGCGTCCTGGCGATCGAACTGGTGACGTCCGCCCGCGCCCTCGACATGCGCACCCAGCTCTCCGGCGGCCAGCTGACTCCGGGACCGGCGGGCGCCGCGGTGGTCGCTGCGCTCCGCGGCGTCGTCGAGGGCCCGGGGGCCGACAGGTTCCTCTCACCGGAACTGGAAGCAGCCGATGTGCTGGTCGCCTCCGGCGAGGTCAGGGCGGCGGCCGAATCCGCCGTCGGAATCCTTGCCTAAAGGTGAACAATCTGCGCCGCCGGCAAACATTTGCCGGCGGCGCCGAAATACTCTGCAACGCTCCACGCACGGGCTCGCGGATTGTAGTAGAACTGAAGGTGTAGTGAAAGTCACATCAAAGACGCTGTGGCAGAGAACATCCACAAAGGGGTAGAAGTTCAAATGAAAGCACGCGGGGCAGTCCTGTCCAGGCGCATCGCACACACGGCCACGGTTTCCGATTGGGGATCGTTGCACGCGGGCGAGCGGGTCGAAATCATCAAGCACGCGCATGTTATTGCCGCAGGCGAGGTGGAGGAAGTCTCACGGAGCGGAAACGTTCTGTGGCTCGTCAGCAGCGGGATCTCCGAGACGCAGCTCTTCATGAAGTCCGACGGCGTGCAGGTCCGACGGACGTAAGCCAGGCAAACAAAAGCCCCCGACCCTGGGATCATCCGGCCGATTAAGGCACTGGATGAGACCAGAGGCGGGGGCTTTTTGCTTTGTTGGGCCGTGCTAGGCTGCGATGTCCTCGTGGGTTTCGCCAAAGGGGACCGACTCGTCGAGGGCCACCTTGTAGCGGCCCGGTTCGAGGCGCGTGACCCTGATGCCGCAGTTGCCGTCCTGGGCTGCCGTTTCGATCAGGGCTTCCACCGCATTCTCCAAGCCCTCGTGGACCTGGTCCGCGCTGGTGAAGGCCAAATCGATGGACCGGGAATCCGAGGAGCCTGCCGCGTTTGAAGGAGCGGTTGGGCGCTCCATAGTTGCTGTGCTCATGTACTGACTTTCTGTGATTCGTGCCGAGACTGCAGCCCATTCTAGCCGCCTGGGGCAATAAACGTAAGATGACTGGCATTTGACGGCTGCCAGGACCGGGTTTGTCGAGCATGGGCCGGCGGGTATTCTAAGTTCACTTCCGACGTTTGGTGAGCTGACTTCATGGCAGGCAAAAGCTTTGTATTCCGGACGGCGCGGGCCTTGGCGGCGATGCTGGGATTCGTGATCGTCAGCGGCATCTGCGGCGTTTTGGTGGCCAGCTTCCTGGTTCCGGGCGCCGCCATCGCGGGCACCACAGTCAGCAAGTCGATCTCCTATTTCAAGGGCCTCCCCACTGAACTTGTAGTTCCCACGCCGGCGCAGACCACCAGGATGGTGACGGCGGACGGGAAGCTGATCGCCACGTTCTACGCGGAAAACCGGGTGCGGGTCCCGCTGAAGCAGATGTCCCCGTTCATCCGGGACGCCGTGGTGGCCATCGAGGACAGCCGCTTCTACGAGCACAGCGGTGTGGATGCGCAGGGCGTTCTCCGGGCCCTGGCCAGCAACCTGACGCGCGGCGAGCGGCAGGGGGCCTCGACCCTGACCCAGCAGTACGTCACCAACGTGGCCAACGAGACCCTGATTTCAGCCGGCCGCGAGGACCAGGTGGTGCTCAGCGGGCAGAAAAGCGTGGGGGACAAGCTCCGCGAAATGCGGTTGGCGATGGCGCTGGAGAAGAAGTTCACCAAGGACCAGATCCTCGAGGGCTACCTCAACATCGTCTTCTTCAACCGGACAGCCTACGGAATCGAAGCGGCGGCCCGGTACTTCTACAGTGTGCCGGCCAGCAAACTGACCCTTCCCCAGGCGGCGCTGCTCGCGGGGCTGGTGAACAGCCCCAGCTTCTATGATCCCGTGGCCAACCCCAAGAACTCCATCGCCCGGCGCAACCAGGTCCTGGCGGCAATGCTCAGCCAGGGCAAGATCACCAAGAAACAGCATGACGCCGCTGTGGCCACGGGCGTGGGGCTGAAGGTCGCGCCCTCTCAGCAGGGCTGCGCCGCGGCCACCATAGCGCCCTACTTCTGTGATTACGTCACCCACCTGATCCTCAACAGCCCCGCGTACGGGGCGGACACGGCAGCGCGCGAGCAGAAGCTCTACCGCGGCGGATTGACCATCACCACCACTTTGGACAGCCGGCTGCAGGAAAAGGCGCAGGCGCAGGTGAACGCCACGGCAGGGGCAAACCCCGCCAAGTGGGGCGCCGCGCTGGTCACGGTCCAGCCGGGCACGGGCAAAATCCTCGCCATGGCGCAGAACACCGTCTTTTTGCCGCAGCGCGGAAGGTTCGATACCCAGCTGAACTTCAATGTGGACTCCACGGACCCCGACGGCAATGACCTCAACGGCGCCGGCGGATTCCAGCCCGGATCCACGATGAAACCGTTCACGTTCGCCGAATGGCTGCATCAGGGGCGGGTCATGACGGAGGTGGTGGATGCTTCGCGGCGGGAGTACCCGCTGGGATTCCGCTGGCGGTCCTCCTGCGGGAAGGTGCTCGGCGCCTACAGCAGCAAGCAGAATAAGGCGGGCCTGGAAGCGGCCGAGGACCTGCAGAATGCCTCCGCCGGCTACTACCGGAAGATGCCGGCCGACTACGGCCTCTACAACTCCATCAACACCGCAACGTTTGCCGAGGCGGCGCAGCTGGACTTCTGCGGGATCCAGAACATGGTCAATGCGGTGGGCCTGCACAGCGGACTCGACGGGAGCCCCATCAACATGCACCAGCTGGGCAACCTGCTCGGCGGCACCGGAGTGTCCCCGCTGTCCATGGCCAACGCCTTCGCCACGTTTGCCGCCGACGGCCGGTATTGCACGCCGTTCGCACTCCTTCGCGTGGCGGACGTCGCCGGGCAGAAACTTCCCGACCAGGCGCCGGAATGCCGCAGCGCCGTGGACCGGGACATCGCCCGGGGCGTGAACAAGGCGCTGCAGGACATGCTCGCGAAGGGCTCGGGAATCTATATCAACCCCAAGGTCCAGAGCCTTGTGCCGGTGGCCGCCAAGACCGGCACCAACAACAACAACGGCGCCAGCTGGGTGGTGGGCTACACCACCGGCCTGGCCACGGCCTCCTTCTTCGGCGATGCCCTGGAGGGCCAGCAGCGGCCCGGCCGGAACCTCACTATCAACGGCAAGTTCTACTCGCGGATTGACGGCTACATGATCGCCGGCCCGCAGTGGGCGAATTACATGCTCCAGGTGGCAGGGCTGTATCCGGCCGCTGCGTTCCCCAAGCCGCCGGCGGCCATCGTCACAAAGCCTGCTCCCAAGCCGGCGCCGAAACCGGCACCGACACCGACGCCGCGCTCATCGGCAAGCCCGCGCGCGTCCGCGGGCCCTCCCGCCGCCAGTCCTCCCGTCCGCGCAAAGGGTTAGTCCGGCAGGCCCGTGCCCTGGCTTGCCGCTGCCGTCCTGCCCAAGAGGGTGTTGACCAGGCGCGCCGCCACCCGGGCCGTGCGGTTGTCAATGTCGAAGGAGGGGTTCAGTTCCGCCACGTCGGCGTGCAGCAGTTTCCCGCTCGCGCACACCTGCCGGCACACGGCACTGATCACCGGCAACGGGACGCCGAACGCCGCCGGGGCGCTCACTCCAGGGGCCACGGACGCCGGCAGGACGTCCAGATCGATGGTCAGGTACAGGACGTCGACGTCGGCCAGGAAGTCCGCCACGAACGCCTGCACGGCGTCCGGCGCACAGTCCTCGTCCAGGAGGTACTTCACGCCCAGTGCGCGGGCCGTGCTGAACAGCGCTCCCGTGTTGTTCGGTTCGGAAATCCCGACGACGGCGTACTTCAGTTCGCGCCCCGCGGCGGCTTCCGCCCGGGCCATCTGGAGGAACGGCGTGCCAGAACCGGGCACGGCCTCGTCGCGGAGATCGAAATGGGCGTCCAGGTTCAGCACCCCCAGGCGCCGTCCGTCGCGTACGGCCCGGGAACCGGCGACGCCGAGGTAGCTCGCGAACGCTGTCTCGTGGCCGCCGCCGAGCACCACGGTGAGGTTGCCGGCGTCGAGCAGTGCCGCGACCGCCACCCCGGCCCGGGCCTGGCCTGCCGCGAGTTCGCCGTCCCGGACGGTCACGTCACCGGCGTCGAGGATGGGCCGGTCCAGGTGGAAGGCCAGCGGGCCCAGCGCAGTGCGGATGGCGGCGGGCGCCTTCGCGGCACCGGTCCGTCCCTTGTTGTTCCGGACGCCCTCGTCGCTGCAGAAGCCCAGCAGCACGGCCGGCCGGGAACTGCCCGGAGAGGTTGTGCCGGCGGCCGCGCCGCCAGGCGGGGTGACCCTGACCGGCGGGTCGGCGCGGAGCGGACTGCGCTGGTGCCGGGCGGCCGCGTATGGAACCACCGCCTGCCACCAGCGGCGGTGCGCTTCGCCGTCGCCGTCGAAACGGCCGCTCCACGGCGGCGGAGGGGCATCGACGGAAAGCGCGGGAAAATCCATGCTTCAAGCTCACCGCACAGGGCCGGACAATGCCAGCAGCGCCGGGGTCGTACTGTCTGGAATCCCGGAACCGCGCAACGGGAAGAGGCTAGAGCATTCCGAGGGCCTGCTCGATGGGCCCGATGCCGAAGAACAGGACAAAAGCGGCGGCCACCGCCCACATGAGCGGGTGGACCTCCCGCGCACGGCCCTGGAACGTCCGGATGACGACGTAGGAGATGAATCCCGCGCCAAGGCCGTTCGCGATCGAGTAGGTGAACGGCATCAGGGTGAACGTGAGGAAGGCCGGCAGGGCGATGCCCCAGTCCTTCCAGTCGATCTTGTCCACCTGGGCCACCATCATGAAGCCGACCACCACCAGGGCGGGTGCCACGGCTTCGAACGGCACCAGGTTGATGAGCGGGGTGAAGAACATGGCCACCAGGAACAGCAGGCCGGTCACAATCGAGGCGAGGCCGGTCCGCGCGCCTTCACCGATGCCGGCGCCGGACTCGACGTAGATCTGGTTGGAGGACACGGACGCGCCGCCGCCCACGATGGCGCCGAGGGCGTCGACCTGCAGCACCCGGTCGACGTCGGGGATGTTGCCCGCTTTGTCCACGGTTCCGGCCTCGTTGGCCAGGCCAACCATGGTGCCCATGGCGTCGAAGAAGATGCTGAGCAGGATCACGAACGCCAGCAGGGTTGCGGCCACGAAGCCCAGGTGGTCGAAGGCGCCGATCGGGTTGGCCTTGCCGATCAGCGAGAGGTCCGGGGCGGCCCACTCGGTGAACTTGGGGGCAACCAGGGACCAGCCCTGCGGGTTGACGTTCTTGCCGTCGAAGCTCGGGCCGATGTGCAGGGTGAATTCCAGGATCACGGACAGGATGGTGGACGCGATAATGCCGATGAGGATGGCGCCCTTGACGTTGCGGACCAGGAGGCCGATGGTCAGGATGAGCCCGAAGACGAACACCAGCGTGGGCCAGCCGAGGAGCTTGCCGTCAACCCCGAGACCCACCGGCACCGTGGTTCCGGCAGCATCCGGGATGCGGCGCACGAAGCCGGCGTTGACCAGCCCGATCAGGGCGATGAAGAGGCCGATGCCCACCACGATCGCCGTCTTGAGCCCGTCCGGAACCGCCTTGAACACGGCGGTCCGGAAGCCCGTGAGGACCAGGATCAGCATGGTGACCCCGGAGAGGACCACGAGCCCCATCATGTCCGGCCAGGTCAGTCCAGGGTTGGTCGCGACGGTGACGGCCACGAAAGCGTTGACGCCGAGGCCGGTGGCCATCGCGAACGGGTGCTTGGCCCACGCTCCCATGAGGATGGTCAGGACGCCCGCCGCGAACGCGGTGGTGGCGGCGACGGCGGGAAAGCCCAGGGTGGCGCCGGAGGAGTCGGGACCGGACAGGATCAGCGGGTTCAGCACCACGATGTAGCTCATGGCGAAGAACGTGGCAAAACCGCCGCGGATCTCGCGGGAGTAGTTTGACCCCCGTTCGGAAATCTTGAAATACCGGTCCAGTGCAGAGCCCTGCTTAAGCATTAGTCCTCCGGGGGTTTTGGGGTTGGTTGAATCCTATTGGGCGGCAAGGGGCCTTCCCGGCATTTTCGCCTAGTCTGTAAGGAAGCCAACACAAGGGAGAAGTCCGTCCATGCGTTCCACCCGTCAGCTGCTAAGCGCCGTCCTGGGCGCGCTCGCCTTCGCAGCCCTGCTTCTCACCGCCGCCCGGCCGATCTAGATGTGTATAAGAGACAGCGATGCCGCCGAGGCCAGCAGCCCGGCCGACGGCGCCACGGTGGCCACGCCGCCGGGGAAGGTGTCCATCACCTTCAACAGGAATCCGCTGGGGCTCGGCTCGCAGGTCAGGGTCAGCGACTCCGCCGGAACTGACTGGGCGGACGGCAAGGTGGAAATCGTCGACAACGTGGCCTCGCAGAAACTGCGGGAGGGCGCCCCGGCGGGCAAATACACGGTGGAATGGCGCGTGGTCAGTTCGGACTCGCACCCCATAGAGGGGACGTTCACGTTCACGGCAACGACCGGGGCCGCGGGATCGACGGCGGCAGTCCCGGTTCCCACGGCCGGCAAGCCCCAGCCGGGCATCACCCCCGCACCGGAAAAGGTCCCTGACGCTTCGGAGCCGTTCCCGTGGAGCGTCGTGGTGTTCGCCGTGGTGGCGCTCGGGCTGCTCGTGACACTTGGGGTACTGGCCCGCCGGAGGCTGGGCGCCGGCAATGACCAGGAGGGCCCGGACGCCGGGGAGGCATCCGATGCCGAGGATAACGACGCCGGTGCCCGCCCCGGCGGGTCCGGCGGCCAGGGGGCACAGTAGGCCGGCCGCCAGGCCGGTGCCGTTGCCGTCAGGCCGGTGCCGGGAGGGCCGCGAAGCGTCCCGTCAGCACTGACGGGACGCTGTCCGGGTAGACCTTGGCCGCGATGGCCTGGCCCACCACCTTCGCCTGCCGCAGGACTTCCTTGGGCGTCGGGGTGATCAGCTCTCCCACACCCACCAGGTAGATACCGATGGCGCGCATGGCCGACACAAGGTTCTGGCCCACGGAGATGCCGAGGTCGGTGAGCATGCGGCGCAGTTGGCTGTGGGCGCAGCGGGTCAGCACAATGTGGTCGGCCAGCAGGACGCCGTCGGGGGTATGGACGGCCCAGCGGAGCGAAGCCTCCGCCGTTCCCCCGCCCATCTTGTCCAGGTGAACGGCGGCGGTGCCGTTTCGGATGTCCAGATGGTGGCTCGAAGCATAATTGCGCAGGTGGCGCAGGATTTCGTTGCGCTCCTGAAGGGAGGATGCCCCGGCTGCGTCGCACCGCTGCAGGGGCGCTGTCTGGGACGCCTGCCCGGTGCCGGGCGCTTCAAGCCTGCTGACGGTGATCGAGTCCACGCCCCGCCGTCGGAGCTCCGTGGCGATGGCCAGGCCGGGAAGGCCGGCGCCGATGACCACGGTGGTGGTCCGTTCAGCCCCGCTGAGACCAGGCATGCTTGACACTAAGCTTCCTCCTCGAAAATTTTCGAAGCACAGGGCGTCTGCGCCCTGCACGGTCCGCTGCCCCAGCAAGCAGACACAAAATATCGTCCGGATGTGTTCTGAAACACAAATCTCGGATCAACAGTGCCTCGAAGACTACAGAATTTTTCGGCCTCTGGATAGCCCGCCGGAAACAATGGGCCGGTGACCAGCGCGGGGGCTTCGGGCCGCGGTTGGACCCGTGCGCCCGGCCGCCGGAAAGGGCCACCGGGCCTTCTTGCTAACAAGTCGCCGACCGAGAATAGTTGGACTTGAAAGCAGGCCTGACGCAACCGGGAACTGAAGGCCTGCCGGTGACGGCGAAAGTCCCTGCTTCTGGCAGAATAGCCGCATCATCAGGGCAGTATCGCGAGGAGGCGGACCGAATGGACGCACACGAGTTGCATCCGGACCCGGCACGGCCTGGCGACGGACGGGCCGCCAGGCCCGAGGGGATCGTAGTCGGCGTCGACGGTTCAGATCATGGGCAGTGTGCCCTGGTGTGGGCGGCCCGCGAAGCCGAGCGCCGCCGTCATCCGCTCCATATCGTCACCGCCTACTCCGTGCCCATCTTCGCGGCGTCCGGACTCGACGGCGGCTATGCCACCGTGGACGATTCGGTGATCCGCGAGGGCGCCGAAGCCATCCTGCAGCACGCGGTGGACAAAGTGGCCGGCTACAACATCGACGTCAGCGCCTCGGTTGAAAACGGGGACGCTTCCGGCGTGCTGCTGGAAATTTCGGAATCCGCGGAACTGCTGGTCGTCGGGACCCGCGGCCGGGGCGGTTTTGTGGGACGGCTCCTCGGTTCCGTGAGCAGCGCCCTGCCCGCCCACTCCAAATGCCCCACGGTTACGGTTCCCCTGATTTGCGCAAACCGGCTGGGTGAAACCACGCAGGACAAACATGTCCGGGCGGAACAGGCCAAGGCAGGATCCGGCCCGGTGGAAAACGTGGTGGTAGTGGGCGTGGACGGCTCTGAACAGGCCCGCGTCGCCGTCCTCGAGGCAGCCGCCCAAGCCGAGCGGCTGGCGGCACCGCTTCGGGTGATCTGCGCCGTGCCCCAGTACAGCGGATCCCTGGCGTGGGTTCCGGCGCCGTTGGACAGGGAGGCCCTGTTTGCGGATATCCAGGTCCAGCTGAAGGCCGGCGTCGCCTGGCTGCAGAGCCACTACCCACGGCTGACCATCGAAACCCGGCTCGTGGACGGTTCGCCCGTGGAGGTGCTCGTCGAAGCCAGCCGCCACGTTGAGCTGGTTGTCGTCGGCACGCGCGGGCGCGGCGGGTTCACCGGTATGCTCCTGGGCTCCACCTCCGACGGCGTCCTGCACCACGCCAAGAGCCCCGTGATGGTGGTGCCGGACAGGGAGGACCCCCGGCTCGCCGACCGTGCCAGTTTCGGGCCGATGCTCGGCGCCGCATAGGCCATGAGCGGGCGGGTGCTCGGCCTCGGAGACCTCAACGCACATATGCTGCCGCAGGTGGGCGGGAAGGCCGCCAACCTGGGCGAGCTGCTCTCCGCCGGGTTGCCCGTGCCGGACGGCTTCTGCCTCACCACCGGCGCCTACGCCGAAGCGTCGGCCCCCCTGGGCCTCGGCGCGGTGCACGGGGACCTGCTGGCCACCCCGGCGGACCACCTGGACACCCTGGCCGAGCTCGCTGCCCGGGCCCGAAAGATCATCACCGCGGCCGAACTGCCGCCGGAGATCGCCGGCGAGGTGCTGTCCGCCTATGAGGCGCTGGGCTCCGGACAGGGACCAGGCGTTCCGGTCGCGGTCAGGTCGTCGGCCACAGCCGAGGATCTCCCCTTCGCCAGTTTTGCCGGCCAGCAGGACACCTACCTGAACGTTGTGGGCGCGGATGCGTTGCTGGCGGCAGTCCGGGACTGCTGGGCTTCCCTGTGGACGGACCGTGCCGTCGCCTACCGCGCCAGCCGCAGCATTGACCCGTCCACGGTGACGCTCGCCGTCGTCGTCCAGCGCATGGTGGACGCCGCGGCAGCCGGGGTCATGTTTACGGCGAACCCGGTGACCGGCCGGCGCCGGGAATCCGTGATTGATGCCAGCCCGGGGTTGGGCGAGGCCGTGGTGTCCGGTGCCGTGAACCCTGACCATTTTGTGGTGGACACCGCGACCGGAAGGATCCTGGAGCGCCGGATCGGAGACAAACGCCTGGTCATCCGCGCGCTGTCCGGGGGAGGCACGGAAAGCATCGACCAGGCGGCCGCGGGGGACATGCCCTGCCTGACGGACGTGCAGGTCCGTGAGCTCGCCGCGCTGGGAGCCAAAGCCGAGGAGCACTACGGGGCGCCGCAGGACACGGAGTGGGCGATCGACGCCGCCGGCAAGGCCTGGCTGACCCAGTCCCGTCCCATCACCACGCTGTACCCGCTGGCGGACAAGGTGCTGCGCGGCGAGGTGTCGGAGTACGACGCGCGGATTTTCCTGTGCTTCAGCCTGGCCCAGGGGCTGACCCGGCCCATCACCCCCATGGGGCTCGCCGCCTTCCGCCGCATCACGGCCGGCGTGGCGGCGGAAGCAGGCTTCGACGTTCCCGATCCGCGGAACGGGCCCCCTCCCTATGCCGAAGCAGGCCAGCGCATCTTCTTCGACCTGACAACCGTGGCACGGAGCACGGTGGGCCGGCGGATCGTCCCCCGGGTATTCGACATCATGGAGTCGCGCTCCGCGATGCTCCTGCGCCAGATGTTCGCCGACCCCCGGTTCTCGATCACCCGCCGCACGCCCTGGGGCCTGATCAAACACGTGGCACCGGTGGCCGTGCGCGCCCGGGTGCCGGAAACACTCTTACGGGCGCTGTTCCGGCCGGAAGCAGCGCTGCGGCGCGTGGACCGGTTCACCAAAGAGTTCAACAAGTCGATCGCACTGCCAGGCGGCGCATCGCCCCGGCAGCGGCTGGACCACGCGGAGCAGGTGCTCTCCCGGCTGTTTCCCAATGTCCCGGCCATCATCCCGCTTCCCGCGCTCGGCTTTGCGATGCTGGCCCTCGCCGGAAAGCTGCTCAGGGGCGGCACGCGGCAAGGACAGGGTCAAGGACAGGGACCAGGGCAGGGGGAGGCCGGGCGCGAGGCGTGGGCCGAGCTCCAGCCGGTTCTCCGCGGACTGCCCAACAACGTCACTACGGAGATGGACCTGGACCTGTGGCGGCTTGCCACGGCCATCCGTGCCGACGCCGAATCCGCGCAGCTGCTGATCGGCCAGCCGCCCGCGCTGCTTGCCCAGCGGTTCAGTGCCGGCGAACTGCCGGCCGTGGCGCAGTCCGGCCTGGCCGGATTCCTCGAACGGTTCGGGCACCGGGCTGTTGCGGAAATCGACGTCGGGATGCCGCGGTGGCGGGACGACCCCACCCACATCCTGGGTGTCCTGGCCAACTACCTGCGGCTGGATGACCCCGCTCTCGCCCCGGACCGGCAGTTCAGCCGTGCGGAAGCCGAAGCGGAGGCACAAGTGGCGCGGCTGGTGGCGGAGGCCAGCTCCCGGGGCCGACTCCGCGGGATGATGGTCCGGGCCGCGCTCCGGCGGGCCCGGCTATTCGCCGGCCTGCGCGAACTTCCGAAGTACCAGATCGTCGTGGCCCTGGCGGAGGCCCGCCGGCAGCTGGCCGAGGTGGGCAACGCGCTGGCCGCAGAAGGACGGATCGCCCGCGCCGACGACGTCTTCTTCCTGGACTTTGCGGAAACTGCGGACGCGCTGGACGGCGCGGACATGCAGGAGCTCGTGGCGTGGCGGCAAGGGGCCTACTACCTGGAGCTGGAACGGCGCCATATCCCGCGGCTGCTGCTGTCCGACGGGACGGAGCCGGAAACGCTGGCCTCTGCCCCAGGGTCTGCCGCCGAGGGCGCCCTGACGGGGAGCCCGGCGTCGGCCGGCACGGTGACGGCCCCGGCCCGGGTGATCCTGGACCCGGTGGGTGCGCACCTGGAACCGGGCGAGATCCTGGTGGCCCCGTCCACCGATCCCGGCTGGACTCCGCTGTTCCTCACGGCCGGCGGCCTCGTGATGGAAATGGGCGGCCCCAACTCGCACGGCGCCGTGGTGGCCCGGGAGTACGGCATCCCCGCCGTGGTGGGCGTCCCCGACGCCACGTCCGTCCTGCGGACGGGCCAGGAAGTGACGGTCGACGGCGCCGCCGGCACGGTGGTGCCTAGTGGCAGCAAAGTGGCCGGCCCCTGACGACCGGCACTTACTGCGGTTCGTCAGCCGTCTTCCTGCGGCGGATGTACCGGACCACGAGCCACGCCACCACGACTGCCAGCGCCGCATAGACCGCGTAGTTGAGGAAGCGGGAGTACTGCTCCACCATCGAATATTGCTTCCCCAGCAGGACACCCAGCCCGATCAGGGCTCCGTTCCAGATCCCGCTTCCGGCGATGGTGAAGATGCTGAACGTGCCCAGATGCATCTTCTCCGCCCCCGCCGGCAGGGAAATGAGGCTGCGTACGCCGGGAAGCAGCCGGCCGAAAAAGATGGCTGACTTGCCGTGCCGCCGGAACCAGCCTTCCGCGGTCTCGAAGTCCTCCCGCTCCACGAGCGGCAGCTTGGACAGCCACCGGATCGAGCGTTCCAGCCCTACCTTCGCCCCGAGGAAATACAGAGCCAGGGCTCCCGCATAGGCCCCGAGCGTGCTGGTCACGAAGACCAGCGGCAGGCTCAGGGACCCCTGCCGGGTCAGGAATCCCGCGAGCGGAAGAATGACCTCGCTGGGGATCGGCGGGAACACCGTTTCCGCGAGCGTGAACAGCCCCACGCCCCACTCCCCAAGGGAATCAATGAACCGCGCGGCGAAGCCAACAATGCCGGTGAGCTCATCGGCGGACGTGGACATGGCACCAATACTGCTCATTTGCTCAGGCTCCTGAAGCTGGATGACGGCGTCCCATCCAGTCTGTCCCAGCGCACGGTCCTGCGATAGCTGCAGCACGAACTGGGGGCTGTCACGCGGTGAGCCGAGGCGTACCCTGAGGATATGAGCTGCGACCACGGATCGGAGTTATGATGACGCCCACTTGGCTGCGGTGGATGCCCGCCGTGGCGGTACCTGCTGTAATCGCTGCCGGAGTCCTGGCAGGGTCCGTCCCTGCCAGCGCCCGCGATCCGTTGCCCGGCAAGACTCCCGCGCAAGTGCTGGCAATGATCGCGCAGCACAGCACCAAGGCCCTGTCCGGAACGGTGGAGCAGACGTCCGAGCTCGGCCTGCCCGACGTTCCCCAGGTAGGGCCGAGCAGCGGCCCCGCCGCAGGCTCGATGGCGGACCTGCTGTCCGGTCCGCATAGCGCCCGGGTCTATGTCGACGGACCCGCCAAGGTGCGCGTGCAGGTCATGGACCGGCTGGCTGAGCGGGACGCGGTGCGGCAGGGCAACGAGGTTTGGCTGTACAACTCCAAGGACAACACGGCTACGCACCTGACGCTTCCGGGCACTGCGTCCGGCAAGACGGACAGCGGCTCCCGGATGCCGGGCAGCGTGGCAACGCCCGAAGAACTTGCCGCCCGGATGCTTGAAAAGGTTGATGCCTCCACGGACGTGGCTGTCCGCGGGGACGTTGATGTGGCTGGCCGGGCCGCATACAACCTGGTGCTCACTCCGCGTTCGCAGGGAACGCTGGTGGAGTCCGTGGCTGTCGCCGTCGACGGTGAGAGCGGCTTGCCGCTGAGCGTGGAGGTGCGGGCCCGCGGACAGCAGGAGCCGGCCTTCCGGACGGCATTCACCAGCCTCCAGCTTGGGGCGCCTGACGCCGCCCTCTTCAACTTCACGCCTCCGCCCGGTGCCACGGTCAAGGAACAGGCGGTGCCGCGGTCCGGCTTTGGCAAGCGCGACCTGGGCGAGCACGCCAAGGGCACCGCCGGCGCCGGGAAAAACGAACAGGGCAAGCTGGACAAGGACCGGAAAACGCCCGCTGCGGCTGGAAGGGCCCCGTCTGTGACCGGCTCCGGCTGGGAGGCGGTGGTCGGCTTCCCGGCCCGCGCCGGCGCCGCTGGGGCAGTCGGGCCGTCCGCCGACACGCTGCTGAATGATCCGCTTCTCCGCCAGGCAGCAGTCGCCGTGTCCGGCGGCAGGGCGATCTCCACGTCGTTGCTGAACGTCCTGCTAACGGACGACGGCCGGATATTCGTTGGCTCGGTACCCCTGGAGCGGCTGCAGGCCGCCGCCGCGAGGTGACTGCCGCTGACCGGGGCGCCGGACTCGCCATTGAAACCACGGGGCTGAGTAAGCGCTTCGGCCATCAGCTTGCCGTCAACAGCATCGACCTTGCCGTGCCGCGGGGTTCCGTCTTTGGCTTCCTCGGGCCCAACGGCTCCGGCAAAACCACCACCATCCGCATGATGCTTGGCCTGGCCGCGGCGACGGCGGGGTCGGTGCGGGTGCTGGGGCAGGACATGCCGGGCAGGCTGGACGAGGTCCTGCCGCAGGTGGGCGCCCTCGTCGAGGGGCCGGCGTTCTATCCATTCCTTTCCGGGGCGGCAAATCTGCACCGCTTTGATGCCGCGGACCGCCACGCTTCGCCTGGAACGCGGCGGGCCCGGGTGGGGGAGGCACTCGAACGGGTGGGGCTCTCACATGCCGCACGCAAGAAGGTGCGCGCCTATTCGCTGGGCATGAAGCAGCGGCTGGGCATCGCCAATGCCCTGCTCTCGCGCCGGGAACTGCTGATCCTGGACGAGCCCACGAACGGGCTGGATCCCCAGGGCACCCGGGAGGTGCGCAGCCTGGTCCGGTCGCTCGCCGCCGACGGCGCCACGGTCTTCGTCTCCAGCCACCTGCTGGCCGAAGTGGAGCAAATTTGCACGCATGCGGCCATCATGAGCGCGGGGCGCCTGGTGGCGCAGGGTCCGCTGGCTGAACTCCGCCAGGCGGGCACCGCACAGCTTCGCCTGATAACGCCCGACGCCGGAGCCGCCTCGGGCGTGCTGGTCCGGTTGGGCATGACTCCGGTCATCGGGCACCCCGACGGCGCCGACGCCGTCATCACATCCGCCCTGCCCGGCAGCGCGGTGGAGCTGTCACCGAACGGCTTCCGCAACCCGGGGGGAACTGGCGGAACTGGCGGAACGGGCGAACGGGCTGCTGCCGACGGGCTTGATGCGGCGCCGGAGGCCATCGTGGCTGCGCTCGTGGCGGACGGTGTGCGGGTCCGGGGCTTCGCCGTCGAACGAGGCAGCCTCGAGGACCGCTTCGTGGCGCTCACGGGGAGGGCTTCGATGTCGCGCAGTGACGAGTTGTCCGCACGGGGCTCCAGGACAGCAGAGGAGCCCGGCAGGGAGGGGGCCGCGCCGCAGCAGCGGCCGTCCAGCCTGCCGCTGCTCGCATCGGAGCTCAAGCAGCTCTTCCGCCGCCGGCGGACCCAGGCCCTGCTGCTGGCGCTCGCCGCGATTCCGGTGCTGATCGCCGTCGTCGTCCGGGTGTCCACGGCTGTCCCGCCCGGCCGGGGGCCGGCGTTCCTGGACCGCATCACGCAGAACGGGCTGTTCGTCGGAGTGACCGCCCTGATCGTGGCGGTCCCGCTGTTCCTGCCGCTGACCATCGGCGTCGTGGCCGGAGACACCATCGCCGGGGAGGCCGGCCACGGAACCCTCCGCTACCTGCTCGTGGCTCCCGCCGGGCGGGTTCGGCTGCTCCTCGTCAAGTATGCGGGGGCCGCCGCGTTCTGTGTTGCGGCCCCGCTGGCCGTGGCGCTCGCCGGGGCCGGAATCGGGGCGGCACTGTTTCCCGTAGGTCCCGTGACGCTGCTGTCCGGCGACGTGGTGCAGCCCGGCGAAGCCCTGAACAGGATGCTGCTGATCGCCGCCTACCAGACGGTGTCCCTGCTGGGGCTGTCGGCGATCGGGCTCTTCCTGTCCACCCTGACGGACGTGCCGGTGGGGGCCATGGCAGCCACGATCGTCCTGTCCGTCGCCGCGCAGGTGCTGGACCAGCTGCCCCAGCTGGAGTGGCTGCACCCGTGGCTGTTCAGCCATTACTGGTTCGGCTTTGCGGACCTGTTGCGCCAACCGATCGGGTGGGATTCCTTCACCAGCAATGCCGGGCTGCAGGCAGGCTACATCGCCGTGTTCGGCGCCCTGGCCTACGGCCGGTTCGTCAGCAAGGACGTGCTGTCCTAGGCGTGCTGCCCAGGGCGGAGCGGCGCTCGCACCCCGAGTCAGGCTGGCCGAGCCGGGCTAGTAGCGCGCCGCCACCGGATGGAGCTGCATGCCCGCCATCATGCTCAAATCCGTCACGGTGATGCCGGCAGACGGGTTCAGGGCCTGCACCACCCTGCCGCCGCCCAGGTAGATGGCCACGTGATAGAAGCCGGGAGCCGATCCCCAGACCAGGAGGTCACCAGGCTGCGCCTGGGACAGGGGAACGTGGACGGGTGCCTGGGCGAACTGCTCGGCGGCCGTGCGCGGCAGGTATTTTCCGGCCGCAGCGAAGGCGTTCTGGACGAGGCCCGAGCAGTCATAACCGTAGGCTCCGGTGCCGCCGTACTGGTAGAAATAGGGCTTCCCCACCTTGCCCAAGGCCACGGAGATGGCGGTCTGGTTGGAGTCTCCCGGTGACGGTGCGGGGGCGGGCTGGACCGGTTGCGGAGCCGGAACCGGAACCACGGGAGCCGGCTGGACCGGAGCGGGCCGTGCCGGAGCCGGCCGTGCCGGTGCAGGGGCGGGTGCCGGGGCAGGCGCCGGGGCAGGCGCCGGGTTTGCGGCCGCCGGTGCCGGTGCCGCGGGCCGAACAGCCGCCGGTGCAGGAGCTGCCTGTGCCGGAGCTGCAGCCCAGGCAGGGGATTGTTCCTGCGGGGAGGCCGGATCGCCGTTTGCCGTGGCCGCATGCTCCGCTGCGGCCTGATCGGCGGCTGCGGTGATGGCGGCGAGCCGGGCCTGCTGCCGCTGCCGTTCCAGGCCGTCGATTCTGGCCGACTCAAGGGCCGTCGTGGTGCGCCTCAGCGAGGCAAGCTGCCCCCACCAGGACGGTCCGCTGCGCCTTGGCCCCGGACACGGCTTTCAACTGTGCCGCGTTGGCCTGCTCGGCGGCAGCCTTGAGCGATGCGGCGGTCGTGGCGGCGTCATCGGCGGCCCGCCGGGCGTCTGCGGCGGCTGCGGTCAGCGATTCGGCCGCGGAGGCGGTGGTCTCGGCCGATTCGAAGGCGCGGCTGCGGCCGGCAGAGAGGGCCTGCAGCGTTGCCGCCTGCTCCAGGACGTCACCCTTGCCGGCGACGAAGCTGCTCAGCGCGGGGTTCAGCCCGCCGTTGCGGTACAGGTCCCCGGCCAGTTGGCCGATCTCCTTGCGGCTCTTTGCCTGCTCCTTGGCCGCGGCCTCGGCACGGGCGGTTGCCACGGCGGCGGCGTCGGTCCGGTTCCGGAGCTCCACGAGGGCGTCGCTGTAGGCGTTGTTTGCCTCGAGGGTCCGCGCGAAGGTCAGCTCCTGCGCGGACGCGGCATCAGCCAGGATCCGTTCGATGCCGGTGACCTGCGCCGCCGTCGCGCTTTCACTGGACTTGGCGGCAGCAATGTCGCCGGGCGAGGGAATCTCCGGTGCGGCCGGCAACACCAGCTCCGGCGCGGCGGCCGGAGTGTCTCTTATACACATCTAGATGTGTATAAGAGACAGCGCGGGCGCAGCAAGGCTTCCAAAAACTACGACGGCGGCGCACAGCGCGGCGGCCTTGCGGCCTGTTCCGGTCAAACTCATTCGCAAACCTCGCTGCGTTCGGGGCCGGGACGAACGAGTAAGGAGGCGGCACGAAAGTGCCCCTCTGCAAATCACCCAGCAGCACTGAGGCTACGGCTCATGTGCAACTTTGGCAACACGAGTCACATCAATAACATAAAACACAAGCGTGTCATTTGCTTGGATTTTCCGCCCGCGTGTCACGCGGCGGCGGAGCGCCAGGCTCGGGCGGCCCCGCTCTCGGCCCTGTTCAGCGCTCAGGCGTGCTGGTGGGACTCGTGCTCGGAATGGCTGGCAGGTTCCAGCTGGAAGGTGCAGTGTTCCGTGTCGAAGTGGGAGCCGAGGCACGTGGTGAGCTTGTCCAAAACCTGGTCCGCGCCCTTGGCGCTCAGGACGGCATCCTCCACCACCACATGGGCGGAAAACACGGGCACGCCGGACGTGATCGTCCAGATATGGATGTCGTGGACGGCCACGACGCCGGCCACGGACAGGATGTGCTCCCGGATCATCTGGACCTCCACACCCTTGGGCGTGGCCTCGAGCAGCACGTCCACCACGTCCCGGAGCAGGTGCCATGCACGCGGCAGGATCATCAGGGCGATGACGACCGAGGCAATCGTGTCCGCCGCGTGGAAACCGGTGAACTTGATCACCAGGGCCGCAGCGATGACCGCGAACGATCCCAGGAGGTCGCCCAGCACTTCCAGGTATGCGCCGCGCACGTTGAGGCTTTCCTTCTGCGCCGGGCGCAGGATCAGCAGCGACGCCAGATTGGCTGCTGCGCCCAGGACGGCCGCGTACAGCATAATGTCCGTCTGCACTTCCGGCGCGGAACCGATCCGGCGGATCGCCTCGGTGAAGATGACCACGGAGATCACCACGAGGATGAGCGCGTTGGCGAGGGCGGCCAGGACCTCCGCGCGCTGATAGCCGTAGGTGCGCAGGTCGCTGGCCGGGCGGGCCGCGATCCACGCGGCCAGGAGCGCGATGAATACGCCGGCGGCGTCGGAGAGCATGTGTCCGGCATCGGCCAGCAGGGCGAGGGAGCCCGATAGTGCTGCGCCGATCACCTGGATGAAGACCACGGCCAGGGTGATGGACAGGACCGCAACCAGTCGGCTGCGGTGTTTCCCGGTGGCGGTGACACCCTGCGCGTGGTTGTGGTCGTGTCCCATGCCTACAAGGCTAGTCCCAACCGAGTTCGTGGAGCCGCTGGTCGTCGATGCCGAAGTGGTGGGCGATCTCGTGGACCACCGTAATGGCCACTTCCTCCACCACGTCCTCCCGGGAGGAACAGATGTCCAGGATGGGCTGTCGGTAAATGGTGATCCGGTCCGGCAGGGATCCCGCGTCCCACCATGAATCGCGCTCGGTCAGGGGAACGCCCTCGTACAGTCCCAGCAGCACCGTGTCCGGGTCCTCATTCGGCTGGGGAGTGTAGTCATCTTCAATGAAGACCGCCACGTTGTCCATGGCCCGCGCCACTTCCGCCGGTATTTTGTTCAGGGCGTCACTGACGGCAGCTTCAAAATCGGCTTCCGACATATCAAAGCCTGCGGGTTCACCGTCGCCGTCCGGGACGATGGGAAGTCCGGGTGGCAGGTTTGCAGGCATATCCAAACTTTAGCGGGATCTCCGCCGGGTGAGCCCCACACCGACCAGGCAGATTGCGCCGCCCACCAGCCCCCATGCCGTCGGGATTTCGCTCAGCACCAGCCACGAGATCAGGACGGTGGTGCCGGGAACCAGATAGGTGGTGGCGGCCAGCTTCCCGGCGTCGATCAGCGACAGTGCGTAGGCCCAGGTGGTGAATGCAATGGCGGTCGGGAAGATGCCGAGGTACACGAGGCCCAGGGTTGCCGGCAGCGGCGCCGTCTGGAGTTCCGTCACAAGCTGGCCGCCGAACGGCAGGCAGCACACCAGGCCCACCATGATGCCGAACCACGTGGCCTGCCCGGCAGGGAACTTCCGCAGCACGGGCTTCTGGATAATCACGCTGACGGCCGCGAGAGCGGCAGCGAGGAGGCAAAGCAGCACGCCGGCCACATCCGCCGTCGACCGCTGCCCGGAACCCAGCGCGATCACGGCAACACCGCTGAACGCCACGAGGCTGCCGATGATCAGCCAGCGAGGGAATCCCTCCTTGAGGATGAGGCCGGCCATCACCGCGATGAGGATGGGGTTCACGTTGATCAGCAACGCGCTGGTGCCGGCGTCGAGCAGGTGTTCGGCGGCGTTGAGGGCCACGTTGTACCCGCCGAACCACATGACGCCGTAGGCCAGGATGGGCCACCACTCGCGTCCCCGCGGCAGCATGCGGAGTTTGGGCAGAACCACTGCGCCGAGCACGACGGCGGCAATCGCCAGCCGCCCGAGCGTCAGGGGGCCGGGGGAGAAGCTGGGGCCGACGGCGCGGATGCCGACGAAGGCGGAGGCCCAGAGCACCACGGTGACAACGACGGCCGCGACGCCCAGTTTGTTGACGGGCTTCTGCCGGGGAACCGCGGGCTGGGCCGAGGCTGGGCCGGCCGGAGGGGATTGGGAGGCGCCGGATTGGGTTGGGATTGATTGGGCGGGCGCTGCAGCGGCGGATCCTTCGTGGGGATCAGCGGGGTGCAGGGAACTGGTGTCGGCGGTGGTTGCCATGGTGACAATCTAGTCCTGTTCCGTGTCCCGGGGCTGGCGGAAATCGGTCACCTCTAGGCAAGAAACTGCCATTCTGCCGCACCCGGCGCGGGGCCGCCGTGGAGGCCGCCGCGCCGATTTTGGAATTTCCCGGAGTAGGCCCTATAGTTTTAGAGGTCCAGTTCGGAGCAACTCGGAGGGACAAAAACGAAAGGCTTCGGCCCTTTATTTTTGCCCTGAATGAGCCGGATTGAGTTCAGGCCCCCATCGTCTAGCGGCCTAGGACACCGCCCTTTCACGGCGGCGGCACGGGTTCGAATCCCGTTGGGGGTACGCAAGGAAGTGGTCAAACCGGACTAAAAAGTCTGGTAGGCTAAAGGCCTTGAAAAATTGCAGTAGCGATACTGCGAACAGCAAGAAACAAGCAAGGCCCTGTAGCGCAGTTGGTTAGCGCGCCGCCCTGTCACGGCGGAGGTCGCGGGTTCAAGTCCCGTCAGGGTCGCTCTGATTGCCAGAAGAAATTCCGGCTGTCATGGTGACATGTCACCTAGGCTCTGTAGCTCAGTTGGTAGAGCGTTCGACTGAAAATCGAAAGGTCACCGGATCGACGCCGGTCGGAGCCACATTTCGGCAAGCTCAACGCTGGCAGCTAGAACCCCGCAGTTCCTCGTGTTTACACGGGAGCTGCGGGGTTTTTTCGTTGCCTTCAAGAGTAGTAGTAGGTAGACTGGGCTACCTACTACTGCTCTGACGCCAGCGAAGGACCACTGATGACTGAAAAGCCGACGGCGCCCGGAAGCGTCCTCCCCAAGAGGCCGGCTCGCGCCGCCCTGCTTGAAGCGGCTTCGCGGCGCTTCTATGCCGACGGCCTGGCCCGAACGGGAATTGACACGATTACCTCCGAGGCGGGCGTGGCCAAGAAGAGCCTCTACAACAATTTTTCCTCGAAGGCTGACCTCGTGGCAGCGTACCTGGAGGCCCGCCACGAGGAGTGGATGGGGCTGTACCGGGCGCGGCTGGAAGCCGCCACCAGCGCCCGGGAACGCGTCCTGGCGGTCTTCGATGCCTATGCGGACCATGCCGATCTGGCCTATGAGCATGGCTTTCGGGGCTGTGGCCTGCTCAACGCTGCGGCGGAGCTTCCTGCCGGGGATCCCGGAAGGGCGGCGGTCCGGCGTCACAAGGAGGAAGTTGAGGCGCTGATATCGCAGCATGTGGCCGAACTCCTCCGGCACTCACCTGAGCGGGCCCGGACAATGGCCCGGCACCTGGCGTTCCTGCTTGAAGGTTCCATGGCCCGCGCTGGCCTTGAGGGCAATGACCGCTGCATTCAGGAAGCCCGCCAGATCGCGGCCACCCTGATCGGGACCCTGTGACTGGCGCGGGCTTCCAGGGAAGCGCGTGGGGTGCACTGTTTGTGCTGGCCGCCTCGGTGTTATGGGGCACCACGGGCACCGCGGCCACATTTGCCCCCGACGTCAGCCCGCTGGCGATCGGGGCGGTGGCAATGGGCCTAGGCGGCCTGTTGCAGGCGGCGTTTGCGGCCCGATCGATCATTGCGTTCTCGGCGTCCCTGCGCGGTCAGTGGCCCACGGTGGCTTTGGGATCGGTGGCCGTCGCAACGTACCCGCTCGCCTTCTACTCGTCAATGCACCTGGCCGGCGTGGCGGTCGGCACGGTTGTCTCCATCGGGTCGGCTCCACTCGCCTCCGCCGTCATTGAGCGGATCATGGACAAAAGAAGGTTCACCGGCCGGTGGGCCGTGGGTGCGCTGCTCGGTCTGGCTGGTGCCGCGCTGCTCTGCTTCGCGGAATCCGGGCAGGGTGATCCGGCGTCGGCCACGGACTCGGGGTGGTCCACGCCCGCCGGCATCGGCCTGGGTCTCGTTGCCGGGCTCACGTATGCGCTCTACTCCTGGGCTGCACACCGCCTGATTAACACCGGGGTGCCCTCGAGGGCCGTCATGGGTGCCGTCTTCGGCATGGGCGGCCTGCTCCTCATGCCCGTGCTGGCCGTCACCGGATCGCCGCTCCTGGCCACGTGGCAAAATTCGCTGGTCGGCACGTACATGGCGCTGGTTCCCATGTTTGCGGGGTACGTCCTGTTCGGCTGGGGCCTCGCCCGCGTCCGCGCCAGCACGGCCACCACCATTTCGCTTGCTGAGACGGTGGTGGCTGCCATCCTGGCTGTGGTGGTGGTGGGTGAACGCCTGCCGGCACTGGGATGGGTCGGCGCCGCACTCATTGCGGGCAGCCTCTTCGTTCTGGCGCTGCCTGCCCCGATGCGGCGCAAAGGGCTGGCCGAAGAATCCCCGACCGAAGACGGCATCCCTGTCCCTGCAGCGCAGACCCTGGCGTAGGCCCAGGCAGGCCTCATCTATTCCTCTGGTGCGCCGCCGGCCAGTTTCTCCGACGTCCAGCCCTGTTCGTGAAGCCGCTCGAAACCATCAAGCATCAGGTCGAGGGCAAACTCGAACTCAAACTGGTCGTCGCAGCCCGCCCCGACCACCGAACCGTCGTCGTGACTGGCGGCGGTGGCGACCTTCAGTATGTTCGGATACCGCTCCGCCATTTCACGGAACATGACGGCCTGCGCGTCCGGCGCCACATCGGCCAAATTCTCGTTTGCCGGGTCGCCGAACAATTCCTGGGTGAACCCCCACATCCGGCTGCCGAGGGCGTGCATCACATGGTGGGTGAGATCGACAGAGAACCCTCCCGCCAGGAACATGCCCATAAACGAGTCCATGTACCCAAGAACGGCAGGCGTCGTGTTGGTGCGGGATTCGAGCACCCGTCGGGCCCAACGGTGCCGCAGAAGTGCCCGCCTCGCCGAGAGAACCCTCAGCCTTACCGTGCGCTTCCAGCCCGCATCCCGGACCGGGGGGTCGATCTCCGCGACGATCGCGTCGACCATGCCGTCGAGAAGTTCCTCTTTGTTGGCGACGTGCTTGTACAGCGCCATCGGCACCACGCCGAGCTCCTGGGCGAGCCTGCGCATGCTGAGTGACTCGATGCCCACCTCATCAGCCAGCTCGACGGCGGCGGCCAGCACGCGGTCGCGGCTCAGGGGCACGCGGCGTGCAGCTTCCGTCTGCTGAGTCATCCGGACCAGCCTCCTTTTGCGGTTTCTCTTGACAAGTGTACTGCGTACACCTACTGTCGGGATTCATGAGGTGTACACCGTACACCCGGTGAGCGGAGGTAGACATATGCCAACAGAAACCATCGGCGCACCGGCGCCCGTTCGGCGTTCACGGGCCCGGTGGCCCGTGCCCGCCGCCTTGATTTTGCTCAGCCTCATCCCGGTCTTTTTCGGCGCGGTTCGTCTTGCCGAACTGCCGGGCGGCGCCGCGGTGACGCCGCAGAACGCGCGTTTCTTCGACTCGCCCTTCCCTGTGCTGATCCACATTCCCGCTGCCATTGTCTACAGTCTGTTGGGGGCATTCCAGTTCGTTCCATCACTCCGCCGGGGCAGTCGCGGCAGGCTCGGCTGGCACCGGATCGCGGGGCGGATTCTCGCGCCGGCCGGCCTGCTCGTCGGACTCTCAGGCCTGTGGATGGCGGTCTTCTACGACCTCCCGGAGGGCGACGGCGACATGCTGCTCGTCCTCCGGCTCATCTTCGGCTCGGGCATGGTGGTGAGCATCGTCCTGGGGCTGCTCGCGATTCGGCGCCGGGACTTCGTCAGCCACAGTGCGTGGATGGCCCGCGGCTATGCCATTGGAGTCGCCGCGGGAACCCAGGCGTTGGTGTCCATCCCCTGGCTCCTCCTGATCGGCCCCGCAAGCGAGCTGACCAGAGCGGTGCTCATGGGGTCGGCATGGGTGATCAATCTCGCAGTGGCCGAGTACTTTATCCGTCGGCGCGGAAATCCATCCGCGCGCGGGTAGAACCGGATCGGGCGCTCCGCAACTGCCCTTTTGCGGCTCTAAAAGGACAGCCGTGGAGCAGTTGACGGGTTAACAGGTAGTAAATGACGGGTATAAAGCAGATTTATTAAGCGGCGTTTGAATCGCCGGCCCCGATATGGCACGCGCGCGCAGACGGAGATGTAAGCGCTTGCACTTTTTCGGCCCGGCCTTCTGGGTGCGTCGAAAACCGGGTTGAACTCGGCTGACAACGTTGTCTACGGTGGAGTGCAGGCCGGGAAAGCACAACCTCCCGAGCCGCTTTACCGGGGCCTTACCCAAGCCCCGTTCTCCCCTCGACACAACGGCGTCCTCGATGACGCCTGCCGTGTCATCGGGATCTCCGGAGTGCGCGGGGACAAGGGCACATGCCCGTCTTCCACGAAATGTAACTCCGCGAGAAGAGCAAAACATGCACAAGCACCCCAACGCACCCCGGATGCTGCGGTGGCGACCCGCCGCCGCAGCTCTGGCGGCCGCCGTCGCGGCCACCACGTTCTTGGCCGTGCCGTCGGCGCAGGCAAACGAACCGTCGGATCCGCCGTCGAACACGCAGATGCCCGCCCCCACCCCGGGCTTCCCCCTGCCGACCAAGCACACGCAGCTGGCTCACGATCCGGCGGCCGACTTCACCTCCAAGTGGACCCGTGCCGATGCCAAACAGGTCATGGCCCAGAGCGACTCCACCGTCACGCCTGGCAAGAACTCCATGAGCCCGGATGTCACCATGCCGGAGATCCCTGAGGATTTCCCCGCCATGAACAACGACGTGTGGGTCTGGGACACCTGGTCCCTGACCGATGAGAACGCCAACCAGATCAGCTACAAGGGTTACGACGTGATCTTCTCGCTCGTCGCCGACCGGCACGCCGGCTACGGCTTCGACCAGCGTCACTGGAACGCCCGCATCGGTTACTTCTTCCGCAAGACCAACGCAGATCCGGCCAAGGACAAATGGAACTACGGCGGACACGTGTTCGTGGACGGCTCTTCCATCGGCAACACTGAGTGGTCCGGTTCAACCCGGCTCATGAAGGGCGGCAAGGTGAACGTGTTCTACACGGCCACCACGTTCTACGACGTCAAGGAGCGCAACGCGGGCGGCGGCGGAATCGCCCCCGACGCAGCCATCGCCAAGGCTCTGGGCAACATCCACGCCGACAAGAACGGCGTCACCTTCGACGGCTTCAAGCACACCAAGCTGCTCGAACCGGACGGCAAGATGTACCAGAACAAGGCCCAGAACCCCGGCTTCGCGTTCCGCGATCCGTACACGTTTGCTGACCCGGCCCACCCGGGCAAGACGTTCATGGTCTTCGAAGGCAACACCGGCGGCAACCGCGGCGATTACCGCTGCAAGAACGAGGACCTGGGTTACGCCAAGGGCGACCCCAACGCCGAGAAGCTCGACGAGGTCAACAGCAAGGGTGCCTACTACCAGACCGCAAACGTCGGCCTGGCAGTGGCCGAGAACAAGGACCTGACCAAGTGGAAGTTCCTTCCGCCGGTCCTGTCCGCCAACTGCGTCAACGACCAGACTGAGCGCCCGCAGATCTTCATCCAGAACGAGGGCGGCAAGAACAAGTACTACCTGTTCACCATCAGCCACCAGTTCACCTACGCAGCGGGCATGCGCGGCCCCGACGGCGTGTACGGTTTCGTGGGCAACGGCGTGCGCTCGGACTACCAGCCGATGAACAACAGCGGCCTGGCCCTCGGATCCCCGACGGACCTGAACCTTCCGTCCGAATCCCCGGAAGCCCCGACGCCGAACCAGAACGGCCGCCAGTTCCAGGCCTACTCGCACTACGTGCAGCCTGGCGGACTGGTCCAGTCCTTCATCGACAACGTCAACGGCGTCCGCGGCGGCTCCCTGTCGCCCACCGTGAAGATCAACTTCCGGGACGGCGTGTCCAAGGTTGACCGCAGCTTCGGCCAGAACGGCCTTGGCCCGTTCGGTTACCTGCCCACCAACCTCAAGGTTGGCGGCGCCGGACAGTACAAGTAAGACAGCATCACAGCATCACAGCATCACGTCTGCGGAGGCGCCCGGAGCACATCCGGGCGCCTCCCCGCGTTAACACTGTGATCTTCCGATTGTCCGGTTCCCGAATGCTGCCCAAATTGCCGTGTTCGTTCCCTTATATAAGGGGAAGGCTGCAAGGACCAGGCGCAAAGTCAACTTGGTAAGCGGGCTACGGCCCGGGCTAGACTCGCACGCCGGGGGACACTGCCGGCGCGCTGCGCCGGCCAGACAGGCCGCCGAAGCCGGCGGCGCAACCGATCCAGGAATGTTAATTGTGAAAAACCTTGCACGCCCGCTGACCGCCGCCGCCCTCTTCGCCGTTGCGGCACTCACTGCCTGCTCCGCTCCGACGGCCGGCAGCGCGCCGTCGTCCGCCTCTCCCAGCACCCCCGCTTCGTCAAGCGGCAGCCCCTCGGCGACGGCCAGTGCGTCGTCCGGCCCATTCGGAGGCTACGCCTCCGCTGCTGAGGCGTGCACGACCATCTCCGAGCAGGCCACCGGAGCCTCGCTGTTGCCGATGTCGGCCGCCCAGGGAAAGACCGCGGAACTGGAGCAGAAGAAGGCCGAACTCAGTGAAACGGCGGAGCGCGTTCCGGATGCGCTGAAGGCCGACTTCGCGAAGCTTAATGAAGTCGCCGTGGCGGGGCTGAAGGACCAGACCGTGTATTCCAGCGGCCAGTTCCAGAACGCCATGGCCCCGGTGACGAAGTGGCTGGCCGCCAACTGTTCGTAAACCGCCGGCGGAGGCTTCTGGAACCGCAGGCGAATCCGGTGCGCTGCGCCCCTGACGTTGTCGGACCTAAGGGATAGGGTTGTGTTCAACAGAAGGGGAGCGCCTGATGGAATACCAGAACCCACAACCCTCCGCCGGAGTCCGCGCGGAGGCGGCCCCGGGGCAGTCCGCGGCCAGCGGCCGCACCATCATCTCTGAGACGGCAGTGGCCAAGGTGGCGGGAATTGCGGCCCGCGCCGTGCCGGGGGTGTATTCCCTTGGAACGGGCTCTTCACGGGCGCTGGGTGCCATCCGCGACGCCGTGGGTAGCTCCGACCATGCCGCAGGTGTGCATGCCGAGGTCGGCGAGACCCAGGTCGCTGTCGATATCACGCTGGTGGCGGCCTACGGGACGCCGCTGCATTCCCTGGCCAACCAAGTCCGGGCGGCTGTCTATTCGGCGGTCGAAAAACTCGTTGGCCTGCAGGTCATTGAGGTGAACGTCGAAATCAATGACGTTTATATAGCTCCGCCGCCGAAACCCGTGGGGGCTGCGGCTGTGACTGAAAGGGAGTCGGTCCTGTGAGCCTGACGGTCGTAGGCATCGCAATCGGTGCGTTCGTGGCGTTCATGTCCTTCCAGTTTGGCCTGTGGGGATTCCTGATCTCCCTGCTGTTCATGGGCATAGGTGCCCTCCTGGGCCGCGCCGCAGAAGGGAAACTGGACCTGCGCAGCGTCATGGACGCCCTCAGCGGCCGGCGCTCCTCATCATGAGCGGGGCAGCCGAAGCAGCCATGCCGAGCCCGCCGTACAGCGGGCATAACCGGATCAGCACCCAGGCCCTCACCAGCCTGGCCAAGGCCGCAGCCGCAGAGTCCCTGGGCGTGCCGGCCCACGACGTCCGTGCGGAGTGGTCGGACGACGACGGCCTGCTGGCTTTATCCCTCGTCACGCCTATCAAGATCCCCGGCCTGACGGCCGTTCTCCGCGATCCGGAACGTGTCTCTGTGTTCGGCGGATCCATCTGGGAGCGAGCGGTCGCCGCCAAGTCCGACATCCTCACCAAGGTCACGGAACTCAGCGGTGCACGGTTGAGCAGGGTAGACATCCGCATCAGCGGGGCACACGTCACGGAGAGGGGCCGGGTTCGTTGAGTTCCGTCACTGAACAGCAGAACGAGGCAGGCGACGCGCCCGGGGAGGGTGCGGCCGGCCCGGCGCATGCCGCCCCGTTGGACATGAACCGGGTTCTGCGCCGGGAGACGCATTCCTCCCGTGCGGCAGCAGCAGGGGTCGCCGCGGCCCTGGTCGTTCTCCTCTGCCTTTATGCCCTGCTCGAGTCCGCCGTGCGCGCCATCGGCCAGCCGCCTTGGCTTATCGATCCCCAGACGGCGGCGGAACGGATCGTGGCGCTGCCGGGCGGAGTGCCTCCGCTCCTCTTGGGAGTCACGGGAGCCGTGACCGCAGCCGCGGGGCTCTTTTTCTTCCTCAGTGCCGTCCTGCCGGGCCGCCGGGCCCGTCACTTACTTGACGATCCGCGAGTAGCCGTGGTGGTTGATGACGAAGTCATCGCCTCAGCCCTTGCCCGCCGGGCTCGCCTGGCGGCGAATGTCACCCAGGAACAGGTCATGGTGGTGGTGTCCCAGCGTCAGGCAGTGGTGAATGTCCGCCCCACGTCCGGCGTGCCGGTCAGCGAGAACGCAATCCGTGAGGCGGTCGAGGACGAACTGCACTCCATGGCCCCGACCCCCATGCCCCAGGTGCGGATCAACCTCGCGACGTCCGGGGTGATAGGCGCATGAACAGCACGCCTAGGACCCTCAACAGGATCCTCATCGGGATCCTTGGATTCAAGTTGCTGGCAGTGGGTATCCTGCTCATGCTGCTGGCCACTGTTCCCGCTGTGGGGACGTGGTGGCAGTCCTGGTCGCGGGGCGTGTGGAACGTCGCCAACCAGATGTTCGAGAGCACGCGGTTCCCGGGCCGGTCGGAAAGCTGGCTTTGGATCGTCCTGGCCCTGGTCCTTGTTGTGCTGATCGGCCTCATGGTGGCCTGGGTCGCGCAGCAGGGAAAGGGCCGGACAGACCTCCTGCTGGCTGCCGAGGATCCCGGCGGGGTTCCCGGTGACATACGGATCGGAAGCGGAGTGGCCGAACAGGCGCTGAGGAATGCGCTGGCCGAACGCCCTGACCTGGCCGGTGCCACGGTTGCCACGTACGAGGTCCGCGGGCAGCCCGCCCTAAAGATCCGACTGCACCCCAGGCCGGGAGTTCCGCCGCAGGTCCTCGCCGCGGACACCTCGGCGCTGGTGGCCGCACTGGAAGCCGTGGTGGGCCAGCGCACGCCGGTGCTGGTGTACATCGCCGCGGGCGCGCGCGCCCGGTTCAGCCGTGCGGAGCGCGTCCGCTGAATTGAGGCTTCCTGATTGTGACGTCACTGTGCCCTGGTGCGTCCGGGGCCGCGGACGGTTTTGGCCCGGGGATCTTCAAGGCCATAGGTTGAAAGAGAAGGCTGGCGGCTGCCCTGCAGACGCCATTGCCCTGACCGGGCCAAAAACCCGGCGAAGCCCGTCAACAAGGAGAACACTGTGAGCGATGAAGTAACAGGAAACCAGGCTGCCAAGGACGGACTCGAAAACGCGGTTGGGCACGCCAAGGAATTTGCCGGTGAAGCGGCCGGCCACGCGAAGGAATTTGCCGGTCAGGCCACGGAAAACGTCAAGGAATTCCTCTCCGGAGATGTTGCGGACAACGCCAAGGAACTCGCCGGTGACGTGGCAGGGAACGCCAAGGAAATCGCGGGAGACGTTGCCGAGAACGTCAAGGGCCTCGGAGCCCGGATCGCCGGCTTCTTCAAGGGCGGCAAGTAGCCAGGCTCGAATTGCCGGCTCCTGCGGGCTCACCTTCGGCGAGGCGCGTACTCCGTTCCGCTGAGTGCCGTCCCGCCTGAGTGCCGTTCCGCCGGTGCACCGCAGAGCGCTGCGTTCCTTTCGGGACGCAGCGCTCTTTAGTGCAGCGCTCTTTAGTTAAGGCGCGGAGCGCGGGGCTACCCCTGTCTCTTATACACATCTAGATGTGTATAAGAGACAGTGTTGGGGGCAATGACGGCAGCGTCGAGGGTTCCGCCTGCGGGTACTCCGGATGCCCGGACTCCAGTCTCCGCAGCGGCCGGGCGCGAGGCCAGCCGTCCGGCACCTGCCCCGACAACGGCCGGTTCTCTTATACACATCTAGATGTGTATAAGAGACAGGTTCGACGGCGGCCGGTCCGCCGGCGCCGGCCTCTGCGGCACTCGAAAGTTCCACCCGGTAACCGTCCGGCACGGGAGTCGGCTCCGTGCCCATGTTGGCGATCACCAGGATGTCACGGTTCTGGAAGGCCAGGACGCCTGTTTCGGGATCGTGCATGTCGGCCCAGCAGAAGGTGCCCGACCCCAGGCCGTGGCCCTTGCGCAGCGACAACGCCGAGCGGTACAGCTCCAGCGTTGAACCCTCGACGCCGTCCTGCCGGTCAGCGGCCAGTTCCCCGAACGAGTCGGGCTGCGGCAGCCACGGAGCCGCAGGCGGGCGGTGACCAGATCCGCCGTCGGACGCAACGCCGTCGGACGCAACGCCGGCTGTGTAGCCATCGGCGAAACCGTAGCCGGGCTCGCCGGACTTCCACGGCAGCGGCACCCGGCACCCGTCGCGCCCGCGCTCAATGCCGTTGGTGCGGAAGAACGTCGGGTCCTGGCGGGCCTCAGCCGGCAGCGTGGTGTGCTCCGGAAGGCCGAGCTCCTCGCCCTGGTACACGTAGGCCGAACCCGGAAGCGCCAGGGACACCAGAGTGGCTGCCCGGGCGCGGGCCAGGCCCAGGCCGGCGTCCGGCTGCTCGTCCTCCGCCGCAATGCCCTTCGGGAACGTGGTGGGGTCGGCCAGGCCGAAGCGGGTGGTGTGGCGCACGGTGTCGTGGTTGCTCAGGACCCAGGTTGACGGGGCAGCCACCGATGCGGCCGCTTCCAAGGAGTCTTCGATGGCCACCGCCATCCTCTGGGCGTCCCAGCCGGCCAGCAGGAAATCGAAGTTGAAGGCCTGCTGCATCTCGTCCTTGCGGATGTACCGCGCAAGGCGTTCCGCGGGTTCCACCCAGGCCTCGGCCACCAGCATCCGGTCACCGTCGTACCCGGCCAGCACCCGGTTCCAGTCGCGGTAGATCTCATGCACGCCGTCCTGGTCAAAGAAGGGCGACGGCGGGTACAGCGGTGACACCGGCTGGTGCCCGGCGTCGTCTGCAGACTGGTCTTCGCCGGGCCGATCCCGGGAATGGTGGGCCGTGTGCGGCTCCACCGCTTCGCTGTGCGCGCCGGGCGCATCCGGCCGGTGCCCGGCGTCGGCCGATCCCTCCACCATGGCGGCAACGCCGTCCCAGTCCGGAAGCCCGGCCTCCTTGACCATGCCATGGGCCACGTCCACGCGGAAGCCGTCGACCCCGCGGTCCAGCCAGAACCGCAGCACCGAGCGCATCTCCTCCTGGACTTCCGGGTTCTCCCAGTTCAGGTCGGGCTGCTTGGTATCGAAGAGGTGCAGGTACCAGTCGCCGGGAGATCCGTCTGGATTTGTGGTCCGGGTCCAGGCCGGGCCGCCGAAGATGGATTTCCAGTTGTTTGGCGCCAGGTTTCCGTCGCCGGAACCCGCCACCTGGTCCTTCCCCGGCCTGAACATGTAGCGCTCCCGCGCGGCCGAGCCGGGCGCCGCAGCCAGCGCCTCCTGGAACCAGGCGTGTTCATCAGAAGTGTGGTTCGGTACCAGGTCCACGATGACCTTCAGGCCCAGGCTGTGAGCTTGGCGCAACATGCCGTCGAAGTCCTCCAGCCTGCCAAACATGGGGTCCACCTGGCGGTAATCGGCGACGTCGTAGCCGGCATCCGCCTGGGGGGATTTGTAGAACGGCGACAGCCAGATCGCGTCCACACCGAGCTTCTGAAGGTACGGCAATCGCGCCGTCACGCCCAGGAGATCGCCCATTCCGTCCCCGTTGGCGTCGGCGAATGACCGGGGGTAGATCTGATAGACGACGGCGCTGGCCCACCACGCCGTGATGTCGGAACCGGGCGTTGCAGTAGGGCGGTGGGTCATAGTTGCCTCTCCGGTAACAATTAGGTGTAAACGCTTGCATTTCCCAGCGCAACGTTACTAGTGTGATGGTCACCACATCAACCGCACTATGTCTTTTTTCTTGTCACTCAGCGAGGAGTCTCCAGCCAATGAAAACCCCGAAGTTCTTACTCCCGGTAGCTACTGCCGGTATTCTCGCCCTGACGCTTTCCGCCTGTGGTGGCGGCGGCGGAGGCGGCGGTACCCAGGCTGGCGGCGGCGACGCTGCTGCCGGCCTTGATGGGCGTGGACCAATTACATACGTCCAGGGCAAGGACAACAGCAACGTGGTCCGGCCGCTGGTGGCCAAGTGGAACGCTGCGCACCCGAACGAGAAGGTCACCTTCAAGGAACAGACGGACCAGGCCGACCAGCAGCATGATGACATCGTGCAGCACTTCCAGGCCAAGGATGCCGGTTACGACGTCGTGGATGTTGACGTGGTTTGGACGGCCGAGTTCGCCGCCAAGGGCTGGCTGCAGCCGCTCAAGGACAAGATGGCAATTGACACAAGCGCCATGCTGAAGCCCACCGTTGACAGCGGCACGTACAAGGGGACGCTGTACGCCGCGCCGCAGACCTCCGACGGCGCCCTGCTGTACTACCGCAAGGACCTGGTGCCCACCCCGCCCAAGACCTGGGACGAGATGATGAGCATGTGCTCCATCGCCAAGAAAAACAACATCGGCTGCTACGCCGGCCAGTTCAGCAAGTATGAGGGCCTCACGGTCAACGCGTCCGAGGCCATCAACTCCGCCGGCGGATCGGTCCTGGACAAGGACGGCAAGCCCAGCCTGAACACCCCCGAGGCCAAGGCCGGCCTGGAAAACCTCGCCAAGGCATACGCCGACGGCAACATCCCCAAGGAAGGCATCACCTTCCAGGAGGAACTGAGCCGGCAGGCGTTCCAGAGCGGCAAGCTGCTCTTCCTGCGCAACTGGCCGTACGTCTACAACCTGGCAACTACTGAGGGTTCGTCCGCAGTGAAGGACAAGCTCGGCATCGCTCCGATCCCCGGCGCGAGCGGCCCCGGCGCCTCCTCGCTGGGCGGACACAACCTGGCTGTCAGCGTCTACTCCAAGAACAAGGCCACTGCCCTGGACTTCGTGAAGTTCATGACCTCGGAAGAATCCGAGAAGTTCTACGCAACCCAGGGTTCGCTGGCCCCCGTGCTGGGAGCGCTTTACACGGACAAGGACCTTGTGGCGAAGCTTCCGTACCTGCCGGTCCTGAAGACGTCCATTGAGAACGCCATTCCCCGCCCGGTCAGCCCGTTCTACCCGGCGGTAACCAAGGCCATCCAGGAGAACGCGTACTCAGCCATCAAGGGCGAGAAGCCCGTGGACACTGCACTGTCTGACATGCAGAAGTCCATCGAGTCCGCCGGTGCAGGATCGTAGGTCTGCCATGGCAACCGAAGTAGGCCCGACGCCGGTCAAGGCACCGGCGTCGGGCGGTACCCCGATTCACCACGGGCCCAAGGGTGTTGGTGAGGACAACAAGATCCTGAGCCAGGGCAGGTGGGCCTCTTGGCTCCTTGCCCCCACCATCATCGCGTTGGGCATTGTGATCGTTTACCCGATCATCAGCGCCATCGTGATGTCCTTCCAAAAGGACGCCGGGCTCGACCCGGCCACCGGCCTCTTCACCGCCGGCGGCCCTGCGGGTGTCCAGAACTACGTGAATTGGCTGGCGCAGCAGTGCGCTGCCCCGGCCGGCGGAACCGTCGCCTGCCCTCCGGGAACCCTGGGCGCCCAGTTCTGGTCGGCCACCGCCACCACGTTCTTCTTCACGGTGGTCACCGTTACGCTCGAGACGGTCCTGGGCTTCTGGATGGCCATGATCATGGCCCGGACCTTCAAGGGCCGCAGCCTGGTCCGCGCGGCAGTCCTTGTGCCGTGGGCCATCCCCACGGCCGTGACGGCCAAGCTCTGGTTCTTCATCTTCGCTTTCGAAGGCATCGCCAACAAACTGTTCAACACCACTATCCTGTGGACCGGCAGCGAGTGGCCGGCGAAGTGGGCAGTGATCATCGCCGACGTCTGGAAGACAACGCCATTCATGGCGCTGCTCATCCTCGCCGGCCTGCAGATGATTCCGGCCGAGGTCTACGAGGCGGCCAAGGTGGACGGCGCCACGGCCTGGCAGCGGTTCCGGATGATTACCCTGCCGCTGGTCAAGCCGGCGCTCATGGTGGCCATCCTGTTCCGCACGCTTGACGCGCTCCGCATGTTCGACCTGCCCTACATCCTCACGGGCGGTGCCAACAACACCACCACGCTGTCGATCCTGGTGATCAACCAGATCAGGCAAGGCTTCAACTCCGCCGCGGCGTTGTCGACCATCACCTTCATCATCATCTTTCTTGTCGCTTTCATTTTTGTCCGCTTCCTCGGAGCGAACGTTGTGGAGCAAAGCGGCGCCACCGGTAAGGGGAAGAAATGACCGCCGCGACAACCGAACTGCGCGCGCAGCAGGACAGGGGCAGGAAGGCATCCCAGAACCGGGAGAAATGGGCGCAGGGCCGCACTTACATCAGCGCGGCAGTCGTCCTGATCTGGTGCCTCGCCCCGGCGTACTGGATGGTGGTGACCGCCTTCCGCGACGTCGGCTTCACCTACGACACCTCCATCCTGCCCACGCACATCACGCTGGACAATTTCAATACCGCGTTCGACACATCGTTTGGTAACCGTTTCGGCCAAGCACTGCTCAACAGCGTGTTCATTGGCGGAGTTGTCACCTTGGTGTCACTGGTCATCGGCGTGTTCGCCGCCTACGCACTGGCCCGGCTGAACTTCAAGTTCAAGTATTTGGTGCTTGGCTTCATCCTGGGTGCTTCCATGTTCCCCGGCGTTGCCCTGATCACCCCGCTGTTCCAGCTGTTCACCAACATCGGCTGGATGGGCACCTACCAGGCGCTGATCATCCCGAACATCTCGTTTGTCCTGCCGCTGACCGTTTATACCATGACCTCCTTCTTCCGCGAAATGCCGTGGGAGCTGGAGGAGTCGGCCCGTGTGGACGGTTGCACGCAGGGCCAGGCGTTCCGGAAGGTGATCATGCCGCTGGCGGCTCCGGCCATCTTCACCACTGCGATCCTGGCGTTCATTTCCTCCTGGAATGAATTCCTGATCGCCAGCCAGCTGTCCAGCGATGCGACCCAGCCGGTGACGGTGGCCATCGCCAACTTCGCCGGGGCGCAGCCTAACCAGATTCCGTACACAGCCATCATGGCGGCGGGCACCATCGTCACCATTCCGCTCGTCATTCTGGTGCTGGTGTTCCAGCGCAAGATCGTGGCCGGCCTGACGGCAGGCGCAGTCAAGTGACCGACGGAGCAGCGCCGCGTGGCGGGAAGCCGGCAGCCGGGATCGGCCACAGGCGGGTCCGCTCCGGCGAGGACTTCGACATCATCATCGGATTCCTCGGTTTCTGGGCAGTGGTGCTGCTCGTCGTCACGGTATGGATGGAGGTCACCGCCCAGCCGGCACTCGGCTGGGCGCTGGGCCTGCTGGCCACGCTGCTGGCGCTGTACGGGATGATCAGGCTGCGCAGGCGCCTTCCCGCACGCACGGCCACGCGCCGCAGCTAAGCGCCGGCCAGATTAAAATGATTGCTTGCCGCCGGGAGAACGACATGGCGGAAAACTGTACAGGGGCTTTGAGGGGACACCGTGGCGCGCACAACTGACAGGGCACAGCGCGGCGGCCACTCGGGAGTCAGCATCGAGGACGTGGCAGCGGCGGCCGGAGTGTCCACGGCCACCGTGTCCCGGGCCGTGCGCGGCCTGCCGAGGGTTTCACCGGCCACCCGGGAAAAAATTCTTGAAGTGGCCGGTGCCCTCGGGTACGTGGCGTCGTCGTCGGCGTCTGGCCTGGCCACCGGCCGCACCAAGACCATCGGCGTGCTGGCGCCCTTTGTGAGCCGCTGGTTCTTCTCCAAAGCCATCGAGGGCGCGGACCGCGAACTGCACGCGCGGCAGTACAACCTGTCCCTGTTTAACCTGGGGGGCCACGGCAGCCACCGAGAGCGGCTCTTCAGCAAAACCATGGTCTACAAGCAGATCGACGCGCTGCTGGTCCTGTGTATGGCACTCACGCACGAGGAACTCGAACACCTGCAGAAGATCGAGATCCCCCTGGTGGTGGTGGGTGGGCACGTAGAGGAATGCGCCTACATCGGCATCGACGACTACGCCGCCGCTTCCACCGCCGTCAAGCACCTGATCGACCTCGGCCACCGCGATATTGCGCTGCTCCACGGGGACGACGAAACCGACCTAAACTTCGACGTTCCGCGCGTCCGCATCCTGGCGTTCCAGGACGTGATGACTGCGGCGGGACTTGAGGTCCGTCCGGAGTGGGACGAGTGGGGCGATTTCACCGTCCGCAGCGGCCAGGAGGCGTTCCGGCGGCTGTGGGGCCAGCCGGGAACCAAGCCGACCGCCATCTTCTGTGCCTCCGACGAAATGGCCATGGGGGTCATCTTCGAAGCGCACCGCGTGGGCGTCCGAATTCCCGAGGACCTGTCCGTGATAGGGATCGACGACCACGACTTCTCCGACGCCGTGGGCCTGACCACCGTGGGGCAGCGGCCCGACGAGCAGGCCGAACTGGCCACCAAAATGCTGCTGGACGAGCTGGTGGGGATGACCGGCTCCGTGCGCTCCGCCGTCGCGCCCCACACGCTCATCGTCAGGCGAACGACGGCGCCCCCGCGCGCCTAGCGGGCGGCAATTAGCCCGCGGGAATTAGCCCGCGACAATTACCCCGCGGCAAATTGGCGCGGCCAGTGACAGGCGGGAAGCGGAGCGCCTGGTCAGGAAGCGCGGGCCAGCTGGCGGATGGGGATCCAGCGCGAGGCGAGCCTGCGGTAGGCGGCGGCCGCGCCGGTCATGTCGCCCTCGGCGAGGCACTCGATCCCAAGCCGTACGTCCATGGGGGAGTCGTCCGGGTAGACCTTGTCCGCCACGGCTCCGTAGTCGAGTTCCACCATGGAATCCGCATGGAACAGCTCCAGCCATTCCGTGAGCTGGGTCAGGTCATCCAGCATGTCCAGGTCGGGCGCCGCCAAGGCCAGGTTTGCCACCGCGTAGCGCACCCGGTCCAGGGCCTCGGATATGGTCGCCCACACGCGGACGGTGAGAATCCTGCCGCCGGCCTCCACCACGTCCTGCGGGTCGGACTCCAGGAACAGCGAGAACCAGCTGAAGGGGATTCCCCACGTGGAAGCCCGGGTGTGCACGCGGGTAATGCCGTCGCGGGCGTTGACCTGGTCGATCCGCTCCTGGTGCCGGTCCCGCTGCTCCTCTGGAATCAGCAATTCGGCAAGGGGGCCGTGGATTCCTTCCATGAGCGCGTTGGCGGCCAGGCCGGCCCGCAGCACAAGCTGGCTGGGGCAATACAGCAGGGCGGCGCCGTCGGAGGTTTCCGCGCCGGACTCTTTCGCGGCGTCGCCGCCGGTGGAAATGCCCGGTGCCCGGGTGACGCGCACCAGATCGGTACGCCCTGTGGGGAACGGATCTCCGCCGGGCCGCGTGATCCGTCCCAGCGAGGCCAGCAGCTCGGCGTTTTCGACGGCGGCCCGGGAAACTGCCCGCTTCCCGGCGGCTTTGAGGGCAGCCCGCTGGTCCTCCGGGAAAGCCTCCAGCGGTTCATAGACCCGGAGCGTGGACGAGAACGGCAGCCCGGCCTGCCCCCGGTAAAGGCTTCCCGTCATGAGTGCCTGCCTGTCATCGGCGTTCAGTCCCCATCAGTCGGCCAGTTCCACGATCACGGGCGCGTGGTCCGAGGCGCCCTTGCCCTTACGTTCCTCGCGGTCGATCGAGGCTCCGGTGACACGGGCCGCAAGGGCAGGGGAGGCCAGGACGAAGTCGATCCGCATGCCTTCCTTCTTCGGGAAGCGCAGCTGCGTGTAGTCCCAGTAGGTGTAGACGCCGGGGCCGGGAGTGTGCGGCCGCACGACGTCGGAATAGCCGGCGGCCTCGAAAGCGTGGAACGCGGAGCGTTCGGGTTCACTCACGTGCGTCATGGCATTGGCACGGAAGAAGTCGATGTCCCAGACGTCGCCGTCCTGCGGCGCGATGTTCCAGTCGCCCATCAGGGCAATCTGCGCCTCGGGGTTTTCGGTGACCCAGCCGGCGGCGTGGTTCTTCAGGGACTCGAGCCACTCGAGCTTGTAGGGCATGTGTTCGTCGTCGAGCGAGCGGCCGTTGGGGACATACAGGCTCCAGACCCGGACGCCGCCGCACATGGCAGACATGGCGCGGGCCTCTTGGATGGGGTCCTTGCCCGCCTTGCCGAACACCGGCTGGTCCACAAAGGCGCGTTCCACGTCGTCGAGCCCCACCCGGGAGGCGATGGCCACGCCGTTCCACTGGCTGACGCCGTAATGCGCCACCTCGTAGCCCATCCGCTCGAACAACTCCCATGGAAAGTTGTCGTCCTTGCACTTCGTTTCCTGGATGGCGAGCACGTCGCAGTCACTGCGCTGCAGCCAGGCCTCCACACGGTCGGCGCGGGCACGGAGCGAGTTCACATTCCAGGTAGCAATCTTCACAGTTCCTAACTTACCCAACTTGGGCCGCGGGTGGATGGTGGGCGGCCGGGGTGGGGCTGCCGGCCCGGATCCCCGGACTCTGGAATTTAGTAGGAAGTCCGAGTATATTCAGCTCCAAGATGACCCGGGTCACATGCAAAGGAGCATTCCACCATGGTGCGCGAACTGTCCCACTACGTTGACGGCCGGAGGATGGAGGGCACCTCCGGAAGGTTCAGCGACGTCTATGACCCCTGCACCGGCGAGGTCCAGGCAAAACTCCCGCTGGCCAGTGCGGAGGAAGTCCGCAACATTATCTCCAGCGCGGAAAAGGCCCAGCTGGAGTGGGGTGCCATGAACCCGCAGCGCCGCGGGCGCATCCTGCTCAAGTTCGTGGACCTGGTGAACGAGAACCTGGACGAGCTGGCCCGGCTTCTCTCCTCTGAGCACGGCAAGACGGTTCCGGACGCCAAGGGGGACATCCAGCGCGGCATCGAGGTGGTGGAGTTCGCCGCCGGCGCCCCGCACCTGCTGAAGGGCGAGTTCTCGGACGACGCCGGTTCCGGCATTGACGTTCATTCCATGCGCCAGCCGCTGGGCGTGGTGGCGGGCATCACGCCGTTCAACTTCCCGGCCATGATCCCGCTCTGGAAGTCCGGCCCCGCACTGGCCGCGGGCAACGCCTTCATCCTTAAGCCCTCCGAACGGGATCCCTCCGTGCCCCTGCGCCTGGCCGAGCTCTTCACCGAGGCGGGCGTGCCGGACGGCGTGTTCAACGTGGTCAACGGGGACAAGGAAGCCGTGGATGCGCTGCTTGAGGATCCCCGCGTCAAGGCAATCGGCTTTGTGGGGTCCACGCCCATCGCCCAGTACATCTACGCCACGGCGGCTGCCCACGGCAAGCGGGCGCAGTGCTTCGGCGGCGCCAAAAACCACATGGTGATCATGCCGGACGCCGATCTCGACATGGCCGCGGACGCCCTGATCGGGGCCGGCTACGGCTCCGCCGGCGAACGCTGCATGGCCATCTCGGTGGCTGTTCCGGTGGGGGAGGACACCGCGGACAGGCTTGTCTCACGGCTCCGGGAACGGATCAAGGGACTTAAGGTAGGCCATAGCCTGGACAAGGACTCCGACTTCGGGCCCGTCGTGGCGGCCGCCGCGAAGGAGCGGATCGAGGGGTATATCCAGTCCGGCGTGGACGACGGCGCCACCCTCGTGACTGACGGCCGCGGCCTCACCGTGGACGGGTACGAGGGCGGCTTCTGGGTCGGCCCCACGCTCTTCGACAACGTCACCAAGGACATGAAGATCTACAAAGAGGAGATCTTCGGCCCCGTCCTGAGTGTCCTCCGGGCTTCCGACTACGACGAAGCCCTGCGGCTCTGCAGCGAGCACGAGTTCGGCAACGGCGTGGCCATCTTCACGCGCGACGGCGATGCCGCACGCGACTTCGCCAGCCGGGTGCAGGTGGGCATGGTGGGAATCAACGTTCCGATTCCGGTGCCCATCGCCTATTACACCTTCGGCGGCTGGAAGGCCTCCGGCTTCGGGGACCTCAACCAGCACGGCGCGGACGCCTTCCGCTTCTACACCAAGACCAAGACAGTGACCACCCGCTGGCCGTCGGGCATCCGCCAGGGCGCCAGCTTCATCATGCCGGAAGGAAGCTGATGACCGGAACATCCCCCGACGCCAGCCCCGCAGACGCAGTTCCCGAGGAAGCAACACCCGAAGAAGTGCTGTTCGAGCGGCGCGGCCACCTCGGCGTGGTGACGTTGAACCGGCCCAAGGCCGTCAACGCGCTCACCGCCGGGATGGTATCGGTAATGCTCGATCAGCTGTCCGCGTGGGCGGACGACGACGCCGTGGCGGCCGTCCTGGTGCAGGGTTCCGGTGAGCGCGGACTGTGTGCGGGCGGCGACATCGTGGCGATTTACCGGGACATGCTCGCGGGCGGGGACGAAACGGCCGGATTCTGGGAGGCCGAATACCGGCTTAATTCGCTCATTGCGCGCTACCCGAAGCCTTACGTGGCGTTCATGGACGGGCTGGTGCTGGGCGGCGGTGTGGGCATCTCGGCCCACGGTTCCGTCCGCATCGTCACCGAACGCACCCGGATGGGCATGCCCGAGACCACCATCGGATTCGTCCCCGACGTCGGCGGCACTCTGCTGCTCTCCCGCTCGCCGGGGGAGTCGGGCACCCATGCTGCACTGACGGGGGCGCACCTGAGCGGCGCCGATGCGGTGTTCCTGGGGCTCGCGGACCACTTCGTTCCGTCCCAACGGCTCGCCGACCTTGCGGCGGCGCTGGAAACCGAAACCGCGGAAGCCGCCGTCGGGCGCTTTTCCGGCCCGGCTCCCGCCTCGGGGCTGGAGGCGCAGCGGGACTGGATCGACGCCTGCTACGCCGCGGATGACGCCGAGGAGATCGTCCGCCGGCTGCGAGCGGCGGGCGGCGAGGCCGCGGAGGCTGCGGACACCATTGAGGCGAAATCGCCCACGGCCGTCAAGGTGGCTCTGGAATCGCTGCGCCGGGTCAGGGGGCTGAGCCTCGACGAAACGCTCGCCCAGGAGTACCGCGTGGGTCTGCACTGCCTGGCCGGCCCGGATTTCCGTGAGGGAATCCGTGCGCAGGTGGTGGACAAGGACCGCAACCCGAACTGGCGGCCGGCCACGCTCTCGGAAGTGCGCGCGGACGACGTCGAGAGGTACTTTGCGCCGTTGGGGGACAGGGAGCTGGTTCTTTTGGAGAAGGAGACGGGTCATGCCTGAGGATGCAACGCCGGACGTAGCCGCAGACGATTCCGCGGCCAGGAAGGAACACATCGCCTTCCTCGGGCTGGGCCACATGGGCGGACCCATGGTCGTCAACTTGGTCAAGGCTGGTTATCCGGTCACCGGGTACGACGTCGTGCCGGCGGCGGTCGAAGCCGCCCGGGAGCACGGCATACCCGTCGCCGCCAGCGCCAGCGAAGCCGTCGCCGGGGCCGACGTGGTGCTCACCATGTTCCCGAGCGGGCAGCATGTGCTCTGTCTCTTATACACATCTAGATGTGTATAAGAGACAGGCCGGCCCGGGCTGCTCGCCGCCGCCGCCCGACACCATGTTCCTGGACTGCTCCACCATCAACGTGGACGAGGCCAGGGAAGCGGCCAGGCTGTCTCTTATACACATCTAGATGTGTATAAGAGACAGCTCCGTGGACGCGCCGGTCTCCGGCGGCGTTGTCGGCGCGGAGGCCGGCACCCTGACGTTCATGGTGGGCGCACTGCCGGAGGACTTTGAGGCGGTGCGCCCCATGCTGGACGTGATGGGCAAGCGCGCAGTCCTCTGCGGGGAGCACGGCGCGGGCCAGGCGGCGAAGATCTGCAACAACCTCATCCTGGGCGTGTCCATGATCGCCGTGAGCGAGGCGTTCGTCCTGGGCGAGAAGCTGGGCCTGACGCATCAGGCGCTGTTCGACGTCGCCTCCGCGGCGTCCGGCCAGTGCTGGGCACTGACCACCAACTGCCCCGTGCCGGGACCTGTGCCCACCAGTCCGGCCAACCGGGACTATCAGCCCGGATTCGCCGGGGCCCTGATGGCGAAGGACCTGAAGCTGGCCCTAAATGCCGTCCAGAGCACAGGCGTGGCAGCCCGGATGGGCCCGCTGGCCTCCGAAATTTACGATGCCTTTGCCGCTGAGGGCGGCGCCGGGCGCGACTTTTCCGGCATCATCACCGACATCCGGGACAAGTCCGGAAAGTAGTCTTGGATTCAGGACCAACCAACCACGTGAGGAACACGGATGACGCACGAGTACGGGAACATTCTGGTGGAGCGCCGGGGGCGCGTCGGCCTCGTAACCCTGAACCGGCCCGAGGCACTGAACGCCCTCAACAAGGCGACCCTGGATGAGCTCGTCGCCGCGGTCACGGCCATGGACACGGATCCGGGCGTGGGCGCCGTGGTGATCGCGGGGTCGGGCAAGGCGTTCGCCGCCGGCGCCGACATCAAGGAAATGGCCTCCCAGGGCTACATGGAGATGTACGACGCCGATTGGTTCCGCGGGTGGGAGGACCTCACCCGGCTTCGTATTCCACTGATCGCCGCCGTGTCCGGCTTTGCCCTGGGCGGGGGCTGCGAACTGGCCATGATGTGCGATTTCATCATCGCCGGAGACAACGCCAAGTTCGGCCAGCCCGAAATCAACCTGGGGGTTCTTCCGGGGATGGGCGGCTCCCAGCGGCTCACCCGAGCCGTGGGAAAGGCCAAAGCCATGGACATGATCCTGACCGGCCGGTTCATCGACGCGGATGAGGCGGAGCGCTGCGGGCTGGTGGCCAGGGTGGTGCCGGCCGGGGACACGGTGGAGGAGGCCCTGAAGGCCGCCGAAGTGATCGCGTCCAAGTCCAAGCCTGCGGCCATGCTGGCCAAGGAGGCAGTCAACGCGGCCTTCGAGACCGGGCTGGCGCAGGGCGTGCTGTTCGAGCGCCGCCTGTTCCATTCGCTCTTCGCCACCGAGGACCAGAAGGAAGGCATGGCAGCTTTCACCGAGAAGCGCCAGCCGGAGTTCAGGCACCGGTGAGCATGCCCCTGGCCGTGCAGCGCACTGTCAGGGGGACATCCCTGCGCATTATCCCGGCCGCGATGCTGTCGCTGTCCGGCTTCCTCCTGCTCGGGCTGGAGCAGGGCGCTCCCGGATACGCCCTGCTGGCGGCCTCGCTGCTCCTGGCCGCCTTGCTGGACAGGATATTGCTCCGGGACCTGGCGCTGATTGCTGCGGGAGTCGTCGCCATCAGCGCCGTGCCGGTCACCACGGACGTCAGCACGTCCCACATGCTCGTCATGGGATCCGCGATGATTCTGGCCGTCGGGATCCCCTACGCCGTTTCACGATTCGTCACCAGGGAGCACTCGGTGGTCTTCCCGGTCCGGACCGGGAAGAAGTGGACCCGGGCCGAGAAATGGTATCTGCCGGCCGTGGTGGTGATGGGCTACGCCCTGCTGCCCGTGTACATGATCAGGACCGGCGTCTACATGAACTGGCCGGCCGTGCATGACCCCGAAGGCATTGCCCGCCTCTTCGTGGGCACCAACGCCCTGGGCATTTGGGACGAGCTGTTTTTCATCTGCACCACGTTCGCACTGCTCCGGAGGCACCTGCCCGACTGGCAGGCCAACCTGCTGCAGGCCGTCCTGTTCACATCATTTCTGTGGGAACTGGGATTCCGGTCCTGGGCGCCGCTGTTCATCTACCCGTTCGCCCTCCTGCAGGCACGCATCTTCACGGTCACCAAGTCGCTGTCCTACATCGTCAGTGTCCACCTGCTCTTCGACTTCGTGCTGTTCCTGGTGCTGCTCCACGCCCACAACCGCGCATGGATCGACATTTTTCTGTACTAGGGCAGGCCGCCGAGGGGCCGCTGATCGAGCCTGTCGAGATCCCGCCCGTTTCCGCAGGCTGTTGGCCGTCGGGATTTCACCTGCCGTTAAGCGCGGTGCTCTAGCCTTGCACTTCAAGCAACTGGGCGGATCCGGTGACCGGCCGAACCGGCAACTGTGCGGGAAGGGAAACGATCGTGGACAATATTGCTGCTGTACTGGGACGGCTTACCGCGGATGAACTCGAGGAAATCCACGCTGCGGGGCCCCACGGCCACCTCACCCGCCGGATCGTTGAGGCGCTTGATCGCGCTGCGGGCGGGCCGGGATCCGGGCGGGGTTACTACGTGCCGGCGGGAAGCGTCAGCGGGACCGGAAGCCCGCACCTGGTCCTGCGGAGCGACGTCGCGGCGTGGCTCTTCGGGTCGCCAGCGACGGCGGCCGTGGCAAATCCGGTCTGACGCGCTGACACGGTCCCTCCGAGGCTCCGCCCCGGCGCCGTTCCCGTGCGCTGGCCAGTGCGCTGGCCTTAGCGGTGGCACGCAGCGGCTAGAGAGCCGCCGCTCGTCGGCTGCTGGTGCCGGCGGTGGCACGCCGGGCCACTGACGGCAAATTGCCGGCCTGGAAGCCGCCAGCCGGAGGATTTCCGCTGGTCTGGAGGACTGTGCCAAGGAGGCCCCGCGCTGCGTCGAGAACCTCGCTCACGTCCGAGCAGGAGAGTTCGTAGAAGAGGCGGCCGTCCTTCCGCGACGGGACGACCAGGCGCTGGCGGCGGAGAATGCCCAGGTGCTGGGACAGGTTCGATGCCTCAAGGCCCGTCCCGTCCCGCAGGCGGCTAACTGCAACCGGACCGTCAGCCATCATCTCCAGAATCAGGATTCGCGCGGGATGACCCATGGATTTGAACAGCTCAGCCTTCACCTCCGTCTGGATCACACCCTCTGGCATGTCATCCGTCATGGGATTCCTTCCGCTGAATTCCTGGTTCCGGCGCCGATAAATGTCTTCTGGTTCCAAGTATAGAGACAGAACGGTCTGTCTCGAGATATCACCCAATCCGTGCTCTGCAACATGTCGGCACGCCCCGCGGCCGGGCTGCTCGCCGCCCCGTCTTCGGCGCGGACAAGGCTTGCCAAGAGCGCCTCGGCTAGTTCACAATTTCATAAATTCATCAATTCGAACCCCGGGACATCTGCGGGGTTACGGTGCGGAGAACTTCAACTGTCCCCTGTGACGATGGCGTCGCGGGAGGACTGGGTGATCCTTGGATCCAGGAGGACTTTATGGCTGGCATGTTCGAACTTTTCATCGACTCAGACGCTTCTTTCAGATTTCAGCTCACTGCACCGGACGGGACCGTGATGGCAGTTTCCCGGGCGTTTCCGAGCAAGGCAGCCGCGGTGGAAGGTATCGCTGCCGTTCGCGAATACGCCGGCATGGGCCACGTGCGGGAGTTGCCCGAAGCGCCCGCGGAACGCCGGGCCGCACATCGCCCGGCAGCGGTGATGGGCGGAGCTGTCCGGCGGGTCCAGCCCGTCCGGCCCGAATTGCGGCCTTCCTGCAAGGATTCCGTTCCTCCCCTTTCGCTGGCGACTTCTTTCGTTCGGTATCCCGCCGGTGCCCGGGGATGAGCTGGCAGAGGGCGCCGAAGATGCCCCGATGAACATGCCGAAGACGGTCCGGACCTACTCGAGTGCGCTCGGGGAGGCAGAGTGTGCCGCCGGCACGTTCCGCTACGATGCTGCCACGCAGCGGCTGGACTGGTCGGATGAGCTCTACGCCCTTCACGGATACAGCCGCGGGGAGATCGTTCCAACGCTCGATCTGCTCCTCTCCCACAAACACCCGGAGGACAGGGACCGCTGCCAGGACATCTTTGCGTCTGCCTGCGCCTCGGGAGGGTACTTCTGCAGTTACCACCGCCTCATCGACGCCCGCCTGCGCGAGCACCGGGTCCTGACGGCGGGGGAGGCGCTGGTGGAGGCCGGGACCCTGCGGGTTGTTGACGGGTTCATCATCGACCTCACCAGCACCATGCACTGGGAGACAGAGCGCGCGTCCCGGGAAGCCGTGGCGGGAGCCATCGGCACGCGGAGCACCATAGAACAGGCGAAGGGAATCCTGATGGGGGCCCTGCGCATCCGCTCCGACGCCGCGTTCCAACTGCTTGCCACCTACAGCCAGCAAACCAACATCAAAGTGGCCAGCACCGCCGCCGACCTCGTGCAGTTGGCGAATAATCCGCAGCAGCACGCACTGCTCCGCACGTTCATCGACGAGCTGCACCGCCCCTCCGAACTCCAGCCGGGGAGAGACTCCGTTCCCGGCCGCTAGCCCGTTTGCGGGGCGCTAGTCCAGAGAGGTCATTCGGAGAAGTCCCCGGCTCCCCGGCGGAAGTCACCGAGGATGCGGATTAGCTGGTCAACATCACGGTCTGCGAAGCCGGACTGGCTGAACACTTCGGTGTTGAGCACCGCCGTCGCGCTTTTCGCAAGGGTGCGCCCCTCGGCGGTGAGCTCGATCAGCGTGGTGCGACCATCCGTGGGGTGTGGCGAACGGGCCACCAGCCCGGCCTTTTCGAGGCGGTCGACGGCGTTGGTCACCGAGGTGGGGTGGACCTGAAGCAGGGCGCTCGCCTTGTTCATGGGCAGCGCGCCGCTCCGGGCGAAGCTGAGCAGCGCCAGAAGTTCGTAGCGGGCAAACGTCAGGCCGAAGGGTTTCAGGGCGCCCTCGATCCGGGCCAGGAGAATCTGCTGGGTGCGCATGATCGCCGTGATGGCGGCCATCGGCGCGGCGACGTCCCCCCAGCCGTGGCGCTCCCAGTTGCGCTGCGCATCGGCAATGGGATCGCGGGGCAGCGGCGAGTTCATGGCTCAGCCCTGGCTTTTCAGGCCCGGGAAATCCGCTTCCGAATATTCCCTCCCGAGGCTGGCCTGAACCGCACTCCCGGACGCTCCGGCCGCGCCGGAGGCCGCTGTCTCTTATACACATCTAGATGTGTATAAGAGACAGGGGCCGGGGGCCGCGGCGCCGGACTCCGCCGGGCCGTGCCGGAGCTCCTCGCTGTGCCGCAGTTCAACGCGCCGGATCTTGCCGGAAATGGTCTTCGGCAGCTCGGCGAATTCGATCCGCCGGATGCGCTTGAACGGTGCCAGGTGCTCGCGGCAGTAGCGCAGGATCTCCTCGGCCAGCTCCGGCCCGGGCTCATGGCCGGCAGCGAGGACCACGAACGCCTTGGGCACGGAGAGCTTGAGCGGGTCAGGGGACGGGACCACGGCGGCCTCCGCCACGGCTGGATGCTCAATCAGGACACTCTCAAGCTCGAACGGGGACAGCCGGTAGTCGGAGGACTTGAAGACGTCGTCGTCGCGGCCCACGTAGGTGATGATGCCGCGCTCGTCCCGGCTGGCCATGTCGCCCGTGTGGTAGTAGCCGCCACGGAAGGCGTCCGCCGTCTTGTCCGGATCCCCGTAGTAGGACTTCATCAGGCCCACGGGCCGCGGCTCCAGGCGCAAGCAGAGTTCGCCGTCGTCGGATTCCTCCCCGGTGGCAGGGTCAACCAGCACCACGTCATACCCCGGGAGGGGCTGGCCCATGGCGCCGATCTTCACCGGCTGTCCGGGCGTGTTGGCCACCTGCACCGTGGTCTCTGTCTGCCCGAAGCCGTCTCGGATCGTCTGGCCCCAGGCGCGCTGGACCTGCCCGATCACCTCGGCGTTGAGCGGCTCGCCCGCGGACACCACCTTCGTGGGCGGGTTCTGGAGGAGCGTGAGGTCAGCCTGGATGAGCATCCGCCAGACCGTTGGCGGGGCGCAGAAACTGGTGACCTTCTCGCGGTCCATCTGCTCCATCAGGGCGCGGGCGTCGAAGCGGTCGTAGTTGTAGATGAACACGCAGGCCTCCGCGATCCACGGCGTGAACACGTTGGACCAGGCGTGCTTGGCCCAGCCCGGGGATGCCACGTTGAGGTGGACGTCGCCGGGCTCCAGGCCGATCCAATACATCGTGGACAGGTGGCCCACGGGATAGGACGTGTGCGTGTGCTCCACGAGCTTGGCCTTGGATGTGGTCCCGGAGGTGAAATACAGGAGCAGCGTCTCGTCGGCCTTGGTCGGGGCGTCCGGAGTGAACTCCGCCGGGGCCGCCGCGGACTCCGTGTACCGGAAGGCATCCGGGGCCGCGTCCGCTGCGGAGGGCCCGGCGTCGCCGATTTCAATGAGCTTGTAATCGCCGGGAACCGCGGCGAATTTGGCGATGTTGGCGCTGCCGACGGCGGCCCAGCCCGCTTCGCCGCGCTCCACGCGGTCCTTCAGGTCGGCCGGGCCCATGAGCGTGGTGGTGGGGATGAGTACGATGCCTAGCTTGATGCCGGCCAGCATGAGTTCCCACAGCTCCACCTGGTTGCCCAGCATGATGATCATGCGGTCGCCTCGTTTCACACCCTGGCCGCGGAGCCAGTTGGCCACCTGGTTCGAGCGCGCCGATAACTCGGCGAAACTGCGGCGCGTCGCCGAGCCGTCCTGCTCGACGATCACCAGCGCCGGGTTGCTCCCCGTGGCCGGATCAGCCGCAATGGCGTCGAACCAGTCGAGCGCGAAGTTGAACTCCTCCAGCCGCGGCCACTCGAAGGTGCTCCTCGCCTGGCTGTAGTCATGGCGCAGGGCGAGCAGGTGGTCGCGTGCGGCACGGAAGTCGTCGGTGACTGTCATGGGGCACCTTTCGCCTTTGGAATCCACGTCCTAGTGATCCACATCACTGTGCAATATACTAGGACATCCAAGGGTTTGGAAGAGCGAAGGGATCTATGCCCGTGCAGCCACAAAGACGTGACAGCGGACAATCAACCGAAACGGCGGCCGCCGGTACCGACGCAGCCGCGCCGCCTTTTCCGGACGCGGACCTCATGTACATCGCGGACCTGCTGCCTGCCGGGGAGCGGCAGCGCTACCTCGACACGAGGGAGTTCCTGCAGTCCCGGGTACGTGCCCAGTCCATCGACTACTGGAACCGCGAGGAGTTCCCCTTCGGGCTGCTGGCCGAGATGGGCAAGCGCGGGCTCGGCGGGCTGCAGACGGACGGCACCTCCAAGCTCTTCAAGGGCCTCATGTACGTGGAAGTGGCCCGGGCCGACGTGTCGCTGTCGGCGCTGGTGGGCATCCACAACGAACTCATCGTGGGCATGATCAACGAGCTTGGCTCCGAGGAACAAAAGCGCCGGTGGTTGCCCGGCCTGACTGCCTTCACCCAGCTGGGTGCCTTTGCGCTCACGGAGCCGGACCACGGTTCCGACATCGCCGGCGGCCTGGCCACCACCGCCCGGCTCGAGAACGGCGAATGGGTGATCAACGGCGCCAAGCGGTGGATCGGGGCCGGCACCATTGCGGACTTTGCCCTGGTGTGGGCCCGCGATGTGGCCGATCAGCAGATCAAAGGCTTCATCGTGGAGACGGACCGCCCGGGCTATGTTGCAACGAAGATCGCCAACAAGATCGGGCTGCGGATCATGCAGAACGCGGACATCGTGCTCGATGACGTCCGGATCCCGGAGGCAAACCTGCTCCCCGGCGCCACCGATTTCTCCAAAGCCAACGAGCTCCTGCGGGATTCGCGTGCCTGGGTGGGCTGGCAAGGTGCCGGGATCCAGCTGGCCGCGTTCGACGTCGCCCGTTCCTATTCGCTGCAGCGCAAACAGTTCGGCAGGGAACTGGCCCGCTTCCAGCTGGTCCAGCAGCAGCTTTCCGAGATCCTGGGCAATGCGTCCGCCTCGCTGGCACTGATGGTTCAGCTGGCCCGGATACAGGAGGACGGCAAGCTGGAAATGGCGCAGGCCGCCATGGCCAAGGCCACCACCACCAGGCTCGCGCGCGCCTCCGTGGCCATGGGACGTTCCCTGCTGGGCGGCAACGGCATCAGCAGCGACTTCGAGATGGGCAAGCTGTTCGGTGACGCCGAGATCCTTTACACCTACGAGGGCAGCTACGAGATCAACTCGCTGATCGTGGCCCGGGCCGTGACGGGGAAATCGGCCTTCGTATAGAGCCGCCGTGCTGGCTGGGGGCGCCACGGCTCCTTGGCGCGGTGCGGCGGGGCAGTTTTGCACCATTTTCCTGCCGGGACCGGTGCACGAGGGTTGGAATTCCGCGGGCTGACCCGGACAGGTCGCGGGGTCGTGGCGGCAAAGCGGTGCAGAAATGCGGGCTAAGGCAGCATCCGCCGCCTAGAACAGTGCGGCCGCAACCGTCTGCGTGACCTGATGGATGATCCCGGTGCCGCCGGGCATGCCTGCAGGGTCCTGCCCCAAGGTGTACACCACAAGCACGTAGGCCCGCGTGCCCTGGACCAGGATGGCCGCATCATGCAGGTTGCCGCCGAGCAGGCCGTACTTGTGGAAAACGTTGATTCCGTCCGGAAGGGCGGCCGGGATCAGCCACTCGTAATTCGTGTACTGCATATAGGAGAGCAGCTGGGCAGTATTGGCATCGCCGAGCAGCCGGCCGCTGAACAGCAGCGCCAATAGCTGCGCCGTCTCTGCCGCGCTGAGGGTGTTCGTCATGCGGTCGTAGGTGATGCCGATCGATGCCGCGTAGTCCTGGATCCCCTGGTGGCCGATGGCGCCAAGGATCAGTGACCAGGACTGGTTGTCACTTTGCTGGATCATCCGGCGGAGCTGGATTTCGGCCGCGGCACCGCCCATGGGCGCCGCCAGCGAGAGGAGCCCCGATTCGGCCAGGTGGTAGTAGGCGGCCGCTGCCAGAACCTTGCCCGTACTCGCCGCCACGAACTTCTCCCGGACACCGTACTGGTGGACGATGCCGTCCGCCATGTCGATCAGGGCGACCCCTACCTGGCTGGGGGCGTTTGCGCTGATGATGCCGCTGATCTGCGCCTCAAGGGCCGGGCCGATGGCCGACACCCGGGTGGCCGGGATGACGGCCGCGGCGGGAACCGGCGATGCTGTGGCACGGGTGGTGGCACTCATTGCGGGAGTTGGCTTTGCAGTGGCTTGCTTCGCGGCAGCCGTCGCCGCACGTGTTGGTGCGGGACTTGCGGCTATTGACCGGCTGGGCGGCACTGGCCGGGCGACGGCCGGATTTGCAGGGGTGGCGGCCGCCGACGGCGTCATCCCGGGCGGTGTGCCCGCCGCGCCAACGGGAGGCGAGAGGGCGGATGCATAGATCACCGCCGCGGCGGCCAGGGAGGCAGCCAGGGCCGCTGCAAGAGCGCTGAAAGGGCGGGGAAGAACTCGGCCGCCAGGCAGCCTGTGCGGGCGTCCCGGTATCGGTGTCCGGCGGTCAGGGGTCCCACGATGCCTGCCGTGGCCGCCGTTCATCGGCACGGTCCATGCACGAAATGAGGTTCACGGCTCCGGAACCGGACGCCGCCGGGACATCCAAAGCGCCACAGTGGCCAGCCTGGCGAGCACCCTGACAACGCCCCTCCCAACGCTTGTCACGCTGATTTCGGTGCACCAAGCTTCGCCGGAGGACGTTGTGAAAATCTTGAAGGCCATTCCACGGGTGAGGAAGGGAAGCGGGCCGAACCGCGCCTGGTCAGGCGATCGGTCCGCCGGCCGCAGCTTCCCGGGCGGCGGCTTCCAGCCGGTCGAAGTGTGCGGTCTTCTCCGCATCGCTCCGCATCGGGAGGTTGGGGTCGCTCGGGCCCTGCCCTGCGGCGCCGTCGATGAGTTCGCGGAGGATGTCCGCGTGCCCGAGGTGCTGGGCCGTCTCCGAACCCATATGGACCAGGATCTGCTGCAGGGTCACGTGCTTTCGCTCTTCCGGCCACCATGGCACCACGCCGGGGGCGTCGAGCGCGAGGGCCTCGATGGTGGCATCGCTGTGGTCCGCCGAGAATTGGTGCAGGGCGATGATGTCCGCGCGGGTTTCAGCGGGCGTCGCCCACATATCCGCATCAGGCTCGGCGTCGTCGTCAAGCCACGGGACGTCCCGCTCGCTCGGCCGTCCGAACACCTCGCCGAAGTAGCCCAGCTCCACGCTGGCAACGTGCTTTACGAGGCCCAGGAGGTTGGTGCCGGTGGGAGTCATGGGACGGCGGACGTCGTATTCGCCCAGCCCGTCGAGCTTCGCGAGCAGTTGGGCCCGCCGCGTCTTCAGGTAGCGGTGCAGAATCGCTTTGTCATCCATAGCGGGCACTATACCGAGAACCTTGGGCACTGGCTGTCACATTGGCCGGCCGGAACCCGGCAGTTCTGCACCACTTTGTCCCGCCGGCCGGGCACGCAAGCCAGGAATGACGGGCGGCCCGGGACTTGGAACTGCGGAAACAGGTGCAGAACTGCGCCGGAAAGCAGCGCAACCAGGCCGGGGAGAGCAAAAAACTCCCCTGTCAGTGCTGAGATCAGCACGGACAGGGGAGCTCTCAAGCCGTTACAGCGGGCGAATGTTCTCTGCCTGCGGGCCCTTGGGACCCTGGGTCACATCGAATTCGACCTTCTGGTTTTCATCCAGGGAGCGGTAGCCGCTGCTGGCAATTGCCGAGTAGTGAGCGAAAACATCTGCTGATCCGTCATCCGGAGCGATGAAGCCAAAACCCTTTTCGGCGTTGAACCATTTAACTGTGCCTGTTGCCATTACTACTACTTCCTTTGTAACCCTTTTCTGGTCCTGCTCCGACGGCAGGCAGATGCGGAGACTGTCTTCCGCTGTCTCAAACCTAGGGGGCGTACGCTGGGCGTGCAATAGCTACCGTCATCAACTGTCCCTCCTGTAACGGGAGATTCTGTCCAAAAGGTCAGCCGGACGGCGGAGGGCGAGCGCTTTTTCGCTGCAGGAACCGGACTACGGCAGGGTCCCGCCGTCGGGTTCGGTCGCAACTTCGGTGATGGTCCCGGCGGCTCCGTCCACGACGACGGTCTGGCCGGTGCGCAACCGCGTGGTGGCGTCCGGCACCCCAACCACGGCGGGGATGCCGTATTCGCGGGCCACCACGGCGCCGTGCGAAATGACACCGCCCATCTCCATTACCAGGGCGCCGGCAGTTAGGAAAAGCGGTGTCCAGCCCGGATCGGTGGACGGCGACACCAGGATTTCCCCTGGTTCCAGGTGCGCGCCTACGGGGTCCATAATCACCCTGACCCTGCCCTCGGCCGTCCCGGCCGACGCAGGTGTCCCAACGAGTGCGCCCGGGGCGCCAGCGGCGCTCGCGATGGCGGCTTCTACGTCTGTGCCGTCGGAGAGCAGGAGCCGCGGTATCCGCCTCCGCCGAAGTTCCGCATCGTAGATGCGACGGCGATCCGCGACCATTTCCTTCAGCTCGCCGCCGCGAAGCCCCACGCGGACCTCATCGAAGGTCAGGAAGAAGACGTCGTCTGCAGCCGCTATGGTGCCTGCCTTGGCCAGCTCGGCGCCGATGGCAGCGAGTTGCCGGTGGACTTCGCCAAAGACGGTCACCACGTAAAACTTGGGCAGTTCGCGCAGGCCGGCGAGCTGCCGCGTCCGGTGCAGGCAGAAAGCCACGAGGCGGCCCCGCAACGGGCTCACCGCCCCGGCCCGTGCCACGAGACTGCTGATCCTGGCTTCGGCATGGTCGGCCGCCCGGTCGAACTGCCGGTCCGGTGCCAGCTCAGGATCCTCCACCCTCAGGTAGTTGGAGATCATTCCGAGGAGGTGGTCCGGCTTCTCGGACCACCGCGGCATGCCCAGGTCGATTTCGGCCACGGCTCGGTGGCCGTACCGATCCAGGAAGCGGTGCAGGCCCGTCTGGGCCACGTGCGGCAGCTCCCCGGCGGCATAGTTGACGGCCAGTTCGTCGGGACGCCCGCGCAGGAAAGCCTCCCGCGAGGGGGCGTCGTCGCGGACGGAAACAGCCAGGCTCCAAAGTTCAAGGTCCATTTCGGTCGTCACATTGTGTGGGAGCCCGCGCAGGACTGCCTCCAGCTCACGGGGTTCGGCCACTCCGCGCAGGAGCCAGCGGGCCAGACCCAGCATGGCGTACCCGGCGGCGGGTGCCGGCAGCGTAGCCCGGATCAGGTCATCAACCATGCGGGCCGGGGCGTGCTGGGCGTGGTCAAGCCTCCTGAACGCTGTTGCGGGCTGGGGCAGGGCGAGGTCCGCCTCGAGTCGCTTTCCGTAGCGAAAAGCCCGGCGCAGCTCAGCCTTTGGCCGGAGGACGGCGCGGATCAGGGCGGGGACCAGCCATACGATCGTGGCCAAGCCCGCCGTGCCGTCCCCGCGGACCCATTCCGCTGCCCTAGTTCTGGACCGCCGGGGCGGGGCGTTGGTGAGGCCGAATCTCGGGTCGTCGAGGAGCGCGGGCAGGACAGCAGCCGATCTCCCGTCCGCGAGGGGAACCCACTTCAGCAGCATCCGGCGGCCGGACGCGGTGCGGATCAAAGGCGTCAGGTCCGCGTACATCCTCAGTCCGGGACTAACATACGTCCAGGGCGACCTGCGGTTTCCCATCATTCCCATCATCGAGAGCCCCATTGGCGTGAGGGGACGCGTCAGCCCCTGCAGCAGAGTGCCGCAGAGATACACGCGGGTTTCAGCGTCCGGCGCCGATTCCAGCCCGAAAGGCTTGGCCGACGCTGGATCAGGCAGGGGGTACAGGGTGGTGATCGGCCGTGACTGGGTCAGCCAGATTGTGCCCTCGGCGTCGAGGACCCACTCCACGTCCTGCGGTTCCCCGAAAAGCTCCTGGGCTGATAGGCCCAACGAGGTGAGTTCACGGACCTGCGCTTCGGTCAGGCTTGGGCTGGCTCGGTCGCCTGGTCCGGACTCGTTGCGTCGCGGGCTGGACTGCCGGATCTTTCCCGTGGCCGTCTCCACCACGAAATGGTCCGGAGCCACCGCTCCGGACACCACCGCCGCCCCGGGGCCGGCGCTCGCATCGATGACCGTCTCGCCGCGCGTCCCCGTGACCGGGTTTGCGCTGAACAGCACGCCGGCGGCGGCGGCGTCCACAACATGCTGAACGACGACGGCGAGGCCGACGTCGCCATGGCGGATCCCATTGGCCGAACGGTACGCCACCGCCCGGTCCGTCCAGAGTGAGGCCCAGCAGCGCCGAACCGCCTGGATCACGGCGTCGGCGCCGACGATGTTGAGGAAGGAATCCTGCTGTCCGGCGAAGCTCGCGAAGGGCAGGTCCTCGGCGGTGGCGGAGGACCGCACCGCCACCGCGGGTTCGATACTGGCGTGCGGCGCGTTGCCGGCGGGCGGCGGCTCGCTCATCGCCGCGTAGGCCGTCCGGACGGCTGCCTCCACCTCGGGCGGGACGGGTGCCGTCCCCACGAGCTCCCTGGCACGCTGCGCCATCCCGTGCTGTGCGGTGTCCCGCTGTGCATCGTCCCGCTGTGCGGTCTCCGCCTGTGCGGTCCCGCGGTGCGTGTCCTCATGGCCGGAACTGCCGGCGGCCGGCGCCTCGCCGGTGCGTGCTGTTCCGGCCGCCAGATCGTCCAGGCAGGCCGCCAGCGCGGCCAGCTCGGGAGGAACCGCCATCCGGTAGGCGGCCGTGGTCAGGCAGAACCCGGCGGGCACCGGAAAGCCGGCGTCGGCGAGCCGCCCGAGATTTAGGGCTTTCCCGCCCACGAGCTGCAGGGGCTGCGAGCCCAGCTGGCCGAGTTGCAGCACGAGCGGGTCAGGCGCGCCGCGCTCCGGAAGGCCCATGTCCTGTGCCTCGTTTCTGGGCCAGGTCCGCTCTTTGTTGCCCGTCTATGTGGCGGGGTCCGACTCCTGACCGGTGTCCTCCCACTGCACGTCGAGATTGCGGAAGACAGGTGGTCCGTCACACAGGGCTGCCATCTTGGCGGCGAAGTCCGACGTTTCCGGCCGGTTGGAGTTCTCCATTGCTGACTCATAGGAGTCGAATTCCACGATGGTGAAGTACGTCCCGGGCCGGTCGCGGTCCGCTGCTGCGATGATGCGTCGAAACGTCGGGGCCGTGGTTCCGTCGGTTCTTGACGGCCGGCCCAGCTCTTCGATCTCTTCGATCCGGGAGGTCTGGAATTCGATGATCTGCACAAACCTGGCCATGACGGCTCCTCGATGGCGGCGGTGGAAGCTGATGCGGATCACCGTAGACCCGGTGCCGGGGCAGCGCAATAGCCGCGGCCACGCAGGAGTAGGGCGCGGCACCCGCACCCGGCCTACGGCGTCAGCAGCACCTTGATGGCTCGGCGTTCGTCCATGGCCTTGTACGCCTCGGCCGCCTCCTCGAGCGGCATTTCGACGTCGAACACGCGTCCCGGGTTGATGGTTCCGGCGAGGACATCCGCCAGCAGTTCCGGGATGTACGTCCGGGCCGGAGCCATGCCGCCGCCCACCGTGATGTTGTTGTCGAACAGGTAGCGCAGCGGGATCTCCGCGCCGCCGGTCGGGACTCCCACGAACCCCAGGGCGCCGCCGGGGCGGACGGAATGCAGGGCCTGTTCCATGGACTCCTTGGTGCCCACGCACTCAAGCACGGAGTCGGCCAGCACGCCGCCGAGCAGCTCGCGGACTTTCGCGACGCCGTCGTCCCCGCGTTCCTCCACGATGTCCGTTGCGCCGAACTCGCGGGCGATGGCCTGCCGGTCGGCATGGCGAGACATCGCAATGATCCGCTCGGCTCCGAGCCGCTTCGCCGCCAGGACGCCGCAGAGCCCCACGGCGCCGTCGCCAACGACAACAACGGTCCGGCCGGCGGAGACTCCGGCGCTGAGCGCGGCGTGATGGCCGGTGGCCATGACGTCCGACAATGTCAGGAGGCTGTTCCGCAGGGCGGCATCGGGTTCACGTACATCGGAAACCTTGACCAGGGTGGATTCTGCCAGGGGGACCCGCACCGCCTCGCCCTGGCCGCCGTCGATCTTGAACCCTGAGTCGTCCTTGCCGCCCCAGCCGGCGAGGTGGTCGCAGGCGACGGTGACGCCGTTCAGGCACTGCGGGCACGTGCCGCAGCTGACCACGAACGGGGCAATCACGAGGTCGCCCTCCTTGAGCGCGGTTACGGCAGCCCCGGTGCCCTCCACAACGCCGATGAACTCGTGGCCGATGGCCGCAGGCTTGTGCGTCGGCTTCACGCCGCGGTATGGCCACAGGTCCGAGCCGCAGACACAGGACGCCGTCACCTTGACCACCACGTCGGTGGGCAGCTGGACGACGGGGTAGTCGCGGTCTTCCACCCTGATGTCTCCGGGGCCGTGGATGATGGTGGCGCGCATGGCTGCTCCTGTTACTGATTCGGGTCGGGGGCCGGTTCGGGCTGCAACGAGTCTAGCGCCGGGCCGTGCGGGTTCAGCGGGGCAGCACCGCGTCAGCGCATCCCCTCGCGGCGGATGGCTGTGGCAATGGCGGCGGCACGGGTCTCCACCCCGAGCTTGGCGTAGATGTGGGCGAGGTGGGTCTTGACCGTCGCCTCGGAGATGAACAGCCGCTGGCCGAGCTCCCGGTTGCTGAGCCCCTCGGTCAGGAGGCTCAGCAGCTCGGCCTCCCGCGGGGTCAGCACCTCGTCCGGGTTGCGCAGCTGCTGGAACAGCCGGGAGGCCACGGGTGCGCTCATCACGCTCTTGCCCTGCACAGCCCCGCGGACGGCGGCGAAGATCTCCTCCGGGGCGGCGTCCTTGAGCAGGTAGCCCATGGCGCCGGCGTCCACGGCCCGGACGATGTCGGCGTCGGAATCGTAGGTCGTGAACACCAGCACGGCCTGCCTGCGGTTGCGCTCGCGGAGCTTCCGGATGGCCTCGATCCCGTCCATGCCGGGGCTCATGGCCAGGTCCATCACCACGACGGCGGGCGAGTGCTCCTCCACAGCGGTCAGCGCCTCCTCGCCGGAGGAAGCCTCGGCCACCACCTCAATGTCCGGCTGGGTCCCGAGCAGGGCCTTGAGCCCGCTGCGGACTACGAGATGATCGTCCACCAGGAGCACGGTAATGGCGCTCATTCTTCTCCCCTCACCGGCAGTTGGGCGGCCACAATCGTTCCTTCACCCGGCGTGCTTTCCACGGAGAAGGCGCCGCCCAGCTGCTCCACGCGTTGCCGCATGGCCCGCAGCCCGTACCCTCCGGCGTCCGACGGCGGTGCTGCCGCCGCCGGATCGAAGCCGGCGCCGTCGTCGTAAATGTCCAGGGTGACGGCGTCCGGGAGGAAGCCGAGGGTAACAGTGGTGTGCGCCGCGGCGGCGTGGAGTTTGATGTTGGCCGCGGCGCTCTGCACCACCCGGAGGAGCGCGTGCCGGACCTCGGCGGGGACGGGCCGCGGTTCACCCGTGACCATCAGCCTGGCATCGGGCACGTATTGGGACGCGGCCTGCCGCAACGCGTCCGGCAGCGGAGAGGCATCGAGCCCGGGGGACGCCAGTTCATGGACCAGGCTGCGGGTATCGGACAGGTTGCGCCGGAGCAGTTCGCTGGCCTGGCGAAGGTCCTGCCGGGAGCCGGGTCCCGGCCAGGCGCGGTTGGCCGCTTCGAGGAGGAGCAGGCTGCTGGCCAGGCCCTGCGTCACGGTGTCATGGATTTCGCGGGAAACGCGCTCGCGCTCGGCGATGGTGCCGGCACGGCGTTCACTGGCTGCCAGCTGTCCCTGGGCGAGCGACACCTCGGCGTGCAGGCGGCGCTGCTCGGCGGCGTCGTGCTCTATGCGGTCGTAGATCAGCGTCAGGAGGACGCCGACGGCAAGCGGGCCCAGTAGCATGGCGAGGTCGGTGGCGTCGCTGAGCCTGAACAGCCCGACGGCGGTGGCTGCCGCCGTCGCGCCTGCCGCAATGTAGGCCACCGCGCCCGTGAACGCCGTGCGGCAGAGGAAGAAGAGGGCGAACGAGCACCAGGCGAAGCTGGGGGCGGAAATCACCAGCAGTGCCCAGGCCGCCACCAGGACGAACATCCAGACGGCCCAGGGCCGCCGGCGCTGGGCCAGGACGGCGATGACGGCGTAGAGGGCACAGGCTGCGGCCGCGAGGCCCAGGACCAGGAGGTTGTCATGCGGGCTGTGCCGCATCACGTAGCGCACCACGGACGCCACCATCAGCACTGCGAATCCCACGTGGACGGCGGCGTCAATGCGGCCCAGCCGTCCGCTGCCCTGCGTTGCGGGCGGCCGGGCGGGCAATATTTCCGGGGATGCGGCTGGGGCTGAGGGAGGCATGAGGGGATCCGGTTCCGGTGGTTGAAGTCCTAACCACCATGCTATTGCCCGCGCCGTTGCTGGTCTCTCAGCCTTTTGGCTGATCCGGCCGGCCCGAAGTACGACGCCGGTTCACCTGAAGGCCCGATGTGTCCTGTTGCGCCGGGCGGCACGATGGAATGTAGCCGTTCAGGCCGTTCAAATTTCAGGCTTAGCCAAGGAGAACCACTGTGAAGAAGTCCCAGAAGATTCTTGCCGCCGCAGCAGCCGGGGCGGTGCTGCTGACCGCCGGCGCCACTGCGGTGGCCAATGCGGGCACGGCCCCGATGGCGGCTGCCCCGGCAGCAGCGCCTGCTGCGGTGCCTGCTCCGGCAGCTGTGCCGGCGGCGGACGTCCAGCCTGTACCCGACAATGTCGTGTCCCAGAGCAGGATCAGCGTGGGGGCCTCGGCGAAGGCCGTCGGTGCCGCGCTGGCCAAGTGCCAGGCGGACAAGCTGCCGTTCGTGACCGTAGCCCTTGTGGACCGGTTCGGCACGGTGCAGGCCATCCTGCGCGGGGACAACGCAGCCGAGCACACCATCGAGTCAGCCAAACAGAAGGCCTACACCGCTGCCGCCCTTGGTGCTCCCACGAGTGAGCTGGCCAAGCGCATCACCGGCAGCGGACCCAGCATCGCCGATCTTCCGGGAACCCTGTACCTGCCGGGCGGCGTCCCGCTCAAGGTGAACGGCGCATCCGTGGCCGGGATCGGGGTGGGCGGCGCTCCCGACGGCAAGCTTGACGAGGCCTGCGCAGTGGCCGGCGCCGAGGCGATTGCCGGAACCGCGAAGTAGGCTCCGGCTCATGGCAGCGCGCATATCCAGCGGCACGGGCAGATCCGGGAGAACGTGCAGGTCCGGGGGCCCGTGCGGGTCCGGGGGCCGGCGTTCAGCCGCTCAGCCCACGATGCTGGCGCTGGCGTGCCTGGCGGCGCTTCTGGCGGGGTGCGCCCGGATCCCCGTCGACTGGAGGAACGCCCTCGGGGAGTGCGTCCGGCAACAGCGGCGCTGCTCCGCCGTCGTCGTCAGCCACGGCCGCGGTACCGGCCACTACCCGCCCTGCAGCAGCGACTGGCCCGACACAGCCTGGCGCGGCCCAGTCCCGGCCGGCCCTGTCCCGACCGGCCCTGTCCCAGGAGGCCCAAATGAAGCTGGACCAGCAACTGATCCTGGCAGCCAAAGCCGATGACGTCGCCCCCGTCACGAAGCTGATCCAGGACGGCGGGAACGTGAACGCCAAGGATGTGCTTCAGGATTCGGCATTCCTGTACGCAGGGGCTGAAGGCTTCAACGATGTCCTGCGGCTGACCCTGGCCAACGGCGCGGACGTTGCCAGCACCAACCGTTTCGGCGGAACCGCGCTGATTCCCGCTTCCGAGCACGGCCATGTGGAGACCGTGCGGATCCTCATCGCCGCGGGTGTGCCCGTCAACCACGTCAACAATCTCGGCTGGACCGCCATGCAGGAAGCCATCCTGCTGAACAATGGCGGGCCGAACCAGCAGGAAGTGGTCCGGCAGCTTCTTGCCGCCGGAGCCGACCCCAGCATCCGGGATCCGCAGGGCCGTACAGCCTTGGAGAACGCGGAGCGGCTGGGCTTTTCCGAGATTGTAGGGCTCATCCGGGCCCGGGGCTGACGGGGCAGCGGCTGAACTGGCCCGTTTTTGGACCGCCCACCGCCGCCGTGCGCCCGTCTCAGCCGGCAGGTCCCGTCAAAGCTGGGCCGGTTCAGCCAGCCGCTCCAGGGCAACTGTGAAGTCCGCCTCGGTTTTCTCCCGGATCTCTTCGACGGTGACGCCCGGGGCAAGCCGGGTCAGCGTGAGGTGCCGGTGGCCGTCGTCCGTCTTTTCCAGGTCGAAGACCGCGAGGTCGCTGATGATCCGGTCCACCACGCTGAGGCCGGTGAGCGGCAGGGTGCATTCCCGGACGATCTTGGCGGTGCCGTCCTTGGCGTTGTGCTCGGTGAGGACCACGACGCGCGGGGTGCCGGCGACGAGGTCCATGGCGCCGCCCATGCCCTTGACCATCTTGCCGGGGATGGTCCAGTTGGCGAGGTCGCCGCCATCGGAGACCTGCATGGCGCCCAGGATGGCGACCTTGACGTGGCCGCCGCGGATCATGCCGAAGGACGTGGCCGAGTCGAAGATGCTGCCGCCGGGCAGGACGGTGACGGTCTGCTTTCCGGCGTTGATGAGGTCGGCGTCCTCGTCACCCTCGTAGGGGAATGGGCCCATGCCAAGCAGCCCGTTCTCGCTTTGCAGGACCACGCGGACGCCGGCGGGCAGGTTGTTGGCCACGAGCGTCGGAATGCCGATGCCCAGGTTGACGTAGTCGCCGTCATTGAGTTCCTCGGCTGCGATGGCGGCCATTTCATCCCTGGTCCAGGCCATGGGGTTCTCCTTGGGTTTTCAAAGTTTCAGGGGGCTTAAGTGTTCGCTCGCGCCAGGTCAGGCAGGCACCGCGGCGGAGGCGGGCTCGACGCGCGGGCGGACGGTGCGCTGTTCGATGTCCTTGACACGGCCGCTGGCCTGCACCAGGCGCTGGACGTACACGCCGGGCGTGACGATGTGGTTGGGGTCCAGGGCGCCGGGCTTCACGATCACCTCGGCCTCGGCGATCGTCACGGCCCCCGCGGTCGCCACCACGGGGTTGAAGTTCCGTGCGGTGTAGCGGTAGATCAGGTTGCCGTCCGTGTCGGCGGTGTGCGCGTGGACCAGTGCGACGTCGGCGCGGATGGCGCGCTCCTGGACGTACATTTCGCCGTCGAACTCGGTCAGCGGTTTGCCTTCGGCAACCAGGGTGCCTACGCCGGTTTTGGTGTAGAACGCCGGGATGCCGGCGCCGCCGGCGCGCAGCCGCTCGGCCAGGGTGCCCTGCGGGGTGAACTCCACTTCGAGGAGCCCGGCCAGGTACTGCTCGGCGAACAGCTTGTTCTCACCCACGTAGGACGCGATGACCTTGCGGACCTGGCCGGCCTCGATCAGGACACCGAGGCCCTTGCCGTCCACGCCCATGTTATTGGACACCACGGTCAGGTCGCGGACGCCGGAATCCCGCACGGCCAGGATCAGGTCCGCCGGGATGCCGCTCAGGCCAAAGCCGCCGACGGCGAGCGTCATGCCGTCCCGGAGCACATCCCGCAGGGCCTCGACCGCTGTGGATCTAAGTTTGGACATCGCATCTCCTCATTGAGCTGGGTTGGATCGTCGGGCGTCGGATTGTCTGGCGGCGAACCCTCTCGAGACATGCTCGCCGCCCGTTCCACTTTGTGGACTCAGGCTTTGGATGTTGAGCGTACGGGCGGCCGAGATGCACTGTCAAGGCCAATATTGCCCACATACCTGGCGCTTATTACAGTGTGGACGGTAGTCTTACGCGTGTCCACATTATGGATACTAGAGGAGAATGATGAACCCGACACCCGTTCAGGGAGCCCAGGTGGTCAGCCGCGTTGCCGGACTGTTACGCATCGCGGGCCGCAGGCCCGAAGGAAGCTCCCTGATGGAACTGGTGCGCGAATCCGGCCTCACCCGGCCGACGGTTCACCGCCTCCTCACCTCTTTGGCTGCGGAAGGACTCCTGGACCACGATGCCCGGACCGGCCATTGGGTCCTGGGCCCGGAGATACTGCTGATGGGATCGGTCGCATCCACCCGGTTCCCCCTGGAGGACATTGCCAGGCCCAGCCTGAGGCGGCTCGCCGAGGAAACAGGCGAGAGCGCTTTTTTCTCTGTTCGCAGGGGCGCCGAGACCGTCTGCCTGCTGCGCGAGGAAGGCAGCTTCCCCATACGCTCGTTCGTGCTGCATGAAGGCGTCAGATTTCCGCTGGGCGTGGCGTCGGCAGGCACAGCCATCCTGGCCTTTCTGCCGGACAGCGAACAGGAGCAGGTCCTGTCGGAGTGGGCCGCCCACGCCGGAAAATTTGCAGAAGGGCATCCGGAGTCAGTCGTGCGGGCAAACCTGCAGCAAACCCGCCAGCTGGGCTATTCGGTGAACCCCGGCCTGGTACTGGAAGGCAGCTGGGGAATGGGCGCGGCCGTGTTCGACCAGGCCAACCGCCCGGCCTGGGCACTGTCCCTGACGGGGATCGAGCCGCGTTTCCGCGGAGACCGGCAGGAGTTCCTGGGCCGGCTCCTCCTCGAAGAGGCCCACCGGATCTCAGCCCTGCTCCGCACGCCCAGCGCCAGCTGACCACCCTCGGCATCTCGACAATTTCATCGACGCGGAGCACGATGGGAACTGTATCTGTAGTCTCTGACCGACAGGCTTCGAGCGCATGCCGTCGGTCACGAATCAGGGCTCTGACGGCTCAGCAGAACCACAACTTATTCCTTCGAGAACCGGAAAGTCCCGTGTTGTCGCCCGTTCGGCGGCGGGTCCGGTTCCGAGGCCTCTTCCCTTCCGTGGGCTGGGCGACATGGGAAAGCAGAAGGGTCCCGATGGATCCGCGCCGCTCTGGCATCGGTCCGACGCCGCAATCTGCGGCTCGGGCTCTCCCGGCCGCACCGCGGCTGCCAACGCCCAGCGAAAAAGGAATGGGTCGTAATGACTCTCAAACCAAAAAACCACCAAAGACCGCACCTGCTGCGCATTCTCCTCGCCTCCCTGGCGACCCTGCTCCTGCCACTCTCACTCAGCAGCGCTGCCATTGCCGACGACGAGAACTCGCCGAGGACATGGACTGTCCAAGTCGGCTCAGAGTCCTCAGACCAAGCCATCCAGGGCATGGCCTTCCTTCCGTCGAACATCTATGTCAACGCCGGGGACAAGATCAAGTGGGAGGCAAACTCCGCGGAAATCCACACCGTGACGTTTCTCGCGAAAGGCCAGCCGCTCAAGCCGTTCAACCCCTTTGACCCGCAGCAACTGAATCGGCAGGGCGGCACGACGTATGACGGCCACTCGTACTACAACTCCGGAATCATGGCCAATGTCTCCAATACCGGCTTCAAAGAGGTGGAGCATTACACCCTGAAGTTCACGCACACCGGCACATTCACCTACTACTGCGTCGTTCACGGCATGGTGATGAAAGGTACGGTGCATGTCCGGGCCGCCGGAACGGATTACCCGTTCACGCAGTCGCAATACGACCGCCAGACCAAGAAAGAGGAACGGAAGATCGTGCGGGACGGCGAGATGCAGTGGGAGGCAGCCCGCAAGCAGGCCAGCAACCACAAGGTAATCGCCGGAACGGACAACGAAACCGCCATGCTAATGCGGTTCGTCCACCACGATATAGTCGTCCACCTCGGCGACACGGTGACCTTCGTGAACACCGGTATGGGAGCGCCGCACACCGTGACGTTCGGGCATGAGCCGGCCGATGTGTTCGCGCCGGTGGGCAATCCCAAGAACTTCAAGGGCGGGGACCTCAGCTCCGGCCTGATGGAGCCCGGGGACAAATTCACCGTGACCTTCAACAAGGTGGGCGAGTTCGACTACCTTTGCGCCCTGCATGACTACATGGGCATGGTTGGAGAGGTGGAAGTCCGGCGCTGAGGGGACTCCCAGATGCCTCCTTGTGATGCCTGCAATGCCCTGCCTACCCTTGCACTACAGTGCGGGACAGCAGCAAAGGAGCCAGAGCCATGAGCACCAGGGTCTACTTCGACGAATACGGCGGCCCCCACGTCCTCCAGGTGGGAACGGAGGAGCTGCCTGAGGCCGGCGAGGGCGAGGTCCGCGTGGAATTCCGGGCCGTCAGCGTCAACCCCGTCGACTGGAAACTCGTGGCAGGCTACCTGAAGCAATGGGCACCGCTGGATCTTCCGGCGGTGCCCGGCAGTGAGGCCGCTGGCGTGGTCACGGCTGTGGGGCCCGCCTTCGAGGGGTTTGCCGTCGGCGATGAAGTGATCTGGAACGGCCTCACCGGCGGCTACCGCACGGAAGCCCTGGTCCCGGCCGAACAGCTCACTCCGATCCCTGCGGGTGTCGACTTCGAACAGGCGGCGTGCATCCCCGTGGCCGGCGGCACCGCGTACTCTGCCCTCAAGCAGCTGGGAGTGGGCCCCGGGGACACTGTCCTCATCCATGCCGCGGCCGGAGGAGTCGGCTCTGCGGCGGTCCAGATCGCCGCAGCACTCGGGGCGCGGGTGGTCGGCACGGCGTCCGAGTCCAACCATGAATACCTCCGCGAGCTGGGTGCCGAGCCCGTGACCTACGGGGCGGGACTGGCAGACAGGGTGCGGGATCTCAGCGACGCCATAGGCGATGTCACTGCTGTGTTCGACACCATCGGCAACGAGGAGGCCGTTGCCGCGACTGCCGAACTGCTTCAGGGCCGCAGCCGCGCCGTAACAACCGTTCCCGGCAAGCTCTCGGCGGAAGCCGGAATCGCCGCGGTCCGGCAACTGGAGGGACGCGTCGAGGAAGTGGCAACCCTCGCTGCGGACGGCCAGATCACCTTCACCATCTCCCACCGGATGCCGCTCATTGAGGCCGCCGATGCCCTGGAGATCAGCAGGGCGGGCCACGGCCGCGGCAAGATCGTGCTGCTGCCCTAAGCGGCCAAGCAGCTCCCGGCGTCGTGGTTCAACCCGGGTCAGAGACCTACCCTGGGCTCCTCCGGACCCTCGTGCTTCCACCAGGTGTCGAAGATGCTGACCGGGACGGTGCGCTTGTGCCGGGTCCGCAGGTACTTTTCCTCGATCAGGGCGGCGGCGGATTCGGGGACGTCGCGGCCTTCGAGATAGTCGTCGATCTGGTCGTAGCTGATGCCGAGTTCGTCCTCGTCGGTGCGGCCCGGCTTGTCGTCCAGGAGGTCGGCCGTGGGCACCTTCTTCCAGATCCGCTCGGGAGCGCCGAGGTGCTCCAGGAGGGCGCGGTTCTGCCGCTTGTCCAGACCGAAAAGCGGCAGGATATCGGCCCCGCCGTCGCCGTACTTGGTAAAGAACCCGGTCACGGATTCAGCGCCATGGTCTGTGCCGATGACGAGGTAGTTGTGCTCGCCGGCCAGGGCGTACTGGGCGATCATGCGCGTGCGCGCTTTGGTGTTGCCCTTATGGAAGTCGGAGATCCCGTTGCCGACGGTTTTTTCGAACTCCTCCTCGAAACCGTCCACGGCAGCGGAAATGTTGAAGGTCCACTCCGTCTTTGCCTTGATGAAGTCCAGAGCCGCCTGGGCGTCGTCCTCGTCATGCTGGACGCCGTAGGGGAGACGGACCGCCACGAAGTTCGCATCCGTGCCCTCGGCCTGGAGCTCCTCGACCGCGAGCTGGGCCAGCCGTCCCGCCAGTGAAGAGTCAAGTCCCCCCGAAATGCCCAGGACAAAGCCCTTGGTGCGGGTGGCCTTGAGGTACTCCTTCAGGAAAGTAACCCGTTTGCGCACCTCCTCTGCAGGATCGATCCGGGGCTGAACGCCCATTTCTTCTATGATCTTGGCCTGGAGTTCGCGCATGTGACCCAGCCTAGTCAGCGGGGTCAAGCATGCTCAACTGTGTCCTACCGAGCCGGGCACGGACTTCCCACGTCGGGGGCGGAGTTACGCCGCTGCCGGGCCTGGCGCAGGCGCGAGCCCAGTGGAGCCGCGGACCGTCAGATGCGTGGGCATCACGGACCGGCTGCGGGCGCCGCCACCCGCCAGCGGGTTCAGCTGCGCCAGCAGCATGGAGACTGCCACGCGGCCGGCCTGTTCGATCGGGGAGGCCATGGTGGTCAACGGCGGATTGCAGAAGTCCGCACCGAAGATGTCGTCGCAGCCCACAATGCTCATGTCCTCCGGAACACGGATGCCGCGTTCGCGGAGGCGCTGGAGCATGCCGATGGCGATGAGGTCGTTGAACGCGATGCAGGCCGTCACCCCGCTGTGCACGGCGGCGTCCGCGGCGGCCGCGCCGGACTGCGTCTTGGGCGCGAACGGCCCCAGCCTCCGTACTTCCACGCCGCGTTCCTCTGCCGCCTCGGATAGGGCGGTCCAGCGCCGCGTGCTGGACTGGGACGTTGCCGGTCCGGCGACGTAAGCAATCCGGGTATGGCGCAGCGAGATGAGGTGGTCGAGGGCCTGGCTCGTGGCGGACGGCGTGTCAATGAGAACCGCTGGGATGCCGGGGACGTCCCGGTTGATGGTGACCATAGGCATCTTTGCCGCCGCCGCCAGCAGCGCTTCATCGCTGAGCCGGGAAGCGGTCACCACGATTCCGTCTGCACTCTTGCGGAGCTGTTCCATAGTGCTGGCCTCCACCTCGTCCGATTCCTCCGTGTCCACCAGCAGCTGGGTGTATCCGGCAGCCTTGAGCTGAAGCTGGGTGCCCCGGATGAGGTCGAAGTAGAAGGGGTTGGTGATGTCCGGGACCAGTACTCCCACCGCGCCTGTGCGGCCGGAACTCAGCGCCTTGGCCTGGCTGTTGGGGATGTAGTGCAGCCGCGCCGCGGCCGCCTCGATCCGCTGGCGCGTCCGGATATTGACGCGGTCCGGCGTGGAAAGCGCCCGGGAAACCGTGGAGGCCGCCACACCGCAGAGCGCGGCGATGTCGTGGATGGTGGCCGGGCGGTCCACTGCTGCTGGTTGCGTCGTAGCCACGGCGCTCCTCTCTGAACGTGGTGCCGGGCCGTGGTGGCCGGGCCGTGGTGGCCGGGCCGTGGTGGCCGGGTCGGATGGGCCGCCCTGTAACTGCGGCCACAGGTCCGGTCAGCAAAGAATGCCACAGATTGTCAAAGTTTGGCAATCGGTTGTCATTTGAAGGCAGGTCTAGCTAAACTGAGATGGACAGTGTTTGTGAACTGCGTCACCGCGCCGGAGCTGGGAAAGCAGGCGCGGCGGCCGCGAAACCCAGGAGATCCGCGTGAGCAAAACAACATCCGCAGTCTGGCCCCTTTCCGGTTTCGGCGATGAGATCGACCCGGATCCCGCGGTCCAGGCCGCCGTTTTGCTGGCACTAGGCGCGAGCCACATCGAGGTCCGCAGCGCCTGGGGCACCAACGTCTCCGAGCTGGAACAGGAGCAGGTTGCCCGGCTCAAGGAGATCCTCGATGAAAAGGGCCTCAAGGTCTCGGCAGTGGCCAGCCCCATCGGCAAGGTGGACGTGAGCCTGCCGGTGGAGCACGAGCTGGAACGGCTCCGGCAGATCATCTCCGTGGCCAAGGGCCTGGACACCAAGTACATCCGCATCTTCTCGTTCTACCGGGCGGAAGGCCGCAGCCCCGAAGATATCCGCGAGGATGTCCTGGCCCGCATGGGTGCGCTGGCAGCGCTCGCGGAGGAGTCCGGCGTCGTGCTTCTGCATGAAAACGAAAAGGGCATCTACGGGGATACGCCGCAGCGCGTGCTGGACATCATGGAGTCCGTGGACTCCCCGGCGCTGCGCATCGCCTGGGACAACGCCAACTTCGTCCAGGTGGGCGTCAAGCCCTACACCGAGGGCTATGCCATGCTGCGCCCGTACCTCGACTACTTCCAGGTCAAGGACGCGCTCTCCACCAGCGGCGAAGTGGTGCCCTCCGGCGAGGGCGACGGCGAACTCGACGCCACCATCGCCGCCCTGAAGGCCGACGGCTTCACCGGTTTCGCCTCGCTGGAACCCCACCTGGCCAGCGCTCACGAGCTGGGCGGCTTCTCAGGCCCGGTGGCCTTCGGTATCGCGGCCCGTGCCTTCGCGGCGCTCGCGGCTAAGAACGGGGTTGAACTCTCTTGAGTACGACGGCGGCGGTCATCGGCTGTGGCGATGTTTCGGCTGTGCACTTCGAGGCGGTTGCAAAGCTCGACGGCGCCACGCTGGTTGCGGTCTGCGATTCGGATCCGCGGCGGCTGGCCGCCGCCGTGGCCGCCTATGGCGTGCCCGGCTTCGCCGACCATCTGAGCCTTATCGAGGCGGTCCGGCCGGACGTGGTGCATATCTGCACCCCCCATGACCAGCATGCCTCGGTGGCCGCGGACTGCCTGGAGCGCGGCGTCAACGTCATCGTGGAGAAACCGCTGGCCCACACCCTGGCGGAAGGCCGGCGGCTGGTGGAAGCCGCGTCGGCAGGCCATGCGAAAATCGCCGTGTGCTTCCAGAACCGGTACAACGCCACCGCGCAGGCCATGCACGCCCTCCTGTCCTCGGGTGAGCTGGGGGCTGTGACGGGAGCGTCGGCAACGGTGATGTGGCAGCGCTCCGCCGAGTACTACGAAAACCGCCCTTGGCGTGGAACCTGGGCCGGCGGCGGAGGCGGGCTGATGATGAACCAGGCCATCCACACCGTAGACCTGCTCCAGTGGCTGGTGGGCGACGTTGTCACGGTCACGGGGAATGCTTCCACGCGGTTCCTGGCCGGCACCATCGAAGTGGAGGACACCGCGGAATTCGTGGCGGAACATGCCAGCGGGGCCCGGAGCGCGTTCTATGCCACGCTGGCCAACGCCTTCAACGCGCCGGTGACGCTTGATGTGGTCACCGAGAAGGCCGTCCTCTGCCTGCGGGGCGACCTCACGGTCACCCATGATGACGGGTGCGTGGACGTCATTCCGGAGCGCAAGAGCGATTCCGGCGGCCGGTCCTACTGGGGTGTCTCGCACGAGCTGCTGATCAACGACTTCTACAGCCGGCTGGACGAGGCGGAGCCGTTCTGGATCAGCCCTGCTGAGGCCGAAAAATCGCTGTGCATCATCAAAGACGTCTACCGGCAGAGCTACCCGGAATTGGCTGGCAAGGTGTCCTGAGGCGCTGGCTGCGGTGACGCCTGGGGCTTGGCCGAAGCAACCGGTTGCCTTCAGTGTACTCCCGTTCGAACGACTCATTCCGGTACGAAAAAGAAATATTGCAACGATTTTGACAATCGGTTGCCAAGCGAGGCAACAGTGCGTACTGTGAATCTCACAAGGCGGATGTGGCCCACGCCACACTTGATTCATCCCGCAGGTCTTACGTTCCACGGATCCTAGGAGCCAACAATGAAGTTAGGTCCCAAAGCGGCAGCAGCCGCCCTCGTACTCAGCGCCTCGCTGGCGCTCACCGCATGTGGCGGGGGCGCCGGAGCGGGCTCAAACGCCGGCGCTGCACCAACAGCGCTCACCTTGGGCACCCTGCGTGACATCACTTCCTGGGATCCTGCCCAGGCCCACGTCGGCCATGCCCTGCAGCCGTACCAGGCAGCGTATGACACCCTGATCCTGCGCGAACCGGACGGCAAGCTCAGCCCCATGCTGGCCACGAAGTGGAAGTACAACGCCACCAACACGAAGCTCACCGTGGATCTCAGGACCGACGTCACGTTCAGCGACGGTGCCAAGTTCGACGCCGAGGCAGCCAAGGCCAACCTCGACCACTTCAAGAAGGCAAATGGTCCCCAGATGGCCCAGCTGGCTTCTGTGTCCGACGTTGCCGTGGTGGACGCGGACACCATCGACATCAACCTCACTGCCACTGAGCCCGCCCTGGAATACTTCCTGAGCCAGGCAGCTGGCCTGATGGGAAGCCCCCAGTCCCTGGGTACAGACGCCATCAAGACCGTACCGGTCGGCTCCGGCCCGTACGTGATGGACAAAGCAGCCTCCGTGAAAGACTCACAGACCGTCTTCACCGCCCGCGAGGGCTACTGGAACAAGGACCTCCAGAAGTACAAGAAGCTGACCCTCAAGATCCTTACCGATCCCACAGCCCGCACCAACGCCTTGGTTTCCGGCCAGATCGACGCCACCCTGCTGGACCCCAAAAACGGCAAGCAGGCCGAGGGCGCCAAAATGAAGCTTGAAACCAACCAGGTTGACTGGTCCGGCCTGCTCCTCCTGGACCGCGCCGGAACCAAGAACCCCGCTCTGGCCAACGTCAAGGTCCGCCAGGCCATCAACTATGCGTTCGACCGCAAGACCATCCTGGACCAGGTCATGCTCGGCCAGGGCACTCCCACGTCCCAACCGTTTGGCAAGGACAGCGGTGCCTGGACTGAAGAGCTCGAAAACTACTACAGCTACGATCCCGCCAAGGCCAAGCAACTCCTGAAGGACTCCGGCTTCGAAGGCAACGTGACTATCGACGTCCCCACCCTTCCGGGAGCTGAAACGCTCATCTCGGTTCTCCAGCAGCAGCTCGCCGACGTCGGAATCACCCTGAAGCCGGGCGCCGCGATCACCAACACCTTCACCGCGGACGTCGCAGCCCAGAAATACCACGCATTGTTCTTCAACCTCTTCCAAGGTGAGCCCACGGTAGCGATCGACCAAATCGTCTCCACCAAGGCCCTCTACAACCCCTTCAAGAACACCACCCCGGAGCTGGAGGCCAAGATCCAGGCTGTACGCACAGGTGGCGAGGACGCCGGCAAGCTGGCCCAGAACGTCAACAAGTACGTGGTGGAACAGGCATGGTTCGCGCCGCTGTTCCGTGTGAACCAGATGTATTACCACAACGACAAAGTGAACGTCACCCCGCAGGCACAGCAGGCCGTTCCGTCCATCTACAACTATTCGCCCGCCAAGTAGGACCCCATGATCAAGTTCATTGCGAAAAGGCTAGGCAGCGGGTTGGTGGTGTTGTTCGTAGTCTCGGCACTCACCTTCACTTTGCTGTACACCTCCAGCGGCAGCATTGCCCGGAACATCCTGGGTGACCAGGCCACTCCGGAGCAGGTTGCCCTGAAGGAACAGGAGCTGGGACTCGACCAGCCCCTCGTGACCCGTTACTTCGCCTGGTTGGGCGACGCCCTCTCAGGAAACCTTGGAGCCTCGTGGTTCACCTCGGAACCGGTGGCCAGCTCCCTGGCTACGCGTATCCCGGTGACCATGACGATGGTTTTCACCGCAATGATCCTGATCGCCATCTGCGCAGCACTGATCGGTGTTGCCGCGGCCGTCAAGCGCGGCTGGGTGGACAGGTTAGTCCAGGTGGGCGCGATCGTAGGCGACTCCATCCCGGGGTACGTGATCGGCGTGCTCCTTGTGACCCTCCTGGCCATCCAGCTGGGCTTCTTCCCGGCCACCAGCACCATCTCTCCCGAGGTAGGTCCGGAGGCCTGGGTCTATTCGATGACCCTTCCGGTCATTGCCCTGCTCATCAACGGCGTGACCGGCGGAGCGCAGCAAATCCGCAGCGCCGTGATCAAGCAGCTCGAGCGCGACTACGTCAGGACATTGCGCAGCCGGGGCATCGGAGAGCGGGAAATCCTCTTCAAGCACGTGCTGCGCAGCGCGGCACCGGCAGGCCTGACCGTCTTGAGCCTGCAGCTGATCGGCATGCTGGGCGGCGTGGTGATCATCGAGCAGATCTTTGCCCTTCCCGGAATGGGACCCCTCGCGGTCACCGCCACCGGCCAGTCCGATCTTCCCGTGGTCATGGGAGTGGTCATGTACACCGTGGTGGTGGTCATCGTGGTGAATCTCCTGGTGGACATCCTCAATGGTTGGCTCAACCCGAAAGTGCGTGTGTCATGAGCGATTCCGTAGAAAAAGCGGCGGTAGCCGCACCACTGGCCACCGGCCAGAGCGGCACAGTGGTCCGTTCCACCGTGATGCGCCGCCTCCTCAGGAACCCGATGGGCATCGCCTCGCTGACGATTCTAGGATCCATCGCCTTGCTGGCCATCTTCGCCCCCGTCCTGGCCCCGTTCGAGGAGAACTTCGCGAACATCACCAAGACCCTGGCACCTGCAGACTCGGTGAACATCCTGGGCACGGACAGCGCCGGACGCGACACCTGGAGCCGCCTGCTCTTCGGTGCACAGCTCACGCTGTTGTCCGCACTCCTGTGCGCCGGTGTTGCCATCGTCATCGGCCTCCCGGCCGGTCTGATCGCCGGCTACTACGCAGGGAAGTTCGAGGCCGTCTCCAACTGGGCGGTCAGCATCCTCATGAGCCTTCCGGGCCTGATCGTGCTGCTCACCATCCGCGCAGCGTTCGGACCCTCGGTATGGATTTCGATGATCGCCTTCGGCGTCCTCATCAGCCCGTCCTACTTCCGCTTGACCCGCACCGCGGTCCAGTCTGTACGCAATGAGCTTTACGTCGACGCTGCCCGGGTGTCCGGGCTCTCCGACTGGAGCATCATTGCCCGCCACATCTTCTCCGTGGTCCGCGCACCCATCATCATCCAGACTGCAGCCATTGCCGGCGTGGCCATCGCGATCCAGTCCGGACTTGAGTTCCTGGGACTCGGCGATCCCACCAAGGCAACCTGGGGCGTGATGCTCTCCGAAGGCTTCAAGAACGTCTACCTGACCCCCACGCTGCTCTTCTGGCCCGCCCTCACCATGGCGCTCACCATCGGCGGACTCGTCCTCCTCGGCAACGCTATCCGCGATGCGCTGGAAGACGGCGAAAAGATCAAGCGCCGCAAGAAAAGCGCCGCGTCTTCGGCCACAGGAGCGAACCCGACGGCGGGACCCGCCTCGGCGCGGCCGTCGCGTAAGGCTGTGGCCGCCGTCGATGCCGGAACCGAGCACCACCTCGTAAAGGTCACCAATCTCGGCGTCGGCTACCCGCAGGCCGACGGCTCCATCAAGAAAGTGGTGGACGATGTGTCCTTCCACGTGGACCGGGGTGAGATCCTGGGCATCGTGGGTGAATCCGGTTCGGGGAAGTCCCAGACGGCGTTCTCCATCCTGGGCCTGCTGCCGGACAATGCCCGCATTGTGGGCGGCGCCATCCAGTTCGATGGCAACTACACCGTGGCCCCGGGCGACGAACGCGTCAACCAGACGCGGCTGTCCAAGCTGCGGGGCAAGCGGATCTCCTATATTCCGCAGGAGCCCATGAGCAACTTGGACCCCGCCTTCACCATCGGCTACCAGCTGGTCACGCCCATGGTGCGGGTCCTGGGGATTTCCAAGGAGGAGGCCCGCGGGCGGGCGCTGAAGCTGCTGACCGACGTCGGGATCGTCAGCCCGGAACGGACGTTCAGCGCGTACCCGCATGAAGTCTCCGGGGGCATGGCCCAGCGTGTGCTGATCGCCGGTGCCATCAGCTGTGAACCGGACCTGGTGATCGCCGATGAGCCCACCACCGCGTTGGACGTCACGGTGCAGGCCGATGTGCTGGATCTCCTGCGCGAGCTCCAGCAGCGTCTGAACATTGGCGTCGTCCTGGTGACGCACAACTTCGGTGTGGTGGCGGACCTCTGCGACCGCGTGGCCGTGATGCAGAACGGCCGGCTTGTGGAGGAAGGATCCGTCCGCGACATCCTCCGGAACCCGAAAGAGCAGTACACCCGGACTCTTCTGGCCTCGATGCTCGAAGGCAAAACCCCCATGTCCATGCTTGTATCCAGCCAGAAGGAGCCGGTCGCATGAGCACCACGGAAAGCGCACCGCTTCTGACATCCCCGCTTCTGACAGTGAGCAACCTGGTTGTCGAATACCCGAGCAAGAAGTTCCGGGCCAAGCCCTTCAGGGCCCTGACGGACATCAACATCTCCATCGGCCAGGGCGAGACCCTTGGCCTGGTGGGGGAGTCCGGCTCCGGCAAGACCACCCTGGGCCGCGCGGTCCTGGGCCTGGCCCCGGTCACGGGCGGCAAAATCACCTTCGAGGGCAAGGACATCAGCCACGCCACTCGCAAGCAGCGGCGAACCCTGAGCCGCGACCTCCAGGTGGTTTTCCAGGATCCGTATACTTCGCTCAACCCCGCCCTGGAGATCGGCGACATCCTCGCCGAGCCCCTCGGCGTGCAGGGCATGGAGCAGAATGCCGCCAAGCAGCGCGTCAAAGAACTCCTGGACCAAGTGGGTCTGCCCGCGGACGCCATCCACCGCCTGCCGCGCGAGTTCAGCGGCGGCCAGCGCCAGCGCGTGGCCATCGCCCGTGCCCTGGCCCTCTCGCCCAAGCTGATCGTCTGCGACGAGCCCGTCAGCGCACTGGACCTGTCCACCCAGGCCCGGGTCCTGGACCTGTTCCTGCAGATCCAAAAGGACACCGGTGTTTCGTACCTGTTCGTCTCCCACGACCTTGACGTTGTGCGGCACATCAGCCACCGTGTGGCCGTAATGCACCACGGCGAAATCGTCGAACAGGGACCAGCCGAGATCGTTACCCGCGACCCCGAGCACCCTTACACGCAGCGCCTCCTGCTGGCGTCCCCAGTACCCGATCCGGACCGGCAGGAACAGCGCCGGGCGGATCGTCACCGACTGCTGGAAAGCCAGCGGCATCAGATTGAACAGGCCGGAGCCCTCGCCTAACGGCGGACGCCGGATTTAACACACCAGGTACAACAACGGAGGAATAACGTGGCCAAAATAGGCGTGCAGGCGATGATGCTGAAGGACAGTTTCACCGAACTCGGGGCGTTCGAAACGCTCCGCAAGGTCAGCGCGATCGGTTACAACGCCGTCGAAATTTCCCAGATCCCGATGACCGCTGAGAACGTGGCCGAGCTGGACCGCTCCCGTTCGGAGCTGGGCATGGACATCGCCGCGTTGTCCGTAGCGATGGAATCCCCCAAGGGCCGCCCCGGCGATTCGCTCCAGGACCACTTCGACAAGATAGTGGAGGACGCCAAGCGCCTGGACTCCAAGCTCCTGCGGATCGGGATGCTGCCGTTCCCGGCCATGAAGTCGATCGGTGCAGTCATCGACTTCGCCAAGCAGGCCAACGAATACGCCGAACGCCTGCAGGAACAGGGCCTCGGCCTGTACTACCACAACCACCACATCGAGTTCGCGAAGTTCGACGGCAAATACATGCTGGACATCATCGCCGAGAACTCGCCGGCCATGGGCATGGAAATTGACGTGCACTGGGTACAGCGCGGCGGCCTCGACCCCGTCCGGACCCTGCAGAAGTACGCCGGCCGCACCGCCATGGTGCACCTGAAGGACTACCGGATCGGCCAGATGCCGGAAGCAGCCTTCGGACTCCTGGATTCAGGCGACATCCTGGGGTTCATGAGCGAGTTCAAAAACGTGGTCCAGTTCGCCGAAGTGGGCGAAGGCAACCTGGACTTTCCCTCCATCATTCCGGCCGCGCAGGCCGCCGGGGCCGAATACATGCTGGTTGAACAGGACGAACTCTACGGCCGCACCGTCTGGGATGCCCTGCAGACCTCGTACGACAACCTGGTGGCCATGGGCCACGCCGGCCTGTTCTAAGACTTTCCAGACTCAGCACCAAAGAACACGGAGATTCAACAATGACCAAGAAAGTACGCCTCGGCATTATCGGCCTGGGCCAGCAGGGCGGCGCCTACGCCAAGTTCATCACGGACGGCATGGTCCCCAACATGGAGATCGGCGCCATCTGCGACACCGATCCCGCCAAGAAGGAACTGGCCTCGGCCACCTACCCGGACGCGCCCTTCTACGACGACTACATCGCCATGCTGGACAGCGGCGACGTGGACGCCGTCGTGACCTGCGTCCCGCACTTCCTGCACCCCGGAATGGGCATCGAGACCCTTAAGCGCAACATCCACGCCCTCGTGGAGAAGCCGGCCGGCGTCTACACCAAGCAGGTCAAGGAGCTCAACGAGTTTGCCGCGAGCAAGCCCGAACTGTCCTTCGCGATTATGTTCAACCAGCGCAACAACCCGCTGTACCGGAAGCTCAAGGAAATCGTCGAGAACGGCGAGATCGGTGCCATCCGCCGCACCAACTGGATCATCACCAACTGGTGGCGTCCGCAGGGCTACTACAACTCCAGCGAATGGCGCGCCACGTGGGGCGGCGAAGGCGGCGGCGTCCTGGTCAACCAGGCACCGCACCAGCTGGACCTGTGGCAGTGGATCTGCGGCGTGCCCAAGTCCGTGTATGCGAAGGTGGCCTACGGCTTCCGCCGTGACATCGCCGTCGAGGATGAAGTCACCGCGGTAGTTGATTACGGCGACGGCGCCACCGGCGTCTTCGTCACCGCCACCCACGACCTCGTGGGAACCGACCGCTTCGAGATCCTGGGCGACCAAGGCAAGATCGTCGTCGAAAACTCCAAGACTGCCACCGTCACCCGCCTGGTCAAGCCCGAGCGTGAACTCAGCGACGCCATGGACATGGACGATGTCCGCAAGCTCTTTATGGGCGAGCTGAATCCGGAGCAGTACTACTCTACTGAGGTCATCGAGTTCGAATCCGTCTGGGGCGGCCAGCATGCCGGTGTCTTAGAGAACTTCGCGTCCAACATCCTGGACGGAACTCCGCTGCTGGCCCCGGGATCGGACGGCGTTAACGGCGTCCGCCTGGCCAACGCCATCCACCTCTCCAGCTGGACCGGCACGGAAGTGGGCCTGGACTTCGACGAGGACGTGTTCCTTGCCGAGCTGAACAAGCGCATCGCGGACGAAGGCAAGTTCCCCGAACGCTCCTAGCGAAGCCCCGGGGAAGCCAAACCGGCAACCGCTGGCCAACTAAGCCCAACTAGGTCGCAATTGATGTCGTTATGGGCGCCTATAACGACATTAACTGCGACCTAGTTGGGTTGTTTCCTCGTAGGATGGGGCGGTGACTGAACCCAAGACGCCGGAAGTTGCCGCCACAACAGCGCCGGCCAAAAAGCACGGCCGGGACGGCAAGCCCAACGCCACCATTTACGACATTGCCAAGGTTGCCGGCGTCAATCCGTCCACGGTTTCCCGTGCGCTCAGCAAGCCGGGCCGGGTCAGCGCCAAGACGCAGAAACTCATCGAGGATGCCGCCGCCGAGCTGAATTACCAGGTCAACCCGTTCGCCCGGGCGCTCCCCACCGGCCGTACCAACACTTTCGGGCTGATCGTCGCGGACATCACCAACCCCACGTTCTTCGACATCATCCGCGGAGCGGAAACCACCGCCACGCTGCGGGACTATACCCTGGTGCTGGCCGAATCCGCCGAGTCCGCCGTCACCGAACTAACCGCCGCACGCCGGATGATGGCCACCGTGGACGGCCTCATCCTTGCCAGCCCGCGCATGGACGACGACGACATCCGCACCCTCGCCCGGGACAAGCCCGTGGTGGTCATCAACCGCGAGGTCGACGGCGTGCCGTGCGTGGTTCCCGACGTGAACAAGGGCATCAGCGAGGCGGTCCGCAGCCTCGCCGCCAACGGGCACACGAAGGTTGCCTTTGTTGCCGGCCCGCCGCAGTCCTGGATGTCCGCCCGCCGCTGGGAAGGCGTGCAGGCGGCCTGCGAATGGTCGCGGCTCGAGGCCGTGCGGCTGGAATCCACCAAACCAACGGTCGACGGCGGCAGGCAAGTGGCGCGCGACGTCCGGGCCAGCGGTGCCACGGCGGTGCTGACCTATAACGACCTCCTGGCCATCGGCCTCATGCAGGAACTCCAGGCAGCCGGAATGGTGGTCCCGGACCAGATCAGCATCGTGGGCTTCGACGACATCTTCGGGGCGGATTTCACCACACCGCCGCTCACCACCGTGCGTTCGCCGCTGGGGGAGTGCGGCTCGGGGGCTGCCACACTGCTGCTTGACCTCCTGCACGGCACAGGGGAGCCTGCCGCGACGCTCGGGGTCGAAACGGAGCTGGTGCTGCGCGGCTCGAGCGGACGGCTTCTGCCCGCGGGCTAGCTTTACCCGCAACCAGCCGCAACCCGGATGGCAATTTATGGCAACCGGTTGACAAAACCGAGCTGCAGGCCCGACCATTGAGCTATGTCACAGTCGATTGCAGCCAACCCAGACCGGCTCCTGCCCGCGGATCCCGGAACGCGTAGCATTGCGCGCGACCTCCTGCAGCGCGTCCAGGACCAGCCCATCCTTTCCCCGCACGGGCACGTTGACGCCGCAGTCATCGAGCACAACACCCCTTTCCCGGACCCGGCAGCGCTGCTGGTCAGCCCGGACCACTACGTCACGCGCCTGATCCACGCCAGCGGCGTCCCGCTGGACCGGCTGGGCGGCTCGAATGATTCGGAGCAGGACTCCCGCACCGTGTGGCGCGAGTTCTGCAAGGCCTGGCCGCTGTTCGAGGGCACCGCCTCCGGCTACTGGCTCCGCACGCAGTTCGACAGCGTCTTCGGCCTCCAGCAGGAGATCAGCACCGAAACCGCCGATGCCAGCTACGATGCCATCTCGGCCAAGCTGCTGGAGCCCGGTTTCCGGCCCCGCCAGCTCTTCAAGGACTTCAACATCGAGGTGCTGGCCACCACGGACGATCCCCTGGACACCCTCACCAGCCACAAGGCGATCGCCGAGGACCCCACGTTCCACGGACGCGTCCTTCCCACGTTCCGCCCGGACGCCTACCTGAACATCGCGCACCCCAGCTGGTCCGCGAACGTGGACCGGCTCATCGCGGCAGCGGGCGACGGCGCCAGCGGCTACGCCGGCTACATCACTGCCCTGGAAAACCGGCGTCGCTATTTCGTGGAACGCGGCGCTGTCTCCGCGGACCACGGCGTCCGCACTCCCGCAACGCTGAAGCTCGACGCCGGCGATGCGGCGAAGCTGTTCGACCGCGCCCGCTCGGGCCAGGCCACGGCGCAGGACCGTGAAGACTTCGAAGCCCATATGATGTACCAGATGGCGCGGATGTCCGTGGAGGACGGCCTGGTGATGACTATCCACCCGGGGTCGTACCGCAACCACCACGCACCCACGTTCAACGCCTACGGCGCCGACACCGGCCACGACATCCCCTTCGCCGTAAACTACACCGAGGCGATCCGCCCGCTGCTGCAGGACTTCGGCACCGCCAAGGACTTCCACCTGGTGCTCTTCACCCTGGACGAGACGGTGTTCTCCCGCGAACTCGCGCCGCTGGCCGGCTTCTACCCGTCCGTCTACCTCGGCGCGCCGTGGTGGTTCCTGGACGCACCGGACGCCATGCTGCGCTTCCGTTCGGCAGTCACCGAGACCGCCGGCTTCTCCCGCTCGTCCGGCTTCATCGACGACACCCGGGCCTTCTGCTCCATCCCGGCCCGCCACGATGCCTCACGCCGGATCGAGGCCTCCTTCCTGGCCAGGCTCGTGGCTGAGCACCGCGTCAGCGAGGACCGCGCCCATGAACTGATCGTGGACCTCGTCGACGGCTCGCCCCGAAGGGTCTTCAAGCTGTGAGCATCGAACTGCAGCCCGCCGCAGCTGCGCAACCAGAGGCAGAGCCTTTCTCGGAATTGCCGCAACTCAGCCGCCGCCTGCGTCCGTCCGCCAAGGCACCGGCGCGGATCGTCCACCTGGGGCTGGGCGCCTTCCACCGCTCACACCAGGCCTGGTACACCCACCAGGCATCCGACGCCGCGGACTGGGGCATCGCCGCCTTCACCGGCCGCCGCCCCGACGCCGCTCTGGCCCTCGCTGAACAGGACGGGCTCTTCACCGTCGTGGAGCGCGCCGACGGCGGAGACTCCTTCACCGTGGTCAGCAGCATCGTGGAGGCCGTGGACGGCGCCGACGTGCAGCGGCTGGCCGAACTGGTTGCCGCTCCCGCCACCGCCGTTGTCACCCTGACCATCACCGAGGCGGCCTACCGGCTCGGCGCCGACGGCCACCTCGACCGGACGGCGTCCGACGTCGTTGCCGACCTTGCGCTACTGGCATCGGACAGCGGAAACCCGACGACGCCGCTGGGCCGGCTTGTGCTGGCCCTCGCCGCCCGCCGGGCTGCTGCCGCCGGACCGCTCGCCGTGGTCTGCTGCGACAACCTTTCCAACAACGGCACCGTGGCGCACAACGCAGTGGTGGGCATGGCAGGGGCGTGGGACGCCGGCCTGGCCGAATGGATCGATGCCAACGTCAGCTTCGTCAGCACCTCGGTGGACCGCATCACTCCGCGAACCACGGACGCGGACATTGCCGCTGTCCAGGCCGCGTGCGGATACCGCGACAATTCACCCGTGGTGGCCGAGCCCTTTTCCAACTGGGTGCTCAGCGGGGACTTCCCGGCAGGGCGGCCGCGCTGGGAAGACGCCGGTGCCGTGTTCGTGGCAGACATTGAGCCCTACGAGAACCGCAAACTCTGGCTCCTGAACGGCGCGCACTCGCTGCTGGCCTACGCCGGACAGCTCCGCGGACACGCCACCGTGGCCCAGGCGTTGGCCGACCCGTTGTGTCTACAGGCCGTGGAAACATTCTGGGACGAGGCGGAAGCCAACCTTTGCCGGCAGGAAGGAAAGGCAGCCGAGCTACAGATCCCGGCCTACCGAGCCGCCCTGCTGGCACGCTTCAGCAACGCCCGGATTGCCCACCACCTCGCCCAGATTGCCATGGACGGCAGCACCAAGCTTCGGATGCGCGCCGTTCCGGTGCTGCGGGCCGAGCGTGCCGCGGGCAGGTCCGGTGCGGCCGCCGCGCTCATGATTGCCGCCTGGATGGACCACAGCGCAGCCGCCAGCGTGTTCCAGGATCCCCAGGCTGACCAGGTGGCCGCAGCCAACCGGCTCAGCGGTACGGAGCGGATCAGTGCCCTGCTGGGCCTGGTGGATCCGGCGCTGGCCGGGGACGCCGCCGTCGTCGGTCTGATTGAAGACCTGTGCGGAACGTTCGGGGAGCTGGCTGTCTCCCCGTAACGTCCTCCGTGCGTGCACTACTGCCCGGCCCCCGGATCGTGGGGAGCCGGGCGGCTGTGTATTTGGATGAACTTTCAAGGAAATTGTGGCAACCGCTTGCCAAATGATTGCCAAGTGATTAGGATTGCAACAAGAGCCAAACCGGCATCCCGGGAATCGCACCCGCCGGAGGCCACAGACTTCCCCAGCATCACCACCCAAGCATTTTTCACATTTTTTTCGCCGACTCCACGGGGCGGCACCGGGTAAAGGAGCCCAATCATGAAAAAGCTGAGCAAGCTAAGCATCGCCGGCTACGGCGCCGGAGATGCAGCCAACAACCTCGCCTTCACGACCGCCACGATGTTCCTGCTGGTGTACTACACGGACGTTGCCGGAATCTCCGCCGCCGCGGCAGGGACCCTGCTGCTGGTCGTCAGGATCTTTGACGCATTCGCCGATGTCTTCGCAGGCCGCATGGTGGACCGCACCTTCAGCAAGCGCTTCGGGAAGTTCCGTCCGTTCATCATGTTCGGCTCCATCCCGCTGCTGCTCCTGAGCGTTGCAACCTTCTCCGTCCCGCAGCTGGGCGAGTCCGGAACCCTGCTCTACGCCTATGTCACGTACGCTGCCCTTGGCCTGGCCTACAGCCTGGTCAACATCCCCTACGGCTCCCTCGCCGGCGCCATGACCCAGGAGCCGGGGGAGCGGGCCAAGCTGGGATCGGCCCGCATGGTGGGCGGCCTGCTGGTGGGTTCGGCCCTCGGCATCTTTGTAGCACCGCTCATCAAGCCGGGAGCTGACCTGCAGGGAACCTTCACCACCATCACCTTGGTGTTCGTGGCCATCGGTGCCGCCCTCTACTTCTTCACGGTCCTGACCGCCAAGGAACGCGTCCACCGCGCCGTCCCGAACGTCTCGGTCAAGCAGAGCATGGAAACCCTCAAGGGCAACAAGCCCCTCCTGATGCTTTGCGTCAGCTCCTTCTTCTTCCTCTCCGGCTACCTGGCACTGACGTCGGTGCAGCTGTACTACCTGCGCGACGTCCTGGGACGCCTTGACCTGTACCCGGTGCTCTCCATCATCCAGCTGGTATTCACGTTCGTACTGGCCGCGTTCATGCCCAGGCTGGTCCGGTCCATCGGCAAGAAGCGCGTCTACATTTACTCGTCGCTGCTCACCGTCATCGGTGGCGCCATCATCTTCCTCACCCCTGCCAGCCAGGTCTGGATCGGCTTCTCCGGCCTCGTGATCAGCCTCGTGGGCGTCCTTGCCGTCAACATCGTGGTGTGGGCCCTGGAAGCCGACACCGTGGAATACGGCGAATGGAAGACCGGCGTCCGCACCGAAGGCATCACCTACGCGCTGTTCTCCTTCACCCGCAAGACCGGGCAGGCCGTGGGCGGTGCCCTCGCCGCATACGCACTGGCCCTTGGCGGCTACAAGTCCGGAGCCGTGCAGACGGCGGACGCCGTGTTCGGAATCCAGCTCGCCGCCGGCGCCATTCCGGCCGTGCTGACCATCCTGGCCGTCCTGGTCATGTCCAAGTACAAGCTGACGGACGCCATGCACGCCGAGATCCTCACCGAGATCCGGGCCCGCCGCGTGGATGGAGAGAACTCCAACGGCGGTGCTGCCGGGACCGAACCGTCCGGCGCCGACCCGGCCGCCAAGCCGCTCGCTGCCAACTCCAACTAAGTTCCCCGACCCAGCCCCGCTCGAAAGGAATAGCTGTGAAAATCATTGCCGCGGAAGTCTTCGTGACCAGCCCGTCCCGTAACTTCGTGACGCTCCGGATCACCACGGAGGACGGCGTGACCGGCATCGGTGATGCCACCCTGAACGGCCGTGAGCTCGCGGTGGCCGCGTACCTCAAGGAGCATGTGGCGCAGCTGCTGATCGGAAAGGACCCGCACCGGATCGAGGACACCTGGCAGTTCCTGTACCGGTCCTCCTACTGGCGCCGGGGGCCGGTGACGATGGCCGCGATCGCCGCGGTGGACATGGCGCTCTGGGACATCAAGGGCAAGATCGCCGGGATGCCGGTGTACCAGCTCCTGGGCGGGGCGTCGCGGAACGGGCTGCGCGCGTACGGGCACGCCTCCGGCGCGGACATCCCGTCGCTGTTCGACTCGGTCCGCGAGCACCTGGAACTCGGCTACAAGTCCGTCCGGATCCAGACCTCCGTCCCGGGCATCAAGGCCGTCTACGGCGTCGCGGCCCAGGCGCAGGCCTCGGGCGAACGCTACGACTACGAACCCGCCGGGCGCGGCGCGTTCCCGGTGGAGGAAGACTGGGACACCCGCGCCTACCTCCGGCACCTGCCGTCCGTGTTCGAGGCCGTTCGGAACGAGTTCGGCCCGGAGCTGCCGCTGCTGCACGACGGGCACCACCGGATGACCCCGATCCAGGCCGCGAAGCTGGGCAAGGCGCTGGAACCGTATGACCTGTTCTGGCTGGAAGACTGCACCCCGGCCGAAAACCAGGAAGCGCTGCGCCTGGTCCGCCAGCACACCACCACCCCGCTGGCGATCGGGGAGATCTTCAACACCGTGTACGACTACCAGAGCATCATCAAGGAACAGCTGATCGACTACGTCCGGGCGGCCTCGACGCACTTCGGCGGGATCTCGCCGCTGAAGAAGGTGATGGACTTCGCCGCGCAGTACCAGATCAAGTCCGGCTTCCACGGCCCGACCGATATTTCCCCGGTCGGATTCGCCGCGCAGCTGCACGTGGGCCTGGCGATCCATAACTACGGCATCCAGGAATACATGCAGCACTCCGACGCCACCAACACCGTGTTCGAGCAGTCCATGACCTTCGTGGACGGCTACCTGCACCCGGGCGAGAAGCCCGGCATCGGCGTCGAATTCAACGAAGAAGCCGCCGCGGCCTACCCGTACCAGCAGGCCTACCTGCCCTACAACCGCCTCGTCGACGGCACCGTGCACGACTGGTGAGGAACGACAAATGACGCACAATCCATCTGCACCGGGCAGTTCCACACGTGGCAATGCCCCCGCCCGCCGCCTAGTCATCGTGATGGGCGTCTCCGGCTGCGGCAAGACCACCATCGGGGACCTCGTGGCCCGCGAACTCGGTGTGCCGTTCCTCGATGGCGATACCCTCCACCCGGTGGAGAACGTCGCCAAGATGGCTGCGGGCACGCCGCTGACTGACGGGGACCGCTGGCCCTGGCTCGCCACGGTGGGCAGGGAGCTCGCCTCCGCCGGTAACGGCGGCCTGGTGCTGGCCTGCTCGGCGCTCAAGCGCAGCTACCGTGACGCTATCAGGGAACAGGCGCCGGACACGGTGTTCCTGCACCTGCACGGCAGCAAAGAGGTGCTGAGGGCACGGACTGAAGGGCGTTCCGGCCACTTCATGCCGCCTGCCCTCCTCGATTCGCAGCTCGCAACGCTGGAACCGCTCGAAGCCGACGAAGCCGGCGTGGTGGTGGACATCGCGGCCCCGGTGAGCCAGGTGGTGACCGAGGCGCTGGCGGGCATCGCCGCGGCGGGCGGCAGCACCGCCGTCGCCGGTCCTACCGCTGTTGAGTACCAGGGCGCCCCGGGCACCCAACCGCGCCAGTTCGACGTCGACCTCCGGGCTTCGCCGTTCACTCTCGACGACGCGGCCGTTGCGTGGGTGGAAAGCACGATCGCCGGGATGAGCCTCGAGGAAAAGATCGGGCAGCTGTTCATCAACCACAACAACGACTACTCCCCGGAGTACCTGGACGGTGTGTTGGAGAAATACCACGTGGGCGGCATGCGCTACCGGCCCGGCCCCTCGGCCGCGGTGCAGGAGCATATCCGGTACGCGCAGTCCAAGACCCGCATCCCACTGCTGGTGGCCTCCAACCCGGAAATGGGAGGAGCCGGAAGCTGCGACGACGGAACGTTTGTGTCGACGCACCTGCAGGCCGGCTCGCACCCGGACAAGGCCATCGCCCGGCAAATGGGGCAGGTGGCCGGGGTGGAAACCGCGGCGCTGGGCTGCAACTGGGCGTTCGCGCCGATCGTGGACATCCACTACAACTGGCGGAACACGGTGATCTCCACCCGGGCCTTCGGCAACACGCCGGAGATCGTGGTGGAGCGCGCCAAGGAGTACTTCGACGGCATCAGCGAGTCGCCCACCGCCTGCGCCATGAAGCACTTCCCCGGCGACGGCATGGACGAACGCGACCAGCACGTGGTCACGTCCTACAACACGCTCGGATACGACGAGTGGAACCGGACCTACGGGCACGTGTACCGCGAAATGATCGCGCACGGCGTGCAGTCCATCATGATCGGCCACATCGGGGCGCCTGAGATTTCCCGGCATTTCCGCCCGGGGATGGCGGACAAGGACATCCTGCCGGCCACGCTGTCCCCGGAACTGCTCCAGGACCTGCTCCGCGGCGAACTCGGCTTCAACGGGCTGGTCCTCACTGACGCCTCGCAGATGATCGGCCTCACCCAGGCCATGAAGCGCAAGGACCTGGTTCCGGCCACGATCGCCGCCGGCTGCGACATGTTCCTGTTCTTCCGCAACCCCGCGGAGGACTTCCGGTACATGATGGACGGCTACAAGTCCGGCGTCATCACCGAGCAGCGCCTGCACGATGCGCTGCGCCGGATCCTGGCCCTCAAGGCAAGCCTTGGCCTGTACCGGAAATCCGCCGCGGAGCTCGTGCCGCCGGCGGCAGCGCTGGCCGTGATCGGAAGCCACGCCCACCGGGCCATCGCGGCCGGGATTGCGGACAAGACCGTCACCCTGGTCAAGGACACCGCGAACAACCTGCCCATCACGCCGGAGACGCACAAACGGATCCGGCTGTACGGCATCTCCGGCGGCTCGGACTTCACCCGGGCCGACCCTCTGGCCTACCTGGACACGGTCAAGGAGGAGCTGGAACAGGCCGGCTTCGAGGTTCACCTGTTCAAGACGGCGGACCAGCGGGAGGCGGCGGGAGAGACCGGCGTGAATTTCATGTCGATCATCTCGGAGGAAGCCACCGGCGACTACGCGGCCAGGTACGACGCCGCGTTCGTGTTCGCCAATGTGAAGGGCTTCGCGCAGGAAGCCGCCATCCGGATCAAGTGGTCCTCGCCGATGGCCGCGGAGATCCCGTGGTACGTCACCGAGGTCCCCACCGTGTTCGTCTCGCTCAACCAGCCCAACCACCTGATTGACGTGCCGATGGTGAAAACCGCCATCCACGCCCACGCCGGAACGCCCGAGGCCATTCGGGCGACCATCGAAAAAATCCAGGGCAAGTCGGACTTCCAGGGAACGTTCAACGAGAACGTGTTCTGCGATTCGTTCGACACCCGGCTCTAGGATCGGATTTTCGCTGCGGTTCCGGCCTGGCGACACAGATACGGACGGGCGCTACGGGAATTCCCGTAGCGCCCGTCCGTATCCGCAGCGACGGCCACTTTGGGCAGCGAAATCCACCTGCGAAATAGCACCCTGTCTCTTATACACATCTAGATGTGTATAAGAGACAGGCGTAGCGTTGGCTCATGGACACAACGGGGTGCGTGGTGGTCGGCGGCGGTCCGGCGGGCATGATGCTGGGCCTCCTACTGGCGCGGGCCGGCGTGGAGGTCACGGTCCTCGAAAAGCACGGCGACTTCCTCCGGGACTTCCGCGGCGACACCGTGCACGCGTCAACCATTCGCCTCATCGACGAGCTTGGCCTGGGCGGTGCCTTCCGTGAGCTTCCGCAGAGCCGCCTGCGCAACGTCGCGTTCCCCGTGCCCGGCGTCGGACTGGTCACGCTGGGTGATTTCGCCTCCCTGCGGCCGCCGTACAACTACATCGCCATGATGCCGCAATGGGACTTCCTGAATTTCCTGGCCCGCGCCGCTGCGGAGGAGCCGACCTTCACCCTTCGGATGGAACACACCGCGACGTCGCTGGTGTCCGACGGCGGCCGGGTCACCGGCGTCCGCTACCGGACCAAAGCCGGCACCGAGGGCGCGATCCGGGCGGACCTGGTGGTGGCCACGGATGGCCGGCATTCCGTGCTGCGCCAGGCCGCCGGCCTTAAACCCAAGGAATTCCCGGTGCCGTTCGACACCTGGTGGTTCAAGCTTCCCCGGTATCCCTCGGAGCAGGGTGAAGTTGCCGGGATCGTTCCGTCGTTCAAGGGTCAGGAGGCCATGATCGCGCTGTTCCGCGACGACTACTACCAAATGGGGTATCTGGGGCCCAAAGGCTCGGACGCCCGCATTCGCAGCGAAGGCGTGGAACGGTTCAGGGAACGCGTCGGCGCCCTCAGGCCGGACCTGGCGGACCGCCTGGACGCCATCAGTTCACTAGATGACCTCCACTGGCTGGACGTGCGGCTCAACCGGCTGCGGCGCTGGTACGTGGACGGCATGCTGTGCATCGGGGATGCGGCGCACGCGATGTCGCCGGCCGGGGGAGTGGGCATCAATCTCGCCATCCAGGATGCCGTCGCAGCGGCGGCGCGGCTCGCCCCTGCCCTGCTGCGGGGTCACGTGGGCCGCAAAGAGCTCGAAGCCGTTCAGCGCCGGCGGCAGATGCCCACGGTGGTGGTTCAGACGGTCCAGCGGATCATGCACCGCGTGGTGTTTGTGCCGTTGTTCACCGGCAGGAGGGCCGGGCCGCCGGCACTCCTGCCGTTTATCGCCCGCCGGGTTCCGGCGGTCCGGAAGGTCATGCCCCGCCTCATCGCCTTCGGGCCCCGGCCCGAGCACGCTCCCGGGTTTGCCCGGCGGCAGGAACCGCGGGCCGTGGCCTAGCGTGTCTCCGGCCTGACCCCGCGGGCAGCCAGACCGCCGGTCCGTCACAAATCCGCCACGCACTAAACTTGGACCCATGACTGCCACCCCGGACTCTGCATCCGACACTGCTGCCCGTGCCCGCCTGCTGGAACTCATCAAGGAGCTCGCCGTGGTCCGCGGCAAGGTCATCCTGTCCAGCGGAGCCGAGGCCGACTACTACATTGACCTGCGCCGCATCACCCTTCACCACGAGGCCTCCAGGCTCGTGGGGCAGGTCATGCTGTCACTGATTGACGACGCCGGCATCGACTTTGAGTGCGCAGGCGGCCTCACGATGGGGGCAGACCCCGTCGGCACCGCTGTCATGCACGCCGCCACTGACGCGGGCCGCACGGTGGACGCGTTCGTGGTCCGGAAGGCCCAGAAGTCCTATGGCATGGGCCGGCAGGTCGAAGGGCCGTCCGTGGAAGGACGCAAGGTTCTGGTCCTGGAGGATACGTCCACCACCGGCGGCTCTGCCCTGACCGCCGTCGAGGGCGTTCGGAAGGCCGGCGGCAACGTCGTGGCCGTTGCCGTGATCGTCGACCGCGACACCGGAGCCAAGGAAAAGATCGAAGCCGAAACCGGCGTGCCGTACCTGTTCGCCTTCGGCAAGGACGAGCTCGGACTGAGCTGACCGGCCTCCCCTGGTGGACGGCACACTCCGGGTGGCCTAGTATTTCCGTACCCCGGAAGTCCCTTCACTTGGAGTACCCCGTCATGCGCCCGTCGGATCAAGCCCTGAGCAGTGTTGAGCAAATCCAGAACCTCATTCTGGAGAGCGCCGATTTTGAGGACTTCCTCAACGAGCTGGCGCGGTACTCGGCGCGCCAGGTGGCGGGGGACGGTGACGACGCCCTCTGCGGCATCACGCTGCTGAGGGACCGCAAGGCGGCGACGATCGGCTGGAGCAGCGACTCCGCCCGCGAGGTGGATGAAATCCAGTATTCGCTGTCCCAGGGGCCGTGCCTGACGGCTGCGGAGGAAGAACGGGAAGTTCACGTTCCGGATCTCTTCGAAGAAGACCGCTGGGGCCCGGATTACGCCAACGCGGTCGCTTCGCACGGGCTGCGTTCGGTGTTGTCGCTTCCGTTCAATCTGCAGGGGGACGCGAAGGCCGCGCTCAACCTCTACTCCGACGTGCCCCACAAGTTCAACGACGTTTCCGCGGCCCGCGCCCGCGGGTACACCCGGGAGATCTCCCAGGCCCTGCGCCTGGCGGTCAGGTTTTCACTGCACACGGACAGCGCTACCAACCTCCGTGCGACGTTGGAATCGCGGACCGTCATCGACATCGCCGTCGGCATCGTCATGGCGCAGAACCGGTGCAGCCAGGAGACGGCCGTCCGCATCCTCACCGATGCTTCGAGCCACAGCAACGTGAAGCTTCGCGACATCGCCGCGTCGCTGGTGAATTCGGTGGGAGGCGCGGAGGCCCGCACCCACTTCGAGGAGCCCGGGAAAGTTCAGGCGGGCTAGCCCGGTTGCCGGCTGCCTGTTGACGGTTGCTTGTGCGGCGGCACTGCCCGGGATAGGCTGTCCGAGGTTGAGCCGTCGGCCATAGACACCCCTTTTGGAGTACCTATGGACAACCAACTCAATCCCCTCATTAAGATCGACGACGCCGCCGGTACCGCTCGGATCGATATCCGGGGAAGCCTCACCCAGGCGTCCCGCCCGGAGCTGATGCACCAAATCCAGCGCGTCCGCCGGATGGGCATCTCTTCGCCCATCACCGTGGATCTTTCTCACGCAGCGTTCGTGGAGTCAGTCGCCCTCGCCGGTCTCCGATTCGATCTCAACGCCCTCGACGCCGGCGCGCGGCAGGTGCCCGTGGCAGGCGCACCAGGGGTGTTCCTTGAGGTCATGTCCACGCGCGACCACGCCGTGGCGGAATCCCGCCCTGACTTCACCGCCCTGACGAACCCGTCAGAGCTGTCCGAAGCGCTGGAGGACGCCGGGCTCCGCCCGCTATCCGACTATTCCCGTGACGAGCTGCTGGCTGCGAGCGACTCGGTCTTCGGGTTGCTGGACGATCCAGCCGGGCATTCCGGGCAGGAACTGCTGGCCCGCTACGACGCAATCGTCGAGGAGATCGCCCGCCGGGAACTGGCCGAGCCGGCCGAACCGGCTGAGAAGCATGCCCCGAGCAACTGACCGGGAGCCTCAACTTGCGGTCGCCAGCTTGCCGGGGCCGGTGAGCCGTGGCTGCGGCCTGAGCTGTGCGTGGGGTTTGAAGTGTGCCTAGGGTAGTTCAGTGCCATACGAAGGAGCCGCTGGTCAGGCGGGTCAGGGGAAGCGGCCGGGCGCAGACGCAGCCCGGCTGCTCCGGCGTGCCGCGGAGCTGAAGCGGTTCTCACGGCGGACATTCCTCGCCGGGGCGGGCGCTTCGTCCGTGCTGGCAGCTGACATGCTGCTGACCCGGCAGGTCCAGGAGGAGCGCCAGGTCAACAAGATCCTGGTGGTGGAGGACGACTTCGCGAAGAGCTACTTCCCGAATGCCAGCTGGATCCTGTTCCCGGGCTACAAGACCAGCTGGGAAGAAGCCCAGTGGATCCTGAACTCGCTGCGCGGAACGCTGCGCCAGCGCGGGCAGCTGGCGGCCGTGGGCTATTCCAACCTTGGCCTGGACATCGACCAGCTGGTCATCGCCGTGATCGAGCACGTCCGGGCCAACAAGCTCACCAAGCTCTACTTCTACGGGCACAGCTTCGGCGGCATGGTCGCGACCCAGGTGGCGGCCCGGCTGCTCGAACTCCACGGCGCCGAGGTGGAGCTGATCGTGCTCGACTCCAGCCCCTACAGCAAGTACGACGTCCTCGACCAGAGCTGGTTCGACGGCGTGGTGTTCCTGTACGAAAGCGGCTTCCGGATCCCGTCCGTGCTGCGCGGAAGCTACGAGTTGGGGGAGCGTGTGGTGCACAAGGACGAGCGCACGTGGCGGCAGATCCTGGATCAAACACTGGAGCAGCTGTCGCCGATTGCCCCGTCCAGCGTGCTGATCCAGTCCGAGTCGGCCTACATCTACCACTTCGACGCCACCCGGTTTGCGGGCCGGATCGGGACGACCAAGATGGCTTACATCGGAAACCCCCGGGACCAGACCGTCAATTACCAGACCGCCCGCCAGTCCTGGGCCCGGACGTTCGCCGACAACATGGTGTCCTCGGACCGTCAGACGGACGGAGCGTTGCCCGCCCACGCCAGCCCGGGCTGGAATCCGTTCGTCTACCGGCCCATCCTGGCGGCATTGCAGGACGAGATCTTCCCGCTGCCGTCCGGCGGGCGGAAAATGACGCCGTTCTAGGCCGCCGGCCCCGAACCCGGCCACGACCTTACGGCCGGTTCCCGTCAGATCTGGTTCTTGAGATCCGCCACGGAGTTCAGCACCTGGTTGGGGCGGAACGGGTAGGCTGCGATGTCCTCGCGCTGCGTGATTCCGGTGAGCACCAGCACCGTGTGCAGCCCCGCCTCCATGCCGGCGATGATGTCCGTGTCCATGCGGTCGCCGATCATGGCCGTGGTTTCGGAGTGGGCATCGATCTGGTTCATGGCTGAACGGAACATCATGGGATTCGGCTTCCCCACGATGTACGGTTCGCGGCCGGTCGCCTTGGAGATCAGGGCGGCGATGGCGCCGGTGGCCGGCATGGGCCCCTCCTTGGAGGGGCCGGTGGCGTCGGGGTTGGTGGCAATGAAACGCGCCCCCGCCAGGATCAGCCGGATCGCCATGGTGATCGCCTCGAAGGAGTACGTGCGCGTCTCGCCAAGCACCACGAAGTCGGGATTCTGGTCGGTGAGGATGAAGCCGGCCTCGTGCAGCGCCGTCGTGAGTCCCGCTTCTCCGATGGTGTACGCGCGGTTGCCGGAGTCGGAGCCCTGCACCTGGTCCTTCAGGAACTGCGCCGTGGCCAGGGCCGAGGTCCAGATGTTCTCCTCCGGGATCTCCAGTCCGGAAGCACGCAGCCTCGCGGCGAGGTCCCGTGGAGTGAAGATGGAGTTGTTGGTCAGCACCAGGAACCGCTTGGACGTGTCCACCCAGCGCTGGATCAGCTCGGCCGCTCCCGGGACCGGCTGGTTTTCGTGCACCAGCACACCGTCCATATCGGTCAGCCAGCACTCGATGTCCTGGCCGCTGCGATATACCGCAGCGTTTCCCTTGACCTGATCCGCTTTTGCCACGTTTGCCTCCGCCGGTGATGATTGCTTCCGGAGCCCAGTCTAGTGTTGAGGGGTGACTCAAACGCCCGGGACCCCAGCAGAACCCCAACCAGCCGCAGAGGAAACGCCGGAGCCAAAGCCGGAGGTCGGCGTCGGGCCCTGGGAAGGCGAGTGGCCGCAAGGCGACCACTGGGACCCGGACCTCCTCTCGGACGGAGACCGGCGGAACGTAGTGGACAAATACCGCTACTGGAAGCACGAGGCGATCGTGGCGGACCTCGATTCCAAGCGCCACGACTTCCACATCGCCATCGAAAACTGGCAGCACGACCTCAACATCGGCACCGTGGTGCGCACCGCCAATGCCTTCCTAGCCAAAGAGGTGCACATCATCGGACGACGACGGTGGAACCGCCGCGGGGCAATGGTCACCGACCGCTACCAGCACGTCCGCCACCACCCCACCGTGGAGGACTTCGTCGCCTGGGCGCAGGGGGAGGGGCTGGCGATCATCGGGATCGACATCTTCCCGGACTCGGTGCCGCTGGAGACGTATGAACTGCCGCGGAAGTGCGTGCTGGTCTTCGGGCAGGAAGGCCCGGGACTGACCCCGGAGGTGCATGAAGCCGCCGAGGCCACGTTGTCGATCGAACAGTTCGGCTCCACGCGCTCCATCAACGCAGGCTCGGCGGCGGCGATTGCCATGCACGCGTGGGTGCGGCGCCACGTCTTCAGCCAGCACGTATAGCCGCGGCCCGTTCGCCGGACCGGAACAAAGTGTTACCCGGCCGCGTGACCCGAAACACTGCCCCGGCGCAGAACTGGCTAGGATCTGTCTCTTATACACATCTAGATGTGTATAAGAGACAACCCGCAGACGAAATTCACTTTAGGAGTCAGCATGCCCATTGCAACCCCCGAGATCTACTCCGAGATGATCGACCGCGCAAAGGCGGGCGGCTTCGCATTCCCGGCGGTCAACGTCACCTCTTCCCAGACCCTGAACGCCGCCCTGCGCGGCTTCGCCGAGGCCGAGTCCGACGGCATCGTCCAAGTCTCCACCGGCGGTGCCGCCTACTGGTCCGGCGCCTCCACCAAGGACATGGTTGCCGGCTCCCTGGGCTTCGCCGCATTCGCCCGCGAGGTGGCCAAGAACTACGGTGTCAACATCGCGCTGCACACCGACCACTGCCCCAAGGACAAGCTGGACGGCTTCGTCCTCCCGCTGCTGGCAGCCTCCGAGGCCGAGGTCAAGGCCGGCCGCAACCCGCTCTTCAACTCCCACATGTGGGACGGTTCCGCCGAGACGCTGCAGGAGAACCTGCGCATCGCCCGTGAACTGCTGACGCGCACCGCTGCAGCCAAGATGATCCTCGAGGTCGAGATCGGCACCGTCGGCGGCGAGGAAGACGGCGTCGAGCACGAGATCAACGAGAAGCTCTACACCACCGTGGAAGACGCCCTGGCCACCATCGACGCCCTGGGTGCCGGCGAGAACGGCCGCTACATCACCGCGCTCACCTTCGGCAACGTGCACGGCGTGTACAAGCCGGGCGGCGTGAAGCTGCGCCCGGAGATCCTCAAGGACATCCAGGCCCAGGTGGGAGCCAAGATCGGCAAGGACAACCCGTTCGACCTCGTGTTCCACGGCGGCTCCGGCTCTTCCGACCAGGAAATCGCCGACGCCGTTTCCTACGGCACCATCAAGATGAACATCGACACGGACACCCAGTACGCCTACACGCGTCCCGTGGCCGACCACATGTTCAAGAACTACGACGGAGTGCTCAAGGTGGACGGCGAAGTGGGCAACAAGAAGACCTACGATCCCCGCGTATGGGGCGCTTCCGCCGAGGCCGGCCTCGCCGCCCGTGTTGTTGAAGCCACCCAGCAGCTCGGTTCGGCCGGAAAGACGTTCTAACCGTGTCTGACGAGTTCCGCAAGAACCTGATGGGCCCCGAGCCCACGCTCCTGCCTGCCGAGACCGAGGTCTCCGCGCAGCTGGACGCGGGCCAGGAAGCACTGGACCTCGTGGCCAAACACCCCACGTCGTCGCAGTTGTGGGCCGTGCTCGCCAAGGAAGCGTGGGCGGAGGGGCGCACCATTGAGGCCTACGCCTACGCGCGGGTGGGCTACCACCGCGGCCTTGACTCGCTGCGCCGCAACGGCTGGCGCGGAGTGGGTCCCATTCCGTGGGAGCACGAGCCCAACCGCGGCTTCCTGCGGGCGCTGTACTGGCTCGGAAGCGCGTCTGCGGCCATCGGTGAGACTGAGGAAACGGAACGCATCGAGAAGTTCCTGAACGACTCGGATCCGGCGGCCAAGGCCGCCATCCAGGGCGAAAACCTCAACTGAACCAAAAACGACGTCGGCCCCTCACCTGCTGGTGAGGGGCCGACGTCGTTGTGTCCGGTGGTTCAGAAACCTAGCTGGCGGCCTTGGCCAGGCCCGTGCGGGCCATCGCGTCGGCGTATACCACGTGCATTTCATCGAGGTACTGCTGCTGCCGCGCGGGCGTTCCCGCGAAGGCGCGGCCGCTGAGGGAGCGGACCTTGTAGGTCTTCAGGCCGCGGCGCCAAAGTAGCGGGACCTCGGTCTTAAGCAGCAGGCCCGCGAGCCGGTTGGCCTCCGTGCCGTGGGCGACGATCACCGAGGCACGCGGCACCAGGGCCAGGAACTTCAGCAGCGGCTTCAGGCCGGCGGAGATCTGGTCAGGGGTGAACTTGCCGTTCGGTTCGCCGGCGGTGTGCCACGGGTGCACGTTCCAGGGCATGATGAACTCCGGCCGGAGGCCGAGCTTCCACTGCACACCGAGCATGCGGGTGGCGGCGTCGTCGTCGCCCGGGGTGATGAAGCCCGACGGGGAGGCGGTGCCGATGTTGGAGTAGAGGCTGATGATGCGGCATTCGTCGACGTCGTGCATGGGGTCGACATAAGGAACCTGGGTGCCCGGCTTGGTGCCCTGCAGGGCGTCGCACAATTCATTAACAGCGGCGACATTGGGTTCGTAACGGCGGCTCAGGAGTTGTTCACGGAAAGATTCAGTAGCCAAGGCTGTCATGTAAGTGCTGTGTCTCCTGCGGGGATCGGTCACGCTGCCGTACCGGAAACGGGCGCGCCAAGTCCGGGTCGGTTTGAAAATGTGGTGTGGATCGATTCCTGGTCGATCCTTATCAGTTTAGCAAGCCCCGCAAAATGTACCGCTCACTGCACCGCTTGCCTCCCGGCGAAACAGGCGCCGCAGCGGACGGCCAAAGCAAGACATCCGCTGGCCATCGGCTAAACTTGGGTGGTAAGAGCCCCGGAACTCTTGCGTCTTTGCCCATCGGCCGATGCCGAGAGTGAGGTCGCTGACATTCGGGGCATTCTCATGAACGGCGCTGCCTTCCGGCCAGCCACCGGGGTGCAACTCCCCGGTGAATGTAACGGAAGTCGGCCCGAACGAATGGGGGAGGATCCCATGCCAGCAATCGTGATCGTCGGAGCCCAATGGGGCGACGAAGGCAAAGGTAAGGCCACTGACCTGCTCGGCGGCCGCGTCGACTACGTCGTGAAGCCGAACGGCGGCAACAACGCCGGACACACCGTCGTCGTGGGCGGTGAGAAGTATGAGCTTAAGCTCCTTCCTGCCGGCATCCTGAGCCCGAACGCAGTTCCGATCATCGGCAACGGCTGTGTGGTGAACCTTGAGGCCCTGTTCCAGGAGATCGACGGCCTGGAAGCCCGCGGCGCGGACACCTCCAAGCTGCGCATCTCCGCGAACGCCCACCTCGTGGCGCCCTACCACCAGGTGCTGGACAAGGTCACGGAGCGTTTCCTTGGCAGCCGTGCCATCGGCACCACCGGCCGCGGCATCGGCCCCGCGTACATGGACAAGGTGGCCCGCCTCGGCATCCGAGTGCAGGACGTCTTTGACGAATCCATCCTGCGCCAGAAGGTGGAAGGCTCGCTGCGCCAGAAGAACGAGCTCCTGGTCAAGGTCTACAACCGCCGCGGCATCCTTGTGGACGAGATCGTCGACTATTTCCTCTCCTTCGCGGAACGGCTGCGCCCGCTGGTCATCGACAGCACGCTGGTGCTGAACACCGCCCTGGATGAGGGCAAGGTGGTGCTCATGGAGGGCGGCCAGGCCACGTTCCTGGACGTGGACCACGGCACGTACCCGTTCGTGACGTCCTCCAACCCGACCGCCGGCGGCGCCTCCGTGGGCTCCGGCATCGGCCCCACCCGCATCTCGCGCTCCATCGGCATCATCAAGGCCTACACCACGCGTGTGGGCGCCGGCCCGTTCCCCACCGAACTCTTCGATGAGATGGGCATCTACCTGCAGAAGACCGGCGGTGAGTTCGGCGTCAACACCGGCCGGCCGCGTCGCTGCGGCTGGTACGACGCCGTCCTGGCCCGCCACGCTTCCCGCGTCAACGGCTTCACGGACTACTTCGTCACCAAGCTGGACGTCCTCACGGGCATCGAGCAGATCCCGGTGTGCGTCGCGTACGACGTCGACGGCGTCCGGCACGACGAAATGCCCATGACCCAGACCGAGTTCCACCACGCCAAGCCCATCTTCGAGTACTTCGAGGGCTGGACCGAGGACATCACCGGAGCCCGCACGCTGGCCGATCTGCCCGAGAACGCCCGCAACTACGTCCTGGCCCTCGAGAAGCTCTCCGGCACGCGGTTCTCGGCGATCGGCGTGGGCCCGGACCGGGACCAGACCATCGTTGTCAACGATCTGATCAACGACTGACGCTCCCGGCCACATCCTCGGCGGTTCCGACGGCGGCGGGTCACCTCTCGGAGGCGGCCCGCCGCGGTCGTTGCCGGCAACGGGCGGAGTGTCGGTCCCCGGCTGTCGGCGCTCTGCCCTAAGCTCACTCAGGTGGGAAATCTCAGCATCGATGACAGTGAATGCCTGACTGTGGTTCCGGTGCTGGACGGCCAGACGCGCATCGACGAACTGCTGATGGACCTGGGTGATGTGCGCAGCGTGCACGCACTGGTCCAGATGCTGCCCGAGGCCGGCGTTGACGGCGTTCCCGGCGGGCAGCTGCGCCTGTTCTGACCTTCCACGGGCACCCCTAGTTGCCGTGGGCGACCCTAGCCGCCGCGGGCCCCTGACGTGACCTTGACTCCCTGTGAGCGGGGCCTCCGCCGCGGCACGCCACCCCGTCCTAAGGGGACTTCCGCCGAAAAGGAATTCCGGCGGACGCGTAACCTCAGGCCCCGGCGGTTCGATTACCTCTGTGTAAGCGCCGGGCCGGTGGTTGTCCCCATCAGCCTCCAGCCCGGCCTTCAACCAACCAAAGGATGTTTTTTTCTTATGAAGAGTGTTAGCAAGACCACCAGGATTGCTGTCGGAGCCGCCATCATCGCTGTCGGAGGATTCTCGGGCATCGGACTGGCCCACGCGGCCCAGGTCTCCGGCTCACAGCATGCAGAGGTGACCCCAGCTACGCCCGCCGTCCCCGCTACCCCCGAGCTCCCGGCTGTGCCCGCCGTTCCGGCTTCCCCCTCCGTCAAGACCCCTGCGGTCAAGGCCCCTGCGGTCAAGGGCGCCGAGGTTTCCGGCAAGGCCAAGGTCTCGGCCGAGCACGGCTCCGCCGCCGCCAAGGTTGACGCGGCCGCCGGTGTTCCGGCTGTTCCCGCCACGCCCGCTGTTCCGGCAGTCCCCGCCACGCCTGCGGTTCCGGGTGTCGCCGGCGTTCCGGCCACCCAGAGACAGGGCTGTGCCGGCCACGCCGGCAGTTCCCGCCGTTCCGGGTAGCGCGCGCGTCCCGGCTGTGCCGGCAACCCCGGCCGTCCCGGCTGTACCGGCAACCCCGGCTGCGCCGGCTGTTCCGTCTGCAGACCTGCCCAAGCTCGGCAAGTAGGCACGGACTTTCCCGAATAGGGCCACAAGGTGTGCGGCGGCTAGGCTTACTACCGCCGCACACTCGCCGTAAGGGAAGGACAGCTCCTTGGCAGTTCAGCTGACCGATGACGAATTGGCAGCCGCGTTGGCTGGCGATCCTTCAGGTTTCAGCGCCGTCTACAGCATTATTTCCCCTGCCGTGCTCGGTTATTTCCGGGCCCGCGGCGTTGACGACGCCGAAGCCCTCACACAGGACGTCTTCGTTGATGTCCTGCCCAAACTCGTTGGCGTCAAAGGCGGTCACTCGGGCCTGCGGACCTTCATTTTCTCGGTGGCCCATGCCCGGCTCGTCGACCACCGGCGCCGGTACGCCAGAGCACCCCAGCTGACCGAATACGATCCCCTGGCTGACGAACGGTATTCCAGCTCCGCCGAAGACGAGGTCCTCGGCTCGCTGGGCGGTATGTCCTCCACCCTGGCCATGCTCAACGACGAGCAGCGTGAAGTCCTGGTACTGCGGATCGTCGCGGACCTCTCCGTCGAACAGGTGGCCGGCATCATGAACAAGACCCCGGGCGCGATCAAGCAGCTCCAGCGCCGCGGACTAATAGCCCTGCGCGAACTCGTTAAGGAAAAGGACTACACACCATCATGAGTGTCTCGCCCACAGGCCGGGAAGAAGGGGATATCCAGGCGATCCTCCAGGATTCCGGGTTCGAAGAGGACACGGACCTACGCAGGTCGCTGGAAGATTTGCGCGCGTTCGCCCTGGACGGCCCCCCTGAACCGCGCGCGGACCTCCAGGCCCTGCTGACCCCCGGCGTTACGCTCCTGGACGTCCGCCGCCGCAACCGGAAACGCCGGATGGGCGTCGTAGTCGGCGCCGCTGTGGTCGGGGCCATGGGCCTTGGCGCCGGCGCCGTTGCTGCCTCCGGCGAGGACTTCCGCCTCAGCGTCAGCCATGCCGTGGTGAAGATCCTCGAGCCGGCCAGCCAAGCCCCCGCGGCGACCACGGATGCGCCGGCTTCGGCTCCTGACGCATCGGTCCCGCCCGGGGCGCCATCAGCGGCCGTGACGCCGTCTCCCTCGGCAACACCGTCAGGATCAGCCGCGGCGGTAAAGTCTGCCCGTCCTCAAGCGGCTGCATCTGCGAGGCCGGCGTCTGCCAGGCCGACGCCCGGCAATGCGGCGTCTGCTCCCGGTGGAAAACAGGCCCAAACTCCGGTGGCGCCGCTGCGGCCGACGCCCGTGCCGGCAACTGCCCGCGGCGCCCGGTCCGGCACATCTAGATGTGTATAAGAGACAGGTCCGGCACAGCCCGGCGCCGGTTCGAGGCCCCTGCACAGCCTGCTTCCGCTGCTCCCAACTCTTCCGGGGAGCGTCCCGGGCCCCGTGCCAGGGAAGCCCTGAACCCCTGATTCCGGCTCGGGAAACGGGGCAGGAAAAAGTTTCAACGTTTTTTCGAAGTGGCGTAACCTCCGGGCCGGTCCCGACGATTACGTAGGTGAAAGGCCGGGCTGGAATGTGTCCCCCATCAGGTTCCAGCCCGGCACTTCCTTTCTTGCCTCCGGCGGTTTCAGCTGCCGTTGAGGCCCGCCATCCGCCGAGGGCCCGCGTGAGCGGTACGGCTACGCCAGCACCTGCCGCTTCGAGGAGATCACGCCGGTGTCGAAGCCGGCCAGGTGAAGGCCGCCGTGGAAGCGTGCATGCTCGATCTTGACGCAGCGGTCCATGACGACGTCGAGACCGGCGGCTTCCGCTTCCTTCGCCACGTCCTCATGCCACGAACCCAGCTGCAGCCACAGCGTCCTGGCGCCGGCAGCGATGGCTTCGCCCAGGACGCCCGGCAGGTCGTCGTGCTTGCGGAAGACGTCCACGATGTCCGGGCTCTCCGGCAGGTCCGCCAGCGAGGCGTACGTCGGCTGGCCCAGGATTTCCTTCACCACCGGGTTCACGAAGTACACCTTGTAGCGCGTGGACGACTGCAGGTACGTGGCCACAAAGTAGCTGGCCCGGGACGGCTTGTCGGAGGCGCCCACGATCGCAATGGACTTCGCCTGCCGGAGCAGGTTCAGGCGCTCCGGAGCTGTGGGGCCTTCCCAGGTGCGGTCCGTCGTGCTCATGCCCGTGCTCCAATCGTGCAGGTGTCGGCTTCGGTGGTTGCCTCGCCGCTGGGCGAGCCTGCCGAAACCAGGGTCTCTGCAGTCTCGACCACCGGTGCCGACGCCGCGTCCAGGGCCTGGTCCAGGTCCCACAGGATGTCGTCGATGTCCTCGAGGCCCACCGAGATGCGGACCAGGTCCTCCGGGACACCTGCAGACTCGAGCTGCACGGGACTGAGCTGCTGGTGCGTGGTGGAGCCGGGGTGGATCACCAGGGTCCGGGAGTCGCCTACGTTGGCCAGGTGCGAGGCGAGCTGCAGGGACTCGATGAACTTCTGTCCCGCCGCACGGCCGCCCTTCACCCCGAAGGAGAACACCGAGCCGGGACCCAGCGGCAAATACTTCTGCGCCCGCTCAAAGTGCGGGTGGGACGGCAGCCCGGAGAAATTCACGTAGGCCACGCGCTCATCCGCCTCGAGCCACTCAGCGACGGCCTTGGCGTTCTTCAGGTGCTCGTCCAGGCGCTGCGGGAGGGTTTCCACCCCCTGCAGCAGCTGGAAGGCAGACAGCGGCGAAAGGGCCGGCCCGATGTCGCGCAACTGCTCGCAGCGCAGCTTGGTGAGGAAGCCGTACTCGCCGAAGTTGCCCCACCAGGAGACGTTGCCGTAGGAGGCCACCGGCTCGGTCATGGTGGGGAACTTGCCGTTGCCCCAGTTGAACCGGCCGCTCTCCACGATCACGCCGCCCAGCGTTGTGCCGTGTCCGCCCAGGAACTTGGTGGCGGAATGGATCACGATGTCCGCGCCGTGTTCGATCGGCCGCACGAGGTACGGCGTGCTCAAGGTGGCGTCCACGACCAGGGGGATGCCGGCGTCGTGCGCCACCTTCGCCAGGCCCTCAAGGTCCTGGACCTCCGACGACGGGTTGGCCACCACCTCGACGAAGATCGCCTTGGTGTTCTCCCGGACGGCGGCCGCGTAGTCGGCGGGGTCGGTGCCGGGAACGAACGTGGTGTCGACGCCGAAGCGGCGCAGGGTGACATCCAGTTGGGTGACGGTTCCGCCGTAGAGCTGGGAGGCAGCCACGATGTGGTCGCCGGCCTGGGTGAGCGCGGCGAAGGTGATGAATTCCGCGGCCATGCCCGACGACGTTGCGACCGCGCCGATGCCGCCCTCAAGCGAGGCGATGCGTTCCTCGAACGCCGCCACGGTGGGGTTGCCGATGCGCGAGTAGATGTTGCCGTACTTCTGCAGGGCGAAGAGGTTGGCGGCGTCCTGGGTGTCCTTGAACACGAAAGACGTGGTCTGGTAGATGGGCACCGCGCGGGCGCCGTGCTCGGCGTCGGGGGTGCCGCCGGCGTGCAGGGCGCGGGTGCGGAAACCGAACTTGCGGTCGGCCATCAGACAGCCACCGACTCAGCGGCTGCGGCAACCGGCGTCCCGGACAGGTCCAGCTCCGTGCCGTTCTTGCGGGCCAGGTCCGCCTCGAGTTCACGGACGATCGGCAGGATGTCCTGGCCGAACGCGGCGACTTCCTCCTGGAAGTGCAGGTAGCCGGTGAGGAACAGGTTCACGCCGATCTTCTTGAACTCCACGATCCGCTCCGCGATCTGTTCCGGCGTGCCGATGAGCTGCGTCTTGAAGCCGTCGTTGTACTGCACCAGGTCCTCGAAGCTCGAGTCGGCCCACATGCCCTTGCCGTCCTTCGTGGACGCCCCGGCTTCCTGCACGGCGTCGCGGAAGCCCTGGACTGCGGGCTTGTGCGCCTTCTCCACGATCTCGCGGAGGGTGTCGCGGGCCTCTTTTGCGGAGTCGCGCGCGATCACGAAGCCATTGAGGCCGAAACGGGGTGCGGCAAGCCGTCCCTCAGTGCCGCGCTGTGACTCGCCGGACGCTGCCACCACGCCTGCGATGTTCTCCTTGAAGCCCTCCAGGTCCTTGCCGTTGGAGAAGTACCAGTCAGCCACGCGGCCGGCGGTGGCCTGGGCCGCGGTGGAGTTGCCGCCGAAGAAGATCTCCGGGTGCGCGCGGCCGGGAACGTCCACGGGCGCCGGGTTCAGCGTGAAGTCCGTGATGTTGTAGTACTTGCCGGACTGGCTGTATTCCTGCTCGGTCCAGAGGCCCCGCAGGACCCTGATGAACTCCTCCGTGCGGACGTAGCGTTCGTCGTGCTCCAGCCATTCGAGGCCGAAGCTGGTGAACTCGTTCTTGAGCCAGCCGGAGACGATGTTGACGGCGGCCCGGCCGTTGGAGATGTGGTCCGCGGTGATGATGTACTTGGCCAGCACGCCGGGGTGCCACATGCCGGGGTGGACGGCGGAGATGACCTTGAGGCGCTCGGTGGCCGCCAGGAGGGCGAGGCTGAAGGACGTGGCCTCGTGCTGCTTGTCGGCACCGTAGGAGGCGGCGTAGCGGGTCTGCGTCAGGGCGTATTCGAAGCCGGAGTCCTCGGCGATCCGGGCCAGCTTCTTGTTGTAGTCGAAGTCCCAGCCGGTGCGCTGTTCGATGGTGGAGACCACCAGGCCGCCGGAAACATTGGGGACCCAGTAGGCGAACTTGAGCGGCTCGGAAAGACGGGCAACGTTGCTGATGTCGTTCATGGTTATTCCTTTACTTCTGTCCGTTGGGGGGAGAGGCCGGGACGGCTGCGGCATAGTCGCGCAGCGCGTCCTGGATTCCGGCGATCGCCGGTTCGTTCTGGAGCGACGTGGTGTCGCCGAGGGCGGTTCCCTCGAAAAGCTGGGTGAGCAGCCGGCGCATGATCTTGCCGCTGCGGGTCTTTGGCACATCGGGGACGACGACGACGTCCCGCGGCTTCGCGATCGGCCCGATCGCCGTCGCGACGTGGTTGCGGAGCTCGGAGGCCACCTCGCAGGTAACCCCTCCCTTCAGCACAACAAACGCCACGATCGCGTGGCCGGTCTTGGGGTCCGCCACCGGACAGACGCCGGCCTCCACCACTGAGGGGTGGGAGACGAGGGCCGACTCGATCTCGATGGTGGAGAGCAGGTGCCCGGAGACGTTGAGGGTGTCATCCACCCGCCCGAGGATCCAGATGTCGCCGTCGGCGTCGTACTTGGCGCCGTCGCCGGCCAGGAACCAGCCCTGCTCCGCGTACTTGCGCCAGTACGAATCGAAGTAGCGCTGCGGGTTGCCCCAGACGGTGCGCGCGATGGCAGGCCCGGGTCTGTCCACCACAATGAAGCCCTGCACGCCCGGCGGAACCGTTTTGCCGGCGTCGTCCACGATCCGGGTGCTGACGCCGGGCAGCGGGCGGGCCGCGCAGCCTGGCTTGAACTCGGTGTCCGTCGGGGCGGGGGAGAGGATGGTGGCGCCGGTCTCGGACTGCCACCACGTGTCCACCACGGGTGCGGTGCCGGCGCCGACGTTCTGCCGTAGCCACCGCCAGGCTTCCGGGTTGACGGCTTCGCCCACGGTGCCGAGCATCCGGATGGAGGAGAGGTCGTAGGTGTCGGGGACGCCGTCGGGGAACCAGCCCATGAGCGAGCGGACCAGGGTGGGCGCTGTGTAGTACTGCGTGACGCCGTAGCGCTCGATGATCTCGAAATGCCGGCCCGGGTGCGGCGTGTTGGGCGTACCTTCGAAGATCACCTGGGTGGCGCCGTTGGAGAGCGGCCCGTAGATCTCGTAGGTGTGGGCGGTGACCCAGGCGAGGTCAGCGGTGCACCAGTGCACGTCCCGGTCGCGGAGCGCTGGGTCCGGGTTGCTGAACAGGTGTTCGAAGCTCCAGGAGGCCTGCGTCAGGTAGCCGCCGGAGGTGTGCACCAGGCCTTTCGGCTTCCCGGTGGTCCCGGAGGTGTACATGATGAACAGGGGAGTTTCGGCGTCGAACGCCTCGGGTTCGTGGACGTCGGAGGCCTGCCCGACGGCGTCATGCCACCACACGTCTCGGCCTGGGGTGATCGGGACGGTCGCCAGCTGCTCCGACGCAGTGGTTCGGTTGACCACCAGGACGTGCTGGATCTCGTTGTCGCCGGAGACGGCGGCGTCGGCGTTGTCCTTAACGGGAACCGCGACGCCGCGGCGGAACTGGCCGTCCGTGGTGACCAGGAGCTTGGCCCGGGTGTCCTCCACCCGGAACTTGAGGGCTTCGGCCGAGAACCCGCCGAAGACGAGTGAATGGATGGCGCCGATGCGGGCCACGGCAAGGGTGATGATCACGGTTTCGGGGATGACCGGAAGATAGATGACCACGCGGTCGCCCTTGGTGATGCCCAGATCCAGGAGGGCGTTGGCGGCCTTGGACACTTCCCGCTGCAGTTCGGCGTAGGTGATGGCGCGGCGGTCACCGGGCTCACCTTCGAAGTGCAGGGCCACTTTCTCGCCGCGGCCGGCCGCAACATGGCGGTCCACGCAATTGTAGGCAACGTTGAGTTTGCCGCCCTCGAACCAGGTGATGTCCGGGCCGGTGCCGGCCTCAAGGTCCGCCGGCACCCGCCGGTGGGCAGTGTGCCAGGGTTTGCCGCCGTTCGCGCCGGCGTTCTCCGGTGCGGTTTCCCAGGCGAGCCGGAGTGCCTGTGTCTCCCAGAAGGCGACAGTGTCTTCCAACGACGTGTCTTCCAGGGACACGTCTTCCAGGGGCGCGTCCTCCGGGGAGGACGCGCTGGGGTTGGTGCTGCTGTGACGCGCCGGCCCGTCCGAGGAAGCGCCGTGCACTGCGCCGTCCATGGGCTCGGTCGAGGACCATCCCGAAGAGCCGCGAGGGGAGCCGGGCGCGTCACGCAGCCCTGCTTCGATCGCCGTCGCGTTCGAAGTGGTTTGTGGGTGTTCTGCTGCCTGATTTTCCAAGGTGGAAATCCGGGCAAGCGAGGGCAGGGCAGAAGAAATCTCAGGTGTCATTGCGGTACTCCATCGGTCCTGGCAGTAGCACCCTCGTGTTGCCCCTCAAAAGGAGAAACAGTTCCGTGGGAATGGTCGTCTCACGTCACCGGGGTTGCTGCGGCTTCATCGATCCAGGTCTCTCGGCCGCTCGGGATGGTCACTATCCACTAAAACCGAGGCGAACCATTACACATAATTCCAGCCTTATTCCTGCGTAATATTCGTTCACGGCTGCACAGGCCGCTTCAACTTCGTTCATTTCTTCGGCAATCATGTCCAATGGCCGCAGGAGTAGGCTTGATCCATGGCCCACGTTAACGATCGAGCAGTCATTGAACGCCTCATGCGAACCAAGGGGACGTGGGCAATCGTCGGCCTCAGCACCAACGAGTGGCGCTCTGCCTACGACGTCGCCCTGTATGTCCGGGACCGCATGGGCATGGAGATCATCCCGGTGAACCTCCCCGGCGACGACGTCCACGGCGAGAAGGGATACCGTTCCCTGGCCGAGATCCCGGCGGAGAAGCACCCCATCGACGTCGTGGACTGCTTTGTTAATTCGCAGAAGGTGGGCTCCGTGATTGACCAGGCCATCGCGGTGGGCGCCAAAGCGGTCTGGCTCCAGCTGGGAGTCTTCGACGACGCCGCGGTGGAGCGCGCGAAGGCAGCGGGTCTGGACGTCGTGGTGAACTCGTGCCCCGCCCGCGAAGGCTGGCACGTCGGCCTCTGAGCCGGCCCGTCGGTTTTTACTCAGGGCTTGAGGAACTGCGGGTAGTGGCGTTCGGTCACATCCGGATGGGCGCGCATCCTGCCCTTGAGCATGTTGAGGCCAAAGGAAGCGAGCATCGGGTTGGATGGGTCATCGGTGATCCCCCGGGCCTGCGCCTTCAGCTCCTCCGGGAGGGGCACCGGATCGATCACCGCATCCAGCCGCGGTGACCAGAAAAACGGCACGGAGTAGCGGTCCACGCCAGGTGGCGGGGCCTGCACCCGGTGGATGGTCGCTACGAGATAGCCCCCGGTTGCCACCTCCAGCATCTCGCCAAGGTTCACCACCAGAGCGCCGGGAAGCGGTTCCACGGAGGTCCACTCGCGGGCCCCCGGCGGGAGCACCTCCAGGCCGCCTACTGTGTCCTGAAGGAGCAGGGTCACGAAACCGTAATCGGCGTGCGAGCCCACGCCCTGGTCGCCGGCCGCTTCGACAACTCCGCCGACGTAGTGGACAAGCTTGCCCATCCAGGCGGGTGCGTCCCGGAAGGGTTCGTCAAAGTAGTCCTCCGGCAGTTGGAGGGAGACAGCGATGGCCCGCATCAGTTCGCCGCCCACCGTGGACATGAGCCCGGCCCAGGCCATCGCGGCCTGCTCCAGCTCCGGCAACGAATCCGGCCACATGTTGTGGCCCTGGAGGAGCCAGTATGGCTGGTCGAGGGGATAATCCAGTACGGGTTCACGGTCGGGGGAGTAGTCGATCTGCTCCCGGGCATCCGCCCTTCCCTGCGTGACCTCCGTGCCCATCCGGGTGTAGCCGCGGAAATGCGGGGAGAGCCGGTTGTCCAGCTTCATCCGCTCCTCGAGGGGCAGATCAAAGAAACGCCTGATGGTTGCCAGGAGGTCTTCTGCCTGGCCGGGCGCGGCCCCGTAGCCGATAAGTTGGAAGAAGCCGACCCGGTGCGCGGCATCGCGGAGCTGTCCAATGAAGCGCGGACTGAACTGTCCGTCGGCCTGACGCGCGGCGCCCAGGTCCAGAACAGGTATCGTCTCCTGATCCTGTGACATAGTCGCAGACTAGCACCGGCGTGGAAGGCTTTGTAGGCTCGCTGCATGGACACAGCCGAACTCAGGGAGATCTGCCTCAGCTTTCCGGGGGCCTTCGAGGACTTCCCCTTCGGCCCGGAGACGTCCGTCTTCAAGGTACGGGCCGCCGTGGCCGGAGGCGCGCGGCATGCGGCCAAGATGTTCGCGGCCTCCGCAATGGATCCGGACGACTGGTCCGTGAGCCTCAAATGCGAGCCGGCGTTGGCGGAGCAGCTTCGCGCGGCACACCCCGAAATTACCGGCGCCTGGCACATGAATAAAACGCACTGGAACGGCGTGCGGCTCGACGGATCATTGCCGGACGACATGATCCGCGACATGGTGGAGGATTCCTACTGTCTCTTATACACATCTAGATGTGTATAAGAGACAGGAGCAGCTTGGCTGGGCGCGTTTGGCCGGCGCCCGCGTGTCTCTTATACACATCTAGATGTGTATAAGAGACAGGCGCTGGAGCCCCCGCCGCAGACGGCGGCTCCGGCCCCGGCTCCGCATCCGTCGATGCGGGCAGCACGGGACCTCGGCGTTGACTGAAAAGCGCCTGGCACGCGGCGAGCTCAACTACCCCGGCATCGGTTCCACCGAGTACGGCCAGCCCCCGGAGGGATTCCCGTGCCTGGTGTCGCAGAACTACCTCGGCGAAGGCCTCGCCGTCTACCGCAGGGTGGTGCGCGGAGTGCTGGCCTGGGAGCTGCAGCGGCGGTCCGGGCTGCGGGTCCGCACGGAGTCCGCCGTCGTGGTCCCGGGCGCGCGCGTGGTGAGCGGCTTCGGCATCGGTCCTTTCCGCATCAACGCCCCGTGCGAGGTTGTGTGGGTCCACCGGCCGCTGCCGGGCGACGGGCCGCAGTCGGCGGGCTTCGCCTACGGCACGCTGCCGGGTCATCCCGAGCGGGGCGAGGAGGCGTTCGAGGTCCAGATCGATGCGAGCGGCAGCGTGTTCCTCAAGATCACGGCCTTCAGCCGGCACTCCAACTGGTTCTACACGGCGGGCGGCGCCTTTGCCAGGCGGGCGCAGAGCCTCATCACTTCCCGATACATTGAAGGTGCACGCCAACTCACCGCAGGTGAAAGCTGATCAGGAGAAGGTACATGCTGGACCAAAAGACCCTTGACCGTTTATGGAATTTCGAGGATCCGGAGCTGTCCGAGCAGCATTTCCGGGACGCGATATCCGACCAGAAATACGACGCCGACGAAAGGGCCGAGCTCGCCACCCAGCTGGGGCGTGCGATCGGACTGCAGGGCCGCTTCGAAGAGGCGGACGCGCTGCTGGATTCAATTGACGGGGAGGACGAGCCGACGATCGGCGTCCGGATCCTGCTGGAGCGCGGACGGGTCCTGAATTCGAGCGGCCACGCCGCGATGGCGGTGCCGCTGTTCGAGCAGGCGGCCGAACTCGGTGACCATCTCGGCGAGGAGTTCCTCGCCGTGGACGCGCTGCACATGCTGGCCATTGCGGACTCCGCGCATGCGGAAACCTGGACCCGGAGCGCCCTGGAGTACGCGTCCACCGCCCACGACGCCTTCGCCAGGCGCTGGATGGTGGCGCTGCACAACAACCTGGGCTGGACGCTCCATGACTCAGGCCGGCTTACCGAAGCCCTGGTGGAGTTCCAGCTGGCCGAACAATGGGCGGAGCGGGCAGGAACGCCGGCCCAGCAGCAATACGCCCGTGCGGCGATCGAGGAATGCGAGCAGGCCCTGGCCGGTGAAAGAATTGTCCCTTTGGGTGCAAAAGCTGACCCCAGCAATCCACGATTGGAAGGCAATCTCCCGTGATCTTTATTGTCGTTAAATTCAAGGTCAAGCCCGACTGGTCCGAGAAGTGGCTCGACCTCGTGGCTGACTTCACCGAGGCCACCCGGCATGAGCCCGGCAACCTCTGGTTCGACTGGTCCCGCAGCGTGGACGATCCCCACGAGTTTGTGCTGGTGGAAGCGTTCAAGGACGACGCCGCGGGGGACCACGTCAACAGTGCCCACTTCAAGAAGGCCATGGCCGACATGCCGCAGGCACTCGCGGAGACACCGCACATCATCAGCCGCCAGCTCGACGGCGAGGGCTGGGACCGGATGGGCGAACTCACCATCTGACCCGTCGCTACGATTAAGCCATGTGGATCGGATGGATTGAGTTCGACATCCTTCTCGGGGACGTCCAGAGCCTTAAGAAGAAGCGCTCCTTCATCAGGCCGCTGCTGGCGGAGGTCAAGCGCCGCTTCGACGTCTCCGTTGCAGAAGTCGGGGACCATGAGCAGTACCGGCGCGCCCGGGTGGGGGCCGGACTGGTCGCCGCCGACCGGGCGCACCTTGTGGAGGTGCTCACCGCCGTCGAGCGCTTCGTGGCTGCCCGGCCGGAGATCGAGCTGCTCAGCGCGCGGCAGCGCGAACTCCACAGCGAGGACTAACGAGCAACGCGGGGTCACTTAGCGCCCAATCCGAGGGATTTATGGGCGGTAAGTGACCCCGCGTTGGTTCAAGCAGGGAACCCTTAGCCGAAGTACTTCGGCAGCGTGGCCTCGTGGGCTTCGCGGAGTGCATCAAGCGGAAGCGGATCCACACCGTTGATCTCCAGCTGGCCGCTGGCTGCGTCCACCACGCCGATGCGAAGGTGCGCAAAGCCCCGGGCGGTGCACATGTCCGTGAAGCGGACTTCCTCGGAGCGCGGGACGCCCACGATGGCGCGGCCCTGGGACTCGGAGAACAGCGCCGTGAACAGGTCAACGCCGTCGCGGTCCAGGACATCCTGGAGCGCGATCCGGGCACCCACGCCGTAGCGCAGCGAGGATTCCACGAGGGCTGCCGCGAGGCCGCCTTCGGAGAGGTCGTGCGCGGAGTCCACCATGCCGTCGCGGGACGCGTTGATCAAAATTTCACCCAGTGCACGTTCGGCGGCGAGGTCAACCTTGGGCGGCAAACCGCCCAGGTGTCCGCGCATGTTGGACCATTCCGAGCCGTCCAGTTCCGCTGCAGTGGTGCCCAGCAGGTAGATGGCCTGGCCGTCTTCGCGCCAGCCCGACGGCGTGCGGCGGGCGACGTCGTCGAGCTTGCCCAGCACAGCCACCACAGGGGAGGGGTGGATCGGGGTGGTGCCGGTCTGGTTGTACAGCGAGACGTTGCCGCCGGTGACCGGGATGCCCAGTTCCATGCAGGCGTCCGACAGGCCGCGGATGGCCTCAGCAAGCTGCCACATGACGTCCGGGTCCTCGGGGGAACCGAAGTTCAGGCAGTCGCTGACGGCCATCGGCACGGCGCCGGAGGTGGCAACGTTGCGGTACGCCTCGGCCAGCGCGAGCTGCGCGCCCTGATATGGATCGAGGTAGGTGTAGCGGCCGTTGGCATCGGTGGCAAGGGCCACGCCCAGCCCGGTTTCCTGATCTACCCGGACCACGCCGGCATCGTCCGGGAACGCCATGGCCGTGTTGCCGCCGACGTAGCGGTCGTACTGGTTGGTGATCCAGTCCTTGCTGCACATGTTCGGCGAAGCCACGAGCTCGGTGACGGCAGCGGCCAGTTCCGCCGGGGCGGCGGGGCGGCCGGCATCCTGGACCGATCCGGTGAAGGAGTCGGCCTGGACGGAGTCCTGCCATTCGGGGCGGGCGTACGGGCGGTCGTAGACCGGGCCGTCGTGTGCAACGGTGCGCGGGTCGACGTCGACAATGACTTCGCCTTCCCACGTAATGATCAGGCGGCCGGTGTCGGTCACCTCGCCCAGCCAGGAGTACTCCACGGCCCACTTGTCCATGACCGCTTCAAACGCTGCGATGTTCTCGGGGGTGACCACGGCCATCATGCGTTCCTGCGACTCTGACATCAGGATTTCGCCCGGGGTCAGGGTGGGGTCGCGGAGCAGGACCGAGGTCAGTTCGACCTCCATGCCGCCGTCGCCGTTGGAGGCGAGCTCGGACGTGGCGCAGGAGATGCCCGCGGCGCCCAGGTCCTGGATCCCTTCAACCAGTGAGCCCTTGAACAGCTCCAGGCAGCACTCGATCAGGACCTTCTCGGCGAAGGGGTCGCCCACCTGAACGGCGGGGCGCTTGGACGGCTTGGTGTCGTCGAAGGACTCGGAGGCCAGCACGGAGGCGCCGCCGATGCCGTCGCCGCCGGTGCGGGCACCGAACAGCACCACCTTGTTGCCCTTGCCGGAAGCGTTGGCGAGGCGGATGTCCTCGTGGCGCATGACGCCGACAGCCAGCGCGTTGACCAGCGGGTTGCCCTGGTACACGGAATCGAAGACCATCTCGCCGCCGATGTTGGGCAGGCCGAGCGAGTTGCCGTAGCCGCCGATGCCCGCAACGGCGCCGTGCATGACACGGGCCGTGTCCGGGTGGTCGATGGCGCCGAAGCGCAGCGGGTCCATCACGGCCACCGGGCGGGCGCCCATGGAGATGATGTCGCGGACGATGCCGCCGATGCCGGTTGCGGCGCCCTGGTAGGGCTCCACGAACGACGGCGAGTTGTGGGACTCGATCTTGAACGTGACGGCCCAGCCGTCGCCCAGGTTGGTGACGCCGGCGTTTTCGCCGATGCCCACCAGCATGTCCTTCTTCATTTCCTCGGTCACCTTCTCGCCGAACTGGCGCAGGTGGTTCTTGGAGGACTTGTAGGAGCAGTGCTCGCTCCACATCACGGAGTACATGGCGAGCTCGGCGCCGGTCGGGCGGCGGCCCAGGACCTTGACGACCTCTTCGAACTCGTTCTGCTTCAGGCCCAGCTCGGCCCAGGGCAGTTCGGTGTCAGGGGTTTTGGCGGCGTTCTCGACGGTGTCGATGTTGAACTTCCGGGCGGTCTCCACGGGCGCTGCCACTGAGGGTGTCTCCGTCATTTGTTTGCTCCCACGATCTTGTTCAGGACAGAGGTGAAGAAGGCGAGGCCGTCGGTGTCCGATCCGCCGATTCCATCGAGGGACTCGGGACCGTAGCCCACCTCCACCGCGTGCTCCGGGTGGGGCATGAGGCCCACCACGTTGCCGGCGGCGTTGGAGATGCCGGCGATGTCGCGGCGGGAGCCGTTCGGGTTGAAGCCCACGTAGCGGAACACGACGCGGCCTTCGGCCTCGAGGGCGTCGAGGGTTTTCTCGTCGGCGATGTACTGGCCGTCCTGGTTCTTCAGCGGCACCGTGATCTCCTGGCCTGCCTCGTAATCGAGAGTCCAGTCGGTGCTGTTGTTTTCAACCCGCAGCACCTGGTCGCGGCACATGAACTTCAGGTGGTCGTTCTTGATCATCGAACCGGGCAGCAGGTGCGACTCGGTGAGGATCTGGAAACCGTTGCAGATGCCCAGCACGGGCAGCTTGGCATCGGAGTTGGCGGCGTCGATGATCTTGGACATCAGCGGCGCAAAGCGCGCGATGGCGCCGGCCCGGAGATAGTCGCCGTAGGAGAAACCGCCGGGAATGACGACGGCGTCCACCTCACCGAGTGCGTTGTCCGCGTGCCACAGCGGCACCTGTCTCTTATACACATCTAGATGTGTATAAGAGACAGTCGCTACGATTAAGCGCGGGCGGCTTGTCTCTTATACACATCTAGATGTGTATAAGAGACAGGTCGTCCAGCGTTCCCGGGAAGGTGACGACGCCGATTCGGGCGCCGGCCAGCCGCGGCTCGGCGGCGACGGCGATTGCTTCGCCGATCAGGGGAAGTTCAGTCATTTCAGGCCTCGACGACCTCGACGTTGACGACGTCCTCGATCACGGGGTTGGACAGCAGGGTCTCCGCGGCTTCGCGGGCCTGGGCCAGGATTGCGTCGGTCACCTCACCGTCGACGGTCAGTTCGAAACGCTTGCCCTGGCGGACAGAGCTAAAGCTGGTGAAGCCCAGGCGGGGGAGTGCACCCACGATGGCCTTCCCCTGCGGGTCCAGAATCTCGGGCTTGGGCATGACGTCGACAACGATCCGGGGCATCCGGTAACTCCTGTGCGTGAGCATTGGGTAAGGGCGCAGCGGAGTGGTGCCGTCTCACGCCATTCCGCTGTGGCCTGGGTGGTACAAATGGCACGACATGGACGAGCGCTCCGCGAGCTTGCTTGCCTATTCTACCGGCCCCGGCGGCGCACTCCGTATTCGGGGCTGCCGGCGCCGGCGCGCATGAAGGGCGACGGCGGCTCTGGCCCGCCGTCCCCGCCGTCAGTAGGATTGCGGAATGGGTGAGAAACCGAAATCCGTACTGTTGCCGATGGTTGCTGCCGCTGTCTTCGCGGGGCTGGGGAAAATGGTCCTCCAAAAGATCAAGGCTGACCGCGCTGCCAAACAGCACCGGGTCGCAGGCCCGGTGGACGAAAAGACGCGCCAGTGGATCAGTGACGTGGTCCGCACGCCCCGGCAGTAGCCGATCCACCAGGGCGCTACCGCATGCCGCACCGGCGGGTGCCCCTCGCGGGCGCCCGCCGGTTGCTTTTAACGGACCGTTTTCGAGTGACAACCCCAAAATTGTGTTTGTGTCCTATGTCATAACTACCTATCAGTAGGTACTGTGGGATCGGCTGCCGTTCGCATGGCCTGACAAGACCTGCCAACCAACGTGACACGACACCGTTGCGCCCGGCAGCGTAGCCGGGGCCGTTCCTTATGAAAGGTTCAAATCACTCGTGAAATCAGCAGGAAAAAGCTTCTTCCGAAGCCGGGGGGCCCGGAAAGCAGCCGCACTGTGTGTCGGTTTGCCTTTGCTCCTTTCATCGCTAGCAGCCTTGCCGGCCACCGCAGCCCCGATCCAGGGCACGCCGCCGGCAGCCCAGCAAAAGAACATCAATCCGAACGACTACCAGGCGGGCCGCTACATTGTGGTCCTGACCGAAAAGCCCGCCGCCACGTACGACGGCGGCACACCGGGGCTGCAGGCCACTAAGCCGCGCTCCGGGCGGAAACTCGACGCCGACCGGGCCGAAGTGAAGCGGTACCAGACCCATCTTGAGGCGAAGCAGACGGCGGTGGCCCAACAGGAGAACGTGCAGATCCGGCACCGCTACACCGCGGCCTTGAACGGCTTTAGCGCAACGCTGACGGCGGACCAGGCCGTGAACCTCGCCAAGAACCCCGGCGTCCTCGCAGTCGCTCCGGACACCCAGCGGGCACCGGACTACTCCACCACCGATTTCCTGAAGCTCAGCGGGGCCAAAGGCACCTGGAACACCAAGTTCGGCGGCCAGAACGGCGCGGGCAAGGGCGTCGTGGTGGGCGTCATCGACTCCGGGTACACGCCCTCCAGCGAGTTCTTCGCAGGCAGCGACGTCAAGCCCCTCACCGGCGAACCGCAGGTCGGCGTCCCGTACCGCACCGGCGACGGCAAGATCGCCATGCTGAAGTCGGACGGCAGCACCTTCGAGGGTGACTGCCAGGCAGGCGAAGGGTTCGACGGCAGCGCCTGCAACTCCAAGGTCCTCAGCGCACGCTACTTCTCCGACGCCTTCGAGGCAACGGTGGCCAAGAAGGACCGCGCGCCGGAAGAGCTCATTTCCCCGGTTGACGTCGCCAGCCACGGCACCCACACCGCCAGCACCGCCGCCGGCAACGCCAACGTGGAGTCGTTCGTGGACGGCCGCAGCTTCGGAACCACGAGCGGCGTTGCCCCGGCAGCCAAGCTCTCGATCTACAAGATCTGCTGGGAAGACAATGACCCCGCCACAGGCGGCTGCTACACCTCGGCATCCATTGATGCCATCAACCAGGCCGTGCTGGACGGCGTTGACGTCCTGAACTACTCCATCTCCGGAACCACGTCCACCACCACGGATCCGGTATCCCTGGCGTTCCTGTCAGCCGCCTCCGCCGGAGTCTTTGTGGCCGCTTCGGCCGGAAACTCCGGCCCCGACGCCAGCACGGTCAACCACGGGGAACCGTGGGTCACCACCGTAGCAGCGAGCAGCTTCTCCCAGGAGCTGCAGGGCACGGTGGAGTTCTCCGACGGCAGCAAGTTCCGTGGGGCCAGCATCATGAACCGCGAAGTAGCGGGCGCCGGCGTCGTGCTTGCCGCCGATGCAGCTTCCGGGCAGGATCCCGCTCCGCGGCTGTGCGGCCCGGGCTCGCTGGACCCGGCGAAAATCGCCGGGAAAGTGGTGGTCTGTGACCGCGGCACGTACGACCGCGTGGCCAAGAGCGCCGAAGTGGCGCGCGGCGGCGGCGTCGGGATGATCCTGGTGAACGTGACCGCATCGTCGCTGGACGCCGACAAGCACTCCGTCCCCACGGTCCACCTCAACCCGCCGGCCACCGAGACGATCAAGGCCAAGGTGGCGGCAAACCCGGCCATCACCGTCTCCCTCATCAACAAGGACACCACGGGACTGCCCGCCGAGGCGCAGCCCCAGATCGCCGGCTTCTCTTCGCGCGGACCGCTGATTGCCACGGATTCGGATCTGCTGAAGCCCGACGTCGCAGCGCCCGGCGTCGCCGTGCTGGCCGGTGTCTCGCCGATCGGCGCCGGGGGTGACAAGTTCGGATTCATGTCTGGCACGTCCATGGCCTCGCCGCACGTGGCAGGTTTCGGCGCCCTCATCCTGGGCAAGAACCCGGCGTGGTCGCCGGCAGCCGTCAAATCGGCCATGATGACCACCGCGGGCGACGTCAAGCTCGCCGACGGCAAGAAGAACACCGATGTGCTGGCCACCGGTGCCGGGCAGGTTGATCCGGCCCGCGTACTGGATCCGGGACTGGTCTACGACGCCGACGGCGATGACTACCTCAGGTTCATCCAGGGCACCGGCGTCGATCTGGGCATGCCCGGCCTCGGCGTCGCCAAGCCCCGCGACATGAACGTCCCGTCCTTCTCCCTCGGCAATCTTGCCGGCAAGATCGAGGTCACCCGCACGGTGACCGCACTGACGCCCGGCGTGTACCGCGCCAAGGCCAGCGTGCCGGGAGTGAAGGTCACGGTCACGCCGTCCATCCTGCAGTTCGGCGCGGCCGGCGAGAAGCGCACGTTCAAGGTGTCCTTCGAAAACCAGAGCGCAAAGTTGGGGCAGTTCGCCACGGGTTCGCTCACCTGGCAGGGGGCCAACAAGAACGTGGCGTCGCCGATCGCGGTCCGTCCTCAGTCAGTGGTGGCGCCCAAGAACGTCGCGTTCACGGCTCCGGCAGGCAACGGGGCCGGAAACATCAGCATCGTTTCGGGTTCCAACTCGCCCACGAACGTGACGCTGGACGGACTGTCCAAGGCGGATTCCTCCGCCATTGAGCTGGTTCCGGGGCCGTTCAAGTACGCTGCCGATGCGTCGAACTTCGTCAAGACGGTGGAGGTCCCGGCGAACGTCCCTCTGGCCAAGCTGTCCGTGTTCTCCGCGGATGAAAGCGCCGACTTCGACATGGTGGTCGTCACGCCCAGCGGCCAGTCCGTCGTTGTCGCGACGGCTGCCGCCAGCGAATCGGTCTCCATCCCCAACCCGGCCCCGGGCAAGTACCGGATGTTCGTGAACCTCTACGACAGCCCCAAAGGCCAGGCCACCAAGGCATCCGTGGACGCGGCTGTCCTTGGCGCAAACGAGGGCAACGCAACAGTGACGCCGGACCCCGTGCGGCTTGACAACGGCAGGGCCGGCCAGCTCGCCCTGGCGTGGAAGGCCCTGGCTCCGGGGTCCTACATTGGCCGGGTGACGTTCGACGGTGCCAGTGCACCGACGTTCGTCAGCGTCGTGGTGACACCGGGAGGCAGTGCAGGGGTCCCGCCGGCTTCGGAAAATCCGAAGAAAAAGAAGGAAACGGGGAAGGTCGTCAATGACGACCTGACGCGGACTCCGGATAACTCCATCTAGGAAGGTCCCGGATCCGGGTTCCCTTTGTTGGGGTCCTGACAGCGATGGCCGGCGGTTAACACCGCCGGCCATTGCCGTTAAGCGGGAGTCCTGCTGAGACGCCGGCTACTCCGGCGCTGCCGGGCACCTGACCGGCGGAAGATGGCTCAGATGGCACCTGCAGACCCGGCAATTCCGCCCAGGAGCGGGGACAGTGCGCGCCAGCGCGCAATCTCGCAGCCGTCCGTCAGCGAGAACCGCGACTGCACCGTGCGTCCGCCATAGTGGCCGGTCACCACTGCCACCTGCGGACCGCCATACTGCTGTGTGCAGAGTTTGGGCGGGCCAGGCTCGGGGAAGAAGATCCGCTCGCCGAAGCGTTCGACGGCGGCAATCGCCCCCGCGGGGTCCGGCAGCGTTGATTCGGAGAGGCGGCCGGAACGGCAAACCAGCGTGAAGACGTGGGCAGGACTGCCGGGGGACTCGGTCAGGGTGACCGTCAGGTCGAAGTCGGGAGCCGGTTCCGCGCGGCTCACGGCCGCTCCTCCGCGGCCAGGGCATCGAACATCGGCGCCAGCTCCGCCAACAGGCGGGCCCGCAGCACCTGGGCCTCCGCGGAGAAAGCCCGCTGGTGCTCCACGTAGGCTGCCTTGCCCTCGGCCGTCTCTATCCGGATCGGCGGGTAGCCCCAGTCCGTGAGGTCGTAGGGTGAGGCCTGCATGTCCATGGCCCGTACGCGCCAGGACAACTCGAAGCAGTCCATTATGAGTTCGCTGGGCAGGGCCGGCGAGAGCTTGTAGGCCCATTTGTACAGGTCCATGTTGGCGTGCAGGCAGCCGGGCTGCTCCATGGTCCGCTGGTTCTCCCTGCTGGGCGAGAATTCGTTCAGCGGTTGGGCGTCCGGCGAATAGAAACGGAACGCGTCAAAGTGCGAGCAGCGGATCCTGTTGTCCTCGACCACCTTGTCGGTGCCGGAGGCGCCCAGCCGCAGGTTCAGGTATTCGTGGCGGAGCTCGAATTTCTCCTGCCGGTAGACCATGGCCCATTCATGCAGGCCGAAGCACCCGAACTGGGCCGGGCGGGCGGCGGTGCCTGCCAGGATGATCTGGGCGAAGACCAGGGCGTCGCGGCGCTCGGCCAGGAACGAGGCCCGGTCCAGGGTCACGGCAACGCTGCCGGCCGGCAGGCGGGCGGCGGCAAGTTCGGCGGTGCTGAGCGTGCGGTAGTACTTCCAGCCCGCCCGCGCCGCTGCGTCCGTGCCGGAGAGCACGGCGCCGTCACCCGGATGCCAGCGCATGAGCTGGCCCGGCTTCTGCGTGTAGTAGGTGAAGAGGAAATCCTCCACCGGGTGCTTGCGGCCGGCCGAACGGCGTTCAAGGTAGGGGTCGGCGTAGCGGCGCACGCGCTCGGCATGGGCGGCCTCGCGCGCCCGCCAGTCGTCCGGAGGAAGCACATGCGGCTGGGCGGCCGGAGTCGTGCCCGGCAATGTCCTGAGGTGCTCCACAGTCCTAGACAGACCCGCTGGAGGAACCGAGGACGTCCTGGGCGGCGTTCCAGGCGCCGATTTCGCAGCCGTCGCGCAGGGAGAACGTTGTCTCCACAGGCGTGCCGTCGACCACTCCCGTGACGGTGGCAACCTGCGGGCCAGCGTACTGCTGGGTGCAGGAGACATCCTTGCTGGGCGCAGCGCGGTTCAGGATGGCCGCATTCTTCTTCAGCGCCGTGCAGGCCGCAGCGGCCTTGGGATGCTGGCTTTCGGCCACGGGAACGCCGCCCTTGCACACCAGTGTGTAGTTGACGGCGGTTCCGTCTTTGGACGCCTTCACGGTGATGGAGAGCTCGGCGTCGCCGGTGCCGGGCCCTGACGGCAGCGGCGACGCAGCAGGCGGTGCCGGAGCGGGAACGGTGGTCTCGGCGTCGGGCGGCGTGCTGCCCGCAGGGGAAGACGTTCCCGGGCCGGGCGTGACTCCCGGCGATTGTGTTCCGGTGCCGGGGGCTTCGCTGGTGGGCGTCGCCGAAGGCTGACCGGGTCCGGTGCCTGGGGTGCAGGCGGCAAGCCCGCCCATCGCTCCGAGGGCGAGCAGCACAGAAATCAGTTGCTTGCGCATGCCGGGTCTCCTCAAGTTTTTCCCATTCTACCGTCGGCGGCTTCCGGCCGCCCGAACGGGCCGGTAACGGTATCGGCCGATTGCTAACGGAAGGGTATCGATTCTTCGCGGCGTCCGCGGTATCTTTCTGACATTGACGGGTGCGCGGTAAAAACCAAAAAGTGATGACGCCCATGGGGGGCAGAGCGTCCAGTTCACAGGACCAAAGGTCTACAGGTCCAAGAACAAAGGAAGGCATCTCCCCATGACCCCCCATCCAAAAACCCCCCGCCCCGGCAGCAGACGGCTACCCGCAGTACTGGCCGTTGGTCTTGCAATGGTCATCAGCCAGGGCTTGGCCGCGCCGACGACGGCCGCGCCAGGGCCGGTATCCGCACAGGCGGCCGCAAGCCCCGGCGGCTCATCGCTCGACGGCCGCTACATTGTGATGCTCAAGGACAAGCCGCTGGCGACGTATTCGGGCGGTGTGCCCGGCATTCCCGGCACGGCGGTCCCGAAGGGCAAGAAGCTGAATCCCTCCGGCCCCAACTCGCGTAAGTACGACGCGCACCTCAAGGCCAAGCAGAGGCAAGCGGCCGCCGCGAAGGGCGTGACCATCAACAGGAGCTTCACCCTGGCCGTCAACGCCTTCAGCGCCGTACTCTCGGCGGCGCAGGTCAAGGGGCTGGCCGGTGACGGTAACGTGCTGGCCGTGGTCCCCGACAGCCTGCGCAAGCCCGACTACTCCACCAGCGATTTCCTCGGCCTTCCCGGCGGCGACGGCGTCTGGAATGAGCACTTCGGCGGCAAGCGCGATGCCGGTAAGGGTGTGGTTGTGGGAATGCTGGACACCGGCTACTCGCCGGAGAACCCTTTCTTCGCCGGCGACGAGGTCAAACCGTTGTCGGGCCGCCCCAAGGTCGGCGAACCCTTCCGTCTCCAGGACAACGTCATTGGCATGCAGAAGGCCAACGGCGGAACGTTTGTCGGGAACTGCGTCAGCGGTGACGGCTTTGACGGCACCGAGTGCAACAGCAAAGTCCTTGGCGCCAGGTTCTACGACCAGGCCTACAAGGCCGCGGTTCCCCCTGAGCTCCGGTCGCCGCTTGAAAAGTTTTCCCCGGTGGACGTGAACGGCCACGGTTCGCACACCGGCAGCACCGCGGCCGGGAACAGCGACGTCACCCAGGTGGCGGGCGGACGGGACTTCGGCAAGAGCTCGGGCGTCGCCCCGGCGGCGAAGATCGCCGTATATAAGGTCTGCTGGGAAGGCGCAGTCCCGGAGGCAACGGGCTGCCTGGAATCCGACATCCTCAACGCCATCCAGGATGCGGTCCTGGACGGCGTGGACGTACTGAACTACTCCATCTCCGGCAACAACAATTCAACGGTTGACGCCGTTTCCCTGGCCTTCCTCAACGCCGCGGCCGCCGGCGTGTTTGTGGCGACGTCGGCAGGCAACTCCGGTCCGGGGGCGGGCACGGTGAACCACGCGGGTCCCTGGCTGACCAGCGTTGCGGCCTCCACGTTCGACAACTCCCTGCGTGGAACCGCTGAGCTGTCCAACGGCGCGAAATTCGCCGGAGCCAGCGTGATGAGCACCGAGGTGGACTCGAAGCCCATCGTCCTGGCAGTAACCGTGAAGGCGGCCGCTGCCGTGGACGCGAACGCGGCCCTCTGCGCTCCCAACACCCTGGACCCGGCCAAGGCGGCCGGAAAGATCGTGGTCTGCGACCGGGGTGTGGTGCCGCGCGTCGACAAGAGTGACGAGGTGAAGCGGGCCGGCGGTGTGGGCATGGTGCTGGTCAACCTCACCCCGGGATCCCTCGACGCGGACCTGCACAGTGTTCCCACCGTCCACATCGACGACCCCAAGATCAAGGATGTGGTCACGGCGAATCCGGGGCTGAAGGCAAGCCTCAAGGCCACTGACACCACGGGCGCGAAACTGCCGCCGGTGCCGCAGATCGCGGAATTCTCCTCCCGCGGGCCAACGCTGGCGTCCGACGGCGACCTGCTGAAGCCCGACGTCACTGCTCCCGGCGTGGCAGTCCTGGCGGCCGTTTCGCCGATAGGTTTCAAGGGCGAGGACTTCGGGTTCCTGTCCGGCACATCAATGGCCGCGCCCCACATTGCCGGCTCCGGCGCCCTGCTGCTCGGAAAGCACCCGCAGTGGTCGCCGGCGGCTGTGAAGTCCGCCATCATGACCACCGCCTATGACCTGGTCAACGCTGACGGTGCAGCCGTGCACGACGTCTTCGCGCAGGGCGCAGGTCACGTGGATCCCGCCAAATTCTCGTCCCCAGGGCTCGTCTATGACGCGGGAATCGCCGACTGGATGGGCTTCCTCCAAGGGCAGGGATTCCAGTTGGGCGTGGCGGCGATTGCCGCCAAGGATGTCAATGTGCCGTCAATTGCGCTCGGTTCGCTGGCCGGCAGCCAGACCGTCACCCGCAGCGTTACGGCACTGACAGCGGGAACCTACCGGGCGGCTATCTCGCTCCCCGGCGTCACCGCAACGGTGAGCCCTGCCGAGCTGACCCTGGCTGAGGGTGAAAGCGCCACTTTCACCGTCACTTTCACCACTTCCGGAGCTGCGCTGGACACTTACTCCATGGGCTCGCTGACCTGGACCTCGTCCAAGAACAGCGTCCGCTCGCCGGTGGCGGTGCGGCCCGTAGCGCCGTAGCCGTCAGGACAACAGCGTACGACGCCGGCACTCACCACAGGTGGTGAGTGCCGGCGTCGTCCGTGTGGCGCGTTTGCCGCTTGCGCCGAAGCGCCGGCGCTTTCCGGGGCGCTAGTTCCGGGCAGAACCGGTGGCGGCGATGAGGTCCATCATGGTGCGGTGCAGGCTTGCCACCTGTTCCCGGGTCAGGCCCAGCCTCGCCATCATGATGCCGGGGACCTCGGTGGCCTGCCGGCGCAAGTCGGCCCCGGCGGGGGTCAACGCGACGGCCAGGGCGCGTTCGTTTCCTTCGACGCGCCGCCTGGTGATGAGCCCGGCCGCCTCCAGGCGGCGGAGCAGAGGCGAAATGGTGGCGGGCTCCTGGGCCAGGGCGTCGCTGATGTCGCGGACTGAGCGCGGGCTTGATTCCCACAGGCACAGCATGACCAGGTACTGGGGATGGGTGAGCCCGAGCTTGTCCAACACCGGTTTGTACGCGCCGACGACGCTGCGGGAGGCGACGGTCAGGGCAAAGCACAGCTGGCGTTCCAGCAGGAGATCGTCCTCGAGCACATCGGAGCCTGCGTCTGGCCCCGTGGCTGAGGGTACGGCAGGGGCTTCCGATCGTCCGGTCATGGGCATCCCTTCGATAGTTAGTGCACTAATAATTAGTGTATCGTTGTTTCCAGCAGTGTCCTGGAAATGGAGTGTGGAAACCGTGGAAAAAGAGAACGCATCACAGAGGTTCATGCGCGCAACCGGCAAGCTCAGGGCGATCTTCGGCCCGGCCAACCGGAGTTCCCTGGGGCATGACATGACCGAGGAGAATCGGAAGCTGCTCGCCCAGCGCGAGGCCGAGACCCAGCAGTGGGAAACGGTCCGGCGGCCGGACGGCAGCACGTATGTGGTGCCGCGCAACCCCGAGGACAAGTCCCTGCGCTAAGCCCCCAGCCTTCTCCTGCCCCGCGGCCATGGCGCATGACTCTCACGCTCCGCAGAGGGCCATTTTTCGTGGTCCCGGCGTAAAATAAGGGCACGGCAGTACGGACGAGCGGTTGCTCTCCGCCTTCGATCAGGGAAGGGGGTGGGACTTGTGGCACATGTGCTTGCTGGCTTTATGGATATGACCGACAGGCTCCGGTTCATATTCGGCCCTGCCACCCAGGGCGATCCGGCCGCCCCGGTGGTTCATATGCACGACGATTTTGAACACGCTTCAGAGGACGATCTGGCCCAATTTGAAGTCGAGACGGATTCCGAGGGGCACCATTATGCAGTCCGCAAGAGCGACCTCAAGTAGGGCGCCCGGAACCTGTCCTTAGCGGCCGGTGCCGCCGTAGACGGTGGCTTCGGCTTCGCTGTCCAGATCGAAGGCCTTGTGGATGGCGCGGACCGCGTCATCCAGGAGGTCTGCGTGCGTCACGACCGAGATGCGGATCTCTGACGTCGAGATCATGTTGATGTTGATGCCCGCTGCGGACAGCGCCTTGAAGAAGGTGGCGGAGACGCCCGGGTGTGACCGCATGCCGGCGCCGATCAGGGACAGCTTGCCGATCTGTTCGTTGTATTCGATGCTCTCGAAGCCGATCTCCTGCTGGGCCGCGCGGAGTGCGGCCAGGGCATCCGCCCCCTCGACGATGGGGAGCGTGAAGGAGATGTCGGTCCGGCCGGTGCCGTGCGTGGAGACGTTCTGCACGATCATGTCGATGTTCGAATGCGCGTCAGCGATCACCTGGAAAATCGCGGCGGCCTTGCCGGGAATGTCCGGAACGCCCACAACCGTGACCTTCGCTTCCGAGCGGTCGTGTGCAACACCGGAGATGATTGGCTGCTCCAAGGCAACTCCCTCTTGAGTCGTGATCTTGTCGTCGGCGCCGGGCAGGACCCAGGTGCCTTCGTGCTGGCTGAATGAAGAACGGACGTGCAGCGGCACGCCGAAACGCCGTGCGTATTCAACGCACCGCAGGTGGAGGATCTTGGCGCCGGAGGCAGCCAGTTCCAGCATTTCCTCGCTGGAGATGCGGTCGATTTTCTGCGCGGACGGCACAACGCGGGGATCGGCGGTATAGATGCCGTCCACGTCGGTGTAGATCTCGCAGACGTCGGCTTCCAAGGCGGCGGCGAGGGCGACTGCCGTCGTGTCTGAACCGCCGCGGCCCAGGGTGGTGATCTCGTTCGTGGTGCGGCTCATGCCTTGGAAGCCCGCAACGATGGCGATGTGTCCCTTGTCCAGTGCGGTCCGGATGCGGTGCGGATCGACGTCGATGATCCGCGCCTTGCCGTGGATTCCGTCGGTGATCATGCCGGCCTGGGAACCGGTGAAGGACTGCGCGGACGCGCCGAACTTGTTGATCGCCATCGCCAGCAGCGCCATGGAAATGCGTTCGCCGGCGGAGAGAAGCATGTCCATTTCCCGCGCCGGGGCGGAATCGGTAACCTGCGCGGCGAGGTCCAGGAGTTCATCGGTGGTGTCGCCCATCGCGGAGACGACGACAACGACTTCGTTGCCGGCCTTCTGCGCATCGACCACGCGCTTCGCAACCCGCTTGATGCCCTCAGCGTCGGCCACCGAGGAACCGCCGAACTTCTGCACAATGAGCTGCGTGGTGACGGAGTCACTGGCGGCCAGCTCCTGCTGCTGAGGTTCGGTCTTCACTTCGGTACTGGGCATACTCATGCGTGCACCCTCACTGGATCAATCGGAGTTTTGGCGGCCAGGCGGCCTTGCGGCGCGACGGCGTACTAATGCCAACAGTTTATCGCCGCCGTCCGCCTCGCGTTGAATTGTGACCCTGGGACGGTCAGCTCAGGGCGTTGCGGCGGCCTTCGAAGGCCCGGCCCAACGTGACTTCGTCGGCGTATTCGAGGTCGCCGCCGACGGGCAGGCCGGAAGCGAGCCGGGTGACCGTGATGCCGATCGACTTGAGCATCCGTGCCAGGTACGTCGCCGTCGCTTCCCCCTCCAGGTTCGGGTCGGTGGCAATGATGATTTCCTGGATGGCGCCGTCATTGAGCCGGGTGAGGAGCTCGCGGATCCGCAGCTGCTCCGGGCCGATGCCGGCGATCGGATTGATCGCACCGCCCAGCACGTGGTACCGGCCGCGGAATGACCGGGTGCGCTCCACGGCCAGGACGTCCTTGGATTCCTCGACAACACAAATGACCGTCGGGTCCCGGCGCGGGTCCCGGCAGATGTTGCACAGTTCCTGCTCTGTCACGTTGCCGCAGGCCGTGCAGAACTTGACGCGTTCCTTCACCGTGGTGATGGCCTCCACCAGGCGCTTCATGTCCTGGGGGTCGGCCTCCAGAATGTGGAAGGCCAGCCGCTGGGCCGACTTCGGCCCTACGCCGGGGAGGCGTCCGAGCTCATCAATCAGCTCTTGAACTGCACCCTCGTACACAATGTCCTCGATTACTTGGTTGGAAGACCTCCGGCCGGCATGGGCGGAGAGGGGCCGGGCAGGGACGCCCGGCTGTCAGGCGGTGACGGGTTGGCTAATAGCGGGGCAGCAGCGGGCTTCCGTCCAGGGACCGTTCCTCAATGAGCTTCCCGCCCAGAATACGCTCGACGGCGGCCCGGCCAAAGACGCCCGACTCCTCGATGGTTTCGTCGTCCGCGCTGGGAATGTCCTGCACGTACGGCGCGGCAGATTCGGTCTGCCGGGCAGGCGCCTTGGCCCGCCCTGCCTCGGCCTCGGGGCTGTTGGACAGCCTCTGGTACAGGCTCAGCTTTCCGCTGCCGGGCACCGGAGGCGCGGCTGTCGCCACACCTGCCGGGGCGGGAGCGGCCGCCGGGCCAGGCTGTGTAGCCGGGGCAGCGCTCGGTGCGAAGACCGGCACGCGCACCTCTGTTGATACGGCGACGGCCTGCGCGGCGGGCGACTGAATACTCGGCCCCGGGACGCCGTAGTCATGGCTGCCTGAGGCCTGGGCGGATGCCATGGCGTAAGCGGGGGCGAACTGGGGCACGTCCGATTCGGGCACCTCGGCCGGCGGGGGAGTACCGCCGTTGCCCGGCGGCTGTGCCGTGCCCGTCGCCGGGACCGGCGCATCAGGGACGCTGGTGGCCGGGCGGTCTGTCCGGGGAATCTGTGCCGCTGCCGGCTCATAGCTCGGGGCGGCCGGCTCCGGAGGGACCGTTTCCGACGCGTCACCTGACTCGCCTTGGGATTTGCCGACATTGGTCTCCGAACCGAGGAGCCACACACCGGGGGCCTGCTCAACGGCACGCGACCAGGGATCGTCGGACGCGTTCCGTGTGGGTGTGGGGTCAGCGGTGCCGGGCGCGTTGGTGGCCGGGCCGGCCGCAGCGGGTGAAGCAGGGGCGGCGGTGGCAGGAGCAACCGTAGCCGGAGCTGTGCTGGGCCGGTCGGGCGAAGACGGGGCAGGGCGTGCCGGAGCCTGGCGTGGCGGCTCCCAGTCCATGGGGGGTTCTTCATCCAGGGGCGGCGCGTCCTCGTCGAGCGGCGGCCCCCAATCGTCGTCCGGGTAGGAGTAAGCGCCGGCCTGCGCGGCGTCGAACGCCTGCGGAGGCGAAGCTTGCGCCGGTGAGGACTGCCCGCGTGCCGGCGACTGGTCATCACCTGCACTGCCGGGGCCCGAACCCGCAGGCGTGGAACCAGCAGCCCCGGCCGTTTCAGCCCCGACCGCTTCGGCCGGGGTGGATCCGGCGGAAGCCGCTGACGGAGAAGACACAGCCGAGGATGACACAGCCGGACTGGAAACGGTGGGGGTGGAAACGGTCGGCGCGGAAACGGGCGGCGCAGAAGCGGCGGGCTGCGTTGCCGGGACCGGACCCGCCCCCGAAGGGACTCCGTCCGAAGGACCGGCGGCGGAAATGCCGGCGGCGGAGGTGGCCGCAACTGACGCTGCGCCGCTTTGTGCAACCGGCGCGGACTCGGGTGCCGAAGGCGGCGTTGAGTCGGGCGCGGCAGGGGCAAGCCCCCAATCCGCATCCGTGGTGGTAGCCGGGACGTCCCGGCTAGTAGGCGCTTTTGGGTTTGGCTCAGAGCTCGCTGAGCTGCTGGACCCGGCCGCCACAGCAGTGATCTGGCAGTCGATGCCGATCGTCTTATGGATGGCCTGCCGCAGATTTTCGGAATGATCCGCCCGGCCGAAGGCACCGGCCAGCCCGGACGTCGTGAAGACGAGGGTGAGCACCTGGCCGTCGAACTGGCCGACCTGGGCGTTCGGCTCCACGAGGGCCCACGTGCTGCGCTTGATCTTGGTGAGGGTCTGCAGGACCTCCGGCCACGCGCGGCGAAGAACCTCGACGTCGGCACCTGCGCCGGCCGGTGCCGTTGCCGCGCGCTGCGGCGGGCAGACTGTGCCGCGGCCGGTTCCGGCCGTGCCTCCGGACCCCGGGCAGGTGCCGGTTGGACAGCCTGCGCAGCCTGCTCTCCGGGAGCGGGCCGGGGCGCCTGCAGGGGCTGGGCGGCGGGGCTTTGCGGAGTAGCCTCCCGGCCGGCGTCGGCACGCGGTGCCGAAGCCGCCCCGCGGGCGCCGGCAGGTGCCTCATCAACCGGCCAGTCATCGGTACTGATTCGGGGTGCGGCGAGGGGCTCCCGCCCGGCTGGCGCGGCGGCGGGGAGGCCGCCCGTTGCGGGCAGCCGGAGGCGCGGCAGCGGGCGGCTGGGCGGCCGGATCTGCTGGTGCTGACGGGGATGGTGCAGAAGCGGCCGGGGCAGGCGCGGCAGCGGCGGGAGCATCGGCAGCCGGGGCCGGCAGAACGGGAGCAACGGGAGCCGCGGCCGGCGGAACAGGAGCTGCAGAAACAGCCGCAGCAGGCGAAGGGGCGGCAGACACGCCGGCGGGAGCGCCGACGTCGTTCCCTGCGTAGTTCAGCCTCCGCTCCACGCGGTCAATCCGGGCCGCGATCCCGCGTTCGGTCTGTTCGGAGCTGGGCAGCAGGATGCGGGCGCAGAGCAGCTCGAGGTGCAGCCGCGGCGACGTGGCGCCGGTCATTTCCGTCAGCGCGGTATTGGTGACGTCGGCTGCGCGGGAAAGCTCGGCGGCACCCAGGTTGTGCGCCTGGTTCTGCATCCGGGCAATCTGGTCCGCGGGCATGCCGCGGAGGATGGACTGGGCGCTTTCCGGCATTGCCTGGACGATGATGAGGTCCCGGAAGCGTTCCAGGAGGTCCTCGACGAAGCGGCGGGGATCGTGGCCGGTCTGGATAACGCGGTCCACTGCCCGGAAGACGGTGGCGGCGTCAGAGGCTGCGATCGCCTCGACGACGTCGTCCAGGAGCGATGCATGGGTGTAGCCAAGGAGCGCCACGGCAAGCTCGTAATCCAGGCCATCGGGGCCTGCGCCCGCCATCAACTGGTCAAGGACGGAGAGGGAATCGCGGACGGACCCGGCGCCGGCGCGGATGACGAGCGAGAGCACGCCGGGCGCCACGGGCACGTTTTCCTGCTGGCAGAGAAGCTCCAGATAGGCCATCAGCGGCTCGGGCGGCACCAGGCGGAAGGGGTAGTGGTGCGTGCGTGACCGAATGGTCCCGATGACCTTGTCCGGCTCGGTGGTGGCGAAGATGAACTTGATGTGTTCCGGGGGTTCTTCAACGATCTTCAGCAGGGCGTTGAAGCCCGCCGAGGTGACCATGTGGGCCTCGTCGATAATGAAGATCTTGTAGCGGTCCCGCACCGGAGCGTACGTGGCGCGCTCACGGAGGTCCCGGGCGTCATCCACGCCGCCGTGGCTGGCGGCGTCGATCTCGATCACGTCGAGTGATCCGGAGCCGCCGCGGGCCAGTTCCACGCAGCTGGGGCATACGCCGCAGGGGGTGTCCGTGGGGCCCTTGGCGCAGTTGAGGCAGCGGGCCAGGATGCGGGCGGAGGTGGTCTTGCCGCAGCCGCGCGGACCCGAGAACAGGTAGGCGTGGTTCACCCGGTTTTTGCGCAGTGCCGTCATGAGCGGCTCCGTGACATGTTCCTGCCCGATAACGTCCGCGAACGAATCGGGGCGGTATCTACGGTAAAGGGCAGTAGTAACAGTCACAGAGAAAACCCTACCAATCGGGACTGACATAAAAGACCCCTCATGCACCCGCCAGAGCCCGCTTACCCTTGCTACCTTCCGGTCCTGGGGGAGTTCAACAGGATGACGCCACATGAGGGGCCGTCAGACAGTTTACCCGAAGTTTAGGCGTGCCCCGAATCGGCTCCGGCACTGCCGTCCGGGCGCCGATATCGGGCCTCTCACCGATGCCCGTTCACGGGCCAGGTCATGAAGGCGGGCTCCTCATAAGGGTGGGCCGCCCGCAGCGCCCGGATGACGGCGTCGAGCATTCCGTCGTCCACCACGCACTCGATCCGGACTTCGGCCACCTGCTCCGGCACGCCCCTTGCGCCGATGAAGGGCTCGGCGCCGGCGAGGGGCGTGAAGCGCCCCGTGCCCGGAGCCGTAAACGCACAGTGCGAGTAGTTGCCGAGCCGGCCTGCGCCGGCATCCCCGATGGCGGCGAGCACTGCCTCGGCGTGTGATTCCGGGACATAGGCAACGAGGGCGTGGAGCTGGGACATGGCAACCATCCTGCCAGCCGGGCACCCGCGCGTCACCGTTCGCTGACCGGCGGCCGGGCGGGTGCAGTGCCTCCCGTCGCCGGCCTGTGTGAAGCCCCCGGCTGGCCCAATTGGGCGATGCCGAAAAGTTCAGGTATTCTAGTATCTGCTTTTGATTCAGAAGCTACTGGAGAATTCGCCTAGCGGCCTATGGCGCACGCCTGGAACGCGTGTTGGGTTAACGCCCTCGGGGGTTCAAATCCCCCATTCTCCGCCATCGGAAAACCCGGTTTCGACATTGTCGGAACCGGGTTTTCTGGTTCCTACGCCACGCCCAGCCGGCGGAGCCGCTCCCGCGCCGAGCGCTCACTTGGCCCGGTCCGGTCCAGTGCAAGGCGCACGACGGCGAGGGTCACCTGGGCGGCGATGGTCACCGGCAGCGGCAGGGGACCAAGCCGGGCGGTCCGCAGGCCGAGCATGGCGCGGTACCGGGGCTCCAGGCTGAGCACCGCGGCCTCGAACAGGACGCGGTAGCCGGGTTTCAGGAGCGGATGCAGGGGCGGATTGCGGATGAAGGCGACAGTTTCGGCAACCCGTTCGTCGGCACGAAGACCGCCCGAGGCGAACCACGCGTCCAATTCGGGTTTCAGTTCGGCCTCGCTCAGCGGAGGAGAGTCCACGCCCATCAGCCGTCCCGCCTGCGCCCACTCCCGGACGTACGCGTCGGGACCGCCCGGGATAGACCCGCCCCACCGCTTGTGCGCGCAGAGGAACGAGTCGGTGAAGGTGACGTGGACCCACCGGAGCAAGTCGGGATCGTTCGCCGAGTAGTCCCGGACCTCACCCTGTCCATCCGTGTACTTTCCGTGCACCGACTCATGGATCCGCTGCACGCGCTTGCACGCGGCGAGTGCGTCGGCCTGGGAACCGTACGTGACGGCGTGGATCCAGCGGGTTGTCCTGGCGAGGCGGCCCAGGGCGTCCTCGCGGAATTTCGAGTGGTCGTGGACCCCGGCAAGGACGCCGGGGTGAAGCGACTGCATGAGCAATGACCGGATGCCTGCGATGAGCGCGGGCATGCCCCCGTGGACGGTCCAGACAGCTGAGCCCGGGAGGAAATATCCGGGGTCGTCCCCTTGGCCAAACATGAGCGCCCAGTCGGGCGGCTCCTCCGGGCTTCCGGTGAGCGCGCGCCGAACTTCGGACCGCCATTCCCTCAGGAAATTCCGCATGTTTCCATTGTTGCCCAGGGACGCTGGCGGCTTAAGCCTATAAATAACACCGTATTTAGCCCCCCAGTTTTGGGGGTTTCCCGCGGACTGAGCGTGTGGCCACAATGGAGGACAATGCTCGTCGCGATAGGAGTTTGGCGGGTCCTAATTCAGGAGAAATCAGTGGCAGCTCATGGGGGACACGGACACGCGCCGAGGGTTATCGGACCTGGGCGGATCGCCTTGCGGAGTCTCTCCGCGGCCGTGGTCGTTGGGTTCTCCGTCTTCGCCTTTGGGTTCCAGGGACCGGCCGGTTCAGTGCAGCAGCCCGTCGGGGACGCCATCCCGCTGACACCTCCTTCCGGCGTTGTGGGCCCATCCCTGCTTGATCCGGACACCACGCACGAAGGCCATGCCCTGGGCGAGCCGGCCGCGGACGCCCTGGCCAAGGTCCCTTACGGCCGGACGGTGGTGGACACGTCGACTGCAAAGACCGGAACCAAGCCGCGGACGCCGGGCGTGGCGTCCTCTGAACTGAAGCGGCCCGGCGAGGGCTTCCTCATGGCGCCGCTTGAAGTGCTCAACCCGACTTCTCCGTTCGGAGTGCGCCATAACCCGCTGACCGGCGAAGATGGCGAATTCCACTGGGGCCAGGACTTCGCCGCCGCCTGTGGAACCCGCGTCTACGCGGCCGACTCCGGGGTGGTCCGGGCGGCCGGATGGCACCCCTGGGGCGGTGGCAACCGTGTGGAGATCGACCACGGTAACGGGCTGATCACCACGTACAACCACCTCCAGGGCATAGCAGTCGAAAAAGGCGATCAGGTACGGGTTGGCGAGGTCATTGCAGAAGTGGGCACTACCGGAGCTTCCACCGGATGCCATCTGCATTTCGAAGTGATCAAGGACGGACAGCACGAGGACCCGATGAAATGGACCCTGCTGCCCATCCGGCAGGTGGACCGGCTGACTCCGGCGGTCCTGACCAGTTTCGACCCCAGCACCGCCCTCACCTCGGGCTGGGCGATCCCCGCCCTGCCGGGGAACACCGACGACAGCCTGTCTCCTGTTGCTGCCGCGTTGGCCGCCAAGCCGCGGACCAGTTCCGCGGCCAGCCTGCCCCGGACCGCACTGGCACCCAGCTCGTCGTCGCCACGGCCGTCCTCGACGCCGACCGCCACACCCACCAAACCGACGGCCCCTGCGACGCCGAAACCGACGCCTACCCCGACGCCGCCTGCGACGCCCACTCCGACGCCGACACCCACCCCCACGCCGACACCCACCCCGACTCCCACGCCAACGCCGCCTCCGGCGGAGCCGACACCGCCACCGGTTGAACCGGCACCGGTGGAGCCGCCGCCCGTGACCACCGACCCGGCGCCCGTCGACCCCGTTCCTCCCACTGAACCTGCCCTGACGGCGGAGCCGGTACCGACGGAGTCCGTGCCGGTGACAGATCCCGTCCCAACGCCGTCGGCCACGGAAAGCCTGGCCCCGTCCCAGCCGGAGCCGGTTCCCACGGCTGATCCGGCGCCTGTGCCGTCGTCGACGGTTGTTCTAACTGATGCTTCTGCGGCAGCCGCCTCAGGGGCCGTGCCTGAAGGAGTAGTGCCGGTGGAGCCCGCCGCCGCGCCGTAGGTGCGGCGGCGGTTGCCCCGCCGTCCGGCTGGTCCGCCAGCCGGGTTAGGAGGTCGAAGGAATGCAGCGGGAGCCAATACCGTTGTCACTAATGACAGCTATGCACCCGGTCAGAAGGCACCATGTGACTTCCCTCCCTACGATTCCGCTGACACTGAACGACGGAACCGCTACCGATTTCGGACGCTTCACAGGGAACGCAATGCCGGTGGTTAACTCGGCCTCCGAGTGCGGTTTCACGCAGCAGCATGGCGTCACCTTCCCCCTCACCGCCAAGGCAAACGTCCGACGCGAAGCGCGGCACCCCCTGTACGGCGAGCTGACCATCAAGAAGACGTTTCTGCCGGGCACGGTCACGTGGAACTTCGAGAAGTTCCTGGTCAACCGTGACGGTGAAATTGTGGGGCGGTTCGCCTCCGCCGTGGATCCGGCGTCGCCGGAGCTGCGGCAAGCCATCAAGGCGGTCATCGAGTGATGCCCGCCGTCATTAAACGAAAGCGAGGAAGGTAGCCCGAAAGCGGCGGCGCAGCCGTAATTTTTCAACATGCCAACTCCAGTTTCCCCAAAGTTCGCTTTTTATCTGGTTGGATGGAGCGTACTGAGAGGGACACAGGAGGCGCCCCGCTTCCTCACTACCGCGAAGGCAGCAATGGAGCTCATCGAGGCCGAGCACCCCCGGCCACGTCATTTTCTACTCCACCTGAGTGACCCCCACCTGCTGGGAGGTCCGGACCCCCTTTATGGAGCCGTAGACAGCGAAGCCCGCCTGATCCAGCTTTTCGACGAGGTTCAAGCCTCGGGCGCGCGGCCCGAAGCCGTGATCTTCACCGGCGATCTGGCGGACAAAGGCGACCCCGAGGCGTATGCCAAGCTTCGTGCCATCGTTGAACCGGCGTGCAGGGATCTCGGTGCCAAGGTCATCTGGGCTATGGGTAACCATGACAACCGTGCCAACTTCCGGGCCGGCCTATTGGACCAGCCCGGCAACGACGATCCTGTGGACCACAGCTACTATGTGAACGGCCTGCGGGTCATCACCATGGACACCTCCGTGCCCGGGTTCCACCACGGCGAGCTCAGCGACGGTCAGCTTGACTGGCTTGCCGCCCAGCTGGAGACGCCCGCCCCGGACGGCACCATCCTCGCGCTGCACCACCCGCCGGTGCCCTCCGTCCTGGACCTCTCCGTGCTTGTGGAGCTCCGTGACCAGGCTGCCCTGGCCGCAGTGGTCCGCAACTCTGATGTCCGCACCATCCTCGCCGGGCACCTGCACTACTCGACCACCGGCACGTTCGCCGGTATCCCGGTGTCGGTGGCCTCCGCCACCTGTTACACCCAGGACCTGAACGTTCCGGTGGGCGGCACCCGCGGACGCGACGCCGGGCAGGCCTTCAACCTGGTGCACGTCTATGAGCACACGATCGTGCATTCGGTGGTTCCGCTGGGAGCCGCACCGACCGTCGGGGAATACGTGAGCCCGGAAGAGACGGAACGGCGGCTGGCCGCTGCCGGCATCCGCATTCCCGATCAGGCAAAGCGCCAGGTCCTGACCACCAAATAGCAGCCCGCCCCGGCTGCCTCGCGGCCCGGGGCAATCAGCTGTGCCCGGCTGCTTTTCCGTCCCCTGCTACTTTTCCCAGGGCGCCTTGATGGGGTAGAACTTCTCCAGGAAGTCGGTGACGAGTTCCGCCCGTTCCTCTGCCGGAACCTCCGGGAAGCTGCCGTCATTGAGGCAGAAGAAATCCATGTTGCGCTTGGACAGCAGCTTGGGGAGGTAGTTCAGGCCGGCGCGGGCCGTGGTGTCCACGTACCTGACCCTGGCCGCCGTCTGCGTCACCGCGCGTCCGGTGAGCAGAGCGTAGTAGTGGTAGAAGGAATTGGTCACGGAGATGTTGTCCGCGGCACGGAACGTGCTGGCCGCCGTCTTGGCGAACTCCGCGGGGAACTCCTGCTCCATCTGGGCGATCACGCTGCGCCGCAGCGGTGCGGCCGTGTGCTCAAGGTGCCGGGTGGTGATCCGGCCAAAGCGGTCCCACAGCAGTTTGCGGTTCACCCGCGCGGCGTTTTCGAATCCGCTGCGCTCAGCGTCGTTGTCACCGAGGCCGATGCGGGTCTCCGCCTCGATGAACTTGGTGATGCCGCCCGGCGTGAAGAACATGTCCGGTCCGACCGGCCGCCCGAAGAACATGTCGTCATTGGAGTACAGGAAGTGCTCGGACAGGCCCTCGATATGGTGCAGCTGGCACTCGACGGCCTGGGAGTTGTGCGTCGGCAGCACGGAGGGGTCCGCGAAGAACTCCTCGCTGTTGACGATCGTCACCGACGGGTGGTCCGCCAGCCACGCCGGCGCGGGGGAGTCCGTGGCAATGAAAATGCGGCGGATCCAGGGTGCAAACATGTACACGGACCGGAGCGCATACTTGAGCTCATTGATCTGGCGGTAGCGCGCCTCGTGGTCGTCGCCTTCTCCCACGACGGCTCCGGCCATCCGTGCCCGCCGGGCTGCGATGTATTCCGGAGAGCTTCCGTCCACCCACGAGAAGACCAGGTCGATGTCGAAGCTGATGTCGCTCGCGTGGTCCGCAAACATGTTCTCGATGGTGGGCCAGGTGTGGCCGTAGCGCTCAACGGTTCCACGGACGGCGTCGTTTGCCAACATGGTGCGGCGGGTGAGCGAATTCTCGATCGGCAGGATCACTTCGTTGCCCTGGAAGCTCCACAGCTCCACCTGCACGCCGGCGGAAGCGCCGAATTCGAAGCCGCCGGTCGGCTCCACGCGGGGACGGTACAGCCGGAAGATCCGTGCCTGCCGGTTGGTTGAGAGTTCACCGTCGGCCACCAGCACGGCCGTTTTCTTCTTGGCGTCAACGGTCATCGAGTAGAACGGTTCGTTCCGGCAGGCGTCCACGAGGGCGGCGCGAAGCTTCTTCCGGTTCTTCCAGTCCAGCGCGATCACCGGGCGGTCGTTATTGCCCCGGACCAGCAGGTAATCCAGCCCGGCCGCGGCCAGCACGTTCCGGAGGAACAGCAGGTCCTCCACCATCGCCTGGTACGGCGTCCGGTTCTCATTGATCAGCGCATACCGGCCCGAGCGGCGCACGACGTCGGGGCGATGCTTGAGGCGCGCAACAGCCGCCGGCGACGTTACTTCCGCATGCGCGGGTACGTCCTCGGATGCCTGGCCGCCGTAGTAAATATCATCCTGAACCGTTACGTCTGTAATGGTGATTCTCCGTGCTGTTCGGGGGTGGGGTCTTACTTGCATGATAGTCCTGCCGAAAAAACTGCAGGGAAATTACTGGCGCCGCTGCGGCGGCAGCGGGCTCAGCCAGCCAGCGCTTCCCTCCACCTGTGAAGGAAGGCCCCTCCGGCGTCGTCGTGAATCACCGTTCCGTCCAGGCCCAGATCGGCGGCCGTGAGGACGTCATAGGGCTTGACCGGCACTCCGTCCGTGGGCCGGACGTCCACGTGCTTGACCTGGTGGTCGTTGTGGTGCAGCCAGTCGGCCATGGCGTAGTCCGTCCGGGAATCGCCCACTGTCCGCCACGCCTGCGGCGTGATGCCCTGGGCCGCCAGCAGCTCCACCGCCCTGCTCGCGCCCAGGTCCTTGCCGAGGCGGACCGACTCGATGTCCGTCGAGATGATGGTGGGATCCACGCGGTAATCGATCTGGTCATCGGAATTCGGTGCGTGGTGGTCCAGCCTGACCACGCCCAGCCCGTGGCGCCCCATCAGCTCAACCGCCTCCGCGTCGAACAGCTCCTGCTCGGCGAGGTACTCCCCGCTGGGCACCTCGATGTGCTGCTCCACGGACACCATGGCGCGCTTCGTTTCGTCAAAGAACATGTGCGAGGCGTAGTCCTCGGCCACCATCCGGCGGACGTCGTCCCCGAACGCGGCGGGGACGGCGAGCTCGTGGTCCACGTGGATTGGACCCGGACCTGCCGCGGTGTAGCTGAACCACACGGCGCCTTTTTCGCAGATGGCGTGGATCAGGGTCCCGGCAGGCATCCCCGCGGCGATCATCGGCTCCATGACCTGCTCGCGGATGAAGGCGTCCGAACGGCCGGTGTTGAAGATGACCGGAACTCCCGCCGAGGCCAGGGCCACCAGGTCGGCAATGATTTCCGGCTTGACGTCCCGCGTGACGGGGCTGGCGACCGGACCGTCGACGTCCAGGAGCAGGGCAAGGGCAGGAGCCGACGGCGTGTGGGCGCCAAGGCCGGCGGCGGCAGCATTCGCAGGGGGTGCAGTCATGCTTCCATTCTTACAGCCGGCGCCGGCCGGCCGGCGGTGGCGGGCGGAAGTCGGCCCGATGTGACACATGGTTACTGTTTGGCTACAACCTCCGGGCCGGGCGGGTTCCACATTCCCTTGGACCGGCAAGGTGCTTAGCATTGCATGGTGATATTCAAAGCTGTGGGCGAGGGACGCCCTTACCCCGACCATGGTTTCAGCACGCCCAAGGACTGGGCCGCCCTTCCGCCGCGGCCGGTGCGCCTGGATGAACTCGTGACCACCAAGCGGACCCTGGACCTTGAAGCCCTCCTGGCCGAGGATTCAACATTTTTTGGCGATCTCTTCCCGCATGTTGTGCAGTACAAAGGCACGCTCTATCTGGAGGATGGCCTGCACCGGGCGGTCCGCACGGCCCTTCACCAGCGGACCGCCATCCACGCCCGTGTGCTGGTGATCGATGGCTAGAAAACCCAAGGATGCCTCGGTCCTGCACGGGCACCGCGTCATCACCGGGCCGGAGCTTCGGGCCACCTTCGCGGAGCCGGACGACACCGTGGACAACCCGGTCCGGCTGCGGCGGCGCATCCTGCACGGCGTGGTGCTGGTCCTGCTCCTTGCCCTCATTGTCGCGGCAATCATGGGCGCCGTGGGCGTCATGAACGGCCAGATCAAGTTTCCGACGGCGATCCAGACGCAGGAGAAGGCGTCGCTCTGCCCCGACACCACGTTCAACTACACACCCAATGCCAAGGTAAAGGTCAACGTCTTCAATTCGACCAGCCGGGCGGGCCTGGCCAAATCCGCGGCCAACGAGTTCCGCGCCCGGAAATTCGCTGTCGGTGCCGTGGGCAACACCGAGACAGGCTACCGCGGCGTGGCAGCTGTCGTTTCCGGGGCAGCCGGACAGTCCGCGGCCTTCAGCGTGCAGCGGAACGTGCCGGGCTCGGACTATTTCCAGGACGGCCGCACGGACGCCAGCGTGGACGTTATCCTGGCCGGCGACTACCGCGGCCTGATGAAGCCCGCGCTCGTTGACCAGACGCCCGGCCAGCTCAGCTGCCCGCGGGAAAGCCGGCGCATTGCTGATGACTCCCGGTGGCCGGTTATTCCCACCCAGGGCGCCAAGCGCTGATCTTCAGCCCGCCGCCTCCGGCGGAGGGCTGAGGCGCACGGGGCGGCCGCCGTCGTCGAACCTGGCGCCGGCCCCCAGCTGGATGAACCGGACAGTCCGTGAGATGCGCTCTTCCAGGTCCTCCGGCTCGTCGCTGCCTCGGGCGGCGCTGGAGGACAGCGTTCCGTGGATGAGCTGCGCCTGCTGCCTTGCGTCTGCTGCCGGCAGGTATCCCTGCTCCATGCCGTCGCTCAGGATGTCCTGGAGCAGGTTGCTGAGGCCGCCCACGTGGCCGGCCAGCTTGGCGAAGGACGAGGGTGAGAGCACCGCACCCATGGCGGGCCCGGGCGGCAGGTGGCGGCGGCTGAGGTCCTCGACCTGCGCCCGCACATACAGCGCCAGACGGTCCACCGGGTTGTCCAGGCGGGCGAGGGAGTCGCGCAGCTCGGCCAGGAACCGCTCGGTCTCTACCAGGGCGTAGGCGATCAGCAGCTCTTCGATGTCGGCGTAGTAGTTGTAGACGGCCGTGCGGCCAACGCCAGCGTGCCGCGCCACGTCCGTCATGGTGAGCCCGGGCAGCCCGTGTGTGAAGAGGAGCTCGCCGAACGCCTTCAGGATGCGGCGCTGGGTGTCGGCGCGCTGCGCAGCGTTGCTGGGGGCCGAAATCCGTGGCATACGCACACTTTACCGCGATCTGTCAGTAAACCAGGTCATGTTTTTGCTGTCTGGGGCGAAGTGGCGCCGGTAGAGTGTGCGTTATTCCTTGCAACTGGGGCGTTGTGGAACATCATGGCCATCACATGTGAACGGACCGCGAATTTGAAGCGGGTTCCTCCCGCAAACGGCCGCGCCACAGCAAACGCGGTTTCAGTGCGTCGGGGCTGTCCTTCATGGTCCGCTGGGCGTTCGCGGTGTCCGCCGCGATGCTGGTGGCAGGCCTGGTGGAGTACGCCGTAGCCAGGCAGCAGATCATCGACCGTTGGCTGGAAGGATACCGGCTGACCTTCGAGGCGGTGGCCGCGGAACTCGAGGAATCGCCGGCCGCCGATTTGGATCCGGCCAAGCGTGAGCAGGCGGTTGCTGATGAAATCCACCACCTGCAGCGCAGCCAGGGCACCGTCTATGTGGGTCTGTTCCGCTTGGACGGAACGCTGATCGCCTGAGGCGACGGCCAGGTGGGCGCGGGCGAGTCGGAGACCGCTGACGCAACACGTTTTTCCGAGATGCTTTCGACAGGCACCACAACCGTGGAAACCGAATCGGAAATCGGAGGCACCGGCGTGACCAGGTACGAATTCCTGGTGCCAGTGTCCGCGCCGGAAGGAACGCTGGTGCTGGAAATTGACCAGCGCGCGGAAATAATCACCGGACTGGTCGGGAACCTGGGGTCCAACAAACTCCTCGGACTGCTGGCGGCGATACTCGTGGCGGACCCCCTTGTCCTACGTGTTCGGGGGCCGGGCACTGCAACGCCGCCACGTGCACGCGCGCCTGCAGGCTGACGCGGACCCGCTGACGGGGCTTTCGGGGCGCCGCCCGTTCCAGCCGTCGCTGGAGGCCACGCTGACCAACAAGAAGTACGGGGTGGTGACCCTCGCACATGCTCACCCGGCTCTTGCAGCCCGGACTTACGGCTACCGGCCGGCCCGTCATCGCCGGTCAGGGCTACCTCCTCGGCCGGCCGGGTGAACAGCCGGTGGGACTTGACACCCATCTGGACGTCCTGGACCAGCTCGCCAAGGACACGGAACCCGACCGGGACGACGTCAACGACGCCTTCTACGGCACCACGTAGGGCCGTTCCGCCGCCAGGCGGTGCCGCATGGTTCGGGAGCGTGCCGCCGTCGTAGGCGCTTTAGGTGCTGCAGCCGTCCGGTCCGCAGGCGTCGGCCGCTGCATCCGCGGCGGCCGAACCGTCGGTGCCGACCATGACCAGGGGATGCGAATCCTGCCAGGCCTGTTCGAGTGCCATGGTGAACGTCGCGGCGGGCTGGGCACCGGAGAGTCCAAACTTGCGGTCGATCACGAAGAACGGCACACCGCTGATGCCCAGGGCGCGTGCCTCGGCGAAGTCGTGCCGGACGTCGTCGGAGTATTTGTCCGTGCTGAACAGCTCGGCGACGTCGGCGGCATCAAGGCCCAGGTCTTGGCCGAGGGAGGTCAGGTACTCCCGGCTGCCGATGTCCCTGCCGTGCTCGAAGTGATCGCTGAGCAGCCGTTCCTTGGCCTCGTCCTGCTTGCCGTGGGTGGCCGCGAGGTGGATGAGCCGGTGGGCCGTGAAGCTGTTGGCAACGACGACGGCGTCGAACCGGTAGTTGAGCCCCTCGCCCTGGGCCTGGGCTGCCACATGGTCAAACATCTCGGACACCTGCTCCGGCGCCATGCCCTTGCGGGTGCTGAGGTAGTCCAGTTCGGTGCCGTCGTAGTGCTCCGGCAGGGAGGGATCCAGCTGGTAGCTGCGCCATTGCACGTCTACATCGTCACGGTGCGGGAATTCGGCCAGGGCGGCCTCGAACCGGCGCTTGCCGATGTAGCACCACGGGCACGCGACGTCTGACCAGATTTCAATCTTCATGCCTGCGACAACCGGCGCTTCCGGCGGGACATTCCCGGTTCAGCTGTTGGCTTGCTCACTGCCGGTCCGCGCGAACTGGCAGCTAAAGACCTCAAGGCAGGAATTTAAGGTCATTACCTGCCAGTTCGCGCTTCGGAGCTGCGTTTCGGGCTACGGGAGGGCGCGCTCCATGACGAAGTCGTGCTCCACCGTGGCGCCCAGGGTGAACGACTTGGTGCCGACCTTCCGGAAGCCTGATTTCTCGTAGAAGCGGATGGCCTTGGCATTCTGGCTGTTGACTCCGAGCCACATTCCGCGCGCACCGGTGGCTGCGGCCTCGCCGAGGCTGGCGTGCACCAGCTCCGCCGCGGCGCCCAGCCCGTGGTGGTCGGGGTGCACGTAGCACTTGCTGAGCTCGGTGGCCGGCAGGGCGGTTAGGGCGGCGGCAACGTCCGGATCCCGGGCCGGACGGTCCACGAGCATGCTGTAGCCGCGGAGGTCGCCGTCGGAGTCGATCACCAGGACCGTGACGTCGGGGTCTGCCAGATAACTTCGGAAGTTTGATTCGCTGAGCGTCGCCTCGAGGTGTGCCGCGATATCGGCAGGGGAGGACTCCGGCGGGCAGGCGAGCGGAAAGGTGACGGCAGCAAGCCCGGCCAGTCGGCCGGCGTCGTCCACGGTTGCTTTTCGGATGGCGTGCGTCATGCCCAAAATCCTATGCCGCTGTGTCCTTGAGGTGGGCCCTGATGCTGTCGACCACCAGCTGGTGGTCGTCATCGGAGGACAGCCCGGAAACCGTGACAGCAGCGACGACGCCCGTGCCCGGGACACGGACAGGGAAGGAGCCTCCGGCTAGCGTGTAATCCTCCGCTGCGAGCCACCCGCCTTGCGTGGGGTCGAAGCTTTTGGCCGAGAACTCCTCGGTCAATAGCGCTGTGCTGCGTTCAAAGCGCAGGGTACTGGCCGACTTGCGGCGGATCCACTCCTCCTGGTCGGCCGTGGCTCCTGGCAGGACACAGCGGAACAGCACGAGGTTGTGGCGCCGGATATCGATGGCCACAGCGTGGCCCTCGGCGATCGCGCGGTTGGCGATGAGCGAGCCGAGTCGCCACGCGTCGTGATGGTCAAAGCACGGAAAGACGAGCTCTTCCTCGTGCCGGCGCAGTTCGGTGATCCGCGGCGAGTCGGTGTCAGTCATTCGGAACCGTTCCCTCAACGGGAGTGTCGGCATCGTAGCTGAGCCCGATCTGGCGGCGGATTTTGTCCATCGCCGCCATGACGGCGACCGTCTCGCTTGGAGGAAGAATGGTGCCGGCGGTATCGCCTTCCCTGACCAGTCGCTCCAGCTCGGCGGCCTGGTACTGCATACCCCGGCTGGCGACAGGCTGCTCGTAGCGTTCAACAACGCTGCCATCCACGGCATGAACGGTGAACGGCACGGGGTTGTACCAAGTGGATTCGAGGTCGATCCACCCTTCGGTCCCGATGATCATGGCCCGGTTGGCGCTGGCGGCGTCCAGTTCGCAGTCCACGATGGCCTGCTGGCCGCCGGCATAGTCAAAGATGGCTGCAGTCTGCCGGTCCACGCCCGTCGCAGTCATGGAGGCACTGGCGCGAATCGTCTCCGGCGCTCCCAGGATGTCGAACGCAAAAGAGATCGGGTAGATGCCGAGGTCCAGGAGCGCTCCCCCGCCCAGTGCAGGATCATTCAGCCGGTGGGCGGGGTCCTTGGGCAGGCTCTGGTTGTGGCTGGCCACCACCTTCCGGACCTCACCGATGGTGCCTTCCTGGATGATGGCGCGGAGGCGGATCATGTGCGGGAGGAATCGGGTCCACATGGCTTCCAGCGCCACGAGCCCCTTGGATTCCGCGAGATCAACAATGTCCTGGGCTTCGCTGGCGTTCATGGTGAACGGCTTCTCCACCAGCACATGCTTGCCCGCATTCAACGCCAACAAGGCATTGGCGTGGTGGAACGGGTGCGGCGTGGCGATGTACACCACGTCAACCGACGGGTCTGCCACCAGGTCTTCGTAGCTGCCGTGTGCCGTTGCCACGCCGTACTGCTCGGCAAACGCCTTGCTCGAGTCCAGCGAGCGTGACCCGACGGCCTGCACCGTGAAGCCGTTCTCGGTCAGGTCCTGCGCCTGCAGCCCGGCGATGAATCCTGTGCCGAGGATGCCCCAGCGGATTGCACCGTCGGAAGTGCCGGTGGGTTGATCAGTCACGAACGTGGTCCTTTGGTGAGTCGGTGTTGGCGAGCGGATACGCCACAAACGCAAAGCGCTTGGAATCCGGTGCCCAGCTGTTGACATTGAGGGTCCCCTGGCCGCCGAAGAGGGGCCAAGTGTGAAGCGGTGCGGTCCAGTCGTTGGTGGAGACAAGCACGACGGCGACCGGCAAGTTCGCGGGGTGGCCCTCCGTGCCTGCGGGGAAGCGGATGTAGCTGGCCAGCTCCCCGTCGGGGGAGAGGTGCGGGAACCAGTCGACGGTCCCGCTCTCAAGGAGGCGCTCGAAACCGGTTCCGTCAACCTGCACGCGGGCAAGCTGGGCGTGGCCGCGGAGAGCGCTGAAGGACTCGGTATTCAGGTAGAGCCACTTTCCGTCCGGCGAGTATTCCGGTCCGTCGCAATGGCCGGGGCCGACATCAACTCCGGCGGTAGCACCGCCGTCGGACGGTATGGTCCTGAGGCGGCCCGGCTGCGTAAAGTCGCCGGCCGCGATACCCACGTAAGCGAGCTCGCCGCCGTCTGGACTCACGCCGTGCAGGAAGTGGAAGGAGCCGTCGTCGTCGGTGATCCGTTCCACCGGACCGCCGCTCAAAGCTGCCCGGTAGATGTGGCCGTCGTTCGCCGACAGGAAGATGCCGGTGCCGTCAGGAGCGAGGACGTGGTCGTTGTTCAGGTCCGGGATGCCGGTGAGCGGGACCTGTTCGAGTGTCCGGCCTGCAACATCAAAGCTCCACAGTTTCCCGTCGCCGTTGAGGATGAGGGCCGAGCCGTCCAAGGTCCAGTTCGGCGCTTCGAGGAGGAACTGGTCGGTGCTATAGACGAGTTCGGATTCGCCCGTGACGGACGCAATCCAGACCTCGCAGCGCTGGCCGGGCCGAAGGGTACACAGCATGTTTAGAGCTCCTTGATCCGGATGTTTCGCCACCGGCACTGCGCGCCCTTGCCCCAGCGGGCCTCGCCGAACATGGAGTCATTGTCGTGGACTTCCAACGCGATGTGCCCGCGCTCGCCGAGGACACCCAGGACATCCGCCGGGTGGTAGTTCGGCGAGTCCAGGCTGGCTGTGTCCAGTTCGGCGATCTTGAGACCGTTGACCCAGGTGGTGATGACCGGCAGGGCGCCGACGCAGCGGATGCGGAGTTCGTTCCAGTCGTCCCAGCGCCAGATGTTGAGGAAGTCCTCGACGTCGGCGGCGTACCTAAGGCGGGCACGCTTTTCTTCCGTGACAGGCTCCACGGATGTGGCCGGGTTGTCCGCAATCAGTCCGGTGGGCCGCCCGTCTGCGTCCGTGGCCACGTTGACGGCGAAGGGCACGGCAGAGAAGCTCGCCAGTCCGTTGCCGAAGAACCCGCCAATGCCGCCGGAGGGACGGTGGTCCACGAGCACCTGGAAACCTTCCCACGTATCCGGCCGGCGCCGGATCATCACACCGGTGTCTGCCGGCCAGTCCGGGCGCATTTCCAGCACGAGTTCGAAGTCGCCGAACGCCTGCTCGCTCACCAGGTAGCCGCCGTAGCCGCTGCCGGGGGAGTCCTGCTCGCCGACCAGGATGCCGTCGTCCACGAACCAGCGGGCCGGGTGCTTCTCGGGTTCCACCGGCGGGGTCAGGCCCAGGGCGGCAAAGCGTTCCAAGAGGGCCGGACCGCCCGGATATTCGGTGCCATAGACGCGGGGTACCGATCGCCAGCCGGTCAATGTGGTGCCGTCGAACAGCGGGACAAAACCGTCACCGCCCCCGGGCGTTTCAATGCCTGACATGACCTAGTCCTTGCTGCTGAAGGCGGCGTCGAAGGACGTCTGGGAGGCGGGGAAGTCGAATGTCTTGAGCGCTGCGAGGGCTTCGGGGGCGCCGTGGAGGCGGTCCATGCCGGCGTCTTCCCACTCGATGCTGATGGGGCCGGTGTAGCCGATGGCGGTGAGGGCGCGGAAGGAGGATTCCCAGGGGACGTCGCCGCGTCCGGCGGAGACGAAGTCCCAGCCGCGCCGCGGGTCGCCCCAGGGCAGGTGGGAACCCATGACGGTGTTCCGGCCGGTGGGGCGGAGCTTGGTGTCCTTGCAGTCCACGTGGTAGATCCGGTCCTTGAAGTCCCAGATGAAGGAGACGGGGTCGATGCCCTGCCACATGAAGTGGGACGGGTCCCAGTTCAGCCCGAACGCGGGACGGTGGCCGATCGCTTCGAGGGTGCGGACGGTGGTCCAGTAGTCGTAGGCGATCTCACTCGGGTGGACTTCGTGGGCGAAACGGACCCCGCACTCGTCGAAGACATCCAGGATGGGGTTCCAGCGGTCCGCGAAGTCCTGGTAGCCGGCCTCGATGACCTTTTCCGGCACGGGCGGGAACATCGCGACGTACTGCCAGATGGAGGAGCCGGTGAACCCGACCACGGTGTCCACGCCGAGGGCTTTGGCGAGCCGGGCGGTGTGCTTCATTTCCTCGGCAGCGCGTTGGCGGACACCTTCGGGGTCGCCGTCGCCCCAGACTTTGGACCCGACGATCGCTTCGTGGCGGAAGTCGATGGGGTCATCGCAGACGGCCTGGCCCTTGAGGTGGTTGGAGATGGCCCAGACCTTGAGGTTGTACTTTTCCAGGACGGCGAGTTTGGAGTCGACATAGCCGGGCTCGTCCCAGCGCCAGGCATCCAGGTGGTCCCCGGAAACGGCGATTTCCAGGCCGTCGTAGCCCCAGCCGGAAGCCAGGCGTGCGACTTCCTCGAACGGGAGGTCGGCCCACTGGCCGGTGAACAGGGTGTACGGGCGGGGCATGTCAGGCTCCTTCAATGGCGGGGACGGGGGAGGCGGTGAGCTGGATGATGGAGGACTTGGCGTTGGCGGATTCTTCGATGGCGGCCAGCACCCGCTGCACGGCCAGGCCTTCCTCGAACGACGGCGAGGGCTGGGTGCCGCCGTCGATCGCGGTAAGGAAGTCCCGGATTTCGTGCGTGAAAGTGTGCTCCCAGCCGATCACGTGGCCCTGCGGCCACCAGGCAGCCATGTACGGGTGTTCGGGTTCGTTGACCAGGATCCGCCGGAAGCCCTGTTCCCGGACCGGGAGAGTGGCGTCCAGGAAGCCGAGTTCGTTGATGGCTTCCAGGTCGAACAGGAGGGAGCCCTTGTCCCCGTAGATCTCCAGTTTCAGGGAGTTTTTTTGGCCGGTGGCCATGCGGGAGACCTCCACGGAGGCGATGGCCCCTGAGTCCAGTGTCAGCGTTGCCCAGGCGGCGTCGTCGACCGTTACCTCTTCGGGGCCGTCCGCCCCGGGGCGGCTGTTCACGAAGGTGTGCAGCCGGCCCGAGACCTCGGTGACGGTGCCGCCGAGCAGGAACATGACCTGGTCGATCGCGTGGGACGCGATGTCGCCCAGCGCTCCGGACCCGGCGGTTTCCTTGTTCAGCCGCCATGTCATGGGGGAATCCGGGTCTACCAGCCAGTCCTGCAGGTAGACGGCACGGACGTGCCGGACCGTCCCGAGCCGGCCTTCGGCGATGAGCTCCTTCGCGAGGGCCAGGGCGGGCACGCGGCGGTAGTTGAAACCGATCATGGACTGCACGCCGCGTTCCCGGGCGGACCGGGCCGTGTCCGCCATGGCTTCGGCCTCGGCCAGGGTGTTGGCCAGTGGCTTTTCCACCAGGACGTGCTTTCCGGCCTCGAGCGCCGCGATGGCGATCTCGGCGTGCATCCAGCCCGGGGCGCAGATATCCACGATGTGGATGTCGTCCCGCTCCAGGACCGAACGCCAGTCAGTGGCGGTTTCGGCCCAGCCGTATTTCGCGGCGGCTTCGGCGACCTGGGCGGCGTCCCGGCCCACGAGCAATTTCTGCTCGAAGGCCGGGACGTCGAAGAAGGACGAAACGTTCCGCCAGGCGTTCGAGTGGGCCTTGCCCATGAACGCATAGCCGATCATTGCAACGCCCAGCGGTAGGGTGTCCGGGTTGGTGCCGTCCGTGCTTTCGGGGGAGTTCATGGCCTGGTTCCTAGAGGGTGGAAGCGGTGGGGTCCCAGTCCTCGGGGAGGACCGGCGACGCAGGGGCGGAGCTTTCGACGTCGACAAAGGTGCCGGATTCAACGGATTCGGAAATCGAGACCATGGTGTCCAGCACGTGGTAGGCCAGGTTGCCCGTGGCGCGGTGCGGAACCCCGGCCCGGATGGAGCGGGCCATGTCCAGCACGCCCATGCCCCGGCCGTTGGCGGCGCCGGTCGCGGGAATGACCGTCCACTCTTCGTCGCCGGCGCGCCAGAGCTTGATGTCGCCGTCGAAGTAGTTCGGATCCGGCAGCGAGATGGTGGCCTCCGTGCCCGTGATCTCCACGAAGCCCATCCGCAGCCGCGGCGACTCGAACGAAAAGACGCTGTGCGAGGACTGTCCGCCGTCGAACTGTGCCATCGCGCTGACATGGGTGGGGACCTCCACCGTGAACTCTTCACCCAGCTTGGGCCCGGAGCCGATGACCCTGACTTCCTTGGCTTTGGAGCCGATGGCTGCCACTTTGCGCACGGATCCGAACGTCTGGACCAGCGCGGTGAGGTAGTACGGGCCCATATCGAACAAGGGACCGGCACCGTGCTGGAAGAGGAACGCGGGGTTCGGGTGCCAGGATTCCGGCCCGGGGGTCTGGAACGTGGTCATGGCGGTCAGCGGGGTGCCGATGTCGCCGCGCTCGATCAGTCGCCGGGCCGTCTGCAGCCCCGCGCCAAGGAACGTGTCCGGTGCGCAGCCGAGCCGCAGTCCGGCAGCGTCGGCGGCCTTGAGGAGCCCCAGCCCTGATTCCCGGTCCAGCGAGAAGGGCTTCTCCGTCCACACATGCTTGCCGGCATTGACGGCGGCCGTGGCCACCTCCACGTGCGCGGCAGGGATGGTCAGGTTGACGATGATTTCGACGTCGGGATGGTTCAGGGCCGCGTCCACCCCGCCGAACTCGGCGATCCCGTATTCCTTCGCCCGCGCCGCCGCGGCATCTTCGAAGAGATCGGCGATGACGTGGACCTTCAGGTCCGGGAACACGGTCAGGTTGTCCAGGTACTGCTTGCTGATGTTGCCGGCGCCGATGACCGCTACGCCGACCGGGCCCCGCTTCATGGAGGAGGTGCTCATGCCCGTGCTCCTTCGGACTGGGCGCCTTCGGACGCTCCGGTGTTCAGGAAGGCAAGGCTCTGGGCGATGCCGTCGAAGATGTCGCCGGAGTAGTCATCAAACTCCACGACGCCCACTTCCAGGGACTTGGCGGCGCCGATGACGTCCCACACTGCGATCTTGCCCTGCCCGGCGGGCTGCTGGGCCTTGGTGTCGGTGGTGGCCGGGCCGTCCTTGATGTGGATGAACTTCACCCGGTCCCCGAGCTTGGCCAGGATGTCCACCGGGTCCTGGCCGCCGACGGCAACCCAGTAGGTGTCCACTTCCAGGACCAGTTCCGGGTCCAGGAGATCGGCGAAGTATTCCAGCGCAGTGCGTCCCTCGATGATGGACTCCAGTTCCCAAGCGTGGTTGTGGTAGCCGACACGTATGCCGTATTCAGCTCCCTTCTTCGCTGCCGCGTTGAGCTTGGCAGCGGTGGCCTGGATGTCCTCGGCCTTCTGCCAGTGTTCGGCAGGCAGGTAGGGGTCGATGACGGTGCTGATGCCAAGTTCCTTCGCGGCGGCAAAGATCTCATCCTGGTCCTGGCTGAGCAGCGGCGCGTGCCCAGACGGGGCGGTCAGGCCGTTCTCCTTCAAGGCGGCACCTAGTTCGGCTGCCGTGGCCACGAAGTTGTACGGTTCAACCTGGGTGAAGCCGATCTCAGCGACCTTCCTGATGGTGCCGGGCAGGTCCTCCTGGACGGCATTGCGCAGGGTGTAGAGCTGAAGTGAGTAAGACATGGGGTTCCTTTGCGGGAGCTTGTTCGAAAAAGGGTTCAGAGCCGATGGCGGCGCCGTCTGGTAGCTGGTTACCGGCCGGCGAGGGATCCGCCGATGCCGCCGACGCTGAAGTATTTGTTCAGTGTGGCGAAGACGATGACGGGTGGGAGCATCATGATCACCGCGAGGGCCATGACTCCGGACCAGTCCGTGTTGTTTTGCTGGAAGAAGGACTGGACGCCCATGGGGAGGGTGAAGATTTCGTTGGAGCGCAGGAACACGATGGCTACGAGGTAGTCGTTCCAGGCCAGCAGGAAGGCAAAGATCGCGGTGGAGAGGATGCCGGGCAGGGAGTTGCGGAGGACGACTTTGGTGAAGGAGCCGAAGACGGAGCAGCCATCGATCCAGGAGGCTTCTTCGAGGCTGATGGGGATGGAGTCGAAGTAGGCGGCCATCATCCAGGTGGCCACGGTCATGGTGGAGCCGACGTAGATGATGGTCAGTCCCATGAGGTTGTCCACCAGGCCCATGGCTGCGAACAGGATGAAGAGCGGGACCACGGAGGTGATGACAGGCAGGGACTGCATGACGAACAGGAGCAGGGAGTAGCCAGAGACTGCTTTGGAGCGGCCGCGGGAGAGGACGTAGCCGGCCGGGGCTGCGACTGCGACGGAGACCACCACGGTGGAGAGGGTGGTGACGAGGCTGTTCTGCAGCCAGGTGGCGGCCAGTGTCGTGGAGAAGACGTTGCTGAGGTTCTCGAACGTCAGGCCGGTCGCTGTGCTGTTGGGGCCGGGGGTGAAGGCGAGGACCACCGTGACCATGATGGGTACGAGGACTATCGCGGTGATGAGAAGGATGGCGGTGAAGCGCCACCACTGGCCGCGGTGGCCGGCTTCGGAGAGGACGCGTTTGTTCTTGGCCGGGCCGGCGACGCCGAGGACGGGGCCGGACTGGGGGTGGGCGTGGACTACTGCGCTCATTATTCGACGCTCGACTTTCGGATCTGGCGGTACAGAAGAACGGAGATGACCACCAGGGTCATGGTCATGAGGAACGCGATGGCCACGCCGGGTCCGGTGGTGAAGTCCTGGAAGACCGTGCGGTAGGCCAGGACCACGAGGGAGGTGGTGGCGTCAACGGGGCCGCCGCCGGTGAGCAGGTAGATGGTGGGGAAGTCGTTGACGCAGAAGATGGTCATCAGGATCCAGCTGATGTAGGTGGAGCGGGCGATCAGCGGCAGGGTGATCTGGCTGAACTGCTGGAAGCGGGTGGCGCCGTCCATGCTGGCCGCTTCGTAGACGGTGCTGTCCACGGAGGCCAGGGCCGCGGAGATCATCATCATCATGAACGGGAAGCTGACCCAGACTTTGAAGATCATCACGGTGACCGCGGCCAGGGTGGGGTCCGCGAGGAACAGCGGAGTGCCCAGGCCCAGGTTGCGGTACAGGGAGGGGACGAGGCTGTCCGGTGTGGCCACCAGCCAGTTCCAGGCGGTGGAGGAAACGACGATGGGGACCACCCAGGGCAGGAGCAGCAGGACCTTGAAGGTGCCGCCGGCCGGGATCTTGGTCCGTAACAGCAGGGCCAGCCCCAGTCCGACAGCCCACGAGCCGAAGACACCGACGATGGTGAACAACAGCGTGAACTGCGCGGCCTTCCAGAACGCCGGCGAGGCCAGCACGCTTTGGAAGTTTTCGATGCCCACGAAGTCACCGGTTTGGATCAGGTTGCCGTTGTGGGTGGCTTGGACGCCGGCTTGGAAGAGCGGGTAGCCGTGGATCAGGACGAGCAGGACGACGGAGGGCAGCAGGAGCCAGAAGAACGTCCTGCTGGTCTGCGCGCTGAGCTTGCTCTTGCGATTCTGCCCGGGTTGCGGGGACCCGCCCCCGGATCCGCCGGGGGCAAGCCCTCGACGGGCCCGGGCGAGGCCGGACGGTGCTGTTGTGGACGACATGGTGCTGGCCGCCTATTTCTTGAGAATTGACTTGAGGCCGGACTCAAAAGCCTGCAGAGCGGACTTGGCATCGGTCTTGCCGGTGAGAACGGTCTGGGTGAACTGGTTCAAGGCCTGACCGCCGTCCAACGCCGCCAGGTCGGCGCTCAGGGCCGTGCCCTGGGAAGCGAAGGTCTTGGCGATCGGCACGTATTCCTTGACGATCTTCACGTTGTTGGGATCGGAAGTAAATTCGGGCATTTCGGTGATGGACTTGAACACCGGAAGGGCGTTCATGAGCTTCTGCTTCCACAGTTCCTTCAGCTGGCCCATGTAGTAGACCAGGAACGCCTCGGAGGCTTCCTGCGACGGCGTGTTCGTGTACATCATGATGTTGTTCGGGAAGATCAGCGCCGCTTTGTCCCCGTGCGGGCCGGCAATCGGGCTTGCCACAACGATGTCTCCGGACGTGTCGCCGACGCGGGCGGGAACTCCCAGCGTCAACATGCCGTACGCGGCCTTGCCATCCTTCCACTGGGCGTTGAGGTTGTCCGTGGTGTAGCTGACCGCGGCAGGATCGATGATGCCGTTGGACACCAGCTCGAGCATAAACTCGATGGCCTCTACGTTGCGGTCGTTCATGACGTCCAGTTGGCCGTCCTTGCTGAACACGCCACCGCCATTGTTGAGCATCATCATGATCATGAGGTGGTTGCCGATGTTGTTGCCCGCACCGGAGCCGGTGGCGAAGCCGACGGCTCCGACACTCTTCAGCTTCTTGCCGGCCTCAAGCAGGGTTGCCCAGTCCTTGGGAACATCGACACCGGCCTTCTCGAACAGGGACTTGCGGTACCAGAGCGGACGGATGTCCAACTGCCAGGGAACCGCCACGTAGCCCTTGGCTGTCTTGAAGGGCTCAACCACGCCCGGCAGGAAGTCGTCGAACTGGCCGTTCTTCTTCAGTGCTTCGATGACCTTGTCGGCATAGGCGATCTGGCCCTGCTGCTCAAACTGGAAGGCCTGGAAGCCACCGCCGGTGGACACTGCCGGTCCGGTCTTGGACGCGATGGCCGAGGAGAACGTCTGGTAGAAGTTGTTCCACTGGATGAGCTGGTAGCTGGCCTTGCTGTTGGCTCCGGAGAAACCTTCAGCGATCTTCTTTGCGGTTTCGTTGTACGCCGGGGTGGCCCACGGCATGTCCCAGAACTTGATGGTTCCGCCGGCGCTTCCACCGCCGCCCTGTGACGCGGAGCCTCCGCCACAGGCGGCCAGGAGGGGTACGGAGGCCGCTGCTGCGGCGAAGCCCAGGAACCCCCGCCGGGAGAAGGCGGAAGATGCGATGGAGGGTTTGGTAGACACGATGGTTTCCTTTCAGGGCCCGGAGTGACTGGATGCCCGGGTCCTTCTCGACAATGAGTGGATGGAGACTGGAACTGCAGGTGGAGCGGTAGGGCGGTCTAACTGCGGAGTTGGTTGAGGAGTGAGATAACTGCTGTGAACTGCGCCAGGTCGTTGGACCCGGCCCCGGAAGAAAGAATTGAGTGGAGCCTGGACCAGCTGGTCCGGTGGGAGGACTCATACAGCGTGGGAAGCGTCGTTGCTCCTTCTTTGGTTACGGCACGGACCACGGCAGGCCAAGCTGCCGCCGGGTCCGGAAGGACGACGTCGGCACGCCCGGTTGAGGTGAGAATCGAGAGGGTTGCCGTGGTCGGCAGAACAGATGTGAGGATGCCCTGCAAGGCGACGGGCGCTCCGCCGGCCAGAACGCCGGCAACTGTGTAGCCGCTTGCGTTATGCTGAACCATCCGCAGGTTCCGCACCCCGATCCCGCACTGCACCAGGACGGCCAACTGATCTGTCAGCAGGTGCAGGGGATCGGTCCCGAGGCCGGCCACGGCGACCGAGTCAAGCAGGACTGCGTCGCTGACGGACGCGGCGATTATGCTATGGACATTTTCGCTGGCAGGCGCCAGGGCAGCGTTTCCGGCCCACTTCTGGTCGATTACCACCACGGCTCCGGCGGCGTCGGCGACGCCGGTGAGTTCGGTAGGGTCTTCGGATACTGGGCCGGAAACCACCACGCCCTTGGCATCGTTCCGGATCGCAGTGGCGGCCCGTTCGGTCCACCCTGCATGGCCGGAAATTGCAACGACATCCGGTGCGGATTCCGTAGCGGGAGCGAGCGACAGCGGAAGGGAAGCGACGACGGCGGGTACGGCACCCGCGGCTTCGGCCTGGGGATCCGCGTACACGGAAAGCTGTGTGGTCATGCGTTGATCTCCTGCTCTGCTGTTGTCTCGCTGGCGGCGCTGCCAGCATCAACCCGGCCCGTATTTGCGCGGTCCGTATCGACCCTGCCCGCGGCGGCCTCGGCGATCGCCAGCGCAAACTCAAGGTCGTGGATAAGAGTTTCGGCCGAGGGCGGCTGGCCGGTGCCGTTGGCCAGCTCCGCCAGTTTTCGCCACTCGCCTTCGTATCCGTTGTGGCCGAAGGGCCCCAGGACTGTGGTCTGTCCGGACGTCCTGATCCGCGCTGTTGCCGAGCCGGCGTGGACGTAAGACGGCGTGAAGTCGATCTTCAGTGCGGCGTGATCTCCGATTGCCTCAAACTCCCAGGCTGGTTCCCAGGTGCCGTTCATCGCTGCGCGGAGTTCGATGGCTACGTTTCCGGCCCGCAGGGAGATGACATAGCCAAACGGGCGAACGATTTCAGCGTGCAGGACCTCCACGGCCGCAAAGTCGGGGGTGAAACGGCGAACCAGGGGCAGGTCGTGGATGGCCAGGCCCATGACGCCGCCGGTGAGCATTGCCTTGATGACTTCCGGATCGGTAGAATCGCGGGCCTCCACAGGGACGCGGCCCACGATCTCGGTGGCGAAATCTTCGAAGCGCGGGTTGGGCGGCAGCACGATGGAGGACCGGACCGTGTGGACCTGCTCGGGCAGGTCGCCCCAGGCCTCCTCCGCGGCTAGCCAGCCCGGATCGAAGGTGTGCATGGCACCAACGAGGATTGGTACGCCGGTTTCCGCGGAAACGGCGGAAATGGCCGCTGCCTCTTCGCCGTTCATGGCGAATGGCTTTTCGCATAGGACGGCTTTCTTGCCGGCCCGGCAGGCCGCAATGACCTGGGCTGCGTGGAACTGGTGCGGGCTGCAGATGGCAACGATGTCCACGGCCGGGTCCGCCAGGAGTTCATCCACGCTTGTGCTGAAGCGTGCACCTACCCGGCCTGCCACTGACTCGGCCACGGCAGGGTCAACGTCCATGATGTGGCGGACTTCGAGAATATCCACCAACCGTGCGAGGGACGGGAGGTGGATCGCCTGCGTTACAGGTCCCGCGCCCAGAATGCCGACACCCAGGAGGGCCGGTGATACCTGTGCTTGGCTCGACAAGTTGCCTACCTCTTTGTATTAGCTGGAGCGTTTGGCTGGGACTTTCTGGCGATGGCTCGTCTGAGTGACACCGCTCACACATCAAGCTAGAACTACTTTTGACGATCGTCAAGCAAAAGTTGAGATATTCTCGACAATCTTTCTTTGGCGTGACATGCATAAGCCCTTCGTGCTATCACTGATTCATGAATCCCACGACCGGAAAAGTGTCCGGCGCCGAAGCCGGAACAGACGGCGCCCCTGAAGGTGCGGGGAGTCTTTCCCGGGCAGGCGATCTTTTTCAGCTGCTGCGCGACGGTAAGGCCCGCACACGGGCCGAGCTGGCCCTGACCACGGGCCTGGCGCGGTCCACCGTGGCCTCACGCATAGATGCCCTGATTTCCTCCGGACTGGTTGGGCCCGCGGGCGAGGCAAGGTCCAGCGGCGGCAGGCCGCCGTCGCGGTTTGCCTTCAAACCGGCCGCGCGGGCAGTGCTGGCTGTCGACGTCGGGGCGACGCACGTGATCATTGCGGTCACCGACCTCGGCGGGAACATTCTTACGGAGCGGCGCCTGGCCCAGGACGTGGCCGAGGGGCCAGAGGCCGTGCTGGGGCGGATTGTCGCCGAGGCTACGTCGCTGCTCGCGGAGACGGGACGGGCGCCGGGGGACCTTGCCGGCATCGGAATCGGGCTGCCCGGCCCCGTGGAACACGCCACCGGAATGCCGGTGAAGCCCCCCATCATGCCGGGCTGGGACGGGTTTGACGTCGTCCGCTACGTCCAGCGCTCGTTGCCTGTTCCGGTACTGGTGGACAACGACGTCAACATCATGGCGCTGGGCGAACGCACCGCCCACTGGCCTGAGCACGACAATTTCCTGTTCATCAAAGTGGCTACGGGCATCGGCGCCGGCATCATCAGCAGCGGTGAATTGCAGCGCGGCGCCAACGGCACGGCCGGGGACCTTGGCCATGTCCGGGTTCCCAGGGGCGACGAGGTCCTGTGCCGGTGCGGCAATTACGGCTGCCTTGAGGCGCTGGCTTCGGGCCCGGCGGTGGCCCATTCACTGGCGGCGCAGGGGCTCAAGGCTGAAAACGGAGGGGACGTGCTTCGCCTGGTGGCCGCGGGCAACCTGCCAGCCATCCAGGCGCTGCGCCAGGCAGGCCGGGACGTCGGCGACGTGCTCGCCACGGTGGTGAACCTGCTCAACCCCTCCGTCATTGTGATCGGCGGCAGCCTTGGCCAGGCCGGGGAGCATCTCATGGCAGGCGTGCGCGAAGTTGTTTACCGGAGATCCCTGCCCCTTGCCACCACGCACCTGCGCATCGGCCTGTCCATGGCGGGAGACCAGGCAGCCGTACTGGGTGCGAGCCAGATGGTTACCCAGCATGTGCTGTCCCCGGCGGTCATCGAGGCCACGCTGCAGGCTACGGGGTAGTCGGAACAGCCAGACCGACATTCAGACTGAAGTGAAACGGAGGCATGAAACGTGAGCAATCAGCAGCCAGCACCCCTGAAGGTCGGGGTTGTCGGCATCGGATGGGCCGGTCAACAGCACATCAAGGCCTACAAGGATATTGCGGGCGTGGAACTCGTGGCCGTGGCCGCCATGGAGGAGGACCTCCTGGCCAGTCTCAAGGCCGAGTACAGCATTCCCCACACGTTCGCCCGCTGGGAGGACCTGATCGAGCTCGAAGGACTCGACGCCGTCAGCGTGGCGGTGCCCACGTTCCTGCACGCGCCGATCGCCATCGCGGCGCTCGAACGCGGCCTGCACGTCCTGAGCGAAAAGCCGCTCGCCCGCAACGGCGAAGAGGGCCTGCAGATGGTCGAGGCCGCGCGCAAGGCCGGCCGCGTCCTGGACGTTGCCTTCAACCACCGCCGCCGGGGCGACATCCAGAAACTGAAAGGCATCATCGACGCCGGCGAACTCGGCCGTCCGTACTACGCCAAGGCATCCTGGCTCCGCCGCCAGGGCATCCCCATGCTGGGAAGCTGGTTCACGAACCCCGCGCTGGCCGGCGGCGGACCGCTGGCGGACATCGGCGTGCACGTCCTGGACTACGCCCTGCACCTGCTCGGTGAACCGAAGGTCCTGTCCGTCTCGGCGTCCACCCACTCCGAACTGGGCCACCGCGGCCTCGGCGGCAATGCCCGGTACACGGCGATGAACGCGACCCACAAGTTCGAAGTGGAAGACTTCGCGTCGGCATTCATCCGCCTTGAGGGCGGCGGCACGCTGATCCTCGAGGCCGGCTGGGCGGCCTACCGGCACGAAGACGACCTGATGGACTTCACCGTCTACGGAACCGACGGCGGTGCCGAACTGCGCGCCGTCGGCGCCTCCAACGCCCCCGTTGCGGACCTCCGCATCTTCAAGGAGAAGGACGGCGAAAACGCGGACTACGAAGTGGTGGCCGAACCCGGCCGCGCACACCAGGCCGTGGTGGAAGACTTTGTGGAAGCCGTCCGCGGGGGCGAGACTGTGTGGGGCGCCCACGACGGCGCCCTGGCGCTGAGCCGCGCACTGGTGCTCGATGCCTGCTACAAGTCCGCCCTCGAACAGCGCGAAGTGAGGCTCTGACATGACTGACAAACTCAACATCCTGGTGTGGAACGAAGGCGTCCATGAGGCCCGCAACCAGCCGGAGACCATGGCGGAGATGTACCCCAAGGGCATTCACGGCGCCATCGCCGACGGGCTGAAGGGCTTCTACCCGGATTCCGGCATCACCACGGCCACGCTGGCGGACCCCGAGCACGGGCTGTCCGAGGAGACCTTGGCCGCGACGGACGTTCTGCTGTGGTGGGGCCACGTGGCCCACGCCGAGGTCAGCGATGACGTGGTGGAGCGCGTCCAGCGGCATGTCCTGGGCGGCATGGGGCTGATCGTCCTTCACTCAGGGCATTTCGCCAAGATCTTCACCCGGCTCCTGGGGACCACATGCTCGCTTAAGTGGCGCAACGACGGCGAACGCGAACTCGTGTGGACGGTCAAGCCGTCGCACCCGATTGCCGCCGGCGTGGAAAGCCCCCTCGTGATCCCGAAGCAGGAGATGTACGGCGAGCTCTTCGACATTCCCGAGCCGGACGACCTCATCTTCATCAGCTCCTTCGAAGGCGGCGAAGTGTTCCGCTCCGGTGTCACGTTTTCCCGCGGGAAGGGCCGGATCTTCTACTTTAGCCCGGGCGACCAGGAGTATCCCGTCTACCACCAGCCCCAGATCCAGCGGGTTGTCGCCAACGGTGTCGGCTGGGTGGCGCAGCCGAAGCAGTTCCGGGAAGCGCCCGGGGTGGCCAACGCGCAGCGGGACTGGTACCTGGCCTGAGCGTGCTGAATAACTGACGAGGGCCCCGGCGGGCAGGAGTGCAGCGATGCGCTCCTGCCCGCTGACTTTTTCCATCGAATTGGCCGCGGCATGATAGCAATGAAAGTGATGAGCCCCTTTACCGTGCCTCCGCTTACCGTGCACCCGCCAGCCGCCCCCGCCGCCGTATGAAAGCCCGCCCGGGCTCCAAGGTCCCCAGCAGCTGGATTCTGCTCGCCTGCATCGGACTGATCGCCCTGAACATGCGGGGTCCGTTCGTGGCGGTAGCCCCGGTGGCCGGGGCGATGCAGCAGGACCTGGGCTTTTCGCCCGTGGAACTCGGGCTGCTGACCGGCATTCCCGTGCTGTGCTTCGCCCTGGCCGCGCCCCTCGCCTCACTGGCAGGCCGCCGGCTCGGCGCGGAAGTGGCCATCACCCTGACCCTCCTGGGCGTCCTTGCCGGCGTTGTGGTCCGGTCCGCCGGGGGCGGTGCGCTGGTCATGCTCGGCACGGTCATTCTGGGCGTGGCCATCACGATCGGCAACATCGCGGTGCCGCTCATCATCCGCCGGGACTTTTCCCCGCGCCGCCAGGGCACCGCGATGGGCATGTACACGGCGGCCTTGAATATCGGCTCGTTCCTCACGTCCGTCGTCACGGCACCCCTGGCCGAGGCCGCCGGCTGGCGCCCTGCCCTCGCCGCCAGCGCCGTGTTCGCCGTCGCCGCCATCGGCTTCTGGCTCCTCGCGGCCGGCCGCGGGGCTTTCGTTCCGGCGCCGGACGACGGATCGGGCGGCCCTCCCGCCGCGGGCCGCCCCGCCTCACGCTGGACCACCGTGGGGCTGACCGCTGGGTTCGCCGGGCAGGCCATTTCCTATTACGGAGTCACCGCGTGGCTTCCCACCCTTCTCTCGGATGAGCTGGGGATGGCTCCGGCCGCCGCCGGAGCGGGGTCGTCGCTTTTCCAGATCCTCGCCATCGCGGGCGGAATGGGCGTTCCGCTGGTGGCCAGGTTTGCCAGTACGACGGCGGTGGCCCTCACCTTGGGTGCCATGTGGCTGACCGTGCCGCTGGGGCTGCTGTTCGCTCCCCAGCTGTGGTGGCTGTGGTCCTCCTTCGGCGGGATCGCCCAGGGCGGCGGCATCACGCTGATCTTCATCGCCATCATCAAACTGGCGCGCGATCAGGCCTCGGCTGGGCGGATGTCGGCGGTGGTCCAGGGGACGGGGTACTGCTTCGGCGCGGGGGCGCCCACGCTGCTGGGTTATGTGCACGGTGTTTCAGGTTCGTGGGACGGCCCGCTACTGATCATCCTGGGTTCCGTTCTGCTGTTCATCCTCGGAACCACGCTGTCCGTCCGGAAGGTGCCGAAACAGCGCTAAGGCGGGCGCCGCCGTCGTACATCCTTCCCCCGCACAACAGCGCGAACCGGCAGCTTATGCCCTCAAACCTGGGTTTTGGGGTCATTAGCTGCCGGTTCGCGCTCTGAACATGGGTTCCGTTGCCGGGCTGCCTCCCCGGATTTCGGGGGTGCTGTTGCGAAGGCGTGGCAGCCCGGCGGACGGAAATCTAGGCGGCGGCCAGTTCGTCCTCGATCGCCTCGGCCGTGGCGTCCGCGCCTTCGCGGGCTTCGTGCAGGTAGCGGGCGTAGGCCGGAACGGTGAGGAAGCTGGGGAACTTGTCGGTCAGCGTGACCTCCTCGAAGATGTCGCGGGCGTCGTTGAAGCGGTCGCCGTCGAAGCGTTCCAGCCCGGCGAACTCCTCGTCCAGCATGTCCTCGACCCATTCGCGGGTGATGATTTCGCCGTGGTCGGTGATGGCGCGGGAGTAGATCCACTGCCAGATCTGCGAGCGGGAGATCTCCGCGGTGGCGGCGTCCTCCATCAGGTTGTGGATGGCCACGGCGCCGTTGCCGCGCAGCCAGGATTCGATGTAGCGGATGCCCACCTCGATGTTGTTCCTGATGCCCTGCTCCGTGATGGTGCCCTGGGTTGCGGCCACGTCGATGAGCGCGCGGTCGTCCGGGGTGACGTCCTCGCGGAGGCGGTCCAGCTGGTTGGGCCGGTCGCCGAGCACGGCGTCGAACACGTCGCGGCAGACGGGAACCAGGTCGGGGTGGGCCACCCAGGAGCCGTCGAAGCCGTCGGCGGCCTCGCGGGTCTTGTCCGCGCGGACCTTCTTGAAGGCATCGGCGTTGGCGGCCTCGTCCTTGCGGTTGGGAACGGCCGCGGCCATTCCGCCGATCGCCATGGCGCCGCGCTTGTGGCAGGCGCGCACCAGTTGCTCGGTGTAGGCCCGCATGAACGGCTGGGTCATGGTCACCTGGCCGCGGTCCGGCAGGACGAACCGGGGGCCGCGGGTCCGGAAGTTCTTGATGAGGGAGAAGATGTAGTCCCACCGGCCGGCGTTCAGTCCGGAGGCGTGGTCCCGCAGTTCGTACAGGATCTCCTCCATTTCGAAGGCTGCCGTGATGGTTTCGATCAGCACGGTGGCGCGGATGGTGCCCTGCGGGATGCCGAGCAGGTCCTGGGCCAGGATGAAGATGTCGTTCCAGAGCCGGGCCTCAAGGTGGTTTTCGATCTTCGGCAGGTAGAAGTAGGGGCCCTTGCCCTGGGCCAGCAGGCGGCGGGCGTTGTGGAAGAAGTACAGGCCGAAGTCCACGATCCCGCCGGCCACGGGCGTGCCGTTGACGAGCATGTGCTTCTCGGGCAGGTGCCAGCCGCGCGGACGGACCACGATGGTGGGCAGGTCCTCGGCCGGGCGGAGCTTGTACTCCTTGCCCTCCGGGGACGTGAAGTCGATCCGGCGTTCCAGCGCGTCCGTGAGGTTGAGCTGGCCCTGGATGACGTTGCGCCAGGACGGCGTGGAGGAGTCTTCCATGTCCGCGAGCCACACCTTGGCGCCGGAGTTCAGCGCGTTGATGGTCATCTTCTTGTCCACGGGCCCGGTGATTTCCACGCGGCGGTCCTCCAGCCCCGGTGCCGGCGGAGCGACCCGCCAATTGGGATCGTTGCGGACGGACTCTGTTTCGCGGAGGAACCGCGGGTCCTGGCCGGCAGCGATCTGCTCACGCCGCTGTCTCTTATACACATCTAGATGTGTATAAGAGACAGCTCCTCGCGCCGCCCGGCCGTGGCGTTGTGCAGCTTGGCCACAAACGCCAGCGCATCCGGCGTCAGTACCTCGCTCTGCCGGCAAATGGGCTGGGCGGTCAACGTGATCCCGTTGATAGTGAAGTTGTCGGTGAAGCTGTTCATTTCAATTGCTCCTAAATAGGAAGAACGACGGCGACACGCACTCAGGTGCGGTCCTCACCAGGCCGAAGGTGTCGGCGTTGCGGCAGCCTGCGTAAAAGGGGCCCTGTGCCCGGGTCCGTCCTCGCTCAGCGAGGTCGGACCCGGGCATGGGGAATAGCAGGCAGAGCAATGCCGGACCGAAGGCCGCAGGCAAGTCCCGCCGTCGAACGAGTGCTAGTGGAACTGGCCTTCTTCGGTGGATCCCACCAGGGCCAGGGTGGATGCGTTCGGGTTGAGCGCAGTGGCGATGTCGTCGAAGTAGCCGGTGCCGACTTCGCGCTGGTGCTTGGTCGCGGTGTAGCCGCGGGATTCGGAGGCGAATTCCTTTTCCTGGAGCTCGACGTAGGCGCTCATGCCTTCACGGGCGTAGCCGTGGGCGAGGTCGAACATCGAGTAGTTCAGGGCGTGGAAGCCGGCCAGGGTGATGAACTGGAACGTGAAGCCCATGGCGCCGAGTTCACGCTGGAATTTGGCGATGGTGGCGTCGTCCAGGTGCTTGCGCCAGTTGAACGACGGCGAGCAGTTGTAGGAGAGCATCTGGTCCGGGAACTCGGCCTTGACGGACTCGGCGAACTTGCGGGCCAGCTCCAGGTCCGGGGTGCCCGTCTCCATCCAGATGAGGTCGGAGTACGGGGCGTAGGCCTTGGCGCGGGCAATGCAGGGTTCGATGCCGTTGCGGACCTTGTAGAAGCCCTCCGCGGTGCGGACCGGCTGCCCGCCTTCGCGGAGGATGAATTCCTGGTCGCGCTCGTCGACGTCGGAGGTGATCAGGGTTGCCGCCTCGGCGTCGGTCCGGGCGATGACCACCGACGGGGTGCCGGCGACGTCCGCGGCCAGGCGGGCCGCGTTCAGGGTGCGGACGTGCTGCTGGGTGGGGATCAGCACCTTGCCGCCGAGGTGGCCGCACTTCTTCTCCGAAGCGAGCTGGTCCTCCCAATGAACGCCTGAGGCGCCGGCCTGGATCATGGATTTCATGAGTTCGTAGGCGTTCAGCGGTCCGCCGAACCCGGCTTCGGCGTCAGCGACGATCGGGACCATCCAGTCCTCGACAGTCTGGATGCCCTCGGAGAATTCGATCTGGTCCGCGCGGAGGAGGGCGTTGTTGATGCGGCGGACCACCGTGGGAACGGAGTTGGCCGGGTACAGCGACTGGTCCGGGTAAGTGTGGCCGGAGTTGTTGGCGTCGGCGGCCACCTGCCAGCCGGACAGGTAGATGGCGCGGAGGCCGGCCTTGACCTGCTGCACGGCCTGGTTGCCGGTGAGGGCTCCGAGAGCGTTGGTATACCCGCCGGTCTTGTGCTCTTCGGTGAGCTGCTTCCACAGCTTCTCGGAGCCGCGGCGGGCCAGCGTGTGTTCTTCGGAGACGCGGCCGCGGAGTCGGACGACGTCCGAAGCCTTGTAGTCACGGGTCACACCTTCCCAGCGGGGGTTGGCGGCCCACTCGAGCTCCAGTGCGGCGGCCTGCTGCTCGGGCGTCTGCTGGGTGGGCTCAAATGCTGCAGTCATCTTTGTCTCCTTGTTTGTGCTCCGGATTGTCCAGGCCGGCCCTTTCCTGCGCCTTTGCAGTTCGGGGCCGGCTGGACCGGTGCGGTGTTTCTTTCCGTGAGATCTACTTTTCGGCACTTTCAAGAGAGTTACTAGATGAAAACCATGGAAAGAAATGCGTTTCTTCGCGTATGCTCAATAAATGTCGCCTACGAGCTGGAACCGCAAAGCCGCCACCCCGCCGTCGTCCCCTGCCGCCCCCGAACTGGACGTCATCAGCCTGGGCCGCCGCGTACGCCACCTGCGCAAAGCGGCGGCCATGACCCTCGATGACCTGAGTGCCGCCGTCGGCACCGCGCCGAGCCAGCTGAGCCTGATCGAGAACGGCAAGCGTGAGCCCAAACTGGGGTTGCTGCAGCAGTTGGCGGTTGCCCTGGGTGTCAGCATCGACCAGCTGCTCGGGGCGGAGCCGCCCAACCGCCGCGCGGCGCTGGAGATCGAGCTGGAACGGTATCAGCGCAGCCCCCTCTACGGCTCGCTGAACCTGCCGAAAATCCGCATCAGCTCGCGGCTTCCGATGGATGTGCTGGAGTCCATGGTGGGCCTGCAGCATGAGCTGGAGCGCAGGCTCAACGAGCAGACGGCGACGCCGGAAGAGGCCCGCCGTGCCAACGGTGCGCTGCGTGCCATGATGCGCGAGCGGAACAACTATTTTCCGGAGTACGAGGCGGAGGCACAGAAGGTCCTTGCTTCGGTGGGCCACACCAGCGGTCCGCTGTCCCACCACGTCATCGCTGACATCGCCGGGCACCTCGGGTTCAGCCTGCACCACGTGGGCGATCTGCCGCATTCGACCCGCTCCGTGACGGATCTTAAGAACCGCCGAATTTATCTCACGCAGAACCAGCGCACCGATCACGACCCCCGTTCGGTGCTGCTGCAGGCCCTGGGACACTACGTCCTGGGCCACCAGACGCCGTCCAACTACGGAGATTTCCTGATGCAGCGAGTGGCCACGAACTACTTCGCCGCGGCGCTGATGCTGCCGGAGCAGGCCACCGTGGAGTTCCTGCAGAAGGCCAAGCAGGCCAAGGAAATCGCCGTGGAGGACATCCGGGATGCCTTCGCCGTGTCCTATGAGACCGCGGCGCACCGGTTCACGAACCTCGCCACCCAGCACCTGGACATCCGCACGCACTTCCAGAAAACCCACAAGAGCGGCATCATCTACAAGGCCTACGAGAACGACGGCGTGACGTTCCCGCAGGATCACACCGGCGCCATTGAGGGCCAGCCGTCGTGCAAGAACTGGACGTCGCGGGTGGTGTTCGACGTGCCGGACAAGTTCAGCGCCTACAGCCAGTACACGGACACCCCGTCGGGGACCTATTGGTGCACCGCGCGGACCGAACGCTCCGCGAATGGCGAATTCTCGCTCTCCGTCGGCGTGCCCTATGCGCAGGTGAAGTGGTTCCGCGGCAGGGAAACCACCGAGCGGTCCAAGTCCACGTGCCCGGACGAGAACTGCTGCCGCCGCCCGCCGGCCTCGCTGACGTCGGAGTGGGCCGGCAATGCCTGGCCGTCGGCGCGGGCGCACTCGCACCTGCTGGCCGCCATGCCCCCGGGCGCTTTCCCCGGTGTGGACGAGACCGAGGTGTACACGTTCCTTCAGGCGCACTCGGGGAGCTGAGGGGGCCGGTGCGCTGACGGGCGGCTCCCTGCGCGGCTCCCTGACTTCCCCCGCGGATCCTGCGCGGACGCACACGGCCGGACCGGCAACCTGGGAAGCGCCTCAAGGTGGGCGGACTATATTGGCCCTGTCAGCACATCAAGCCGATCGCGGGAGCGTGCACTCATGGCCAAGGAACTTGCAACCCAGCTCGTCGAACAACTGCAGGCTGCCGGAGTGCAGCGCATTTACGGGATCGTGGGGGACAGCCTCAACCCGATCGTCGACGCCGTCCGCAAGACGGGCGGCTCCCAACAAGGCGGCATTGACTGGATCCATGTCCGGCACGAGGAGGCGGCAGCCTTTGCCGCCGCCGCTGAAGCCCAGCTGACAGGCAAGCTTGCAGTCTGCGCGGGTTCCTGCGGCCCCGGGAACCTGCACCTGATCAACGGGCTCTACGACGCGAACCGCTCCGGGGCGCCTGTATTGGCCATTGCATCGCACATTCCCAGCAAGCAGATCGGCAGCGGCTTCTTCCAGGAAACCCACCCGGACCGGATCTTCAACGAATGCTCGGTGTACTCCGAACTGGTCAGCACTGCGGAACAGGCGCCCCGCGTGGTGCACAGCGCCATCCAGCACGCCGTCGGACTCGGGGGAGTCGCCGTCGTCACCCTTCCGGGTGACATCGCCGGGTTGGACGCCACGGCTGAAACGCCGGTTCCCGCGGCGTTCGTGCCCGCAACCCTGGTGCCGGCGCCGGAGAGCGTCCAGAAGCTGGCCGATGCGATCAACGCGGCGGAGAAAGTAGCCATCTTCGCAGGCGCCGGCGTGCAGGGCGCCCACGACGAGGTGATCGCCCTCGCAGAGCTGGTCCGGGCACCGATCGGCCACTCGCTCCGCGGCAAAGACTTCATGCAGTACGACAACCCGTACGACATCGGGATGACCGGGCTGCTGGGCTACGGTGCCGCCGCCGAGGGGATCGAAGACGCGGACCTGCTGATCCTGCTCGGCACCGATTTTCCCTACGACCAGTTCCTGCCGGGCACGCGCACCGCCCAGGTGGACCGCGCCGCCCACAGGCTGGGGAGGCGGACCGACGTCGACATCGCCGTCCATGGCGACGTGCTGCCGACGCTCTCGGCGCTGATGCCCTTGCTGACTGCGAAGAAGAGCCGCCGCTTCCTCGACCAGATGCTCAAGAAGCATGACCGGCTCATGAACAAAGCCGTGGGCGCCTACACCCGCAAAGTGGAAAAGAAGCAGCCAATCCACCCGGAATACGCCGCCTCCCTGCTGGACCAGGTGGCCGCGGAGGATGCCATCTTCACGGCCGACACCGGCATGTGCAACGTCTGGACTGCGCGGTACATCAATCCGCTGGGCACCCGCCGGCTGATCGGATCCTTCCTGCACGGCTCCATGGCCAATGCCCTGCCGCACGCGATCGGCGCGCAACTGGCCTATCCCGGACGCCAGGTGGTTTCGGTCTCGGGCGACGGCGGGCTGTCCATGCTGCTTGGCGAGCTCATCACGGTCGCCGCCTACCGGCTGCCGGTAAACGTGGTGGTGTTCAACAACTCCACCCTGGGCATGGTCAAGCTTGAGATGCTGGTGGACGGGCTGCCCGACTTCGGCGTCGATGTGCCCGACGCGAACTATGCGGCCGTTGCCCAGGCTCTCGGCTTCCATTCGGTCCGCGTCACGGATCCCACCCGGATAGAGGAGGCCTACCGCGAGGCGTTCGCCCACCCCGGACCGTCGCTGGTGGAACTCGTCACGGATCCCAAGGCGCTCTCGATTCCGCCGAAGATCAAGGGTGCGCAGGTCCTCGGCTTCGCCACCGCCATGTCCAAGGTGGTTTTGAACCGTGGCGCCGGCGAGGCCGTCAGCATGGCCCGGAGCAACCTGCGCAACATCCCCCGGCGCTGATCGAACTCCCGCTTCCGGGGCGCCACTGGAACCCGCCGGCGCCCAGCACCTGACAGAGCGTGGACCCGGAACGTGCAGGAAGCCAGCGGGCGTTAGCGAAAACGTTGCGAACGGTCAGCGGGCGTCGGGACGTGAGACCGAAACGACAACAAACCGTGACCGCGCAGGCATCGATACTGTCAGACCCTGCTGGTTGACTGTGGATAGGCGGTCATCCGCGGTTTGTCTGAGGGGCGGCAATGAAGAGGAATCGAGTGGCTAAATTGATGGCGGCAACTGCCGTGGTTGCGTTGACGGCATGCTCGGCGCCGTAACCCGGACTCCTGAAGGCCGACGGCGTCGAACGGGTTTCGGTGCAAGTCGCCGGTTACGGCGCGGAGCTGCGGTCCCTCCGCGACTCAGCCCTGACGCTCGGGGAGGCGCTGCTTGCTGACGGCGGCGACGGCGCCAACGGCAACGTGGTAGCGTCACCGGGCAGCCTGCTGATTGCACTGGCCATGCTGCGCGCCGGCGCGTCGGGGGAGACAGCTGCCGAGATGGACGCCGTCCTGAAGCTTCCTGCCAAAGACCGGGACGAAGCCATGAACGCGCTGCTGGCTTCCCTGGAAAAGTTCGACGGCGACCCCGGCTCCGTTGACGAGGCGAACCCGCCCCGGAAGCCGGTCATGCACCCGGCCAACGGACTCTTTGTGGACAAGGACGTCACTACCGGTGCGGCCTACCTGGACACGCTGGCACGGCACTACGGCACCGGAGTGTATCCGGTGGACTTCAGTGACGAGGCGGCCACCAAACCTGCCATCGACGCGTGGGTGGATAAGAACACCGGCGGCCGGATCAAGAAAGCGCCCGCGGAGTACGACCACCGGAACACCTTCAGCCTCCTCAACGCGCTGTACTTCGCCGCCGCATGGAATGTCCCGTTCGATCCCGGCAACACGTCCGACCTGCCGTTCACCACGGCCGAGGGCAAGGAGATCACCGCTCCCGCCATGCACAACCTGCTGCCGATGAAGTACGCGGAAGGGCAGGGCTGGCGGGGCGTGGACCTTCCCTATGCCGACGGCTTCCTGATGCGGCTGGTCCTGCCCGGCCCCGCCGCCGGCACGGCCGAGGGCAAGGCCGCGGGGACGTTGTTAAGCGCGGGAATGTTGGCTCAGATCGCACGGGCCATGGATTCCGCCCGCCAGCAGACAGTCCAGATCCAGCTGCCGCGATGGGACCACAAGTGCAGCTTCGACCTCCGCAAAGTCCTGGGTTCCTTGGGACTCAAGAAGACCCTCAGCACCACCACCGACTTCGACGCCATCCAGCCCCAAATGATGGTCACCCAGGCCGCGCAGGCCGCCAACATCACCGTCGCGGAGAAGGGCACGGTGGCAGCCGCCGTCACCCAGATCAACGGCATGGTCACGAGCGCACCGCCGCAGCCGGACCGGACCATCGAGTTCGACAGGCCGTTCCACTACGAGATCATCCACATCGAGACGGGCCTCCCGCTGTTCATGGGGACGGTGGCCGATCCCCGTTCCTGACTCGGGTGAGCCTGCGGCCGCGTAGTTACCGCGGCCCGCCCTGCCACAGCGCGTCGAACGGGGCGCCCGACGCCACGCGGTTGCGGATGCCGGCGGTGACAAAGGACTTGGCCGTCCGGGCCGCCTCGAGCGGAGTGGCACCCTTGGCCAGCTCGGCCGTCACCGTGGCGGCCAGCGAACAGCCGGCGCCCGAGACGGCCACCTCGCCCACCTTCGGCGCAGAGAGGACTTCGAGGGTCTCACCGTCGTAAAAGACGTCGACGGCGTCGGGTCCGGTCAGCCGCACGCCGCCCTTGGCCAGCACGGCGGCGCCGCTGAGTTCATGGATGCGCACGGCCGCGGCCTTGAGCGATTCGACATCCGTGATCTCCAGCCCGGACAGCGACTCTGCTTCAAAATGGTTCGGCGTGACAAACGTGGCCAGCGGCAGGATCTGCGCCTTGAGGGCCTGGTCCGTGTCCAGCGCATGCCCCGGCTCCTGGCCCTTGCAGATCAGCACGGGATCCAGCACCACATTGGTGAAAGCGCCGCCGGCCAGCGCCGAGGCGACGGTCTCGATCGTGGCAGGGCTGCCCAGCATGCCGATCTTTACGGTGTCCAGCACGGAAGGTGCGCCCGAAGCGGCACCGTAGGCCGCCGTCGTCGCTTCCAACTGGTGCGCAATGACCGCCTGGTCCACCGGAACGAAGCGGTGGTTCCAGCTGTCCGAGGGATCGAACGACACGATGCAGGTGAGGTTGGCGATGCCGAATACGCCCAGTTCCTGGAACGTCTTGAGGTCGGCCTGCGCGCCGGCGCCGCCGGTCGCCTCCGAGCCGGCGATCGCCAGGACGACGGCGGGAGTGGTCCGGTCTGGGGTCGCGGTAACTTCAGCACTGGTCATGGTCCCATCCTGCCATCGGGGGCGAACGTCCCGCATTGTGCTCATGAACAGTATGACCAAAACGCAGGCGGTCCGGATCACGGGCACTAGGGTGGCGGACGGCGTTGCTTGCTTGCGGCGCCGAATCGAGGAAGGTTCACTGATGAGCACCCAACTGTCCGAAGCAGCCCAGACCCGGCGAGCGGTGAGCAATATTCTCAAAGGCTCCGCCGGCAACCTCGTGGAGTGGTACGACCTCTACGTCTACACAGTCTTCGCGGCCTATTTCCAGTCGCACTTCTTCAATTCCAAGGACGAGCTGCAGGCCGGCCTTGAGGCGATGGCCGTCTTCTCGACGTCGTTCCTGATGCGCCCGATCGGCGCCTGGTTCTTCGGCCGCTATGCCGACCGCAAGGGACGGAAGGCCGCGCTCACGCTGAGCGTGACCCTGATGTCCGCCGGATCCTTCGCCATCGCGATCCTTCCGACCACCCAGCAGATCGGTGTCTGGGCGCTGCTCCTGCTCATCCTCGTGCGCCTGATCCAGGGCTTCTCGGTCGGCGGCGAATACGGCACCAGCGCCACGTACATGTCCGAGGCGGCCACATCGAAGCGCCGCGGGTTCTTCTCCAGCTTCCAGTACGTCACCCTGATCGGCGGCCAGATGCTGGCCCTGCTCGTCCTCGTGGTCCTGCAGAACGCCATCTCCAAGGGTGACCTGACCGAGTGGGGTTGGCGCATTCCGTTCGCGATCGGCGGCGTGGCCGCACTCGTGGTCCTGTGGCTCCGGCGCTCGATGGAAGAGACCGTGTCCGCGGAGCAGGTCGAGGCGGCCAAGGTTCCGGCCGTGGCCGGCGTTGCCCAGCCGGGCACCATGAAGCTCCTGTTCACCCAGTACTGGAAGCCGCTGCTCATCTGCATCGGTGTCACCCTGGGCGGCACCGTGGCGTTCTACACGTACACCAACTTCATCCTGAAGTTCATGAACGATACGTCCGGGATCGACAAGACCGACACATCGGTGATCAACTTCTGGGCCCTCTTCATCTTCATGCTGCTCCAGCCCGTCTACGGGATCATTTCGGACAAGGTGGGCCGCAAGCCGCTGCTCCTGTGGTTCGGCATCACCGGGGTGCTCTTCACCTGGCCGCTGCTCTCCACCCTCGCCGGGACCAAGGATCCGTTCACCGCCTTCCTGCTGATGATGGGCGGCCTGCTGATTGTGGGCGGCTACACCTCGATCAACGCCCTCGTGAAGGCCGAACTGTTCCCGGCCTCCATCCGCGCGCTCGGCGTCGGACTCGGCTATGCCGTCGCCAACTCACTGTTCGGCGGAACCGTTCCGCTGCTGGGTGCCGCGTTCCAGAAGGCCGAGCGCGTGGACCTGTTCTTCACCTACGTCACCGTGGCCATTGCGATCTCGCTCCTGGTCTACATCTTCGCGCTGAAGAACAAGAAGGCCACGCACCTGGACCGCGAGCAGGGCGACGCCTGGTCGCCGGCAGCTGGTGCCGCAGGCGGCACGGACGCCGGCCGCAGGGACGACGACGAGGACCTCATCGACGCCTCGCGCCGCTAGGTCCGCGCGCCGTTTCGACGGTTCCATGCACACACGACGCCCCGCAGCGTCGAGTGTGGACGGAACCGTCGAAACGGGCGGGTACGACGGCGGGTGGCTGGCCGGGGTGAGAGAATGGACCGCGGTTCCGGCGGCCATTCGGCAGCGGACCATCCAGTGCTAATACAGCCGGCTGACCGCGCGTTCCCCTGGCAGGGCGCGGGTCACCGAGCGAACCACTATGAATGGAACACCATGACTTCCGCCAAGACTTTCGCTTCCGCAGCTCCGCCCAGGTTTGCCTCCATCGGCTCGCCGTACTTCGGCATCATGCTCGCCGTCATGGCCGTGGTGCTGATCCTTTCCAACATCGGCGCCTCCAAGGGCGTGGTGCTGGGCCCGATCGTGACCGACGGCGGCTTCTTCCTGTTCCCGCTGGCCTACATCCTGGGTGACGTCATCAGCGAGGTGTACGGCTTCAAGGTGGCGCGCAAGGCCATCATCACCACGTTCGCGCTCTCGGTGTTCGCGTCGGTCTGCTATTGGATCATCATCGCGCTGCCGGGGTTCGACGACGAGTTCGGCGCCTCCAAGCAGGCAGCCCTGGAGGGTGCGCTCGGCCCGGTGCCGCAGATCGTGCTGGCCTCCATGCTGGCGTTCCTGGCCGGTCAGACCATCAATTCCTGGATCCTGGTGAGGATGAAGGCGCGGACCGGCGAGAGGTCGCTCTGGGCCCGCATCATGGGTTCCTCCGTGGCCGGCGAGTTCGTGGACACGCTGATCTTCTGCAGCATTGCCGCGTCCGTCATCGGCATCGCCGACTTTGGCATGTTTGTGAACTACGTGGTGGCGGGATTCCTCTACAAGACCCTGGTGGAGTTCCTCTTCGTGCCCGTGACGGCGCTGGTCATCGGCTGGGTCAAGAGGCGGGAACCGAGCTACGGCGCACTGAGCCAGACAGCGTAGCCCGGCCGCCCGCCGTCGTACGTTTTCAGGCCGCCGGCCGCTGCCGCTTCGACGGTTCCCGCCCCGCTCGACGCTGCGGGACGTCGAACCGGCAGGGAACCGTCGAAACGGCGGGAGTGCCGGGACGATGAGAGTCACGCGGCCGGACCCCTGCCGAGCGCCCGGAGCACCCGGTACTTGAATTCCGCCTCGCTGAACAGGTCCTTCCATTCGACGCGAAGGAAGATCCAGCCCTGCTCCATGAGTGCCTTCTCGCGCCGGCGTTCGGCAAACAGGACCTCGCCGGTGGGCTGGTAGTCGAAATACTTGACCTTGCCGTCGAATTCGAGCGCGACTTTCTTCCTGGGCCAGGCGAAGTCGAAGCGGTGCTCGCCGAGCGGCGTGCGCACCACGTACTGGGGCTCGGGCATCTCGATCCTGAGCCTGTGCAACAGTTCCCTGGTCAAGGATTCCCCGGGCGACTCGGAACGCGGATCCGCCAGTTCGACGGCCCTGCGCAGCGCGACGACACCATTGCGCCCGGCCAGCTCGGCGCAGCGGGCCCGCAGGACCTCGAGGTCCGCGCCAAGGCGACAGGCGTGGTCCACAAGGATGAGGGACTGCCGCAGGTTGAACATCAGGCAGCAGTCCACCACCGTCCGCTCGAGGGACGTGCAGGGGAGCCCATCCACGAAGCTCACGTCGCCCCGACCCAAGGCCCGGGTATGGGCAACGACGCCGGCGCCGTGCGAAATTCCGGACGGGCACGTCGCCTGGGTCAGGTGGATCCGGTCATCGACGTTCCACAGGTGCAGCCGGCGCAACCGGGCACCCGAGGTGTGGCTGTAGACAAAGCCGCCGGGCGACGTCGTAAGCGTCCCGTGCGCGTGGGCGTGGACCAGATACCGGCTGCGCGTAACCGGTTTCAGTCCGTTCCACCAGCTGCCGCGGACATAGCAACCGCGGCGGGGACGCGCCAAGTCACCGCTCTGCACCAAACGGGTGATGGCGCGGTGCTGGACACCGGCGCTGAGCAGTTCCTGGGTGCGCCACATCCTGCCGGCGGGAAGCTGAAGATTCGGTTCGGTCATGGTTCCAGCGTTGGCCTTGAACGGAACGGGTTCCAGACCCCAAGTTGGCTATGTGGAAATCCGGCTAGACGGTTCCCCGCTGCGCTCGACGCGGCCGTACGTCTGGTGCGCAGGGAACCGTCGTAACGGCGGGGACGGACCGGGCCCCCGCTAGGAGTAGTACCGCGCCAGGGTCTCCGCCTTGAACTCGAAGAAGTCCCCGGATTCGATGGCCAGCCGGGCGTCGTCCACCATCTTCACCACGAAACGCTCGTTGTGGATGGAGATGAGCGTGGCGGAGAGCATCTCCTTGGCCTTGAACAGGTGGTGGATGTAGGCGCGGGAGTAGTTGAGGCAGGCGTAGCAGTCGCAGCCTTCCTGGAGCGGGCCGAAGTCGCGCTTGTACTTCGCGCCGGACAGGTTGTACCGGCCGGTGGGGGTGTAGAACGCGGAGTTCCGGGCCACGCGGGTGGGCGAGACGCAGTCGAAGGTGTCCGCGCCGTTTTCGATCGCCGTGAAGATGTCGTCCGGTTCGGAAATGCCCAGCAGGTGCCGCGGCTTGTTCTCCGGGAGTTCCTCGTTGCACCAGCGCACGATCGTGCCGAGGTTTTCCTTCTCCAGGGCCCCGCCGATCCCGTACCCGTCAAAGGCCATGGCGCCAAGATCCCGGCAGGCCTTCCGCCGCAGGTCCTCGTACTGCGCGCCCTGGATCACGCCGAACAGCGCCTGGTAGGGCTTGCCCGCGCGCTCCGACGTCAGGCGGAAGTGCTCGTCGAGGCAGCGGAGGGCCCACAGCCGGGTGCGCTCCAGCGACTCTTCCTGGTAGCCGCGCGAGTTCTGCAGCGTCGTGAGCTCGTCGAAGGCGAACATGATGTCCGCGCCGATCTGGTGCTGGACCTGCATGGAGATCTCGGGGGAGAATCGGTGCCGGTCCCCGTTGAGGTGGCTCTTGAACCACACGCCGTCGTTGTCCACGTGGGCCAGTCGCTCCTTGCCCGCGGCCACGGCGTCGTCGGGTCCGGACTGGTCCACGGACTTCATGTCGATGACCTTCTTGAAGCCCGAGCCCAGGCTCATCACCTGGAATCCGCCGGAATCCGTGAAGGTGGGGCCCGGCCAGTTCATGAAGGCGCCCAGCCCGCCGGCCTCGTCCAGGACGTCCGGACCCGGCTGGAGGTAGAGATGGTAGGCGTTGGCCAGCAGGGCCTGCGCCCCCAGTTCCGCCATGGATTCGGGCAGCACCGACTTCACTGTCGCTTTGGTTCCGACGGCGATAAAGGCCGGCGTCTGGATCTCGCCGTGCGGCGTGGCGATGGTGCCGGTCCTGCCGAGGAACTCGCCACCGTTGGCGGACACCTGCTCGGCGGAGGGGCGGCAGGATTCGGTGAGCCGCTTGCCCACACGGAAAGAGAATTCCGACTGGCGGGCGGGCGGTTCCGGTTCAGGATTGGCTGGCACGGTTCAAGTGTGCCAGCTAACCCGCGTGAAGCCTCAGTGGATGGGTTCCGATGTGGGGTAGTTCTCAGAGCGCCAGTCGTCCCACAGGGTGCGGATGGTCTCCAAGCTGTGGGCCCCCAGATCGTACGTCGACAGGATCACCATCGAACCGCCGTCGGGCCTGACATCCGGGATGACAGGCTGGTCCGCCACGATCAGCAGGCCTTCGCCGTGCTCAGCGTAGCTGTGCACGGTGAGCCCCACCTGGTGGTTCGTTTTGTACCAGACCTTGCCCGAGATCTCCTCGCCGGTGGCCAGGGTGAGCGAATAATTCTCGCCCGCGGCGGGGACGTCTTTCAGGCCAAGTTTTTCGATCGCCGACCCCCCGCTTCCGGGAACCGAAAAGAAGCAGGTCCGGCGCTTGCCGTGCGGATGCCGTTCCAGGGCGAACCGCAACTGGTGGAGGAACGTGAGCCAGCCCTGGGTGATGTCCTCGTCCCAGGCAGCCCATTCGGAGTTGTGGTCCATCGCGGCGCGGGTGACGTTGACCTCGGTGCCGGTGGGGACTGGCTTCAGCGTGAAGATGTCACCGCCGTTGACGGTCAGCGTGGTGTGGTCCGCGCTTTCGACCACGGCGCTGCTGAAGTAGATCTCATTGATTTCCGCCGTGAGGTCGTCTGCCTCCCAACCATGCCACTGGGCGACCTTGGAGGGTTCACGCAACATTGTCCAAACCTGCGGCGCGTCCGAGTTGATCACAACGCTCAGATTGTTCGTCATGGCCTGAATCTACAACTTCGGCACAGCCCGGGCTAGAGCAGAAACGGAATCACCTGGGCCCGCGCCGGACGGTCGATGAGCTATCCCCGGACGGATTCCAGTTCATTGGCGATCCGCCGTTCCAGTTCCCCGGCGCTGATGGTCTGCGACCCGCCGTGCGCACGCAGGAACAGCAGCGACTCGAGGCGCAGCAGGCGCCATTCGCGCTCGGCCTCATGGTTGGAATTGTCCATGGACCGGAAAATCTCTTTGTCGTACAGGTTGGGTTCATTCAGCGACCGCTGGCGCACCCGGGCCTGCATCCGGGCCTTGAACGGATCCGTTTCCTGGTTTTCCGGGGACCGGAGCAGCTTCTCGTAGACCGCCGCCCGGTCCTTCTGCCCCGTCTGCCGGCAGATGTAGGTGGACAGGGCGAGGGATGCCTCCACGGACGCCCAGCGGCCCGGGTTGCCATCGAAAGGCAGCACGTTGAGCAGGTCGGCCACGGACAGCGCGGCGTCGGGATCCTTGAGAATGATGAACAGTTCGTGCGCGAGGTCGCTGAGATCCTTGAGGCAGCTGCCGGACTTCGTGTTGATGCCCTTCACCAGCTTGTCGGCGAGAAGCAGCACGCCCACGGAATCCGGATGCGCCTCGGCGACGCCCTCCACCACGGATTCAGGGGTCCCGGCGGGCTCCGGGATCAGTGCCAGGTCTTCGGCGCTGGGCCCGATCACCGCGGGCGTCGTGGCAGGCATGGGAGGTACGACGACGGCGGCAGGCGCCGCCGGCACGGCCGCCCCGCCACCGGGGTTCCCCACCGACTGAAGCGGAATGGCGGCGTCGGACTCATCGGGGGAGCTGTCCTCCCCCGTAGCCTTGGTACAGGCGACGTTCCCACGGGCGACGGCGTCCGCGGAGCCGCCCGGAGCGGGTTTATCAGAGTCGGACTGCGGCCCGAAAATCCGCACCGAGGATCCGGCGGCGACGCGCAGCATGCCGCCGCCGGTGAGGGTTGCGAGAACGATCGCAGGAGTGCCAAAATCGTCGTTTTCGATTTCCACGGAATAAATTTCCGCGGACCGTTCGCCGTCCGGCAGGAGAAGGTGGTCGCCCGCCTGCAGAGATCCAGCCTGCTGTTCGCGGAAGTTCTGGGCAGCTGGTGGGTGGGTCATCGGGAGTCCTTAAGTTCTCTTGCGGTCCGCCCAACAGTCTACAAAGGAGCGAGTGCGAAGTCGGGGAGGCGCGGACGCCCGGGCGTCAGCTGCCTACGCCGGCGTAAGCCAGGGCCTGCCGGACCAGCGCCCCGCGGCCGCCGCTGAATTCCAGCTGGACACCCTCGCTGAGCACTTCCTGCGGGGTCATCCAAGTCAGCTCCAGGGCGTCCTGGCGCGGCTCGCATTCGCCGGTCACAGGGATGATGTAGGCCAGCGAAACCGCGTGCTGGCGGTCGTCGGTGAAACCGGTGTGCGACGGCGCGGGAAAGTATTCGGCAACGGTGAACGGCACGGGGCTCACGGGCAGCTGCGGGAAGGCCAGCGGGCCGAGGTCCTTCTCCATGTGGCGCAGCAGGGCCGCGCGGATGGTCTCGCGGTAGAGCACGCGGCCGGAGACCAGGGACCGGACCATGGTGCCGTCCTCGTCCGCCTGGAGGAGCGTGCCCACCTCATTCACAAACCCGAGCGGATCGAGCCGGACCGGCACGGCTTCCACATAGACCATGGGAAGCCTTCCGCGGGCCTCGAACAGGTCTTCGTCGGACAGCCAGCCGGGATTGGGGTCGGGGGTGCGCACGTTCATGGTTAAGTTCTACCCCATCCCCACACGTCCGGCCGCCGATGCGTGAGATCTCAGCTCTTAGCGGATGGCTTACAGCGCCGACCGGGGCATGCAGGTGGTCCCCGGACATGTCCACCACCAGCACGCCCGTCACCGAGGCGTGAGATCCCGGCGCTTAGGCACAAGCTAAGTGCCGAGATCTCACGCCTCGAACCGCGGAGCTACACCGGACGCCTGGCTGACACCCACAGCGTGGGCGGCACGTGGGAACCGGGGGCGGCATTTCCGGCCGCATCCGGATTGTCCACGTGAAGGGTGCGTCCGAACGCCTCCTCCGTCATCGTGACCTGGTGCCCTGCGGCGGTGAGCCGCTCACGCAAGGCGTCCAGATCGCCGTCGTACTCAAAACCGAAGCCGGACCGCGCCGGTCCGGAACCCGGACGCACCATCAGCACCCCGCCGTTCTTGGCGGTGAAGTCGGCCGTTTCGTCGTCGTCGGGCACGGGGCGGAACCGGGCGCCGATGCTCCGCAGCGTACCGGCCGCCGCCGCGGCATCCTCGGTGAACCAGACCGCCACCACCTTCAGCGCCGGGTCGGCGCCGGCACACTGGACGTTGTGGGCGGCCTTGTCCGCCAGGAAGCTGAAGCCGTCCACCCCGGTGATCCGGCAGGAATCGCCGATGTCCGGCGGTACGAGCTCGGCAGGCGTGGTCCCCGTTTCCGCGCCCGCCAGGTTGGTGCGCCGGGCGAACTCCTCGGGGTCGCCCACTTCCACCCCGAAGGAGGTGATGCCGTCCTCCGCGGTGCCGGCCGGGGTGTGCTGGAGCGCCAGCCGGCCTGACCAGGCGTCGAACTCTTTCCAGGAGTCGTCGTCCAAGGTCTTGACCATGCCCAGGTCCGTGAGGAGCCGCTCCCACGGTTCCATCCGGGAGGTGAAATGAACGGGGCGGGCACGCAGCATGGGGTCTCCTCGGATTCGGAAAGCGCCGTCATGGCCATGATGCCACGACTTGATTCGTCCGGCACCGGGGGCAGAATAGGCGCATGGCTGTTGAACTCGACGAACTCCTGGTCAAGGATGCTGCTGAATGGCGCACGTGGCTCGAACAGCACCATGACACCAGTCCGGGCGTGTGGCTGGTGCTGCACAAGAAGGGCGGCAGCACCACGGAACTGGACTACGAAGCTGCCCTCAATGAAGCACTCTGCTTCGGCTGGATCGACGGTCAGGGCAGGCGGCGCGACGACGACAGCTCGTTCCAGCGGATGACGCGCCGCGGGCCAAAGAGCGTCTGGTCCGCACGGAACGTGGACCGCATCGAGAAACTCGAAGCCGCGGGCAGGATGACCGCGGCGGGCCGGACCGCCGTCGAAGCCGCCAAGGCGGACGGCCGCTGGGAAGCCGCGTATTCGGGGCAGGCGACGGCGGAAGTCCCGGCCGATCTTGCCGCCGCGATTGCGGCCGTCCCGGAGGCCCAGGCCATGTTCGACGTCCTGACGTCCGTCAACCGCTACGCCCTGATCTACCGCACCAACTCGGTGAAGCAGGCATCCACCCGGGAACGCAAAATTGCGGGCTTCGTGGAGATGCTGGCGCGGGGCGAGACGCCGTATCCGCAGAAGAAACGCCCTGCGGACCGGGCGGGGGCCTGACAGCGAACCGGAAGAGACTGCTGCGGCGCGGTAAAATTGATGCCACTCCCAACACGATCGGCGGACATGCAGAGGTTTTCCCTACGCAGGCTCAGCCCGCGTGCCACCGGGATTGCGGTGGCGGCGGCACTCACGCTGGTGCTGGCTGTCACGGTTGCGGTCGGCCTGGCCGGCTCCGGGCCAGGGCAGGGGCAGGGCCTGTCTCTTATACACATCTAGATGTGTATAGGGCGGGGCGGGGGCCCCGCCGTCCGGGCCGCCGCCGGCGCCCGCCCAGCAGTCGTTCGCCAGGCCGGAGGGGGCCTCCCAGTTCCGCCCCGGCTACCACCTGACCCCCGCGAAGGAATGGATGAACGATCCACAGCGGCCGTTCATGCTGGACGGGGTGTGGCACTACTACTACCTTTACAACGCCGACCACCCGGAGGGTAACGGCACCGAGTGGTACCACGTCACCAGCACCGATCTGGTGCACTGGAAGGACGAGGGCGTGGCCATCGAGAAGTTCAAGAACGGCCTGGGCGACATCGAAACAGGCAGCGCCGTGGTGGACCAGGACAACACGGCAGGGTTCGGCAAAGGCGCAGTGGTGGCGGTGATGACGCAGCAGGACAAGGGCATTCAGCGCCAGTCCCTGTATTACTCCACGGACAAGGGCTACACGTTCAAGCCGTATGACCGGAATCCCGTGATGGACAACCCGGGCAAGGAACACTGGCGCGACCCGAAAATCATCCGCGACGAGGCCAGGGGCCAGTGGGTCATGGCCCTGGCCGAAGGCGGGAAAATCGGCCTGTACACCTCGCGCGACCTGAAGGACTGGCGCTACGCCTCCGGCTTTGAGCGCAAGGGCCTGGGCATCCTCGAATGCCCGGATCTTTTCCAGCTGGACGTCGACGGCGACCCCGCCAAGCGCACCTGGGTCCTGGCCGCGAGCGCCAACGGATCCGGCGAGGGGCGGACCACGGGCGTGGCGTACTGGACCGGAACCTGGGACGGGACCACGTTCACGCCGGCTGACGGGAAGCATCAGTGGCTCGACGCCGGATCCGACTTCTACGCTGCCGTCACCTGGGATGATCCCCGCCTTCCGGACAACCAACGGACGGCCTCCCGGCACGCCATCGGCTGGATGAACAACTGGACGTACGCCCGCCAGCTGCCGACCACCGACTGGCAGGGCGGCGCCGACTCGATCGTGCGGGACATCCGCCTCAAGACCGTCCAGGGCAGACCCTCCCTCGTGTCCGCGCCTACCGGCGCCATGGCAACCCTGGAAGGCGCCGCCACGACAGCGGGCAGCAGGCCCGTCACTCCCGGCGGCGCAGGGGACCTTCCCGTCCCCGGCAGCGGTGCCTACCGGCTGGACGTCACCCTCGAAAGGACGCAGGCCGACGACGGCACGGAGGCACTCCTGAAGCTGGGCAGCGGCTCGGCGGACTTCGCCACGATCGGGTACAACTTCGCGGAGGGCACGGCGTCGCTGTCCAGGGCCGCGGTGGTGCCCGGTGCGGAGGCGCTGGGCCCGGTCTTCATGGACCGGAGAACCGCCCACAGTCCGCCCCGCGGCTCAACCGCCGCCGGCCGGGGGAGCGTGGAGCTGACCGTGTTCGTGGACTATTCCTCGGTTGAGGTGTTCGTCAACGGCGGCGAGCAGACCCTGACCTCCTTGGTGTTCCCCCGGGAGGGACAGCACACGCTCAAGATTGCCACCACCGGTGGCAACGTCACCCTGAAGTCCTTCAAGTACACGCCGCTGGCCACCGCCAGGTAGCGCGGGTGCGGCGGTTCCGTCAGGCCAGCGCGCCGAGGGCCTGGGCCACCACCACGGCCGAGGCCGAGGACCACGCCTGCGGATGGCACGATGCCGGGTAGGGCACCGCGTGGCCGGATTGGGACGCGGGTGCGCCGGCGAACAGCTCCGGCAGGCGGTGCCCGAAGGACTCCGAGGCCGTCAGCAGCCCGTCCGCGAGCGTGCGGGCCTCTGCCGTGAAACCGTCGGCGAGGAGCCCGCGGATGGCGATGGCGGTGTCGTGGCTCCACACCGAGCCGCAGTGGTAGCTGTAGGGCCAGAAGCCGGCCGCCCGGTTGGACAGTGTGTGGATGCCGTAACCGGTGAACAACTCCGGGCTGAGCAGCCGCGCCGCCACGAGGCGCGCCTCCTCCGGGGACAGGATGCCCGTGCCGAGGAGGTGGCCCATGTTGGATCCCGGGATGTCCAGCGGCACGCCGCCGCCGTCCAGCGCCATGGCCGGAAAACTGCCGGCGGCGTCTTCCACCCAGAAGCGCTCGCGGAACCGCTGCTGCAGGGCGGCGGCGAAGTCCCGCAGGTCACCGGCGGTGGAGCCCCCTGCGTCCGCGTCGGTGGCGTCCAAGAGCTCCGCCGTGGCCAGGGCGGCCTGGTAGGCGTAGGCCTGCACTTCCGCGAGGGCGATGGGTCCGTCGGCCAGCCGTCCGTCGCGGAACTGCATGGCATCCGCCGAGTCCTTCCAGCCCTGGTTGCTCAGGCCATGGCCGGTGGGGTCCTGGTACGTCAGGAAACCGGAGCTTCCCGCCGCTCCGCCGGGGTTGGCGGCCGAGAGCAGCCACGCCGCGGCCTGGCGGGCGTTCGGCAGCAGGGCTCGGACGGCGTCGTCGGCCTTGCCCGTGTGCCACAGCTCGGACAGAAGGCACAGCCACAGAAGCTGTCTCTTATACACATCTAGATGTGTATAAGAGACAGGGAGGGAGGCGGAGCCCCTCGCTCTCCAGTACGAGTTCCTTGGAGCGCAGCTCGTGCAGGATCTTGCCGGGTTCCTCCGCTGCCTCCGGATCCGACGTGGTGCCCTGGAATTCCGCCAGGGCGCGGGCGTGCCCGCCGCCAGCGCGGCGTCGAGCGGCAGCAGCATGCGGGCGGCCCACAGCGAGTCCCGGCCGAACAGCGTGAAGTACCACGGTGCGCCGGCGGCGATGAAGGGGCGTCGGGCAGCTGGCGGGTGGCAAGGCGCAGGCCGTCCAGCTCGTCCAGCGAATTTTCGAGGAGCGACTGCAGCGGACCGGAAGGCACAGCGTGGGCCGGAAACGTGAGCGAGGAAGGCGCGGCGGCCACCACGGCGCCGCCGTGGTCATCCAGCACGGCTTGCCATTCGGCCTCGTAGGGCCGTCCGCGGCCCGCGGTGCCGCGCCACAGCAGCTGCCGGCCCGGCCCCGTGCTGCCGGGGGCCGAGACGGTGAGGTTCCGGCCGTCGTCGTGCCAGCGCAGCACGGCGTCATCCGCCACGGGTGTCTCTTATACACATCTAGATGTGTATAAGAGACAGGCCGGATGCCGGCCATGTCGGTGAAGTCTGCGTCGAGCTCGAAGCCGAGTTCGACGTCGATCTCCTCGAGGGACGTACTGATCCGCAGCGCGTGCCGGACCACACCGGGAGTGACGGTCCAGGTCTGCAGGAGTTCGACGGCGGGATCCGCCGTGTGCCCGGCGATCCCCCTGATGAGTCCCCGAACCCGCAGGACGCCGCCCGGGGCCGGGTCCACCGACACCTGCTCCGGCTCCATGCCGTTGACGGTGACGGCCGCCCGGCAGAGCATCCGGGTGTCGCCGTGCAGGAGCCCCGTGAACGTGGGGCCTCCGGAGAGCCGGCCGTCGGCGTCCAGCCACAGCTGGGTAGGAGCGGCAACTGAACAGTACTGACGGTGAAGACCCGGCTGAACACTCATGCGCCCAGCCTACGCGTGACGCTTGGAGGCCGGGATTTCGACAGGCTCAATCAGCGGCGCAGGGCCCAGCGGCGTGCCCAATCAGCGGCGCAGGGCTCAGTCGGCGTCGATCGGGAAGGCCACGGCTTCGCCCACCACGCGCAGGCACAGTTCGGTGCCGGGCTGGGCGATGGACGCGTTCCAGTGCCGGATGGTGATCACTTCGCCGCCGCCGGGGTAGCGGTGGTCCTTCATGGCTCCGGCGAGCTGCGGCGGCACGGCCAGCTTCAGCCGCACGGTGGTCTCGGGGCCGAAGTAGTCGGTGTCCACCACCACCCCGCGGATGGGCCCGTCCTCGGAAATGCGGATCTGCTCGGGGCGGAGCATCAGCTGGACGCGGCCCTGTGCCGGCGGGCGCCGGACCGGGATGCCGCCCAGTGAGCATGTGGCCAGGGAGCCTTCCATCCAGGCGTCGAGGATCACGGCGTCGCCCAGGAATTCGGCAGTGGCACGGTCCGCCGGGCGGGTGTAGACGACGAACGGGTTGCCGATCTGCGCCAGCTTGCCGCCGCGCATGACCGCGACCTGGTCGGCGAAGGACAGGGCTTCGGCCTGGTCGTGGGTCACCAGGATGGTGGTGACGCCGGCCTCGTTGAGGACCTTGGCCACGGCCCGGCGGGTTGCGACCCTCAGGCCCGCGTCCAGGGCGGAAAACGGCTCGTCCAGGAGCATGAGCTCGGGCTCGCGGGCCAGCGCCCGGGCCAGTGCGCCCCCTGTCTCTTATACACATCTAGATGTGTATAAGAGACAGCCGCTTGGCCATGGCGGTGTCCAGGAGACCATTTCCAGCAGGTCATTGACGCGGGCAGCGACCGCGCGCCGGCCGCCGTCGAGCTTTGCGGCGCTGAGCCCGAAGGCGATGTTCTGGCCCACGGTCAGGTGCGGGAACAGGGCGCCGTCCTGGGCCACGTATCCGACGTGGCGCTTGTGCGCCGGCTTCCACACGCCGTTGCCCGCCACCGGGCTGCCGTTGAGCAGGATGGTGCCGGTGCCGGGGTGTTCGAAGCCGGCGATCAGCCGGAGCAGCGTGGTCTTGCCGGAACCGGAGGGACCCACGATGGCGGTGGTCCCGCCCTTGGCCACGGACAGGTTGACGCCCTTGAGGACGGCCTGGGAACCGAAATCCTTGGTGACCGAATCGATCTCCAGGTGGCTGTTGGTGCTGGGCGCCACGGAGGCTGAGACCCGTGGTACCGGGAGCCTGGACGGGGATTGTTCGGTCACTGTCCCGCTACTTTCTTGGACTGCTGGAAGAGCAAATAGGTCATGGGTGCCGAGATCACGATCATCAGCAGGGCATAGGGAGCGGCGCCGGCGTAGTCGATTTCGCTGCTCTTGCTCCAAAATTCCGTGGCGAGCGTCCTCGTGCCGTTGGGGGAGAGAAGCAGCGTTGCGGTGAGCTCGTTGGCGATGGCCAGGAAGACCAGCGCCGCGCCGCCCGCCGCCGCCGGGGCGGTCAGCCGGAGCGTCACGCGGAGGAAGGACAGCAGCGGCGGGCTGCCCAGGACCTGCGCCGCCTCGTCCAGCTCCTTCGGTGCCTGCGCCAGCCCGGCCCGGATGTTCACCAGTGCCCGGGGCAGGAACAGGAGCACGTAGGCCGCGATCAGGACGCCTGACGTCTGGTACACGCCGGGGACCAGCCGGATGCTGACGGTGACGAAGGCCAGGCCCACCACGATGCCGGGCATGGAACTCGTGACGTAGTTGGACAGCTCCAGTGCCTTGCTGAACCAGCCGGCGTGCCGCACGGCAAGATACGCCATGGGGAACGCGACGACGGTGGTGACGACGGCGCCGGCCAGGCCGTAGCCGAGGGTCTGCACGAGGGCGGGGACGAATTCGTCGGCGGTCCAGATGTCCGCGCCGCCCGCGACAATCCAGCGGAGGACGAAGACCAGCGGCAGCCCGAACGCCAAGGCGGTGAGCGCGAGCAGGAAGAGCTGGGCCGGGAGCTGGTAGGCGTGCAGCGGAAGCCTGAGCGCCTTGGCCTGGGCGCCCGAGCCCACCCTCGCGTACCGCGCGTTGCCCCGGCTCCGGACCTCGGCCAGCAGCAGGATGAGGCAGAAGAACACGAGCACGCTGGCCAGCATGTTTCCGGCCGTGCCGTTGAACGTGGAGCGGTACTGCACCATGATCGCCGTGGTGAACGTGTCGAACCGGATCATGGCGAAGGCGCCGTACTCGGCGAGAAGGTGCAGCGACACCAGGAGGGCGCCGCCGGTCATGGCGATCCGCAGCTGCGGCAGGACCACGCGGAAGAAGGACCGCCAGGCGCCGAGCCCCAGCGACGCCGCGGACTGTTCCACCGCGGGATCAAGCCGGCTGAGGGTCGCTGCGGCCGGGATGTAGACGAGCGGGAAGTAGGACAGGGTGGCGATCAGCACGCCGGAGGACAGGCCCTCGAGCGACGGCACGGCGGACACCCACGCATAGCTGTTCACGAAGGCAGGAATGGCCAGCGGGGCCGCGAGGAGCACCGCCCAGATCTTGTGGCCGCGGAGCGTGGTCCGCTCTACGAGCCAGGCGCCGCCCACACCAAGGACCAGGCACAGCGGCACGGTGATGGTGATCAGCAGGACCGTGTTCAGCAGCAGCTCCCCGACGCGCGGCCGGAAGATCAGCGCCGCCGCCGTGTCCCAGCCGGTTGCGGCCGTCATGAAGGCGACGTACCCCAGCGGGACGAGGGAAAACAGCGCGATCAGCACTGCGAGGACAGCTACGGCGGAAACGCCGAAAGGCGGGCGGGGGCGTTTACCCCGGCCCGCCGTCGTCGTGCTTCCGGAAATCTCCGGCGCCGATGGATCGGTGATCACGGAATTACAGCAGTCCTGCCTTGGTCATCTGTTCGGTGACCTTCTGGGAGTTGAGCTTGGCCGGGTCCACGGTGGGGGCCTGGAGGTCCTTGATGGGGACCAGCTTCTCGTTGGCCGGGACGTCCGAAGCGATCGCGTACTCGAAGGACGTGCCCTTCTGCAGGATCTCCTGGCCCTTCTTGCCCGTGATGAACTTCAGGAAGGCCTGGGCCTTCTCGGCGTTCTTCGAGGATTTCAGCACACCGCCGCCGGAGACGGAGAGGAAAGCGCCCGGGTCCTGGTTCTTGAAGTAGTACGGCGAGACGTTCTTCGAGTTCTCACCGGTCTTGGCCTGGTCGCCGTAGTAGTAGTAGTGGTAGATCAGCGCGGATTCCACCTCGCCGGCGTTGACGGCCTTCATGGCGGTGCTGTTGCCCTTGTAGACCTTGGCGTTGTCCTTCATGCCCTTGAGCCACTCTTCGGCGGCAGCCTCGCCCTTGAGCTCGACCAGGGCGGCAACGATGGCCTGGAAGTCGGCGCCGGACGGTGAAGCGGCCCACTTGCCCTTCCACTCCGGCTTGGCCAGGTCCAGCATGGACTTGGGCAGCTTGTCTTCGGTGAGCTTGGTCTTGTCATAGACCAGGACGGTGGAGCGGGCGGCGATGCCGGTCCACTTGTTGGTGCTCGGGCGGAACGCTTCGGGAACCTGGGCGACAGTGTCCTTGTCCACGTCAGCGAACAGCCCGGCGTTCTCCACCTGGGCCATGGCGGGGGAGTTCTCCGTGAGGAAAACGTCCGCCGGCGAGGCCTGGCCTTCCTGGACGATCTGGTTGGACATCTCGGTGTCGTCGCCCTGGCGCAGGGTGACCTTGACGCCGGTTTCCTTGGTGAACTCGTCCACCCATTCCTGGGTGAGGCTTTCGTGCTGGGCGTTGTAGACCGTGATCTCGCCGTTGGCAGCTGCTGCGGTGCCGGAGCCGGCGGGGGCGGGGGAGCCGCCGCAGGCCGACAGTCCGAGGGCTGCGGTGGCTGCGAGTGCGATGCCGGCCAGCGCATTGTTGCGGATCTTCATCGGGGCTTCTTTCTGCAAAAGTCTGGTGGACCGGGGTCCGGGTGAGCTGGGGAAGTTAGGTGAAGCTCACTTCGAAAACTGTAGGTTAGCCAAACCTAAGCATCCAAGCCGCGGAGGCCTTAAGTGACGAGGATCACATCAATTACGTAACTATTGCGTGCCGTAATTGGTTCCCGAGGCTAGTGCGGGCGGCGGCGATGGCCGCCGCCGCTTCGAGCGTCATCCATGCCTGGAGCTGGGTGGAAAGCTCGACGGCGGTGCCCGGCGGATAAGCGTCCCTTGCGGGCAGTGCCGGCTCGGACGAGAAGACCAGAAGGTCCGCGCTGCCGCGTTTCGCCAGTGCCTCGCCGGCGGAAACGGTCCGCCGGCCGGCCCAGAACGCCTCGGCAGTGTCCGTGACCAGGCGCGCGGCGGTAGCGCGGGTCGCCTCCGGCAGGCGTCCGTCGCGGGCGGCGAGCGCCAGGTACCGCGTCAGAATCCCCGTGAACAGGCCGCCGTCGCCCATTCCGTCACAGCGGAGGACGGCGGCGCCGGAGGTGCCGGAGGTGCCGGGGTCCGTTGCGCCGGATCCGGGGAGGGTGAGGTGCCGTGCCACGGCTTCCACCACTTCCGCCGCCCGCGCCAGGTTGGCGGTGCCGCCGAGTTCCAGCAGGGCGCCGAGGACCGGGCCCTGGTTGTAGGTGTAAATGGTGTCCACCAGGAAGGCCTCGCCCGCCGCGTTGATCCGGAGGCCGTCCTGGTAGAGGCCGCGGACGGGGTCGAAAAGCTTGGCGTCGAGCCAGTCCAGCAGCGCCTGTGCCCTGGCCGGGTTGCCGGTCCGTGCGTAGTACAGCGCCACCGGTGCCGTGGCCGGGGTGTTCTTGAAGTCCCTCTTTGTGCTCCAGAATGTTCCGCCGCCAAGGTCGTCCGTCGAGGCCGAATCGAACTGCAGTGTCAGGCTCTTCCGGATGCGGCCGTGGCGCCGGCGGCCCGGCCTGCGGCTCTCCGCCGCCAGCTGCTCCAGCCGAAGGGTGGCCAGTGCCAGCCAGGCCATGTCGTCGTAGTAGCTGTTGACGTACGACAGGAAGTTGCGCAGCCGGATCCCCGTGACAAGCCGCGAAGCGAGCCGGCCCGCGCTGGGGCGGCGTTCGCCGTCGAACTTTGCCGGCGGCTGCCCCGTGGTCCCGAGTTCACGGCGGCCGGTGTCCACGAGGCAGTCCAGGTAGTGCGCCTGCCACCAGTAGTGCCAGGGGCGGGCGAGGTTTTTGAGGCGGCCGGAGGGCCGGAGGATGGCGGCGATGTGGGTCCCGGGCAGGAAGAACAGGCGCTGGCCGAACAGCCTGCTGACCGAGCGGGCGGCCGCGTTGGCGCGCTCTGCCCACTCCGGGGCGGCGGAGTCAGGTTCACGCTGTTCCTGGTGTGCCGCCGCCGGGCCGGTGGACTCCGCGTCGGGCTGCATCATGTGGCCAGCCTAGCGAATGGCGGCAACCGCGGGGCCAGGGTGTGCACCCGGGCGGGCTTTCAGTTAACATTCACTAACTAATGTTCGCGGCCGGTGGCCGGTTCCACATCAAGGAGGATGTATGGACATCAAGGGTTCCGTCGCGCTGATCACGGGCGGGGCGTCCGGCCTGGGCGCTGCCACGGCCCGGAGGCTGTTCGACGCCGGTGCGTCCGTCGTCCTCGCGGACCTGGGGTCCTCGGCCGGCGCCGCGTACGCCGACGAACTGAACGCCGGCGCGGCCGCCGGAAACACTGCCGTCTTTGTTCCCGCTGACGTGACCAACGAGGAACAGGTGCAGGCCGCCGTCGACGCCGCGGCAGAACTGGGTCCGCTGCGGATCGTGGTGAACTGCGCCGGCGTGGCCACGCCCGGGAAGGTCCTGGGGCGCGACGGCGTCCTGCCGCTGGAAACCTTCAACCGCGTCATCCAGATCAACCTGGTGGGCACCTTCAACGTCATCCGGCTGGCCGCCGCGGCGATGGCCGCAACGGAACCCGCCGTCACGGAACTGGGCGGGGAGGAACGGGGCGTCATCATCAACACGGCCTCCGTCGCCGCGTTCGACGGCCAGATCGGCCAGCCGGCCTATGCCGCGTCGAAGGGTGCGGTGGCGGCCATGACGCTGCCGCTGGCCCGCGAACTGGCCCGCTCGCTGATCCGGGTGGTGACCATCGCGCCGGGCATCTTCGAGACGCCCATGATGGCCGGCCTGCCGCAGGAAGCCCAGGATTCGTTGGGGAAGCAGGTGCCGCATCCGTCCCGCCTGGGCCGGCCGGCCGAGTACGCCAACCTCGCCGCGCACGTCGTGGACAACGCCATGCTCAACGGCGAAACCATCCGGCTCGACGGCGCCATCCGGATGGGCCCGAAATGACGCAGGCCACCGGCGTGGAGGCGCTGCCCACCGCCGACTTCTTCGACTACGAGTCAATGCTCAGCGCCGCCGAACAGCGGAAACTCCAGGAGCTGCGAAAATTCCTGGCCGCCGAGATCGCACCGTACGCGGGGGAGTGGTGGAACAAGGCCGAGTTCCCCGCGCACATCCTGCCGAAGCTCGCAGCCCTGGAGCTGAGCACGCCGGCACAGCGCGGCTACAGCCATCTGTTTGCCGGGCTGGTGATCGCGGAAATGACGCGCGTGGACACCTCGATCGCCACGTTCTTCCTGGTCCATCATGATCCTGTCTCTTATACACATCTAGATGTGTATAAGAGACAGCGGAACCGGCTGCTGGACGACGCTTCAAACCTGCGGACCACCGGGGCTTTCGCCCTTACTGAACCGGAGCACGGCTCGGACGTCGCCGGCGGCATGGAAACCCGGGCGCGCCGGGTGTCGGCCCCGGCCGGGGCTGCCGACGGCGGCGACTGCTGGGTGCTCAACGGCGCCAAGCGCTGGATCGGCAACGGGACGTTCTGCGACTACATGCTGGTGTGGGCCAGGGACGAGGCCGACGGCGCCATCCGCGGCTTCATCGTCGATGCCCGCCTGCCGGGAGTGAGCCGGAGCCGGATCGAGAACAAAATTGCGCTGCGCACGGTGCAGAACGCGGACATTGTGTTCGAGGACGTCCGCGTCCGAGAGGCCGACCGGTTTGCCGGGATCAACGGCTTCGAGGACACCAACGCCCTGCTCCGCGGGTCACGGATCATGGTGGCATGGCAGGCGGTGGGGCAGCAGCTGGCGGCGTTCGACGTCGCCCGGCGGTACGCCGTCGAGCGCCAGCAGTTTGGCCGTCCGCTGGCGAAGTTCCAGCTCATCCAGCAGCAGCTGGTCACCATGCTCGGGAACGCCGTGGCGAGCATGGGCATGATGGCGCGGATCGCGCAGCTGCAGGACCGCGGCGCGGCCGACATGGCGCAGGTGGCCCTGGCCAAGTCCTACACCTCGGCTCGGATGCGCGAAACCGTGGCGATGGGCCGATCCCTGCTGGGCGGCAACGGGATCGTCACGGACTACCGGATGGCCAAGATCTTTGCCGACGCCGAGGCCATCTACACGTACGAGGGCTCCTACGAGATCAACACCCTCATCGTGGGCCGCGCCGTCACCGGGGTGTCCGCGATCGTCTGAGCCGTCATGTCCGTTCGCGCTCAGTCACCGAGAGCGGGCTGCTTTTCGCCTGCTTCGACGCGGAAGTCCAGGCTGTTGTTCTTCACCGGCATGGGGCACGTGCCGTAGGGCGTGAAGGCGCTGGGGTAGTTGATGGCCCGGTTGAAGTCCAGGATGACGGTTCCGTCGGGCCTGGGCCGGGTGGTGGAGACCTTCCGCCACTCGTCCGTGGTGTCGCCGTTGGTTTCGTCGTGGAATGTCACGGTCAGGGCGCCGAGCTTCTCCTCTTCGGCATGGAGCCGGTACTCGTGGTCCTTCCCGGGCAACCGGAACACCAGCTCGCCGACGCTCCGGTGCACGCCGTCCACCAGCGGGTTCGCGGTGGCGATCGGAACGTCCTCGGGCTTGGGAAACGCCTCATACCGTGCCTCAAGCACCAGGTCCGGGCGGTAATCAAAGGTGGGCACGCCGTCGAACCCGGTGAACACCGGCGACGTCGAATCACGGGTGCGGATGGCGTACTTGTCGGCCCGCATGGCCAGCTCCACCACCACCTGTTTGCCGTCCCCGCCGCCGAACTGCACCCACATCAGGGACTCCTCGTCCGCGAGCTGCGCAGTGATGGTGCCGTCCACGGGCTCCCCCGTTTCCACCAGCGTGAGCCCGTCCGAGGCCGCGGCGGTGAGCGCCGCCGTCGTGCCGTCCGTTGACCACAGGCCGGGGGCGAGGTCGACGGCGGACGGCTTGCTTTCCAGCCACTGGAACGATGTCAGCGTCAGCCAGCCGTAGTCCGCGGCGAGGGCGGTGTTGCGGCTGCTGCGGAAGCGGCGCCAGCGTTCCAGCTGGGCGTCCGGTGCGGTGCTCATGGTTCCTCCAAGGTGGGTGTCATTCTGGCCAGCTTAGGCGTCAACCCGCCACGGCGGGACTTCATTCCGCAGCCGCCGCCCCCTTGGGCTGCCTGGCCGCGGGCGGCCGGCGTAGCCTTGGAATTGGGCATTTACCCGCGCCCGATGATGTTGCCCGCAGGCCCTTACCGCGCCCGGCCGGCGGAGTTCAAGGGCAGGACAGCATCTGAGACATATTCCCGGCGTCCCGCCGGCTGCGGGTAACATCCCATAGGAACAAGTAACCCGGCTCACAGTATCCAGCGCAGTGTACGAGCCAAGTCCGAACCCTCGAAAGATAGTTTCCATGGCTGACACTGCATTGAATTCAGAAACAGATCTCGCCGCCGAACTCCGCGCCGACGTGCGCCGCGTCTCCACCCTGCTGGGCGAATCGCTGGTCCGCCAGCACGGCCCGGAGCTCCTCGAACTGGTGGAACAGGTGCGCCTGCTCACCAAGGAGTCGAAGGAAGCCGCCCGCGGCGGAGCGGACGCCACGGGCCCGTGGAGCGCGCACGACGTCGTTGCCCAGGTCCGCGAGCTGCTCGCCTCCCTGCCGCTTGAGCAGGCAACCGACCTGGTGCGGGCCTTTGCCTTCTACTTCCACCTGGCCAACGCCGCCGAACAGGTCCACCGGGTCCGCGGCCTGCGCACCCGGCAGGAGAAGGACGGCTGGCTGGCCAAGGCCGTGGCGGACATCGCCGGTCAGGCCGGCCCGGCGGTGCTCCAGGAAGTGGTCAACGAGCTGGACGTGCGCCCCATCTTCACCGCGCACCCCACCGAGGCCTCGCGCCGCTCCGTTCTGGACAAGATCCGCAAGCTCTCCGACGTGCTGGCCGAGCCCACCGAGGAAGGCACCTCGGCCCGCCGCCGCCAGGACCGCCAGCTGTCCGAGATCATCGACCAGATGTGGCAGACCGACGAACTCCGCCAGGTCCGGCCCACCCCGGTGGACGAGGCCCGCAACGCCATCTACTACCTGAGCAGCATTCTCACCGACGCCCTTCCGGAGATGCTCACGGACCTGTCCGAACTGCTGGGCGAGCACGGCGTCACCCTGCCGGCCCAGAACGCGCCCATCAAGTTCGGCTCGTGGATCGGCGGGGACCGGGACGGCAACCCGAACGTCACTGCCGCGGTCACGCACGAGATCCTGCAGCTGCAGAACCAGCACGCCGTCCGGCTCAGCATCGCCCTGATGGACGAGCTCATCTCCATCCTGTCCAACTCCACCTCCCTGGCCGGCGCAGACCAGGTGCTGCTCGACTCGATCGACGCCGACCTCGCGAAGCTGCCCGGCCTGGACCGGCGCGTCCTGGAGCTCAATGCCCAGGAGCCGTACCGGCTCAAGCTGACCTGCATCAAGGCCAAACTCATCAACACCGGCAAGCGCGTGGCCGCAGGCTCTGCCCACCAGCCGGGCCGGGACTACACGTCCACCGAGGAACTCATCTCGGAGCTTGAGCTGCTGGAACTTTCGCTGCGCAACCACTCGGCGGCCCTCGCCGCAGACGGTGCCTTGGCCCGCGTCCGGCGCGCCATCGCGTCCTTCGGCCTGCACCTGGCCACGCTGGACATCCGCGAGCACGCCGACCACCACCATGACGCCGTCGGGCAGCTGATGGACCGCCTGGGCGGCCCGGGCATCCGGTACGCGGAACTGACCCGCGACGAGCGCCTCGAGGTGCTGAGCGCGGAACTGGCGTCCCGCCGTCCGCTCTCCGGCCACCCGATCAAGCTCGACGGCGTTGCTGACGGCACGTACGACGTCTTCCGTGAGATCCGCCGCGCCCTGCGCACGTACGGCCCCGACGTCATCGAAACGTACATCATCTCCATGACCCGCGGCGCCGACGACGTCCTGGCCGCCGCCGTCCTGGCCCGCGAAGCCGGCCTGGTCAGCCTCTTCGGCGACGCCCCGTACGCGAAGATCGGCTTCGCGCCGCTGCTCGAAACCGTGGAGGAGCTCCGTGCCTCCGCGGAGATCGTGGACCAGCTGCTGTCCGATCCCTCCTACCGCGAGCTGGTCCGGCTGCGCGGCGACGTCCAGGAAGTCATGCTCGGCTACTCGGACTCCAACAAGGAGTCCGGCGTAATGACCAGCCAGTGGGAGATCCACAAGACCCAGCGCAAGCTCCGCGACATCGCGGCCAAGCACGGCGTCCGGGTCCGACTGTTCCACGGCCGCGGCGGCTCCGTGGGCCGCGGCGGCGGGCCCACGTACGACGCCATCATGGCCCAGCCGAATGGAGTGCTCGAAGGAGAAATCAAGTTCACCGAGCAGGGCGAGGTCATCTCGGACAAGTACTCGCTGCCGGAACTGGCCCGCGAGAACCTGGAGTTGTCGCTGGCCGCCGTCATGCAGGGTTCCGCCCTGCACCGCACCCCGCGCACGTCCGATGACCAGCGCGAGCGGTTCGGGCACGTCATGGAGACCATCTCCGATGCCGCCTTTGCCCGTTACCGCAGCCTGATCGACCACCCGGACCTGCCGGCGTACTTCCTGGCCTCCACCCCGGTGGAGCAGCTGGGTTCGCTGAACATCGGTTCCCGCCCGTCCAAGCGCCCGGACTCCGGTGCCGGCCTCGGCGGCCTGCGGGCCATCCCGTGGGTGTTCGGCTGGACCCAGTCGCGGCAGATCGTGCCCGGCTGGTTCGGCGTGGGCTCCGGGCTGAGGGCTGCCCGTGAAGCCGGTAACTCGGCCCAGCTCGTGGAGATGATGCACGGCTGGCACTTCTTCCGCTCGGTGCTCTCCAACGTGGAGATGACCCTGGCCAAGACCGATATGGACATCGCCGGCTACTACGTGGACACCCTCGTTCCGGAGGAGCTGCACCACCTGTTCCGGGCGATCCGGGAAGAGTACGCGCTCACCGTCGCCGAAATTCAGAACCTCACAGGCGAGAACGTGCTCCTCGATGCGCAGCCCACGCTGAAGCGTTCGCTGGAAATCCGCGACCAGTACCTCGACCCCATCAGCTACCTCCAGGTGGAACTCCTGCGCCGCGTGCGCGAAGGCGCGAAGGACGGCACCATCTCCGGCGCCGAGGTCGACGAACGCCTGCAGCGGGCCATGCTGATCACGGTCAACGGGGTAGCGGCCGGCCTGCGCAACACCGGCTAAGCCCCGGCGCCGGGCCGCTGGCAGTGCTTGCCGGGACCGTCGGCCGCTGGCCGAGCCTGTCGAGACCGGGGTTTCGACAGGCTCACCCGGCGGCCTCAACCGGCGTGCCGGGTGCCGGCGTCTCCGTAGTGCACCACGATGGTCCGGCGGCGCGTGCCGTCGTCGGAATAGGAAACCGTGCTGACCGGAACGCCGTAGAGGGCGGAAAGCTCAGTGTCCGTGAGCAGGTCCGCGGCCGGTCCGGTCCGTGCGCCGTTCCGCCCCAGCAGGACCACCCGGTCCGCGAGGTGCAGGGCATGGTCGGGCTGGTGGGTGCTCAGCAGCAGGGCCATTCCGTCCGCCATCAGTTCGCGCAGGAGCGTCAGGACGCGCACCTGGTTTTTCAGGTCAAGGCCCGTGGCAGGCTCGTCCAGCACCAGGAGGGGCGAGCCGGCCACGATGGCCCGGGCGATCAGGATCAGCTGCTGTTCACCGCCGCTCAGCGTCGGGAACAGCCGGTCGCCCAGGCTGGTGGCGCCCGCCCTGTCCATGGCCTCGGCGGCAGCGGCGCGGTCCGCCGATCCCGGCGTCCGGAAGACACCCACCTGCCGTGCCCGGCCCATCAGGACCATATCCAGCGCGCGGTAGGCGAACGCGCTGCCATGGGCCTGCGGCACGTAGCCGGCGTTGTCGGTCCGCCGGACCGTCCCTTCCGCGGGTGCCAGCAGCCCGGCGGCGCAGCGCACCAGCGTGGTCTTGCCGCTGCCGTTGGGCCCCAGCACTGCCGTGGCGCTGCCCGGTGGAACACGGAAGCTGACGCCGCGGAAAACCCAGTTCTTCAGGCTGTAGCCGAACCCCACCCCGTCGAGCTCAAGCATTTTCCCAGATCCTCTCCCGGTTCCGCCGCAGCAGCACGAAGAAAACCGGGGCGCCGATCAGGGCGGTGAGCACGCCCAGCGGGATCTCGCCGGCGGTCGCGGTGCGGGCCACCGTGTCCACGAGCACGATGTATGCCCCGCCGAGCAGGAAGGACACCGGCAGCAGCACCCGGTGGTCCGGCCCCACCCACATCCGGGCCAGGTGCGGCACCTGTCTCTTATACACATCTAGATGTGTATAAGAGACAGGCGACCGCGCCGCCACGATCAGCGCCACCGCGACGAGCACCGCCCAGCGCAGCGGGGGGCCGCACGCCGAGGGCGGCGGCGTCGTCGTCACCCAGGGAAAGCACATTGATCCGCCAGCGCAGGGCCACCAGGACCACGGCGCCGCCGAGGATCGGGACGAGCGCGACCATCACCTTGGTGAACGTGGCTGAGGATACGCTGCCGAGCAGCCAGAAGACGATGGCCGGCAGCGTGGTGTTGGGGTCCGCGATGTACGTGACCAGGGCGACGAGGGCTGAGAAGAAGGAACCCGTCACCACGCCGCCGAGGACGATCATCAGCATGGGCGTCCCCGCGCGGCCCGAGGTGATCAGGAACAGCGTGCCGAGGGCCACCAGGCCAAACACAAACGAGCCCGCCACCAGGAGGACCGAGCCCAGGCCGAGCAGCAGGGCCAGCGCACCTCCGAAGGACGCCCCCGCGGAGACCCCGATGATGTCCGGACTGACCAGCGGATTGCGGAAGATGGCCTGCAGGGCGGCGCCGCCGATTGCCAGGCCGCCGCCCACCAGCAGGGCGAGCAGGATCCGGGGCAGGCGGACCAGCAGCACCACGTTTTGTTCGGTGCCGCTGGCTTCGACGGGGACCGGGACGAGCTGGGCTGTGAGGATCTGGACCACATGCCAGAGCGGCACGCTGTACCGGCCCACAGCCAGCGCCAGCAGCCCCACCGCAATCAGCAAAGCGGCCGTGAGGGCGATGGGGGCGAAGATTGCCGGTTCGCTCCGCCGGTCGCGCGGGCGCGGGACGGAGGCATTCCGCCCGGCACGCACTCGGCGGTTTTTCAGACGCGGGGACCTGGCTTCATCCAGCATTGAATTGCTGATAGTGGGCGGAGCCGCCGTTGGCCGCGGTCCAGAGAATCTTGTCCAGTTCCGCCGCCGTGAGCTCGTGGTCGTAGAGGAACTGGAAGTACTCGGCGGCCTTGCCGCGCAGGGGTGACTGCTGCTGCGGGAAGGCGATGTCGGCGAGCCAGTGCCACATCAGCGGGGACTCCTGCCCGGGCGGATCCCAGCGGTAGCCGCCCAGGGGCACCTTGTAGACGCGGTGCGAACGGACGGCGGACACGTTCCGCCACACGGGATCCGAGTAGATGTCCTGCGGCAGGGCGGAGTCGAAATTGCCCAGCAGGATGATCTCCGGGTCCCAGCTCAGGACCTGTTCCACGTCCAGCCCCACCATGCCTGACCCCGGCAGCGGATCCTTGCCAGTGGCGGGGTTGGTGCCGCCCACCAGCTTGATGTAGAAGTCGTTATAGCTGTTCGCCGCGGCAACCTTGAGGCCTTCCGTGAAGCGGTTGAAGTAGAGGATGCTGGGGCCTTCGGCGCCGCGGCCGGCCGCCTGGGCCTTGATCGCCGCCAGTTCCTGGTCACTCCGCGTTTTGATCTCCGTGGCCCGCTCGGGTTTGCCGAGCATGGCCGCGAACATGGCCACCCAGACGTCCACATCCTCCTGCCGGCCCGTGTTTTTCAGCCCGACCACCTGGAGGCCTGCCTTTTCCAGGGGTTCAACGAGCTGCTCGTCCGACCACTGGATCACGACGTCGGGGTTCAGGGCGCGCACGCTCTCGACGTTCGCGGTGAAGTCCTGGGTGGCTATCTCATGCGGGACGCTCAGCGCCTTGGGAAACATGGTGCCCATGATGCCGTCGCGCATCGCCACCCACGACACATTGTGCATGGCGGCGAGATGGTCCGCGGTCCGGTCGACGGCGACCAGCAGCGACGCCGCCGGCATGGGGATGGTCACCACCCGCGTGACCGGCCGGGAGAACGTCACTGTCTTGCCGCGCTGGTCCGTGATGCTGATGCTGTCCGCGCCTGAACCGCCGCTGCTGCCGGAAGGGGACGACGGCGGTGCGGAGCCGGATGCGCCGCATCCGGCGAGGAAGGCTGCGGAGCCGCCGGCCACCAGCACTTGGAGGGCAGTGCGTCGGTTAAGATCGGCGACTCCCATAGTCTGACCTCCTGCGCGTCGGTCTTCACAGCATCCGCTTGAAGGGCAGGGCTGTCAACGCTTTCATCCGGGGGTCCGGGCCTTGTCGCTGGCAGACCCCGGTGCTACTTTCAGAGGACGCTTGCAGAAGGTGGCCACGTGATGGTTATCGATGGTGCCCAGTTGTTTGTCCGCTACGCTTACCCGCCGAATTCCCGCGGGAGTTGCGGGCCTCCGGACAGTGATGCCCTGCTGCACTACGGCCAGTCCGGCGTCACGGACCAGGGGCTCCGCGAGCTGGCCAAAGGCTTCGCCGGAGCGTGGCCGTACCTGGAACTCATCGCCGGCTCGCACGGCATATCCGATCCCCTTGATGCGCGGGTGGTCGAAGCGTACTGGGTGGGCAACAGCCTGCTGGACTCCGTGGGTATCACCAACATCGGCAACTCCATGGAGGACCGGTTCCGGGCCCGCACCGGGCGGCAGTTCCGGCATCTGGTGGAGGGGGTACTGGCCGGCGGAGTCCCGCACCACAGTTTCCACGTCTTCGAGATCTATCCGTGGCTGGGCCTGCTCCGGGACGAGCGCCGGCATGCCACGGCGTTGAACGTGCTGGACCGGTGCCGGATCAGGTGGGGCCAGGTGCTGACGATCACCGGCGACGAGGCCGTGGTGCTGTCCCGGCCGCTCGTGTGGGACGGCACGGCGCTGGCGGCGGGCGAACCTGTGGCGGAATCCGCCAAGTACGCCGTGAACGGAACAGGATTCGTGGCGGACCTGGCCGTGGGCGACGTCGTGTCCCTCCACTGGGACTGGGTGTGCGACCGCCTGACACCGCACCAGCTGCAGCAGCTGAAGCTCTTCACGGCGCGCCACCTCAAGATTGCCAACAGCGGCGTTGAACACCGCGGCGCGGCAATCGCGCTCGGGCGCTGAACCGGCTCGGAGGCTGAACGAACCGGCCGTCTATGCCGGTCCTAACCGCCGGTCCTCGCCGGCCTCGCCTTCTGGTTCCCTTGCCCGGCCCATCAGTTCCAGGCCGCCCATTGCGCGTTCCGCGCCTGCCGCGTCAACCCGTTCCAGGGCGAAACCCATGTGGATGAGAACCCAGCTGCCGGGTTCGAGCGGGCCTTCGTCCAGCAGGCCGATGTTGATTCTCCGGGGCACCCCGGCCACATCGACGAGTGCGAGCTGGTCGCCGTAGCCCTCGACGAGCTCGATGACCTGGCCGGGTATTCCGAGGCACATAGCCGGTACCGCCTTAAGTGGTGGTGTGTTGGTCCAGGAGTGAGCCGACGACGGCGATCGCCTCGGGGACGGCGGCCGTGACCGCGTCAGAGAGGCCGATGCCTTCGGCCACGTCGGCAGGCACGCAGCCCACGACGTACGTGAGGGGCAGTTCACCGCCCAGCGAGCGGAGGCGGCCCAGCACTGCCACGGGATCCATGCCGTGGGGATCCAGGGACGCTCCGCGGCCAAGATCCTCTGGCCGGACCCGCAGCACCCGGATACTTCCGGGTGCCGTTACCCCGGCTGCGTCCGGCGGCACCGCGTCCACAAGCACCAGGACATCCACCCCGCCGAGGAGATCGTAGGCCAGATGCATGCCGCGGATGCCGTAGTCCACGAACCGGACGTCCCGCATCGCCGGGGTCTCGGCGGCCAGCCGCCGGGCGACTTCCGGGCCGAACCCGTCGTCCCGCAGAAATATGTTCCCCACGCCTGCCACGAGGACGCGGGCCGCCCTCTCCGGGGATTCCGCGGACCGTGGCCCGGAAGGAGCTGTGCGGGACCTGCCGCCCGAGGTCACATCTGCCTTATTTTCAGGTAGCGCTGGATGTCCGGAACTGCACGGATCCCCGTATAGACAGCCCAGAGTGCCATCGCCGCCATCACCGTTACGGTCGCCATTCCTATTGTTTTCATTGCGGCTTTTCCTTTCCCTCCCGGGTCCCGGGACCGCTTCCTGGCCGCAGCGGTTCGAGCGGTTCCAGTTCTTCGGGCGCATAGTAGAACGAGCGGCCGTAGCCCTCATGGAGGTCCGCGGCCGGGTCCTTCTCGAGCACCAGGCCCACATGGGTGCTGCCGTCGACGTCGAAATGGACGCTCGTGACGCGTCCGGTCTGACCGGCAAAAAACAGGTCCTGCGCATCAGCCCGCCGGCTGGGATTCACGCGCACGCGGCTGCCGCGGGCCACCGGGACCCCGTTGATCACGACGGCGTCCTCGTCCGGCCGAACGCTGGCATCCGCCTCCGGATCCCACCAGGGCCGGTCCTCGATGCTGCCGCCGGGTGAAGTCCCGGACGCGCCGCCCCCTGGAGCTTGGCCCCCTGTAGCCTGGTCCTCGGTAGCGGCACCGTCGGAGGCGACGGCCGTCGGCCAGGTGAGCCCCGGCGGGTCGGCCAAGGCGCGGGGATTGCGCAGGATCCCGTGAAGCTGCTGGAGCTCTTCCGGCGACATCGCTTCGCAGCGGTCGATGATCGCCGCCGCGCGCGGATCCGTGGCCCGTGCCTCAGTCTTCTCCTCGTCGGTCAGCGTCAGCACGCGCAGGGTGAGGATCTCGTCGATTTCCGTCGAGTCGTACAGTGCCACGGAACTTTCCGGGGCCACCGCGGGGTGGTCGTAAAGAATGATGGGCGAGACCAGCAGCACGTCCGTCTGCCCCTCGGGCCCGGCCAGAACCGGCCAGCAGCGGTGCTGGGAACAGGACCGCGCGGCGGCCCGCGCCGCGTCTGGCGGTTCAAGCAGCGACACGAAGTCCCCGTCCCGCAGGCTCAGGAGCAGGTGCGCGCCGATGAAGGACGCGGCGATGGCGTCCTGCCTGCCGCCGGCCGCGGCAAGTGCCGCCGCGGTGTTCGCCGCCGCTACCCTCAGCCGCAGGAGCCCGTCCGTCATGGCGGTGGCCTCCAGCCTGACTTCCCCGTGCAGGGCACGACGGCGGCGCACCAGCCGGCCGGCAGCCTGGCCGACGCTGCCGGCGAGCTCCTCGACGTCCCGGCCCGCGGGAACGGTCACCGGCAGGACCAGTCCTGCCTCCTGGAGCCGGGCCACGGAAAAGGTCCCAGGCTGACTTCCTGTTCGACGGCCTCGTCCCAGCTCAGCCAGCGCGCGGCACCGACGGCGAGCTCATCCACCGGCCTGAACCCGCCGCCGTCGTCCGCTTCTTCAGCGACGCGCGACTGCAGCTGCAGGAAGCGCAGATGGACTTCCAGCTCTGCCTGCGGACCCGGGGCCAGCAGGCAGTCGGCGAACATGTGCGGTTCCTCCCCGGCGCCGGCCTCGGCGGCGCCGGGCGGACCGAGGATGCCAAACTGCCAGCGGGCCTGGTTCTTCTGCGACGACGCGCGGTACGGGTACAGCAGGTAGCCCTCGTAGAGGACGGCATCCGCCACCGCGCGGGCGAGGCTCAGGCTCATGTTCATCGGAGCGGGTCTCCGCTCACGCCGGCGGCTGCCTTGGCCAGCAGGGCTTCCACCGCGGCCTCCCAGGACGTCAGGCCCCGCGCCGACTTGTAATGCGACAGGGCCGCCAGGACGTCGCGGTCCAGCCGGATCCAGCCGGCGTTGGGGAAATACTGGTCCATCAGCCGGTGCCAGGCCGCCACGGGAAGCCGGTAGGAGGCTTCGAGGTCCCACGGCACCTGCTCCACGCCGAATCCGGCCGCGCCCTTGGTGAAGACGGTTCCGGAGAACAGCAGTTCCAGGGGGATCTCGCCGCCGCGCAGGGCATGCAGGTACTTGGCCGCTGCCACGTCGAAGTCAAACGTGCAGGGCAGCGGCAGGTCCACCTCGGTGCTCCCGGTGAACCCCTGCACCATGGTGCTGCACTGCATCCAGAGAAATGACTTGAGGGTGGTCGGCCAGCGGCCGCGATCACCGAAGAGATCCAGGAGCCCGTCCTCCTCCTCGGGCTCGTAGCCGCGGCGCTGGGGCAGAATGCGGACCTGGCAGCGCAGGGCGATGGCATGGACCACGGCTCCAGTGGCCTCGGTGAGCCGCAGCCGTGCGGTTAGCTGCGGGGCCGCGGCGTAGGGCTCCGGCTGGATGTCCACGACGCCGAAGGTCAGCTCGGTCACGGCGGGCCCCCCGCCAGGAAACCGCGGTTGGTCCCGGGCGCCGGCTTGCTGCGGCTGCTGACGCGGTCGAAGAACGCGGCGAGCTGCTCGCGGGCCTCCTGCCCGCCGTCGAACCCGCGCCAGCGGCGGCGCAGCTGCCCCACGAGTTCGTAGCAGGCGTCCACGGGGACGAGGTGGCAATCGGCCTGGGGCCTGTCCGGCCCCGGGCCTCGGATCAGCAGCGCCTCGGTGTCCGGGGCTGCCATTCCCAGGGAGGGATTGCGGGCCAGCACGGCGCCCCAGGCCTCCAGGGGCAGCTCGGATTCCGTCGCGCCGGCGGGGCCGGGGTAGAACGCGACTGTCCGGTCAAGCTTGGAACTGCGGAAGAAGAAGGCCAGGCCGACCGGAATCTCCAGCTCATCCCACTGGCCCGGGCCAAGTTCAAAGTCCGGAAAGGAGACGTACCTGTCCGGCACAGCACGGTACCGGAGGTGGGCGGCGCTGTCGGTGAAGAGGAGGTAGCAGGGTCGGCACGTGCACATCATGGCGTGGCTCTCCAGGTCCACCACGTGCTGGTGCTGCTCTGCGATGGGTTCGCCGCACATCTCGCAGCGCTCGCCGGCCACGGGCGCCGGCCGGCTGGTGGCGATCCTGCGGAGCAATGCCACGGGCAGGCCGCCGGCCCCGGGGGCTGTGTTCATGTCAGCGCCCTGTTCATGGCATCCACCCCGTTCACGTCAGCCGCCTTCTCCTGCGGCAAGGGCACGGCCACGGACATGACGCCGCCGCGGACCAGGAGGGGCAGCGGATCCAGGTGCAGGCTCCTGTCTTCAAGGCAGGAACCCGCCTGCCGTACGTCGAAGTGTCCGCGGCAGGTGGGGCAGCGCAGCAGGCCGCCGCCCGTCGGCGCCGCGAGGGCCCGCTGCAGCGTGGCGCCCGCCATGGAGCCGGTGCAGCGCGGGCAATAGTCCCTGTAGGCGTAGACGTCCTGCCCGGTCCGGCATGCGAGCACCGCGTAGCCGGCGATCAGGAAGCCGGCCACGTCGCCGGGCTCGAGCCCGGCGATCTCCGGCACCGCCTCCCACGTACCGCCGTTCATTTCATGCCAGGCGTCCGCGGGCGCGCCCTCCGCCGGGCGGTTGACCCGGACCAGCAGTGCGTCCACCGGAATTAGTGCCGGAGTGGCGGCCGGCTTTTCCTCTTCGACCACTTCAATCGCGGTCACCTCCGGTGCCGCGGATTCAATCGCCTGTCTCTTATACACATCTAGATGTGTATAAGAGACAGGCCCTGGCACGTGCCGAGCAGCCTCAGCCGGACCACGCCCTCCGCGCTGATGCCCAGCAGGTCGACGTTGCCGCCGTGCGATCCCAGGTAGGGCCGGACGCTGTCCAGGGCCCCGGCGACGCGCGCCTCCACGGATAGCGGGTGCAGGCCATGGACCACCAGCAGGCCGGACACGAGGTCGTCGGCGGTCAGCGCCGCCAGCGTCGCGTCGTCGAGCTTGCCTTGGTCGTCGAGGATTTCCAGGATCCGCTGCAGGCCGGCCCCGTAGAGGTCGGTCACCTGCCGGACTAGGTCCTCGGCCCGGCCGCGGGCCACCGCCCCGCCGGCCCCGAGGGCGTCGAGGAGAGTGCCGATCCGGTCGCCGGTCTGCAGCGGCCGGTCACCGCCTGCCATTGCCTGTTACTCGCCGGTGAGCGTCTGGGTGGGGGAGTGCAGCTTCTCCAGCGTCTGGCCGTTGCCTAGATACATGTGGACACCGCAGGGGAGGCAGGGGTCAAAGCTGCGGACGGTGCGCATGATGTCGATGCCCTTGAAGTGCTCGCGGTCATTCTCCTCGAAGATTGGCTGCCCCTGCACGGCGTCCTCGTACGGTCCGGCGGTGCCGGATGAATCCGTGGGGCTCGCGTTCCAGGGGGTCGGCGGATAGGGGTGGTAGTTGGCGATCTTGCCGTCGCGGATCACCATGTGGTGGGAGAGGACGCCGCGAACGGCTTCCGTGAAGCCGCAGCCGATCGCCTCATCGGGGACCTCAAAGGTTTCCCAGGTCTTGGTGCGGCCGGCACGGATTTCCTCCAGTGCCTTTTCCGCGAAGTGCAGCGCAGCCGCGGCCGCGTAGGCCTGGAAGTACGTGCGGGCCCGGTTGCGTTCCAGGGTGTTGCTCCACTGCGGGATGTTCCATTCGAAGGACACCGGCCCCTTCAGCGCCGTCTTGGGCAGGTTGATCTGGACGCTCCTGCCGGTGGCCTTGATGTAGCCGATGTCCACGAGGCCGGCGAGCGCCGTGGCCCAGAGCCGGGCCAGCGGGCCGCCGCCGGTGTCCAGCGCCAGGTTGTCCTGGCCGTCGAACCAGCGCGGGGACATGACCCAGCTGTACTTCTCCGAAAGGTCCCGCTTCTGCGGCCTGGGGTTCGTGTGCTGGTTCCAGGGGTGGCGGCGGTCCACGGGGTTGCCCAGCGGATCATGGGTGACGAACATTTCCTGGTCTTCCCAGTCCTCGTAGTACGACGAACCGAGCATGATCCGGATGCCCAGGTTGATCCGCACCAGATCAGTGGTGACGAGTTTCCCGTCCACCACGACGCCTGGCGTGACGAACATCTTCCGGCCCCACTCGGTCATGTCCTTGTACTCGAAGTTGCAGTAGTCCGGGTCCTGGAGCGAGCCCCAGCACCCCAGCAGCGTGCGGCGCAGGCCCACCTGTTCGTAGCCCGGCAGGGCTTCGTAGAAGAAGTCGAACAGGTCGTCGTGCATGGGAACGACCTTCTTCATGAACTCGACGTACCGCATGAGGCGGGTGATGTAGTCGGTCATCAGCTGGATGGTGGCAACCGTGCCCACGCCGCCCGGGTACAGCGTGGACGGGTGCACGTGGCGGCCCTCCATCAGGCAGAACATCTCGCGTGTGGCCCGGCTGACCTGGAGTGCCTCCCGGTAGAACTCCCCGGTGAACGGGTTCAGCGACCGCATGATGTCCGCGATGGTCCGGTAGCCGTGCTCGCCTTCACGGGGAGCCCGGGTGTTTTCCGCCTTCGCCAGGACGCCGGGGTTGGTCTCCGACACCATCTTTTCGCAGTAGTCCACGCCGACGAGGTTTTCCTGGAAGATGTTGTGGTCGAACATGTACTCGGCCGCTTCGCCGAGGTTCACAATCCATTCGCCCAGGTTCGGCGGCTTCACTCCGTAGGCCATGTTCTGCGTGTAGCAGGAACACGTGGCGTGGTTGTCTCCGCAGATTCCGCAGATGCGGCTGGTGATGAAGTGGGCGTCCCGCGGGTCCTTGCCTTTCATGAAGATGGAATAGCCGCGGAAGATCGAGGAGGTGCTCTTGCACTCCACCACCTGGTTGTTCTCGAAATCGATCTTGGTGTAGATGCCGAGGCTGCCGACGATCCTCGTGATGGGGTCCCAGTTCATCTCCACCAGGTTGTTGTTGCCCGTTCCGCTCCCGGAATTCATTGGAATCGTGGAGGTCATTGTGCTTCGCCTGTCTGGAAGTTCGCCTGTCTGGAAGTGGGGTGGTTACCAGGTGCGCTGGGCGCCGGTGAGGAGCTCGCGCCCGGGCCGGCGCCACTTGGGCTCCTGGTCCAGGGTGTGGGTGGTGATGCCCCGGAGGGCCCTGATGGCAGATCCGTAGGGGCGGATGGTGCTGGTGGAAAGCTTGCCGCCGGGCGGCTCGTCCATGAACGGCATGAACTTGTCCGGGAAGCCCGGCATGGTGCAGCCGATGCAGATCCCGCCGACGTTCGGGCAGCCGCCAATGCCGTTCATCCAGCCGCGCTTGGGCACGTTGCACTTGACCACAGGGCCCCAGCAGCCGAGCTTGACGATGCACTTGGGGGAGCCGTACTCCGTGGCGAAATCGCCCTGCTCGTAGTAGCCCGCCCGGTCGCAGCCTTCATGGACGGTCTTGCCGAACAGCCAGGTGGGCCGCAGGTTGTCGTCCAGCGGGATCATCGGGGCCTGGCCGGTGGCCTGGTAAAGCAGGTAGGTCATGGTCTCGGAGAGGTTGTCCGGCTGGATGGGGCAGCCGGGGACGCACACAATGGGGATGCCCGCCTTGGACTTCCAGCCGTACCCGAGGTAGTCCGGAACTCCCATCGCCCCGGTGGGGTTTCCCGCCATGGCGTGGATGCCGCCGTACGTTGCGCAGGTGCCGGCGGCGATGATCGCCGTGGCTTTCGGCGCCAGGCGGTCCAGCCATTCGCTCGTAGTGATGGGCTGGCCGGTCTCGAGGTCGTTGCCGAACCCGCACCAGTATCCGCCCGGCTCGTGAAGTTTTTCGTTCGGAATGGAGCCCTCGACCACGAGGACAAACGGCTCCAGCTCCCCGCGGTCCGCCTTGCGGAACCACTCGAGGAAGTCATCGGCCCCTTCCTGGGGCCCGCACTCGAAATCGATCAGGGGCCAGTGCATGGCAATCCGGGGCAAGCCGGGCAGTGCACCGAGGGCTATCTCCTCGACGCTGGGCTGTGTGGCGGCCGTCAGGGCGACCGAATCGCCGTCGCAACTGAGTCCGGCGTTGATCCACAGCACGTGGATGAGGGCTTCTTCGGCCTTGAGGGATGTTTCAGTAGGCATCGGTGCCTCTTTCGGTGGCCCCGGGAGGGGCTCAGTGAGCGTCTGTCAGCGAATCAGTCAAGGAGTCTGACCGGGAAATGCCTGACCGGGATGTGGTGCCGCCGAGCCAGTCATACCAGGCGCGGAGACCTTCGCCTGTAGCGGCCGAAACTGTCAGGAATTCGGCCCGCGGGTTGACCTGCCGGATGCGGCGCAGGCACGCGTCGACGTCGAAATCGACATACGGGAGCAGATCCGACTTGTTGATGATCACCAGGTCGGCTGCCATGAACATGTGCGGGTATTTCTGCGGTTTGTCATCACCTTCCGTCACGGAGACGATTACCACCTTGGCTGTCTCGCCAAGGTCAAACAATGCGGGGCAGACCAGGTTGCCCACGTTTTCAATGAAGACTGTGGAGCCCGGCCCGGGGTCCAGGGCGTCGAGCCCGCGCCGGAGCATGTCGGCGTCGAGATGGCAGCCGGCGCCGGTGTTGATCTGGATGACCGGCCGGCCCACCGCGCGGATGCGGTCCGCGTCCAGGGACGTCTCCTGGTCCCCCTCTATGACGCCGGCGCGGAGGCTCTCGCCCAGATCCGCCAACGTGCGGACCAGGAGGGTGGTCTTGCCGGCGCCGGGCGAACTCATCACGTTGAAGGCCCGGATGCCACGGCCTTCCAGCCAGCCACGGTTCCTTGCCGCCAGCAGGTCGTTCTTGGCCAGCAGATTCTGTTCCAGCGAGATGGTTTCCGTGTTCGGGGACGGGTGGTGATGACCCGGACCGTGATCCGGACCGTGATCGTGATCATGCGGGTGGCTGTGCTCGTGATCGTGCGGGTGCGGGTGCGGGTGGCCGGGGTCATTGACGTGGAGGCGCAGCTGCTCATGCTCCGGTGTGTGCCCTGTTCCCTCGAGGCTTGAGACCCGGGTGTTCGCTTCGTCGCCGCAGCCGCACGTTGTACACATCTTCTACGCCACCTCCACCGACATCAGCATGAGTTCGCGGCCGTGGAGAATTTCGACGTCCGCACTTCCGCAGGGGCAAAGCAGGATCAGGTCTGGCAACTCGAATTCGCCTTGGCAAGTGCGGCACCGGGCCAGCCCTCGGGGCTCGTCGATCCACAGCCGCGCGCCCGCCAGGGGGGTTCCCGCAGAGACCACGTCGAAACAAAACCGCATGGCATCCGGGAGTACGCCGGAGAGGGTGCCGACGCGCAGGTTGACCGCGGTCACCGTCCGTTCGCCTGTACGGTCCAGAACGGCGTCCACAAGGCCCTGCGTGATGGAAAGTTCATGCATGGCGGCACTCCTTCCTGCCAAGATAGGCTCGCCCCGGATAAAGCGCAACCATCCAAAACTGACACGGTCCCGTCCTGCCGCGAGTAGGCGAAGTCATCCCGTCAGCGCCCTTCCAGGCACCCTCCGCCAACGGACAGCTGAGGCCCTTGGAAGCCTGATCCCGGGGCCTCAACCGCCCGGTCGCGCAGACGTTTTGGCAGACGTTAAGGTTGGAGGATGCCGTCGTTCCAGACCAGACTCAAGATCACCGGGCTCAAGCCGGGCAACCCTCCCGAAGCCGTGATGGCGGCCGCCGTGGAGGCCCTGGGCACCCGCCACCACGTGGAATCCAACCAGCTGGAACTGGCGGGCGGCGTGCCCCAACTGAACCTGCGTTTCCTCGTGGAAGCCACCGAATACAGCGGTGAGAACAGCCAGGCCCGGGAGTCGGCAGCGATGATGCGCGACGCCGTCGAACGCGTTGCGGTGACCGGCTCGCTTTCCGTGCTCCGCCGGAACCGCGGCCGCTGGGCGCCCGTCTGACTGACCCGTGAGCCGGTTGTCCTGCTCAGGGGAGCGGGCCGGCCGGCCCGTCCGGTTCGTCCACGGGGGACCGGCTGCCGCGCCGACGCGTGGCGATCACGCCCACCAGGGCCCCGATCACCAGGCCCACGCCCAGGCCGATCAGTGAGCTCGCCCAGAACGGCAGGCGGGTCGCGGAGCCGGTGAAATAGCCGAGGCCCACCAGCCAGGTCGCCCAGAGCACCCCGCCCAGTCCCGCGCACAGACTGAAGCCGCGGGTGGAAACATCGGCGATGCCGGCCGCCGCGGACGTGGCAAGCCGGCCGCCGGGAATGAACCGGGCCCCGATGATGGCGCCGTAGGTGGAGGAACGTCCAGCCTTGGCGATGGCTTCGTGGATGCCGCGGTGGACTTTTCGGCCCCACGGCCAATGGTCCAGGACATGGCTGAGGCGGCGTTTGAACAGCTGGAACACTATGACGTCGCCGAGCCACGAAGCCGCCGCGGACAGGCTGCCGATCAGGAACAGGTTGGCCCGGCCCTCCGCGGATAGCGCCCCGCCGGTGATCAGGACCATCTCCGACGGGATGGGCGGAAAAATGGCATCCCCGAGAACCGCCGGAATGATCCAGAAGTAGATCGCGGCTCCCCAGGTGTCCGCGTTGCCGAAGTCCATTCGCACAACGTATCGCACTTGGCGCCCCCACGCTGCGCAGTCCTTCGCCGGGACGGGCCGCGGTGCCACACTGGCAGCATGAGGATCGAGATTGTTCAGGGTGACATCACCGCGCGGCCCGTGGATGCGATCGTGAACGCGGCAAATTCGTCACTCATGGGCGGCGGCGGTGTGGACGGCGCCATTCACCGGGCGGCAGGGGCGGAGCTGCTCGAGGCATGCCGGCTGCTGCGCTCCGGCGAGCTGCAGAACGGCCTGGCGGTCGGGGCGGCCGTGGCCACTCCGGGATTCCGGCTGCCGGCCACCTGGGTGATTCACACGGTCGGGCCCAACCGTCACGTCGGCCAGACAAACCCCGCGCTGCTGGCGTCCTGCTTCACCGAGAGCCTGCGGATTGCCGAGGGCCTCGGCGCGCGGTCTGTCGCCTTCCCCGCGGTCGGTGCCGGCGTCTATGGCTGGGATGCCCGCCGGGTGGCGCAGGTGGCGCTCGAGGCCGTCCGCGGGTATGCGGGCCGCTCGATTGAGCCCGGCGTGGTGCTGGTGGAGTTCGTCCTGTTCAGCGCCGAGGTGGCGGCGATTTTCCGCGACGTCCTTAGCGGCGGTGCTGGTCCGTCCGCAGCTGGTCCCGCTGAGGCGGGCGGCGGCCGGAGCTAACCCGGCGTGGGCGGAACTGCCGCTGTCAGCGGACTTCGCTCAGCTCAAGCCGGCTGCGGTACTCCACCGGCTTCCTGGTGATGGGGTCGACAAATCGGATGCCGCGGGCCAGCAGCTGGAGCGGCTTGGTGTAGTCGTCCGGGGCCTTGTCCAGCAGGTCCGGGTAAAACGCGTCGTGCAAAATGCCCAGGCCCAGCGAGGCCATGTGCACCCGGAGCTGGTGCGTCTTCCCGGAGTGCGGCTCGAGGCGGTACAGCGCGCGCGAAACGGAGGCGGGCGGGCCGCCGTCGGAAGAACCCGAGGCTGGCGGGCCGCCTTCGGAAGTCCCGGCGTCGAACGTCCTGATCAGGTCGATGCGGGTCTCCGCATTGGGCTCGCCGTCGATCACCTCGGCGAGCAGGTAGCTGCGGGACTTGGTCATCCGGTTCCGGACCACCACGGGGAAGTCGACGGCGGGATGCCCGGCAGCCGGCTCGGCGGCGGCGACGCACTCGTATTCCTTCTGCACCTGGCGTTTCTCGAACAGCACCTGGTAGTTGCCGCGGGTTTCCGGGTTGGTGGAGAGCAGCAGGATGCCGGCAGTCATGCGGTCCAGCCGGTGCATCGGGATGAGATCAGGGAGGTTGAGCTGGTTCCGGAGCCGGACCAGCGCCGATTCCTGGATGTACGTTCCGCCGGGCGTGGTGGGGAGGAAGTGTGGCTTGTCCACCACGAGGATGTGATCGTCCTGGTGCAGGATGTTCAGCTCCACGGGCAGCCGCGTCTCCGGCGGGAGGGTGCGGTAGTACCAGATGAAGGTGTGGTCCTCGAGCCGGGTGCGCCGGTCCAGCGGGATGCCGCCCTCGCCCACGATCTCGCCGGCGTCGAACCGGTCCTCGATGCCCTGCGGGTCGATGTGCCCCCAGCGGTGCATCATGTAGTCCATTGCGGTGGTCCAGGGCCCCTCGTCCGGCAGCCGCAGGCGGGTGGCGTTCACGCCGTCGCGCACGGGAAGGGGGGATTGCATCACCGGTCCATTCTACCGGCGCCTCCTCCCGCCGTTTCGACGGTTCCCTGCGCCCTAGATGCAGCCCGACGTCGAACCGGCAGGGAACCGTCGAAACGGCCACCGACGGTAAAAAAGTTCTTGACAAATAAAATTGTCGGTAGGCACAGTGGAAGCATGTTGGACATCGAAGTGATCGAGGACCCCGCGGCCGCGGAGGCTTCCCTGGACCCGATCCGCACCTGGATTCTCCACGAGCTGGCCGAACCCTGGTCCGCCACGCAGCTTGCGGGGAGGGTGGGCCTGCCGCGGCAGAAGGTGAACTACCACCTCAAGGCCCTGGAGCGGCACGGGCTAGTGGAGCTGGTCGAGGAGCGCCGCAAGGGAAACGTCACCGAACGCGTGGTGCAGGCGACGGCGGCCTCGTACCTGATCTCACCCGCGGCGCTTGCCTCCGTGGCGCCGGATCCGCACCGGTTTTCGGACCGGTTCTCGGCCTTCTGGCTGCTGGCGCTGGCAGGCCGGATGGTCCAGGAGGTGGGCAAGCTCATCACCGGTGCCGCGGCCGCCCGCCAGAAACTCGCCACCTTCGCGATCGACGGCGAGATCACCTTCCGCTCCGCCGCGGACCGCGCCGCTTTCGCCGAGGAGCTGGGTGTCGCCGTCACCCGCCTCGTGGACAAACCGGGCTGAGCATCGGCGCGGTGGCTGTCTCTTATACACATCTAGATGTGTATAAGAGACAGGCGCGGCCGCGGGCACCGGCTCGTCGTCGCCCTTCACCCGACGCCCAAACCCGCCCCAACGTCAACAACAAAGCCAGTATCAGCTAAGGAGCAGGACAATGACTGACAACCGCGAATTCGAGATCGTGTACGACGCCGAATTGCCCGGCACCCCCGAGCGCGTCTGGGAAGCCGTTACCAAGGACACCCCGGCGTGGATGTTCCCTACGGACCAATGGCCCGCCGTCCGGACGGTGGACGAATACCCCAGCCGTCTCGTGACCAGGATGGACGGGCCTGACGGCTGGTTCAACCAGTTGGAGCACGTGCTGGAACCGCTCGACGGCGGCCGCGCCAAACTCCACTACGTCCACAGCGGCATCTTCGTGGACAACTGGGATGAGCAGTACGACGGCGCCAGCAAGCACACCGAGTTCTACCTTCACACCCTGGGCCAGTACCTCAAGCACTTCGACGGCAGGCCGGTGGTCTTCACGGACGTGCAGGCGCCGGCGTCGTCCCAGTCCCCGGACGGCTTTGCGCGGCTGAAGAAGGCGCTGGGGGTGGAAGGCGCGTCCGCCGGTGACGCCGTCGACGTGGAGCTCGACGGCGTGGGGCGGCTTTCGGGGGAAGTGGACTTCGCCAATGAGCACTTCCTGGGCCTGCGCACCGGGGAGGCGCTGTACCGGTTCTTTGGCCGCAACTCCTTCGGCGCCCCCGTGGGCATGACCGCGCACGACTTCGGCGGTGCCGGCGACTCCGCGGCCACGGCCTCGGCCTGGGGCCGGTTCCTCGAACGGGTCTACGCGTAGCCACTCAGCACCGGAGCGCGACCCGGGCGCGACGCGCCTGTTGCCGCGGGAGGCGCAAATGGCCCGGCGACACCCGAATTCCGGTGTCGCCGGGCCGTTTGCGTGTCGCCGCGCAGGTTGAGTGTCGGGGGATGCCGGCGGGCGTGTCAGGCGGCCCAGCCGCGGGCGACGGCATCCAGCGCCGAGGCGTAGACCGCTGCCCAGTCGGTGTGGGGCGGCCCGACCTGGGCCAACTCCAGGCTCACGAGGCCGTGAACCTGTCCCCAGATGGCCGAGGCGATCACGTCCACGTGCGCTGGCCGTAAGGTGCCGGCCGCCTGGGCAGAAGCGACGGACTCAATCAGCGGGGCCATGGCGTCTGCGGCGGCGTCGGGGCTGGGCTGGCACTCGACGTACGCCGCCAGCGCGCCGCCGAACATCAGCCGGTAGAGGGCCTGATGCTCCAGCGCCCAGGTCCGGTAGGCCACGCCGAGGGCGGGCAGGCCGCCGGGCGCCGCGGCCACCTGTGAGTCGCGGAACGACCGGAATCCGTCGTCCACCACCGCAGTCAGCAGCTGGGACTTTCCGCCGAACAGCGAATAGACGGCGCTGGTGGACGTCTGCGCGGCGGACGCGACATCGCGCAGCGTGACACGCGCCGGCCCTTCCCTGTCTACGAGGTCCGCCGTGGCGGCCAGGAGTTCCTGTCTGAGTGAATCGTTGTGCACCACGGGTCTTGCCATGGTGTCCATTGTTTCATAACCTTGTTTCGTAACGGCGTTATGAAACGCAGGACATGTGGCGACCACGCTGAACATGAGGACCACACAAGGAGCAGCCATGGCACAACAGGTATTCCCGGGCCGCTACACCGCCGACCCGGAGCGCGAGTCGGTGACCGTATTCCTGATCGGCATGCGTGCGAACCGGTGGTGGAAGGCCGCCACCGTCGCCAAGGTGGCTGCCGCCATGCCCAGGATGCTCCGGCACCTGGCGGGCGATCCGGCGTCCGGCATGCTGGGATGCGAGCAGTGGTTCGGGCGTACCACCATGCTGCTCAGCTACTGGGAAAGCCCCGAGCACCTGCGCAAATTTGCGGCGGACAGGGAGTCCCCGCATCTGGAACCCTGGCGCCGCTTCATGAAGGAGGTTGCCGGAACCGGTGATGTCGGCGTGTGGCATGAAACGTACCAGGTGCCCGCCGCCGGGATCGAGGTCATCTACAACGGGATGCCGCTCTTTGGCCTGGCCAAGGCTACGACGCATGTGCCGGTCGGTGCCGGCAGCAACACGGCGAAGCAGCGCATGGGCCGGCCGGCGGGGCGTGTCGCGGGCAGTCCGTCCGGGAAGGGCTAAGACGCGCAATCGGCCCCGCGACGCGCAAAATGCCTGGGGACCATGGAATTCCGGTGTCCCCGGGCATTTTCCGCGTCGCCAGGCAATTTGTGCCTCCCCGGGCGTCAGGCGATGGCCACGGCGGGGGAGTCCCGGAGTGTCCGGCGCAGCTGCGGGGCCGCGTCCAGCCTGTCCTGGGCCGAGCGCAGCGCCAGGACGGCCGTCTCGAGCTGGTCCGGCGGCAGCGTGAAGGGGATGCGGAGATGGTTTTCAAAGACGCCGCCCACTCCGAAGCGCGGGCCTGCGGCGAGGCGGATGCCAAGCTCCGGAGCGATGACGGCCAGTGCCGTGCTGCTGGGAGCGGGGAGCCGGCACCAGACGGCAAGGCCGCCGTCGGGGCGTTCCGGCTGCCACTGCGGCAAATGGCCGTGCAGCAGTTCCAGCAGTGCCGAGCGACTCTCCCGGAGCGCGGCCAGCCGCCCGGGCAGCGGCTCCGTCAGGTTGCGCACCAGGTGCGCGGCCGCGAGCTGCTCCACCACGGGCCCGCCGAGATCCATGGTGGTGCGGACGGCGGCGAAGCGCTGGATCATGCCTTCCGAAGCGCGGATCCAGCCCGTGCGCATGCCGGCCCAGTGGGACTTGCTGAGCGATCCGATGGACACCACCGCCGGACTGAAGGAGGCCAGCGGCGCCGCGGTGCCGCCGTCGAGGTTCAGTTCGCGGAGGGTTTCGTCCGCCACCAGGACGGTGCCGGCCGCTGCGGCGGCCCGGACCAGCCGGCGGCGCTGGGAATCGGGCATCAGGCGGCCCGTGGGGTTGTGGAAGTCGGGCACCATGTAGGCCATCTTGGGCCGCTGCTGCATCAGGGCCGCCTCCGTGGCGGCGATGTCCCAGCCGGCCTCGGGCGCAGGCGGCAGGGCCACCGGAACCATCCTTCCGCCGGCCGCCCGGATGGCATCGAGCGCGTTCGGGTACGTGGGGTGCTCCACCAGCACGCGGTCCTGCCGGGCGACGAGGGTGCGCAGCACGATGTTCAGCGCGTGCTGGGCGCCCGACGTCACCAGGATCTGCGCGGCAGACGTGGGGACCCCGATGGCCGTGTACCTCCCGGCAATGGCTTCGCGGAGGGCGGGAACTCCGAGGGCGTCGTAGCCGAATCCGGGCAACAGGGCGGGTAGTTCCGTCAGGGCGGCGGCAAAGGCCCGGTGGACGGCTTCGCCGCTGGCGGGGAGGGAAGCGTAGGCGAGGTCGATGACGCCGTCAGGAACCGCGAGTCCAGGCGCGCCGGACAGCCCTGCCCCGTCCGCCTGTTTCCCCGGGGACTGCGCCGCTGAGCGGGGCAGGCACGTGCGGCCCCGGGTTCCCTGGCCGCTGCTCAGGAAACCCTGGTCCCGCAGGGAGGCGTAGGCCGCCGTGACGGTGGTGCGGCTGACGGCGAGCGTGGCGGACAGGGTCCGCTCGCTGGGGAGCGCGGTGCCCAGCGGGATGCGCCCGTCCAGGACAAGAAGCCGGACGACGTCGGCCAGCTCACGGTAGGCGGGCCCGGCGCCGAGGTGCCACTGGCCTAGGAGCCGTGCGAGGGCGGTGGGGGTGAGGGAACCGGACATCAGGCCAGTATCTCAAACTGGCCATGGAAAACAAGGCCAGTTGTGGCGCAGGATGGTTCAATGATGATCCGCAGACTCGTACAGCTCTTCACCGGTCTCGCCATGTATGGCATTTCCCTGGCCATGTTTATCCGCGCCGGACTCGGCCTGGACCCATGGGACGTGTTCCACCAGGGCGTGGCGGGACGAACCGGGCTGAGCATCGGCGCGGTGGTGATCATCATCAGCTTCCTCGTGCTCCTGCTGTGGATTCCGCTGCGCCAGCGGCCCGGGTTCGGGACGCTGTGCAACGCCGTCCTGGTGGGCGTCTTCGCCGACGTCGGGCTGGCCCTGATCCCGTCCTTTTCCCACCTCGGCGGCCAGATCGCCCTGCTGGGAGGCGCCGTGCTGCTTAACGCGGTTGCCTCCGCCTGCTACATCGGTGCCCGCTTCGGACCGGGCGCCCGCGACGGACTCATGACCGGCCTGGCCCGCCGCACCGGCTGGTCCGTCCGCGTGTCCCGGACGCTGATCGAGGTGGTGGTCCTCGCCGCGGGCTGGCTGCTGGGAGGATCCGTGGGCGTGGGCACCGTGGTCTACGCACTGGCCATCGGTCCCTTGGTCCAGCTCCTGTTGCCGCGCTTCATGGTCCCGGCGGCCGTCCCCGCTCAGGTCCGTGCGGACGGGTCCGGGAACGAGGCCGCGGAAGAAACCGGGGAGCCGGTGGCTGCTCCGTAGCGGCGGCCGCCCTGCGTCTTCGGGGCGCATCGGGCGTGGCGACGGGACCTGCGCCTCGCGTCAGGCCGGGCCGGCACCGATGAGCTGTCTCTTATACACATCTAGATGTGTATAAGAGACAGGATGAGCGGCTGGCAGTTGGGGCAGAAATAGATGTCGCGCTCCTCGGTGACCAGCTCCGGCGAACCGGCCGACCTTGCGGGCGCCGTCTTGCCCAGCACACCGCGGCGGATGGGGGTCCGGCAGCGCAGGCAAGGCTGGTGCTCGCGCCGGTAGACCCAGTAGCCGGGACGCCCGGCCGCCCGGCCCACGGGAGTGCCCCGCGCGTTAAGTACGGTGGTCCGCCGGCCCGGTCCGAGGTTGGCCTCAAGAAGCTGCTTGGCGTCGGCAAACACGGCCTGCAGATCCGTCACGGCCGCGACAGGTGATGCCGGGTGGACTCCGGCCAGGAAGCACACCTCGCAGCGGTAGATGTTGCCGATGCCCGCAAGGTTGCGCTGGTCCAGCAGGGCCACCCCGACGGGCACGTCCGGCGCCGATGCCACGCGGAGCTCGGCCTCGGCGGGATCCCAGTCCGGCCCCAGCAGGTCCGGCCCGAGATGTCCCACGGCCTTGTCCTCGTCCGCGGTCTTGATGACCTCCAGCACGCCAAGTGAGAACCCGACGGCGTCTGCCGCCGCCGTGCGGAGGACGCACCGTGCTGTGAAGCCGGGCTTGCGCCACCGGCCGCCCGGCGGGTAGACCTGCCAGCTGCCTTCCATCTTGAGGTGCGAATGGATGGTCAGCCGGTCGTCGGCCGGGCCCACCAGGCGCATGAGGAGATGCTTTCCCCGCGGCACGACCTCCTGGACGGTCCAGTCCCGGAGGTTAAGGGTGGCGAAGCTGGGCACGCGAAAGTCGGACGCCAGGAGCGTTTGCCCGGCAAGGGCGGCGTGCAGCTGGTTCGCCGCGCGCCAGACGGAGTCACCCTCAGGCACGGATTCTCAGTCCTTTCGGCGTGGAGTAGGCCCCGGCCGCGGTCAGGGCCGCGGCCACCGGGGTGTCGAGGATGCCGTGTCCGTTGACCTTTTCCATGACGAGTTTGTCCACGGCGCCCCGCTTCACCACGTCCACGAGGGCAGCGCCGGCGGCGGCGAGAACGGGCTCCTCCTCGGTGAAGACGAGCAGGGTCTTGCCCCCGCGTTCCACGTAAAGCACCAGCGCGCCGTCGACCATCACCACCAGCGCCCCCGCCTTGCGCCCCGGGCGGTGGCCGCTGCCGGCCTCGACGCTGAGCGCGGGCCACGGCAGGGCGGCGCCGTACGGGTTGGCGGGATCCGTGGCGGCGAGGGCCAGGGCCACCGGTTCGGGTTTGGCCAGCTGCGTGTCCTCCCGAATAGGAGCGCAGGCGGTCCACCGTGGCAGGCACGGCGAACTGGGCCGCCCCGAGGTGCTCGACGAAGTAGCCGCGCCGGGCAGCGTCCGGCCTCCTCCAGCCGGGCCAGCACCTTGTACATGAGTCCGAATCCGCCCAGGATGTTCTCGGCCATGACCGAGCCGCGGGTGACCACGCCGTACCGGTCGAGGAGCAGTTCGGCTGTGGCGCGGGCGTGGATGGTGGGGTCCAGCTCGGGCGCCGGGAGCGCCGACCAGCGCCCGGCCGCCAACGGCGGTGTGGGCGGCGAACCGGTCACCGATCCGTACCGCCCGCCAGTGAGCCCCGGGGAGCCGAGCAGCCCTGTCCCGTGCGAGCGCCCCAGCCGGCTCAGCCGCGGGGCACGGGCGCGCGGTGCGCGGGCAACCTGCCGGTGGGCGGTGTGGCCGCCGGCGATCAGGGCCCGGACGGGAGCGAACGTGTCTCCTGTCACCCGGCCCGCCCAGGCAAGGTCCCACAGCGCCGACACGATTTCCTGGTCGCCAAGCACCGCGTCCATTCCGCCGGCGACCTCCGTCAGCTGACGGAAGAAATAGCCCCCGCCGTTGGCCTGGAGATAGTCCAGCAATCTTTGCTGGGCATCTCCGGGCTCAAAATCAATCGCCGGATTCAGGGTCAGCTCGGCCGAGTCCGCCACGTGCAGGCTGATCCAGCCGTCGTTGCCGGGCAGGGAGCCGGCCCCGGACCACAGCACCTCGCCGGCTGCCATGAGCTCGTCCAGCATGGCCGGCTGGTAGTTCGACACCCGGCTGGCCAGAACCAGGGGTTCCCACGCGGACGCCGGAACCGGCACCCCGGACAGCTGGTCGATGGCCGTGACCACCCCGTCCAGGCCGCGCAGCGCAGGCTGCCCGCGCCCGGTCCCGGGTGTGCGGACGTTCTGCCAGGCGGGAAGGAACCGCCCGTAGGCGGCGGTGTCCACCGGTTCCACTTCGGCACGAAGCGCGGCCAGGGAGCGGCGCCGCAGCTTGCGCAGGACCTCGGCGTCGCACCACTCGCTGCCGGCGGCGGCAGTGGTGGCGGACGCAGGGACGGCAGATGTTGGGGCCTCGGGCACAGGAGAAGTGGCTGCGCCGTGGCCGGTGTCCGCGGAGGTAGCATGGCCCGCCGCCGGCTCGGTGTGGGGCCGGAATTCGCCCTCCACCAACCGTCCGTCCGCGGCGAGGCGTTTCAGCGCCGTGCCGACGACGGCGACACCAAGTCCCAGCCTGGCCGCGGCTTCCGTGGCCGTGAAGGGGCCGTGGGTGCGCGCGTAGCGGGAGACGAGGTCCCCCAGAGGATCCGCTACCGGCTCGATGAAGGCAAGGGGAACGCCCATGGGAAGGGGGACGCCGATGGCATCCCGCAGCCGCGCGGCATCTTCCACTGCAGCGAACCGATCGACGCCGCCGATGGTCACCTTGATGGCGCGGTTGGCCCGTTGCAGCATAACGAGGTGCGCGACGGCGATCGCCACGAGCGTCTCGGCAGGCTCGGTTTCGACGGCTTCGACGGCCTCGGTTTCGGCAGGCTCAACCGGCGGCGCGGTGGTTTCGGCGGGCTCAACCAGCGATGTGGTGGTTTCGACGGCTTCGGTTTCGGCAGGCTCAACCGGCGGTGCAGTGGCGAGTCTCTCGGCCACCTCCGTCGGCGCCAGCGGACCGAGGAGCCGCAGCAGATCGGCAACCCCCTCGACGCCGCGGACTTTCCGGTCCGGAGCGAGGCGCTGCAGTTCGCGCTCGGTGGCTTCGATGACCCTTGCGTCCAGGAGTTCCCGAAGCTCCACCCGGCCAAGGAGCTCGTTCAGCAGGGTGGAATCCAGGGCGAGGGCGGCGGCACGGCGCTCGGCCAGCGGGGAGTCGCCCTCGTAGAGGAACTGCGCCACGTAGCCAAAGAGCAGCGACTTCGCGAAGGGCGACGGCTGCTGCGTGGTTGTCTGCACGATCCGCAGTTCGCGCCGTTCCACGGATGCCGCAATTTCCTTCAGGGCCGGCAGGTCGTAGACATCCTGCAGGCACTCCCGCACGGTTTCCAGCACGATGGGGAAGGACGGGTACTTCCGCGCGACATCCAGCAGCTGGGCGGACCGCTGGCGCTGCTGCCACAGCGGCTGCCGCTTTCCGGGGGTCTGCCGGGGCAGCAGCAGGGCACGCGCCGCGCACTCGCGGAAGCGGGAGGCGAACAGGGCGCTGCCGCCCACCTCCGCCGTCACGATCTGCTCCAGCTCCTCGGGGTCGAACAGGAACAGTTCGGCGCCGGGCGGTTCGTCCTCCATCATGGGGACGCGCAGCACGATGCCGTCGTCGGCCGCCATGGCGGAGCCGTCCAGACCGTAGCGCTGGTGCAGGCGCTGACCCACGGCAAGTGCCCAGGGCGCGTGGACGGGCATGCCGAACGGGCTGTGCAGGATGACCCGCCAGTCGCCGAGTTCGTCGTGGAAGCGTTCCACGACGAGGGTGGTGTCGCTGGGGACCACGTCCGTGGCCAGCTTCTGTTCGTTGAGATACTGCAGCAGGTTGTTGGCGGCGAAGTCGTCAAGACCGCTGGCCTTGCAGCGTTCGGTGGCAGGGCCGACGTCGGACGCCGACAGTTCGCGCACAAAGGCGCCCAGGGCGCGGCCCAGGTCAACCGGCCGTCCCAGCGAGTCGCCCTTCCAGAACGGGAGCTTTCCGGGCTGGCCGAAGGCCGGCGAGACGAGCACGCGGTCGTGCGTGATGTCCTCGATTTTCCAGCTCGTGGCCCCGAGCGCGAAGATGTCGCCTACGCGGGATTCGTAGACCATCTCCTCATCGAGTTCGCCCACGCGCCGGCCGCCCTTTGCCGTCGACGCGGCACCGGTGGCCTTGCCGTCCCCCGGTGCTCCGGCAGGGGAGGCCGACCCCTCCGTCTCGGTGCCGATGATGTAGACGCCGAACAGGCCGCGGTCCGGGATGGTTCCCCCGGAGGTGACGGCCAGGCGCTGCGCCCCCGGCCGGCCTTCGATGGTGCCGGCATTGCGGTCCCAGACGATGCGCGGACGGAGTTCGGCGAATTCGTCCGAGGGGTAGCGTCCGGCGAGCAGGTCCAGGGTGGCTTCAAAAGCGGAGCGGGGGAGCGTGGCGAAGGGCGCCGACCGCCGCACCGTGGAAAACCACTCCTCGACGTCGATGCTGCCCAGGGCGGTGGCGGCGACGGTCTGCTGGGCCAGGATGTCGAGGGGATTGGCCGGGACGCTGAGGCGCTCGATCTTGCCGTCCAGCATGCGTTCCACCGTGATGGCGGTGTGGACGAGGTCGGCGCGATGCTTGGGGAAGAGATACCCCTGCGAGATTTCGCCCACCTGGTGGCCGGCGCGGCCCACCCGCTGCAGTCCGCTGGCCACGGACGGCGGCGATTCCACCTGCACCACAAGGTCCACCGCGCCCATGTCGATGCCGAGTTCCAGGGAGGACGTCGCCACCACGCAGCGCAGCCGCCCCGATTTGAGGTCGTCCTCGATCATGGCCCGCTGGTCCTTGGACACCGAGCCGTGGTGCGCCCTGGCCAACAACGGATCAGCGCCCGCCGTGCTGCCGGCCTGCGCCATCATGTGCGCGGGCGTGGCCGTGGATGTGGGCGGTGTCCCCGCCGCGGGCGACGACGGATCCTCCCAGCCGCCGCCGACCGCAATGAGCTGGCGCTCGGCGTGGATCTCGTTGAGCCGCGCGGTCAGGCGTTCCGCCAGCCGGCGCGAGTTGGCGAAGACGATGGTGGACTGGTTGGCCAGCACCAGGTCCACGATCTTTTCCTCCACATGCGGCCAGATCGAGGCCTGCGGCTGCAGCCCCGAGGCGGGACCGGAGTCGAAGGCTCCGGCGGCGCCCTGCAGATCGGACATGTCCTCCACAGGGACAGACACGGTGAGGTCCCAGTTCTTGCGCGACGGCGGGGCCACGATCTGGACCGGAGCCGAACCGGCCAGGAACTGCGCCACGAGCTCCCTCGGCTCCACCGTGGCGGACAGGCCGATCCGCTGGGCAGGCTTGGGCAGCAACGCGTCAAGGCGCTCCAGGGAGACCGCGAGGTGGGCCCCCCGTTTGGTGCCGGCGACGGCGTGGACCTCATCGACGATGACGGTGTCCACCTCGCTCAGCGTTTCCCGCGCCTTGGATGTCAGCATGAGGAACAGCGACTCCGGGGTGGTGATGAGGATGTCCGGCGGGTTGCTCAGCAGGGCGCGGCGGTCCGAGGCAGGGGTATCGCCCGATCTGACGCCGACGGTGATCAGCGGGGCCGGCAGGTCCAGCCTCTTGGCGGTCTGCGTGATGCCGATGAGGGGCGATCGGAGGTTGCGTTCGACGTCGACGCCGAGCGCCTTGAGCGGCGAAATGTACAGTACGCGGGTTTTCCGCTTTGGTTTCCTTGCCCGGGGCTGTTTGGCCGCCCGGGCACCGCCGGGACCTGGGGCGGGAGCGTCTTCCAGCCCCGGCAGCTCCGCGGGCAGGGCCGCTCCGGAAACCAGCAGCCGGTCCAGCGCCCAGAGGAACGCAGCCAGGGTTTTACCGGAGCCCGTGGGCGCCACGACAAGGGCGTGCGAACCGGAGGAAATGGCTGCCCATGCGCCCTGCTGGGCGGGCGTGGGCTCGGCGAACGCGCCCAGGAACCACTCCCGGGTGGGCCGGCTGAACTGGCCCATCGCGTCCACCGTAGATGTGCCGCCGGGCGTGCCGGCGGGCTCCTGCGACTGCATGCCTCCATCATGCCCCAAAGCACTGACAGTATTGCCGGCGCCCTCTGCCGAGAGGCCTGGGCCGGCCCCTCCGGCTCACTCCGCCGGCGGTAGGTCGTGCGTGGCCGGCCCCTCGAGGACCTTCCCGTCGTGGCTGAACCGGGAGCCGTGCAACGGGCAGTCCCAGGATTTCTCGTTGTCGTTCCAGTGGAGCACCCCGCCGAGGTGGGTGCAGACGGCGGACAGGGTGCACGTGGTTCCGTCCACGGTTGACGCTGCGATGGGTTTGCGGCCCCGCAGGGCCAGGGCGCCCGTCCCTTCCGCAGGCGGGGTGCCGGATTCCGCGGGCAGTTTCCTGAGGCCGGCCCGCGCCCAGTCCTTCGCAACAGTCGCGGCAACGTCCGCGTTGAGCGCCACGGCGGATGCCGCGCCGGGAGGGGACGTGACGCGGCGGTGAATGGCGTTGGCCCAGGGCAGGTGGCCTCCGAGGATGTCCGCGGTGATGCCAAGGGACGCGGCCACCGCGTTGGTCATGCCCCACTTGTTGTACCCCGTGGCGAAGTAGATGCGGCCCCGCCCGCGCGGGAATCTTCCAAAGAACGGCATGAGGTTGGTGGCCTGGTAGTCCTGCGCGGACCAGGTGTGGGTCACCGCTGCGTCCGGAAAATGTGAGGCAGCCCAGGCCAGCAGTTCGTCCAGGTGCGCCTGTTCGGACCGCGGCCTGCCCACGGGGTGTCCGTTGCCGCCCACCAGCAGCAGGCGCCGCCCGTCCGCCGGGTAATCCCGCAGTGACCGGACAGGCTGTTCCACGGACAGGTACATGCCGTCCGGCGGCTCGGCGCCTTCGGGCAATTGCAGGGACGCGGCGTACGAGCGGTTGGGCTTGAGTTTGGCGAAGTACAGGCCGCGGTTCAGGATGGGCGTGCCCGTGGCCAGCACCACTTCGTTGGCATGCACCCTTCCGTGGTCCGTCTCAACCACTGCCGGGTCCGTGCCGCCGACGTTCTGGACGCGGACGCCGGAGACGATCGTGCCGCCGTGCGAGCGCACGTCCTCGGCCAGGGCGAGGACAACGTCCATCGGATTGATCTGCGCCTGCCCGCGGAGGCGCAGGGACCCGCGCACCGGGAAAGGCAGCCCGGCATCGCGGACATAGTCCACCTCGACGCCGGCGGCGAGGGCGACGGCGAGCTCCTCGCGAAGCGCCTCAGTCCCCTTTGGCGTGGTGGCGTAGGTGTATGCGTCGCGTTCCTGGAACGGCACCCTGCGGGTTTCAAGGTACCGCAGCAGCCAGGCCTGCCCTTCGCGGTTGGCTGCCACATAGGCGTCCACGATCTTCGCGGAATACTGATGCCGCAGGCCGGACAGAACGGTTCCCTGCAGCAGGGTCACCTTGGCGGTCGTGTTGCCAGTGGCCACGGCCCCGGGACTTCGCGCCTCCAGGACCAGGACGTTCTGGCCTGAACGGGCCAGCAGGAGTGCCGTCACCAGCCCGGTCAGGCCGGCGCCGACCACCACGGTGTCATAGGCTTCCCCCTGGCTGAACTCGTCGCCGGTGAAAGTATCGGTGCGGTCCAACCAGAGTGATGTCACGAATATCTACCCGCCTTCGGCCCGTGCTCAGTCCGCGGGGCAATCCCGCGATAGGCCCGGTGCGGTCAGCAAGGACCCTGAGTAACCGCAAGTGTACTGACGGATGGGTGACCGGAACAGGCTCGGGGCCGGAACGGGCGAACGGCGGCGCGCATAACCTAGCGCGCCTGGAACGCCCCGATGCTCAGGAGCTCAATGGAGGCGTTGCTGCAGGCATCCGACGGCCGGGGCACGAACAGCGACGCCGTGTCTTCGGGCGGGTAGACCCGGAAGCCGGCCGCGGCCGCCTTGACGCAGTCAGGGTAGTTACCCGCCTGCGTGTAGCGGAGCACGGCCGTTCCGGACTGGCCCGGTGCCAGCAGCACGTCGCCGACTGGAACCGACGTGTCGCGCCGCGCCGGAGCACCGATCGGCTGGCCGTTGGGGCTGTTGGTCAGCGAGACGCCGGCGAAGCCCTTCAAGTGGCAGGAGGACGGGCCACTGTTCGTCAGGATCAGTTCCATGTAGACGCTGCCGGCCGCGCCTCCGCCGGTGGCGTCCGTCGTGGCCTTCAGCGTGGCCGCTTTACACGTTTGGACGCTGCCGGAAGTGGCCTGCCCGGAGGGCGGTGAGGCTGACGGATTGGCGGGTGCCGCCGAAGAAGAGGACGACGACGGCGGGGACGTTTCGGGGGCAGCCTGGCTGCCGTCCGCACTGGGGGAGCCCGTACCCGGTTCCGAGCTCTGCTGCCCGGCCGGCTGGCTGGGGCCGCAGGCGGTCAGCAAGAGCGCCAGTGCGGCAGCCGCCGTCGTGCATATCAGTCCGTTGGTGATTCGCTGAAGCCTCATGACTTTACCTTTGCGGCCGTTCCTGCCGGAGTCAACGAAGGCGCGGCAGCCGGACGAATTTGGTGCCCGGATTGTGACATCGGTGCCTCCGGAGCCCGGTGGTCGGCAGTCATTCGGCGGCGCCGCTAATTTTCCGGCCGTGATGCAACGATAAACCTTGCATTGCCGCAGAAATGGCGGAATTACGGGCCAAATTTGCGTTGATAAGGCGATTTGGCTGTGCCAGAATGAACTTGGTCTCACTTGTCCATCACTTGGATGAATCTAATTCAAACAGGTGCTAATAGCTCATAGTCAGGCGACGGCCAGTCATACAGCCGCCGCCGGCATTGCCCCTTCGATATATGGGGCAACGCAGGGTTGAGGGAGGCAACTCGGCATCCGTCCGCGGCAACGCCGCTGCGGAGGGTTCCTGAATAGGCGCATCAGTCATTGGCACCGGCAACGCCGCCGGAGCCAATAACGATGGGGGCTGAGGATATGACCGGTTGGCTCGTCCGCTGGAGTCTTAAATTTCGTTTGATCATTTTGGCCGCTGCAGTCGGCATCTTAGGGTTCGGAATAACGACCCTGCCGACCATGCCAGTGGATAATCTTCCCGAATTCTCCCCGCCACACGTGGAGATTCAAACCGAAGCACTTGGGTTGTCGGCCGTGGAGGTCGAACAGCTCATTACGTCGCCCATGGAGGCTGACCTACTCAACGGTGTTGCCTGGCTTGACGAGATCCGCTCAAAGTCAGTTCCGGGCCTGTCGTCCATTGAGATGGTCTTTGAACCGGGCACTGATATTTTCCGCGCACGGCAGCTGGTGGCGGAGAGGCTGACGCAGGCCTTCGCGCTGCCCAACGTCTCGGCGCCGCCGGTGCTGATGCAGCCGCTGTCATCAACGAGCCGCGTCATGATGGTCCAGCTCACGTCCGAGGACGTGTCGCAGATCGACATGTCGGTTCTCGCACGGTGGAACATCAAGCCGGCCCTGATGGGTGTTCCCGGCGTGGCCAACGTGTCCATTTTCGGCCAGCGCGAACAGCAGCTTCAGGTGCAGGTCGACCCGGAGAAGCTCCGGGCGAGCAACGTCACGCTCAACCAGGTGATTGAGACTGCCGGCAACGCCGTGTGGGTCTCGCCGCTGAGCTTCCTTGAGGCATCCACACCGGGCACCGGCGGATTCCTGGAGTCTGCGAATCAGCGGATCGGTATCCAGCACGTCCTTCCCATTAGGACTCCCGAGGACCTTGGCAAGGTCAGCATCGAGGGAGCCCAGAACAAGGCGCTGAAACTCTCCGATGTCACCACCCTGAGCGAGGATCACCAGCCGCTGATCGGTGAAGCGGTCACGGGCAAGTCCCCGGGCCTCCTCCTCGTCATCGAGAAGTTCCCCGACACCAGCGTCGGCGAAGTCACCAAGAGCGTCGAAGATGTCCTGGACGGACTCCGCCCAGGCCTCGCCGGTATCACAGTGGACTCCACCGTGTTCCGTCCGGCATCCTTCGTGGAGTCGGCCGTCGGCAAGCTCGGTGTGGCGCTGCTGGTGAGCCTGTTGGTAGTGACCGCCGCCGTCGGACTGATCTTCCGGTCCTGGCGCTACGCACTCCTGGCTTTCGTTGCCGTTTCGGTGGCCGCCATGGCTGCCGCACTCGTGCTGCAGTTCCAGGGTGCCGTGCTTAATACGATGGCCTTCGCCGGGCTTGTACTCGCCCTGGTGGTTGTCATCGGCGACGTCATCACGGATCTCTACAGCTTCCGGCAGGAAAGGACGGACGACCCGGCAGCAAGGGAGGGCCTGCTCCTGCACGCACTGCAGCGCTCCCGGGTTCCTGTTCTCTTCGCCGGCCTTGCCGCCCTGCTGGCCGTTGCACCGTCCCTGTTTGTTCCCGGCGCCCAAGGGGCATTCCTCAAACCGCTGGTGCTCTCCTACCTGCTGGCTACGGCTGTTGCGATGCTCGTGGCGCTGACAGTCACGCCGGCACTGGCCAGCCTTCTGTTGCGCGGACACCGTCGGCAGCGGCGCACGCCAGCCTTCGTCCGGAAGTTCAAGCTCGGCTACCGTCGGTCCACCAAGTCCTTCACCGGAACTGTGGCCACCGTATTTGCGCGAGCGGCGGCGGTCATGGCCATTGCGGCCATTGCGGTTGTTCCCGGGCTGACCAGGGACCTGCCGGTGGTCGCTTCGGTTCCTGACCGGACGATCCTCGTTCAATGGGATGCCGCCGCCGGTACAGGCACCGACGTCATGAACAGGGTGATGACCAGGGCCACTGACGAGCTGCGGTCAATTCGCGGCGTCTCGGCGGTCGGCGGTCACGTGGGTCGTGCCATCACGTCAGACACATCATCCGACGTCAATTCCAGTGAGATCTGGGTGACCATGGATGACAATGCGAACTACACCAGGGTCCGCTCCGAGGTCAGGGAAATCGTGGAGGGCTATCCGGGCCTCACGCCCACTGTCACGACCTACCCGGAACAGCAGCTGGCCGCCGCCACGGTATCCGATGAGCAGCAGTTCACGGTACGTGTCTACGGTGTTGACCTGGCGATCCTCCGCGAGAAGGCTGAGGAAGTCCGCGAGATCCTGTCCCGCACGAACGGCGTCGTCGATCCGCGGGTGGATGTCACGGTTGACCAGCCTGTTGCCGAGATCGAAGTGGATCTGGCAGCGGCTCAAAAGGCAGGCATCAAGCCGGGCGACGTCCGGCGTGCCGCAGCCACCGTCCTCCAAGGCATTGAAGTCGGCTACCTGTTCGAGCAGCAGAAAGTCTTCCAGGTCATCGTCAAGGGAACGCCGGCCACGCGCAACAGCATCAACAGCGTTACCGACATGGTGGTGGACAAGCCCGACGGCGGCCATGTCCGGCTCGGCGATGTTGCCAAGGTGACACTCCGTCCGAACCAGACGGTGATCCAACATGACGACACCTCGAGGCGCCTCGACGTTGTGGCCAGCATTCAAGGACGGGATCTTGGTGCCGTCAAGGCAGAGGTCCAGACAGCGATCCGGTCGCTTCAGTTCCCGCTGGAATACCACGCCGAGATTCCGCCGCAGTACGGTGAGCAACAGGCTGCCGGCGCACTCATCTGGTGGCTTGCAGCAGCAGCCGCTGCGGGTGTCCTGGTCCTTCTCCTCACGGTTCTTGGCAGCTGGCGGCTCGCGGGGCTGTCCTTCGTGCTGTTGCCGGTCGCCCTGGCCGGCGGTGTGGTGGCCGCCGAGATAGCGGGCGGAATCGGCTCTGTGTACGTGCTGGTGGCCCTCGCCGCGGTCCTGGCCATTGCGATCCGCGACGTCGTCCTGCTGATGGGGACCTACCAGTCCCTGCAGAGCAAGGATCCCGCCGCATCTTCGGCAGCTCACATGGAACACGCAGCGTCCGAACGGCTCGTGCCGACCATTCTGTCCGCAGTCATTACAGGGCTGGCATTGGTGCCACTTGTCCTGCTTGGCGGGGCAGTCGGCTCTGGCATGCTGCTGCCGCTGGCGCTGATCGTGTGGGGCGGCCTGATCACGTCGGCCCTGCTCACCCTTTATGTCCTGCCCGTCCTGTTCCTCCGTTTTGGTCCGGCCGCTAACACGGACTGGGGGAGCTCATTGGTGATTAACAACGGACGCGTTCTGCCAGAGAGGTCGGAATTGTCATGAAAAGCAATAGTGGTTTTGGGGGCTGGCGTTCTATTCTCGTGCTGGTCTTCGCAGCGTCAATGGGCCTCTCCGGGTGTGCGGCGGTAAAAACTGCCGCCGCTCCCGCCGGGCAGGCCGCGGCCACCATGGAAAAGGCGGGCCCGGATCTGAACAGGCTGACGCTGACAGACAAGGCTGTGGAAAGGCTGGAGGTGACCACGGCGAAGGTCACCAAGGGCACCGGCAGCGCCTTGGAAATCCCGTACGGCGCACTGGTTTACGATGCAAACGGTAAGACCTGGGTCTACACGAATCCGGAGCCGCGGGTCTACATCCGGGCCGCTGTAACGGTGGACCGGATCACCGCCAACAAGGTCCAGCTCCGGTCCGGCCCGCCGGCAGGAACCGATGTTGTCACGGTGGGCGCAGCGGAACTGTTTGGCGCCGAATTCGGTACGAAGGGGCATTGACATGCGCCGGATTGTCGGGTTCAGCCTGAAATTCCGCGCCTTGGTGGTGGCCATAGCAGTGGCAATAATGGCGTTCGGCGGCGTCCAGCTCAGCACGGCATCGGTGGATGTCTTCCCGGAGTTCGCGCCACCGAAGGTCGAAATCCAGACCATCTGCATCGGCCTGACTGCGTCCGAAGTGGAAGAGCTGGTGACCGTTCCACTCGAAGACGCCCTCAACGGCGTCGAAGGACTCGACGAAATTCGTTCCAAGTCCGTCGAGCAGCTGTCCTCGATCGTGCTCCTCTTTGCCCCGGGGGCTGACCTGCTCAAGGCCCGCCAGCTCGTCTCGGAGCGCATCGCCAACGTCACTCCGTCACTGCCTACCTGGGCGGCGCCGCCGGTGATGCTGCAGCCGCTGTCATCCACCAGCCGGGTCATGAAAATCGGCCTGACGTCGGATGAGCGTTCGCTGATGGAAATGTCCATGATCACCTACTGGAAAATCCGCGCCCACCTTCTGCGGGTGCCCGGCGTGGCCAACATCGCCATCTGGGGCGAACGGCTGCAGATGCTTCAGGTCCAGGCCATCCCGGCGAAGATGAAGGCCAACGATGTCTCGCTGAATCAGGTCATGGAAGTCACAGCGGATGCGCTGGATGCCGGCCTGCTCCAGTATTCTCCGGGGGCCGTCATTGGTACCGGCGGCTACATCGGGACGCCCAACCAGCGCATCGGCGTCCAGCATGTGCTGCCCATCACCACTCCCAAGGACCTCGCGGAGATCACCATCGAGGAGAAGAACGGGAAGCCGCTGCGCCTCGGTGACGTGGCCAATGTAGTGGAAGACCATCAGGCGCTCATTGGCGATGCCGTGATCAACCAGGGCGAGGGGCTGATGCTCATCGTTGAGAAGCTTCCATGGGGCAACACCCTGGAAGTCACGAAGGGCGTGGAGGAAGCGCTGCGGCAGATGGAGCCGGGGCTGAGCGGCATTAACGTCGACACGGAGATTTTCCGTCCGGCGACCTTCATCGAGGAGTCCCTCAATAACCTCAGCCGTGCGCTCCTGCTCGGCTGCATCCTCGTGGTCATGGTGCTGGGAGCGTTCCTCTTCCAGTGGCGGACGGCGCTCATCAGCCTGATCGCGATCCCGCTCTCGCTGGTGACGGCTGCGTCCGTTCTCTATCTGACCGGTGCTTCTGTGAACACCATGGTCCTGGCCGGGCTGGTGATCGCCGTGGGGGTGGTGGTGGATGATGCCATCATCGACATCGAGAACATCATCCGAAGGTTGAGACAGCACCGGGCTTCCGGTGGAACCCGCTCCACCGCCTCGGTGGTCCTGGAGGCCTCGTTGGAAGTCCGCGGACCGATCGTCTATGCCACGCTGATCATCATCGCAGCCGCGGTGCCGATCTTCTTCCTCCAGGGACTCACGGGCGCTTTCTTCAGGCCTCTGGCCATCTCCTACACGCTGGCGGTGCTGGCATCGATGGCTGTGGCCTTGACAGTGACCCCTGCCCTTGCACTGATCTTCATGCGCAAGGTCCCGTTAAAGGAGCAGGAACCACCCTTGGTCCGCGTGCTCAAGCGCGGTTACCGCTGGGTCCTGAGCCGGATCATCAGGCGTCCGGCGGCGGGTTACGCCACCTTCGGCGCCATGGCGGCCATCGGTGCCATCACAGCACCGCTGCTGGGGCAGTCGCTTCTGCCGGACTTCAAGGAGCGCGATTTCCTGATGCACTGGCTGACCCAGCCGGGCACGTCGGTCACGGAGGAGTACCGCGTCAGCCAGAAGGCCTGCACGGAACTGCTGACCATCCCGGGGGTCCGGAACTGCGGATCCCATATCGGGCAGGCATTCAACGCCGACGAGGTCGTGGGTGTGTATTTCGGTGAGAACTGGATCAGCGTCGACCCAGCAGCGGACTATAGCAAGACGCTGGCCTCAATCCATGAAGTCGTGGACGGGTATCCCGGGATCGTGCGCGACGTTCAAACCTACCTGAAGGAGAGGATCCGTGAGGTTCTGACGGGCGCGAGCGACGCCGTCGTCGTCCGGCTTTACGGGGACGACCTGGGGCTCCTGCGTTCAAAGGCCGCGGAAATCCAGGCGATCTTTGAGCAGACCGAAGGAACCGTTTCCCCCCATACGGCCCTGCAAAAGGACATTCCACAGATCAATATCGAGGTCAATCTGGAACGGGCCCAGAGCTACGGTCTGAAGCCCGGCGACATCCGGCGGGCCGCGGCGACGCTGGTCGCCGGTGAAGAAGTCGGTGACGTGTACAGGGGCGGCAAGGCATATGACGTGCAGGTCTGGAGTCCGCCAGAGGTCCGCTCCGACATCACCAGCATCAGGAACCTTCCCATTGATACCCCCAGCGGTCAGAAAATCCTGCTGTCCGATGTGGCTAGTATCCAGCTCAAACCGACCCCGAACGTCATCCAGCGCGATGCACACTCGAGGCGGATCGATATCGAGTCCAATGTGAAGGAAGGCCAGCTGGGCCACGTTGTTGCGGCCATGGAGGAAGGACTCAAGAAAGTGGAGTTGCCTCCGGGCTTCCATACGAAAATCCTGGGCGAGTTCCAAGAACGCCAAGCGGCAACCAACACGCTGCTGACCCTCGCCATCGGGGCGCTGGCCGTGATTTACCTACTCCTGCAGGTGGCCTTCGGCAGCTGGCGGTTGGCCACACTGGTGATCCTCACGCTGCCGATCGCCCTCGTGGGAGGCGTGTTCGCGGCCTTCCTAGGAGGCGGAGTGCTGTCACTGGGCTCCATTGTGGGCTTCCTGACCGTCATGGGCATCGCGGCAAGGAACGGCATCCTGCTCATCAACCACTGCCAGCACCTGGAGAAGTATGAGGGCATGCACTTTGGCCCGGAGCTGGTGCTGCGCGGGGCGGGGGAGCGGCTTTCACCGATCCTGATGACCACGCTCGCCACCGGGCTGGCCCTCGTTCCGCTGGTGGTCCTGGGCAACATTCCGGGCCACGAGATCGAGCATCCCATGGCGCTCGTGATCCTCGGCGGGCTGGTGACGTCCACGCTGCTCAACCTCTTCGTGGTTCCGTCGCTGTACCTGCGGTTCGGCAAGCCGAAGGAGCGCCGTCACCAGGCGCCGCCGAAGGAGCCCGTACTGGCTAACGCGTAGCTGTCACTCCGCTCAACCGGCCTGGCCGGTCCGCCGCCCACGTCCCGCCAATCGCGGGAACGTGGGCGGCGGCGGTGCGGGCACCGTCTGCGGGTCGGTTCCCGCCCGTCTGCGGCGCAGCTCGAGCGCCAGGCTGTCCTGCCCCCGGGCCATCGCCCACCGGTGGTTGGCGGAGAACCCGGGCTTCAGCAGCCAGCTGAGGCGCCGCAGCAGCGGCTTGGCGGCGGTCACCCGCCAGTCATAGGTGATGACGGCCTCCGGGCCGTCCTGCTCGAAGGTCCACCGCCCGGTGCCGTCCAGGTCGCCGGTGGCCCGGATCGCGAACCCTTTATTGGTTATTGGTTCCGTGACGGTCAGCGTCCAGCGGAGGGTGTAGGGCAGCCAGCCTTTGGTGTGGAGCCTGGCCATCCGGCCCACGCCGTTCTCCTGGCCCGCGTGCAGGAGTTCCGCGGACAGGTAGACCGACGGCCACCAGCGGGCCAGGCCGACGGGGTCGCTCAGCAGTTCAGCGACGTCGTCCGTGGTTCCGGCCACGCGCCAGGTGGTCAGGAAGGCGTAGTCGGCGCTTCTGGCATTCATCGCGGGCTCCTGACGGTGGGAGATCTGGAGTCCATTCAAGCGCTTGCCGCCGGTCTACTCAATGCCTTCTCGAAGACACTGGGGCCTTCTCAACGCACCGTGGACGCGCCGGTGCGTGCCTGAGGTGCGGGACCGCCCCTCGCTTCGGGTACCGGGTTCAAGAGCCGCCTATGCGGCGTTAACAGGCCGGCCATAGACTCATGGCGTAAGTCGATTTCTCTCACGCAAGGAGTAGTCATGAATTACGAAGGCACCGGCAACGAGAAGGCTGTGGCGGCCACAGACCTCAACCGGACGCACATCGGACTCACGGTCAGCTTTCAGCCCGATGAGGCCACCCTGGTGTTCGGACGGATCGGCGCGATCGCCCGGAAGGACGCCGGAGTGACCATCGCTTTGGAAGGAGTGGACAGCAGCGGCGGCCTCCGGACCACCTACACGGTGTCCCCGACCCAGAACGTCTATGTCCAGCCGGACATGCTCACCAACACCGAATCCACCATCAAGGACCTGTTCGGCAAGGTCCAGGAAAATCTGCGCGGACACAAGGGAGACCAGCACCCCGCCGCAATGTAGCGCCGGAGCGAAGAAACGGACCCGCAACAAAGCAAAGGGCCCTGCTTCCCTTGTAAACAAAAGGAAGCTAGACGAAAGGAACACTTCATGAAGAAAATCCTCATGGTACTGACCAGCGTTTCCGAGATCGGCGATACCGGAGAGAAGACCGGCTACAACGTGGCCGAAGCTGCACATCCCTGGAAGGTTTTCAAGGATTCCGGGCATTTCGTCGACTTTGCGTCCATCAAGGGCGGCCAGCCCCCGCGCGACGAGGTGGACTCAGAAGATCCCATCCAGGTCGCCTTCACGGAGGACGAGACCACGCGCGCCGGCCTCTACAACACTGCCCGCGTCGACGTCGTTGATCCCGAACAGTACGATGCCGTCTTCCTCGTGGGCGGCCACGGCACCATGTGGGACTTCCCTGACAGCGAAGGCCTGCAGAATCTGGTGGCCAGCGTCTACAACGCCGGCGGCTTGGTGGGCGCGGTCTGCCACGGACCGGCTGGCTTGGTGAACGTGGAACTGGCGAACGGGTTCCGCCTCGTCGAGGGCCGGAAGGTGGCCGCCTTCACCAACGACGAGGAGGTCGCCGCAGGGAAGGACAAGGTCATCCCGTTCTTTCTGGCAGACCGACTTGAGGAACAGGGCGCCACCCACGTCTCCGCTGGCGTCTTTGAGGAGAAGGTCGTGGTTGACGAGCGGCTGGTGACCGGCCAGAACCCGGCCTCAGCCGCCGGCGTGGCCAAGGAGATGGAGAAGCTCTTCGCACAGGTCATCCACCAGGAAAAAGCCGAGGAACAGCACGAGACGGAGGCTCTGCGCGCCGAGAAGGACGCCGAGAAGAACGCCAAGAAGGCTGCCGCGGAAGCGGAGCACTAATACCAACAGCGCACTGAAACTGGCGGCCGCCCCGACAACGGGTACGTCCCAGACAAAGCAGAAGGCCCTGCTTCCCTTGGTTAACAAGGGAAGCAGGGCCTTTCTCATTCGTGGAGACGATGGGATTTGAACCGGCGACCAGCGGCCGGAGGGGGTCGGCGGGGATGCCATCACGTGCTAGGCTCCCCAGAATCACGCGACCGATGCAAGTCGCAATCACTCAGGAGACTCGCTATGCCGGACACCACCTGCCACATGTCGATCTCGCTGGACGGCTTCGTCGCCGGTCCGGACCAGAGCCGCGAGGCCCCCCTGGGCAAGCGGGGGCTGGAGCTGCACCGCTGGCACATCGGCGACCCGCGAGCCAACGATGCCGACAAGGTCGCGAGTGAGTGGCTCATGCGCCCGCGGGGTGCGTATGTGATGGGTCGGAACATGTTCGGCCCGGTCCGCGGGGACTGGGATGAGGAATGGACCGGGTGGTGGGGAGCCGAACCGCCGTACCACGCGCCGGTGTTCGTGCTGACGCGTTTCGAACATGACCCGATTCAGATGGACGGCGGGACGACCTTCCACTTCGTCACCGAGGGCTTCGACGCGGCCTACGCCGCAGCCTGCCAGGCCGCGGGGGACAAAGGCGTGGACATCGCCGGCGGGGCTTCGACCGTCCGACAGGCACTGATCGCCGGCGTCATCGACGAACTCACCCTAGACATTGCACCGGTCCTGCTCGGTGCGGGCGAGCGCATTTTCGACGGGGTTGAATCCTTCGGTTTCGAACCCGCCGAGGTGCTTCACTCACCGCTGGCCACCCACATCCGCTATCGCCGCGTCAGCTAACTCCGTAGGCGCTTCCGGCGCAAACTTAGCGGCTGGGCGGGCACGCCGTAGGAAAAGCATTGCCAATGGGCCTATTCCTGGGCAAAACAAAACCCCCGCTCCCTTTGTAGATAAGGGAAGCGGGGGCCTTGCCATTTGGCGGTGACGGTGGGATTTGAACCCACGTTGGCTTTGACACCAAACAACATTTCGAGTGTTGCACCTTCGGCCGCTCGGACACGTCACCAACCTGTATAGGGTACCGGAGCAAGGCGCGCATCCACAAAACGGCGCTCTCCGGGGTCCGCCACGCGGCCCGTGCCGGCCCGGTTCTTCGCGCTCGCGCGGCCGGGGCACTAGATTCATCAGCAAGATGAGTATTTCCCAGCAGCCTGCAGAAGCAACCGCCTATTGGACCGTCGGCCCCAACCAGGGCGAGCTCCGCGCCGAGGAGCTGCCCGCGCCGGGCCCCGGGGAGGCACTGGTCCGGACGCTGTACTCCGGAATCAGCAAGGGCACCGAACTCGTGGTGCACCATGCGTCCGTTCCGCCCTGCGTAGCAGAGCAGATGCGGGCCCCGCACCAGGAAGGCGTCTTTCCCTGGCCGGTGAAGTTCGGGTACCTTTCCGTGGGCATTGTCGAGGAAGGTCCGGAGGACTGGGCAGGCCAGCCGGTGTTCTGCCTGCATCCGCACCAGGACCGGTACGTCGTCCCGCTCGCCTCGCTCACCCGGATTCCCGACGGCGTGCCGCCCCGCCGCGCGGTGCTCACCGGCACGGTGGAAACCGCCGTCAACGCGCTTTGGGAGGCGGGGCCGAGGCTCGGTGACCGCATCGCGGTGATCGGCGCCGGACTGGTGGGCGGCATGGTGGCCACGCTGCTGCGGACCTTTCCGCTGGCGAGGCTCCAGCTCGTCGATTTGGACCCCGCACGCAAGGAACTGGCCGATGCCCTGGGCGTCGACTTCGCGCACCCGGATGACGCCCTTCCGGACTGCGACATCGTCTTCCATTGCTCCGCCTCGGAAGGCGGCCTGGAACGCAGCCTCAAGCTGGTCGGGGACGAAGGCGAGATCATCGAGATGTCCTGGTACGCGGACCGGCGGGTCAGCCTGCCGTTGGGGGAGGACTTCCACGCCCGCCGGCTGTCCATCCGCGCGAGCCAGGTGGGAGCCGTCGCCAGGGCGCGCCGGCACCGCCGCACCAACGCAGACCGACTGGAGACCGCGGCGGGCCTGCTGAAGGACCCGGTCTTCGACGCCTTCCTCACGGGCAGCTCCGCGTTCACGGAACTGCCCGACGTCGTCCGGCAGCTTTCGGACGGCACCCTGGATGCGCTGTGCCACGTCATCGAATACCCGACCACAGAAACCATGAGGTAAACAAGTGTTCAGCCTGACCGTCCGCCGCCACTTCATGATCGCCCACAGCCTTCCCCGGGAGGCGTTCGGGCCCGCCCAGGCCCTGCACGGGGCCACGTTTGTGGCGGAGGTGACCTTCCGCCGTCGGGCCCTCAACGACGACGCCATCGTCCTGGACATCGGCGCGGCCGGCGGCATCCTCGAGGAGGTGCTCGCCGGGCTCAACTACCGCAACCTGGACGATCACCCGGATTTCGCCGGCAAGCTCAGCACTACCGAGGCACTGGCGCAGTACATCGCGGAGGCCGTGGCGGGGCGGCTCCGTGAAGACGGCGACGGCCGCGAACTGGCCGGCCTGGACGTCACCCTGCGGGAAAACCCGGACGCCTGGGCCTCCTTCGCCCTCGACCTCTCCCGCGGTTAGCCGCATCATGCAACCCCGCCCGTCCGCGGTCCGGCTGCTCGTCCCCGGCAACATCCGCCACAACTCGGGCGGCAACGTCTACAACGCGGCCCTGGCGCGCGGACTCTCGCAGCTGGGCGTCAGAGTGGACGTGGAACCGGTGGAGGGTACATGGCCGGTAGGCAACACTGAAGAACGACGGCGGCTGGCTGGCCTGCTGGTCCGGGGAACCGGAAACGGTGATGCAGTCACAATCGTGGACGGGCTCATCGCCTCCGGCGCTCCTGACGCACTGGAAGCGGCCGTTGAGGGCGGGCAACGCCCGTGGATCCTGCTGCACATGCCGCTGATCGACCATCCGGAACTCGAGATCCGGGCGCTCCGCGCGGCCGCCGGCGTGATCTGCACCAGCGGTTCCGCCGCCGCTGACATCACCCGGCGCCACGGCGCCGCCAGGGTCCACGTCGCGCTGCCCGGCACGGAGAAAGCCGAGCCTGCCGTGGGTTCCAATCCGCCGCACCTGCTCTCCGTGGCTGCCTTGCTGCCGAACAAGGACCAGATGCTCCTCCTCGGCGCCCTCGCCCAGGTGCAGGACCTGCCATGGACGGCAGCACTGGTCGGTTCCGATGAGGCGGACCCGGACTACGCGCGGGAGGTCAGGGGAGCCCTGGGCGAGTACGGACTGGAGGGCCGCGTGCGGCTTGCCGGCGAACTGAGGGGATCCGCGCTGGAAGAGCAATGGCATGCGGCCGACCTCAGCCTGCTGGTGTCCAGGGTTGAGGCGTTCGGGATGGCGGTTACCGAGTCGCTCGCGCACGGCGTTCCCGTGGTGGTCCGCAGCGGCACGGGCGCCGTCGAAGCGCTGAACCTGGGTGCCGTGGACCTGGCCGCGCAGGAAGGCGGCGGATCCCGGCTGCCGGGGGCCGCCGTCGTCCTTGACACGGACCCGGCACCGCTCGCCGCGGTGCTGCGCGGCTGGCTCAGCGGGCCGGAGCTGCAAGCGCAGTGGCGCCAGGCGGCGCTCGCCGGAAGGGACCGGCTTCCTGGCTGGGACGCGACCGCCCGGCAGGTCCTGGAAATCATCGGCGGACCGGCACCTGGGCCCGGCCATTCCTCGGAACGGCGTGCTGATGGACAATGAGCCCATGACCATCCACGTCTCGTCCTCTGGAAGCCTCAACGCAGCGGGACTCAGCGCGGCAGGACTCAACGGCGCGGACCTGACGCCGGAACTGCTCCGCGCCTGGGCCTGGCACCGGCAGGGGCTGGACGGCACGCTCGCCGGGGCCACACCGGAAGAGGTGTTGGCCCGGGCCGGCTGGGCGAGGTCGGTGGGCGGCGCCAACCCGTACCTCACCCTGTTCGCCCGCGCCGGGATCCGCCGCGACCGGGTGGACCAGGACGTCCTTGACCTGAGGATCCACGAGCTTCCCGCGGCGCGCGGCTGCACCTACGTCCTGGGCCGGGAGGACTTTGCCTGGGCCCTGAGCCTGGGCAAGAACGCGGAAGAAGCCTTCAGGGTGCTCGGCAGGCTGGGAGTGGACCGGGGCGAGATGACGCTGCTTGAAGAGCAGATCCTGCATGTGCTCTCGGAGGCCGAGGGCCCGATGGATCCCAAACAGCTCAAGGACGAGCTGGGCGAATCGGTCCGGAGCCTTGGCGAGGAAGGCAAGAAGAAAGGCGTGGCCACCACGCTGCCCACGGCCCTGGGACTGCTGCAGGCCGACGGGCGGATCCGGCGGGTTCCCGTCAACGGACGCCTGGACCAGCAGCGCTACGCCTACACCCTCTGGTCGCTGCCGCCCGGCAAGCTCGGCGCGGAGCAGGCCCGGACCGAACTGATCAGCCGGTACCTGGGCTGGACGGGCGGCGCCACCCTCAAACAGTCCCAGTGGTTCACCGGCTTCACGGTGGCCCACAGCAAGGCCGCGCTGGCCGAGGTCGGAGCCGTGGAGCAGCCCACCGCCGGCGGCGACGTGCTGTGGATGCTGCCCGACGACGTCGAACGCCTCGCGGTGTTTGCGCCGCCGGAGGAGGAACAGATCCAGTTGCTGGCCGGAACCGACTCGCTCGTCCTGCAGCGGCGGAACTCCGCCGACCTGTTCGCGGAGGCGGACAAAGGCAGGAAGGTGCTGAAGTCCGCCGTTGCGCTGCTGGCCGACCTGCCGGACCACCCGATTCTGGACCGCGGCAGGATCATCGGGCTGTGGCAGTACGATCCGGGCAGGGCCAGGATCGCGTACTGGCTCTTCGATGGCCCCACGCCCGCCGCGGAGCAGCGCATCGCCGAGGTGGAGGCCTGGATCCAGGAGGACCTGGGTGATTTCCGGTCCTTCAGCCTGGATTCGGTGGCCTCACGGCAGGAACGCTGTCTCTTATACACATCTAGATGTGTATAAGAGACAGCCGCCAACGGCCAGGCCGGCCGCTGAGCCGCCCGGCCGCTGAGCCGCCCGGCCGCTGAGCCGCCCGGCCGCTGAGCCGCCCGCTACGCCACCGGCGAAGGATCCGCTGATCCGCCAGGCGGGCGCCCGGCGTCGCCGCTCCGGTGCGCGCGAAAGAAGTCCCGCAGCAGCGCACCGCATTCCTCCTCCTGCACCCCCGCGTAGACCTCCACCCAGTGGTTGAGCCGGCGCTCGCGGAGGATATCGAAGACGGATCCGGCCGCGCCTGCCTTCTCGTCCCAGGCCCCGAACACCACCCGGTGGATCCGTGCCAGCACGATAGCCCCGGCGCACATGGCGCACGGCTCCAGCGTCACCACCAGTGTGCAGTCCTCGAGCCGCCAGCCGTCGCCGCGCCCGCCGTCGGGGATGGAACGCTCACGGAGCCGGGCGGCAGCCTCACGGATGGCCACGACTTCCGCGTGGGCAGTGGGATCCCCGTGCGCCTCCCGTTCGTTGCGGCCCGATCCGAGCACGGTGCCGTCGGGACCGATGACGACGGCGCCGATGGGCACGTCCTCGGTGGCCAGGGCCCGCCGGGCTTCTTCGAGGGCAAGGCCCATCCATTCGACGTGTTGTGGATCTGCCGGGGTCATGGGTCAATGATAGTTTCTAAGGGTACTTAGCTTCTGAGGGCACCTCGCCGGGAGAGATGATGAAATCGGTGACTGATCGGTTCGGCCGGTGGCTGGGCCCGTACGCGGCACTCTGGATCACGCTCATCGTCGGCGGCATCCTGGTGATCACCCTGACGCTGCTCGGAGCCGAGGTGTACGACAGCGTGGTGGACCAGAACGGTGTTTCCGGCCTGGACAAACCTGCCCTCGAACTCGCCAAACAGTACCGGACTCCGTGGCTGGACAGCACGGTCACCGCCTTCACCAACATTGGCGGCGGCATCGGCATGCCCATCCTGGCGAGCATCCTCGTGGCCTGGCTGATTTATGTCAGCCGCAGCTGGCGGCCCCTCATCCTCGTGGGCGGCGCCGCCGCCGTCTCCGTTACGGCCACCAGCGTGGGCAAGACGCTCCTGGGCCGCACCCGCCCGGACCACATCGATGCCGTGCCTCCCTTCGAGTTTTCTCCCTCATTTCCCAGCGGCCACACGCTCAACAGCACGGTGGTGATCGGCGTGGTGGTCTACCTCGTGTGCCTCCAGGTCAAAAAGACCTGGGTCCGGGCCGGCGTCGTCGCGGCGGGGGCCGTGTTCATCATCGCCATGGGCCTGAGCAGGGTGTTCCTTGGCCACCACTGGATGACGGACGTGATGGCCGCCTGGCTGCTCGGGCTGGCGTGGGTGGGCATGGTGATCCTCGCCCACAGGCTGTTCCACGTGATCCGGCGCCGGGAGCACGCAGGGCCGGCACCCACCTTCGAGCACCCCGCACACCTGCCGGACAAGGAGGCCCCCGAGGCCGGTGGAGATGCCGGAAGCCGGGGCAGGAAGGCAGCCTCCGGATGATAGTTTTGACGCATGCGCACACTCGTCGTGGACCATCCGCTGGTCGCCCACAAACTCACCGTCCTGCGGGATAAGAACACCCCGTCGCCGGTTTTCCGCCAGCTGACCGAGGAGCTTGTTACGCTCCTCGCCTATGAAGCCACCCGCGACGTCCGCACGCAGCCGGTGACCATCGAAACGCCGGTTTCCACCACCGTGGGCACCGCGTTCACCAAGCCCACGCCGCTGGTGGTTCCCATTCTCCGAGCCGGCCTCGGCATGCTCGAGGGAATGACCAAGCTGGTCCCCACCGCCGAGGTCGGCTTCCTGGGCATGGCCCGGGACGAGGAAACCCTGGACATCATCACATACGCGGAGCGCCTGCCGGAGAACCTGACGGACCGGCAGATCTTCGTCCTGGACCCCATGCTGGCCACCGGCGGCACCCTGCGCGAGGCCATCAAGTTCCTGTTCAAGCGCGGCGCCTCGGATGTCACCTGCATCTGCCTGCTGGCCGCCCCGGAAGGACTCGCCAAACTCGAGGAAGAGCTCTCGGACGCCAACGTCACCATCGTCCTGGCCTCCATCGACGAGAAACTGAACGAGAAGTCCTACATTGTGCCCGGCCTGGGCGACGCTGGAGACCGCCTGTACGGCATCGCCGGCTGACCGGTCCGGGTCTTCCGGAACCCAGCGTGCCCGGCTAGCCTGTGCACCATGGACTGGAAACTCGAACTTGTGTTTGTCCCTGTGTCCGATGTGGACCGCGCCAAGGATTTCTACGTCAACAAGGTGGGCTTCAACGCCGACTACGACGAGCGGCCCATGGACGGCATCCGCTTCGTCCAGCTCACCCCGCCGGGCTCCGGCTGCTCGATTGCCATCGGCGAGGGCCTCAACGATGCCCCTCCCGGCACGGCGCCGAGCCTTCAGCTGGTGGTCAGCGATATCCACGCCGCCCATGGCCAGCTCAAGGCCAACGGCGTGGACGTCAGCGACGTCGACGTCCAGGCGTGGGGCCACTTCGTCTACTTCGCCGATCCCGACGGCAACAAGTGGGCGGTGCAGTACATCCCCCGGTCCGCCACCTAGGTCCGCACCGGCCACGTCTCCAGCGGCCAAAGTAACAGACACGCGGCCTGCGTGTGTGGTGAGGCAGGATGGATTCATGAACCTGCCTGCCGATTCCGTCGCCGCAACCCTGACTGCCCGCGCTGTCCTGTTCGACATGGACGGCACCCTGGTGGATTCCACCGCGGTGGTGGAACAGGTGTGGGGTGAGTTCGCCGCGCGCTACGGCCTGGACATCGCGGAGATTCTGCGGACCTCCCACGGCGTCCAGGCGGGCGACACGGTGCGGCGTTTCGCCCCGGCAGGTGCTGACGTGGTGGCTCTCACCGCTGAACTCGGCGCGATGGAACGGGTACGGACAGAGGGCATCGTGGCTCTTCCCGGGGCCGCCGATCTGCTTCGCAGCCTCCCCGGGGACGCCGTGGCACTGGTGACGTCCGCCGACCGGATCCTGGCGGACATCCGGATGGACGCGGCGGGCCTGCCCATGCCGGCCACGGCCGTCACGGCCGATCTCGTCACCCGGGGCAAGCCGCATCCGGAAGGCTACCTGCGCGCCGCTGAACTCCTTGGCGTGGCGCCCGAAGAGGCCGTGGTCTTCGAGGACGCGCCCGCCGGTATCGCCGCCGGCGTTGCGGCCGGAATTCGCACCGTGGCCGTGGGCCCGAACGCTGGCGTCATTCCGGACGGCGTCCTCCACATCCCGGACTATTCCGCGGTTTCGGCTTCGGTGGAGGCCGATGCCGACGGCCGCCGGGTCATTTCCTTCGTACTCTGACGCGCGTGCTCTGACGCGCGTGCTCTGACGCGCGGGCGGCAGCCGCCCTGCCGGTCAGGACAGGTCGCAGGCTGTCGCGCCGCCCACGGTCCGGGCCTGGAAGTTTGCCGCCACCCATGCTGAGATCCTGGCGGCGGCGTCCGAGCCCGTTTCACCTTGCATCATGCTCCCGCCGATGAAGTAATGGATCTTGCCGTCGGCCACCAGCCGCTGGAACTGCTCCAGCGTTGGTGCGGGATCCGTCCCGTTGAACCCTCCCACGGCCATCACCGGAAGTTCGGTGGCCAGCTGGTATCCGGCCGGGGTTGGAACCCACGACGGCGTGCTGGTGCCCAGGAGCCCGCCCATCCCGCCGCCCCCGAGGCCTGCCGCGGCGCCGGTTCCCCGCGTGCCGGGTGCCCTCAAGCCAAAACCGCCCGGATTGCCCCGCGCTGCACCGGTCACCGACGGCCCTGCGCTCACAATGGCACCGGCATGGGCTGTGGCCGCGGTGGTAAGGGAGTACGCCAGCGGCGCGGCGAGGACCGCCGCGACGGCCAGTGCCGCCGTCGTGCGATGCAGCGTCTTCCCCACCTGCAACTTTCCCGGCTGTGCCGTCCCGGCAGGTGCGGCGCCGGGCCGCGCGCCCCGGACGGCTGCTGCGAGGAGCAGGACAGCCGCGGCGAGTGCGCCCATCAGCACGGCCCAGCGCAGCCACGGGAGGTAGGCCGGAGACCTGCCCAGCAGCTGGAACGCCATGCTGCCCGCGGCCGCCACCGCAGCGGCCAGCGGCAGCGCGGCGGCGGGACGGTCGCGCCGCTGCCACAGCAGAATCCCGCCCAGACCGGCCAGGCCCGCGATCCCGGGCGCCAGCGCCACCATGTAGTAGGGATGGATGATCCCGGCCATGAAGCCGAAGGTGAGGCCGGTGACCAGCACCCACAGGCCCCAGATGACCACGGAAGCACGGACAGCGTCCGTTCGCGGTGCCTGCCGGCCGATCCACACCAGCGCGCAGGCCAGGATCAGGACGGCGGGGAGGAGCCACGCGATCTGGCCGCCGAACTCGCTGTTGAACAGCCGCAGCAGCCCCGGCGTTCCCCAGCCGCCTCCGCCGCCCACGCTGCCGGTCTCGTCGCCGCTGAGCGGGCCCAGGCCGTTGTAGCCCAGCGTCAGTTCCAGGATGGAGTTGGTCTGCGAGCCGCCGATGTACGGGCGGTTTTCCGCGGGGATGAGTTCGACGGCGGCCAGCCACCAGCCGGCAGCCACCACCATGGCGGCGCCGGCGCCGGTGAGGTGCAGCACCCGCTTGCCCAGCCCGGCAGGGGCCGCGAGCAGGTAAGCGGCGGCCAGGCCCGGCACTACCAGCAGGACCTGGAGCTGCTTGGTGAGGAATCCGAAGCCGAGCAGCACGCCGGGCGAGCAGGAGCCAGCGGAAGGTCGCGTCCTGGATGGCGCGCAGCACCGCGTAAGCGGCCGCCGTCATGAGCAGCACCAGCAGGGCGTCGGGGTTGTTGAAGCGGAACATCAGGACCGCCACCGGAGTGAGTGCCATCACGGCTCCCGCCAGCAGGCCGCCGAGGTGGGCCAGCCGGCCATCGCCGGTGGCCGGGGCCGCGGCACGGCGCACGGCAAGGTACACGATCCATACGGTGGCCACTCCCATGAGCGCCTGCGGCACCAGGATGCTCCAGGAGTTCAGCCCGAAGAGGCGCACGGAGAGGCCGGTCATCCACAGCGCGGCAGGCGGTTTGTCCACCGTGATGGCGTTCGCGGCGTCGGACGAGCCGAAGAACCACGCCGTCCAGTCCTGCGAGCCGCCTGGGCCGCCGCCGAGTAGAACGCGTTGGCCCAGCCGGACGCGCCCAGGTTCCACAGGTAGAGGGCAGCCGTTCCCAGGAGAAGCGCGGCAAGCTCCAGCCGTGCCCGCATGGCGGCCACCGTGTTCCTGGCCGCGGCGCCCGGGACGGCTGTGCCCGGACCGGCGTTGCCCGGGACGGCTGTGCCGACTTGGTTGGCGCCCGGTCCGGGGGTGCGGCCGGGCCACTGGCTGGACCGGTGTGTGCGGCGGGGCGTGAGCCGGTCGGCTGGGCGGGGGCGGAACCCGGCGGCTCGGGGTGCCGGGTGCCAGGGGAATGGTGTTGGTCATGGTTGCCTACTTGCTCAGCTTGTACACGGTGGAATTGCCCACGGTCTGGGCCTCGAAGTTGGCAGCCACCCACGTGGCCACCTCGGAGTTTCCTCTGCGGGGCCGCCGCCACCCATGCCGCCACCACCCATGCCTCCGCCGGAGATGAAGTAGCCGATCTCGCCGTTGGCCACCATTTCCTGGAACTGCGCCAGTGTGGGGTAGGGGTCGCCGCCGTTCCAGCCGCCCAGGGCAATCACATTGGTCCCTGTGGCCAGTTCCAGGCTCGCGGCCTGGCTGGCGCCCGAGACGATCCCGGACCATCTCGCCGTGCTGGACTTCAGCAGCGAGGCGAGCTCGGAGTCCGGCGCAGCGGCGCTGCCAGCCTGGCCGTCCGCGGCGCCGTCCGCGCCGCCAGCCTGGCCGTCCGCGCCGCCAAGCCTGCCGATTTGCCCGCCGGGGCCGCCCATCGCGGACGCGGTGGGGCCCGACGTCGGGATGGAACCGGAATGGGGCTGGGAAGCGGTGGCAAAGGTCCAGGCCGTGCTGCCGAGCCCCCGGCGAGCAGCGAAAGCGCCACGACGCCGCCGCTGCCGCCCGCCGGAACCGTGCCGGAACAGCGTGGTGGCTGTCGAGCCGGACCAGCAGCGCTGCCGCGCCAGAACGCCCAGGACCACGGCCGCGATCCTGATCCACGGCAGCCAGGAAGCGTCCCGGCCCAGGAGCACTGCGGACCAGACCGACCCGGCCAGGACAGCGGCGGCCAGGACGATCCGCGCGGGCCAGTAGCCGCGCCCGCGCCACAGCTCGACGGAGCCGATGCCAATCAGGGCGGCGATGGCCGGGGCCAGGGCGACGGCGTAGTACGGGTGGACCGTGCCGCCCATGAAGCTCAGGATCCCCGCGGTGACCAGCAGCCAGCCGCCCCACAGCATCAGGGCTGCCCGCGTGCGTGAGGGGCGGGCTTCGCGGCGGGTGAACCAGAGGCCGGCCGCGAGCAGGATCAGGGCCGAGGGAAGCAGCCAGGACACTTCGCCGCCAAAGCTGGCGCCGAACATCCTGGTGATCCCGGCCGCCCCGCCGAAGCCCACGTTGCCGCCCAGGCCGCCGCCGGGGCCGCCACCCAGGCCGCCGCTGCCCAGGCCTCCTCCTGGTGCGCCGCCGTTCGATCCGGTGATGCGGCCCAGGCCGTTGTAGCCGAACGTGAGCTCCAGGAAGCTGTTGCCTTCCGAACCGGCCATGTACGGACGTTCCGAGGCAGGCGTGAGCTGGAACAGGGCAATGTAGCTGCCTGCCACCAGCACAATCCCGGCGGCCGCTGCCAGCAGGTGCAGCAGCCGCCGGCCGAGCGGGGCGGGTGCGGCCCAGAGGTACGCGAGAGCGAGGCCGGGCACGATCAGGAATCCCTGGAGCATCTTGGTCAGGAACGCCAGCCCGATCACGGCACCGGCCGCGGCCAGCCATTTCCAGCCCGCCTTTTCAATGGCGCGGGTGGTGAGGAAGGCGGCGAGCACCAGGCACAGCGTGAGGAGGGCATCCGGGTTGTTGAACCGGAACATCAGGGCGGCCACCGGGGTCAGCGCGAGCACCGCCCCGGCGAGCAGCCCCGCGGCCGGACCGGACACCCGCTTCACCGTCAGATATAAAAGCCCGACGGCGGCCACCCCCATGAGCGCCTGGGGCACCAGCACGCTGAGGGGCGAGAATCCGAAGATCCGTCCCGCGAGGCCGGGAATCCACAGGGCCGCCGGGGGCTTGTCCACCGTGATCGCGTTGCCTGCGTCCAGCGACCCGAACAGCAGTGCAGTCCAGTCCTTGGTGCCTGCCTGGACGGCCGCGGCGTAGAAGGAGTTCGCGTATCCGGTGGCCTCGAGGTTCCACAGGTACAGGACGGCCGAGAACGCCAGCAGCAGCGCGGCCGAAGGCCGGACCCAGCGCGGCTGGTTGCCTGTCAGCAGCGAGCGGAGGCGTGAATTCGAGGCGGGGGCCCCGGGCATGACCGGCCCTGAAGCGTGCTGTCCGGGGTCCTTGGTTCCGGAGTCCGTATTTCCGGCGCCCCTCGTTCCGGCGTCCGTGGTGTCGGTGTGCTTGACGCCTACCGCAGGGGCGGAGGCTGTGTGGCTGGTGGCGGTCATTTACCTGGCCTCTTCTGTGCGGAGCTCGGATGTGTAGGGCTCGGATTCGGTGGCGGCGGCGGCGGTGGCTGTGGCGCTGGCGGCGGCAGGCGTCGGTTCCGGCGGCGACTGCCGCCGTCGGAACACCCACAGCCTGAACAGCAGGAACTTCACGGCGGTGGCCGCCAGGTTGGCCGCAGAGACGGTCACCAGCTCCAGCCAGCGGTCCGGCGTCGTGCTTTCGTGGACGAAGGCGAGCGCCCCGGAGGTGAGGGCCAGCCCGATCCCGAAGACCAGCAGCCCTTCAAAGTGGTGGCGGGCAACATCGCTGCCGCCGGCGATGCCGAACGTGAAGCGCCGGTTTGCCGCGGTGTTGGCCACGGCCGTGGTGAGCAGGGCCAGGAGGTTGGCGAGCTGCGGGTCCATGAGGTTGCGGCAAAGGAAGAAGAGCACCAGGTACGCCAAGGTGGACGCCACGCCGATTGTCCCGAAGCGCACCAGCTGGCCGAACAGGCTGCCGCCCGGGCTTTGCTCCTGGCTGCGGGAACCCGCGGGCAGGGGGCCGCGGGTCAGGGCGGCCCGGAGCTCCGCCACGGGGATGCGCCCGGACAGCATGTCCTTGCTGAGCCGGGCCATGCCGCGGACATCGGCCAGGGCCGTCTGGATAATGTCCACGCTGGAGTCGGGGTCGTCGGTCCAGTCCACCGGGACCTCGTGGACGCGGAGGCCGCACTTCTCGGCGAGGACCAGGAGCTCGGTATCGAAGAACCATGCGTTGTCCACCGTGTGGGGCAGGATCTGCTGGGCGATGTCGGCACGGATGGCCTTGAAGCCGCACTGGGCGTCGCTGAAGTGCGCACCCATCAGGGACTGGAGCAGGAGGTTGTAGCTGCGGGAGATGAACTCGCGCTTGGGTCCGCGGACCACGCGGGAATTGCGCGTCAGCCTTGTGCCGATGGCGAGGTCGGAGTGGCCGGAGATCAGCGGTGCCAGGAGGGGGCCCAGGGCGGCCAGGTCGGTGGAGAGGTCCACGTCCATATAGGCCAGGACGGGCGACGGCGAAGCCAGCCACACCTTCCGGAGGGCGTTGCCGCGGCCCTTTTCCTCGAGGTGCACCACGGAGACCTCACGGAGCTCCCTGGCCACGCGCTCGGCGGCCTTGAGCGTGCCGTCTGTGCTGGCGTTGTCCGCCACGGTGATGCGGAATGAATGGGGGAAGGTGCCGCGAAGGTAGGCGTGCAGCCGGCGCAGGCACTCCTCCAGGTCACGTTCCTCGTTGTACACCGGGATGGTCACGTCGAGCACGGGGACCGCGGCGTCGGTGTCGATGGGTGAACGCCGCGGGTGCCTCGTGAGCGTGCGGGCCGGGCCGTGTCCGGACGCCAGCGCGGCGTGGCGGGGAGCATGCGGCTGGGGGTGCAGCGGAGGGTGCGGCTGGGATCCGGAGGCCTGGTCTGTGAGCGTCATGCATCAACTGTGGCCGCGTCCCATATGAGGGTTTTAGGTCGAAGCTGTGCACGGGCTGTGGAACTCCGGGCCGCCGCACAGGAGGGCCCGGGCCGCCGTCCGGGTGCCGCATTTTTGCACCACTTTCCAGGCCGCAAGCCTTGGCACAGACGCCGAAGGGCCCCGGATCACGCGGATCCGGGGCCCTTCGTCAACCTCAAAGCGGTGCAGAAATGCGCGCCGCCCTCAGTTGCTCACAGTCTGGGTTAGTACCAGTTGTTGGCGAGGTGGAAGTTCAGCGCGCCGCAGGGGGAGCCGTAGCGTTCCTTGACGTAGTCCAGGCCCCAGTTGATCTGCGTCCGGTAGTTGGTGAGGTAGTCCGCCCCGGCGCTCGCCATCTTTTCGGCAGGCAGGGACTGCACTACGCCGTAGGCGCCGCTGCTCGCGTTGGTGGCGGTGGTGCGCCACTCGGACTCCTTGGTCCACAGGGTCTGCAGGCACTGCATCTGGTCCGCGGCCCAGCCATAGGAAGCGAGCTTGGCGGCCGCATAGGCCTGCGCGCCGGCGGGGTCGTTCACGGGGACGGCGGCCGCGGGCTTGGGAGCCAGGGCAACCTTGGCGGCCGGGGCAGCAGCAGCCTTGGCCGGCACCGGGGCTGCCTTTGGGGCGGCGGGCGCCGGAGCGGCCTTGGGCGCCGCCGCTTGGCGACGGACTGCGGAGCCAGCGCGGCTGCGGTCGGAGCGGGCAGGGCAGCGATGAGCGTCTTGTCGAAGTTGAGCGTCGGCGCGGGGGACGCCGTGGCTGTCGCCGCTGCGGAGCTGGCCCGGGGTGCGGACTGCTCAGCTGCCTGGCTTGCCGCGCCGACGCCGATGAGCACGGCGCAGGCGGTGGTCACTACGGCTGCGCGGCGGCCGAACGACGGGATGCCGGCGGTGATCCGGCCCCAGTGTGTGGCGGGCGCTGCCGGCTCGGCGCGATGGCGGGAAAGTTTCTGCCGGGACTGCTTGGGAGCGCCTTCAGGGCGCGCTTTTACCTTGAATTCAGACATGGTGGATTGCCTCTCAACACCTGCGGAGTTAGCTGTCGGGTTCGGATGAGGTCATCCGGCCGCACGGAAATTCACGTGTCGGCTTCACCCCAAGGGCTGATGCGAAAAGCCCGGGACTCTGGTTCCCCCCGCCTCTGCCTGGTCATGCGGAATCCGGGAAAGCGGCAGAGCTGGGCGTCCATCCGGAAGTGCTGCCCTAACGGGAGCAACACCCTATCGACGGTACAGGAGGCAAACGCTTAAGTCACATTTGGGTAACGGAGATCACGACGACGGCGCGTCGCCTTGCGCCGGCAGCCGGACGGCGAATTCGGTCCGGCCGGGCCGCGAAGTGACCTCGACGGTGCCGCCGTGGGCTTCCACGATCGACTGCACAATGGACAGCCCCAGGCCGCTGGTTCCCTCTGCCGAAGCGGACCCCGGGGCCGCCGTTCCCGAAGCCGCCGCCGCGGTCCGTCCGCCGGAGCCGGCGGGCGAGAGGACCTGCGCCGGCGTCGCACGGGACGCGTCTGCGCGGGCGAAGCGTGCGAAGACGCGGTCCACGAACTCCGGCGGGATGCCGGCGCCGTCGTCCGTCACGGTGACCACGGCGCTGCCGTCGGCCGATCTCATCACGCCGGTCACCACGGTGGTTCCCGATCCGGTGTGCTTGCGCGCGTTGGACAGCAGGTTGGCCAGCACCTGGTGCAGCTGCGAGGCGTCGCCGCGGACCACCACCGGCTCTTCAGGTAGTTCGAGGTGCCAGATGCGGTCCGGGGCCATGACTTTTTCGTCGCTGACGGTCTCGATCACGAGCTGCGTGAGGTCCACGTCGCTGAGCTTGAGCGGCTGGCCCTCGTCCAGCCGGGCGAGCAGCAGGAGGTCCTCCACCAGGGTTGTCATCCGCTCGGACTGGCTTTGGACGCGGGCCAGGGACCTTTGGCCGTCCGGCGTGAACTTCTCGGTCATGCGCATCAGCTCGGTGTAGCCGCGGATGGCCGTGAGCGGGGTGCGGAGCTCGTGCGAGGCGTCGGCCACGAACTGGCGGACCTTCATTTCGCTCTCCTGCCGCGCCTCCAGCGCGTTGGAGACGTTATCCAGCATCTGGTTGAGGGCGTGGCCCACGCTGCCCACTTCAGTTCCGGGATGGGCGTTCGACGGCGGGACGCGGACGGCGAGCGCCACCTCACCGGCATCCAGCGGCAGCCGCGAAACCTGCGTGGCCACCTCCGAGAGCTGCTCCAGCGGCTTCATGGTGCGGCGGATGAGCACCGTTCCGGCGAGGCCGATCAGCACGATTCCGCCCAGCGACACGATCGTGATGGTCACAACAAGGGACGTCAGGGTGCTCTGCTTGTCGGCCAGGGGAAGCCCGGTCACCATGACGTCGCCGTAGGGCGTCTGGGCGGCAACCAGCCTGTAGGCACCGGTGGACAGGGTGCGGTCAACGGGTACGCCGTCGCGGCGCAGTCCCAGGAGGACCTTGTCGTCTGCCGCCGAGAGTGTCTTGCGGGTGGCGTCGGAGGCCAGGAATCCTGCGCTGCTGACTTCGCCGGCCTGGATCCTGGCCGCCAGGGTGCCCACCCGCTGGCCCCTGCCCTCGAGGGGATCGGGCCCCTTGCCCGAGGCGCCGAACGGGGGACGGCCAAAGTCCCGGGCCCTGTCAGCGGCCCCGGTGAGCTGCTCGTCGAGCTGGCGGGTCAGGAAGGAGTCCATGCTGGCGTAGCTGAACAGGCCGATCGCGGCGCAGATGGCCACCAGCAGAGCCATGGCCACGAGGACAAGGCGGGTGCGGAGATGCCAGGTGCCCGGCTTCAGCCAGCTGCGGCGCTGGGTCCGGACGGCACCGGAAAGGTTTGCCACGGCCTAGTCTGCCGGTTTGATGACGTAGCCCGCACCGCGGACCGTGTGGATCATGGGCGGGTGCACGGCATCCACCTTCTTGCGCAGGTACGAGATGTACAGCTCGACAATGTTGGCCTGGCCGCCGAAGTCGTAGTTCCATACGCGGTCCAGGATCTGGGCCTTGCTGACGACCCGCTTGGGGTTCTCCATGAGGTACCGGAGGAGCTCGAACTGGGTCGCGGTGAGCTGCAGCTCGTCGCCGGCGCGGGTGACTTCCCGGGTGTCCAGGTTCAGGACCAGGTCTCCCACCACCAGTTCGGCGGAATCCATGGCGGCCACGCCCGAACGCTGCACCAGCCGGTGCAGGCGCAGCAGGACTTCCTCCATGCTGAAGGGTTTGGTCACGTAGTCGTCCCCGCCCGCGGCGAGGCCCACGATGCGGTCCTGCACGGCGTCCTTGGCCGTCAGGAACAGCGCCGGAACCTCCGGCGCGAAGGCGCGGATCCTGCCGAGCAGCTCTACGCCGTCGAAGCCGGGGAGCATCACGTCCAGCACGAGGACGTCCGGGCGGAATTCCTTGGCGAGCTTGACGGCCTCGGGGCCGTCTGCGGCCACGGCAACCGACCAGCCTGCCATGCGCAGGCCCATGCTCATCAGTTCGGACAGGCTGGGTTCGTCGTCAACCACCAGGGCACGGATGGGTGAGCCGTCCGGGTGGGTGAGCTGGGGAAGGTTGTTGGTCATGGAGTGCGAAGTGGCCATGGGACAACTCTCCGTTCCGGGGTTTAGCCGGCGCTTTGGTGTTCCTGTGCGCCGGCTGTGAATCCAAGCCTAGCGAGCTGGAAGGCGCAGCGTGGGGATTTCTCGGGTCACAGGCATGGCCCTTGCCCTGCACAGGCCAGTCACAGGAACGGTTCCCAGTCTGGAATGGACAACTTCCGCACGCCTGAAGGAGATAACAATGAGCGGACAGCAGTACCCACCTGTTCCGGAAACCACGCCCCTGCCGCCGGCTGCCCGGTCGCAGGCCGGCGATCAGCCGTCCGGACAGCACCAGGCAGCTCCCCATGCAGGGACGGGCGATCACCAGGGAGCCCCCCAGAGCGAAGCCCGACGGAACGCCCAGGCGGCCGAGCCTGCCACGGCAGCCATTCCCGAGCCCGCACCGGGCCGGGGCGCCGGGTGGGGTGCGCCTCCGGCCGGCAGCCCAGGCGATGCGGCAGCCAATCCGAAGCCCTGGACCATGAAGCGCGGACTCGTGGTTGCCGGCGCGGCCACTGTCTTGGCGGCCGGGGCGGGCGCTGGCGTTTACAGCCTGAGTGGTAACGCAGCTGCGGCCAACGGGACCGCGGCATCCGGTGCCGGGGGCCAGGGCGGACTGGCACCGGGAGGAGTACAGCGGGGCGGCGTACCGCAGGGCGGCTTTGCCAACGGCGCCGTGCCCGGCCAGGGAGGCGACTTCGCGCCGGGCGGGTTGGGCGGCATGGGCAGCGGCGTTTCGTCGGCCGTCCACCCGAGTACGTCATCGAAGAGGGCAGCCAGTACGTCACGAAGGTGGCACAGCTGGGCACCGTCGCGAACGTCTCCTCGGGTTCCGTCACGGTCAAGAGCGCGGACGGATTCACCTGACTTACACGGTGGGCGAGGCCACCGCCGTGAGTAATCAGCAACAAAGACGCCAGCAGTCATCTGCGAGCGGGTTGACCGTAGCGGACATCGCCGCCGGGGCCACCGTGAGGATCGTGGCGGCCAAGGAAGGTTCGGCCTTCCCTGCCGAAACCGTGCAGCTGATCGCCGCACTGCAGACGGGCCAGACGGGGCAGACCAGCTGAGACTGGTGCCTGGTGCCTCGTGGTTGCCGGCGAATGGCGGGTGCCTGCGAAAGCAGCAGGCGCCTCTCTCTGGATCGCGTCTCTGGATCGCGGCAACGGCGGTGCGTCCAGGTCCGCCGGCCTGGGCGCAGCCGGGACGCACGCAGCGGCTTGACCCGTGCCGGCGTGCGTGCTTGGCCCAAAATCTTTTGTCCGAATGGCGTCATAGCTGGACAACTAGGGATTTGCGGCGCCGGAATTCCCGCATCTGAAATGTCGCTGAATATTTGACGAAAAAGAAGGGTTTAGTCGAATTTAGTTCGAAAAACGGCCCTTTCCGACCGACCGGTCTGGAAAAAAATCTGGAAAAATTGGGCCTCGTAGAATTGTGATTTGACCCACAAACCCGCGATTCGTCTCACGATGCGGACGGAGTGGTCCATTGTTACTTGCAAGTTTTCATTGTTACGTTGCACACTTTCAATTGTGAACAAGAACTCAACAGCAACTGCAGCCGCAGAATATTGGCCCAGCACACCCGCTGCCGCCGAGATGCGCTGTTGTCGAATGCACGCCTAACTTTCTACCCCCACAAAGTTTTTAGGCATTCGCCCCCAGCCCAGCGTCGGGCGCCCCTCCCCAGAACTCATTGCGGGGAACCAAGCATTCGAGCCGCGATGACGGCCATTCACATTGAGGTAAGCATTCATGTCAGTTGCATCTGGATACGTCCACATCTCCGTCCGTAACGCCAACAAGGCCGGCCAGACGTCGGGCCTCCGCCAGGGATTCGGTACCCGTCCGGCCTTCCCACCGGCAGGCCAGGGAAACAACTTTCCCGCCCCCGGCTATGCACCCCAGGGCTACAACCCCAATTCTTACGGCCAGCTGCGCGCCGTGCCGGCTGAGGAAGCCGCACCGCTGACCGCGCCGACGCCCGTCGTCGCTCCGGCCGCCGGCGGCTCCGTCCGGCCCGTGCCGAACGACAACGTGGCCCGCGGATTCGTCCTTTACATGGGAATCGACGAGGAAACCGCGGCTGCTGCGGGCACCTCCATCGCCAAGCTCGCCCAGGAGATCCGGGCGTACGCCCAGTCACTCGTCTCCGGCGCCGAGAGCTATGCCGCCGTCGCCGTGGCGCCGGCCAGCGCGCCGGGTTCCGCACTCGACGTCGTCCGTTCCACGTTCGGTGACCCCACCGTCAACACCCGGCAGCGCACTGAGAGTGCACGCCTGCAGCCCGCACAGGATCCCCGTCCGTCGGGCGTGCTGATCGACCTCGCCCGCCGAGAAGTCCACCTCGACGGCGAGTCCCTGAACCTGACGTTCAAGGAGTTCGAGCTCCTCAACTACCTCGTGGAGAACGGCACCCGCACCGTGGGCCGTGACGAACTCCTTGAGGGCCTGTGGCGGAATGCCGAAGAGGTGCCGAACGAGCGCACCATCGACGTCCATATCCGCCGCCTCCGCTCCAAGCTGGGCCGCCTCGCCAACACCGTGCGCACTGTGCGCGGCCAGGGCTACCGGTTCTACGAGCACCCCGAGGTCGTTGTCTGGGCCGCGCCGGAATACTCGATCTAGCTCTTCCTTAAGCGCCAAAGCGTCCGTCCCCAGTTGGGGCGGGCGCTTTCGCTTTCGCGGCACGATCCCTCGCCGCCTCCGGGGTGGGTTTGGTGGGGCTCTATTGACGTTTCTTGCTCCGTCGTAGGCTCTCAGCCGGGCCAGCAAGACCCTGCGCGGCATTTCCGGGCCTGGGTCAAGGAGCAGAAAGTCGAAATCGCCGACGGCAACGTGGTCGCCTGGCATGTGGTGCTGGAGGTGACCTTCGTCCTGGAGGACTGACCCGTACTTCCCGCCCAACTGGGTCGCAGGTCGCGTCGTTCTCGGGCCTGAATACGACGCGTGCTGCTACCTAGTTGGGTAGTAGGGTGAGTCCATGAGCGCGCACCACAAGAAGCGACTGGTGATCATGCGCCACGCCAAGGCCGATTGGCCCGGAGGTGTGGCGGACCATGACCGTCCCTTGGAGGAGCGCGGCCACCGTGAAGCACCGCTGGCCGGCAAGTGGCTGCTCAAACACAACATCGTCCCGGACTTCATCCTCTGCTCCAGCGCCCTCCGGACCCGGCAGACCTGCACCTGGGTGTGCAGCGAACTCGGCGACAAAGCGCCGACGCCGAAACTTGAGGACGGGCTCTACGCCGCCTCCGCGCTCCGCATGCTCACGGTGATCAACCACGTTCCGGATACCGTCACCACCCTCATGGTGATCTCCCACATGCCCGGAGTGCAGGACCTGGCCATGCACCTGGCATCCCGTGACTCCAACCACGACGCCTATATGGACGCGGCAACCAGGTTCCCCACCAGCGGGCTGACCATCCTCGAGACGGAGAAATCCTGGGCGGAGCTCGACGGGCAGGACGCACGGATCACGCATTTCAAGGTCCCCCGCGCCCACTAGCGCGGACAAGGCCGGTACTACCGGGCCGCCCGCGGGTACCCTTGAACTCAGTGCCGTCTAGTGGGGAAGGGCCCGCCATGCTGAATTCTGCTTTGAACCGGTGGCGGGGTCGCGCCCGGCGGTTCGCCGCCGCCGTCGTCGTTCTGATGCTCTTCGCGGGCGGTGCGCCGGCCGCCTCCGCCGCTCCCTCGGGCGAGCAGCTGTCCACCAGTGTGGTGACCGACGCGAGCAACCCCTGGGTGCTGGTCAACAAGTCCCGGCCGTTGAACCCGGTGCAGTTCGTGCCGCGGGACCTGGTCTCGTGGGGCGGGACCGGCCACCTGCTGCGCGCCCAGGTATCCGGCGCGATGAGCCAGCTCTTCACCGGGGCGCGTGCTGCCGGACACTTCCTGGAGGTGGTGAGCGCCTACAGGTCCTATGCGTCCCAGAGCGCGCTGTACAGCTCCTACGTCCAGATGTACGGGCAGGCGTATGCGGACCAGATCTCGGCGCGGCCGGGTTACAGCGAGCACCAGACGGGGCTCGCGGCGGACATCGGCAATGTGGGCGGCGGCTGCGGCCTGACCGCCTGCTTCGGGACCACCCCGGGCGGGCGCTGGGTGGCGGCGAACGCGCACCGCTACGGGTTCATCGTGAGGTACCCGGCGGGCTACACCAACGTCACCGGCTACGCGTACGAGCCCTGGCATCTGCGGTTCGTCGGAGTGCAGCTGGCCACGGACATGAAAGTCCGCGGCATTCCCACCATGGAGCAGTACTTCGCGGCCCGCCCGTCCATCAAGAGCGGCGCCGACGTGCTCGCGGCAGATTCCGCGGGCATCCTGTGGAACTATCCGGCCAACCGTGCAGGCGGTTTCGGTGCCCGGGAGCGGATCGGAGCGGGCTGGGCAGGCCTGAAAGCCGGCTTCGTGGCCGACTGGAACGCCGACGGAGTGAACGACATCATTGCCCAGTGGAAGAGCGGAACCCTCACGGTTTATCGCGGCAAGCTCTCCGGCGGCTTCCTCAGCCCGATTACGGCCGGCACGGCGGGCTGGCAGTCCATGGACATCACCGTGGGCAAGTGGCACAACGGCCAACGGTTCCCCGGCGTGGTGGGAACGGCTGGGGACGGCGCCATGTACTTCTACCCGAATGCCGCCGGCGGTGCCCTGGGCGCCCGGCAGCAGATCGGGAACGGGTTTCAGGCTGTCTCTTATACACATCTAGATGTGTATAAGAGACAGGCGGCAGGACCTGCTGGTCACCACCGCGGCCGGGGACCTCATGCTGTACAGGTCCGACGGCGCCGGCAGGTTCGCGCGGGAAGCGCGCCCGAAGGTGGGGAACGGCTGGGGCGCCGTCGCCCAGTCCCACGCCTCGTTCGGATTCCAGGGCCCGGGAACGCGCGGCCTCACGGCCAAGACCGCTGACGGCCGGCTGGTCTACTACAGCCTGGGCAGCGGCCGGTTCACCGGAAGCCGCCAGGTGGGCAACGGCTGGCAGGCGCTGAGCGTCTTCCGGTGACCAAGGCCGCCGGCGGCCCCCAACCGGGTTTCGCCGGCCGCTCGGCGTGGTTTCAGCGGCCGCCCAGTCGTTTCAGCGGCCGCCCAGTCGTTCCAGCGGCCGCTCAGCGGCGGGGCGTCCGGCCGGCAGCTGTCGAGGGAGACGTTCCTGAGCCGGATGTCCTCGGCGCTGCCGCCGGCTGGCCAGGCTGGCGGGATGCAGGCTGGCGGGGTGCCGCGGTCCGCTGCCCGGCCTGCCGCGGCGTAGCCGTGCGCGACGTGGCTTGGCGCGCCGCGGAAGTGCGTGCCGCCTGAGTGCGCTGGGGTGCTTGGCGCTGGGCGGTCGCAGGGGATTGCCGTGCGCCTGCCGGCAGCCTGGCGGCCGGCCGCCGCGTTGACGCACGGGCAGGGGCCGCTTCCGGGCCGGGACGCCGGACCGCGCCCGCAGCCGCCTGCGGGCGGCCAGACTGCTCCGGCGAAGAGCACCACCAGGGTCAGCGAACCCGAGGCGGCCGCCAGGTAAAAGTAGATGTCCGAGTCCCTGGTGGTCACAGCCTCCCCGAGCGCCCCTGCGTCCTGATTGAATGCCAGGCCCCACATGCGCAGGAAGGCGATGCTGCAGCCGATCGACAGGCTGGTCCCGATGCCGCCGGCCAGGAGCGCCAGGTAGCGCCGGCGGGCAAATGACTCGGCCACAGACGCCACGTATCCCACGGCCACTGCGCCCAGGAAGGCGAACAGCGCAGCCTCCTCAAGGGTGACGGCCGTCAGCACGAGCGCGCCGAGCGCGGCGAAAACGGCGCCGACGGCTGTCTTCCCGCTGTTACCCATGTGGCTCATGGGACTAATCATCCCTGAGGATGAGGCCGCTTCTGCACGTAGCCACGCATGATGGCCATGATGGCGGCAACACTTTGGTCACGGGTCCGCTCCGGGTTGTACGTCTGGCGGTCGAGTCCCACCACAAAACAGGCGCCGAATATCGCCGTTTCCAGGCTTCCCCGGGAGATGGAGGCATCCACGGGATACTCCGCGGCCACCCTTTCAATGGCCGATCCGATCACGCCGAGAAGCCGCGCGCGGAGCTCGGCGAACGTGTCCTGCCATTCGCTGGGGGTGCGCCAGTTCTCGCTCACCCACAGCCGGGCGAAGGACGGATACTCCGCCATGAAGTCCATCGCCTGCCCGATCATGGCGTCCATGCCGGCGAGGGAGTCCGCTGTTTCGCCCTGCACGCTGAGGAGCCTGGCTTCGAGGATGTCCACGCCGTGCCGCAGGAGCTGGGCGATCAGATCGGACTTGCTGCCGAAGTTGTAGTACACAGTGCCCTTCGAGACGCCGGCTGCCGCCGCGATCTCGTCCACCGTCACGCCTGCCGCGCCGCGCTTACCTATCAGCTCCATGGATGCCTCGAAGAGCTTCTGCTTGGTGGCGTTGGTCCGGGCGGGACGCAGCTTCTTGAGCTGGACGGCCGCCTGGCCGGCCTCCGATGGGGTCATACGGCGATCTCCGGTTTCAGGGTCTTGAGGGTCCAGAACTTGTGCTTTCGGACGGCCAGCGTTGAGAGCACCACCCCCAGCAAAGTGTAGCCAAGGAGTCCCGCCACGGTGGACGGAATCATGGACAGGTCCGCGCCGTAGATGAGGTGCCGCATGCCGTTGACCACGTAGCCCATGGGCAGGATCTGGTGCACCACGTGCAGCGGCTGCGGCGTGGTCTGCCACGGGAACGTTCCGCCGGAGGAGACAAGCTGTAGCACGAGAAGTATGAGCACCACCAGCTTCCCCGGCGAACCCAGCAGGGCCACCACGCCCTGGATGAGGGCGCTGAAGGCTGCAGCCGCGGCAAGCAGGAACAGCCACATGAGGACCGGATGGGCAGGATTCAGCCCCAGCCCCACATTCACCACCACGGTGAGCAGGCTCGCCTGCACGGCGGACACGGCAAAGAACGGCAGCCAGCCTCCGACGGCGATCTTCCAGGCGGGCGCGTTGGAGGCGAGGGCGCGCTGCGTGACGGGGCGCATGGCCTGGATCAGCATGAACACGCCGATCCACAGGGCCAGGGTCAGGAAGAAGGGAGCCAGCCCGGCACCGTAGGAACCCGCCTTGGCCTGCGACACGTTGTTGACGGCCACGGGGTCGGAGATCACCCCGGAGAGGTTGCTCTTCTGCGCTTCATCCGGGTTCGGCACCTTGCCCGCGCCCTTGGACAGCTCGGTGGCCAGCGTCCGGGAACCGTCCGCGGCGGCGCGGGCACCGGTCTCCAGCTGGGCTGCGCCGTCGTCGAGCTTCCCGGCTCCGTCGGTGAGCGCGGCGGCGCCGTCCACGGCCGTCTGCTGTCCGGCCGCCAGGGTTGTGGCGCCGTCGGAGAGCCGGTCCGCGCCGCCCGAGGCGGTCGAGATGGCTCCAGTCAGCGCAGGAGTTGCTGCGGCGAGACTGGCCGCCCCTGCGCTTACGGCCGCTGAGCCGTCGGCGAGCTGCTGGATCTGGGCGGCATCGGCTTGGATTTTCGCCCTCGCGTCAGTGACAGGGCTTGAGGCCGCGGCGGCGTCGAAGTCCGCGAGGACCCTGGCGGCCTGCTCCGGCGTAAGAACGCCGGCGGCGACGAGCCTGTCGTTGGACTCCTGGACCCGTGTCCGGAGTCCGGTGTCTGCGGCCTGCAGCTGCCCGACGACGTCCTGGACTTTGGTGTTCAGCGCCGCGTTTCCGGCGGCGACCTGGGCTGCGCCGGCCGAGAGCTTCTGTGAATCGGCGGGAAGTCCGGCAGTCTTGTCCTTGAGCTGTGCGAGCCCGCCGCTCAGCTGGCCGGCTCCGGACGCAAGCTGCGCGGCGCCGTCGCGAAGTTTGACTTCGCCGTTGTACAGCTCGGCCGCACCCGCCTCGAGCTGCCCGGTGCCTTGGTGCAGGGTGCCCGCGCCGTCTCGGAGCCGGGCGACGCCGTCGGCCAGGGTTCCCGCGCCGCCGCCCGCCTTCACCATTTGCGTGTGGATGGTGCCGAAGCCCGTCAGCAGCTGGTTGGCCGTTTCCGCGCCGACCTCCTTGGCGACGGTGGCGTGCACGGCGGTGGTGAGCTTATCCACGATGGTGCTGAGCAGGTAGTTGTTGGCGTCGTTGGTGGTGACGTTCAGCATGGCCTGGCTGGCCGCATCGAAACTTCCGGGGAGGCCAGGTTGCTGGAAAAGTCGCGGGGATTTTGAGCGCAAAGGCGTACCTTCCCTCGCTGACGCCCTGGTCGGCTTCGGCCGCGGACCGGACGGGCTGCCAGTTGAACACGTGCCCTTCCACGAGGCTGTCCGCTACCTTCTGCCCGGCCTGCAGACGGCCGCCGTCGCTGGTGGCCGCCCCGGTGTCCTCCATCACGAGCGCGGCGTCGATCTGGTTAAGGTTTCCGTACGGATTCCAGTTGGCATAGAGGTACACCGCGCCGTAGAGCAGGGGAACCATGGTCAGCGCCAGGATGGTCAGCTTGGGCAGCAGGCCGCCCGTCATGCGCTTGAGTTCGGAGCTGGCCAGCCGTAGCACTGTCACTTTGCGTCCTCGGTTTCGGGTTGTTCTTCGGTGCTGGCCGGCTTGGGTGCCGCGTTGCCGACGACGGCGGCCGGGCCGGTCCAGCCGGGCGGGAGGGCAGTCACGGTGGCGACGACGGCGAGTGGCCGGCCGCCGTCGTACGCCAGTTCTTTGAGCCGCGGCAGCCAGTCCGCCGGATCGGCGCTGTCTCTTATACACATCTAGATGTGTATAAGAGACAGGTCCAGGACCAGGAGGTCGGTGCGCGGGTTGGCGAGCGCCAGGGCCGTCAGGAGTTCGGTGCGGCGCCGCGGCGTGAGCTGCTCGGCCCACATCCCGGCAATGTCTTCGAAACGGTTCACCTTCAGCCAGGGCTTGCTGAGGAGGGCGCCGCGGTACCGGCGGGGAATGAGGGACAGGTCCTCTGTCACGAGGTCCCGGACGCTCAGGTGCTGCTCGGGTTCGTTGACGCCGGGGGAGTCCACCAGCGCGCCGGCGCCGCGGAGCTGCTTGATTTTGGCCTGCCTGTCCCAGCTGACAGTGCCGCCGCCGGGCTTCATCCGGCCGCTGAGGGCCAGGGCCAGCGCGGTCCGCTGGTCCTGGCGGTCGGCCGTGACCAGCAGCAGTTCGCCGCGGGATGCCTGCAATGACGTGGGCGGGAGGAGATCGTCCCGCCGGCCGTTCACGCGAAGCTGTTGTACGGAGAGCAAAGGGAGCCTTTCGCAGATGTCGTCTGCAACAAGGCTAACTGAACTGACTAGTCAGTTCAAATAGCACTGCACCACTGTGACCCATCAGTCATCCAAAAAGCGAGCGAAGAGAACGACGGCGGGGGTGAGGGCACGCTAGGGCTGGCCGCGCCGGCAGTGCGGGCATGCTGGCGCGGCGAACTCGCATCCTCAGGCTCGCTATATGCGCGCCCTTTCTGGTACCTCCCGCGCGAGGAGGACCGCTACTAGGCCGAGCGCTGAACCGGTGACGCGTCGCTGCCACTTCGTCCAGCTCGGCCTGGCGGAGAGGAATGCAGAGATCGCCCCGGCGCCGAGGACGATCAGCGCGTTCACAAGCATGCTCATGGCAATCTGGATCGCTCCGAGGGAGAAGCCCTGGACAATTGTTCCTCCCCGGCCCGCATCGATGAACTGCGGAATCAGCGCAAGATACATCACGGCCGTTTTTGGGTTCAGCAGATTCGTGAGGAGCCCCGTGCGGAAGAGCTTCCGGGCGGAATCGCGAGAGAGTGCGCGAACGTCGAAGACGCCCCGACCGCCGGGCTTGAGTGCCTGCCACGCGAGGTAGGCCAAGTAGAGGACTCCTGCGGCCTTCATTCCGGCATAGAGCCACGGCACCGCGACGAACACCATCGCGAGCCCGAGGTTCGCCATCGTCATGTAGACGAGGAAGCCAGCACAGGTGCCTGCGAGAGAAATCATTCCCGCCACCGGCCCTTGACTCACACTGCGCGAGACCAGGTAGACCATGTTCGGGCCCGGCGTGAGCACCATGCCGAGTGCCGTTAGAGCCATCCCGCTTGCCGCTGCCATCGAGACCCCCGTTCCGAAGTCTGTCCCCGCGATCATGAGCGCACCGTCCTGCTCGCTGGTTGCAAATATCGTGTCTGCGGATCGGCAGCCCAAGGAAGAATCGTCATGACTCCAACAATGATGTAATAGCCTTATGCATCTCAACCCTTACGGTGAGTACGCGGTACTCCTCGCCGCCTCGCTGGCCAACGCTTGGCCAACCGACAGGGACGGTCTCGTGCAGCGGACTCGCGAGTTCGGTATGACGATGGACTACAAGCCCCCCGCCGGAGACGATCATGAGCAAACCCGCGACGTCATTGACGCGTGGCTCTCAGTCGTCGATGAAAGCGATCCGCAGAACAGGGCCGCTCTGTTGAACGCCCAGATGGCTGCTGCCGCCGCCTATCCGCGCCTCACCGATCACGACGGTGAAGGATGGCATCTTCACTACCGCGACCCCGACCAGGCCCTTCCGCAGGTATTGCTCGCCGTGATCAGTGTCGGAACTGCACTGCACCTCAGCACTCGCGGCGCTCACAGACTCAGCCGATGCGCCGCAGGGAGTTCATCCGGCGATCCCTGCAGGGCAGTCGTGGTCGATGTCACCCGCAACGGTCGCCAGCGCTACTGCTCCGTGCGCTGCGCAAACCGTGACAACGTCCGCAAACACCGCGCCCGCGCGAAGCTAGGCCGCAATGTGTCGTAAGCCGGCTCCCTCACGGGTATCCGATGAAGTGTCCCGTGCAGGGGGCTAAAGGGCAGACTCTCCGAAGAGCAGCTCCTGCTTAGCCGGCGGTATCCGCCGTCGTCCGCTCGGTTCACAACGGCGCCGGTCAGAGACCGTACTTCTCCAGGAGCCGGAGCCAGACTTCGCTGATGGTGGGGTAGGAGGGGACGGCGTGCCAGAGCCGGTCGAGGGGCACCCCGCCGACGACCGCGATGGTCGCCGCGTGCAGCAGCTCGGCGATGTCGGGGCCGGCAAAGGTGGCGCCGAGCAGGACCTTACGGTCCTCGTCGATCACGAGCTGCGCCCAGCCCTCGTAGTTCTTGGCGTGCAGTGACGAGCCGGCAACGGCGATGGGCAGTTCCACGGACGACACGTTGTAGCCGTCCTTCCGGGCCTGTTCCACGGACCGGCCGACATTCGCCAGCTCCGGGTCCGTGAACACCACATTGGGAACGGCATGGTCGTCTGCCGTCTGCGCATAGCGGCTCCAGTCCGCGGGCTCGCCCTTCAGCTCACCTTTGGCGCGGGCCGCGATGGCGGCGCCGGTGGCGCGGGCCTCGTACTTGCCTTGGTGCGTGAGCAGGGCCTTGCCGGCTGCGTCCCCCACCGCATAGAGCCACGGTCCGTCGTCACTGCCGGCGGCGCCTTGCACCAGGCCGGTGGTGTCCGTGCTCAGCCTTAAGGCCTTTCCGTCGGCGGCTGCGAGCCCCACGCTCTCCAGGCCGAGCCCCTCCAGTGCCGGGTGCCTGCCCGTCGAGACCAGCAGCTTGTCCACCGAAACAGTTTCGCCGCCGTCGAGCGTCAGGGTCAGGGAGCCGTCCCCGTTTTCGCGGACGCTCTGCGTCTTGGTGTCCAGGCGGATTTCCACCCCGTCGGCGCGGAGCCCGGCGGCAACGAGCTTCGCGGCCTCCGCGGGAAAGTTCCGCAGGAGGCCGCTGCGCGCCACCAGCGTCACGGCCGATCCGAGGCGGGCAAAGGCCTGGGCGAGCTCCGTTCCGGCGACGCCCCCGCCCAGGACGGCGAGCCGTTCCGGAATTTCCTTGGCTGACGTTGCCTCGCGGGTTCCCCAATAGGGAACCTCGGCAAGTCCGTCGATGGGCGGCCGGTCAGGCGTGGAGCCGTTCGCCAGGACGACGGCGTGACGCGCCGTCAGCACGTACGAGTTGCCGTCCAGGCCGGCGACTTCCACGGCCCGCGGCGCGGTGATCCAGCCATGCCCGCGGACCAGCTCAATGCCGGACTCCTCCACCCATGCGACTTGGCTGTCGTCCTGCCACTTGGAGGTGAAGCTGTCGCGGCTTTTCAGGACGGCCGCGGCGTCGAGGGTCCGGGTGACCGCCTCGCTGGCCCCGGGGACCGTCTGGGCACCGTGGAGCGCCGTGCCGGGACGGAGCAGGGCCTTGGACGGCATGCAGGCCCAGTAGGAGCATTCGCCGCCCACCAGTTCGGCCTCCACCAATACGGCGGTCAGGCCGCCCTGGACGACCCGGTCTGCGGCGTTTTCACCTGCGGCGCCGGCGCCGATCACAATGACATCGAATTCCCGTTCAACAACATGTGGCGTCATGGCAACAGCCTACGCCGGGGGCCTGCATCGTTTCCGGGGCAGACATGCCGACCGCTGCCGCCCGGGTCCGTAACAATGCGCCGTCCCGTTCAGGGGACATGGGACATCCGCTACGGTGTGGGGACGTAGCGCAACAAAGGAGTTCCGATGCCGTCCTCTAATAACGTTCCGCCGGCGAGGTTCAGCGCCCAGGCCCGCCTTCGCGCCCTGCAGTCGGACATCATGGACCTCATCCTGGACCGCGAACTCGAAGCCGGCGATGCGCTGCCCACGGAAAACGAACTGTGCATCGCCCTGGGCGTAGGCCGGAACACGCTGCGGGAATCGCTGAAGGTCCTGCAGGCCCTGGGCGTCATCGAGATCCGCCACGGCTTCGGAATGTTCGTGGCGCCCAGCAATTTCGAGGCATTGGCCGACGGCCTCATTTTCCGTGCCAGGCTGTCCCTGCGGCACCACGGGCTGGAGGCGCTGCAGCTCGTGGACGTGCGCCAGGCCCTGGAATCGGGCCTCATCGGCAGCTCGATGGACCTGATTACGGCTGAGCAGCTGGCCGCCATCGAGGAATCGGTGGTCCGGATGGAGGAACTGGCGGCGGCGGGCGAGCCCTTCGTCGACGCCGATTATGACTTCCACAGCAAGCTCTTTGCACCCCTGAACAACGAGCTCCTGCTCAACCTGCTGGGTGTCTTCTGGAAGGTCTACCGCAAGATCCACACCGAGATCGGTGCCGGGGCCGAGGACCTGGCCGCGGTGGCTGCGCTGCACCGGAACGTCTACGCGGCCGTGGCGGCCGGTGACAAGGCGCGTGCCGCCCAGGAGCTGACCCGTCACTTCGACGGCATCCGCCGCCGGATTTCGGACGCCGTCACAAACTGACGCACCACCCGCGCAGGCTGCCGACGATCCCGGCTTAAAGCAGAAGATCCGCACCGGGTATCCGGTGCGGATCTTCTCTCTGTGCGCCCAAAGGGATTCGAACCCCTGACCTTCTGTTCCGTAGACAGACGCTCTATCCAGCTGAGCTATGGGCGCATCTTCCGGTTCCTGCCGAACTCTTCGCTCGGCCCGAACCTCGAATAACTTTACGCGAGGTCCGCCCCAGTTCCAAATCGAGAACTGTGTAATCTCCGTAACTAGACCGGTCTATGTGACCTTCGTCACTAATTTCAAGATTTCTCAATCCCGGATCCTTGATTTTCCGCGGAATTTGCTCGCCGAAGGGGCGGACATCCGATGTCTGACTATGAAATGGGCCAGGTGAACAGAAATAGCATTTAGCTCACACCGCTGAACCCGACGAAGGGAACCATAATGGGCCATCTGGCGCGACTGCCGCTGCTTGAGAAAGCACCCACCACACATGCCGGCCTCCTGGCGTGGGTTGAAGAGGTCGCTGGGCTGACCCAGCCGGACCGGATTCATTGGGTCGACGGCTCCGAGGAAGAAAACACCCGCCTGACCGACGAACTGGTCGCCGCGGGCACGCTGAAGCGGCTGAACCAGGAGCTCTTCCCGAACTCCTTCGCCGCGTTCTCAGACCCCGCTGACGTCGCCCGCGTTGAAGAGCAGACGTTCATCTGCTCCGAAAAGGAGCACGACGCCGGCTTCACCAACAACTGGATGGCTCCGGCCGAGATGAAGGAGAAGCTGCGCGGGCTGTTCTCCGGCTCCATGCGCGGCCGCACCATGTACGTCATCCCGTTCGTCATGGGCCACCTCGACGCCGAGGATCCCAAGTTCGGTGTCGAGATCACTGACAGCGCCTACGTTGTGGCATCCATGCGCATCATGGCCCGCATCGGCACGGACGTCCTGAACCGGATCACTGAGACGAACGCGTTCTTTGTCCCGGCCCTGCACTCCCTGGGTGCCCCGCTGGAGGCCGGCCAGGCCGACGTTCCGTGGCCGTGCAACCCGGACAAGTGGATCGTTCACTTCCCCGAGGAACGGTCCATCTGGTCCTTCGGATCGGGCTACGGCGGAAACGCCCTGCTCGGCAAGAAGTGCTACGCCCTGCGCATCGCCTCCGTCATGGCGCACGATGAGGGCTGGCTGGCCGAGCACATGCTGATCCTCAAGCTCACCTCGCCGGAACAGAAGACCTACTACGTCTCCGCGGCGTTCCCGTCCGCCTGCGGCAAGACCAACCTGGCCCTGCTGGATCCCACCATCGAAGGCTGGAAGGTGGAGACCCTCGGGGACGACATCACCTGGATGCGCTTCGGCAAGGAAGGCGAACTCCGCGCCGTCAACCCTGAAGCGGGCCTGTTCGGCGTCGCTCCCGGCACCGGCTGGGGAACCAACCCGAACGCGATGCGCGCCATCGCCAAGGGCAACAGCATCTTCACCAACGTCGCAATAACCGACGACGGCGGCGTGTGGTGGGAGGGCATGACTGAGGAAGTGCCTGCTCACCTCACCGACTGGCAGGGCAACTCCTGGACCTCCGACTCCGACAAGCCGGCGGCCCACCCGAACTCCCGCTTCTGCACGCCGATCGACCAGATCGACATGCTGGCCGAGGAATACCACAGCCCCAATGGCGTAGAGCTGTCCGCGATCCTCTTCGGCGGCCGCCGCAAGACCACCATCCCGCTGGTCACCCAGGCGCGTGACTGGTCCAACGGCATCTTCATGGGCTCGACGCTTTCCTCGGAGACCACGGCCGCCGCCGCGGGCGCCGTTGGCGTCGTGCGCCGCGATCCGATGGCCATGCTCCCGTTCATCGGCTACGACGCAGGGGACTACCTGAACCACTGGGTTAACCTGTCCGCCAAGGCCAACCCGGAGCGTCTGCCCAAGATCTTCCTGGTGAACTGGTTCCGCCGCACGGCCGAGGGCGGCTTCGCCTGGCCGGGCTTCGGGGACAACGCACGCGTCCTCAAATGGGCCATCGAACGCCTCGAAGGCAAGGCCGACGCCGTGGAGACACCCATCGGCTTCGTGCCGACCGGCGAGTCCATCGACCTGACCGGCCTGGACATGACCCCCGCCCAGGTGGAAGCGGCAGTGCGCGTCGACCCCGAGGAGTGGAAGACCGAGCTCGCTTCGATCGAGGAATGGTTCGCCAACTTCGGCAGTTCGCTGCCCGAGGCGCTCCAGGCTGAGCTTGACGGGTTGAAGGCCCGCCTGGCCTAGACCGCCTGCCATACAGTACGACGGCGGCCCCGCACCTTTCGCTGGAAGGTGCGGGGCCGCCGTCGTGCGTTGCGCGAACGGACACTTAAGCCCCGGTGCCCAAGTGTCCGTTCGCGCTGCTGCGGTTATGAAGCGAGCCAGATGTCCGGGCCGAAGACCTCGTAGTGGATCTTGGTGGCGGGGATGCCCGCATTGATGGCCTCGTTGCGGATGTGCTTCATGAACGGCAGCGGCCCGCAGAGGTACAGCGACGCATTGGCGGGCAGGTCCACTTCGCGCAGGGACATGAAGCCGGACTTGGAACCGGCCTGCGGCTCCTCGAGCCAGAGCTGGAGGTCGGCACCTTCGAGGCGGTCGACGTCGTCCGTCATCTGGCCGCGCAGGGCCCAGCTGTCCAGCGTGCTTTCGGCGTGCAGCACCAGGACCTGGCGGTCCGAGCCGGACTCGGCCAGGGAGCGCAGGATGGACGCCGTGGGCGTGCAGCCGATGCCGGCCGAGGCCAGGACCACGGGGCCGTCGCCGTCCCGGAGCGTGATTTCGCCGTAGGGGTTGGAGATTTCGATGACATCGCCCACGGCTATTTTGTTGTGCAGGACGGGGGAGACCTCGCCGCCGTCGTCGAGCTTGGTGGTGAAGCTGCGGCTGGTGCCGGTGTCGCCGGAGAGGGAGTACTGGCGGACCTGGCGGAGTCCGTCCGGAAGGGTGATCTTGACGCTGACGTACTGGCCGGGGAGGGCCGCGGTGACGGGGGTGTCGTCGGCCGGTTCCAGGGTGAAGGTCATGGAGCCGGTGCCGGCCGGGGTCTTGGCGGCGACTGTCCAGGGGGTCCACATTTTGCCGTTGGCCTGTGCTGCGTAGAGGCCCTTCTCTAGCTTGATCAGGGCGTCTGCCATGAGCCAGTAGACCTCGGTCCAGGCTTCGGCGATTTCCGGGGTGATGACCTCGGCAAGGTCTTCCGCAATGGCGGCGAAGAGGTGCTCATAGACCACCTGGTACTGAGGTTCGGTGATGCCAAGGGAGGCATGGCGGTGGGCGATGCGGGCCAGTACGGTCTCCGGCAGTGTGCCGGGGTTGTTCACCAGGTGGGTGGCGAAAGCGGCGATGCTTCCGGCCAGGGCCTGCTGCTGGTTGCCGTTGCGCTGGTTGGAGCGGCTGAAAAGCCCGTCCAGCAGTTCGGGGTGGGCGGCGAAGAGGCGGGCGTAGAACTTGGGCGTGATCTCCCCGATCCGGGAACCGACCAGCGGCAGGGTGGCCTCGATGACGGGGAAGGATTTGTCCGAGAGCATGCTGACTCCTGAGGTAGTGGCCCGGGGCTTCGTCCGGACCGCGGTCGGATACTTGCATTTAAAATGCCAATATCCATACCCAAGTTCTACACCTTGTAGAAATAAATACCAAACCAGGCGGAAGCGGGTTAGAGTCCGGGGCGCTGGCGGATCGCCTGGAATACGGGCGCCATCTGGCCGGAACCGGGCAGCTCGGCCACCACCACCTCATCCAGTTCGCGGTAGAAGGCTTCCCGGGCCCGGGCAAGCGCACCCCGAAGCCGGCACTCCTTGATCAGCGGGCAATCGCCGCTCGGGGAGACGCACTCCGCGGCGTCCGTCCGGGTGTCGAGCTGCCGCAGGACCTTGCCGACGGTAATGACCCGGCCGGCCGCGTTGAGCCTTGACCCGCCGTTGCGTCCGCGCTCGACGTCGATCAGGCCCAGCAGGCGCAGCTTGGCCATGGCCTTGCTGACGTGGTTGTAGGGTGTGCCGACGGCGTCCGCCACGCTCTGCGTGGTGAGCAGATCACCGTCCGGCGCGGCAGCCAGCACCATGAGGGCGCGCAGGCTGACGTCCGCGAAGGCGTTGATTTTCATGTCACCAGCTTAATGACCCGCGCCAAAGGACGGGACCATCCGGTCTAGTCCACCCAGATGGCTGGTTCGTTGGTGTCCGCGGCCAGTTCGCCGAAGTCCCATTCACGGGTGGCCGTGTTCGCCGCGTAGGGAAGGACTGCAGCGAACACGGCTCCGTCGCGGTGCTCGGTGGCCACGTGAATGGCGTCCGAGCCTTCCTCGACCAAAGTGATGTCGCAGACTATCGCCGCCGCCCGGAAGTCTTCCCGGTTCTGGCGCAGCAGTTCGGTGAGGTCGCTGATCATCTCATCGGCGTCGAACTCGTCATCCGACCCCGAGGCCGCATCAGCCGGCGAGACGGCGACAAGCCGGACCTCGCCGTCGTTCTCCACCACCAGCGCGAAGGGCAGGAAGCCGCCGTTGCGCTCAAGCTGCTCCTGGGCGGCGCCCATGCCGGTGCCCAGGAGATTTTCCAGGTCCGTGGCGGTGGATTCCGGCACGGACGTGCGCCACGACGACTCGGCCGGCGAGGAAGGGGACTCTGCCATCTGCGCGGTCCTACCGGCGGACCAGGGCCAGCACGCGGTCGCGCACGCGTTCCATGGTGGCCTGGTCCGTGGCTTCAGCATTCAGGCGCAGGAACGGCTCCGTGTTGGAGGGGCGCAGGTTGAACCAGTAGCTTCCGTCCGTGGCCGTGAAGGTGCTGCCGTCCAGGTGGTCGACGTCAACGTCGTCGTTCGCAAAATCGGCGCGGACCCGCTCCACGGCGCCGGCCTTGTCCTCGATCTCGGAGTTGATTTCGCCGGAGGAGATGTAGGGCTCGTACTCGCGGCCGAGCTCCGAGAGCGGGCCGTCCTGTTCGCCCAGGGCGGCCAGCACGTGCATGGCCGCGAGCATTCCGGTGTCCGCGTTCCAGAAGTCCCGGAAGTAGAAGTGGGCAGAGTGCTCGCCGCCGAAGACGGCGCCTTCCTTGGCCATGACGGCCTTGATGAAGGAGTGGCCCACGCGGGTGCGGACGGCGCGGCCGCCGTCCTGCGCGACGAGTTCGGGCACGGCCCGGGACGTCAGCAGGTTGTGGATGATGGTGGGCGTCTCTTCGCCCTGGGCCTTGGCCCGTGCGATCTCGCGGCGGGCCACCATGCCGGTGATGGCCGACGGCGACACGGCGTCACCGTTTTCATCGATGACGAAGCAGCGGTCGGCGTCGCCGTCGAAGGCGAGCCCGATGTCTGCACCGTGTTCGACGACGGCGGCCTGGAGGTCGCGCAGGTTCTCCGGCTCCAGGGGGTTGGCCGGGTGGTTCGGGAAGGAACCGTCCAGCTCGAAGTACAGGGGAATGATGTCAAAGGGGAGCTTCGGCAGCAGGGTGTCGCCGAGCACCGCGGGCGTGGTGAGTCCGGCCATGCCGTTGCCGGCGTCCACCACCACCTTCAGGGGGCGGGAACCCGAGAGGTCCACGAGCTGGCGCAAGTATTCGGCGTAGCCCTTCAGGACGTCCTGCACGCCGATCTGCCCGCGGGTTTCGGCGACGGGGATGCTGCCCGTGTTCAGGTACTGCTCGGCGAGGGCCTGGATTTCCTTGAGCCCCGTTTCCGAGGAGATGGGAACGGCTCCGGCCTTGGCCATCTTGATGCCGTTGTATTCTGCGGGGTTGTGGCTTGCCGTGAACGTGGCCCCGGCGGCGTTCAGGGCGCCGCACGCGTAGTACAGCTCGTCCGTGGAGATCAGGTCCAGCAGCTGGACGTCGGCTCCGCGCGTCGCCGCGCCGTTGGCAAAGGCCTTGCTGAACTCGGGGGAGGAGGGCCGCATGTCGCCGCCGACCAGGACGGTCTGGCCTTCCAGACCCAGCACGTCGACGAAGGCGGCCCCGACCGCTTCGACGATTTCAGCGGTGATGGAGTCGCCCACGATGCCGCGGACGTCATACGCCTTGAACGAAGCCGAAAGGTCAAAAGTACGGGTCTGGTCGCTAGTCACGGGATTTATCTTACGGGGAAGCGGGGTGTGGCCCGCGAAACCGGGGAAATGGAAGCGGCGGCGGGTTGCGGTCCGTATCCGTTCCGGACCGGGGCTTGTCCACATAGGCGGATCCGCGGCTTGGGAGTGTCAGAGGCGGCTGGGATACTGAATCAATGGCCAATAACCAGCACGCTGCAGTTCTTCCGTCCGCTTCCAGCCTTCCGCCCCGCACGGAACAGGGGGCAGTCTCGGCGACCCGGGCCCAGGCCCTGGAGGTGCTGCGGGAGCTGGTAGGCCACCCGGAAGCCGACTTCCACGACGGCCAGTTCGAGGCTATTGAGGCCCTGGTCGACGCCGGCCGCCGTGCCTTGGTGGTGCAGCGGACGGGCTGGGGGAAGTCGGCGGTCTACTTCGTGGCCTCGCTGCTGCTCAGGCGGCGCGGAGCGGGCCCCACACTCATCGTGTCACCGCTGCTGGCGCTGATGCGCGACCAGGTGGCGGCCGCCGCCCGCGCCGGTGTCCGGGCCGTCGCCATCAACTCCGCCAACCAGCTCGAGTGGGACACCGTGCGCGAACAGCTGGCCGCGGACCAGGTGGACGTACTCCTCGTTTCACCCGAACGGCTCACCAATCCCGGCTTCCGCGAAAACCAGCTGCCGGAGCTCATCCGCCGCACCGGGCTGCTGGTCATTGACGAGGCACACTGCATTTCCGACTGGGGCCACGACTTCCGGCCGGACTACCGCCGCATCGCGGACCTCATCACGCAGCTGCCGGACGCGGTTCCGGTGCTGGCCACGACGGCCACGGCCAACTCACGCGTGGTCCACGACATCGAGGAGCAACTCGGCGACGGCGTGCTGACCATCCGCGGCGCCCTGGGCCGGGAGTCCCTGCGCCTCGGTGTGCTCACGCTGCCGGATTCGCGTGAGCGGCTCGCCTGGCTGCTGACCCACCTGGCGGACCTGCCGGGCAGCGGGATCATCTACACGCTGACCGTGTCAGCGGCCGAGGACACGGCCCGGCTGCTCGCCGAGGCAGGCCATGAGGTGCTCGCCTACACGGGCCGCACCGACCCCGCGGACCGCGAACGGGCTGAGCAGCTCCTCAAGGACAACCAGGTGAAGGCGCTCGTCGCCACCTCCGCCCTGGGGATGGGCTTCGACAAGCCGGACCTCGGCTTCGTGGTGCACCTCGGCGCCCCCTCCTCACCGGTGGCCTACTACCAGCAGGTGGGCCGTGCCGGGCGTGGCGCCGCGAACGCCGACGTCCTGCTGCTTCCCGGCTCCGAGGACCGCGAGATCTGGCAGTACTTCGCCACCGCGTCCATGCCGTCGGAGGAGAAGGCCACCGCCGTGCTGACCGCCCTGGCGGAGGCCGGATCGGCAGTGTCCACCGTGGCGCTCGAAGCCCGGGTCGACCTTCGCCGGACGCCGCTGGAACTGCTGTTAAAGGTGCTGTCCGTGGACGGCGCCGTGGAACGCGTCGGCGGCGGCTGGCGGTCCACGGGTACGCCCTGGACCTACGACGCCGAACGGTACCGCCGCATTTCGGAAGCGCGCGTGGACGAGCAGGACTCCATGGTCATCTACCAGGACACCGCAGGGTGCCGGATGGAATACATCACCTCGGTGCTGGATGACGAGACCGCCTCCGCGTGCGGCCGATGTGACAACTGCGCCGGCCGGTGGTTCCCCGCGGACATCGCATCAGCGGCCACCGAGGCAGCCGGCCAGACACTGAGCCGGGCGGGCATCGTCCTGGAACCGCGGCTTCAGTGGCCCAGCGGAATGGACCGGCTTGGAGTGCCGGTGAAGGGGAAAATCAAACCCGAAGAGAACCTCGCCGACGGCCGCGTCCTTGCCAGGCTCACGGACCTGGGCTGGGGCGGGGCGCTGCGGGAGCTCTTTGCCGCGGGAGCCCCGGACCGCACCGTGGATCCCGGCATGCTGCAGGCCTGCGTCCAGGTGCTGCGCGAATGGGGTGCCGGCGACTCCAGGGTTCCGGGCTGGAGCGGGGCGGGGCGTCCGGCGGCCATTGTGAGCATGCCGTCGCGCGGCAGGCCCGCCCTCGTGGACTCGCTGGCCAGGGGCATCTCGGAGATCGGCCGCATCCCCTACCTCGGGCAGCTGCAGCTGGAGCACGGCGGCCCCACGGGCGGCCGCGGCGGCAACAGCGCCTACCGCCTGGCCGGCGTCTGGGACCGCCTCTCGGTAGGCCAGGAACTCGGTTCGGCCCTTGCCGGTTTCGGCGGCCAGAGCGTGATGCTCATCGATGACCTGGTGGACAGCCGCTGGACTGTCACCGTGGCCGGCCGTGCCCTCAGGCAGGCCGGCGCCGGGGCGGTTCTGCCGCTGGCACTGGCCCAGGCCGGCTGACCTCCGCTCCGGCATTCCGGTGCAGCATGAGGCTGTCTGCGGTGCTGAGCAGCATCAGCAGGGCGATGGACAGGAACGCGCTCCGGTAGGCGGCCACCCCGCCGTCGTCCGTTGCGGCCCCGAGGACGCTTCCCAGCCCACTGGCAAGCACGGGTCCTGAGCCGAAAACGCGGACCAGCAGCGCGCCGATGGCGATCCCGGCTCCGGTGGCAAGCTGGACCATCGTGGCCGAAACGGCGTTCGCCGATGTGAGCTGGCCGGGATGGATATCGGCGTACTGGACGGATGCGTAGGCCGAGAATCCGATGGAGCGGAAGACGCCGCTGCACACGAGGAGCGCAAAGATCAGGGGTTCCGGGGTTCCCCGAGTCAGCAGCGCGCACAGGACAAAGGTCGCCGCCGAGGCCAGTGAGGCGCAGACCAGCACCGGCCTGAAGCCGAAGCGCCTGATCAGCGGCGTGGTGGCCGGCTTGATGCCGATGTTCCCGAGGAACACCGCCGCCACCATGATGCCCGCGTGCAGCGGGCTCCACCCGAAGCCTTCCTGGAACATCAGGGGAAGGAGGAAGGGCACGGCGCTGATGGTCAGCCGGTAGATGAAACCGCCGGTGTTCGTTGCCCGGAAGGTCCGCGTGCCAAATACCGTCAGGTCGAACAGCGGGTGCGCTGCCCGCCGCATCCAGGCGGCGGCCGCGGCCAGGGCCAGGACCCCCGCCGCGATGCTGGGCCAGGTCCAGGGACCGTCCGGGTGGCTGCTGGCCAGTTCCAGGCCCACCACCAGCGCACCCACGCCGATGGTTGTGAGGGCGAGCCCGGCCCAGTCCAGCCGGCGGTGCCGGTCGCCAGCCACGGGCGGAACAAGGCGCAGCGCGGCCAGGAACGCGGCGATGCCGAGCGGGAGGTTGATCAGGAAGATCCAGTGCCAGGACAGGTAGGTGGTCAGCACACCGCCCACGAGCGGCGCCAGCACCGGCGCCAGTAGCCCGGGCCACACGAGGTAGGCGGTGGCCCGCAGCAGCTCCGCCTTGGGCGTCCCGCGAAGCACCACGAGCGTGCCCACGGGGACCATCATTGCCCCGCCGAGGCCTTGCAGCACGCGGCTCAGGGTCAGCATGGTCAGGTCCTGGCTCGCCGCGCAGAGCAGGGAAGCAACAGTGAAGACGGCAATGGCCAGGCAGAACACGCGGCGCGCGCCTAGCCGTTCGGCCAGCCAGCCGCTGAGCGGGATGCCCATGGCCACCGTCATCAGGTAGGCGGTCATGGTGATGTTCACGCCTGCGGCCGGCACGCCGAAGTCACCGGCGATGCTGGGGATCGCCGTGGTCAGCACGGTCCCGTCCAGGAATTCCATGAAAAACGTGGCGGCCACGAGCAGGGCAAGCCGCGGATTCCACGGCTGCACCGCTGTCGGTTCCGACCGCGGGGAAGACGGTTCCCGGCTCATGAGCCCCTCGCCAGTTCCAGAATGGCCATGGCGGCGTTGTGGCCGCCGATCGCGCTGACGGCCCCGCCCCGGCGGGCTCCGGAGCCGCACAGCAGGATGCGGTCATCGCCGGTGGCCACGCCCCAGCGGCGGGCCGGGGTGTCCAGCGGCGCCCCGTCGTCCACGAACGGCCAGTCCAGGCCTCCGTGGAAGATGTTGCCGCGCGGCATGCCGACCGCCCGCTGGATGTCCAGCGTGGTCTTGGTTTCGATGCAGGGGCTCCCGTCCGGAGCGGTCATGAGCAGGTCCTCGATGGGCTCTGCGAGCACGGAATTGAGGGAGCTGAGCACGGCCGCCTGCAACTCGGCGCGGCGTCCCTCGTTGTTCGCTTCCGTAATCAGGCGGTCGGGGACGTGGAGTCCGAACACGGTCAGGGTGTGTGCCCCGGCAGCCTGCAACTCCGGCGACAGGATGGTGGGGTCCGTCAGCGAGTGGCAGTAGATCTCGCACGGCAGGGGCCGCGGAATGGCCCCGGTCTCCGCGGTCCGGTAGGCCAGGTCAAGCTGGTCCCAGGTCTCGTTGATGTGGAAGGTGCCGCCGAAGGCCGCTTCCGGGCTGACCGTCTGGTCCAGCAGCTGCGGGAGCCTCTTGAGCAGCAAGTTCACCTTGACCTGCGCCCCCTCGCGCGAGTGGTTGGGACGCAGGTCCTCCTGGCCGGAGGCCGCCCCGCCCGTCCGCAGCCTCGCCAGCACCGCGGGGGCAACATTGGCGAGGACCCAGCTGGCCCCGGCCACCCGATCCTCGCCCGCGCACCTGTAGGTGACGGTTCCCGAGGGGTCGATGCCTGTCACTTCCGCGCCGGTGAGTACCGTGGCTCCTGCTTCCCGGGCGGCCCGTTCCAGTTCGCCGGACACCGAACCCATGCCGCCGATCGGAACATCCCAGTCGCCGGTGCCGCCGCCGATCAGGTGGTAAAGGAAGCAGATGTTCTGCTGCAGGTCTTCGCTGCCGGCCCGCGCGAACGTCCCGATCAGGGCGTCGGTCAGCACCACCCCGCGCACCAGGCCGTGCTGCAGCGCCTCGGCGATGGATTCGCCGACGGGCCGCTCCGTCACCGCCTCCCACGCGGCTGTTGCCCCGGCGGCCTCCGCCAACCGCCTTGCTTCGGACCTCGTCGGCAGCGGGGACAGCATGGTGGGCCACAGGGCCTCGGTAAGTTTGCGGCAGTTGCCGTAGAACGTGTCGAACGCCTCCGCCTCGCCGGCAGGCGCGCCGATGGCGGTGAACGATGCGGCGGTGCCCGCGGCGTCGCCGTTGTCGATGAGGAGGCCGCGGCCAGGGTTCGACGGGTCGGGCGTGTAGGAGGAATAACGCCGGCGGGCCAGCCGGATGTTCAGGCCGAGGTCGTCGATGATCTGCCGCGGCAGGAGGCTGACCAAATAGGAGTAGCGGGACAGGCGGGCGTCGACGCCGTCGAACGCCTGGGCGGAAACGGCGGCGCCGCCGGCGTGTCCGAGCCTCTCCAGCACCAGCACCCGCAGGCCGGCCTTGGCAAGGTAGGCGGCGGCCGCCAGTCCGTTGTGCCCGCCGCCCACGATGATCGCGTCGTATGCCTCGTTGCCAGTCATGCGATTATCCTGCCACCGGACAGGCCGGGTCCGCGTTGTCCGTCCGCAACCCGGACGGGCGAACCCGAACGGACACGCCACGCACGGAAGCACCAGGAAAGACGCGCCCGGGAACGCAAAAGGCCCCGGTCCGAGGACCGGGGCCAAACGCGGAGACGGGGGGATTTGAACCCCCGGTGGAGTTGTGCCCCACACTTCATTAGCAGTGAAGCCCATTCGGCCGCTCTGGCACGTCTCCAATTGCTATTACTAGCCAACCAAGGATACGCAGAACCGGCCATTCAGTGCAAAACGGCTCGCCTGGAACAACGCGGGGTCACTTCTGGCCCATCCGGAGGCCCCACATGGGCCGGAAGTGACCCCGCGTTGCTTTGGGACGGCCGGATCATGCACTTCCGCCGGCCAGCGCACGCCAGAGGAAGTGCTGGCTGCGGCTCTGGAGCGCGGCCGCCTGCCTGTTGTCCGACGCGCCGGCATGCCCGCCTTCCAGGGCTTCGTGGAACCATACGTTGGGGATGCCCATGGCCAGCATGCGCGCAGCCATCTTGCGGGCCTGCGCTGGGCCCACGCGGTCATCCGAGGTGGCCGTCCAGATGAAGGTCTCCGGATAGTCCACGCCGTCGTGCAGGAGGTGGTACGGCGAGAACGTCCGGATGAAATCCCAGTGCTCCGGAACATCCGGGTCACCGTATTCGGCGATCCACGAGTGGCCGGCCGAGAGCTTCGTATACCGGCGCATGTCAAGCAGCGGCACGCCGCACGAGACGGCGCCGAACAGTTCGGGGTAGCGCGTCAGCATGTTGCCCACCAGCAGCCCGCCGTTGGAGCCGCCCACGCAGCCCAGGCGCTCCCGGGAGGTGACGCCCCGGGAAATCAGGTGCCTGGCGACGGCGGCGAAGTCCTCGAAGGCCCGGTGCCGCTTTTCCTGCAGCGCGGCCCGGTGCCACGACGGGCCGTATTCTCCGCCGCCGCGGATGTTCGCCACCACGTAGACGCCGCCGCGGCTGTGGGCCGGGTGTCCGTCCGCATCGACAGTGCCCGCGGCCCCGCCGGTGCGCCGCTCGAGCCACGCCCGTCCGATGGCGCCGCTGTAGGCCGGAGTCCGCGAGACCTCGAAGCCGCCGTAGCCGGAGAGCTGGGTGGGGTTCTGCCCGTCGAGCACCAGGCCGCGTGCGGCGACCTGGAAGTACGGCACTTTCGTGCCGTCCTCGGATACCGCGAAGTGCTGCTGCACCTCGTAGTCGTCCTCGTTGAAGAACGACGGCGATGTCTTGACGACCGCATGGCTGCTCGCCACGCCCGCGGCGGGACTTCCCCCGGCCGGACTTCCGCCCGCGGGATCTTCGGAGGCGCCGCCGGCAGGCTGGCGCGTCAGCGCTGTCTCTTATACACATCTAGATGTGTATAAGAGACAGCCGGTGGCTACGAGCCAGAAGTCGTCGCCGGCCCCGGCCGGTCCGGCGGAGTGCCGCCCGCCGTCGGCATCCCCGCCGGCCTCATCTTCGTCGTCCACGGCAAAGGCATTGACTGTCTCTTATACACATCTAGATGTGTATAAGAGACAGGTGGAGGCCCACGCGCCGGAAACCGAACCGTCCCCGGAAACCGAACCGTCCCCGGAACCGGGCCGTGAAGGGTCCAGCACCCGGATTTCCGATGAGACGTCCCGCAGCAGGTTCAGCAGCAGGAAGTTCCGGGTCCAGCTCCAGGACTGCAGGGACGTGTGCTCGTCCGGGGTGAAGAGGACGGTCAGCCGGCGCTCGCCGGCGAGGAAACCCTCAAAGTCCGCGGCCAGGAGCGAACCGGCCGGATAGCTGGTGCCGTCCGCGGTCCACTCGGCCTGCGGGCGGAAGAGCAGCCAGTCCCGGTGCGCGCTCAGGTTGACGTCGGTGGGCACATCCACCGGCACCCAGGACCCGTCCCGCATCACCGATGTGCTCCGGTTGAAGAAGTCGATCCAATCCACCGCGAACGTCCGCTCAAACCCGGGAGTGGAGTCGTGCGCCACGATCGCCATCATGTGGTCCTCGGGGATCTCGAAGATCCGCGGCGCGTCAGCCAGCCGCTGTCCCCGGCGCAGCTTCACGCCGGTACGGGCGTAGGAGGACGCCGTCCGGGGCAGGTCTTCGGCGGTGCTGGCGACCAGCAGCGTGTCCGCATCCAGCCACGAGGCGTTGCCCTTCGCCGTCGGCAGGTCAAAGCCGCCCGCGGCGGCCTCCACGAAACTCAGGGACTCGACGTCGAATTCGCGGTGGCGGTTGGCGTCGCCGCCGTCGGGGGAGAGCGCCACGAGGGCCCGCCGGTAGGGCTGGCCGGGCTCGGGCCGGAGGAAGTTCGCTCCGTGGAAGACCCATTCCTCGCCCTCCGCGGCGGCGAGCGCGTCCACATCGAGCAGCACCTCCCATTCTGGGGCGTCGCTGCAGTAGCTTTCCCAGGTGGTCCGGCGCCAGAGCCCCTTCGGGTTCTGCGCGTCCTTCCAGAAGTTGTAGTACCAGTCGCCGCGCTTGTTCACCATGGCAATCTTGTCCGTTGAATCGAGCACCTCGAGGATCTCGCCTTCGAGGCGGGCATAGTCCGCGTCCTCCAGCAGATCCTCGGTGCGGGCATTCTGCTCACGGACCCAGGCCAGCTGCTGCTCACCGTAGATGTCCTCAAGCCAGATGTTTTCGTCGGTGGGCTCCGGTGCGGTCCCCGGGGGAACAGGGCCGGACGCGGGAGCGGAATCAGCTGCGGTGGTGGTCATCGCCCCATCCAAACAACATCCCGGCTCAGCTAGCAAGTCACATGCCGATACTCTGGATGCCGTGGTCACTACGCAAAGCATCCGAACGGCACTGATAGGCGCCGGTCCCAGAGGTGCCAGCGTGCTGGAGCGGCTGCTCGCCAACTGGGCGGCCGCCGCGCCGTCCGGGTCCGGCCAGGACACGTCGTCGGGCCCGGACGCCGCGGCGCCCGGCCTGCACATCGATGTGATCGATCCTTACCCGGCCGGCCCGGGGCACGTCTGGCAGCCCGGCCAGTCGCGGCTGTACCTGATGAACACACAGTCCTTTTACCCCACCCTCATCCCCGAGGACCCAGACCTCGCCGCCCCGGTTGCCGGCACGACGTTCGACCGCTGGCGGGCCGGCCAGCAGCAGGATCCCCTCCCTTCGCTGTCGGACGACGAGCTCGCGGAGCTCGCGGTGCTGGGGTCCCGCGATTTCCCCAGCCGCGCGCTGTACGGGCGCTACCTGCGCTCCACGTTCGAGGAGCTGCTGGCCGCACTGCCCGACCGCGTTACCGTCACCGTCCACGAAACGTCGGCCACCGCCGTGCGCCCGACGCCGGACGGAACGTTCGACGTCGTCCTGGCCGGCGGCGGGGCCCTCGCCTGTCTCTTATACACATCTAGATGTGGTGCTGGCACTCGGCCATCTGGCGTCCCGCCTCAGCCCCGAGCAGCGCCAGCTGCAGGCGGCGGCCGCCCAGCTGGGCCTCCGCTACCTTCCGCCTGCCGTCCCGGCCGACGTCGACTGGTCCGTCATCCCCGCGCAGGAACCGGTGCTGGTCCGCGGGATGGGGCTGAACTTCTTCGACGTCATGGGCCAGCTTACGGAGGGCCGCGGCGGGAAGTTCGTGGACGCCGGCGACACCCTGGAGTACCTGCCCTCGGGCCAGGAACCCCTGATAATTGCGGCGTCCCGGCGGGGAACCCCGTACCGTTCTAAGGCCACCCTCGACGGCTACTATCCGGCGTCGGTCACGCTGAGGTACTGCACGGAGAGTGCACTGAAGCGGTTTGCGAAGGCCGGAATCGTCCCGGCCTTCGACCACGACATCTGGCCCCTCCTGCACCGGGACGCGCTCTGGGCCTACTACTCCACGCTGGTGCGCTCGCAGCCCGGTGCGGCGCCGGATCCGGCGAAATTCCTGGCGGAGCTGGACGAGGCCCTGCATCCGCACGCCCACAGCACGGGCAGGTGGGAAGAGACGTTCAACGCCGTCATCGCGGAGCACGTCCGTCCCGCCAGCAGGCTGGACCTGCGCAGCCTCGCGGCGCCGCTGGCGGGCCGGTCCTTCGGCTCCCGGGCGGAGCTGGACGCCGCCGTCGTCGACTATCTGCTCGACGACGCCCGCCGTTCAGCGCTGGGCGAGGACGACCCCGTCAAGATGGCCATCGGCGCGCTGCACCACGGACGTGCCGTGCTGAAATCGGTGGTGGCCGACGGCGGCATCACCGACGAGTCGTGGGTCGCCGGGCTGCGCGGCTGGTTTGAGTCGTTCGTGGAGGGCCTCGCCAGCGGACCGCCTGCCCTCCGGGCGGAGCAGCTGGCGGCCCTTGCCCGCGCCGGCGTGGTCAGCTTCGTCGGGCCGGACCCCAAGTTCGGTCTCGACCGCAGCAAAGGCGCCTTCACGGCCGCGTCGCCGTGGGTCCACGACGACGCAGCCCAGGCCCGGACCATGGTGGAGGCGCTCGCGCCGCCAACCGGGTGGCCGTCAACGAGTCGCCGCTCCTGGAACAGCTGCTGGCGGACGGCCTGGTGCGCCCGCGGACCATGATGACCGTGGAAGGCACGCCGGTGCAGGCCTCGGGACTGGACGTCAGCCCGCATCCCTACCGCCCCGTGGCCGCCAACGGAGTAGTTGCCGATCGGCTTTTCGTGCTGGGCCTGCAGCTCTCGGCGTCGCAGTGGGGACCGCCATCGCCGCCGAGGCGCTCCAGCAGGCCGGGCCCGTTTATGCGAGCGGCCAGCGGACCCCTGCGCGACGCCGACGAGATCGCCCGCGCCATCCTCGGCGGCAGACACCGGGGCTAGCCCCTGCGGGCATCTCCGGTAGTCGTTCCACGCGACGGAGTACCGGAGCCAGCCGGCGACGTTGTGCTACCTGGCGGGCTTCACGCGCCCGTGGCCTGGGCCTCAGCGCCCTGGCCGGTGTCCTGGACGATCTTGAACCTGGCGCCGGTGGGATCGGCCAGGGTGGCCAGCCGTCCGAACGGCGTATCGTCAGGTCCGTCCACGAGGGTTGCACCCATGCCAACGGCCTTTTCGATGGACGAGTTGGCGTCTTCCACGGCGAAGTAGACCTGCCAGTTGGACGGGACTTCGGCGGGGAGGTAGCCCGACGCGTCCATGATGCCGGCCTTCGCTTCCCGCCCGGCGCCCAAGGTGGTGTAGCGGAATTCCGGCGTGTCGCTCATGACGTCGGTGTTCCACCCGAAGACGTCCTCATAGAACTTCACCGCGGCGGCGTAGTCCTTGGTGTGAAGCTCGTGCCAGGCAGGTGCGCCTGGCTCGGCGACGAGCTCGTAGCCGCGCATTTCGCGGGGCTGCCAGACGCCGATAGCGGCACCGGAAGCATCCCCGAAGAAAGCCATGTGTCCCTGTTCGGGAACATCCATGGGTTCCATGTAGACCTGGCCGCCGTTGGCCGCGACAGCGGCAGCCGTGGCGGCGGCGTCGTCGGTGCGCAGGTAGGTGGACCACATGTCCGGCATGGCCGCCTGTTCTTCCTGCTTCTGCATGATTCCGGCGACCAGTTTGCCGTTCTTGTTGGCGGTGATGTAACCGCCGTATTTTTCCTGGTCCCCGGTCTGGAAGTCCCAGCCGAACAGTTCGCCATAGAACTGCCGGGCGGTCTCCGTGTTGGAGGTCATCAGGTCAATCCAGCAGGGTGCGCCGGGCGTGATGTCAGGGGTGGGCATAGTCAGCTCCTGTTGTGGGCCGCGGAGCAGTCCGCAGGTCAAAGGGATATGGAGACAGGTTCGACACTATGCCCGGGGTCTGACGGTTTCAATGGCCAGGACGTCAGCGCTGGTCCGAATACGACGTTGCGGGTTCCTGGTCGTCGTCCGCTTCGACCCACTCAATGAAGTCCTTCAGGGACATGCACCAGTAGTAGTCCGAGTACCTAAGGCTCTGCTTGTCAGACTTGGTCATGACGGCGAACCTCCCCCAATCCCTGCGACGCGGATGCCCTTTCCGCTTGTGGCGGCAGGAGCAATGCTGATTCCAGTGAACGCCCTCGGCGGCCGTCCGCGCATGCGTGGTGCGTACTCGATTTCTGCGGAGCAGGTACTCGGTCTACCTGCTTTTGGAGTCATCGCCAGCAGCTCTACTTGCTTACGCAGAAGGGCCGGCCGGACCAACCTTTCGATTGGCCCAACCGGCCCTACTTTGTGCTCTGACTGCACTGCGCGGAAGGTAAGAGATTCGAACTCTTGGTACGGGGTTACCGCACACTGGTTTTCAAGACCAGCTCCTTCGGCCGCTCGGACAACCTTCCCTAACTAGTAGTGTTTCATAGGCAGTTGGCTGCAACAAAAACCGGAGTGTGGCGGTTGCTGCCGGTGCACACTATTTTTGGGCAGTAATCAGCTAGGAAATCGGGAGTTCTCCATGAAAGCCGTCTACATCTCGGAGCCGGGCGGGCCCGAAAAGCTGGAAGTCCGGGACGTGCCCGCCCCGGTGCCGGGCGAGGGCGAGGTCCTGATCGACGTCGTGGCCGCGGGCCTGAACCGTGCCGACGTGCAGCAGCGGAAGGGCTACTACCCGCCGCCTCCCGGCGCCTCGGAAATTCCGGGCCTGGAAGTCTCCGGCCGCATCGCCGGATTCGGTCCGGGCGTCACGAAGCCGTTTTCCATCGGAGACAAGGTGGTGGCCTTGCTCGCGGGCGGCGGCTACGCGCAGCAGGTAGCGGTCCGCTCGGAGCAGGTAGTGAGGATTCCCGACGGCGTTGACCTGGTGACCGCGGCGGCCCTCCCGGAGGTTGCGGCCACCGTGTACTCGAACCTCATCATGACCGCACAGCTTCAGCCCGGCGAGACCGTCCTGATCCACGGCGCCACCGGCGGAATCGGCACCATGGCCATCCAGTTCGCGAAGGCCATCGGTGCAACTGTCGCCGCCACGGCCGGTACCGAGGAGAAGGTCAGCACGGCCAAGGCCTTCCTCGGGGCGGACATCGCCATCAACTACGCCGAGGAGAATTTCGCCGACAGCCTCCGGGCCCAGAACGGCGGCAAGGGCGCCGACGTGATCCTGGATGTCGTTGGCGCCAAGTACCTGCAACAGAACGTCGATGCCCTTGCGGACTACGGCCGCCTCATCGTCATCGGACTGCAGGGTGGCGCCAAGGGCGAACTGGACCTGGGGCAGCTCCTCCGCAAGCGTGCGGCCGTCGTTGCCACAGCACTCAGGCCCAGGCCGGTGGAAGAGAAGGGCGTGATCATGACCGCCGTCCGCGATGCCGTCTGGCCCCTGATCGCGGCAGGACGGATCCACCCGCTCGTGGCAAAGACGTTTCCAGTGGGCCAGGTCCGGGCAGCCCATGAGTACTTCGACTCCGGTGAACACGTGGGCAAGATCCTGCTGGTCATGTAGCAGGCGATTGCCGCCGGTTCTGGCGGGCGGGTCCTTCACCATACATACCCGGTATTGCCATGTCCGGACAATGCCGCTAGGCTCGAACCATACGCGGTATGCACCGGTCTTGGGGGTCGGTGCATACCGCGGCCTTCCTAGCCAAGGAGCAACATGTCCATCCGCCACAGCCTCCTCGCCCTGCTGCAGGACCAGCCGCGCTACGGCTACCAGCTCAGGGCCGAATTCGAGGACCGCACCGGGTCCACCTGGCCGCTGAACATCGGGCAGGTCTACACCACACTGGACCGCCTCGAGCGCGACGGCCTCGTCAGCAACGACGGCGGCGACGGCGAAGGCCACGTGGTCTACAGCATTACGGCCGCCGGCAAGGCCGAGGTCCAGGGCTGGTTCGCCACGCCGGCGGAGCGGACCAATCCGCCGCGGAACGAGCTCGCCATCAAACTGGCGCTCGCCGTCACGCTGCCCGGCGTGGATGTGGCCGCCATCATTCAGGCGCAGCGCGTGGCTTCCATGCGGGCGCTGCAGGACTACACGAAGTCCCGGCGGGATACAGCTGCCAGCCAGCGCCCGGGCGACACCGCCTGGCTGCTGGTGCTGGATTCGCTGATTTTCCAGACCGAAGCGGAAGTCCGCTGGCTGGACCTGTGCGAAGCCCGCATGGTCCAGCTTTCGCAGACGGCCGGCACGCACACTGCCGTACGCAAAACGTCCAACGGGGTCACTGTGGAAGAGGCAGCCCCGCTCAACGCGGAGACGCGGCGTTGAGCGTCCACGCGCCGCGGCAGGTCCTGGAACTCGCCAGGGTGAGCAGGACCTTCGGCCGGGGTGCGACGGCGGTCGCAGCCCTGCGCGACGTTGACCTCACCGTCAGCGCGGGCGAGTTCGTTGCTGTGATGGGTCCGTCCGGGTCCGGCAAGTCATCCCTGCTGTCGCTGGCCGGCGGACTGGACCGCCCGACGTCGGGCGGTGTCTTTGTGGAATCCACGCCGCTGGCGGGGCTCGGACTCAACGAACTCGCGCGGCTGCGCCGGCGCGCAGTGGGTTACGTCTTCCAGGACTTCAACCTGATCCCCACGTTGTCGGCGGCGGAAAACGTGGCCCTGCCGCTGGAACTGGACGGCGTGCAGGCCAAGAAAGCCCACCGCCAGGCCGTGGACGCCCTGCGGCAGGTGGGCATCCCCGAACTGGCCGACCGGTTCATGGACGAGATGTCCGGCGGGCAGCAGCAGCGCGTGGCCATCGCGCGGGCCATCGTGGGGGACCGGAGGCTGATCCTCGCCGACGAACCCACCGGGGCCCTGGATTCGACCAGCGGCCACGGCGTGATGGAGGTGCTGCGGGAACGGGCAGACGCCGGGGCTGCCGTCATGCTCGTCACTCACGAGGCCCGGCACGCGGCTTGGGCGGACCGGGTGGTGTTCATCCGCGACGGCCGGATCGTGGACGAGGCGGCGGCCATGCACGATCCCGCGATACTGCTGGCACGGACCTGCTTCTGACGTGGCGATCGACCTCAAACCGGCGCCCGGCGGGCGCCGGCACAGCTTCCGCGTCGCCCTGCGGATGGCACGCAGGGACATCAGCCGGCACAGGGGCCGTTCGCTCCTGATCGTCCTGCTGATCATGGTGCCCGTCGCCGGCATGGCCGGGGCCGCAACTCTTGTGCAGAGCATGCAGGAGACACCCGCCGAGCGTGTCCAGCACCAGCTGGGGAGCACGCAGGCGAGGCTCCGGACCATGGGCGCCTACAACGCGGACATGGTCCAGAACCCCGTCGTGGAAACAGTGGCGGGGTCGCGGAACTACGCCCGCGACCCGGACTTCGTGCCACGGGACCCCAAGGACGCCATCCCGACCGGATACAGCGTCCTCACGGAGTCGCAGCTGACGCTCAGGGTCTCGGTGGGCGCTGCCGAAGTCCCGCTCCTGGGTTCTGTGCGGTTTCCCGGGTTCCATCCGGACGCGCCGCTGATCGCCGCGGCCATGGGCATGGGACTCCTCGCCTGCCTTCTTGCTGCTGCCGTGCCTGCCGGCCAGGTCGCCAGGCAGGCTGTGCTGGGCGCGCTGAAGTCCCGGCAGGGCGTCGTCGGCAGCCCAGCGCTGGCCGGCCAGAATCGGCGTCCTCCTGCTGATCATTGCCGTGGCTGCGCTGGCGGCGGGCACGGGCCTGGGCATGGTTGGAGACGCCCCCGATGTCCTGGCGTCCCGGACGCCGCTCGTGGCCGGGCTGCTGATAGGGGGCGCCGTCCTGACTGCGGCCGCCCTGGTGCTCCTCACGGGCGGCGTGGTGGCGGTGCTGACAGCCCGCAGCGGGTGGCTTCCGTTGCCCGCACGGATGGCCGCCAGGGACGCGGCACGCAACCGCAGCCGCACCGTCCCCGCCGTGGCCGCCATCCTTGCCGCCGCCACCTTGGCCAGCGCCGTGATGGTCCTGGCCGCCAGCCAGTTTGAGAGCGCACGGCAGACGCACCCCTGGTCGGCGCGGGAAAACCAGGCGGCCCTGCCCCTCGCTGAGACGGGACCGCTGCTGGCGGACGGGTCGGTGGCACCTGTCAGGGTCATTGATCCCGCGGCGGTCACCGGCGCGCTTGAGGGTGCGCTCGGGACGGTGGAGTGGACGCGGGTGTTGGCGTCACCGGTGGCTCAGAACTGCAATATGAGGGCCGGGGCCACGGGTTCCTCCCGTCCGGATGACGGCAACTGCCTCGAGTACAAGCTGGCCGTGCCGGCAGGCAATGAATGCCCCGCCACGCAGCAGGGACTGGTCCTGAACGCCGGCGACTCGCGCTGCCAGGGATCGATGCTTCCTCTGGGAATCAGCGGCCAGATCCCTCAGCTCATCGTCGGCGGCGCGGCAGAGCTCGAAGCCCTGCTGGGGAGAAAGCCGGGCAGGGATGCCCTGGAAGCGCTTGCGGGCGGCGGGATGGTGGTGAGCAACCCGGTCTTCGTGAAGGACGGGCAAACAGTACTGCAGGCCTATGACCTCCGGCGGCCTGTGACCGGACCGAACAATCGGGCTGACTTCGAGGTGGTCAGCGACCACAGCCTGCCGGCGGTGGTGGAAAGCCCGGAGGTGCCGGTGCCCTACTATGGCGTCATCTCAGCCGACGCCGCCTCCCGTCTGGGCATCCATGTGGAACCGGCGGCCCTGCTGATCCAGCTCTTCGGGTACCCGTCCGCAGCTGAGCTGGACAAAGCCTCGGCCGCGCTCGCCGGAATCTATGGGACCCAGCCCGCCGCCCTCCATGTTGAGGCGGGCGCGGACCGCGACAGTTCGTCCGTGCTGTGGCTGCTCGTCGGCCTGAGTGCCCTGATCACGCTGAGCGCCGCTGGGATCACCGCCGGGCTGGCCCTGGCGGATGCCCGGAGCGACCACATGACCCTCGCCGGAGTCGGGGCGCCGCCGCGGCTCCGGAAGTCCATGGCGGGAGCACAGTCGCTGATGACGGCTGGGCTGGGGACGTTGATGGGACTTATAGCGGGAGTGGTGCCTGCCGTCCTGGTCACGGCGGCAACCCGTACCCTCGCCGCCCCGGTGGTCCCATGGCTGCAGCTGCTGGCCCTGCTCGTGGCCGTGCCGCTGAGCGGAGGGGCCCTGGCGCTGTCTCTTATACACATCTAGATGTGTATAAGAGACAGCCCGCCTGCCCATGTCCCGGCGCGGCGTGGGCGCTTAGCGCCTCCTGTCTCTTATACACATCTAGATGTGTATAAGAGACAGCTGCACGGTTGGCCCGTTCAGCGCGCCTGCCCTACCGCTCGGCGCGCCGGCCGGCGGCACCTCGCAAATGTGCCCGGCGGTTCCTGGCGCCCTTGGTAGGGTGCGCAAGAGAGAGCCACATCACATTTTTGATCTCAAGGAGGAGACATGAGCAGCATGCCGGATGGCAGTGCTCGGACGGCGGACGAGGATCTGGAGCTAACACCGGATCCCTTGCTGCCGCCTACCGCCGTGGACGAGGCCGTCCTCGAGGCGGAAGACCGCAACTGGACGCCCGCGAAGATCGCGATCTGGGCAGCGATAGCGCTGCTGGGCGGCGTGGCCTGGTTCATGCTGGCGATCATCCGGGGGGAGACGGTCAATGCGATCTGGTTCGTGTTTGCGTCCGTCTGTACGTACCTGATCGGCTACCGCTTCTACTCGAAAGTGATCGAACGGTACATCACCAAGCCGAACGACCGCCGCGCCACCCCGGCCGAATACAAGGCCGACGGCAAGGACTATGTCCGCACGGACCGCAACGTCCTGTTCGGCCACCACTTCGCCGCCATCGCAGGCGCCGGGCCGCTGGTGGGACCCGTCATCGCAGCCCAGATGGGCTACCTGCCCGGCACCATCTGGATCATTCTCGGCGTCGTGCTGGCCGGTGCCGTCCAGGACTACCTGGTCCTGTTCTTCTCCATGCGCCGGGGCGGCCGCTCCCTGGGCCAGATGGCCCGTGAGGAACTCGGCGTAATCGGCGGCACCGCCGCCCTCATCGCCACCCTGCTCATCATGGTGATCATCGTCGCCATCCTGGCGCTCGTCGTCGTCAACGCGCTCGGCGAAAGCCCGTGGGGCGTCTTCTCCGTGGGCATGACCATCCCGATCGCCCTCTTCATGGGCGTGTATCTGCGCTTCATCCGGCCCGGCAAGATCATGGAAGTTTCCCTTATCGGCTTCGTCCTGCTCATGGCCGCCATCATCGGCGGCGGCGCCGTGGCCGGCACCGAGTGGGGCGCCGCGTTCTTCCACCTGGACAAGGTCACCATCGCCTGGGGCCTGATCGTCTACGGCTTCATCGCCGCCATCCTTCCGGTGTGGCTGCTCCTCGCTCCGCGCGACTATCTCTCCACGTTCATGAAGATCGGTGTCATCGTCATGCTGGCGCTGGCCATCATCGTGGTCCGCCCCGAAATCACCGTTCCGGCCTTCAGCGAGTTCGCCGGCCGGGACAACGGTCCGGTGTTCTCGGGAGCCCTGTTCCCGTTCCTCTTCGTCACCATTGCCTGCGGCGCCCTGTCCGGGTTCCACGCCCTGATCGCCTCCGGCACCACACCGAAACTGATCGAAAAGGAACGCCAGACGCGCCTCATCGGCTACGGCGGCATGCTGATGGAGTCATTCGTGGCCATCATGGCCCTTGTCGCCGCCATTTCGATTGACCGCGGACTGTACTTCGCCATGAATTCGCCGGCGGCTTTGACCGGCGGCACCGTGGAAACCGCGGCAGCCTGGGTCAACGGCCTGGGGCTCTCGGGCGTGAACATCACGCCGGACTTCCTGGCCCAGACGGCGGCCAACGTAGGCGAAGAAAGCATTGTCTCCCGCACCGGCGGTGCGCCCACGCTGGCCGTCGGACTTGCCCACATCATGCAGCAGTTCGTCGGCGGCACGGCCATGATGGCGTTCTGGTACCACTTCGCCATCATGTTCGAGGCCCTGTTCATCCTGACGGCAGTCGACGCCGGCACGCGGGTTGCCCGCTTTATGCTGCAGGATTCGATCGGGAACTTTGTGCCCAAGTTCAAGGAGGCGTCCTGGCGCGCGGGTGCCTGGCTCTGCACCGCCATCATGGTGGCCGCCTGGGGCGCGGTCTTGATCATGGGCGTCACCGACCCGCTGGGCGGCATCAACACCCTGTTCCCGCTCTTCGGAATCGCCAACCAGCTGCTTGCCGCCATTGCCCTTTCGGTCTGCATGGCCATTGCGGCCAAGCGCGGCTCCTTTAAATATCTTTGGGTCGTGGCGGCTCCGCTGGCCTTCGCTGCTGTCGTGACCATCACGGCCAGCTTCCACAAGATCTTCTCCCCGGTCCCGGCCGTGGGTTATTTCGCCAACAACGCGGCCTTCGCCAAGGCGCTTGCGGACGGCAAGACCTCCTTCGGATCCGCCAAGACCCAGGCCGCCATGGAGGCCGTGGTCCGGAACACCATGATCCAGGGATGGCTGTCGGTGATCTTCGTCGTGCTGAGCATCATTGTCATCATTACGGCGACGGTCGCCACCGTGCAGGCCTTCCGCAACGGGGCTGCCGGGGCTGCCCGGGGTGACCACGAGGATCCGGCCGTGCCGTCGGCGACCTTCGCGCCGGCAGGGTTTGTTCCCACGGCGGCGGAACGCGAAATCATGGCCGAGTGGAACCGTCTGCCTGCCGAACAGCGGCTGGAAAGGCCAGCGCACCACTGATGCGTGAGACGGCCGTGAAGGGGATAGCCGAAGGGTTCCGGGGGTTCGCCCGGTACCTCGGCGGCGTGATGGGGGCGGATGCCTACCGGAAATACCTGGCGCACCACGCCGCCTCGGGCCACCAGGGGCCGCCCATGACCGAACGGGAATTCTGGCGGGACCGGACCGACCGCCAGGACGCCAACCCTGAGGGCAGGTGCTGCTGACCATGCCCGTGTTGCCGTCCGGAGTCACGGTCCGCCGGATCGGACCCGGGGACGCCGCGTCCTTGAACGCCCTGGCACGGACAGACAACGTCTTCGACCAGGATCCCGCCACGGAGCGGTGGGGCGCCTTGACGCCCGACGGCGCCCGGGACTTCCTGTCAGACCCGTCGGTGCTTTTTTGGCTGGCTGAGGCGGACGGGCAGGTGGTGGGGTTCCTGCACTGCTACGTGCAGCGCCGCCGGAGTTCCGGCCCGTGGGCGGAACTGCTGCTGATGGAGATGGGGACCCATGCGGACTGGCGCCGCCGGGGGATCGGGCGGGGCATGGTGGCGGCGATGGAAGCGTGGATGAAGGAGAACGGGGTTGCGGAAGTATGGGTTCCGGCCAACACCTACGCCGCTGGCTTTTACCGCAAATGCGGTTTCGTTGCCGATGAAGGCGAAATCCTGGTCAAGGAGCTTCATTGACTGGACTCCGCATTCCGGGCCCGTGAGAGTATGAACGCATGAGCGATCCGAAAGACACTCAGCCGCAGCCGGCCGAAGACGCAGGTACTGCCCCGCACAGCGGGATCCAGGCAGGCGACGACGTCCCCGTGGAAGGCACCACCATCGACGGCGATGCCGTTCAGGGGGACGGGCACGCACCTTCTGAACCGGCCAAGCCCAAGGGCGCCAACCTGCAGGACCTGGTGGACGAGCCCGCCAAAGTGATGCGGATCGGCACCATGATCCGGCAGCTGCTGGAAGAGGTGAAGGCGGCGCCCCTCGACGACGCCGCGCGGGGCCGGCTGGCGGAGATCCACGAGCGCTCCATCAAGGAACTCGAGGACGGGCTGGCGCCCGAGCTCGTAGCAGAGCTGGAACGGATAAGCCTGCCCTTCCCGGATAACGCGACGCCGTCCGACGCCGAACTCCGGATAGCCCAGGCGCAGCTGGTCGGCTGGCTCGAGGGCCTGTTCCACGGCATCCAAACGGCCATTGCAGCCCAGCACGCAGCCCGGGAGCAGGCCATGACCCAGATGCAGCTGCGGCAGCTTCCGCCGGGGACTGTCATTGCCCCGGGTGTCGTGATCGGCGAGAACGGCGAGCCGCAGCGTGCGAAGGCCGCGCAGCCCGGAGCCGGCACCGCTCAACCGGGGCGGAAGGAAGATTCCGATCACGGCCCCGGCCAGTACCTGTAGGTCTTCTTTGGGCTTTTTCACGGCCGCCATGCAAGGGCGGAAAGACGACGCCGAACTCGGCAGGGGCCTGTGGCGCCGCGCCCACGACCGCTTTCACCGCGGACTGGACCGCTACCACCAGGTGTTGGAGGGCGTCGAGGACGAACAGCTCTACGCGGAGCTCGTCGAGGTGGCCAACCAGCTGGCGGACCTGTCCGGCCGCGTGCGCCGGGTCTGCGTCGAGGCGCAACGGCGTTCGCCAAGCGACGGGCTTGATATTCCGCATGCGCTCTCCGGCGTGCACCGCGCTTTGTCGAAGGCAGGGAATTCGCTGGCCGCCACTGCGGAGGCGGCAGCGATGCTCCGCCTCGCCGTCGGTCCCGTTCCGGTGGGTGCCGCGTCCGTGCGGCGCCGTGCCGAAACGGTCTTCGAGCAGGTGGCCGACGCCGAGCGGCTCTTGGCCGCATCCTCCTGACTCGGGGAAACCCGCGTTATTCCCGGCCTCGCCGGATTAAGCGCCTAGCTTAGCCTCGCTGCATGGGCTACGCCCGTGTGTCCATTGTTGGCAGGATGGACAGATGACTTCTTCACCAACACTGACATTCAATGACGGCAAGACCATCCCCCAGCTTGGCTACGGAGTGTGGCAGGTTGAAGACGACATCGCCGAAAAGGTGGTCTTCCAGGCCTTCCAGGCGGGCTTCCGCCACATCGACACGGCAAAAATCTACGGCAACGAGGCCGGTGTCGGCCGGGCCATTGCGAGCTCCGGGCTCTCGCCCGAGGAAATTTTCATCACCACCAAACTCTGGAACGCGGACCAGGGCTACGAGTCGACCCTCGCGGCGTTCGAGGAATCCATGGAGCGCCTCGGCCTGGAAACCCTTGACCTGTACCTGATCCACTGGCTGCAGCCGAAGCAGGACAAGTACGTGGACACGTGGAAGGCGCTCATCGAGCTGCAGAAGCGCGGCAGGGTCAAGTCCATCGGGGTCTCAAACTTCACCATCGAAGGTCTGCAGCGCATCATCGACGAGACCGGAGTGGTACCGGCCATCAACCAGGTGGAGCTGCACCCGTTCTTCAACCAGTCCGAGCTCCGGGAGTTCCATGCGTCAAAGGGCATCCTGACCCAGGCCTGGTCGCCGTTGGGCCAGGGCGGCGAGCTCCTCGAGGACGCCACCATCGCCGCCATCGCAGGCAAGCACGGTGCCACAGCGGCGCAGGTGGTCATCGCCTGGCATCTGGCGATCGGGAACGTGGTCATCCCGAAGTCCGTCACGGAGGCCCGGATTCGCGAGAACTTTGAGGCACTGAATGTCACGCTGGATACCGACGACATCGCGGCGATCAACGGCCTGGAGCGCACCGCGGCAGGCGCCGGGCGGATCGGCCCGGACCCCGCGGTCTCTGACTTCGCCTAAGGCGTCAGGACGCAGCCGCCAACTGGCGGCCCGGCAGGCTGCCATCCGCTGAGCCTGGACTGGCCCCGTCCGCTATTGATCAGCCCCTGATCAATAGCGGACGGGGCCAGCGTCCGTTGAGCCGGCCTTTAGGCTGCCAGCCGGTCCTGCCGCGTTTCCACGGCGTCGACTACAGCCCAGCCGTCCTCGCCCGAAATGCTGCGGCTGGCAAACCGCTCAGCGTCCGCGGCGGTATCGAAGACCTCGGTCCTGGCCCGCCCGCAGTCGGCATCGAAATACGTTACGTGGAATTCCTGATTCATTTCCATGAATCCATGGTGCAACCGGGGTCTGACAGTATTCGTGCTTCAGCCCGGTGTGTTGCGCAGCCGAAGCACCCGTTCCTTGGCCAGCATGGCTGACCGCTGGCTCTTTTCCGCTGCCCTGGCCGACTGCTTGGCCTCCGCGGCAGCCACGTCCCGCTCCTTCCGCGCCGCTTCCAGCGAGACCTCCAGTTTCTGAAGCCGTCGGCGGGCCTCGGCCACCGCGTCGGTCAGCCGATCGAAGGCCGCATAAGCTTCCTCCTGCGCCTCCGCGCGCAATTCCGCCTCGCCGGCAGCTCCCGCTGCAGCGCTCTCGGCCTCGGCGAGGGCTGTCAGCGCTTTGTCCCTGTCTCTTATACACATCTAGATGTGTATAAGAGACAGGCGGGCGGGGCGCCTGGCGCACGGCCTGCAGCCGGGGCTTCTCCGGGGCGCCAGACTGCCCGGATGGGCGCGGGGGCGCCGGAGGGCTGTCCGTCGAAGCTTGTCTCTTATACACATCTAGATGTGTATAAGAGACAGGGCTGGCCGTGTGCCGAGCGCGGCAGGAACCGCAACCGCACCGCTCAGATCAACCTGGTCCACGCCGTCGGCGGACAGAACCCGCAGCAGCATCCCGCACTGCACTGCGGCGGCCGCCGCCGGGTCCGCCGTGGCGGCGCGGAGGGTCTCTTCCACCTCCGTGGCCACAGGTCCGCTGATTTTCCGGCCGTGCCCCTCAGCAGCAAGCCTGGCGGCCGCCACAGCCTCGCCGAGCAGTTTCCGCCGCTCGCGTGCCAGCTCGCGCAGCGCGGCGGCGTCGAGCGAAGCCTGCGCGTCCTGCATCGTCTGGCCGAGGTCGCTGAGCTGCTGCATGGCCTCTGGCCGGTCGTGTGCCAGCATGTTGACTGCCCAGGCCGCGACGGAGGGTTTGGGAAGCTCGCGGATCGCTTGGGATAGCGAGCGGTCGGAGGTGGCTGCATCCTTGGCGGCGGCGGTCCGTGCGGCAACGAACTCGTCGAGCGGGAGCGCGTACAGTCGCCGTGCGACTTCCTCCAGAACCTCCACCATGCCAGCCATCTTAGGACCGCCTGCCGCGCGGCAGGAGGATCGGACACCCTGGCGGCGCATCGGCGAGGAGGCGGCCGTTGAGTTATCGCCCTGGTAAATGGGGGGTCAGTCTGCCGCCTTGGCGCATCCGATGCAACCGGTCGGCCACGTTCCGCAGTGTTCTGGCAAGACTCCTGTACAGCCCGACGGCCAGCGCGTTCAAGAAGAGAATCACCACCAAAACCGCGCCTGCCACCAGCAGGAGGAACGCAAAAATGATGAGAGCCGGCAGGAGCATGAGGAAAACGGCAATAATTACCCCGACATAGGCGAGGGCATAGCCGACGATCGTCGCCTGATCCACTGGAATCCGATCAACAGCCAGGTGACTGGCTTGTGGTGCTGCTTTTTCCCTCGGCAGCGTTGGGTGACGCGGTCTCCGTCAGCTTCGACAACCGGAGACCACCTTGCGGAACGTGCATTCCGCGCACTCATGGTGCTCCACAAGCGCGACTCTGCGCTGTGGCGTTCTCTATAAGCTCTTCACCCGAAGGGTTACCACGGCGGGTTCCGGCGTCCCGTCCCGGTCCATTCGGCGCTGATCCGCTGTCACCGACCCCCTGGTCTTACGCTTGGTCCTGCATGGCTCTTACCGGCTTTTGACGGCTGATACCGAGTTTTATAGCACCGCCACACTGGTCTGACAAGAGAATTCCGGGGCTATTCCTTGACGGCGTCCTTGATGTTTTCGCCAGCCTGTTTTCGGGTCTGGTTTGTCCCTGCCCGCCGGGGCTTCGGGCCTCAGACTCCCCATCGCCCGGAGCTTCGCCGGCGGCAAGCCGCTGCATCCACACCAAATACTTGCCAGATACTAAGCATGCTGATTAACTCGTAATACGGCTGGCGCCATGCCAGCGGTACGTGTGTGTTGGGAAGGAAGTGCATCATGGGATTTCTCGGTTTTCTCCTGCTCGGCCTGATTGCAGGGGCCATAGCCAAAGCCATTCTTCCGGGACGGCAGGGCGGCGGGTGGCTGCTGACCCTTGTCCTGGGCGTTGTCGGGGCGATACTCGGCGGCTGGATCGGCTCCCTGATCTTCGGCGGGGGTCTTGGCGAATTCTTTGACCTCAGGACTTGGCTGCTTTCCATCCTTGGCGCCGTCATCGTGCTGCTGGTCTTCGGTGCAGTCACCCGCAGGAGCCGGGTCTGACCGGCGCCGCCGTCCAAACGGGCGGTTGAAACAGGTTTCACACGGTTCAAGGTGCCTTGTGTCTGACGGCTGGAACCTAGGACTTCCGTTGGGTGCTGGGGATCCGGGATCCGGGCCCGACAATGCTGGTACACGGCCGCCCGGACAAATGACCGAGGAGGAGGTCCTCATGACGCAGAGTCCGGACGATTCCATCCTCCGGCGACAGGTCCTCGACGTCATAGTCGATGTCCTGTCGGCCACCGCCACGGATCCGGATGCCCGCGTCAGCCTGCTGCAGCACCTGGCAGGCAACCCGGGCAGTCCGGAAATGGCGCTTCTTGCCCATCTCAGCGGCCGGTATGACGCGGATGACGCAGACTCCCCCCTGAATGAGTGGCGGCAACAGGAGGGCGACCAGGCAGCCGCCTTCTAGGTTGGCACGGGGATTCGCGCCCTTTTTGGCCGGGTTGCGCACCGGGAAGCGCGCCCTTCCGTGCTGCCTTTCCGGGCCGCAGTTTCCGAATTCGTTCCGGACTTCGCGCTGCCGTGTGCGCTGGCCCCCTTGATTAGGGCGCCCACATCACGAGGGGTGTCATGGTTCCTCCGGGATTTTCCCAAGGCGCACAAACGAGAGTGATGACTTCCGGGGGTGCACGTGACCGCCCACCGAATCCTGGAGTTGAACGGTCGTGAGGCGCCCGGCACGGACGCGGCTCAGGCAGTTTCACGCCAGAAAGGAGCAGCGATGGCTGGATGCCAGGTACTGCGATGCCCCAACCCCTCGGCCGCCCGGTTCGTTTCGGCCCACTCGAAGGTCACAGCGCTAGTGTGCGGGGAGCATAAGCTGGCGCTGGACGCAGGCGAACGCTGGGATTGCACGGGCCGCGACGGGAGCATTCTCATGGGACCGGACCTGGCGCCTGCCTTGGCGGACTACCTCGTCGGCGGGCGCGGCAATGGAGTTACCTTGACCATCGAGAGGATGGGCGACGACCATCCGTTCTCCGTATGGCTCTCGCATGCTGAAGCAGCCAGGCTCGGTGAGCTGCTCCTTGCCCCGGACGGCCCGCCACCTTCAGGGGACCAGACAGACCCCGGGCCGGAGCGCCGGCGGAGGGACAATCGCTGACTGCAGCCGGCCCCGGTTCAGCGGCCATATGGACGCGAACCCACGAGTTCCCCCCAGCATTGCAGTGTCTGGCGGAGCTTGCCCTGACCAGCGGCATCGACAAGCTCAGCAGCGACAGCGGCGAGTTTCTTGTTGGTGTGCTGGCTCCGGGCCGCAAGGATGCTGAAGGCCTCGTTGGCCTGGACGTCCAGGCGTCCCATGATGATTCCCTTGGCCTGCTCGATGGTCGCCTTGTTGGCGTAAGCGCCGGCCACCGCCGCCGCCGCCTCACGGCTGACTTCCGCTGCCACTGTCTGGGTAAAGTCCATCACCACGCCGCGGATCGCCGTAACCGGTCCTTGGCCTTCTACGGCCTCGGCCAGGGTCAGCACGCGATGCTTGCGCCCCTGGCTGTCGATGATGCGGTGGAAGAGTGCCCCCTGCCCGCCGCTCGAATGGATTTCATCAAGCAGCTCCAGAATGGGTCCGCGGTCCTCCGGATGCTTGTGGGCCATGATCAGTTCCGGCGTGGGGACAATTTCCCCGCGGGTATAGCCGTGGATGGCGAACAGGCCGTCGGACCAGTCACAGCGGCCCGACGCCAGGTCCAGGTGGAACGTGCCCGAGGGGCATTGCTCTCCAGCGCCGAGCGGAAACGAATAGGTCTTCAGATTGTGCAGCATGGGGTGCCCGTTTCGTCGAGATACTCAAGTTTTGCGGGACCACCCTAGGGAAAGCCGGAGGCCCTGGACCTATGGCGGGGGCGGTACCCCCACCTGCGGTGCCCACCCGGAGCCACCGTCGTCGGACCGGTTTATCATGATCGAGTGACAGGGCCCGCCCCAACCAGCAGAGGAGATCGTCATGACCACGCTGCCAGATCGACCCAACACCGCCTTGATGGTCATCGACGTCCAGAGGGGCGTCGTGTCCGATGTTCACGAGCGCGACTCGGTCATCGCCAACATCGGCATGCTCGTCGACAAGGCGCGGGAGGCAGGCGCCCCGATCGTCTGGATCCAGCACTCCGACGAGCAGTTGGAGCGGGGGAACGACGCCTGGGAATATGTCCCGGAGCTGTCACGCCAGGATCCGGAACCGTTGGTGCACAAGACGTTTGCGGACTCCTTCGAAGACACCGATCTGGAGGACGTCCTGGCCAATGCCGGAGTCGGGCGCCTGGTCGTCGCTGGCGCCCAGACGGATGAATGCATCCGGTCCACGATCCACGGGGCCTTCGTTCGCGGCTACGACGTCACGCTCGTCGGCGATGCCCACACGACCGAGGATCAGACGGCGTGGGGCGCCCCGACGCCGGACAAAGTCATTGCACACACGAACCTGTACTGGAAGTACCACACGGCTCCGGGCCGCACCGCCCAGGTCACGGACGCTAAAGACGTGACGTTCACCGCCTGAGCCGCCTTGTCGCGCCGCGCTGCCCGTTGTAGCCGCCGTGGCTACAGCGGAACCAGCCTGGGCTTCTTCGGCCGGGGGCGGCGCACGGCCACCGGCTCTTTGCGGGTGACGCCGAGGATCACGCCGATCCCTGCGAGGGAGGAGACCATGGCGGAGCCGCCATAGGAGATGAACGGCAACGGCACGCCGATGACCGGAAGCAACCCGCTGACCATGGCGATGTTCACGATGGCCTGGCCGATGATCCACGTAATCACGCTCGACGACACGATGCGGCCGAACGTGTCCTGGGTCCGGGCGATGACCTTGAAAACGGCTATGGCGAGCACTGTAAACAGCCCCAGGACCAAGAGAGTGCCGGCCAACCCGAGTTCCTCGCCGAGGATCGTGAAGATGAAGTCGTTATGGGCTTCGGGGATCCAGTTCCACTTCTGCCGGCTCTGGCCCAGGCCGACCCCGAACCAGCCGCCGGAGGCCAGCGCGTATTGGCCGTTCAGCGCCTGGTAGCCGACGCCCTGGGCGTCGTCCGCGGCGCCCATGCCGAGCCAGGAGGAAATCCGGCCGACACGGTTACCGCTGGTGGCGGCCAGGACGACGACGACCACGGCACCGATGGCCCCGGCAGCGCCGAAGACTTTCATCCGCACACCGCCGTAGAACATGGCAGCCGCGAGGATCATCATGATAATCATGGTGGTGCCCAGGTCGTGGCCGACCGCGACAAGCCCGGCGATCAGGGCCCCGCCGGGGAAGACCAACGGAACGACGGCGTGCTTCCACTGCTTGAGGAGGGGCTGCTTGCGCGTGAGGACGGCCGCAGACCAGAGGATCAGCGCGAGTTTGGCGAACTCGGACGGCTGGACGGTGAAACCGCCGAAGCTCAGCCAGTTGCGGTTGCCGTTCACGGTCATGCCCAACGGAGTGAACACCAGTCCGAGTGCCACAATCGCGGCCGCGAGCAGCGGCCAGGCAAGTTTCCGGATGTGCCGGGACCGAAGGCGCGCCAGCCCGAACATCGCCGCTACGCCGGCCACAGTCCACATACCCTGCTTCAGCGGCAGGTCGTACGGGTTCAGCCCGTTCGCAACCGACTCGACCGATGATGAGGACGCAACCTCGATCAGTCCGATGGCGGCCAGGGTCAGGACCACGGCCAGGATGACGGGCCTGGTACGGTCCCCGGATTCGTCCCCCAGCCAGCGCCCGACCCGGACGAAGACGTCCCTGCTGTCGGTTGCACGCGTCGACGGCTGCTTCGTGGTCACTTGCCTGTCACCGTTTCCTTCCTCGGGCTCCCTTGCACCGGGTTGGTCCGGGAAGGAAAAACCCACTGGGAAACCATATCGCTCGGTGGGACAGCAAGATGCGCAGGAACACTTGTCTCGGCCCAAGGAGCCGCCCGAGGTGATAAGCCGGCCCACTGATGGCACCTGCCTGTCTTCCAGACTAGGCGCCGGGACGAAGCGAGTGCCGTGCCTTGGCGGACAGGGTGGGGCGTGTCAGGATGTGCCGATGGGGCACAAGGAGGACTCAGGACTTCCTCAGGCAGGGACCTGGCTGGCCGCCCGCCAGGCTGTCTCCCGGCAGCACAGCGAGCCCCACGACATCCTGGAAACCGCGATCGAAACCAGCAGTGTTCTGTCAGTCTTCATGGAGGAGAAGTGGCCCAAACCCTTCTTCGTGGGCGTCCCGCGAAGCTGGTGACCATTGACGTCAAGGCCACATGGGAAGACGGGACCTTCACGGTCAAGTTCAAAGACCTGACCCAAATCAGCTTCGGCGGCGACTACGAAAAGGCCCTGTGGGCCACCGTCGGAGGGTTGCCCGCGGAGGCGCCCCGTGATCGGCCCCCAGGACCCCGCCAGGGAGGCCAGCCCTAGCCGAAAATCAGCGCGCAGCGCGGCTCCGTTTCGGAGCCAGGGAACGCTTCAGCCGCGCGTGAAGTAGGTTGTTTGTGACGAACAGCTTTGCCGCAGCGACGGACGAGACGTCGCACGAAGTACAGAAGGGCACCTCAATGACAACCCGAGAGACCCACTCCGTCGGCGCTCCCTGCAGGGTCGACACGTTCCAGCCGGACCCCCGGGCCGCCATGGACTTCTATGGCCCGCTCTTCGGCTGGAGCTTCGATGATCCGACCCCGATGCCGGCCGGCCTCGAGGGCGACTATTTCACTGCACGCGTCCGCGGGCGGCGGGTGGCCGGGATCGGCCAGGCGCCGCCGTTATCACTGCCGACGTGGAACACCTACGTGCGCGTCGACGACGTCGCGGAAACTCTCGCTCGTGCCGAGCAAGCGGGAGGGGCGCGCATGGCTGGACCGTTTGGTGTTGGCTCGGGTGGCGTCCTTGCGGTGGTCGCAGACGCCACCGGCGTCCCGTTCTGCCTGTGGCGCCCCGGTGAGAGCGACGGCGACGAGCTGGCCAATGAGCCGAACTCCTGGGCGATGAGCTCGCTGCACACCACAGACGTCGAACGGGCGCAGGCGTTCTACGGCTCCATCTTCGATTGGCAGCTCGAGTCGGTGCCGAATGCTCCCTTCTCAATGTGGCGACGCTCAGGCCGGGTCGTGGCCGTTGTGACGGCGACGGACGGTGTCGCCGTCCCGCCCCATTGGAGTGTCAATTTCGCCGTCCGGGACGCGGACTCCATCGCCCGGCACGCCGTCGAGCTGGGCGGCACCGTCTTGATGGCGCCGACCAACACTCCGGGATTTCGCAGCGCGGTGATCGGCGACCCCCAGGGCGGCTTCATTGCGGTCAGCGCAGCCAGCTGACCCCATCGACGCAGGTCCTGGTCGGGTGTCCGCCAGCCTTCCGGCGACACCGCCCTCAGCGGAACAATAATCCCGTGCGCGCGGAACTGGAGACAATTAGTCCCGACGCTTGTAGTCTTCAACCAGGCTCGGTCCGCGTTTCCCACAGGGATGCAGGGACCGGGTTCCGTGCCGGGCTCAGCCGGTGCGCGCACACACAAAGGAATAGCCGATGTCGGGGGACAGGTTTTCTTTTCTAGCGGAGTTCGGAGAGTCATTCAGGCCCGGTCCGGACGGACAGGCCTCGCCTCCTCCGCAAGACGAAGACGGCGTGACGCTGCGCGGGCAGGTCACACAGATTATTGCTGAAGTCCTGGCGGATTCTGATCCGCAGGGCGAATGGGCCCGGTCGCAGCTCCGCGACCTCTTGGCTTCCCATCCGGACGAACCGGAACGGGCGCTTCTGGAGCATCTGGTTGCCACCCGGGCGGCGACTGACGCCGATGAGTCTTTCGCAGAGTCCCTGCAGGACCAGCTGGCGCCGGCACAGCCGCGGTACCTGTCGGTGCTCTTTGCCCAGGAAAGCAGGGACAGGATCCGGACTGTCCTCCGCAACAGGATGCTGCTCACGGCCTTTCAGCCCATCAGGGAACTGCCGTCCGGCACCGTGACCGGGTTCGAAGCACTTACCCGGTTCGTCAGTGACGACGGTGCCAGCGCCGACGTCTGGTTCCGCGATGCCGCCGCCGTGGGGCTTGGCCCGGACCTGGAAATTGCCGCTCTGCAGTGCGCCCTCGAAGCAGCCCGTGACGTGCCGGGGCATCTGTTCGTCACGTTCAACCTCAGTTCAGCGATCTGCCGGGACACCCGCGTTCCCTGGATGCTGGAGGGTTCCGGCCTCGGCCTGGACAGGATCATCATCGACCTCGCCGGGCGTATCGGCAGTGACGAGATCCCCACACTGAACCGTTCCCTGGCACCGCTGCGCCGCGCCGGCCTGCGCGTGGCGGTCGACGGCTCCGGCCACTACGGTGTCGCCTCGGACCTGATCCGGAGGATTCACCCGGACGTCGTCAAACTTGACCGCGGTTTCCTTGAAGGACTGCAAAGTCCTCACGGGCATCCGGATGCCTCCACCATGGTCGAACTGGCGATGGAGACCGGCGCGGTCCTGGCCGCCGAAGGAATCGAGACCGAAGAAGAGCTCGCGCTCGTCAAGAGCTTCGGGATGGAAACCGGTCAGGGCTATCTTCTCGGACGCCCCTCCGCCAGTCCTCTGGACTGGTCAGCGTGGACCATTCAGGCGGAGGACATCTCCGCGCAGGGCACTTCTGCGATCACCGGACTGTGACCTGGCAACATAGCAGGGACAGCGGCATGATGCGGCGGGTGACGCGGGGGCGTCCACCCAACGATTCGTTATGACCGGAGCCGGCCAAGGCCTGGAAATTAGCGGCGGACTCCCGCCCGGATCAGGTTTCCACCGAACCGGGCGGGACTACGTGCCCGTCCTAGCCACCCAGCCTGGCGCGGGCTTGCGATGCCGGGGGCGGTGCTACTGGGAGAGCGCCGGCCCCGGCTGTCCTGTGTTCTCGGGTTCGCGGTCACCCTTAATTGCCGGACACCCACAGTCTCCCCTCCGCATCTTGGAATAAGAGCGGCGTTCGGCGCCGGTGGTGGTCTCAGCGCCGCCCAGAATTGAGGGAACGGCGCCAAGGTTTACCTAAGGAATGTCCCGCATTCAGGCCGCCCTGCCGGCCCGCACTCGGGACGAAAACCCAAAAGGTCGGCGGCAAAGCAAGAAACCCCGCATTCCCGCTGGATCAGCGGGAACACGGGGTTCGTCTCGAGCTTCCTATCAGAATCGAACTGATGACCTTTTCATTACGAGTGAAACGCTCTACCGACTGAGCTAAGGAAGCACCGCACCAAACAACCGGTAAACCGGCTGGTTCATGCAAGAGTCAACTGTAATAGAGTCCCTGCGTCCGGGTCAAAATGACGGCTTCTCCAGCCCGCGATTGACGTTGGCAGGATGTTCATTCGACGGTCGGATCGGGTTCAGGCCACCACCAGACAGAGCAGCGATGCTGGCGGAAACAGAGTGGTGCAGCATGCGGGCCACGTCGGCAAAGGAGCTTGACCATGACTTTAGACAGCGCAACGGCCATGAACAGCGCAGCGGTCTTCAACGGGGGAGGGGCAGGAATGATCTTGGGCAGCGAACGGTCCGCTGGCCTGGTTGCCGTGCCTGAAGGCCAGGAGGTCCGCCTGGCCGTGCTGGCCATGGTGGGAACAACAGTGTTCGACGGCGGCCTGATGGAACGGGCGATGTCCCGCACACTGGTGGAACAGGGGGTCCCGGAAGGCTCCGCTGAATTTGAGCGCATGCAGGGCTACGCGCGCGACCATTCCGGAATCTCCCGGATGACCGTCTTCAGCGAATTGTTCAGTGATCCGAAGACTGCCGTCAGCGCCAACAGGATGTTTGAGCTGAATTGCGACGAGCTGATAGCCGCTGGCGGAATCCGCCCTGTTCCCGGTGCCGAGGAATCCATCGGCTGGCTGCGCGATGCCGGGATCAAGGTCTGCCTGGCCACCGGCTTCGGGCGGCACACGCAGAACATGGTGCTTGAGTCGCTCGGCTGGATGGGGCTTGCCGACCTGAGCCTGTGCCCGGCCGACGCAGGCCGCGGCCGGCCCTTCCCGGACATGGTGCTGACAGCTGTCCTCGCGCTCGACATCGACGACGTCCGCAAGGTTGCCGTCGTGGGGGACACGAGCGCGGACATCCATACCGGCCTGCGTGCGGGAGCCACGGTGGCGGCAGGTGTCCTCACCGGGGCGCATACGGAGGCGACATTGCGGGGAGCCGGGGCCACCGCCGTCGTTCCTTCCGTCAAGGACTTTCCTGCGCTGCTCGAGGGCCGCGCAGCGGGCCTCTGACAACAGTCCGCGTCAGCAGACGGTGTTATCCGCCGGTTCCTTGCCGTCCACGAAGTACTTGTCCACGGCATCGCCGATGCAGCTGTTGGACCGGCCGTACGCGGTGTGGCCCTCACCCTTCCACGTCAGCAGCGAGGCGTTGCCCAGCTGCTTCCGCAGGGCGCTGGCCCATTCCACGGGGGTGGCGGGGTCACCTGTCGTGCCCACCACGACGATCGGCGCGGAGCCGGTGTACTCGACGGCGGCAGGCGTGCGGGTGCTCTTGTACGGCCAGTCCGCGCAGTTCGCGCCGCCGTAGGCAAAGAAGTAACCCAGGGTGGGGGAGACTCCGACCAGCTGCTGCTCCTCGGCGCGCATGGCCGCCGTATCGCTGCTGCTGGGGTAGTCCAGGCAGTTGATCGCGCCGAAGGCGAAGGCGGTGTTTGACGTGTATTTGCCGTTGGGAGCGCGGTCCGCGCCAAGATCGGCCAGCCGCAGCATGGGGCTCACGTCGCCCTTCATGGCTGCGTCCAGCGCCTGGGTCAGGGCCGGCCAGCTTTCATTGCCGTACATCGGAACAATGAGGCCGCTGACAAAGGTGTTGGCACCCACAACCCGGCCGTCCTTGGCGGTGCGCGGAGTCTGTTTCACGGACTCGATGAGGTCGCGGATCTGCTGGATCCCGTCCTCGACAGTGCCGCTCAGCGGGCAGCCGTTCTCCCCGAGGCAGTGTGCGACGTAGGCGTGGAGCGCCTTGTCGAACGCCTTCGCTTGGCCGCTGGTGAGTTCCTCGGCGGTGAGCGAGGGGTCCAGCGCGCCGTCGAGGACCATGCGGCCCACGTTGTTCGGGAACAGCGAAGCGTAGGTGGAACCGAGGAACGTTCCGTAGGAGAACCCCATGTAGTTCAGCTTGGAGTCGTTGAGCACGGCGCGCAGGACGTCAAGGTCCTTGGCCGAGCTGACGGTGTCGATGTGCGCCAACACCGGTCCGGTGCCCTCGGCACACTTGGCCGCCACAGCCTTGTTGTCGGCGCGGAGGATGGCCAGTCCGGCGTCGGTCTCGGGCGTGTAGATCTTGGCGCGGGCTTCGTCGCGTTCCTTGTCCGTCAGGCACGTGACAGGAGACGAGCGCTTGACGCCGCGGGGGTCGAAGCCGACGAGGTCGTAGTTGGATCGCAGCTTGTCGGAGAAGTGGCTCGCGCCGGCGTCCCGGACGAAGTCGTAGCCGGAAGCTCCCGGGCCGCCGGGGTTGACGAGCAGGCTGCCCTGCTTCTTGCCCCCCGTGCTGGACATTTTCAGGGCGGCGATTTCGATGGTCTTGCCGTCCGGCTTGGCGTAGTCGAGGGGGACCTTGATCTTGGCGCACTGGAGCTTGTCCTCGCAGGGCTCCCAGACCACTTTCTGGGAGTAAATGTCCTTCAGTCCGTCCGGGGCCGCAGCCGCGATGGACGGGTCCGCCTGGCCGGTGGAGTTGCCCTGCGACGAACTGCCCTTGGACTGGCCCAGGAAACTGCACGATGCCAGCAGCATGACCAGCGCCATGGCGCCGACGGCCCGCAGCCCGGTCGCAAGGGATCGGGATCGCGCGGACAGGGGCGGTGCAGACATCATGCGGTTCTCCTTGTGGGCAACGGCGTCAGGCGTCACGGGGCGGGGCGGGCATGGGGCTAGATCAGGCTGGCCGCCATTGACTCTATGGTCAGCAGCGGAGCGACGTTCGTGGTGGTGATGCGCTTGCGGGCCTTGTTGATGGCGTCCATCCTTGCGAGGGTCACCTCGGGGCCCGACCTGCCTGCAAATTCCTCCAGCTCGCCTCTCAGCTCAACGTTCACCAAATCCACGGCGTTCCCGAGCTGGATGATCAGGACGTCCCGGTAGAACGACAAAAGGTCCGTCAGCGTCCGGTCCAGGGAGTCCGTCACCGAGCGTTTCGCACGCCGCTTCTGATCGTCCTCCAGCTGTTTGACCTGGCTGCGCATGGCTGGCGGCAGCGTTCCGGTCTCGGGGGCGCCCAGTGTGGCAAGCAGGGCGGCCCTCTCGGCGGCGTCACGCTCCTCATTGGAGCTGTTGGCCTCCTCGGTGGCGATCTTCACGAGTTTATCAGCCATCATCACGGCAGCCGTAATGCCCCGCAAGCCGAGCGGGAACCGGACGGTCTCCAGCCGCCGTTCACGGGCCTCGGCGTCGCGGGCCAGGCGGCGGGCGATTCCGACGTGGCTTTAGATGTGTATAAGAGACGGGCCGCGCGTTCGGCCAGCGCCGGATCCACGCCGTCGCGCTTGACCAGGAGGGCCGCGACATCCGCGGCGGGCGGGAGCCGCAGCGCCACCGCCCGGCACCGCGAGCGGATGGTCACGAGGACGTCCGCCGGGGAGGGGGCGCACAACATCCAGATGGTGCGCGGCGTGGGTTCCTCGATTGCCTTCAGCAGCACGTTGGTGGTGCGCTCGGCCATGCGGTCGGCGTCTTCCACCACGATGATCCGCCAGCGCCCCGACGATGGCCGGTTGCCGGCCGTGGAAACGAGTTCCCGTGCTTCCTCGATGGTGATGGTCACCTTTTCGGTGCGCACGAACGCGACGTCGGCATGGGTCTCGCCGAGGATGGTCAGGCACGCCGCGCACTCGCCACAGCCGCGGAGCGAGACGTCGTCCTGGTCGCAGTTCAACGCTGCGGCGAAGGCCTTGGCGGCATTCGACCGGCCCGAGCCGGGCGGCCCGGTGAACAGCCATGCGTGGGTAGGTCCCTCTCCCGTGGCAGCCTGACGCAGCTGCGCGACGACGGCGGGCTGGCCCTGGAGGTCATCCCAGACTGTCATCCCATCCTCCTGCCGGAGGAGGCCAGGAGTTTCCCGACGCGGTCCAGGATGGTGGTGGCAAGCTCATCGACGGGGAGCCGCGCTTCAAGGACAAGGTAGCTGTCCGGCCGGGCGGCGGCGAGATCCAGGAAGGCCTGCCGGATGCGGGCATGGAACTCGTCCGCTTCCGATTCCATGCGGTCCTCGGCGGCGTCCGCGGCCGTGCGGCGGCTGCGGCCGTCTGCCGGGTGGACGTCCAGCAGCACCGTGAGATCGGGCTGCAGCCCGGACGTGGCCCACTCGTTGATGCACCGCACGGCGTCCGTGCCGAGGTCCCGCCCTGCGCCCTGGTAGGCCACGGAGGAGTCGATGTAGCGGTCCGTCAGCACCACGTCACCGCGTTCCAGGGCCGGCCGGATGACCTGGCTGGCGTGGGCCGCCCGGGAGGCGGCGAAGATGAGCGCTTCCGTGTGGGCGTCGATGTGGCCGTGGCCGTGGTCCAGCACGAGGGACCGCAGCTTCTCGCCGATCGGGGTCCCGCCCGGTTCCCTGGTCCGGAGCACGGTCAGGCCCAGCGATTCGAGTGATCCGGCCAGCCGGGCGGCCTGCGTTGACTTGCCGGCGCCGTCACCGCCTTCGAAGGCGATGAAAAGTCCGGGACTGTGCGTGTTCACTGGTCCAGCCTACCGACAATCACTGACAGGAAATGGCCGCCGTAACCGCTTTTTCACCGGGCGGGCGGCCAACGTACGCTTTGACCATGAGTCTTTCCGAACAGCACGCGGCGTCCCTTTCGGCGGAAACGGTGGTTGTGGCCGCAGGCCGTCCTCCCCGTGAGCACGATGCGCCCGTCAACCCGCCGATCGTGCTGTCCTCCACCTACTTCGGCACCGGCGCCCTTGACGACGGCGACCGCGGCTACGGCCGCTACGCGAACCCCACCTGGGACCCGTTCGAGGAGGCCCTGGGCCAGCTCGAAGGCGCCTCGCTGCCTGGCCTTCTCTACGCATCCGGACTGGCGGCGGTCAGTTCCGCGCTTTCACTCGTTCCCGCCGGCGGCGTCTTAGTGATGCCGTCCCACAGCTACGCCGGTTCGCTGGTGATGGCAGCTGAACTGTCCGACAAGGGCTTGCTCGAGCTCCGCACCGTGGATATCGCGGACACGGACGCCGTCCGGGCACAGCTGGCGCCGGCGGACGGAAAGCCCGCCCACATGCTGTGGCTGGAGAGCCCCACGAACCCCATGCTCGGAATCGCCGACATCAGGGCGCTCACCCAGGCGGCCCACGACGCCGGCGCGATCGTCGTCACGGACAACACCTTTTCCACGCCGCTGGTGCAGCAGCCGCTCAAGCTGGGCTCCGACGTCGTCCTTCACTCGGTCACCAAATACCTGGCCGGCCACTCCGACGTCGTGCTGGGCGCCCTGGTGACCTCGAACGCCGAACTGCGGGCGGCCCTGCTTCACCACCGCATCATCCACGGCGGCATCGCCGGCCCGTTCGAAGCCTGGCTGGCCCCTGTCTCTTATACACATCTAGATGTGTATAAGAGACAGGCCTCCGCCGCGGTGTCTCTTATACACATCTAGATGTGTATAAGAGACAGCCGGTATCCGGGCCTGATCTCGGACCCGGGTCACGACCGCGCCAAGTCGCAGATGACGGGCTTCGGCTCCATCCTTTGCATCCAGATTGCCCCGGCAGGAGGCCTTAGCGGCGCCGACGCCGCGGACAAGCTGGTCCGGGCCCTGCAGCTGTGGCTGCCCGCCACCTCGCTCGGCGGCGTGGAATCACTGATTGAACGACGACGCCGGCACGTTGCCGAGCCGGTCAGTGTCCCGGAGAATCTGGTCCGGTTGAGCGTCGGCATCGAGAACGTCGAGGACCTTTGGGCCGATTTGCAGCAGGCTTTGGACGCCTTGGGCGGATAGGCTGGGCGGGTGGACGGAAAAGTACTGATCATTCTGGTCGAGAACGCGGTGTACTACATCCTGGGGCTCGCGGCATTGGTCCTGGAGGTGTGGGCCTTCTTCGACTGCGTCCGCCACAGGGCCAACGCATTCGAGGCCGTGGGCAAGCGGACCAAGACGTTCTGGCTGGCATTGACCGGCGGCAGCATGGCTGTCGGCGCGCTGTCCGTGCTGGGCGGCGGGGGAGGCGGCCTGATCGGGCCCCTCGGCCTGTTTGGCCTGGCCGCTGTGGTGGCGGCCTCCGTCTACCTGGCGGACGTCCGGCCCGCAGTGAAGGACGCCGGCCGCGGCGGCAGCCGCAACACGGGCCCCTACGGCCCCTGGTAGTTCACTCGCTGGTTGGGCCCGTCGAAACCCGGAGCTACTCCGGCGCCACGGCTTCCCAGCCCACGGTGAGTTCCCCGAGGCGCCACCGCGCCGGTCCGTCGTGGACCGGCCACCCGCCGTCGAGCAGTGCCCGGCACATGGCCGTCCACCGCTGCCGGTTTCCGTAGGATGCCAACGGGGCTGATTCCAGCCACGCCCGGTCCATGGCCTGCAGCAGACCGTGCACCCGTTCGCCGGGGACGTTCCGGTGGATGAGTGCCTTGGGCAGGCGTTCGGCGATGTCGGACGGCAGGTTGAAACTCCCGAAGCGTACGGACATGCTCAGGCTGAGCGGGCGCTGGGCATCAAGCGCAATCCACGTGACCCGGCGGCCGATCTCGTCGCATGTGCCGTCGATGAGCAGCCCGCCGGGCGCCAGCCGGCCCTGCACCAGTCCCCAGATGCCGCGGACGTCCGCTTCCTCGTACTGCCGCAGCACGTTGAACGCGCGGACCAGCACGGGCTGCCCCGGCACCGGGAGTTCGAACCCTCCGGTATGGAAGCTCAGCCCGGGACGCTCGAGCGCCTTGGCCGCGCGCACGCGGTCCGGCTCGATCTCGATCCCGCAGACGTGCACATCGGCCCGGACAGCCCCGAGCCGCTCAAAGAGCTCGACGGCGGTGGCCGGGGAGGCGCCGTAGCCGAGGTCGACGACCAGGGGGTGGGCAGCTGCCCGCAGCCGCCAGGCCTGCGGTCCGGCCAGCCAGCGGTCCAGCCGGCGCATGCGGTTGGGGTTCGTGGTGCCGCGGGTCACGTTGCCTACGGGCTTTCCCCGGTTGCTCCGGCTCGCCGCCACCCGCTCTGCTTTTTGCACCACCGCCCCAGCCTACCCAACGCGGGCCCGCATTCCGGCCGTTCCACAGCCGCGCAGCAGCGGCCACAGGGTGGCACAATGTAACGCTCGGCGCCGGCGGGTCCTGCTCGGCTAGGATGAAAATCATGACTTACAAGCTGATTCTGCTGCGCCACGGCCACAGCGACTGGAACGCCAAAAACCTCTTCACCGGCTGGGTGGACGTTGACCTGAACGACCAGGGCCGCCAGGAGGCGCTCCGCGGCGGCGAGCTTCTGGTCGAGCACGACGTGCTCCCGGATATCCTCTACACCTCGGTCCTGAAGCGGGCCATCAACACGGCCAACATTGCCCTGGACAAGGCCGACCGCGGCTGGATCCCCGTCAAGCGCGACTGGCGCCTGAACGAACGCCACTACGGCGCCCTGCAGGGCAAGGACAAGGCACAGACCCTTGCCGAATTCGGCGAAGAGCAGTTCATGCTGTGGCGCCGTTCCTACGACACCCCGCCGCCGCCCCTGGACGACAACAGCGAATTTTCCCAGGCGCACGATCCCCGTTACGCGGACCTGGGCGACGCCCTCCCGCGCACCGAGTGCCTGAAGGACGTCCTTGTCCGCCTGATGCCCTACTGGGAATCGGACATCAAGGAAGACCTCAAGGCCGGCAAGACCGTCCTGGTCACCGCCCACGGCAACTCCCTGCGCGCCCTGGTCAAGCACCTGGACGGCATCAGCGACGAAGCGATCGCCGGCCTGAACATCCCCACGGGCATCCCGCTCGTGTACGACCTCGACGAGGACTTCCAGCCCATCAACCCGGGCGGAACCTACCTTGATCCCGAGGCCGCTGCGGAGGCTATCCAGGCCGTGGCCAACCAAGGCAAAAAGTAAGGCTACGCGAATGTGCGCTAGTTGAGCCGCTTTCGCAAGAGCTCAACCAGCGAGACGACGACGGCGGCTGGTCACCTGAGGTGACCACCCGCCGTCGTTCGCTGCTTTAAGAGGAGCGAAGGCCCTTAGCCGTGCTCGATGCTGTTCGGGTGCCAGGCGCCCGTCACAAGGTACGTGACCTTCTGGGCGACGGAGACGCCGTGGTCAGCGAAGCGCTCGAAATAACGGCTGGCGAGGGCCACGTCCACGGTGGTGGCCGGTGATTCCTGCCAGTCGCTGCGGGCGATCGCCTTGAACACGCTGAGGTGGAGATCATTCACCGTGGTGTTGGCCTTCATGATGTCGCGGGCAACTTCGAGGTCGCGGGTCTCGAGCAGTTCCGTGAGCTTGTTGGCAATCTGGATGTCCTGCTCGGCGAAGCTCTTGAACGTGTCCGTGAGCGGTGCCGGGATGACGGTCGACGGGAACCGGAGCCGCGCCAGCTGGGCGATGTGGCGGGCAAGGTCGCCCATGCGCTCAAGTGATGCGCTCATGCGCAGCGATCCCACGATCATGCGCAGGTCGCTGGCGACGGGGCCCTGGAGGGCAAGGATGTCGATGGCCCGCTCGTCCAGGCTGTTCTGCAGGAAGTCAATGCGTGCGTCGGCCGCGATGACATCCTGCGCCAGATCGACGTCGGCGACCTCGAAGGAATCCGTTGCCTTCACGATCGCTTCGCTGACCAGCTTTGAAATTTCGATGAGGTCTTCGCCCACCTGGGCAAGCTCCTCCTGAAAAACCTTACGCACGTAGGCGTCCTTTCCTTGGAAACTCCGCCCCGCCGCGGCGGTCAGAATTTCGTGTCACCGTTCCGGCAGTCCAACTGGCCACTATTCCAGTGTCCGGTGAACTGTTACGCACCTCTAGATGAACGTTAGCTGAATCCGCACCGTCTTGGCCCCGGATCGGCTATTCGGCCTTCACGAAAGCATAAGCTGGAGCCGTGGATCCAATGCTCATAGGTGTCATCGCCGGCCTGATCGGCCTGTCGTTCGGCGTCTTTGGCGTGCTCGCATTCAGGGTCAGCGAGCAGCAGCGGAAACTCGTGGACGTCGAATACGACGAGCCTGCGCTGCCGGCGGGATCCGCCGAGGTGCTCGCCGTCGTCGGGCAGGCGTTTGTTGTGGTGGACGCCATCGACGGCGTCGTCCGTGCCAGCCCCGCCGCCTATGCCTACGGCCTGGTGCGCGGCCATACGGTTGTACACCGCGAGCTTCTGGACATGACGGCCAACGTGCGCCGCGACGGCGTCATCCTGGAGAAGCAGCTCGAGCTCCCGCGGGGGCCGCTGGGTCAGGGAACCATCATCGTGCAGGTGCGGGCGGCCATGCTGGGTGAAGAATATATCCTGCTGCTGGCCGATGACCGGACCGAGATCACGCGTACCGAAGAGATCCGCAACGACTTCGTGGCCAACGTCTCCCATGAGTTGAAGACGCCCGTGGGGGCCATTTCGCTCCTGGCCGAGGCACTCGAATCCTCAGCGGACGACGAAGAGGCCGTCCGCCGTTTTGCCAAGCGCATGCACAAGGAGTCCGCCCGGCTGGCGGCGCTCGTGCAGGACATCATTGAGCTGTCCCGCCTGCAGGGCGCGAACGTGGCGCAGCGCGGCCACGCCGTGGACATCAACGACGTCATCTCCGAAGCCGTGGACCGCTCGCAGCTCCCGGCCGAGAGCAAGAATATCAAGATCGTCATCGGCGGCCGCGTGGAGGCCAAGGTCTACGGCGATCAGGACCTCCTCGTCACAGCCCTGCGCAACCTGATCGACAACGCCATCCGCTATTCGCCGGAGAACACGCGCGTGGGCATCGGAGTCCGCTCCAGGGAGGGCCTGATCTCGGTCTCCGTCACCGACCAGGGCGAGGGCCTTTCGCCGGAGGACCAGGAACGGGTGTTCGAACGGTTCTACCGCGTGGATGCGGCGCGGTCCCGGCACACCGGCGGAACCGGGCTGGGGCTGAGCATCGTCAAGCACGTCATTTCCAACCATGGCGGCGAAGTCACCCTGTGGTCACAGCCCGGCCAGGGCTCCACGTTCACGCTCCGGCTTCCCGAGATTGAGGGGCAGGACGAGGACTCCGCCTCCGAGGTCCGTCCACCACGGATGCGCACCGCCGCGGGTGAGGCGCGCGACGCCAAGGCGTCCGGCCGTGCCAAGCTGCCGGAGGGCAGCCAACCGCACAACGTCAAGGAACCACGCGACGCCGCCGGCGTCCACGAACGAGGAGCTAACGCTTGAGCCGGATTCTTATTGTTGAGGATGAGGAATCGTTCAGCGATCCGCTGTCCTATCTGCTGGGCAAGGAGGGGTTCGAGGTCGAGGTTGTGGATAACGGCCTGGACGCCATCACGGAATTCGACCGCAACGGGGCCGACCTCGTGCTCCTGGACCTGCAACTGCCGGGACTGTCCGGCACGGAAGTCTGCCGGCAGCTCCGGCAGCGTTCCAGCGTCCCGGTGATCATGCTGACTGCCAAGGACTCTGAGATCGACAAGGTGGTGGGGCTCGAACTGGGTGCCGACGACTACGTCACCAAGCCCTACTCCTCCCGCGAACTCGTGGCCCGGGTCCGTGCGGTGCTCCGGCGCCAGGGCGAGCCGGAAGAACTCGTTTCCTCCACCGTCCACGCCGGGCCGGTGCGGATGGACATTGAACGCCACGTCGTGAGCGTCGACGGCGAGCAGGTGTCCCTGCCGCTGAAGGAATTCGAACTGCTGGAGATGCTCCTGCGGAATTCGGGCAGGGTGCTGACCCGGGGCCAGCTGATTGACCGCGTGTGGGGGTCCGATTACGTGGGCGACACCAAAACCCTGGATGTGCACGTCAAGCGGCTCCGCAGCAAGATTGAACCCGATCCGTCGCTGCCGCGGTTCCTGGTCACCGTCCGCGGACTTGGCTACAAGTTCGAACCCTAAGCCCAGACATAACAGAGAAGGAGGGGCTCCCGGCCGGGAGCCCCTCCTTCTCTGTAGTCAGCTATGCGTCAGCCGTCAGTGGCTTGCGGTGGGGGACGGCGTGCTTTCGCCCGGCGTTGCGGTCTCGCTCGGCGTCGCAGTTCCGGTGGGCGTGCTGCCGGCGGGAAGGTACTGCTGGTATTCCTTCAGGGTTCCGTCAACCACGGGAATCTTGACGGGCTTGTTGACGTTCGTCCCGTCTTCGGTGACCTGGACGTCCACGAGGGTTCCGGCCTTTCCGCCCGTCGTGCTCAGCGTTGCCGGGTCCGTCGAGTCGTTCAGCAGCGTGTAGGAGTTCTTCTTCACCGAGACTTCGGTCTGGGAACCCTCCGCACCCTTGAGCGTGAGCTTGACGTCCTTGGAGGACGAGTTGTACACGGCGCCGATCACGCGGCCGGGTTCGTTTTCACCCGACGACACGATGAGCATGTTACGCAGCTGCAGCGGGCCGACGTCGGCGCGGATGCCGTCGGAGGCGGCGTACTGGTGGGAGGTCTGCTGGGCGTTGACGTAGCCGCAGCCGGTCAGGGCCAGCAGGCCGACGCTCAGGGCGGCAGCCGCCATTGCCAACTTGCCGCGCTGGCCCCGGTTCATCGCAGTGAAACGCACGTCACGCACTCCTTGAAAAGTCTTGAAACAGTTTTCAGCCATAGCCTATCGGCAAACGGACCCAAACAAGGATTCGGCCGGTACACATACGGGCGAGGTTCGGCCGCCGCCAGGGCATCGCCGGGAGGCGCTGACTACCCGCGCGTAACGCTTGTCGGCGGGTCGCGAATACACTATTATCCGTGTTCGTCAAGGGGTTTGGCCGGCTGATTCGGCCCATTTTCCGCGGATTTACGCGGTTCCTGACCCTTATCCGTGCCAGTCATATGCCTTAATCGTGATAAACTGGTCTGCGGGAAAGGGGAAAGTCCACATGGTTTTTGAGGTCGGCGAGACAGTAGTTTACCCTCACCACGGTGCAGCAAAAATTGAAGAAATCAAGATGCGCACTGTCAAGGGCGAAGAGAAGATGTATCTCAAGCTCAAGGTGGCTCAGGGTGATCTGACCATTGAAGTTCCAGCAGAGAACGTTGACCTTGTTGGGGTACGCGACGTAGTGGGCAAAGAAGGCTTGGAGCACGTATTTGACGTGCTTCGTGCCGAGTTCACTGAGGAGCCCACCAACTGGTCGCGTCGTTACAAGGCAAATCTGGAGAAGCTTGCTTCCGGTGACGTCATCAAGGTTGCAGAGGTCGTCCGCGACCTGTGGCGCCGGGATCACGATCGGGGCCTTTCCGCAGGCGAGAAGCGAATGCTGGCCAAGGCACGGCAGATTCTGATCTCAGAATTGGCTTTGGCTGAAAAGACCGACGAAGAGAAGGCGGCAAGCGTTCTCGACGAGGTCCTGGCTTCCTAAGAATTGAACCCCGGTGGCAAAGCGCCACCGGGGTTTCTTTTTGCCCAAAATCCCCAACTTGGTAGCAGCAGGCGCCGTTTTGCGCGCTCAAAACGGCGCCTGCTGCTACCCAGTTGGGCCCGTGGACGCGAAATCGGCCGGGGCCGAGCGGCCGGGACGTAGGCTAGACCGCATGAACAATGCACCCACCCGCCCCGTCACCGCCGTGATCCTGGTGGCGGCAGGATCCGGGCAGCGGCTCGGCTACGGCTTGCCCAAAGCGGCTGTTCCGCTAGGCGGCGAACCCATCCTCCTGCATGCGCTCCGCGGAATTGTGGCCTCCGGGGTCGCGCGCCAGGTATGCGTTGCCCTGCCTGCCGGCGATGACGGGCTGCGTCAGCTGTGCGAAGACTTCCGTGTGGAGCTCGTCGATGGCGGCCCGCTCCTGACCATGGTCGACGGCGGACCCACCAGGGCGGATTCCGTCCGGTCCGCGCTGGCCGCCCTTGAGGACGGGACCGAAGCCGTGCTCGTCCACGATGCCGCCCGCGCACTCACGCCCGAGTCCGTCTTCCACCGGGTGGCCCAGGCCCTGGCCGCCGGGGCATCGGCCGTCATCCCGGTCATTCCCGTCGTTGACACGGTCAAGACAGTTGCCGCCACCCAGGGCCGCGACCTGGACATCGCGCCTGAACTCGTGACCGGAACGGCTCCCCGTGAAGAGCTGCGGTCGGTCCAGACACCGCAGGGCTTTAACCTTGAGACCCTGAGGCAGGCGCACCAGGCCGCACTCCGGTTCGACGAACGCCAGGCCGCCGCCGTGACCGACGACGCCATGCTGGTGGAGCTCCTGGGTGTACCGGTGCATGCCGTCCGGGGCGCCAGCCAATCCCTGAAAATCACCACGCCGCTGGACCTGATCATCGCCGAAGGCCTCCTCGAGGGACCCCTGGGCGTCCGCTGGGTCGAGGGCTGAGTCCATGAGCGCAGAGAAGCCGGCTGAGACATTGAGCCCGGCCGAAGTGAAAATGATCCTGCCCCGCACCGGAATCGGCATTGATGTCCATGCCTTCGCCCCGGAAAGTGCATCGCAGCCGCTCTGGCTGGGCGGCCTGTTCTGGGAAGGGGAGCGGGGGCTGGCCGGCCATTCCGACGGCGACCCGGTCGCCCACGCAGCCGCTGACGCCCTGTTCTCCGCCTGCGGCATCGGAGACCTCGGCACGCACTTCGGCACTGACCGCCCGGAACTTGCGGGCGCCTCGGGAGTCACCCTCCTGGCGGAAGCGGCCCGGATCGTCCGGGCCGCCGGCTTCGAAATCGGCAACATCGCTGTGCAGTTCGTGGCCAACCGGCCCAAGTTCGGTCCCCGGCGCGAAGAGTCGCAGTTCGTGCTGAGCGAAGCCGCCGGCGCCCCCGTGAGCGTCACCGCCACCACCAGCGACGGCCTCGGATTCACAGGCCGCGGCGAGGGAATTTCGGCGGTGGCCACGGCCCTCGTGTACCCGGCCCCCTGACCGGATCGCCTAGGCTGGAAGCAGCACCAGTACCGCAATATCAGGAGACCTGTCGTGAAAAAGCTGCTTCCCGCCGTCGTGATCGCAGGGCTGCTCCTCGCAGGCTGCGCCGGAAGCCCCAAGATGAGCGTGGACGAGAGCTGCAAGTTCCTCCAGGGGGACACCTTCAAACCGACCGGCAGCCAAGTCCAGCAGGCAGACCAGATCGCCAAGCACTACCAGGAGGTTGCCGACAAGGTAGCCCCGGAGCTTGCCGACCCGATCCAGAAGATGGCTGACGTCATGAAGAAGGTGGCCGGCACCTCGCTCGGGGACAAGAGCGCAGAGCAGCTCACCGAGCTCAAGAACCAGAACAACAGGATCGGCGAGGTCTGCAAGTAAGCGGTCAATGCCATCGGCTAATCTGGAGCGGTGACCCTCCGCTTTTACGACACCGCATCCGCCGAAGTCCGCGACTTCGTTCCCCTCGTACCGGGCAAGGCAAGCCTGTACTACTGCGGGGCGACGGTGCAGGGGATGCCACACGTGGGGCACATCCGCTCCGCCATCGCCTTCGACCAGCTCACGCGCTGGCTTGAGTACCGGGGGTTCCGGGTCACGGTGGTCCGCAACGTGACCGACATCGACGACAAGATCCTCGCCAAGTCCGAGGCGTCGTTCCACCCGGATTTCGAGCAGGAGCCCGGAGCCGTTCCTGAAGAGGAATGGTGGGCGCTGGCGTACCGGTACGAGCAGGAATTCCTCAAGGCCTACGACACCCTCGGCGTCTCCCGCCCCACCTACGAGCCGCGCGCCACCGGCCACATCCCGGAGATGTTCGCCCTCATCCAGCAGCTGATCGACCGCGGCCATGCCTACCCGGCCCTCGACGGCTCGGGTGACGTCTACTTCGACGTCCGCTCATGGAACAAGTACGGGTCGCTGACGCGGCAGAAGCTCGATGACATGCAGGGGGCCACTGACGCCGACCCCCGCGGCAAGAAGGACCCGCGCGACTTCGCGCTCTGGAAGGGCCACAAGGAAGGCGAGCCGACGACGGCAAGCTGGGTTTCGCCGTGGGGCGCCGGCCGCCCCGGCTGGCACCTCGAATGCTCCGCCATGGTCACCAAGTACCTCGGCCCCGAATTCGACATCCACGGCGGCGGCCTGGACCTGCGCTTCCCGCACCACGAGAACGAGATGGCCCAGTCGCAGGCTGCCGGCCACGCCTTTGCCAACTTCTGGATGCACAACGGCATGGTCACATACCAGGGCGAAAAAATGTCCAAGTCCGTGGGCAACACCGTCAGCCCGGCTGAAATGCTGGAACTCGCCCCGCCCCGCGTGGTCCGCTACTACCTCGGCCAGGCCCAGTACCGCTCGGTGTTGGACTACCAGCCGACATCCCTGCAGGAAGCCACCGCCGCCGTCGACCGCATCGACGGTTTCATCGCGCGGGCGGTCCGCGCCCTGTCGGCGGACGGCTCCCTGTTGTTCGGCAGCCACGGCACGGTGCCGGACGCCTTCGCCGCCGCCATGGACGACGACCTCAACGTGCCGCAGGCCCTGGGAGTCCTGCATGACACGGTCCGCGCAGGGAACACCGCGCTCACCGGCGGTGACTTCGCGGCAGCACGGCAGGCGCTGACCAGCGTGACTGACATGCTCCGTGTGCTGGGAATCAGCGACGCCGCGCAGCCGGCCGTCGACGATCAGGCCACCGCGGCCCTCGGAACACTTGTGGAGGCCCAGCTTGCCGCCCGCGCGGACGCCCGGGCGCGGAAGGACTGGGCCGCATCGGACGCCATCAGGGACGTCTTGTCCGCCGCCGGCGTGGTGGTTGAAGACAGCGCGGACGGCGCCACCTGGAGCCTCCAGCGCGGCTAGATTCCGCGGCAGCGATCCGCCCCGGTCAACGATTTAACTTGAGTCAGTAGACTGGAGTTCAGACGTACTCAATACAACCAAGGGTGGAACTCATGGCCAACAACGGTCGCCCGGGCGCAATCCGCAAGCTCAAGAAGGGCCCCACCACCGGAACCGGTGGCCACGGCCGCAAGGCACTCGAAGGCAAGGGGCCAACCCCCAAAGCCGAGGATCGCCCGTATCACAAGGCATACAAGAACAAGCAGCTCTCTGAGCGCTCAGAGGCCAAGCGCTCCGGAGGTAGCCGCAACCCCGGCGCACGTTCGGGCCCTAAGGGACGCGCCACCGAGGAAGTGGTCACCGGCCGCAACTCCGTCGTGGAGGCGCTCCGGGCCGGGATCCCCGCGAAGGCACTGCACGTGGCCATCCGCATCGAGATGGACGACCGCGTCAAGGAATCACTCAAGCTGGCCGCCGAACGCGGCATCCCGCTGCTGGAGACCGGCAAACCGGAACTCGACCGGATGACCGACGACGCCGTGCACCAGGGCCTCGTGCTGCAGATCCCGCCGTACGAATACCAGGACGCCTACGACCTGGCCGAGCAGACCGTCGAGCGGTGGAAGAAGGGGCACGTCTCGAACGCGCCCATCTTCGTTGCCCTCGACGGCATCACGGACCCCCGCAACCTCGGCGCCATCATCCGCTCCGTCTCGGCCTTCAGCGGCCACGGCGTGATCGTCCCGGAACGCCGTTCCGTGGGTGTCACGGCCTCCGCCTGGAAGACCAGCGCCGGTGCCGCCGTCCGCGTGCCCGTCGCCCGCGCGTCCAACCTGAACAACGCCCTGAAGCAGTTCAAGTCCATGGGCATCTTCGTCCTCGGACTCGACGGCGACGGCGACGTCTCGCTGCCGGACCTCACCCTGGCCACCGAGCCCGTCTGCATTGTCGTGGGCTCCGAAGGCAAGGGTCTCAGCCGCCTCGTCCGGGAGAACTGCGACCAGATCGTCTCCATCCCGATCGACTCCGCCATGGAATCGCTCAACGCCTCCATGGCCGTCGGCATCTCCCTCTACGAGGTGTCCCGCCAGCGCGCCGTCAAGTAGTTCCCCGCCGGTCGAGTCCCCGCTGGTCGAGCCTGTCGAGACCGGCTCGGGCCGGCATGCGAATTTGGCAACTCTTGTCAGAAAATGCGAAACGCTTCCGCACTTAACGTGCGGGAGCGTTTCCCGTTAACGGTGACAGCGGCACTCGGAGCAGAGCCTAGAACTGCCGGCGGTTGGCCAGGACCGGGAGCCTGGTTTGGGCGTCCTTGACCACGGCGGGATCCAGGTCGGCGAACAGCAGGCCGGGGGCGCCGTCGAGCTCTTCGAGGACTTCGCCGAAAGGCGATACGACGGCGGTGTGTCCCACTCCGGTCGGGGCAGCGCCCCGCGGTTCAACACCCTGGGTAGCCGGATCGCCCTGTCCACAGGCAAGCACGTAGGTGGTGGTGTCCACGGCGCGTGCGCGGGCCAGGAGCTGCCACTGCTCCACTTTGCCGGGCCCCGCACCCCACGAGGCGCAGACGATGTTCGCCACGGCTCCCCGGTCGGCGTTGGCCGTGAAAAGTGCAGGGAAACGGATGTCGTAACAGGTGGCCAGGCCAAAGGTGACGCCGCCGGCGTCGAACGTTACAGGTCCTGTCCCGGCGTCCACGGTGTCCGATTCGAGGAAGCCGAAGGCATCAAAGAGGTGAACCTTGTCGTAGCTGGCTTCCACGCCGGGACCGGTGACCAGCAGGGTATTGCGGACCTTCGCCTGCCCTCCGGAAGAGGACGCTCCCGGAGTGAACATTCCGGCCACGGTCACGATGCCAAGACCGGCGGCAATGGAGCGGACCCGGTTGGCCCACGGGCCATCCAGCGGTTCTGCGATGTCGATCAGCGAATTTCCGAAGGCGCGCATGGAGGCCTCAGGGAACACGACCAGCTCGGCGCCCCCGTCCTTGGCGCGGCGGGCGTACTCCTCGACCAGCTCGAGGTTGGCGGCCAGGTCCCGGCCGGTGATGATCTGGGCAAGTGCAACCCTCACGAGTGCCTCCATGTCGGTGCGTACTACCAGTATGCCGCTGCCCGGACGCCGTCCGCCCGTGTGCAACATCCCGGAATAGATCAGCTTATTTGTCAGTGCCAGCTAAGCTTTAACCGATGGTAATGCCCCTCTTAGACACAGCCTCGACCGTGGACGCCTCCCAGGCCTTCCCCCTCGGCGTCAGTTCGCCGCGCCCCAGGCCTGCAGGGGACGGCTCGCACGGCACGCGCGCCAACGTGGCTGTCTATGCGCCTGGCGTCCTCACCCTGGAGGTCGCGTACCAGGCGCCGGGAGGCAGCTGGCGGCTCCAGCCGCTGCCGAACGTCACGAATGGCGTCCATCACGGCATTGTTGAAGGTTTCCCGGTCGGCTCGCGCTACGGCTTCCGCGCGGCTCCCGACGCCCAAGTCCTGCCGCTTTCCGTTCCCACCCTGAATTTTGACGACGACCACGGCGACGACCGGCAGCCGCTGCTGCTCGATCCCTACGGCCGCGCCGTGGACCAGCGCAACGGTTTCCTGACGAACGTCAGGATGGCCAGCGACTTCGACTGGGGCGCCGACGACCGCCCCCACACGCCGTGGCGCAACACCATCATTTACGAGGCCCATGTCCGCGGGCAGAGCAAGCTGCACCCGGACATCCCTGAGACCCTGCGCGGAACCTACGCTGGCATGGCCCATCCGGCCATGATCGAGCACCTGACCGGCCTCGGCATCACGGCCGTACAGCTGCTGCCGGTGCATTTCCACCTGGACGAGCCGCACCTTCAGAACCTCGGCCTGACCAACTACTGGGGCTACAACACGGCGGCATTCTTCGCCCCGCACCCCGCCTACGCCACGCAGGCTGCGCAGGACTCCGGGCCGCAGGCCGTGCAGGACGAGTTCAAGGGCATGGTCAAGCTGCTCCACGCTGCGGGCATCGAAGTCATCCTGGACGTCGTCTACAACCACACCGCAGAGGGCGGGCCCGACGGCCACACCTTCGGCTTCCGCGGACTGGGCGAGCAGAAGTATTACCGCACCGACGGCCACGGCAAGTACATCGACACCACAGGCTGCGGGAACACGCTCAATTTCGGCGAGCCCCGCGTGGTCCAGCTGGTGCTGGATTCGCTCCGCTACTGGGTCGATGAATTCCACGTCGACGGCTTCCGTTTCGACCTGGCCGTCACGCTGTGCCGCAATGCCGCCAACGAGTTCGATCCGAACCATCCGTTCCTGGTGGCCGTCGCGGCGGACCCGGTTTTGTCCCGGGTCAAGCTGATCGCCGAGCCCTGGGATGTGGGGTACGGCGGCTGGCAGACCGGACGCTTCCCGGGCGGCTGGGTGGACTGGAACGACCACTACCGGGACGCCCTGCGCTCGTTCTGGCTCGCGGACCGTGCGGCCATCGACGCCGGCGGCCAAGGCGGTTCCGTGGCCCGGCTGGCCGACGCCATGTCCGGCTCGGCGAGCCTCTTTGAGCCGTCAGGACGTTCCCGGCTGGCGTCGCTGAACTTCATCACCGCCCACGACGGCTTCACCATGACCGATCTGGTGTCCTACGACCGCAAGCACAATGAGGCCAACGGTGAGCAGAACCGGGACGGCCACGGCGATAACCGCAGCTACAACCACGGTTTTGAAGGGCGGACCGAGGACGAAAGCATCCTGGCCCGGCGCGCCCAGACCCGGCGCAACCTGATGGCCTCGCTCATGATCTCCCTCGGTGTTCCCATGATCACGGCCGGCGACGAACTTGGCCGCACCCAGCAGGGCAACAACAACGCCTACTGCCAGGACAACCCCCTCGCCTGGCTCGACTGGACCAGCACGCCGGAGTCGCACGCCATGCTCCGCAGCGCCAAGCGCGTCATCCGCCTCCGCAAGGAATTCCTGGCCGGCCAGCCCCACGATTATCCGGTCCGCGACGCCCAGTCCTACCTGTACTGGTATGACGAGGACGGCCAGCCGATGTCCATGGAACGGTGGAACGATCCCCGGCACAGGGTGGTGCAATTGCTGCTGGGTTCCGACGACGGCCAGGTGGCAGGACTCGTTGTGGTCAACGGCGGCCGCGAGGATGCCAATGTCACCCTTCCCCAGGTCACCAACGACGACGGCACCGGCAAGCGGATCTTCGAACTGCGCCTCACCACGTCCGAGCTCCACGACCGCCGCCAAGGCAGCCTGGTTGCCTCCGGTGAGCGGGACAGCGTTCTGGCGAACACCATCAGCATCTACCGCACCTAGGCCACGTGTACCCCACCAACAAGCGGAGGACAATGGCCGTAGGGTCTCTGCTGATAGGGCTCGCCTTGGCGGCCCTCGTGGCGTGCGGGCCCGTTGCGTCGCCCACCGCGCAGGCGCCCGCGGCCACTTCTCCGTCCGCAAGCGTGACGGCTGTTCCCAACCCTTCCGGGCTGGCCACCATCCGGGAGTCCCAGCTGCCGGCCGAGGGCCGCCGCACCCTTGTCCTGATCCGGCAGGGCGGCCCCTTTCCGTACAGCCGCGACGGCGTGACGTTCAGCAATTTCGAGCGCGTCCTGCCGCGCAAGTCGGGCGGGTACTACAAGGAATACACGGTCCCCACCCCCGGCGAGTCAGACAGGGGCGCCCGCAGGATCGTGGCGGGCAAGGACGGCGAGAAATACTACACCCCGGACCACTACGCGTCATTCAAATTCATAGCAGAAGGCAAATAGTACCCATGAAGATCTATTCCGGGGACACCTGGACCGTTGACGAGCTGCGCGACCAGATTGCGGACGCAGGCCGCCGCAGCCTGGTGATCCCGGCCGCGGAGTCCAAGAAAGCAGTGCTGGCCACCTTCGGCGAGGCACTGAACTTCCCGGACCACTACGGCGTGAACCTCGACGCCCTCAACGACTCGCTGCACGACTTCGCCGACGCCATCTCCGACAACGGCCAGGAACCCCTGACCCTCATCTGGCAGGTGCCCGCCGCCTTTCGCAGCGGACGCTCCTTCGGCGTCGTCTGCGAGATCCTGCAGGACGCCGAAAGCTACGCCGGCCACGACCTGTCAGTCATCGCCGTCTTCCTCTAAGCGGCCACGTCAGGAAGCGCGAGGAGGCTGACTAGGCGTTGACAATCAGCCCCAGTTCGGCCTTGGATGCCAGCGCCTCGTGCTTGGGCAGCACACGGACGGTGTATCCGAAGGACCCGGAGCGGTCGATGACGATGGACCCGGTGAAGAGGTGGCGGCCGCTGCCGAGTTCCTCCTTCGGCTCCAGTTCCACAAAGGTCACGTTGGCGAGTTCGTCGTTTTCCTCCGCCTGGCCGTAGGCCACCTCCACGGACACATCGTTGGGCGACAGGTTGTGCAGCCCCACGTAGGCGTTGACCTGGAGCGAGTCACCGATCTGCGGCTCCTCGGACACTCCCATGGAGTCCACGTGCTCCACGTGGAGGTGCGGCCATGCCGCACGGACCTTGGAGACCCAGGCTGCGAGTGCCTTGGCCTGGGCGTAGGAACCGGCCACCGCGTGCCGGCCCGAGATTGCGGCGGGCCTGTACAGGATGTTGACGTAGTCCTGCAGCATCCGTTCCGCCGAGACGGCAGGGCCCAGGTGGGCCAGCGTGTGCTTGATCATCGACACCCAGTGCGTGGGAATCTTCTCCTGGCCGGAGTCGGAGGGCCCGGCAGCGCCGGCCGATTCGGAGACGGTGTTGCCGTAGAAGCGCGGCGCCACCTGCGACTCGAGCAGCTCATAAAGCGCGGCTGCCTCGATGTCGTCCCGTTCCTCGGCGGAAGCGCCGTTGTTGGCGGTCGGGATCGCCCAGCCGTTCTCGCCGTCGTACATCTCATCCCACCAGCCGTCGAGCACGGACAGGTTGAGGGACCCGTTGATGGCCGCCTTCATACCGGACGTGCCGCAGGCTTCCAGCGGACGCAGCGGGTTGTTGAGCCAGACGTCGCAGCCCGGGAACAGTGTCCTGGCCATGGCGATGTCGTAGTTCGGCAGGAACACGATGCGGTGGCGGACCTTCGGGTCATCCGTGAAGCGGACCAGGTCCTGGATCATCTTCTTGCCGGCGTCGTCCGCCGGGTGCGACTTCCCCGCGATGACCAGCTGGATGGGGTGCTCCTTGTGCAGCAGGAGGGCCTTCAGCCTCTCCGGCTCGCGCAGCATGAGGGTCAGCCGCTTGTACGTGGGCACGCGCCGGGCGAAGCCGATGGTGAGGACATCCGGGTCCAGCACCGAGTCGGTCCAGCCCAGCTCGGCGTCGGCGGCGCCGCGCTTCTTCCAGGCCGCACGCAGCCGGCGCCGGACATCCTCGACGAGCGAGACCCGCATCTCGCGCCGGAGCGCCCAGACCTCGGCGTCGCTGACGTTGTAGGCGAGGTCCCAGCGGCCCATGACTTCGGCTTCAACGCCGAATCGTTCACGGGCGAGTTTGGAAATCCTGGAGTCCACCCAGGTGGGAACGTGCACGCCGTTGGTCACGGAGGTAATGGGCACCTCGGAGTGGTCGAATCCCGGCCAGAGCGCGGAGAACATGCCCCGCGACACCTCACCGTGGAGCTTGGCCACGCCGTTGGCCCGCTGCGCAAGCCGGAGTCCCATGACGGCCATGTTGAAGAGGAAGGGGTTTCCGTCAGCAAAGTCTTCCCGGCCGAGGTCCAGGATCCGCGACATGGGAACGTCCGGAGCAAGGCCTGCTTCGAAGAAATGCTGTATCTGCGCCGTTTCGAAGCGGTCGATTCCGGCCGGAACGGGAGTGTGCGTGGTGAACACGGTGGACGCGCGTCCCGCGGCGAGGGCCTCGTCGAACGTGAGGGCCTCTTCCCCGGCCATCAGCTCCTGGATCCGCTCGATGCCCAGGAACCCGGCGTGGCCCTCATTGGTGTGGAAGACCTCCGGCGCGGTGGTCCCGGTCAGCCGCTGGTAGACCCGCAGCGCCTTCACGCCGCCCATGCCCAGCAGGAGTTCCTGCTGCAGCCGGTGGTCGCCTCCGCCGCCGTAGAGGCGGTCGGTGATGCCGCGGGCGGCGTCGTCGTTGCCCGGAACGTTGGAGTCGAGCAACAGAAGGGGGACACGGCCGACGTCGGCACGCCAGATGTGTGCCAACAGGCGCCGTTCGTTGGGCAGCGGCAGGGCAATCTGGATGGGCTTGCCGTTGCCGTCCGCGGAGGGCTCGCGCAGCAGCGTCAGCGGCAGGCCGTCCGGGTCAATCACCGGATAGGTTTCCTGCTGCCAGGCGTCGCGGGACAGGGACTGCTTGAAGTAACCGGCCTGATAAAGGAGTCCCACGCCGATCAGCGGCACGCCCAGGTCGGAGGCCGCCTTCAGGTGGTCACCGGCGAGGATGCCGAGGCCGCCCGAGTACTGGGGCAGGACTTCGGTGATGCCGAATTCGGGGGAGAAGTACGCAATGGAGGCAGGGGCGTCATTGCCCAGGCTCTGGTACCAGCGGGGCTCCTGGAGGTACCGGTCGAGGTCCTCGGCCGCCGCCTGCACACGGGCCACCACATTCGGGTCAGTGGCCAGCCGGTGCATTTCCTCGCGGCCCACAAGTCCCAGGAAGCTCACCGGATCGTTGCCGCTTTCAGCCCACACTTTGGGGTTGAGACCCTCGAAGAGTTCCCTCGTGGGCCGGTGCCACGACCAGCGAAGGTTTGTGGCCAGACGGGCAAGCGGCCGGATCGGTTCGGGAAGAACGGTACGGACGGTAAATCTGCGGATTGCCTTCACCTGCGCCACACTAACCGACAAGATGAACGGCAGGAACCGCATTCGATTACTTTCCGGTAAATGACGAGTCACTTCACAAATTAAGATCGCACGCTTAGCAATTCGCCCGGATTCTCGCTAACGTCGAGCCTGTGACGACAAACACGCGAACCAGCGCCCCATCAAAGCAAACGCCGAAAGTTTCGATCATGGATGGCCTCCGGTTTGGCCGTTTCCCCATCACGGACGTTCAGCCTGTTGTCGAAGGGGGGAAGTTCCCGGCGAAGGCCCTCCCGGGCGAGGGAATCGTGGTTAGCGCCCGGTCCTTCCGCGAAGGCCATGACCAGCTTGGCGTGAGCGCGGTCCTCCTGGATCCGAAAGGCAAGGAACGCCAGCGGGTGCGCCTGCAGCCCCCGGCCGGGGATCGCGGCAAAGGCACGGACCTCTGGGAGGGCATGCTGACGCCGTCGTCAACCGGCAACTGGTCCTTCGTCATCGAATCCTGGCACGACCGCTACGGCACGTGGCACCACAATGCCGAGGTCAAGGTCGAAGCGGGCATCGACGTCGAACTGATGCTGGACGAAGGGGCCGCGTTGCTGTCCCAGGCCGCCGAAGATACTTCGCGCAACTCCGACGACAGGCGAACGCTCCGCACCGCCGCCTCCGTGCTGTCCGACACGGCCCTGTCCGCCGAGGAGCGCCTGGCTGCGGGTTTCGGCGAGGACGTGGCCGCCGTCGTCGGCCGCGAGCCCATCCGCGATCTGGTCACTGTCTCCGAAGCTTTTCCGCTCCTGGTTGAGCGGGATCTCGCCGGCCGCGGTGCCTGGTATGAGTTCTTCCCCCGGTCGGAAGGCGCCGTGCGGGACCACTCGACGGGGGAGTGGACGTCCGGGAACTTCCGGACCGCGGCCAACAGGCTGGATGCCGTCGCCGGCATGGGCTTCGACGTCATCTACATGCCGCCCATTCACCCGATCGGCGTGCAGCACCGCAAGGGCCCGAACAACACCCTGATCGCCGGTCCCCAGGATCCTGGTTCGCCCTGGGCCATCGGTTCAAAAGACGGCGGTCACGACGCCATCCACCCGGAGCTCGGAACCTTTGACGACTTCGATGCCTTTGTGGCGCGCGCCAACGAACTCGGCCTGGAAGTGGCGCTGGACCTTGCACTGCAGGCGGCGCCGGACCACCCCTGGGTGCAGTCGAATCCCGAATGGTTCACCACCCGGGTCGACGGCAGCATCGCCTACGCGGAGAACCCGCCGAAGAAGTACCAGGACATCTACCCCCTCAACTTCGACAACGATCCCGAGGGCCTGTCCAAGGAAATCCTGCGCATCGTCCAGCTCTGGGTCAGCCACGGCGTGAAGATCTTCCGCGTGGACAACCCGCACACCAAGCCCGTGTGGTTCTGGGAATGGCTCATTGCGAAGGTCAACAAGAAGAACCCGGAAGTCGTGTTCCTGGCCGAGGCGTTCACGCGGCCCGCCATGATGCATGCGCTGGGCAGGGCCGGTTTCCAGCAGTCCTACACGTACTTCACCTGGCGCAACACCAAGAAGGAGCTCGAGGAGTACTTCCAGGAGGTCAGCCATGTGTCGCCGGCCTACTTCCGGCCGAACTTCTTCGTTAACACCCCGGACATCCTGACCGAGTACCTGCAGTACGGCGGGCCAGCTGCGTTCAAGATCCGGGCTGCCCTCGCTGCCACCGCCAGCCCGCTGTGGGGCGTGTACGCCGGCTACGAGCTGTACGAGCATGTGGCCAGGCCAGGGGCGGAGGAGTACATCGACAACGAGAAGTTCGAGTACAAGGCCCGCGACTGGGACGCGGCCAACGCGTCCGGCAGGACACTCGCGCCCTACTTGACCCGGCTCAACGAAATCCGGAAGGCGCACCCTGCGCTGGGTGACCTGCAGAACCTGACGCTGCACCACAGCACCGACGAAGCCACCATCGTGTACTCCAAGCACAAGACGCTTCCGGACGGCACCAAGGACACCGTCATCGTGGTGATCAACGTGGACCCGCACAGCACGCGGGAAAGCACGGTGTCCTTGGATCTCGCGGCCCTGCACCTGGACCCCGACGACCTCTCCGCGAACGGCGGATTCCGCGTCGATGACCTGATCTCGGGCGAGACGTGGGAGTGGGGCGAATACAACTACGTAAGACTCGATGCCCACGTTGAACCTGCACACATTCTGAACATCCGGAGGTAGCCTCAAGTGAGTTTCAGCCCGCAGAACCCGAGTCATCACTTCACACCCAAGAGCTCGTTCGAGCTCAATGCACCCGGATTGCAGCACGATCCCCTGTGGTACCGGAAGGCGGTGTTCTATGAAGTGCTGGTCCGGGGTTTTGCGGACGCCAACGGCGACGGCTCAGGCGACTTCCATGGCCTGATCGAGAAACTCGACTACCTGCAGTGGCTTGGGGTGGACTGCCTCTGGCTTCCGCCGTTCTTCCAGTCGCCGCTGCGCGACGGCGGTTACGACATCTCGGACTACAACTCCGTACTGGACGAGTTCGGCACCATCAGCGATTTCAAGCGGCTTGTTGCCGAGGCGCACGCCCGCGGCGTCCGGGTCATCATTGACCTGCCGCTGAACCACACCTCGGACCAGCACCCATGGTTCCAGGAGTCGCGGAAGGACCCGGACGGTCCGTTCGGGGACTTCTACGTGTGGAGCGACACCGACGAGAAGTACCAGGACGCCCGCATCATCTTCGTGGACACGGAGGAGTCCAACTGGACCTTCGACCCCATCCGGCGCCAGTTTTTCTGGCACCGTTTTTTCAGCCACCAGCCGGACCTGAATTTCGAGAACCCGAAGGTCATCGACGCTCTGTTCGACGTCGTGCGGTTCTGGCTGGACCAGGGGATCGACGGCTTCCGCGCAGACGCCATCCCGTACCTGTTTGAGGAAGAGGGCACCAACTGCGAAAACCTGCCCGCCACCCATGACTTCCTGCGCAAGCTGCGGAAAATGGTGGATGACAGCTACCCGGGCAGGGTGATCATCGCCGAGGCCAACCAGCCGCCCAACGAGGTGGTGGAGTACTTCGGCACCGAGGAAGAGCCCGAATGCCACATGGCCTTCCACTTTCCCATCATGCCGCGGCTGTACTACGCGCTGCGTGATCAGAAGGCCGCCCCGATCATCGAGACCATGCACGACACGCCCGAGATTCCGGAGGGCGCCCAGTGGGGCACGTTCCTGCGGAACCACGACGAACTGACGCTCGAAATGGTCACCGCGGATGAACGCGCGGCCATGCTCGGCTGGTACGCCCCGGACCCCCGCATGCGGGCCAACATCGGCATCAGGCGCAGGCTCGCGCCGCTGCTGGATAACTCCCGGGCGGAAATCGAGCTCATCAATGCCCTGCTGCTGTCCCTGCCGGGCAGCCCGTTTCTGTACTACGGGGACGAAATCGGCATGGGCGACAACATCTGGCTCGAAGACCGCGACGCCGTCCGCACCCCCATGCAGTGGAACCCGGACCGCAATGCGGGATTCTCCAATGCCGACCCCGGCAAGCTGTACCTGCCGGTCATCCAGTCGCTGGTCTACAACTACAGCATGGCCAATGTGGAGGCTGAAGCGGCACACTCCGGATCCCTGTTGCGCTGGACCCGCCAGATCCTGAGCGTCCGGCGCAACCACGCGGCGTTCGGCCTCGGCGGGTTCAAGCACGTCGAAGCCGACCACGACGTCGTCCTGGCCTACCTGCGCGAATTGCCGGAGGGCAACTCAGCCGGCGAGCCGGCCGAGTCCATCCTCTGCGCCTTCAACCTCTCGCAGCATCCGGTGGCGACAACGCTGAAGGTCCCGCAATTTGCCGGCCGCGGGCTCCGGGACGTTTTTGGCGGCCAGCCCTTTCCGGGCATTGGTGAGGACGGGAACCTGACACTGACCCTGGGCAGCCACGACTTCTTCTGGCTCCGGATCCGCTCGGCGTCCTCCAACCCGTCGTCCCCGTTCACCCAGGCGATGCCGATCCTGTCCATTGAGGGCTGACATGAGCCAATCCACCCTGACACCCACACTCGAAGAACTCCTCCGCAGCTGGCTGCCGCGCCAGCGCTGGTTCCCGGTTAAGTCTGCCGACTTTTCGCTGGATCCGGTGGGCGGACTCATCCTCACCGATGCCGCGGGCCAGGTGGGCCTTGAGGTGTTCCTCGCCGCCGTGGTTTCTGACACGGCCGACGGCGGCCGCCGCACCGATGTGGTGCAAGTGCCGCTGAGCTACCGCAGCGACCCCCTGCCCGGCGCGGAAGGCGCGCTGATCGGCGAAAGCGACCACCCCGAATTGGGTCACCGCTGGATCTACGACGCCGTTCACGACCGCGCGTTCATTGCGGCGTGGCTGGAACTCATGCGAACGGAAGGAGCCGCCGCCGCGGGCACGGCCAGCGGCCACCTGTCGGGCGCCGGCCAGCCCCTGCCGCGCGCTTCCGGGACGGTCAAGGTCCTCTCCGGTGAACAGTCGAACAGCTCGGTGATAGTGGACGACGGCGTCTCCGCGGCCATCGTGAAGTTCTTCCGCGTGCTTTCCCCGGGCCGGAATCCCGAAGTGGAAGTCGGGGCCGCACTTTCTGCCGCCCGGACGTCCGAGGTGCCGGCCACCCTGGGCTGGGTCACCGGCGAATGGGATGCCCCGGCGGGCCGTGCCGACGGTGAACTGGCAGTTGCCCATGAGTTCCTGGCCGGCGGCCGGGACGCCTGGCGGCTCGCCGTCGAAGCAGCCGGCGCGGGAGTTGACTTCACCGCCGAGGCCCACGCCCTGGGCCACGCAACAGCCATGGTCCACCGCCGGCTCGCGGAAACGCTTGGCGTATCTGCCGAGGCCGTCCCCGGCGGTGTCATCGCCCCCGGAGTAGCGCAGCGCATCCGCGAGGCATGGACGGAGGCGCGGGCCGCCGTCGGGCCTCATGAAGAGGGGCTGGAAAGCCTGCTCGCCACCCTCGACGGTGTCCCGGCCGGTGCCCTGCAGCGCATTCACGGCGACCTCCATCTGGGCCAGATCCTTCAGGTTCCCGGCAGCGGCGGAGCGGAGGACCGCTGGGCAATCCTCGATTTCGAGGGTGAGCCCCTGCGGCCCATCTCCGAACGCAACTTTCCCGACGTGCCGCTGCGGGACGTGGTGGGCATGCTGCGCTCCTTCGACTACGCGGCCGGTGCCGCCGAGCGGGAGCGAACCGATGCCCGCGTGCCGGAATCCTGGGTCGACGACTGCGCCGAGGCCTTCCTCGCGGGATATTCCGAGGTCACGCCTGGCACGATCGACCGGAACTCGCCGCTCTTTGTGGCATTGTGGCTGGACAAGGCGTTGTACGAAGTCGTTTATGAATTGCGGAACAGGCCCGGCTGGCTGGCCATTCCGGTCAATGCGTCCAGACGACTCCTCAGCAGTAAAGGCCCCGGCGAACCGGCCGGCGCCGCAGCGGAAGGTAAGAAGATGACAGGCTCTGCACATACCGACAGCCACCACGCGCCGTTACCCGTGGATGCGCAAACGCTCTCGCAGGTGGCGGCCGGCGAACACCATGCGCCACACTCGGTGCTCGGCGCCCACCTCGATGACTACGGCCACGTAACCATCCGCACCGTAAAGCACCTGGCCGAAGCGGTTAACGTGGTTACCGCCGCGGGCGCCCTGCCCATGGCCCATGAGGCCGACGGCGTGTGGGTTGCCGTCGTCGAGCCCCTCCAGGCCGGCCACGTGCCGGACTACCGCCTTGAGGTGACGTACGAGGGCGCGGGACCGGTGACCGTGGACGATCCGTACCGCTACCTGCCCACGGTCGGCGAAGTGGACCTGCACCTGATCGGTGAAGGCCGCCACGAGAAGCTCTGGGAGGTGCTGGGCGCGCATGTGCAGCACTACAAGTCCTCACTGGGCGACGTCGACGGCGTGTCCTTCGCCGTGTGGGCCCCCAATGCCGAAGCTGTCCGGGTCAAGGGCGACTTCAACGCTTGGGACGGCCGCGAAAATTCCCTGCGGTCCCTCGGTTCCTCCGGGGTGTGGGAACTGTTCGTCCCCGGCGTTTTAGCAGGGGCGTGCTACAAATTCGAAATCAAGGCCAAGGGCGGCTACTGGGTGGAGAAGGCCGACCCCCTGGCCTTCGGCACCGAGGTACCGCCGCTGACCGCGTCCCGAGTGGTCGAGTCCCACTACCGGTTCGAGGACGAGGACTGGATGCAGGCGCGCGCCGCCCGGGACCCCCACAACTCGCCCATGAGCGTTTACGAGGTGCACCTCGGATCCTGGCGCCTCGGCCTGAGCTACCGCGAGCTGGCCAAGGAGCTCGTGGAGTATGTGAAATGGCTGGGCTTCAGCCACGTTGAGTTCATGCCGGTGGCCGAGCACCCCTTCGGCGGCTCCTGGGGCTACCAGGTCACGTCCTACTTTGCTCCGACCTCCCGCTTCGGCCACCCGGACGAGTTCCGCTACCTGGTGGACGCCCTCCATCAGGCCGGCATCGGCGTCATCCTGGACTGGGTGCCAGCGCACTTCCCGAAGGACAACTGGGCCCTGGCGCAGTTTGACGGGCAGCCCCTGTACGAGCACGCCGATCCCAACCTGGGGGAGCACCCGGACTGGGGCACGCTGATCTTCGATTTCGGGCGCACCGAGGTCCGCAACTTCCTGGTCGCCAATGCGCTCTACTGGCTGGACGAGTTCCACATCGACGGCCTGCGCGTGGATGCCGTCGCGTCCATGCTGTACCTGGACTACTCCCGCGAGGAAGGCCAGTGGCAGCCGAACAGGTTCGGCGGGCGGGAAAACCTCGAAGCCATTTCCTTCCTGCAGGAAACCAACGCCACGGTGTACAAGACTCATCCCGGAGCGGTCATGATCGCGGAGGAGTCAACTGCATTCCCCGGCGTGACGGCACCGACCAGCCACGGCGGCCTCGGCTTCGGACTCAAATGGAACATGGGCTGGATGCACGATTCGCTCAAGTATTCCTCCGAGGATCCCGTCAACCGGAAGTGGCACCACGGCACCGTCACTTTCTCGATGGTCTATGCGTTCACCGAGAACTTCCTCCTGCCCATCAGCCACGACGAGGTTGTCCACGGCAAGGGGTCCATGCTCCGCAAGATGCCCGGCGACCGCTGGCAGCAATTGGCCAACCTCCGCGCCTTCCTCGGTTACCAGTGGGCGCATCCGGGCAAGCAGCTCATCTTCATGGGCACGGAATTCGGGCAGGAAGCGGAATGGTCCGAACAGCACGGTCTCGATTGGTGGCTGGCGGACATCCCCGCGCACCGCGGGCTTCAGCTGCTGACGAAGGACCTGAACGAACTGTACAAGTCCACTCCCGCGCTTTATGCGCGGGACAACGAGCCCGGCGGATTCCAGTGGATCAACGGAGCCGACGCGGACCGCAACGTCCTGACCTTCGTGCGCTGGGACACCGAGGGAAACCCGCTGGTCTGCGCAGTCAACTTCTCGGGCGGCCCGCACAAGGACTACGCATTGGGAGTACCCTCCACCGGTGCATGGACCGAAGTGCTTAACACCGACGCCGCCGCATACGGGGGATCGGGAGTCCTCAACGGCGGCACCTTGACGGCGGAGGACGAGGGCATCGACGGTCAGCCCGCAACCCTGACGGTCACTTTGCCGCCGCTGGGTGTTGCCTACTTCAAGCCGGCCGGTCCTGGTACAACTGCAGTCGGCTCAGCCGCTGCCGCGGACGGTGCCACCGCACTGCCGGGCGGACCGCTGACGTAAGCACCATGATGCGGGCAGCCAGCGGTGTCTAAGACGCCGCCGAAGGACCCCGCAAACAGGGCGACGAGAAGGCCCGGAATCCCCGTGATTCCGGGCCTTTTCGGCCCCTTCTGTGGCCGGGTTGGCCCCAGCGCAAAGTAGTGGTAAAGTTTATTTCCGCGCCGCTCCCCGGAGTTGGTCGGTACAGCAGCTAAGATGCCCAAGGCATCGACGAGCCGCAGACGCCGATTTGACACGGAGGAAGCGAGCGGGTAACTTTGAAAAGTTGCTCCGGAGCGATCCACGGCTGTTTGGTTGTGGTCGTGCCGGGTGTGTCTGTTGTTTGAGAACTCAATAGTGTGCCAAGTTTGTTGATACCGGTTTATTTTATATGAATTGGTTGAATTTGCCGGGCCCGCCACCCCGTGGTGTGGTCTGGTTTTGACAGCTGGTTTCAAATTTTGTGCAGGGTGCGTGTCCCGTTTTCCCGGGGGCGCATGTTGTGTCTGTTTTACTTCAACGGAGAGTTTGATCCTGGCTCAGGATGAACGCTGGCGGCGTGCTTAACACATGCAAGTCGAACGATGACCCGGTGCTTGCACCGGTGATTAGTGGCGAACGGGTGAGTAACACGTGAGTAACCTGCCCTTAACTCTGGGATAAGCCTGGGAAACTGGGTCTAATACCGGATATGACTCCTCATCGCATGGTGGGGGGTGGAAAGCTTTATTGTGGTTTTGGATGGACTCGCGGCCTATCAGCTTGTTGGTGAGGTAATGGCTCACCAAGGCGACGACGGGTAGCCGGCCTGAGAGGGTGACCGGCCACACTGGGACTGAGACACGGCCCAGACTCCTACGGGAGGCAGCAGTGGGGAATATTGCACAATGGGCGCAAGCCTGATGCAGCGACGCCGCGTGAGGGATGACGGCCTTCGGGTTGTAAACCTCTTTCAGTAGGGAAGAAGCGAAAGTGACGGTACCTGCAGAAGAAGCGCCGGCTAACTACGTGCCAGCAGCCGCGGTAATACGTAGGGCGCAAGCGTTATCCGGAATTATTGGGCGTAAAGAGCTCGTAGGCGGTTTGTCGCGTCTGCCGTGAAAGTCCGGGGCTCAACTCCGGATCTGCGGTGGGTACGGGCAGACTAGAGTGATGTAGGGGAGACTGGAATTCCTGGTGTAGCGGTGAAATGCGCAGATATCAGGAGGAACACCGATGGCGAAGGCAGGTCTCTGGGCATTAACTGACGCTGAGGAGCGAAAGCATGGGGAGCGAACAGGATTAGATACCCTGGTAGTCCATGCCGTAAACGTTGGGCACTAGGTGTGGGGGACATTCCACGTTTTCCGCGCCGTAGCTAACGCATTAAGTGCCCCGCCTGGGGAGTACGGCCGCAAGGCTAAAACTCAAAGGAATTGACGGGGGCCCGCACAAGCGGCGGAGCATGCGGATTAATTCGATGCAACGCGAAGAACCTTACCAAGGCTTGACATGGACCGGACCGCCGCAGAAATGTGGTTTCCCCTTTGGGGCCGGTTCACAGGTGGTGCATGGTTGTCGTCAGCTCGTGTCGTGAGATGTTGGGTTAAGTCCCGCAACGAGCGCAACCCTCGTTCCATGTTGCCAGCGCGTAATGGCGGGGACTCATGGGAGACTGCCGGGGTCAACTCGGAGGAAGGTGGGGACGACGTCAAATCATCATGCCCCTTATGTCTTGGGCTTCACGCATGCTACAATGGCCGGTACAAAGGGTTGCGATACTGTGAGGTGGAGCTAATCCCAAAAAGCCGGTCTCAGTTCGGATTGGGGTCTGCAACTCGACCCCATGAAGTCGGAGTCGCTAGTAATCGCAGATCAGCAACGCTGCGGTGAATACGTTCCCGGGCCTTGTACACACCGCCCGTCAAGTCACGAAAGTTGGTAACACCCGAAGCCGGTGGCCTAACCCCTTGTGGGAGGGAGCCGTCGAAGGTGGGACTGGCGATTGGGACTAAGTCGTAACAAGGTAGCCGTACCGGAAGGTGCGGCTGGATCACCTCCTTTCTAAGGAGCACCTACAGTCGCCTTGCCTCATGTATGTGAGTGTGGAGGGGTTGTCAGGAGTAAAGCCCGTTGCGCAGGCGATTGTTCTGCGGCGGGTGCTCATGGGTGGAATATCAACGGATAGCGGCCGCAGGTTCTTTTCCTTGCCCAGTACGGTTCCTCTCTTGAGGGGTGCCTGGAACGGTGGGGGCGGGTGCGTGCGGTTTAGTGTTTGGCACACTGTTGGGTCCTGAGGCAACAGGACCATGGCCCGCGGGCCGTCCCTTACGGGGGATGGTGCGGGGTGTGGGACTTGTGTTTCTGGTTTCCTGGCTGCACCGATCATGCATGGTGGTTTCTTCTTTTGGGAGGGGCTGGTGTGTGGGGTGTGTGGTACGGGGTTGTTGTTTGAGAACTACATAGTGGACGCGAGCATCTTTTATAAGAAGCAATTTCCAAGAATATGAACCTGGATCTGGCTGCGCGTGATGATGGCGCCCTTTTTGGGGTGTGGTTGTTGGGTGTGGTTGGTTTCTGTGGTTCTCTCGTAAATTAGCGTTTTTGATCTTTTGTGGTCAAGTTTTTAAGAGCACACGGTGGATGCCTTGGCATTAGGAGCCGAAGAAGGACGTAGGAATCTGCGATAAGCCTGGGGGAGTCGATAACCGGACTGTGATCCCAGGGTGTCCGAATGGGGAAACCCCGCCAGGGGCGCGAGCCACCTGGTGACCCGCATCTGAACACATAGGGTGCGTGGAGGGAACGCGGGGAAGTGAAACATCTCAGTACCCGCAGGAAGAGAAAACAATAGTGATTCCGTTAGTAGTGGCGAGCGAACGCGGATCAGGCTAAACCGTTCCATGTGTGATAGCCGGCGGGCGTTGCATGGGCGGGGTTGTGGGACTTTCCGTTCTGTCTCTGCCGGGACAGTGGGGTGAGGGTGCAGGTATAGGTGAACGGTCTTGAAAGGCCGGCCGTAGAGGGTGTGAGCCCCGTAACCGTAATGCTGTGCACCGCCTGGAGAGTATCCCAAGTAGCACGGGGCCCGAGAAATCCCGTGTGAATCTGTCAGGACCACCTGATAAGCCTAAATACTCCCTAATGACCGATAGCGGACCAGTACCGTGAGGGAAAGGTGAAAAGTACCCCGGGAGGGGAGTGAAACAGTACCTGAAACCGTGTGCTTACAATCCGTCGGAGCAACCGCGAGTGATCGCATAGTAGTTGTGACGGCGTGCCTTTTGAAGAATGAGCCTGCGAGTTAGTGTTACGTCGCGAGGTTAACCCGTGTGGGGAAGCCGTAGCGAAAGCGAGTCTGAATAGGGCGTTGCAGTGGCGTGATCTAGACCCGAAGCGAAGTGATCTACCCATGGCCAGGTTGAAGCGACGGTAAGACGTCGTGGAGGACCGAACCCACTTCAGTTGAAAATGGAGGGGATGAGCTGTGGGTAGGGGTGAAAGGCCAATCAAACTTCGTGATAGCTGGTTCTCCCCGAAATGCATTTAGGTGCAGCGTTGCGTGTTTCTTGCTGGAGGTAGAGCTACTGGATGGCTAATGGGCCCTACAAGGTTACTGACGTCAGCCAAACTCCGAATGCCGGTAAGTGAGAGCGCAGCAGTGAGACTGTGGGGGATAAGCTTCATAGTCGAGAGGGAAACAGCCCAGACCACCAACTAAGGCCCCTAAGCGTGTGCTAAGTGGGAAAGGATGTGGAGTTGCGAAGACAACCAGGAGGTTGGCTTAGAAGCAGCCATCCTTAAAAGAGTGCGTAATAGCTCACTGGTCAAGTGATTCCGCGCCGACAATGTAGCGGGGCTCAAGTACACCGCCGAAGTTGTGGCATTCACATATTTTCCAAGCCTTCGTGGTTCAGGAGTGTGGATGGGTAGGGGAGCGTCGTGTGGGCAGTGAAGTCGCGGTGTAAACCAGCGGTGGAGCCTACACGAGTGAGAATGCAGGCATGAGTAGCGAAAGACGGGTGAGAAACCCGTCCGCCGAATGATCAAGGGTTCCAGGGTCAAGCTAATCTGCCCTGGGTAAGTCGGGACCTAAGGCGAGGCCGACAGGCGTAGTCGATGGACAACGGGTTGATATTCCCGTACCGGCGAAAAACCGTCCATGTTGAACAGGGGATACTAACTGCCCGAAGCCTGCCCTATCACCCTTGTGGTGTGCGGGTTTTGGTGGAGCGCGGGACCTGATCCTGGGAGGCAAGCGTATTAACAGGTGTGACGCAGGAAGGTAGCCGAGCCGGGCGATGGTTGTCCCGGTCCAAGGATGTAGGGCGAACGGTAGGCAAATCCGCCGTTCATGATGCCTGAGATCTGACGGGACTCCCGTAAAGGGGGGATTCGGTGATCCTATGCTGCCTAGAAAAGCATCGGCGCGAGGTTTTAGCCGCCCGTACCCCAAACCGACACAGGTGATCAGGTAGAGAATACTAAGGCGATCGAGAGAATTATGGTTAAGGAACTCGGCAAAATGCCCCCGTAACTTCGGGAGAAGGGGGGCCCCAACCTTGAACACCACTTGCTGGTGGGAGGGGATCGGGGCCGCAGAGACCAGGGGGAAGCGACTGTTTACTAAAAACACAGGTCCGTGCGAAGTCGCAAGACGATGTATACGGACTGACTCCTGCCCGGTGCTGGAAGGTTAAGAGGACCGGTTAGCCGCAAGGCGAAGCTGAGAATTCAAGCCCCAGTAAACGGCGGTGGTAACTATAACCATCCTAAGGTAGCGAAATTCCTTGTCGGGTAAGTTCCGACCTGCACGAATGGAGTAACGACTTCCCCGCTGTCTCAACCATAAACTCGGCGAAATTGCAGTACGAGTAAAGATGCTCGTTACGCGCAGCAGGACGGAAAGACCCCGAGACCTTTACTATAGTTTGGTATTGGTGTTCGGAGTGGCTTGTGTAGGATAGGTGGGAGACGTTGAAGCCCGGACGCCAGTTCGGGTGGAGTCATCGTTGAAATACCACTCTGGTCACTTTGGACATCTAACTTCGGCCCGTAATCCGGGTCAGGGACAGTGCCTGATGGGTAGTTTAACTGGGGCGGTTGCCTCCTAAAAAGTAACGGAGGCGCCCAAAGGTTCCCTCAGCCTGGTTGGCAATCAGGTGTCGAGTGTAAGTGCACAAGGGAGCTTGACTGTGAGAGAGACATCTCGAGCAGGGACGAAAGTCGGGACTAGTGATCCGGCGGTACATTGTGGAATGGCCGTCGCTCAACGGATAAAAGGTACCTCGGGGATAACAGGCTGATCTTGCCCAAGAGTCCATATCGACGGCATGGTTTGGCACCTCGATGTCGGCTCGTCGCATCCTGGGGCTGGAGTAGGTCCCAAGGGTTGGGCTGTTCGCCCATTAAAGCGGTACGCGAGCTGGGTTTAGAACGTCGTGAGACAGTTCGGTCCCTATCCGCTGCGCGCGCAGGAAATTTGAGAAGGGCTGTCCTTAGTACGAGAGGACCGGGACGGACGAACCTCTGGTGTGTCAGTTGTACTGCCAAGTGCACCGCTGATTAGCTACGTTCGGATGGGATAACCGCTGAAAGCATCTAAGCGGGAAGCTCGCTTCGAGATGAGATTTCCATACACCTTGTGTGTGAGAGGCCCCCAGCCAGACCACTGGGTTGATAGGCCGGATGTGGAAGCGAGGACTAACGACTCGTGAAGCTGACCGGTACTAATAGGCCGATAACTTACACCACACACCACCCCGCAAACGGATTCAAAAGCGTTTGCACCCAGGGGCGGTAAGAAGAAACAAGACTGCTTGCGTCCACTATGTGGTTCCCAACCAACAAACCCGCACCACCGGTTTGTTGCACAGGAACCAACAACTACATAACAACACCACACCTGCCCCTTCACCGGGCAGGGATGTTGTAACCACAAATTTCCCAACCCCCAAAAGGGTTGCGGAGCAAGGGTTACGGCGGTCATAGCGTGGGGGAAACGCCCGGTCCCATTCCGAACCCGGAAGCTAAGACCCACAGCGCCGATGGTACTGCACCCGGGAGGGTGTGGGAGAGTAGGTCACCGCCGGACACTATTTATGGCTCAGGCCCCGACATCGTATGTCGGGGCCTGATCCTTTTAAGCCGCCAGTCCAGCGTGAAGCTGTCAGGCACCAAACGGGTATGGCGGTAGAGTTGGTGCCCATGGAAAACCTCTTCAGCCACGCCGCCGGCCCCGGCTCCAACGAGCCTGTTCCCGCCGAGGGCCTGGAGCCGGTGGTCTGCACCGCAGTAGTGCCCGGACCTGTGTCGCGGGCCTTCATAGGCTTCACCGACCACACGCACCTGTGGTGGCCGATGGAGACCAACAGCGTGTACGGCCCCGGCTCCTACGTCGAGTTCGAGGAGAACCTGATCCTCGAGACCGCGGACGACGGCAGGAGCGCGGCCTGGGGAACCATCGATGACTGGCAGCCTCCGCTGTCCTTCCACGCCTCCTGGTACCCCGGCACCACGGCACTATGGTCGACAGAGCTCAGGATTGCGTTCCGGGCTGTCGATGGCGGCACGGAGGTCCGCGTAGTGCACGACGGCTGGGAAGGCGCCGAGGACCCGGCCGGCACTCGTGCCAGCTACGAGAAGGGCTGGCCCGACGTCCTGGAACGGTTCGTACGGTTCATGGGCGGCGCCGAAGCCTAGGCCAGCGGCACAGCAGTACTGGACCTGATGATAAACCGGGTCGGATACTCGATGTCCTGCACCGCCTGGTCCGTTCCGCCGTCGAGCCCGTCCAGCAACAGGCGGACTGCCAGTGCACCCTGGCCGCGCGGATCCTGGTCAATGGTGGTGAGGCCGAAGAGCTCGCCGAGTTCGTGCCCGTCCATGCCGATGACGGACAGGTCATCCGGAACCCGAAGCCCGAAATCGCGGGCGGCGAGGATGGTGCCGATTGCCATCTCGTCGGAAGCGGCGAACACGGCGGTTGGCCGCTCGGAATTGCCGCCCAACGGAATGCCACCCAGCAGCGTGCGGGCGGCCGCGTAGGCACCCTGGACGGTGAAGTCCGCGGTTACGGTCCACTCCGGCCGCACACTGATCCCGGCGGCCAGCATGGCCGTGTCATAGCCGGCAAGGCGGGTACGGGGGATCTTAAAGTCCTGCTCGTACGCCGAACCCCCGGTCATATGAGCGATCCTGCTGTGGCCCAGGCCTATCAGGTGGTTCACCGCCGCCTCCGCGAGGCCGTGATCGTCGATGCGGATGGTGGAAGCCCCCGGCAGCGGGCCGCCGATTCCCACGATGGGGCGGTGGATCGCCAGCATCTGCGCGATCTCGGACTCGGTGAGCGCGAGCGAAACTGCTATGACCGCGTCTACCCGTTTGCGCAGCAGGAAGTCGTTGAGAACGCTCTGGCGGCGCGATGAGCCTTCAGTGATGTTGTACAGGGTCAGGTCGTAGCCGGCATCCAGCAGCGCAGCCGAGACCCCCTCCACCACCGAAGAGAAGTACCAGCGGTGGACGGATGGCACTACAAGGCCGATGTTGCTGTTTCGGCCGGAGGCGAGGCTTGAGGCCTGGTAGGACGGTACGAAGCCAAGGTCCGCGGCGGCCGCCCGGGCACGTTCCCGGCTCTTAGGCGACACGTGGCCCCTGCCGCTCAAGGCGCGCGAAACCGTAGCTATGGAGAGCCCGGCACGCTCCGCGACTTCCTTGATGCCGGTCATGTACCTAGCTTTCCGAGTCCTCTGCTGAAATCCGCAACCAAACGGTCTCTCCAGAGCTTATTCCATGCCAGCCGTCCGCCAATTCGTGGTCCGCGGAGGAGCTGCGGAGCAACACTTCGCCGGCCGGCAGTTCGAGGGACTCATTGCCCATATTCATGACCACCAGGACGTCGCCGTTCAGGAACGCCAGCGAAGAGCCCGTGCACCATTCCTCGGCCCAGGACAGGGAACCGCGCCCGAGGCCGAGTTCGCGGCGGGTCGCCAGCATGCGCCGGTAGAGGTTCAGGTGCGACGCCGGGTCCGCGGCCTGGGCGTCCCGGGCCAGTTCCGTAAAGCTCGCCGGTTGCGGGAGCCAGGGCTGCCCGCCGTCGCCGAAACCGTTGTGCAACTCCGAGGCGCGCCACGGCAGCGGGACGCGGCAACCGTCCCGTCCCAGCCGGGCGCCGCCGGTCCGAGCAAACGTGGGATCCTGCCGCTGGTGCTCCGGGATGTCGATGCCGTCAGGGAGTCCGAGTTCTTCCCCCTGGTAGAGGTAGGCGCCGCCCGGCAGGCCGAGCATGAACAAGGACGCGGCCGCGGCCCGGGACCGGCCCAGCGCGTGGTCCGGCTGGGGGTCCGACGGCCCGATCCCGTCGCCTTCGCGCGGTCCTGACCACTCGTAACCGAAGCGGGTGGCATGCCGGACGACGTCGTGGTTGGAGAGCACCCAGGTGCTCGGGGCACCCACGGCATCCAGCGACGTCAACGACTCCGTGACAATGGTGCGCAGGCGCTGGAGGTCCAGTCCGGCATGCAGGTACGGGAAATTGAACGCCTGGTGCATTTCGTCGGGCCGGACCCACTCGGCCAGCCGGGGAAGCGGGTCCACATTGGCCTCGGCGCAAAGGATCCGATCGGGTCCGTACTCCTCAAGAATCCGCCGCCAGTCCCGATAGATGTCGTGCAGGGCAGGCTGGCCGAACATCGGCGCCTCGTGGCCGGGAAATCCGTCTGAGCTGCTGCCGTCCGCGCGTCCGCCCCACTCCGGCAGTCCCGGCGCTTTGACCAGCGCGTGGGCGACGTCCACCCGGAAGCCGGAAACTCCCCGGTCCAGCCAGAAACGCAGGACTCGCTCAAACTCGTCATGGACAGCCCGGTTGTCCCAGTTGAAGTCCGGCTGCGAGGAATCGAACAGGTGCAGGTACCACTGTCCCGGCTCGCCGTCGGGCTCGGTGATGCGGGTCCAGGCTGAGCCGCCGAAGTGTGATTGCCAGTTGTTGGGCGGTTCCTCGCCGGTGGAGCCGGTGCCATCGCGGAAGATGAACATGTCCCGTTCCGGGCTGCCTGCGCCTGCGGCGAGGGCAGCCTGGAAATCGCGGTGCTGGTCGGAGCAGTGGTTGGGAACGAGGTCCACGATCACCCTCAGGTTCAGCCGGTTGGCCTCCGCGATCATTCCGTCGAAATCGCCCAGTGAGCCGAACAGCGGGTCTACGTCGCAGTAGTCGCTGACGTCGTACCCGGCGTCGCGCTGTGGCGAACGGTAGAAGGGGGAGAGCCACACGGCGTCTATGTCGAGTTCTGCCAGCTGTGGCAGCTCCGCCGTGACGCCGGCGAGGTCGCCGATACCGTCACCGTTCAGGTCGCGGAAGGACCGGGGGTACACCTGGTAGATGACGGCTGAACGCCACCATCCGTGGGCGTGGTCGGCAGCATGAACCGGTGTCAGGGAACCGGCAAAGGGGCTGGCGGTGTGCAGCAATGAGTCAACAGACATTGGGCCAGCTTAGAGGGGCTCAGTGCCAAAATGAAAGCGTTTCCAGTCAACAGCACCATGACAGTTTCCGTAAAGAGACCTACAGTATGCCACTTTCGCCAACACGAAACTGGAAGCGTTTGCAGACGAGGCGGGAGAACGGCGCGCAGGGATGCCCGCGGACCGCTGTATCCCACATCTAGACTGGGATCCACATGTGATCGAACGGGAGAGCCAATGGGCAGCATTGCTGAGGAACTCATTTCAGTCCTGGGGCCAGGGAAAGTACTCCGGGACGAGTCTGCCCTGGCCGCCTACGCGGTGGACCAGGCGCCGGTCTTGGATTACCAGCTGCCGCTTGCCGTGGTCTTGGCCGGGTCGGTGCCGGACGTCCAGGCGGCCGTCAGAACGTGCGCGGCCCACAACGCGCCGATCGTGGCACGCGGGGCCGGCACGGGTGTATCGGGCGGCGCGCACGCCAGTGAGGGATCCGTTGTCCTCAGCCTGGAAAGGATGAACCGGATCCTGGACCTGAATCCGGACGATGAGACCGCCGTGGTGGAACCGGGAGTGGTCAACGCCGACCTTAACGACGCCGCGGCACAGCACGGGCTGATGTTTGCCCCGGACCCGGCCAGTTTCCGGATGTCCACGATCGGCGGGAACGTTGCCACCAATGCCGGCGGTCTGCGGTGCGCGAAGTACGGCGTCACCCGGGATTCGGTGCTGGCGCTGGACGTGGTGCTCGCCGACGGCACCCTGATCCACACCGGCCACCAGACCTTTAAGGGCGTGGCAGGCTACGACCTCACCGGACTGTTCGTCGGTTCCGAGGGGACGCTGGGGATTGTGGTGGGTGTGACGGTCCGGCTCAAGTACCTGCCGCGCGAGGTGCACACCATCGCCGCGTTCTACCCCGACTTCCGGCAGGCCGCCGCGGGCGTGCTCGCCGTGGGCAAGTCCCGCGTGCAGCCCGCCATCATGGAACTGCTCGACGGCGGGTCCCTCACCCAGCTGGACGAGATCCACGGCTCGGACCTGGCCTCCCGCGGCGCCTCACTGCTCCTGATCCAGACCGACGGCTTCGGCGCGGCGGCCGAGGCCGACGTCGTGCGTGAAGTCCTTGCCGCGGGCGGTGCCGTCGTCACCACCGAAGCCAGTGAGGAAGCCGAGCAGCTGGTGGAGCTGCGGCGCAACAGCAGGGGCGTCGAAGTGGATGACCAGTACCGGGTGGGCGAGGACGTCGCGGTTCCGCGCTCTCGGCTCGTGGACTACGTGGCTGCCCTGGAATCACTCGCGGAGGTCCACGGCGTGAAGCTGAAGGTGGTGGCGCATGCGGGCGACGGGAACCTTCACCCCACCTTCTGGGTGGACCGTGTGGACGACCAGGTGGACGCGGACGCCATGCGGCGACTGAACAAGACCCTCGACGCGTCAATCGCGGTGGCGCTGGACATGGGCGGCACCATTACGGGCGAGCACGGCGTGGGGCAGTACAAGCTGCGCTGGCTCGGCCTGGAGCAGCCCGAGCCCATCCGCCAGCTGCAGCACCGGATCAAGGAACTCTTCGACCCCGCCGGACTCCTGAACCCGGGCAAGGCCATCTAGCCCCGCCGCAGCGTTCAGTCGTCGGCGTCGGGGTACTCGTCGATGGACTCTTCGTCGCCGTACCGGGATTCCTCGGTTTCCACTTCCAGGATCTTTAGCAGCCCGGTGTCCGGATTCAGCATGATGGCGGCCTCGTCGCGGCGGTGGCGCAGGATGGAATCGATGTAGGACTGGACGGCTTCCGCCAGCGGGATGTGGCGTTCCTGCTTCTCGGACATGTACCAGCGGTGTTCGAGCACCTCATGCACGGCCTCGGCGGGTTCGAGCTTGCCGGACAGGTCGCGGGGGATCGAACGGACGATCGGCTCGAAGATCTGGCTCACCCAGAGGTGCGCGCTGTACTCCTCGTCCATCTCCGGGTTGTTGTCCGCACGGAACGAGTCCATGTCGTTGAGCAGGCGGCGGGCCTGGTTCTCCTGGGCATCCAGCCCGGTCAGGCGCAGCAGGCGCCGCATGTGGTGGCCGGCGTCCACGACCTTCGGCTGGAGCTGGATGGTGGAACCGTTCTGGGTGGTCTTGATCGCGTATTCCTCGACGTCGAAGCCCAGTTCGTTGAGGCGCCGGATGCGGGCACCCACCCGCCAGCGTTCGCCGAGCTCGAAGGATTCCTTCTCGGTCAGCTCCGTCCAGAGGCGGCGGTAGCTTTCCATAATGAGCTCGCTGGTGGCCACCGGATCCACCTTCTCCTCGATCAGGCCGCCGTCGAGGAGGTCCATGAGCTCGCCGGCGATGTTGACGCGGGCGATCTCGAGGTCGTATTCGCGCTGGCCCGTGGACAGGTCTGGATAGAGTTCGCCGGTTTCCGCGTCCACGAGGTAGGCGGCGAAGGCGCCGGCATCGCGGCGGAACAGGGTGTTGGACAGCGAGACGTCGCCCCAGTAGAAGCCGATCAGGTGCAGGCGCACCATCAGCAGCGCCTGGGCGTCGATGAGCCTGGTCAGGGTGTCCTTGCGCAGCATCTGCGAGAAGAGGGCGCGGTAGGGCATGGAGAACTTCAGGTGGCGCGTGACGAGCACCGGGTTCAGCGGCCTGCCGTCGGGCGTGGTGCGCCCGGTGATAACGGCCACGGGCTCCACGCAGGGGACGTCCAGCCGGGCCAGCTTGCGGAGCATGTGGTATTCGTGGCGGGCTACGTGCTCTGACGTTTCCTTGATGGCGATGACGGAGCCGCCGAGGTGCGCGAACCGGACGATGTGCCGGGAGATGCCGCGGGGGAGCGCTGCGAGGTTCTCCGCCGGCCAGTCTTCGAGCGCGATGTGCCACGGAAGATCGAGCAGTTCCGGGTCAGCGGCGGCCGCCGTGATGTTCAGTGAACTGGCGACCGAGGACGCTTTCTCGTCATTGGCGCTGGCGGGCTCGAACCGCGGCAGTTTGCCGATCTGCCCGTAATCGGTGGGTTCGTCGTGCCACTGGGCGCTGTATTCCTCGGTCATGGGTCAATTCTTCCGTACGTTGGGGCGGCGTGCCTAAAGGCGTGCCAAAAAGACCGCAGGCAGCCGGTGCTTAACGGCCGACGGCGGCCCTTCCGGTTGGGAGGGCCGCCGTCGGTTGTTCCGGAGGTGCTCAGGCGGTTTCGACAGGCTCCACCGCCACGTGGACTAGTCGCCCAGGCGTTCGCCGGTCTTGGTGTCGAACAGGTGTACGTGGCCGGACTGCGGACGCACCCAGAGGGACTCGCCCTTCATCGGGGGGCGGCGGCCGTCGACACGGGCCACGATGTCGTGGGTCTTGCCGTCCAGCGTGGTGTGGCCGTAGACGTAGGCGTCGGCGCCGAGCTCTTCGACGACGTCGACCTCAACCTGCAGGCCTTCGCCCTGGGGAGCGGTCTCGAGGTCTTCGGGCCGGCTGCCCAGCGTGACGGTCTGGCCGTGCGCCTCTTCCAGGACATCGCGGGGCACGGGGTAGACGGTGCCGCCGAACTGGACACCACCGTCGACGACCGGAAGTTCGAGCAGGTTCATGGCGGGGGAGCCGATGAAACCGGCGACGAAGACGTTCTTCGGGCGGTCGTACAGGTTGCGGGGGGTGTCCACCTGCATCAGGAGGCCGTCCTTGAGCACTGCGACGCGGTCGCCCATGGTCATAGCCTCGACCTGGTCGTGGGTCACGTAGACGGTGGTGACGCCCAGGCGGCGGGTGAGGGAGGCAATCTGGGTGCGGGTCTGGACGCGGAGCTTGGCGTCCAGGTTGGAGAGCGGCTCGTCCATGAGGAAGACCTGCGGGTTACGCACGATTGCACGGCCCATGGCAACACGCTGGCGCTGACCGCCGGAGAGTGCCTTCGGCTTGCGGTCCAGGTACGGCTCGAGGTCCAGCAGCTTGGCGGCTTCACGGACGCGCTCGGCGCGCTCTTCCTTGCTGACGCCCGCGATCTTCAGGGCGAAGCCCATGTTGTCCGCAACGGTCATGTGCGGGTAGAGGGCGTAGTTCTGGAAGACCATGGCGATGTCGCGGTCCTTCGGCGGAACGTCGGTGACATCGCGGTCGCCAATGAGGATTCGGCCGGCGTTCACATCTTCGAGGCCTGCGAGCATGCGCAGGGAAGTGGACTTACCGCAACCGGAGGGTCCAACGAGGACCAAGAATTCGCCGTCGGCGATTTCGATGTTGAGCTTGTCAACAGCGGGCTTTTCTGTGCCCGGGTACAGACGCGTAGCGTTATCAAAAGTAACTGTTGCCACAGTTATCAATCCCTTCACCGGCAGGTACGTGCCGGACGATCCGTTGTGAATGGTTCATGTAATTCAGTTATGTACTGCTTGATGTACTCCCCGGCCGAAGCCGAGGAGTATCGCGTGACGCCGCACGGTTCCTGTGCGCCACATCACACCTAGAGTATGTCAGATTTATCTTTAATAGGTGCAAATGTTACGGGAGTCACATATGAGATTCCGCACAGCCCCGGCCGGCGGGGGCTGTGCGGGGGCGCGTCAGGACGCCGGTTCCACGGCCTTCCGGCGTTCCCGCAGCAGCGTTTCCAGCAGCTCGGCGACGTGCACCGGTGCCTCCACCCGGAACTCCGCCTGGGTGAAGTCCAGCCCCACTTTGACCCCGACGTCGTGCCGGCCCAGCCGGGCCAGGGCGTCCTCGTCAGTGGTGTCGTCGCCGGCGAAGAGCACGCCCGTGGCCCCGGTAGCCTGCCGGAGGAAGTCCACGCCCTCGCCCTTGGACGCGTGGACCACGGAGGTTTCAAGGACTCTCTTGCCGTTCTTGAGGAAGACGCCCTTGCGGTCCTGCAGCGCGGCCCGCGCCGCCGACACGGCGTCCTCTGCCACGTCGTCCTGCGCGAGCCGCGTGTGGAGGACGACGCCCGCGGGCTTGTCTTCCAGGACGGTTCCCGGTGCGAGGTCCACAATTTCCTCCAGGACGCTGCGCACCTCGGCCAGGAGTTCCCGCTGACCGGGGTCGAGCGTCAGCGGGGCCGAGCCGGGGCCCAGCCAGGCTTCGGCCCCGTGGCTGCCGATGAGCAGGGTCTCGTCCGGCGGCGAGGCGACAGCGCGCAGGCTATCCAGCGCCCTGCCGGAGATGAGGGCCGTCGTCGTCCTCGGAAGGGCCGCTAGCTCCGCAAAAGCAGCCGTGGACCGCGGAAGGGGGCGTGCGTCCCCGGCGTGGTCCACGAGCGGCGAGATGGTGCCGTCGAAGTCCATCGCGACCAGCAGGTGCTCGGTGCCCGCGATGCGCCGTATGGCGTCCAACAGCTCGGGTGGAAGCGAAAGCCGGGCTTCGCCCGTGCCGGGGCGGTCTGCCTCAGGAGTCATCGCGGATCACCTTTTCATTGAGGGCGTGCAGGAACTCGGCCGACCAGTAGTCGACATCGTGGTCCAGGATCTGCTTGCGCATGGAACGCATGCGGCGTGCCGACTCCTTGGGGGACATTCTGACGGCCCGCATGACCGTGTCCTTGAGGCCGTCGATGTCGTGCGGGTTCATCAGCAGCGCCTGCTTGAGCTGATCCGCCGCGCCGGCGAATTCGCTGAGGACCAGGGCGCCGTCGTTGTTGGTCCGGGCGGTGACGTATTCCTTTGCCACGAGGTTCATGCCGTCGCGGAGGGCGGTGACCAGCATGACGTCCGCGGCCAGGTACAGCGCCACCATTTCTTCGATGGGGTAGCTGTGGTGGAGGTAGCGGACCGCGGTGTTCTGAATGGTGTCGTACGTACCGTTGATGTGGCCTACGGTGCCTTCCACTTCCTCGCGCAGTAGGCGGTACTGCTCGACGCGCTCGCGGCTGGGGCTGGCCACCTGTATCAGCGTGGTGTCTCCTACCGTGAGTTTGCCCTCGTTGAGGAGCTCTTCGTAGGCCTTGAGGCGGTGGCGGATCCCCTTGGTGTAGTCGAGTCGGTCCACGCCCAGCAGGATGGTCTTGGGGTTGCCGAGGTCCTGCCGGATCTGGCGTGACCGTTCGATGATCTCCGGTTTCCGGGCCAGTTCGCTGATCTGCTGGACGTCGATGGAGATGGGGAAGGCCTGTGCGCGGGCGATATGCGTGACGCCGCCGTCGGCGCCCTTGACGTGGACCTGCTGCTGCTTGACGCTGGCGCCGAGGAAGCGCCTGGCCGAACGCATGAAGTTGCCGGCGTCGCTGCTGCGCTGGAAGCCCACGAGGTCCGCCCCCAGCAGGCCGTCGATAATGGCGTGGCGCCAGGGGAGCTGGGCGAAGATCTCCGGCGGCGGGAAGGGGATGTGGTTGAAGAAACCGATTCGCAGGTCCGGACGCGCTTCCCGAAGCATCCGGGGCACCAGCTGGAGCTGGTAGTCCTGGACCCAGACGGTGGCGCCGTGCCCGGCGTGGCGGACGACGGCCTCGGCGAACCTTTTGTTGACGCTGCGGTAGGCCTCCCACCAGGTTCGGTGAAACTCCGGCGGCGCAATGACATCGTGGTACAGCGGCCAGAGGGTGGCGTTGGAGAACCCCTCGTAATACAGCTCAACGTCGTCGGTGCTCAGCTGCACGGGGACAAGGTCCATGCCCTGTCTCTTATACACATCTAGATGTGTATAAGAGACAGCCGTGCCAGCCGACCCAGGCGCCGTCGGTCTTGGTCATCATCGGCGCGAGGGCGGTCACCAGGCCGCCCGGCGAGCGGCGCCAGCCGGACCCGTCGTCGCCCGGTTCGCCGGCTGCGCAGCGGTCCACGGGCAGGCGGTTGGACACCACCATGAAGTCGTATGTTGCAGCGTCGGAGTGTTCGCCCGACGCCGCCCCGGTTTCCGTTTTAGTATCGGATTTATCGTGGTCAGGTCGTTGCATTGCGGCCCCCTGGGGTTGCTTGTGACTCTGAGTCAACCCTAACGGGCCGGAATCTTCCGTGCTATTCGTCCGTTGGGCACGCTGAAGGAATACTTGAAAGCGCAAGCTCTGGGGTTTCCCCCTAAAATGGGAGAGTTGCCCCCGGGTGGTCCGCACCTGTCCGATCGACACGAGGAACTAATGAGCCCCGCAAACGAAGCACGCAAGTCCAAAGCAGACCGCACGGCAGAGGCCCGCGAGAAAGCCCGCCAGATCCGCGAGGAACAGCTGAAAAAGGACAAGCGGAACAAGCTGCTGATCGGATGGGGCATCGTCGTAGCAGTGGTTGCCATCCTCGCTGTCGTGGCCCTCGTGGTCAGCACCAGCCTCAAGAACAACGCTCCCGTGGCGGACCAGGGCCCGACTCCCGCCAACGGCAACGTCCACGGCGGCGTCACCCTGCTGAAGGGCTCAGAGGTAGCAAAGTCGGAGGCCGGCACGGTGAACATCGCCGATCTTCCGTCGGCGCCCGCCACCCCTCCCGCCACGGTGAAGGCCCCCGGTGCGGATGCTGAGGCCGGCAAGCCGGTGAAGGTGGTGCTGTACATCGACTTCATCTGCCCCGTGTGCAAGAACTTCGAGGCCCAGTACAACGAGACCCTGACCAAGCTCCGCGACGAAGGCAAGATCACCGTGGAATACCGTCCCCTGGGCTTCCTCGACAGCCGCTCCACCACCAACTACTCCTCCCGCGCAGCCAACGCCGCGGCGTGTGTGGTGAACGAATCCCCGGAGAAGTACTCGGATTTCGTCAACGCACTGTTTGACAAACAGCCGGCCGAAGGAAGCGCCGGCCTGTCCGACGACGACCTGAAGAAGATGGCCACGGAAGTCGGCGCCAAGAACATCGACTCGTGCATCGATCAGAAGACCTACCGTCCCTGGGTGAAGTACACCACCCAGGAAGCGGCGGCCATTGGCGTCTCGGGCACACCGACCGTCATCGTGGACGGCAAGCAGTGGGGCAAGGGCGACAGCGCGCAGACCGACTTCCCGGCCTTCGTCGACGCGGCCATCAAGGCCAAGGCCTAACCGCGGCCAGCCAGCCCGAATGAGCTGACGGCCCGGTTCCCGGATTTCCGGGAACCGGGCCATCGCCGTTTTTACCAGCAGGCCGTCCTTGGGCTAACCTTATCTAGCGCCTTCGCGGCGCCAGCCCTGACGGGCGCGCCTCCTTAGCTCAGTTGGCCAGAGCACCGCTCTTGTAAAGCGGGGGTCGTCGGTTCGAATCCGACAGGGGGCTCCAAAAGCGGCCGGGACCGGCCGGCGGCATCAGTCCGCGTCAATCTCGTCCAGCAAATCCTTGGCCGCCTTGCGGATGTCGTCGTGATCGTGCTGCGCGGCCCTGCTCTCCAATGAGATGACGGCGCAGCGGTGGACTTTCCTGAAGTCGCCGAACGGGAAACTCACGCTCCCCTTGGTGCCGTCCGACTGCTCACGGTCGATCCCGAGGTGCCACTTCGAAAACTCGGCAAACCCGTGCTGGTCGATGAACGCGTTTTCATCCTCGGTCGAGGGGGCGTGCTCGCTCCAGTCATCACGGACATCCCGCTCGACCTTGCCTTTCTTCACAAGCTCGCGGGCGTGTTCCAATGCCTTGCGGTTCAGCTTCGTGGCCATCAGGTGCCTCCGCACTGGTCGAAGTGGTAGTACGAGTAGATTTACCCCGCGGAGACGCTGCCGAAACGTGGCCACAACACGGGGCGCCTACCTTTGCACCATGACCACCACATTGACCCCGGCCAGAGCACTGCTGACGAGGCTGCGCGACACCGTCGCAGACGCATGGTTCCTGGCCCGTCTTCCCACCACCGAGGAGCAGGCCGCGGACGCCCTCTCGGAGGTCACTCGCTGGGCCTGGCTGCCTGCCCTGAGCGGCATTGCCGTCGCGGGAGACCACGCGCGAAAGGCTCACCAGGATGCCGCCGGCAGGAGAGCGGAATAGCCCCGCCACGCCGGTAAATGTCGCGTTGCGCACACTATTCCTCAACCTGCTGCTTAATGACCTAAACTGCTTCACTGAGGTGCCTGAAATGGCGCTGCGCAGCAACGAAAGTGAACAACGCTATGGCTACCGATTACGACGCCCCACGCAAGACAGAAGAAGAGTCTCCCTCCGAATCTCTGGAGGCCCTGCAGGCGTCCCGTGGCGGCGGCGCCCAGACCGCAGTCATCGACGTCGATGAGAACGACACCGCCGAGGGCATCGACCTTCCGGGCGCTGATCTTTCCGGCGAAGAACTGACGGTCATTGTTGTTCCCGAGCAGTCCGATGAGTTCACCTGCTCCTCCTGCTTCCTGGTCCGTCACCGGTCCCAGGTGGCACGCGAAAAGAACGGCATGAAGTACTGCCGCGACTGCGAAGGCTAATACCGCCCCAGGCGTTTCGCCCTTTCCGCAGCAAGCCACGCGAGACGCCGGCGGCCCCTCAGGGGTGGCCGGCGCCTCGCTTTTTTGTGTCCATTTCTTTGTCGCCTTTTGGCATTCCCAAAGGCTGCTGCGACGCCGGCGGCGCCCCGCTCCGCCATTACGGCGCTGGCGCGCCGGATAACGGCCGTTATGAGCGATAACGGCCAAATGGAGGAACGGCCACAAACGCCTTTCGATGCCCCTAAAAATGCCCCCGGAATCACGGCCCTGTAATCGGTTTGCGGCGAGATTAACGGTTGTGCCCCGAAGCGGATACATCCCTCGTTTAAGGGTTTCCGCGCTCCTACGCTTGATCTATCCAATCACTCGAGGGGGTGGCCAAAAATGAAAAAAATTCACGCTTGGCTGACAGCTATCCTTATGGCTGTCGGACTAGGCCTTCTGGCTCCGGGGCCCGCCTCCGCAGCCACTTACTGTGGACTCGCCTGGGGCTCGCTAGCGGAGTCCAACCGGACCATGAGCACCGCATCGGTAACCAATGTACGGACGGGGCAGCACTACTGCTTCGACCGCCTGGTCATTGATCTCAAGGGCAAAGCCCAGGGATACAACGTCCGCTACGTCTCCAAGGTGGTCCAGGACGGCTCCGGCCTGCCCATCACCATGAGGGGTGGCGCGTTCCTGCAGATCACTGCCAACTCGCCCGCCTATGACAACGCCACTGGCAAGGCAACCTTCATTCCGGCCAACCGGTCCGAGGTGACCAACGTTTCCGGTTACCAGACCTTCCGGCAGGTTGCCTGGGCAGGAAGCTTTGAGGGCTACACCAGCCTGGGTCTCGGTGTCCGCGCGCGGCTTCCGTTCCAGGTATTCACACTGGCCGGACCGGGCTCAGGCTCGCGCCTGGTCATCGACGTCGCCCACTACTGGTGACATCCCGGCGTCGCGAGACGACGGCGTCCCTGGACCGGCGACGCACTGATTAGCACAGCAAATGCCCCGCCCCCGGCAAACCGGGAAGCGGGGCATAGCTGTGCTGCTTTCTGAGCGGCCGGCCGTGCCAGCCCTGCTGCTATTCCGGAACCACCAGCGCCGGAGTGTCCTTGCGGATGGTGTCTCCGCGGAAGAACCCGGGCTGCAGCCGTGCCATGATCAGCATGAACACGATTCCCAGGGCGAGGATTCCGACGCCGAGCACGAACACCAGCCCCACGCCGAAGATCTCCGAGCCGCTCCCGAATTCCGGGGCCCAGCTGTCCGCGGCGGTCTGCAGGAAGACGACGAGCAGGCCGATGCCGCCGAGCAGCGGGCACAGCAGGCGCAGCAGGAAGTTGCGGGCGCTGCTGAAGACGCTGTTGCGGAAGTACCAGGCGCAGGCGAACGCCGTCAGCCCGTAGTAGAAGCAGATCATCAGGCCCAGGGCGAGGATGGTGTCATTGAGGACGTTCTCGCTGATCACATGCATGACGGCATAGAACCCGGCGGACAGGACGCCCGCCGCGACGGTGGCGAATCCCGGCGTCGAAAACTTCTTGCTCATGTGGCTGAACGGCGCCGGCAGGGCGCCGTAGTGGGCCATGGCGAGCAGGCTCCGCGACGGCGAGGTGAACGTGGACTGGAGCGATGCCGCCGAGCTGGAGAGCACGGCCAGCGACATCAGGATGGCGAAGGGGCCCATGACCGGGGACGCCAGGGCGGTGAAGACGTTGGCGTGGTTTTCCTCGTTGTTCAGGCCGATCCCCGTGTCCCCGACGCCGGCGAACATCATGGTGGCGATGGTCACCAGCAGATAAATGCCGAGGACGACGACGGCGGTCAGTGTGCCTGCCAGGCCTGCGGTTTTCTTGCCGTTTGCGGTTTCCTCGTTGACGGTCAGGCACACGTCCCAGCCCCAGTAGACGAAGATGGACAGCGAGATCCCGGCCGCGATCTGGCCGAAGGTCTCGATCTTGGTGACGTCGAACCACTCCCAGCTGAAGGGGATTGCGGTTTCTGACGTGGACCAGTTGGCGAAGGCCAGTCCTACGAACAGGCCAAGGACCAGCAGCTGGAAGCCCACCAGCCCGTACTGCACCACCTTGGTGGTGTGCAGCCCCCGGTAGCTGACCCATACGGCCAGGGCGACGAAGACGATGCATGTGAGCACATTCAGCGGCTTGTTCGCAGCGAGGTCCGCCAGTTCCGGAGACCCGGTCAGCTGCGCCAGGAACAGGTAGAAGAAGTCCACGGCCACGCCCGCAAGGTTGGAGAGCACAATGATGTTGGCCGCCAGCAGTCCCCAGCCGCCCATCCAGCCGACCCACGGACCGAACGCCTTGGTGACCCACGTGAACGTGGTGCCGCTGTCCGGGGAGTCCGCGTTCAGCTCGCGGTAGGCCAGGGAAACCAGGATCATGGGGATGAAGCCGATGAGGAAAATGACGGGCAGCTGAAGCCCGGCCTCGTTGACGGTGGGGCCCAGGGCGCTGGTCAGCGTGTAGGCCGGCGCAATGGTCGAAATGCCCAGGACGACGACGGCGAGGAGGCCCAGCTGCCCGCCCTTCAGTCCCTTTCCGGTAATGCCGTGCGAACGGCCGGCGGCCGGGCCGGCGGCACCGGTGGCGGTGACTCCGCCGACGGCGGAAGTGTCGCGGGTGGTTTGGCTCATGACTGACCCTTTCTGGGAAACAGCTGGTTCTAGTTGGCAGCGGGCTGCTGCTGGGTGATGCAGTGGATGCCGCCGCCGCGGGCGAAGAGCTCGCGTGCATCGATTCCCACGACGCGGCGCCCGGGATAGGCATCGGAGAGGATGCGGAGGGCTTTCTCGTCGTTGGGGTCGCCGAAGGTGCAGGCTATGACCCCGCCGTTGACCACGACATGGTTGATGTAGCTGTAGTCCACGAACCCTTCCGGGTCCGTGAGCGTTTCCGGGGCCGGAACTTCGATGATGTTCCACTCTCGGCCGGCGGCGTCCCTGGTGGTGGACAGGAAACTGATGATGTCGCGGCTGACGCCGAAGTCGGGATGTGCCGGATTCTGCTGCGAATGGACCAGCAGGGTGCCGGGTGACGGGATGGCGGCCACAATGTCCACGTGGCCCCGCGTGCCGAAACGCTCCGAGTCGCGGGTGAGGCCGCGGGGAACCCAGATCACGTGCGTGGCGCCGATGGTCCTGGCCAGCTCGGCCTCGATCTCTGCCTTGCCGAGGCCGGGGTTGCGGCCCGGATCCAGCTGCACCGTCTCGGTGACCAGCACGGTTCCCTCGCCGTCCACCTGGATCCCGCCGCCTTCGTTGACCAGCCTGGACACGAGATGCCGGGCCCCGGACCTGCCGGCCACCTCGGCGGCGATGAGCGCGTCCTTGTCCCACCGGGCCCAGTCCTGCGCGCCCCAGCCGTTGAAGACCCAGTCCACGGCGCCGAGCCGGCCGCTGCCGTCCAGGACAAAGGTGGGGCCGATGTCGCGCATCCAGGCGTCGTTCAGTTCGGCGGTGAGCACCTCAACGGCAGGATCCAGGTAGCGGGCGGCGGTCCCGACGTCGGCCGGGTCAACCACCACGGTGACCGGCTCGAATTCGACGGCGGCGTTGGCGACGGCGGCCCAGACTGAACGCGCTGCGTGGGCGTCTTCCGCTGTGTCGCCCAGTGTGTAGCCGCCGGTGGGGAACGCCATCCAGAGCCGTTCCTGGCGTGCCGTCTCGGCGGGCATGCGCCAGTGGCTCATGCGGTCACCTCGGCAGGCACGGAGCCGCTGATTGAGCTCGTCGAGATCCCGAACGGCGCGTCGTGGCGAACCGGTTCGGTGAGCCGGGCGTAGGTGTCGGGGCGCCGGGTGGTGAGGAACGGGAACAGGGTGAGCCAGTCACGGCGCTGGTCCAGGTCAAGGTCCGCGACAAGCACTGCCGATTCGTCGCGCGGCGCCTGGACCAAAATCCGCCCGTAGGGATCGGAGATGAAGGAGGACCCGTAGAAGTTCAGGCTGTCCTCCTGGCCCCAGCGGTTGGGGACCACCATGAACAGACCGTTTGCGATGCCGTTGCCCACGATGACCTGCTGCCACAGGGACTGCGTGTCGAAGGCCGGGAAGAGCGGCTCGGAGCCGATCGCCGTCGGATACACCAGCAGTTCGGCGCCGCCCAGTGAGTACATCCTTGCCAGCTCCGGGAACCATTCATCCCAGCAGGTGGGCATGCCGAGCTGCGCGCCGCCGAGTTCGGCGGGGGAGTAGACCTGGTACGCGTCCTCGGCTGGCGGGCCTTGGCGGAAGAACCTGTCTTCGTAGTAGCCGTCAGTCACGGGGATGTGGAGCTTATGCGTCCTGGCCAGGAGCTCGCCGGCCGGGGAGACCAGGATGGACGTGTTCAGGCCCAGGCCGTCGTCCTTGCCGTCCGGGTTCCCGGCCCGCTGATAGAGGGAAGCGTGGACGCTGATGCCGTTCCGCCGGGCGGCTTCGGCGGCGAAGCGGAAGGTGGGGCCGGTGAGCAGGTCTTCGGCATCGTCCGAGGGACGCGGCCGGGTTTGTCCGGCCCTGCTCAGGTCATTGACCGGAACCTGGTCCGCCGGGTAGCGGGACAGGGTGAGCTCCGGCAGGAAGACCACAGTAGCGCCGAGGCGGGCCGCACGGTCGATGCCGTCGTTGAGTTCGGCGCGCACGGCAGCGGCGCTGCTGTGCCAGCGGTGCTGAACGACGCCTACCCGCAGAGGAGGGCGCGAGGACGGCGCTGTCCGGGCTAGCGATGCGGGCGAGTCGAGGCAGGTGATTTCAATCATGTTGACTACTCCAGTGAGACGACCGTCACTAAATGAATGACGTTCATTTAGTATGCACAGTGAGGAGGCGCCTGGCAAGGGTTATGTGAATACCGTTCATTTATGACCGGATAGTAAGTAAGCTGATGGTGAAATTTGCAGTGCATCCTCCCGCCCGCGAGGCCCCTGCGGTAGCGTCGAAACCACTGGACCAATCGAGGAGGATTCATGAAAGCTTCACCGACACTGACCAACAACTTGCAGGCCGTGCTGGCCGACCTGATCGAACTGCACATCCAGGGCAAACAGGCGCACTGGAACATCGTGGGCACCAACTTCAGGGACCTCCACCTTCAGCTTGATGAGATCGTCGACGCGGCGAGGGCGTTCGCGGACGACATGGCGGAGCGCATGCGGGCGCTGCACGCCCTTCCCGACGGCAGGAGCGAGACCGTGGCAAAGTCCACGAGCCTGGCCCAGTTCCCCCAGGGGCTCATCAATACCAAGGATGCGATCGACCGCATCGTGGCAGCACTTGAAGCGGCCGTCGGCACCATGCGCAAGGTGCATGACGAAGTGGACGAGGAAGACCCCACGACGGCGGACCTGCTCCACGCCTTCATCGAGAAGCTCGAGCAGTACGCCTGGATGGTTGGCGCCGAGAACATGAAGGCTTCGGCGAGCGTCACGCAGCCTGACGGCAAGTAGGCGGCGGCAGGCAGGCAGCGGCGGGCTGAGCTGCCGCCCGCCAGGCGTAAGGCCCCGGAGCATCTCCGGGGCCTTAAGCATGCACCCGGCGGATTGCGGCGGCCGACACCGCAGCCGCGGTGACGGCCCGCCGTCGGCCAGCGCACGCCTACTTGGCCTTGGGGACTTTCCGCAGCACGACGGCGGCAAGGGCCGCCGCTCCCGCCATCAGTACCAGCGCAATGGCCGCAGTGACGTGGACGCCGGAGTCGAACGCTGCACGGGCCGCTGCGGCGAGGGACTCGGACAGCGGCGCGGGCAGCGTTCCCGCCAGTTCCATCGCACCGGCGAGCGTTTCCCGGGCCCGGTCCGCCGAATCGGCCGGGGAGGCGTGCGTAACGGCGTCGGGCAGCATGAGGTGCCGCTGGTACGACGCCGTCAGGATCGATCCCAGAACCGCTGTCCCCAGGAGGGACCCCACTTCATAGCCGGTCTCGGAAATCGCCGCGGCCGCCCCGGACTTCTCCGGCGGGACGGCGCCCAGGATCAGGTCGTTCGAGATGGTTTCAGCGGCGCCCACGCCCAGGGCCAGGAGCAGCAGGGCCCCCAGCAGCAGCGCCGGTCCGGCCGAATGGTCGCCGAACGCCACAACGCTGTAGCCGGCCGCGCTCAGCGAGAGGCCGCCGGCCACCACGAACCCGGGCCGCACCTTCCGCACCAGCGGCACCACGAGCAGGCCCGCCGTCACTGTGGCGGTCAGCGCGGGGATCATCGCGGTCCCGGATGCCGACGGCGACATGCCCTCCAGCAGCTGCAGGTGCTGGGCGAGGAAAAGGATGAATCCGTTGAAGGAGAACAGCGCCAGTACATTCGCCGTGATGGCTGTGCTGAACACCCGGTTCCGGAACAGCGACATGTCCAAAAGCGGCGATTCCAGCCGCTGCTGGCGCCGGACAAAGAGGAAGCCCATGGCAGCGCCGAATGCGATGATGGCCAGCGGCTGCACGCCCGTACCCTCCGTGGCAAGTTCCTTGATGCCGTAAACCACCGGCACCATCGTCAGCAGGGACAGCAGGATGCTGGGCGGGTCCACGCGGCCGGGGCGGGGGTCCCTGGACTCCGGAATGAAGGAGGGGCCGAAGGCAAGCAGCGGCAGCATGATGGGCATCGCCACCAGCAGTATGGCGCCCCACCAGAACTCCTCCACGAGCCAGCCGCCGAATATCGGGCCCAGGGCGGCGCCGCCGGAGAAGCCGGCAGCCCACACCGCCACCGCCAGCCGGCGCCTGCCCGGATTCGGAAAAATGTTGCGGATCAGGGACAGCGTGGACGGCATGAGCATCGCGCCGAAGAGGCCCAGCGCAGCGCGGCCGGCAATCAGCCATTCCGCGCTCGGAGCAAATGCGGTGGCGGCCGAAACCGCGGCAAAGCCCGTGGTGCCGATGAGGAGCAGCCGGCGGCGTCCGATCCTGTCGCCCAGGCTGCCCATGGCCACCAGCAGGCCGGCCAGGACCAGGGCGTACGAGTCCACGATCCACAGCAGCTGCACGCCTGAGGGGTCCAGGCTGCGGGCGATGGCCGGCAGCGCAAACGTCAGCGCGGTGTTGTCCACGGCCACCAGGAGGACCGGGAACATGAGGAGCCCAAGGGCAATCCAGTCGCGCACACCGCCGTTGACGGGTATGGGCTGCCCGATGTCCTCGGAGGTGGTCCGGCTGTGCTTCTGGGTGGTTGAGGCGGTGGTCATGCAGTAACTATACCGTCTGGACGGTATAGTTATAAAATCGGCTGCCTGAGCAGGCATGATGGGAGCCATGGCCAGAAAACCAGTCGCGCGCGGCGCCGTCCTCGATGCCTTTGAATCGCTCCTCATTGAGGTGGGGGAGAGGGCTGCCACCCTCGACGCCGTCGCCGGCCGCGCGGGCGTCTCCAAGGGCGGGCTGCTCTATCACTTCCCGAACAAGGAAGCCCTGATCGGCGTCCTGCTGGACCGTCTGGACGAGCACGCTGAGGCGGATGCCCAGGCCATGGCAAAGGCGCCGGAAGGTGCTGCCGCCTACTTCATCAAGTCGTCAGTCTGGGCGGACACGCCGCTGGACCGGGTCATCGTGGCCGCCACGCGCCTCGCCGAGGTTGCCCACGAGGAGACCCGGCGCCGTTTCGCCCACATCCAGCAGCGCTGGCTCGCTGAGATCGCCAAAGACGTGGGTCCCGGACTCGCGAAGGCGGTGCTCTACATGGGGGACGGCCTGTATTTCAATGCCATGCTGTCGATCGGGCCGGCGGCCACTCCCGCCGAGACAGCCGCCGACGTCGAGAGCCTGCTCGGCGCGCTGGAACGGCTCCGCGGCTAGCCCCCGCCACGCCGTCCGGCCCCCGCGAGACAGTTTGCGGCCGCCTTCCGGACGTAGGAGAATAGCCCCTGTGACTGTTGTCATCGCTAATTGAATATGCCTTTGATCTGCGGCGGGAGAGTTCTGCAAGTAGGTACAAGCAGGCGCCGTAGGAGCAAATCCTCCCCAGGAATCTCTCAGGCCCATGTACCGCCGCGGCAAGGCAACTCTGGAAAGCAGCAGGCTGCCCATCTGGAATGTTCCGTAACTACCCGGAGTGTTCAGGGCATGCTGTGCTCACCGACGGTGCAAGCGGGGCTGTGCAAAAGCACGGCCGCGCGGAAACTCTCAGGTCCAATATACAGAGCGGGGAGGAACCCGAATCGATGTGGCGTACCCTGCGCCGCCTGAGTTATGGAGTTCCTTTTGACTGTCAATTCAGCCTCCACTTCCTTCGTTGACCGCCATATCGGCGCGCGCCGCGAAGCCGACGTCGACGCCATGCTCAAGGCTGTCGGCTACGACACCGTTGATGCGCTGGTTGACACGGCAGTACCCAAGGACATCCGCCAGGACTCCCCGCTGCAGCTCGCCCCGGCACTCAGCGAAGTCGAAACCCTCGCCGAGCTGCGCAAGATCGCCGCGAAGAACAAGACGGCCGTGCAGATGATCGGCCAGGGCTACTACGACACCGTCACGCCGCCGGTGATCCGCCGCAACATCCTCGAAGCCCCGGCCTGGTACACGGCGTACACCCCCTACCAGCCGGAGATCTCCCAGGGCCGGCTCGAGGCGCTGCTGAACTTCCAGACCATGGTGCAGGACCTCGTGGGACTGCCCATCGCCAACGCGTCGCTGCTGGACGAAGCGACCGCCGTGGCCGAGGCCGTGCTGATGATGCGCCGCGCCAACAAGAACAAGGAAGCCCACGACGGCAAGACCGTCCTGGACGCCGACTGCCTGCCGCAGACCATTGCGATCGTCAAGGGCCGCGCCGAAGCGCTGGGCTTCGAAGTCGAGGTTGCGGACCTCTCCAAAGGACTGCCCGACGGCGTCATCAACGGCGTGGTCCTGCAGCAGCCTGGCGTTTCCGGCCGCGTCTTCGACCACTCCGAGGTCATCGCCGCCGCCAAGGACCGCGGTGCGCTCGTGACGGTGGCTGCGGACCTCCTGTCCCTCACACTCATCACGCCTCCGGGCGAACAGGGCGCGGACATCGCCGTCGGCTCGGCGCAGCGCCTGGGCGTTCCGCTCTTCTACGGCGGCCCGCACGCTGCCTACATGGCCGTCCAGAAGGGGCTTGAGCGCTCCATGCCGGGCCGTCTGGTCGGCGTCTCCAAGGACTCGGCCGGCGTCCCCGCCTACCGCCTTGCCCTGCAGACCCGCGAGCAGCACATCCGCCGTGAAAAGGCTACGTCCAACATCTGCACCGCCCAGGCGCTGCTGGCCATCGTCGCCTCGATGTACGCCGTCTACCACGGCCCGGAAGGCCTGAAGGCGATCGCCGAAACCGCCCACGGCCACGCCAAGACCATTGCCGCCTCGTTGAAGGCCGCCGGGCTGGACGTCCTGCACACGAGCTTCTTCGACACCGTGACCGTGTCCGTTCCGGGCAAGGCCACCGGCATCATCGCCGAGGCCGAGGCACGGGGGATCAACCTCCGCAGCATCGACGCCGACACGGTGGGCATCTCCACCGATGAAACGACGACGGCGGCAATCGTCGCGGACGTTCTCGGCGCCTTCGGTGCCAAGGCCGTTGACGCGACGGACGCATTCTCCCTCGACACCGCCGTCGAACGCTCTTCCGCGTACCTGCAGCACCCGGTGTTCAACACGCACCGCTCCGAGACCCAGCTGCTCCGCTACGTGCGCCGGCTCTCCGACCGCGACCTCGCGCTGGACCGCACCATGATCCCGCTGGGCTCGTGCACCATGAAGCTGAACGCGACCGCCGAGATGGAAGCCATCTCCTGGCCGGAGTTCGCCTCGATCCACCCGTTCGCGCCGGATTCGCAGACCGAGGGCTGGCGGGAACTGATCGCCGACCTCGAGGCGCAGCTGACCGAGATCACCGGCTACGACCAGGTGTCCATCCAGCCGAACGCCGGCTCCCAGGGCGAGCTCGCGGGCCTGCTGGCCATCCGCGGCTACCACCTGTCCCGCGGCGATGCCCAGCGCAACATCTGCCTCATCCCGGCCTCGGCGCACGGCACCAACGCGGCCTCCGCGGTGCTGGCGGGCATGAAGGTTGTTGTGGTGGCCACGGCCGCCGACGGCACGATCGACCACGCGGACCTGAATGCCAAGATCGAGCTGCACAAGGACGCGCTGTCCGCCATCATGATCACCTACCCGTCCACGCACGGGGTGTACGACGCCGACGTCCGCGAGGTCTGCGACGCCATCCACGCAGCCGGCGGACAGGTCTACATCGACGGCGCCAACCTCAACGCCCTCGTGGGCCTGGCCCAGCCGGGCAAGTTCGGTGGCGACGTGTCCCACCTGAACCTGCACAAGACCTTCTGCATCCCGCACGGCGGCGGCGGACCGGGCGTGGGCCCGGTCGCGGCCAAGGCGCACCTGGCACCCTTCATGCCGGGCAACGCGGCTGATCCGGCCAACGGCGCGGACGGCACCCCCATCTCCGCCTCCAAGTACGGCTCCGCCGGCGTCCTGCCGATCTCGTGGGCCTACGTCAAGCTCATGGGCGGTGCTGGCCTGACCGACGCCACCAAGTCCGCGCTGCTCGCCGCCAACTACGTCGCGGCCAGCTTGAACGACTTCTTCCCGGTCCTGTACACCGGCGAGGGCGGGCTCGTGGCGCACGAGTGCATCCTTGACCTGCGCGCACTCACTGCCAAAACCGGCGTCACCGCCGAGGACGTTGCCAAGCGCCTGATCGACTATGGCTTCCACGCACCCACGCTGGCGTTCCCGGTGGCCGGCACGCTCATGGTTGAACCCACGGAATCCGAAGACCTGGGCGAAATCGACCGCTTCATCAAGGCCATGATTGCCATCCGGGCCGAAATCGACCAGGTGGCAAACGGTGACTTCACCGTTGAAAACAGCCCGCTGCGCAACGCGCCGCACACCGCGGCGGCGGTCATCAGCTCGGACTGGGCCCGCGAATACCCGCGCGAGCAGGCAGTCTTCCCCGTCCACTCCCTCAAGCAGGACAAGTACTTCCCGCCCGTGGGCCGTATCGACGGTGCCGCAGGGGACCGGAACCTGATCTGCTCCTGCCCGCCCATCGAAGCCTTCGAAAGCTGAGGATCCGCTCCCATGCCTGAGAACTACACAGCCCTCTACGAAGAGCACAAGAAGCTGGGTGCGTCCTTCACCGACTTCGGCGGCTGGCAAATGCCGCTCAAGTACAGCTCCGAACTGGCCGAACACCACGCGGTCCGCAAGGCCGCGGGCATCTTCGACCTCTCCCACATGGGCGAAGTCTGGGTGACCGGCCCCGGCGCGGCAGCATTCCTGGACTATGCCCTGGTGGGCAAGATTTCCGCGATGTCCGTCGGCAAGGCCAAGTACTCGCTGATCTGCAACGAGGACGGCGGCATCATTGACGACCTCATCGTGTACCGCCGGCCGGCTGCTCAGGACGGAACGGACACGTTCCTCGTGGTGCCCAATGCCGGCAACGCCAAGGTGGTGGCCGAGGCCCTCGCCCAGCGCTCCGCCGGGTTCGATGCCGTGGTCGAGGACGTCTCCGCGGCCACATCGCTGATCGCCGTCCAGGGCCCCAAGGCCGAGGAAATCCTCCTCCGCCTGGTTCCTGCCGCGCAGCACGAGCTCGTCACCGGCCTGAAGTATTACGCCGCGGTCGAGGTTCCCTTCCTTGTGGCTGGCACCGGCCAGGAGCTGCTGCTGGCCCGGACCGGGTACACCGGCGAGGACGGCTTCGAGATCTTCGTGGACAACGACGACGCCGCCGCCCTCTGGCAGGCCATCATCGCCATTGCGGATGAAGGGGAGCTGACGCCCGCCGGCCTCGCCTCGCGCGATTCGCTCCGCCTCGAAGCCGGCATGCCGCTCTACGGCAACGAACTGTCACTCGAAGGTGACCCGTTCGCCGCCGGTCTCGGTCCCGTCGTCGCGCTTTCCAAGGAAGGCGACTTCGTGGGCAAGGCAGCATTGGCCGCCAAGAAGGAAGCAGGGGCCGGCGCCACGTCGGGCCGCAAGCTCGTGGGCCTCAAGGGCCTGGGCCGCCGCGCAGGCCGCGGGCACTACCCGGTGCTCAAGGACGGCAACGTTGTTGGCGAAGTGACCTCCGGACAGCCCAGCCCCACGCTCGGGTACCCGGTGGCCATGGCCTATGTCGACGCCGAGTTCACCGAACCCGGCACCGCCCTGGACATCGACCTCCGCGGCAAGGCGGAGCCGTTCGAAGTCGTCGCACTGCCTTTCTACAAGCGCCAAAAGTAGGTCCCGTCCGCCCGGGTACCTATCGGTACCCGGGCGCCTCAGCGGTCCCGGCTCCGGGGCCGGCAGGCCCCAGTTTTCACGCGTGCTGCTCCTTCGTCGCTTTGACGCACGCTTTCGAAAACCGCGGCCAGCCAGCTCCTCGAGGGCAGGTCACCTTTTGAAAAACCGCTATGACAGGATTGCCGCCGGTTCCGGCGCCTTTGAAAGCCAAAGGTGCTGGGGATGAGCCGCCTACCGAGGGTCGGCTTCTCCTGAACCCAAAGCCACACTTTCTTCCGAGGAACCGTTGGCTTCTCGGAAAACTGTTGGCGGCCAGAACTGAAGCAGGGGATCGGCGGGTGAGGGGATTCCGGAAGCGTGCGTCTAAGGGAGCGTCGCGTCCGCTCAGCGGGCGCCGTCGCGACCGAGCACGCGGAGGAATTGCCTCATCCGCCACCCAACGGCACCGCGGTCGCCGACTAACCCAGCCACAATTGATTCAGCCCACGACTTTTCAAACGTAAAGGAAGAAACACATGGCAAAAGTTGCCCCTGAACTGCAGTACTCCGACGAACACGAGTGGGTTGCCCGCGGCGCTGGGAACGTTTTGTCCATCGGCATCTCGGCCGTGGCCACGGACGCCCTGGGCGACATTGTCTATGTTGACCTGCCCGCGGTCGGCGACACGGTCACCGCGGGGGAGACCTGCGGCGAAGTGGAGTCCACGAAGTCCGTCTCCGATCTTTATGCCCCGGTGACGGGCGAGGTCACGGAAATCAACCCGTCCGTCGTCGAGGACCCCGCGCTGATCAACAGCGATCCGTACGGTGCCGGCTGGCTGTTCAAGGTGGCAGCCGAGTCCGAGGGCCCGCTGCTCTCCGCGCAGGACTACGCCTCCAAGAACGGCGGCGAGCTGTGAGCGCAGCCCACCACCGCTACCCGGCCGCGGCCGGGCTCGCCGCGGCATAAACCGCGTAGCGTTGCTTAAGACAGGACGACGGCGCGCGGCCGCCACAAGCTGCCGCCGCCGACCGTACTGACCGATTGCGAGCCGCGACCCGCGGCGCCGCAGTCATCCGGCAGGACCATCTGCCGGACCACAGTTAGACCTAGTTAGGAACCGACAATGGCTGTTGGAGTCTTTGACCTCTTCTCGATCGGGATCGGCCCGTCCAGTTCGCACACGGTGGGTCCGATGCGGGCTGCCGCGGTGTTCGCGGGGGAGCTTACGGCGTCCGGGGTTCTGGACCGGGTGGCGTCGTTGCGGGTGGATCTGTATGGGTCGCTGGCCGCGACCGGGCATGGGCATGGCACCATGACGGCGATCCTGCTGGGGCTGGAAGGTTTCCATCCGGAGCTGATCCTGCCTGATGAGGTGGAGCAGCGGCTGGCGGCGATCTCGGAGACCGGGACGCTGCGGCTGGCCGGTGCGGTTTCGTTGCCGTACGGGGTGAAGGACATGGTCCTGCGTCCGCTGACCGTCCTGCCGCGGCATACGAACGGCATGACGTTCACGGTCTCGGACGCGGGCGGGGAGGTGCTGCGCAGTGCCACGTTCTTCTCGGTGGGCGGGGGTTTCATCGTCCGGGAGGGCGAGGAGGACGCGGCGCAGCAGGAACTGGACGAGTCCAAGAAGGAATTGCCGCTGCCGTTCCGCACCGCAGCCGAGTTGCTGGGCCGCTGCCAGTCCAAGGGTCTGTCCATCGGCGAGGTCATGTTCGTCAATGAACGTGCTTCCCGCACCGAGGAGGAGATCCGGGAGGGGCTGCTGCATATTTATTCGGTGATGGAGGGCTGTGTGGAAACCAGCCTCCGGCGTGAGGGGCTGCTGCCGGGCGGGCTGAAGGTCCGCCGTCGTGCGCCGGACTGGCACGAGCGGCTGCTGAAGGAGAGCCGGGACCAGGATCCCGATTACCGGGACCCGAAGTACTGGCAGGAGTGGGTGAACCTGATTGCCCTGGCGGTGAACGAGGAGAACGCCTCCGGCGGCAGGGTGGTCACCGCGCCGACCAACGGCGCCGCGGGCATCATCCCGGCGGTGCTGTACTACGCGCTGCACTTCGCCCCGGGCATGGATCAGGCGACCCAGCAGGATCGTGACGATGTGGTGGTGAAGTTCCTGCTCACGGCGGGTGCGATCGGGGTGTTGTACAAGGAGCAGGCGTCGATTTCCGGGGCCGAGGTGGGCTGCCAGGGCGAGGTGGGCTCGGCGTCGTCGATGGCCGCCGCGGGGCTGGCCGAGGTGATGGGCGGCACGCCGGCGCAGGTGGAGAACGCGGCCGAGATCGCGATGGAGCACAACCTGGGCCTGACCTGCGATCCGATCGGCGGGCTGGTGCAGGTGCCGTGCATTGAGCGGAACGCAATCGCGGCGGCGAAGGCGATCAACGCGGCCAAGATGGCGCTCTGGGGCGACGGTTCGCACCGGGTTTCGCTCGACGAGGTTATCGTGACCATGCGCGAGACCGGCAGGGACATGAGCTCCAAATACAAGGAAACGGCGATGGGCGGCCTCGCCGTGAACGTGGTGGAGTGCTGATTCGGCAGCGGTGACCGGGGCGGCGGCGGCCTAATTGTGGGCGGCCGCCCACACATTCAGGCTCACGGCAAAGACCACCCAGGACAGGTAGGGCAGCATCAACAGCCCGGCTGTCCGGCTGATCGGCCCAAAGCAGAGCACCGCCGCGGCGACCGCCAGGGCAAGGGCCACGATGATGGCAAGCCCCAGCCAGAGGGCGGCGGACCCCAGCGCCGGATACAGCCCAAAGAACACGGGCGTCCAGGCCAGATTCAGGGCCAGCTGCAGGCAATACACCGTGAGCGCTGTCCTGCGTCCGGGGTCATCGCTCCGCCAAACGAGCCAGGCGGCCACAGCCATGGCCGTGTACAGCACTGTCCACACAGCGCCGAACACCCAGCCAGGCGGAGACCAGGGCGCTATGTCCGCCGTTGCATACCAGCCGTCGACGTTCCCCACGGTGACCTGGGAGCCCAGGTAAGCGACCACGGCAGACGCAGCCAGAAACGCGAGGAGGGCTGCCGCCTGAACGGCCTTTCCGCCGCGGCTATCGTCTGTGGGCTCCATGGTTCAACAGTCGCCACGGGAGGACAGAGAGTCAAGCCGGTGCAACGATGGACCCATGGGCACAGGATACGATCCCGGCTTCCTGCGGGCGGCCGTCGAACTGCCCTGTCCGGACCGCCCCACCATCCTCCTCGACTACACCCACTTTTCCGTCCGGCTCGTGCCAGCGCGCAAGCTAGCTGCCGTGGTCGGCGTCAACATCAACGGCCGTGAGCTGGTGCCGCTTGACCGGATTGGAGTCTGGCATTTCGACCCCAGGGTGCCCCGGAGTGTGCAGGCCGGGCCGGAGGTCTACCGCGACAACGGCCTGGACCGCGGCCATCTGGTCCGCCGCCTTGACCCCGTGTGGGGCGATGACGCCACGGCACGCACCGCCAACCAGGACACCTTCTCCTACCCCAACGCCGCCCCGCAGGCTGCCGACTTCAACCAGGGCAAGGAATTGTGGCTCGGGCTCGAAGACCACGTGCTGAACCACGCCGCCGGGCACGATGCAAGGATCAGCGTCTTCACCGGCCCGGTCCTGGCCGACGACGACGTGCCGTACCGAGGAGTCCAGATACCGCGCAAATTCTGGAAAATAGCGGCCTGGACCATGGAAGGGAGGCTGGGGCAAGTCGACGGTCCTCACCGACCTCAGCCAGATACGACTGTGAGCAGCATGACTACGTCCAGCCACCGGCAAGGCTGGCCAGATAGACTTGAGGCTGCCTCTCCGGGCACCTGCTGACGAAACGTACGCGAAGATTGGACACGGCACACTTGCGAGAATTCACTGCCCGCTTTGCCTCCGCCGAGGAGGTCGCCAACTGGGACTCCCACGTCACCGCGAATCCGAACGGCGGTAACCTGCTTCAGTCTGAGGCGTTCGCCGACGTCAAACAGCACTTCGGCTGGAAGACACTCCACCTCGTCTACGAGACGGCTGACTACACGAGCTACAACCTGGTGCTGGAGAAGAGCTTTCCGGTGCTGGGGAAGCTGTGGTACCTGATCAAGGGGCCCGATGTTGCCGGCGTCGAAGACATTCCGGGCATTGCCGCGGCCAACGCGGACTTCGTAAAGAGGGCTCGGCTGGGCGTCTTCGCCATCAAGATCGAACCTGACATCGTGCAAAGCGACGCGGCCCGGGAGGTCATCGAAAAGGCCGGGCTGGTCAAGACGCACAACCTGCAGCCCAACGATTCCACGGCCCTCCTGGACATTTCCCCGGACGAGAACCAGCTGCTCCGGAACCTGCATTCGCGGGGCAGGAATGCCGTCCGGCGCGCCATCCGCGAGGGGGTCGACGTGCTCAACGTGGAGCCCACCGAGGAAAACTTCACGGCCATGTATGCGCTCATGACCAACACCGTGGAGGCAAAGTCCCAAGTCCGGGTCCGCGAGTATGAGTACTACCGCCAGTTCTGGACCAATTTCATCAAGCGGGGCCAGGGACGGCTTCTGTTCGTCTACGAAAACGGCGTACCGTCAGTAGGGGCGTTCGTCATCAACTACGGGCACAAGGGCACGTACAAGGACGGCGGATCCCTGCAGAAACGCGGCCAGTACGGCGACTCGCACCTGGTGCAGTGGACGGCGATCAACCAGCTCAAGGAGCTGGGCTGCACCGAATACGATTTCTGCGGAACCCCGCCCAGCGACAAACTCAAGGACACATCCAACCCGTTCCACGGACTGGGGCTTTTCAAGACCAGCTTCAGCAAAACAGTCACCGACTTCGTTGGCTGTTACGACCAGGTCATCAGCCCGCTGAAGTACAAGGCGTGGATGGCAGCTGGCGAGCGTGTAGCCCGTCAGGTGTACACGCGGCGGACGGGACAGCAGTTCTACTAAGACCACAGGCATGGCACGGAGGTAGGCCCGAATGACCAAACAGCCCCGCGGCGCCAACAGGCCGCACACGGACGGGCTGCCCAAAACTGAGCCGCTTACTCCCTCCCAGCTGCACCAGAACGCGGCGGCCAAGCGCATGCTGCGCCGCCTGGTCCAGGGGGAGAACCCGCCGACGGCGCCGCTGAGCATCGTGGACAGGCTCACCGGCAGCCCCTACGCCAACCCCATGATCCAGGTGGGCGGCATCGACACGTCCGCGCGCAAGACCATGGACTTTGCGCTTCGCCTCGCCGAATCGATGTTCCGGTACGGCGCCGGTGCCCTCGAGGTGGAAACCAGCATCATCGCGGTCACGGCCGCGCTTGGCCTGAGCAACATCGAGGTCGACATCACCAACCAGTCGGTGGCGATCAACTATGCGCCGCAGGACCAGACCCCCATTTCGCTGCTGCGCGTGGTGCGCTCCTGGACGAACAACTACGCCGGCCTGGCCAAAGTCCACCAGCTGGTCACGGACATCGTGGCCGGAGGCGTCGGCCGGGACGAGGCCATCCGGCGGCTGGACGAGATTGTCCGCAGCCCCAAGCCGTTCCCGCGGTGGATGGTCACCGTGGCGTTCGGAGTCTTTTCGGCCGTGTTCGTGGGGGTCCTGGGCGGCGGACCGGGGGCGTCCGGCATCGCGTTCGCCTCCAACCTCCTGATCAGCCTGCTCGCCCGGCAACTGGGCCGCTGGCGCACGCCGGACTTCTTCAACACGGCGGCCTGTTCCTTTGTGGTAACGCTGATCGCGCTGCTCATGTGGAGATTCGGCAGCCCCCTAGGGATCCAGATTGCTCCGGCCATCGTCGTGGTGGGCGGGATCCTGCTGCTGCTTCCCACGGGGCGCCTGGTCTCCTCGGTCCAGGATGCCATCAACGGCTTCCCCGTCACGGCGGCCGGCCGGTTCCTGTCCACGGTGCTGACGTTCGGGGCGCTCGTCGCAGGTATTGCCGTGGCGTTCGTGGTGGGTGACATGACGGGCATGGAACCGATCAACGTCACCGAGACCTTCCCGCCGGCTTATCCATGGTGGGCGCTGGTCATCATGGTCGCGGTCGCCGTCGTGGCCATCGGCATCACCGAGCAGACGGACTGGAAGCTGCTTCTTCCCACGGCGGCCGTGGGCGTGATCGGCCACCTGGTCCTGATCGGCGGAGAAATGCTCGGCGTCGGCCAGCGCTTTTCCCCCGCGGTGGCCGCCGTCGTGATTGGCCTTTTGGCCCGGGTGGTGGCGCTGCGGATGGGCGCCCCGCAGCTCGTGGTCGCTGTGCCGGCGGCGCTCATCCTCCTGCCCGGCCTCACCATCTTCCGCTCGATGTACGTCCTGACGATCGAGGAATCCGAAATCCTGCTCGGCGCCGGCGGGATGCTGAGTGCCGGGGCGATTGTGTTCGGCGTCGCCGGCGGGATTGTGCTGGGCGACACGCTTGCGCGGCCGCTCACCCGGAGCCTTGCGAGCAATGAACGACGGCGGGCCCGCCGCCGCTAGATCTTACCGATCGGCAGCTTCTTCTCGGCCTGGAAGTCATCCTCGACCCGTCCCGTGGCCCAGTAGCCGGACAGCGACACCTGGCCGCGCTCCAGTCCGCGCTGCCGGAACAGCACCTCCCGCAGGCCCTTCATGTAGCCGCGTTCCCCGTGGGCAAAGACATCAACCCTGCCGTCGGGCCACACGGCATCGCGGACCGCGTTGACCAGCAGGTCGCTGCCGCCTGCGGGGGCGCCTTCGCGTTTGAGCCAGACCAACTCGAGCCCCGCCGGTGCGGCGATCGGCTGGATATCGGCGTCGGTGTCCACTTCCACGAATGCCAGGCCCCGGGCGCCGGACGGCAGGGACTCGATGACGGCGGCGATCGCAGGCAGGGCGGCTTCGTCTCCGGCCAGGAGGTACCAGTCGGCCGCGGGATCCGGGTTGTAGCCCCCGCCCGGTCCGGTGAAGATGAGGGTGTCGCCGGGCTGGGCCGCGGCCGCCCAGGGCCCCGCCAGGCCTTCGTCCCCGTGGATCACGAAGTCGATGGCAAGTTCGCCGGCTGCCGCGTCCACCCAGCGCACGGTGTAGGTCCGGGTGTGCGGCCACAGCTCCCGCGGCATCGATTCGCGGACGGCCCAGAGATCCAGCGGCTCCGGGTAGTCCACACCCTGCTGCGGAAAGGCGATCTTGACGTATCTGTCCACAAAGTCGTTATTGACGTACTCCGTGAAGCCTTCACCTCCCGCGACAATGCGAACCATGTGGTCCGAAAGCTGCTCCCGGCGCAGGACAGTCAGGTTGGTCTGGGGACGGGAATTCCGTGTGGCGGACGTGGCGGCAGGAACAGAAGTCATGAAAGTAAGCCTAGGCTAAGTCCGGTGCCGGATCTCCTCCCGTTCCCCCCGGGTTCGCTAGATTACTGCACTTGTTGGTCTAATTGGTGGGGACTTCATTGCAGCTGACCGGGGGACAGCCATGCCAACGCCAAGAAACTTCCTTGCAAAGCACAGGCGGTTGCTTCAGGCGACGGGCTTTTCGGCGGTGACCGCACTGGTGGCGGCGGCAGCCTTTCTCTACCCGGGCGTCAAATCAGCCGACGTCGACCTCAACGACGGCGGCGTCTGGGTGACGAACAAGAGCGTCGGAATGACCGCGCGGCTCAACTATCCCTCCAGGACCCTGGACGGCGGCGTGACCCCGCCGGGGGCCGGCTTCGATATCCTCCAGCACGAGGGCGAAGTGTTGGTGGATGCCGGCTCGTCCCTGACGGCCGTGGACCCGGCAGCCATGAGGCTCGGCGAACCCGTCATGCTGCCCGGTGGCGTGACCGCCGCCGCGGGGCAGGGTGCCTACGTATTCAGCGATCCGGGCACGGGGGAGGCCTGGCTGGCTTCCACCGACTCCGTCCGTGGTTTTGACCGCCAATCCTCGGAGCCGGTGATTTCCGGGGCACCTAACCTCCAGGCAGTCATCGGAGCGGACGGAGCCGCCTACATCGCCAACCCCGGGGCACACGAGGTCAGCCGGATGACCGTCGAGGACAACGGAACCGCCGGGGACAAGGCCACGGGGTCCTACGCCGATTTCTCGGCTGTGAAGAGCCTTCAGCTCACGACGGTGGGAGCCGACGCGGTGCTGCTGGACTCCGATTCCGGCCGGCTGTACCTGCCCGGGGGCCGGACGGTCGACCTGCCCGACGCCGGCGGGTCACGGCTCCAGCAGGCCGGCCCGGCCAGCAGCTTCGTCGCCGTGGCCACGCCGAAGGGCCTGGTCGAACAGCCGCTGGACGGTTCCGCGGCCACCACAAAACCCTCCGGCGCCAACGGAAATCCGGTCCGTCCGGTGCAGCTGGACGGCTGCGTGCATGCGGCCTGGAACCAGAGCAACCGGTACCTTCGGGACTGCGCCGATGATGCCCACGACAAACTGACGGATGTCCCGGACGCCAACGACAAGTCCGACTTGGTCTTCCGGGTGAACCGCAGCGTTGTGGTGCTCAACGACACCAACGGCGGCAACGTGTGGCTCGTCCAGCAGGCGATGCAGCTGGTCAACAACTGGCAGGATCTCCAGACGCCGCCGAACCGGTCCGAGGAGGAGAAGGAAGACGCCGCCGACCAGAATCCGCTCAACCAGCTCCCGGACCGCACCAAGGCCAACCGTCCGCCCAACGCCCAGGACGACGTCTTCGGCGTCAGGCCGGGCAGGACCACGCTGCTGACTCCGCTGGACAACGACTCCGACCCGGACGGCGACCTGCTTACCCTGAACGTCCTCGGCTCGGGGCGGGCCAACGGCACGGCGCAGCCCATCTACAACGGCTCCGCCCTGCAGATCGCCGTCCCCGAGAAGGCCTCGGGAACGTCCGACTTCGGCTACCAGGTGGACGACGGCCGGGGCAAGAGCGCGCAGGCCAAGATCAGGGTGGCCGTGCGGAAGGACTCGGAGAACGGTCCGCCCGCCCAGAAACGAAAAACCGTCATCCTCCTCGAACAGGGAAAGTCCGTCAGCCAGAATGTCCTGGCGGACTGGACCGACCCTGACGGCGACGATCTCTTCCTCAAAGCCGCAACGGCGGACAACGGCAACGACCAGGTCCAGGTGCGCCCGGACGGCCTCCTGCAGTTCCAGGATGTGGGCACAACCCTGGGCCGCAAGGAGGTCACCCTCCGGGTGTCCGATGGCCGGACCGAGATCGAGGGCAAGATTACCGTGGAGGTGCGCCCCCGCGGGAGCCTGCCGCCGGTGGCAAACCCCGATCACCTGAGCGTTGTGGCGGGCCGGGACGTCGTGGTTTCCCCACTGGAAAACGACTTCGACCCCGCCGGTGCCACGTTGCGGCTGGCCCGGGTGGAAGGTCCTCCGGCCGCCAAGGTAGCCCCCCATTTTGACTCCGGCACCTTCGTTTTCAATGCTCCGGCCGCCGGCACCTATTACGTGACCTACCAGGTGACCAACGGGCCGGCCAGCCAGCTGGGCCTGGTCAGGATCGATGTCACCAACGGCGGGAGCAACGGCGCCCCGGTGGCCGTCCGGGATGTGGCGCGGCTGCCGCAGGGCGGGCACACCCTGGTGGATGCGCTGGCCAACGACATCGACCCCGCCGGCGGGGTGCTGGTCATCCAATCGGTCAACGTTCCTTCCGGGTCGCCGCTTTCCGTGGCCGTCCTCGACCACAGCGTTCTCAAGATCACTGACGCCAACGGTCTTGCCGCCCTGGCAACGTTCACCTACACGGTGTCCAACGGCCTCGAGAGCTCGGTCGGTGAAGTGACCGTCCAGCCGGTGCCCGCACCGGCCCGGCTGCGGCCGCCCCGCGCGGTGCCGGACGAAATCACGGTGCGTGCCAACGACGTTGCCACCGTGAATGTGCTGGCCAACGACAGCCACCCGGACGGGGCGACACTGGCGCTGAAGCCTCAGCTCGCCCAGACCGTTGAACCCGCCGATGGGCTACTGGGCATTTCCGGCGACGTCCTGCGGTTCAAGGCCGGCCCGACGGCGAAGACGGTGCACGCCATCTACGTGGTCAAGGGACCGGACGGCCAGGAATCCTCCGCGCAGGTCACCATCCGCATCAAGGGCGGCGGCGCGGACCAGAATTCCCGGCCTGAACCGACGGACCTGACCGCCCGGACCATCGCCGGCCGCGCCACCCGCATCCAGGTACCGCTGGACGGGATAGACCCCGACGGCGACTCCGTGTCGCTGGTCGGCCTGGACAAGGCTCCGGCCCAGGGGACCGTCACCGTCGGCGCAACCTACCTGGAATACACGGCGTCGTCGAAGGCCGCCGGGCAGGATGCCTTCAGCTACGTTGTGCAGGACACGTTCGGCGTCCGCAGCACAGCCACCGTGGCGGTGGGCATCGGGGCCGCACCCGCGGCCAATCAGCAGCCGGTGCCGGGCGACGATGCGGTCACCGCCCAGCCCAACAGAAAGATCGCCGTGGACGTGCTGCGCAACGACGCGGACCCCGACGGCGACGCCTTGGCACTCGTACGCGGCGGCGTTGAAGCGGATGCCGCGCTGAACGCGTCGATAGAAGACGGGAAAGTCCGGTTTACGACGCCGGACGCCACGGCCGCCGTCGTCATCCGTTACCGGATTTCGGACGGAAGGGGAGGCCAGGCAAAGGGCACGCTGAAAGTGGACGTCACGCCGTCCGCCCCGCGGAAGGCGCCGACCACCCGGGACGACCGCGTCTCCTTCGCGGAAACGCTGGGCAAGTCCGCCGTGGACGTTCCCGTGCTCAAGAACGACGAAGACCCCGACGGCGTGACCTCCGACCTGACGGTCACTCTGGCCGCCGGAACAACCGACGCGGCAGTCCGGGGCGTTGGCAGCGTCAACGTCACCCTGTTGCCCGCTCCCCGCATCATCCCGTACACGGTCACGGACCTGGACGGCCTGACCTCCACCGCGTTCATCCACGTGCCAGGAACATCCGAGCAGCGCCCGGCGCTCAAGAGCCCTGCCCCCTTGGAAGTGGTCAGCGGCCAGGAACTGGCCCTCAACCTGAACGATGCCGTGGTGGTCCGCCAAGGCCGCAGCCCGCGGCTCACCGTTGACTCGCGTGTGTCGGCGGTGGCGGCCAGCGGCAGGCCGCTCGTCAAGGGCGCAGCCTCCCTGGTGTTCACCTCCGCCGACGATTATTCCGGGCCGGCGTCCCTGACCTTCGAAGTGGCCGACGGCCCATTGGACGCGCCGGACACGCTCACATCCGTGCTGACCATCAGCATCAACGTGCTGCCAGATCCGAACCGGAACCACCCGCCCGTCATGTCCTCCACCCGCGCTAGCGTGGTCAAGGGCGAGGCAGCGGAGGTGGATCTGGACACCCTGATATCGGATCCGGACCAGGCTGACAGCGGCAAACTCACGGTGACCCTGGGCGGCCAGCTTCCTCCCGGCATCAGCGCCAGCGTGGACGGGACAACCCTGAAGATCAGGGCCGCAGCCGATGCGCCGGAGCCGGGAGGCATCCTCCCGCTGACTGTCACGGACCCGCGTGGACTCTCGGCCCAGGGCACCGTGGACGTGCAGCTGACGCTTTCACTTCGTCCGCTGCCATTGGCCAATGAAGACGAGGTGGGGGAGGCCAAGGCCGGCGAAAACCGGCGGGTCCAGGTGCTGGCCAACGACGTCAACCCGTTTGCCGACACCCCGCTGAAGGTTGTCAGTGCCGTGGTGGAAACAGGCAACGGCACCGCAACCGTCTCAGGGGACGCAGTGGACGTCCGCCCCGCGGAATCGTTCGTGGGCACCATGGTGGTGCGGTACCGGATCCAGGACAAGACCGGGGATCCGCGGCGCGAGGCAGACGGGCGCATCAGGCTGACGGTCAAGGCGAAACCGGACAAGCCCGGCACTCCCGTGGCCAACGAGGTGCGCGACAGCACCGTGGTGCTGAACTGGACGCCTCCGGCTGCCAACGGCTCGGCCATCACCGGCTACAGGGTCACGGGGACCAACGGCGTGTCGCAGCTGTGCCCCGCCAACACGTGCACCATCGGGTCGCTCACCAACGATGTCGAGTACACCTTCAGCGTTGTTGCGGTGAACAGCATCGGTGAATCCGCGGCCTCGGAACGTTCCGCTCCGGCCCGCCCGGACCAGCGCCCGGAGGTGCCGCAGGCGCCGTCGCTGTCGTTCGGCGACAAGCAGTTGGCGGTCAGCTGGCCCACGGCCAGGACCACCGGATCCGCCGTCACCGACTACGAGCTCCAGCTCTCGCCGGCGCCTCCTGCAGGCTCCGGGGTGCGGTCGGCCGGTCCCGGGCTTAGCTACACGTGGACCGGGCTGGCGAACGGCACGTCGTACCGGATCCAGGTCCGGGCCAAGAACAAGGCGCCCACGCCCTCAGAGTGGAGCCCCTTCTCGGCCGCGGAAATCCCGGCCGGGGTGCCCGCAGTCCCTGCCAAGCCGAGCACCACGCTCGCAACGTCGGGGGCCAACAGCTCGGTCATCCAGGTCAGCTGGACGGCACCCGACGCCAACGGCGACGCCGTAGCCGAATACACCGTGGTGTCCTCGCACCCCGGCTCGCCCGACGCCTCGCAGGTGGTGTCCGGCGGGCGGACCAGCGCGGTCTTCACCGTGGGCAATTCGGATGCCGGCTACACCTTCACTGTTGCAGCGCGGAACAAGGCCGGATACTCGGCCGACAGCGCCGCATCCGACCCGCGCCGGGCTGTCGGGGCCCCCGGCCCCGTCAACGGACTCCGGGCGGATCCGCTGGACAACAGCGCCCAGCTGACGTTCACCGCGCCGTCCTCCAGGGGTGGGGCGGCGGCCGGAGAAACTGTGTATGAATATCGGGTGAACGGCGGCCAGGTCGCGGCCGTGCCCGCCAACAAGGTCATTCCGGGGCTGGCGAACAACGGCACGTACACGATCGGCGTCCGTGCCACGAACGTGGTGGACGGACAGTCCTACCCGGGCCCCTTCACGGACGCCAACCCGGTGCAGCCGTACGGAAAGCCGGGGGCTCCCACGGCCACCGGATTCAACGAGGGGCACTCGATCCACTTCATTATCAGGGCACCCCAGCCCAACGGGCGTCCGATTGCGGAGCTTCGGTGGATCACCTCGGACGGGCAGCGGGGATCAACGTCGGCGTCCTTCGCGGATGTGAACGTGGGCAACGGCCCCAACCAGAAGGTCTGGGTGGACGTTACTGCAGTAGACACCATGGGACAGACGTCCCAGGCGCGCGGCGAGGGCACCACAACGGTCAGCTCCGCGTTCATCTCCCGGGGTGCCGCCGCCGGCCCGCCCGGTGAATACCAGATTCGGCTGAGGCCCGTCGATTTCCCGCCCGGTACGCATACGGTCCTGTGCTACAGCAGTTACACCAACGATGGTTCGGCTCCGTTCTGGACGGGTGCCGTGAACTTCCCGTCGGCCAGCGGTACCGTGGAGCTGCCCTGCGCCGGGCACATCGACCCCGCCAAGGGAGAATGGCTCTCGGCCGAAGTCAGGGGAGTGGCCAGCGCGCCGAGGCTCTACAGATGGTAGGCGGCGGGAATGGCCGGAAGCTCCCAGTCCACCCCGCTGGCGCCCTGCTCCTGGAGCAGGGCGTTGGCGCGGCTGAACGGCCGGGAGCCGAAGAATCCTCGCGCGGCGGACAACGGGCTCGGGTGGACGCTGGCAACGACGGGCGTGTCGCCCAGCAGCGGCCGCATTCCCTCCGCGTCTTTTCCCCACAGGACGGCGACGAGGGGGAGCCTTCCGCCCTCGGCGGAACGGCGGCCTGCGACGGCGGCAACGGCCGCCGTCGTGATGGCTTCCCAGCCCTTTCCGCGGTGGGAGCCGGCGGCACCCTCCCGGACGCTGAGGACCCTGTTGAGCAGCAGGACGCCCTGCCCGGCCCAGGCGCCCAGGTCGCCGTGGATGCGTGCCGGGAGCCCGAGATCGGCCTCAAGCTCCCTGTAAATGTTGACCAGACTGCGCGGAATGGGGCGCGTGCTGCCGTCCACCGAGAACGCCAGCCCGACGGCATGCCCCGGCGTGGGGTACGGATCCTGGCCCACGATCAGCACCCGCACGCCCGCCAGCGGCTGGCGGAACGCACGGAGGACGTTCGACGGCGATGGCAGCACCCTGTGCCCCTCCGCCACTTCTCCGGCCAGGAAGGACAGCACCGACCTCAGCTCAGCCTCCACACCGGCCAGCGCCGCGGCCCAGTCAGGGGCCAGCAGCTCATCGAGGGGCATCCCCGCCATCTCGGCAAAGCCGGGGGCCTCCGGCCCGGACGGCTCCAGGTCAAACAGCGGTTCAGGTTCAATCACCCCCTTATTCTCCCCTAGCGCTGTCAGGCGGGCCGCGGCGTAACCTGGCGTAAATGACAATGCTGTTATTCGTCCGTAACATGGGGGTTGGGCTTTTACCGGATTCAGCGAAGGAGGGTGCAGTGGCAGAGCCATTGCAGGACCAACTCGCCGGCCAGCCGGCGGCGGCTGTCGCAGGGCAGGACACCGGGTCGCAGCGCGGCTCGCTGCTGAACGACTTCCAGTTGCGGGACTCGCCGTTGAGCGAGCGGGAGCAGCAGATGCTGGCCCTGGAACGGCAGTGGTGGAAGTACGCGGGAGCCAAGGAACAGGCCATTCGCGAGCTGTTCGACCTCTCGGCCACGCACTACTACCAGATCCTTAACGCGCTGATCGATACCGAGGCTGCACTGGCCCACGACCCCATGCTGGTGAAGAGATTGCGTAGACTACGTACGTCACGCCAGCGGGCCCGCACTGCACGCCGCCTGGGATCTGACGCGTAAACGCCAGTGCCGGACTGCCGGCAAGAAATCCACCAAGGACGTCACTTCACCATGACCAACTATGCTCGGGACGAATTCGACAGGGTCCCTGAGGCCTCTGCCCGTCAGGGCGTACACCGTGCCGCGTCGGCGCCGGCCCGCGCCAGGCTCTGGCCGATTCTGACCGTGGGAATCGGGTCCCTTGCCGTCGGCGTGGTCGCGTTCCTGTTCTTGCCGCAGCTTGGTTTTCAGGCAGCCGCGAGCCCGCTGTCCGCCATGACCGCCGAAGCGCCGCCCAGTTCGCAGCTCAGCGCGTCGGCCAGCGGCACGGCTGTCTCTTATACACATCTAGATGTGTATAAGAGACAGCCACGGCTGCCTCGCCCGGCGCCACCGCCTCCGGCACGCCGTCGGCTTCCGCATCCGGGTCTGCCCCGGCCGCGGACTCGGCAGGGACGGAGGCGCTGAGCTCGTCCCTGCTCGACAAGTCGCAGCCGGTATCCGTCTACAACGCGACGCTCACCTCGGGCCTGTCTCTTATACACATCTAGATGTGTATAAGAGACAGGTCCAGAAGGACGGCTGGACCTTGGGCCAGGTGTCCAACTGGCAGGGAGCACCCCAGCAGGAGTCGGTGGTTTTCTACTCCGACGCCGCGCAGAAGGCCAACGCCGAGGCACTCGGTGCGCTCCTGAACATCACCAAGCTCGTTGAAACTGCGGACCTGCAGGCCCCGGTTGCCGTGGTGCTGGGCCCCGAATTCCAGTGACCGTTTGGGTTACGCCTCAATAACTATTGGGCACGGTCTTAGCTGCCTGACTGCGCCCGGACGGGCCCGTCGATAGAGTGATTCCAGACTTCAACGCGTAATTCACGGCACACACTGAAGTGGGCCTTACGGAAGCAATCTGAAAGTGTGGAGATCATGGCATTGGGAACCGTGAAGTGGTTCAACGCGGAAAAGGGCTACGGCTTTATTACGGTTGACGGCTCGGGCGACGACGTCTTTGTGCACTGGTCCGCCATCCAGGGTGACGGTTACCGCGCTCTTGACGAGGGCCAGCGCGTGGAGCTGGAAGTCGGCGAAGGCGAAAAGGGCCCGCAGGCCGAAAACGTGCGGCCCGCCTAGTGACGCCCCGCGCCGCCCGCAGGTCCTCCCCGGTGACTGCCCGACGTCGGACCGGAACCTTGACGTCCGCCCGCACCGCCGCCTGGGGTGCTGCCGCCGTATTGGCGCTGGGCGGGTGCTCCGGTTCTGCGGGCAACGCGAGGACGGCCTCGGTGGAGGCCAGCGGTGACGGCACCCTGCGGATCGGCCTGATCCTTGACAACACCGGCCCGCAGGCGTTCCTCAACGCTGCCCAGCTGGCGGCCGCGAAACTGGCCGTCCAGGAAATCAATGCGGCCGGCGGCCACAAAGGCCGGCCGGTGGAACTGCTGCCGGCGAACACCGACGCCGACACCGCCGCGCAGGCGGGGGAGCTTGTGGACGCGAAGGCCGACGTCGTGATTGGCCCCACGGATTCGAGCCGGGCGCCGGGCGCCATTGACGTTTTGTCCAAGGCCAAGGTCACGCTCATTTCTCCGGCGAATACTTCGGCGGAGCTGAGCAAGTACAACAGCGGCGGATATTACTTCCGCACAGCCGCGGCCGACGTCGCCCAGGCGGCCATCCTGGTGAAACTGGCCAGGGACGGCGGGGCCAAGAGCCTCGCCGTGGTTTACGAGGACGGCGGATACGGCAAGGACGTGTCAGCGGCTGTGTCCGCTTCAGCGAAGGGGGCCGGGCTGGAAGCGGTGACGCTTTCCGCCTTCAAACCGGGGGAGGCGCAGAAAGCCGCGGCGGCCGCCCGGGAGGCCGCGCCGGACGCTGTCGTCGTCATTGCCCGCGACGGGGCGCAGGGGGCCGTCGCCGAACTCACCAACGCCGGCATGCCGGGCAGCAAGCTCATCCTGAGCGACGGCGCCTTCAGGCAGTACGGCTCGGGGCTCGGCGCCAAGGCGCTGGACGGCGCGCGCGCCGTCGTCCCCGGGGTCTTCCCATCCGCGCACCTGCAGGGTGAACTCGTGGCAGTGGACGCGGGCCTCAAGGACATGACCTTTGCGCCGGAAACCTACGACGCCGTTAATCTTGCCGCCGTGGCGGCCGCCGTGGCGGATGACGACGCCGGCGCCTCGATCGCCGCGAAACTGATCTCCGTCTCGGGCGGCTCTGCAGGCCAGGGCCAAAGCGCCGCCCAGCCCGCCGGGAAGCCCCCCGTCTGCAAGACGTACAAGGAATGCCTCCCTGCCATTAAGGCCGGAACCGCCGTGGACTATGACGGTGAATCAGGCCCTGTCCGGTTCGATGTGAACGGCGATGTCACCGCTGCCAACTACATGGTGTTCACCTATGGCGCGGACAACAACGCCAAACTTACCGGCACCGAGGCGGCCGGCCGGGCCGCCGGCTGATCGCTGGGAGCGAAGCGCCTGCCGCCGTTCCACGGTTTTCGGCCGCATCTGCTTGCACTCTCCCCGGGGGAGTGCTAATTATTGATTAGCACTCCTACGTATCGACTGCTAAAGCATCGCCCGGTTCAGGCCGTCAGCGAGGTCAGTCGCCTACGTGGAGCGGAAGAAACACCTGGTTGGGGTGAGATCCGGACTGCCGGCATACAGAGGCCTGCAGGAAGGATCGTCCGTCGCGGGCACCGCAGCGAGGTTCATTCTTAACGACCGTCCCGAAAGGACCACTGCCGTTATGGCCAAGATCATTGCATTTGATGAAGAGGCACGCCGCGGCCTTGAGCGGGGCCTGAACATCCTCGCCGACGCCGTTAAGGTCACCCTCGGCCCGCGTGGACGCAACGTCGTCCTCGAAAAGAAGTGGGGCGCCCCCACGATCACCAACGATGGTGTTTCCATCGCCAAGGAGATCGAGCTGGACGATCCTTACGAGAAGATCGGCGCCGAGCTGGTCAAGGAAGTTGCCAAGAAGACGGATGACGTCGCAGGCGACGGCACCACCACGGCTACCGTGCTGGCACAGGCCCTGGTCAAGGAAGGCCTGCGCAACGTCGCGGCCGGAGCTGACCCCCTGTCCCTCAAGCGCGGCATCGAGAAGGCAGTTGAAGCGGTAACCCGCGAACTGCTGGACTCCGCCAAGGAAATTGAAACCAAGGAAGAGATCGCCGCCACGGCCTCGATCTCCGCTGGCGACAACGAAATCGGCGCGCTCATAGCCGAGGCCCTGGACAAGGTCGGCAAGGAAGGTGTCATCACCGTCGAGGAGTCCAACACCTTTGGCCTGGAGCTTGAGCTCACCGAAGGCATGCGCTTCGACAAGGGTTACATCTCCGCGTACTTCGTCACGGACACCGAGCGCCAGGAAACGGTCCTTGAGGACCCGTACATCCTGATCGTCAACTCGAAGATCTCCAACGTCAAGGAACTGGTTGCTGTCCTCGAAAAGGTCATGCAGTCCTCCAAGCCACTGCTGATCATTGCCGAAGACATCGAGGGCGAGGCCCTGGCCACGCTGATCGTCAACAAGATCCGCGGCACCTTCAAGTCCGTCGCCGTCAAGGCTCCGGGCTTCGGTGACCGCCGCAAGGCGCAGCTCGCCGACATCGCCATCCTCACCGGTGGCCAGGTCATCGCCGAGGAAGTCGGCCTCAAGCTGGAGACTGCCGGCCTCGAACTCCTGGGCCGCGCCCGCAAGGTCGTAGTCACCAAGGACGAGACCACCATCGTCGAAGGTGCAGGCGACGCTGACCAGATTGCCGGCCGCGTTTCCCAGATCCGCGCCGAGATCGAAAACTCCGATTCCGACTACGACCGCGAGAAGCTGCAGGAGCGCCTGGCCAAGCTGGCCGGCGGCGTTGCAGTCATCAAGGCCGGTGCCGCAACCGAAGTTGAGCTCAAGGAACGCAAGCACCGCATTGAGGACGCTGTCCGCAACGCGAAGGCTGCCGTTGAGGAAGGCATCGTCGCCGGTGGTGGCGTTGCCCTGATCCAGGCCGGCGCGAAGGCATTCGCCAACCTGCAGCTTGAAGGCGACGAGGCAACGGGTGCGAACATCGTCCGCGTTGCCATCGACGCCCCGCTCAAGCAGATCGCCTACAACGCAGGCCTCGAGCCCGGCGTTGTGGTGGACAAGGTCAGGGGCCTGCCCGCAGGCCACGGCCTGAACGCAGCAACCGGCGAGTACGTCGACCTGCTGGCCGCCGGCATCAACGACCCCGTCAAGGTAACCCGCTCTGCCCTGCAGAACGCAGCTTCCATTGCCGGACTGTTCCTCACCACCGAGGCTGTTGTGGCCGACAAGCCGGAGAAGAACGCTCCGGCCATGGGCGGCGGCGACGACATGGGCGGCATGGGCGGTTTCTAACCCCCTGCCTTCCGGCTAGCGCACAACGCTTAAAGATCGGCGGCGGTCCCACCTTCGGGTGGGGCCGCCGCAGGCCTTTAACGGCAATGATGCGTGTCCCGCATGGCCGCGGGGTGCCCGCGGACGGCAGTGTCGGTGGTGTCTGGCAGGATGGATCCGTGACGATTACTGCAGCGGCCGACGGTTCGGCTTTAGGAAATCCCGGCCCGGCCGGATGGGCCTGGTACGTAAACGATGATTGCTGGCGCGCCGGAGGATGGCCGCACGGCACGAACAACCAGGGTGAGCTGATGGCTGTGTTGGACCTTTTCCGCGCTACCGCCCACATCCCGCAGGAGGATCTGCGTATTCTCTGCGACAGCCAGTATGTGATCAATTCAGTGACCAAGTGGATGCCCGGCTGGAAGCGCAAAGGGTGGCGCAAGGCTGACGGCAAGCCGGTCCTCAACGTTGACATCCTGAAGGACATTGACCGGGAACTGGTCGGCCGGAAATACACCTTCGAGTGGGTCAAGGGCCACGCGGGCCATGACCTGAACGAAGCGGCCGACGAGCGCGCCCGTGCCGTCGCCGTGGCCTACCAACAGGGTGTGGCCGCCCGGTCGGGGCCGGGCTTCCCCGGGGCTGCCGCCGCGGCCGAGGAACCGGAGGCGCGGCAGACCGTGGCCGTCCGTCAGGCATCGTCTTTCTCCGAACCCAACGGAGTGGACGAGCTGGACCTGTTTGGCGGCCTGGACAGCGAGGGCCCGGGCAGCGCGGGGGAGGATAGCGCGGGGGAGGACAGCGCCGGAGCGGGCAGCAACGGATCAGGACCGTTTAGCGAGCCGGACCTGTTCAGTGAACTGGGCACGGACGTTTTCGCCGCGACGCGCGGCCGCGGTCCCAGCGCGGAGGAAACCGTGGAAGCGCTGGAGCGCGAGCTCCTGCGCCCGGACGTGCGCAGCGACATCGGGCGGACCGGCGTGCTACTGCATCCGGATTTCGTGGAAATCGGCAGCGCCGGAAGGATCTGGACCCGGGACGCGATGATGATGTCCCTCGAGGAAAGCCCGGCAGGCCCGGTCGACCTGGACGTTCTCGGTGCCGACCGCATCGGATCGGACACGATCCTGCTGACCTACCGGAGCTACTCACGCTCCGGCACCGCCCTCCGGAGCTCCTTGTGGGTCCTGGACGGCGGACAATGGCGCCTCCGCTTCCACCAGAGCACGCCGGAGGCCTGACAGGGCGCGCCGCCCTTCGCGTCCGCTAGCTGAAGCGCTGGGCGTTGCCCTGTTCAGCCTGGGCATAGGTGGCCGCAGCGGAGGACAGCGCGAGGTTGATGGACGCCAGCGACGCCTCCACCTTGCTTTGCGTCAGCGTCCATTCGGTGACGAGTGCCTGGAAGTTGGTGGCGGCTGACCCGCGCCATGTTCCTTGGAGTTCGTCCAGGCCATGCTTCATGGCCTGGACGTCGGCGCTGATGCGGTCGACCGTTGCCTTCACGTTGGCTGACTTCATCTGGAGGAGCTCGGTATCGACGGAAATGATGCTCATGGCTGTGGCCTCTCGATATAGTGCGGGGACTGCGGTGTACAGTACTGCGGTGCGCAGTACTGTGGCGCACGGCACCGCGGTGTGCGGGACAGTCGGTTGCGGAATGGGGCCGGTTTTCCGGTCCGCTATGCCGAGCCTATGAAATCAGCCGCGGCGGGCGCGACAGGTCAGTTCCTGTATGTGGACAACCCGGCCTGGCTGCTGTCGCTGCCTCGACCGTCGCCGCCCTGGCTGGAGGCTCGGCTGCCGCCGTCGCCGGTTCCGTCGCCGTGGGGAGTGCCGTCCAGGCTTTCGCTCCGGGCGTCTTCATGGTGCTCTTCCCGTGCATCATCGCGGACGGGCAGACTCACCGTCAGTGTTGCGCCGCCGCCCTTGGTGGTGTCCACGCGTACGGACCCGCCGTGCGAGCCCACGATGGCCGCCACGATGGCCAGGCCGAGCCCGCTGCCGCCGGTATCCCTGGTGCGCGAGGTGTCGGCCCGATAGAAGCGTTCGAAGACTTTGGGCGCTTCGCTGTCCGGAATTCCGGGCCCGTGGTCCCGGACTTCCAAGACGGCCCGCTGCGAACCGTCGGCGCCTGACCGCACGCCTACTGCGAGTTCGATCGGCGTGCGTTCGGGTGTGTACCGCAAAGCGTTGCCTACGAGGTTGCCCACCACCTGGCGGAGCTTCGCTTCGTCGCCGAGCGCAGGTGCCGGCTCGGCGCGGCTTCCGTCGAGGCCCGTCAGGGTGATCACGCGCTTCTGGTCGCTGGCCTGGGTATCCACCACGGCGTCGTGGGCGAGCAGCTGGAGGTCGACGGGTTTTTCCTGGAGGGGCCGCTGCTCATCGAGCCGTGCCAGCAGGAGCAGGTCCTCTACCATGGAGCCCATGCGCTTGGCTTCGCTCTCGATCCGGCCCATGGCGCTGGCGACGTCCTCAGGGGACTCCAGTGCGCCGTGCCGGTAGAGCTCCGAATATCCCCTGATTGTCACGAGCGGAGTGCGCAATTCGTGCGATGCGTCGGCGGCGAAACGCCGCATGCGGTCCTCGGAGGCCATCCGTGCTGCGAAGGCGGCCTCGATATGGGCGAGCATGGCGTTCAACGACCGTCCGAGGCGTCCCACCTCCGTGTCCGGATTCTCCACTGCGACGCGGCGTGACAGGTCGCCGGCCGCGATGGCGGCCGCCGTCTTCTCGACCCGGGCCAGCGGGCGGAAGGATCTGGTGACTGTCCAGGAGGCGATGAAGAAGGCGAGGATCAGCGTCAGCATCCCGACACCCACCACCACCAGCGTGGCGTGGCGCAGGACTTCATCCACCGTCGAGAGCGGCAGCCCGATGACCACCACGGCCCGCTGCTGGTTGCTGTCGACGATGCTGACAGCAACCACCCGCCAGTTGGCGTTGTCGGTGCCGCGGACCTGGTAGGGCTCAAAGCCGCGCTGCCGGGCCTCCTCCACGGTGATCGCGTCGATGTCCGGGCGGGGGTCCTTGCTGTCGCCGAGAACCCGTCCCGGGGCTCCCGGGTAGTAGACGACCACCGAGTAATCGGTGGGGACACTCGTGTTGGGCATGGCGATCTGGCTAAAGGACCGCTCCTGCTCGGCAGATTCGACGGCGGCCTTGAGTTTGTCGTCCACCTGGCCTTCGAGGTAGCTGCGCAGCAGTGTCAGGGTGCCCGCCCCGGTCACAGCCAAGGCCACCAGCATGAGGGCCATCATGATGGCCACCAGCTGGGACCGGAGGGTGGCGGACTTCCAGCGTTCCAGCAAGGTCAGCGCTTTTCTGCTGTCCGCAGCACGTAGCCGACGCCGCGTTTGGTCTGGATCAGGGCCGGGGCGTCGGGATCGATGTCCACCTTGCGCCGCAGGTAGGAAATGTAGGACTCCACGATCGAGGCGTCACCGTTGAAGTCGTACTCCCAGACGTGGTCCAGGATCTGGGCCTTGGAGAGCACGCGGTTGGGATTGAGCATCAGGTACCGCAGGAGCTTGAACTCGGTGGGCGAGAGCTCAATGACCGTTCCGCCGCGGCGCACCTCGTGGGCGTCGTCGTCGAGTTCGAGGTCGTCAACGCGGATCACTGCCTCGTCGTCGTCCAGCAGCGGCTGGGTGCGGCGCAGCACCGCGCGGATCCGCGCCACCACTTCGTCGAGGCTGAACGGCTTGGTGACGTAGTCGTCGCCGCCCACGGTGAGTCCGGTGACCTTGTCTTCGGTGTCGTCCTTGGCGGTGAGGAACAGGACCGGGAAATGCTTGCCGGCGGCGCGGAGCCGCCGCGTCACCGTGAAGCCGTCCATGTCCGGAAGCATGACGTCGAGCACGGCGAGGTCCGGAGTGTGGGCTTCCGCGGCGGCGAGGGCCTCGCGCCCGTTGCCGGCGGACACGACCTCGAACCCGGCGAAGCGCAGCGACGTGGACAGCAGCTCGCGGATGTTGGGCTCGTCATCGACCACGAGGAGCTTTGCCTCGGCACCGTTCTTTTTCATATCTCCCATGATGCTCCCAGAGTCTGGGAGTTTTCTGGATGAAAGTTGTGTGTTGCGTGGGCTAGCTGGCCTTGTCCACGTCCTTGGCGTCCATGATCCGGTATGCGTAGCCCTGCTCGGCCAGAAACCGCTGCCGCTTGGCAGCGAAGTCCTGGTCCAGCGTGTCCCGGGCCACGAGCGAATAGAAGCGCGCCGCGCGGCCGTCCTGCTTGGGACGCAGCAGCCGGCCGAGCCGCTGGGCTTCTTCCTGCCGCGACCCGAAGGAACCCGACACCTGGATGGCAACGGATGCTTCCGGGAGATCAATGGAGAAGTTGGCCACCTTGGACACGACGAGCGTCTGGATTTCACCTGCGCGGAATGCATTGTAGAGCCTCTGGCGCTCCTTCACGGAGGTTTCACCCTTGATGACCGGCGCGCCCAGGCGCTCGCCCAGCTCATCGAGTTGGTCGATGTACTGCCCGATCACGAGCAGCTGCTCGCCGCGGTGCCGTTCCATCAGCTGCTCCACGACGAGGGTCTTGGTCTCGGAGGTGGCGCAGAGCCGGTACTTGTCGGCGTCCTCCGCCATGGCGTAGGCGACGCGCTCGTCCCGGGGAAGGTCCACGCGCACCTCCACACAGTCCGCGGGCGCGATGTAGCCCTGGGCCTCGATGTCCTTCCAGGGCGCGTCGTACCGTTTGGGTCCGATCAGGCTGAAGACCTCGCCCTCCCTGCCGTCCTCGCGTACCAGCGTGGCTGTCAGGCCCAGCCGGCGGCGGGCCTGGAGGTCCGCGGTCATCCGGAAGATCGGTGCGGGGAGCAGGTGAACCTCGTCGTAGATGATCAGCCCCCAGTCGTTGCCGTCCACCAGCTCAAGGTGCGGATACAGGCCGCCCCGCTTCGTGGTGAGGACCTGGTACGTGGCGATCGTCACCGGCCGGACTTCCTTGACGGCCCCGGAATATTCGCCAATTTCGGCCTCGGTCAGCGAGGTCCGCTTGAGCAGTTCGTCTTTCCACTGCCGTGCCGAGACGGTGTTGGTCACGAGGATCAGCGTGGTGGTGGAGCTCGTGGCCATCGCCGCGGCGCCCACCAGGGTCTTGCCCGCGCCGCAGGGCAGCACCACCACGCCGCTGCCGCCGGCCCAGAAGTTCTCGGTGGCCAGCCGCTGGTAGGGCCGCAGCTTCCAGCCCGACTCGTTCAGCATGATGGGGTGGGGCGTGCCGTCGACATAGCCGGCAAGGTCCTCTGCAGGCCAGCCGATCTTCAGCAGCAGCTGCTTGAGCTGACCGCGCTGGGAGGAGTGGACCACCACGGTCTCGCCGTCGATGCGCGGCCCCAGCAGCGGCTGGATTTTCTTGGCCCGGCTGACCTCCTCAAGTACGGGGTAGTCAGTGGTGCGCATGACCAGCCCGTGCTGCGGATCCTTTTCGAGCCTGAGCCGCCCGTAGCGGGACATGGTTTCCTCGATGTCGATCAGCAGCGAATGCGGCACCGGGAAACGGGAGTACTTGAGCAGGGTGTCGAGCACTTTCTCCGCATCCAGCCCGGCCGCCCTGGCATTCCAGAGCCCCAGCGGCGTGAGCCGGTAGCTGTGCATGTGTTCGGGCGCACGTTCCAGCTCCGCGAAGGCAGCGATGGCGTGCCGGGCCTCGGTGGCTTGTTCGTGGTCGACTTCCAGAAGGATGGTTTTGTCGCTCTGGACGATCAGCGGGCCGTCGTTCACGCTGCGAAAACCTTCACTAATGCGATTCCTCTGCTGTTTCGATGTCGATGATCCGGTGGATGGAGAGCACCCTTTCAGTGTCCTTGGCGGGGTCGAAGACCCGGACGCGTCCACCGGTTACAGAGACCGGAACAACGGTTTCCAGCCTCGCATTCCCCAGGCTGTCCACCACCTGTCTCTTATACACATCTAGATGTGTATAAGAGACAGGATAGCCCTCCTGAGCGTCTCGAGCCCCAGCTGCGTGGCTTCTTCGGCGCCGCCGGCGAAGGCCGGATGCGCGCCGTTGGCTCCCGTGCCGGCGTCCGCGGCGTGGCTGCGGAGCACCGCGAGCTGGGCGTCCACGTCCGCGTCCGCCGGGGCCGTGCGGGGCGCGCTGTACACGGGGCGGGTGCTGCCTTGAAGCGGCGCAGTACGGTTCAGGTGGACGACGGCGGATCCCGGGTCATCGACGGCGGGCGAAAGTCCCAGCCCCCGCAGCACCAACGCCGTCTGCCGGGGCGATGCCGTGGAAACCAGGACGGTGGGGGCGATCCGGACCAGGCCCAGTGACGACGCGGCGGCCTCGCCGGCCAGTTCGCTGAGGGCGGCCTCGTCGTCGCTCTGGATGAAGCTGGTTGCCGCGCCGACGCGCAGCTTGCCGTGCCGGGCGGCGGTGTCCTCCACGAGATACTGCAGCGGCTGCGGAACTGCGGTGGCCGAGTGCTGGCGGAGGAAGCCGAGGATGGCGGCGGCGTCCAGTCCCGAGTCCAGCGCACGCCGGATGGACGCCGCCGAGAACCGGTAGATGGTGGCTGGGCCCTGCCCTTCGGCGTCCGACATCCGCAGCAGTTGTTCGCTCAGCTCCGGGGCGAGGTAGCCCGGCGCCACGGCCGTGAGATCAGCCTGCAGGAGCACGTGGCTAAGCGCCGCGGGCAGGTGCTCGCCGAGGATGTTCATGGCGTCCTGCGGCGACTCCGCGGCGATGGCCGCGCCCAGCTGGCTGAGCGCGCCGGAGCCGATCAGTCCGAGCATTTCTGCCTCCGCAAGCACTCCCCGGATCAGCGAGCTGAACCGGCGGGCCATGCGCGGCTGGGACCACTCGGCGCGCTGCAGCACGGCCTCGGCGTTGAGGACCGGGGCTGTCCCGTCGGACGCTTCCGCTTCAAGGGTCAGCTCCTGCAGGATTTCCAGGATCCTCCTCCGGACGACGGGCGCATCGGTTCGCTGGGCCTCCGCGGAGAGCGCGTTGACCGTGGTGCCGGCGGCGGCCCGGTGGCCGGGCTGCCCGCCGGGCTGGCCGTTGATGGGCTGGCCCACCAGTGAGGGGGCGCGTTCGCTGGCCAGCCAGGCGTTGACCAGCCACAGCCACTGTTCCTGCCGTGGCAGTCCCAGCCACTCCAGGTGAGGGGCTGCACCCAGCAGGAGCTGTCCACATCCAGCCGGACCAGTCCGGACAGTGCACAGAACTCCAGCAGCACCGCGGCCAGCTGCTGATCGACCCGCAGGGAATCGGCAAGCCGCCGCATTTCGCGGATACCCACGCCGCCGCTCCGCAGCGTGGCCAGCGGCTGCATGCGGACGGCATGGAGCAGTTCGCCGGTGAGCCGCAGGGTCTCGGCGATGGCGCCGAGGGCGGCGTTGCGGCGCAGCGCGGCGGTGGTGGTGCCGAGCGTCGGCACCGGCGGAGTCAGTGAGAAATTGTCGATGACGGCGCCGCCCCGGAGCGACATGCCCACGCTGTGCGGCAGCTCCACGTGCGCGGCGTCCAGCGGCACCAGGAGGCCGCGCGCCAAAAGCCAGTCCACCGGCCCGACGTCGGACCCCTCGGCGGTCACGGACGCTTTCCGTTGCGCCTGGGGGACGGCACCCATGGCCCAGTTGCTGAACCTGGCGAGCAGCGCCGTCGTGCGCTCCGGAGCCGTGGCGAGGGCTGCCCGCAAGGATTCGGGGAGGACGTCCAGTGCTGCAGGGCCAGCGCTGCCTCCATGGGAGTGGTGGCCGCCTGGATGTCGGCCCTGCTGCGGTGCAGCTCGTTGACGAGCTGGACGACGCGCTGGGCGAAGGCCGCTGCAGCCGCACGAGTTCGGTATAGCTGCGACCCAGCCCGGCCGGATATATTCCGACGACGTCCTTGAGGCTGCCCACCGGGAGGTAGAACCGCTGCCTGTGCGCCGCCGGCCCGGCGCTGTGCGGCGGCTCGGCCCGGTGCACCAACGCCAGTTCCTGCAGCGACAGCAGTATCCGTTCAACGGCGGCCACGGTTGAACCGGCGATCAGCTTCTTGAGGACCGTGGCCGATGCGCTGTGGCCGGTGTCCGTGTTCGTGCACAGGTGGAGGGTCTCGAGGACCTGCATTTGGGGCCGGTTCAGCCGTTCCAGTGCGCGCTGCACGCTCACCCGCGCGCTGGCCCGGGCAGCCAGTGCCGCAAAGTCCGGAACGCCGGGGGACATCAGGTCCGGCCGCGCAGCGAACAGGGCCCGCAACGACTCATCGCTGCGTGCCTCCAGTTCCTTGCTCAGCGCACGAATGAGGGACATCAGTCCAACGTTACCGCCCGCCGGGGTTTCCCGCCCGGCGGCGGGCTGCGACGCCGTCGATTATCAGGATGAGCATCAGCAGGAAAGCCGCCGGAAGCCCGTAGAGCGCGGTGGAGGTGATCCACTGCGGCGCGGCCTGGCCGCTGAAGGCCATGGCCATCACCGTTCCGACGGCCACGAGGGAAAGCACTGCCAGGAGCGCTGCGGCGATCATCAGCGGACGCCGGAAACGCGTGGATATCATGCCGTAACGCTAACAGTCCGGCCGCAGCCGCGCCGCAAAGCAGGATAACGGGGCCAGTCAGGATAACCTTGAAGGAACAGACCAACATGGACCAGGACGTCATGCCCTGAACCCGCACATCAGTGTGGATGCGGTGATGACCGGACATGTCTCAGAACGTCAGAACGAAGAAGGTTGATTACGTGCCTACCGGCAAGGTCAAGTGGTATGACAAGGACAAGGGTTTCGGATTCCTCGCAGGCGAGGACGGGCAGGAAGTATTCCTCCCCAAGTCTGCCCTCCCCGAAGGCATCACGGAACTGAAGGCCGGCACCCGCGTTGAGTTCGGCGTCGCAGACGGCCGTAAGGGCGCCCAGGCACTGGGGCTGCGTGTCCTCGACAAGACACCGTCCATCGCCAAGGCAAAGCGTCCCAGCGCCAGGGACCTCGCTCCGCTGGTCCAGGACCTCGTAAGCGTCCTGGATAACCTGTCGGGAACACTGTCGGCGGGCAAGTACCCGGAGGGCAACAAGGGCAAGGCCATCGCCGCCGCCCTGCGTAAGGTTGCCGACGAGCTGGACGCTTAGGCCCCTGATGAACCCGGAACTTGAACAGGCCGAAGCCAAGGCGGAGTCCAAGGCGGAGTCCAAGGCGCCCAAACGGCGTGCCGGCGTCCCTGTGTGGCGCACGGGCAAGCCGGACGCCGTGCTGGCGGCGGCCGTGGACGTCGCCAGGGCCGCCGTCGAAGGCATCGCAAAGGCCTCCGAAATCGGCGACCACCTTGCCGCCCGCACTGAGGGTGACCGTGTGGTGACGCACCTCTTCGAATCGCGGCTGCCCGGCTACATCGGCTGGCAGTGGTACGCCGTCCTGACCCGCAACTCGCGGTCCAAGGTGATCACTGTGAACGAACTTGGCTTGCTCCCGTCCGAGGATTCAATCCTCGCGCCGGAGTGGGTGCCCTGGGCCGAGCGGGTCCGCCCCGAGGACGCCCGCGACGAGGACAGTTCTCCAGAGGAGGACGCTCCCGCGGACAGTGCTCCGGCGGAAAATGCTGGCGAGGAGGATGCTCCCGAGGACAGCGCTCCTGCGGAAAACGCTGCCGAGGAGAACGCGGCTGACGGCTCCGGCATCGTCCCGGAGAGTTCCGGGCAGGGCTGATCCCACCGTTGGGATCATCCGGGATTGAGTTCCACGAAGGCCGGCCATGATGTCCACCTTCAGATCCCTGCATATCCTCAACTACCGCATCTGGTTCGTCGGCGCGCTCATCTCCAACATCGGGACGTGGTCAGGGACGACCTCCTGCCCAACGCCGTGGTGCCCAACAGCGCATCCTTAAACGCCAACGGCGTCGCTCAGGTCGCTGCGCTGGTGCCCGCGCCGGAACGGCGGACGGCGCCGGCCGGGACGCAAGCCCGGACGGCGCCGTCGGACGCTGACGCCCAAAAGGCGCCACCGCATAGCTGGGGGAAGGGCTACTTCTTCAGCTCGCCCACCACAAAGTCGATGCATTCGAGCAGGGCGGTGACGTCCGAAGGCTCGATCGCCACGAAGGTGGCAATGCGCAGCTGGTTGCGTCCCAGTTTCCGGTACGGTTCAGTGTCCACGACGCCGTTTGCGCGGAGCACCTTGGCAATGGCGGCCGCATCGATGGAGTCATCGAAATCGATCGTGGCGATGACGTTGGAGCGTTCCGCGGCGTTGGCCACGAACGGCGTGGCGAACTCGGAGGCTTCTGCCCACTTGTAGATGCGGCCCGCGGAGTCGGCGGTGCGGCCGGCAGCGAAGTCGAGGCCGCCGTTGGCATTGAGCCACTGCACCTGGGCATCGAGGGTGACCAGCGTTGCCAGGGCCGGCGTGTTGTACGTCTGGTTCAGCTTGGAGTTATCGATGGCGGTCTGGAGGTCCAGGAAGTCCGGAATCCAGCGGCCGCTCGCCTTGATCCGGGCGGCGCGCTCCAGCGCGGCGGGGGAGAACAGGCCAAGCCACAGGCCGCCGTCGGAGGCGAAGTTCTTCTGCGGCGCGAAGTAGTAGACGTCCGTCTCGGCAACGTCGACGTCCAGGCCGCCGGCAGCGGACGTGGCGTCCACGAGCACCAGGGAACCGGTGTCCGCGCCGTTCACGCGCTTCACGGGGGCGGCGACGCCGGTGGAGGTCTCGTTCTGCGGCCAGGCGTAGACGTCCACTCCGGCCTCGGCCCGCGGTGCCGGGCATGTTCCCGGTTCGGACTTGATGATGGAGGATTCCGCCAGGAACGGGGCCTTGTTGGTGGCTGCGGCGAACTTGGAGCCGAACTCGCCGAAGGACAGGTGCTGCGCCTTCTCCTCCACCAGGCCGAAGCTGGCCACATCCCAGAACGCGGTCGATCCGCCCACACCGAGGACTACTTCGTAGCCATCGGGAGCGCGGAAGAAGGTGCTGAGGCCCTCACGGACCGATCCGACGAGGTTCTTGACCGGGGCCTGGCGGTGCGACGTTCCCAGGAGTGTTGTGGCGGCTGCGGACAGTGCCTCGATCTGCTCGGGCCTGACTTTGGAGGGTCCGGCGCCGAACCGTCCGTCCTTGGGCAGGAGGTTTGCTGGGATAGTGATGCTGGTGTCGCTCACAGTGGCTCCAATTTTCGGCATGGACATGCGGTTGGGCGGGGTCAATAGATGACCGGCGGGAGGCGTGGCTGCCCGCGAAGGCCCCTTTTATTCTGCCTGAGACCCGGAAATCCCGGGAAACGCACCCGTCACAGTCCAGTCATTGAGACAGGTCCGGGCACGACGGGGGATTATCCGGAGTAATTCAAAATAGGCTAAGCTTTGAATGGACGTACGGGTGGTCATGCCGGTGTTGCTCCGCCGTCGAACTGCGACCGCGGAGCAGGTTGCCGGAGCCCGCTACGGTGGGCCCGCGGTACGGTGGGACGGACACAAAGTACTGTGCTCGAGGAGCTGAGCTGAATGACGGATCTGATCGACACCACGGAGATGTATCTTCGGACCATTTTGGAGCTTGAAGAAGAGAACATCGTGGCGCTCCGGGCCCGAATCGCCGAACGGCTTCGCCACTCCGGCCCCACGGTGTCCCAGACTATCGGCAGGATGGAACGCGACGGGCTCGTGGTTGTTTCCGGCGACCGACACCTCGAACTGACCGAAACCGGCCGCAAGCGCGCCACCGAAGTCATGCGCAAGCACCGCCTTGCCGAGCGGCTCCTCGCCGATGTTATCGGCTTGGACTGGGCGTACGTCCACGACGAGGCCTGCCGCTGGGAGCACGTCATGAGCGAGCGTGTGGAGCGCAGGATCTTCGAACTGCTCAACCATCCGACGGAGTCGCCGTACGGCAATCCGATTCCCGGGCTGGCGGCGCTCGGCGGGCAGCCGTCGAACGCATTCTCGGACGGGGTCCTGAACCTCCTCGACGCCATGGCCGGCTACGGCCCGGACTCCCGCGTGACCGTCAGCAGGCTGGCGGAACCAATCCAGGTTGAACCGGAGCTGCTGGTCCAGTTGGACGAAGGTGGGATCCGTCCTGGCGCCGCGGTGTCCCTCGAGCGTGTGGGGGAGTACATCTCCGTGCGTGTCCCCGGGTTCGAAGGCGCACTGGAGCTGCCGCCCGAAGTGGCCGCCCACGTCTTCGTCCGCGTAGGCTAAACCCGCACCATGCGCGGGTTGTCTGACATCTGTTGGCAGGACGCCCTACAACTTTTGCACAGGCAAGATAACGGAATTATTACCGTGCAGCTTAATCACCTATAGTTAAAAGGCAGCGCCGATACTAAAGCGTTACCTGATCTGGAGCCGAACTCTGCCAGCGGATCAGTAGCACGAAGCACCTACTGGCAGAGGCGGGGGAACCACAAGCGGCTGTTGAAACAGCCTTGGGGTGAAGTCCGCAGCAGCAAGCCACTTTCCGCAGAAGGAATCTCCCGGGATACCCCTGCGCCGAAAAGGCTTGTCACGGCGGACCGGGTCGATGAACTCTCTGACCCGAATCCGACAGCTAACTTCGCAGGCTATCCAGAGAGGAAACGTTCTTGACCATGCAGCATGCCCGGGGCCGCCGCCGCGCGACCGGTCCCGCTTCGGAGCCGCGCCTCCCTGAAGCCTTCTCCGCGGAACGCCCCCGGGATGCGCAGCGCGAGGCTCGTCGGCGCCGGGGCCCGTTCCGCCAGGTCACGGACTTTGCCGCAGCCAGCGGGGTGGGCCAGAAAGCCGGAGTCGCCCTCGCTGCCACCGGTCTCCTGCTGACCGTCACGGTTCCCGCCACCAGCCCCGTCATGGCCCTGGGGGAGAGTTCCTCGCCCGCCTCTTTTGCCTCGCCTGCCCAGCCGGAAGTCTCCGCTGAGGCCGCGGCCAAGGTGGACTTCAGCCGCACTGCCGTGTCCACCCAGGGTGACCCCGACGGCAAACTCAAGCAGCTCCTGAGCGCTCAGTCCGCCGGCAGCATTTCCCGCGCCGCGTCCGCAGGAACCCTCGGATCACCCCTCGAAACCCTGGTCAAGTCCTCGCCCTTTGGCTACCGCGTGAGCCCCATTACGGGCGGCGTGGGAGAGTTCCACCGCGGCCAGGACTTTGCGGCCCAGTGCGGCACGTCTGTGTTCGCGGCCGCCAGCGGCACTGTCACCTTCGCGGGCTGGCACCCTTACGGTGGCGGCAACCGCGTTGTCATCAACCACGGCAACGGCCTGGAGACGACGTATAACCATCTGTCGTCATTCAGTGTCGAGGTCGGCCAGAAGGTCTCCAGGGGCGACGTCGTGGCCCTTAGCGGGACCACCGGCGCCTCCACCGGCTGCCACCTCCACTTCGAGGTGATGGTCAACGGAGACGTCGTTGACCCCACCGGCTGGCTCTGAGCCAAAGCCGATGGAGTGCTCTCTCATTCTTGTGACATGCCGTGACCTGAATGTGACATTCGCTCCGAAGTCCTGTACCGTCTAAACCGCGTCAACTTTTCCGAAGTTGACGCTCTTGAGTGGATTGCCTAACTCTGCCACCGCTCAAGGTCCGTTCGCATTACATCGTCTGGCAGAGGCGGGGGAACCAATTTTGGTCTTCGCAAGAAGACCTTGGGGTTAAGTCGCAAAGCTTCCCAGGAAGCAGAGCGGCCGGGTGACTCCCATCCGAATCCGACAGCTCACCTCGTAGGCATTGGGAGAGGCTACCTTCGTGTCTTCACGCCACAATCTTGCGCGCCACCGTGCGCAAACGGTTCGTATGAACCCGTTGGACTCCGTGTCCAAGGCAGTAAGCGTCAATGCTGGCACAGTAGGTCGCCAGGCAGCTGTCATCGCAGCTGCTTCAGGGCTCATCCTGAGCATTGGCATGCCGGCTAACGCCGCCGACGCCAACATCGGTGTCTCCGCCTCCGCGGAGTCCGGTTCCCAGACCACGCAGCTTGCCGTGACCGCCGCGCCCACCGCCACTGTCTCCTTCGAGCGTCCTGCCGTCACCACCGAGGCAGCCCCCGTCACCGAAACCCTCGCCGCGCAGTCCAGCGACGAGACCGCGGCTGCGGGGTCCATCACCGCGAAGGCTGACAAGCTGACCGACGCCGCGAAGTCCGCTGCGGCTTCGGGGCTGGCAGCCATCGCGTACACCGGGATCGGCCACCCGTACGTCTGGGGCGGCACCACTCCCAGCGGCTGGGACTGCTCCGGCTTCACCCAGTGGGTCTACGCGCAGGCCGGCATCAGCATTCCCCGCGTCAACGCGTGGAACGCCATGACGCCCACCTCAACGCCGGCTCCCGGCGACCTGGTCATGCAGAACGGCGGCGCCCACGTGGGCATCTACGTCGGCAACGGCATGATGATCAGCGCGCTGAACCCCTCGGACGGCACCATCCTGCACGCAGTGTCCGCCACGGGCACGTCCTCGTTTTACACCCTTCGCTAAGAACCCCATTCGAGACGATCCGGCATACCCCCAAGATGCCGGCGCGTCGCTAAACCACGGCCTGCTACCGCGGTCCGTGGAACACGAAAGAGAGAAATCATGACTACACGTGCGACCATTGCACGCCACCGCGCCGAGGTCACCAAGACCAACTCGCTGGCCGTCATTGCCAAGGCTGTCGGCGACAACGCCGGTGGAGTAGGCCGCCAGGCCGCAGTTATCGCTGCTGCTTCCGGACTCGTTCTGACCAGCGGCATCGCCGCCAATGCCGCGGAGACCAACGTTCAGCGGGAGTCCGCTCCGACGTCGGCCCTTGAAGTTCAGTCCGCAGCGCCGGCAACCATTTCCGCCGCTTCGAGCATCGCTATCTCCTACGAGAAGCCTGCTGTTTCCACGACGCCGGCTCCCGTCGAGGCTCCCAAGCCTGTCGTCCAGGTCCAGGAAGCGGCACCCGCGGCCGACGCGACTCCGGCAGTGGATGCCAACGCCGCCGTCACCGCCTCCACTCCGGCGGCGCCGAAGACCAAGGCCGGAAGCGGCATGGGCGCTTCGATCGCCGCTGCTGCCTACGCGCAGCTGGGTGTTTCGCAGGACTGCACCGCGCTGGCGACCAACTCCCTCGCAGCCGTGGGCATCAACTACCACGGCTGGCCGGCAGGTTACCTGTCCCTCGGCCGTACGGTCAGCGCTGCTGAAGCCCAGCCGGGCGACCTCGCATACTACGAAAACGGCGGCATGGGCATGGCCCACATCGCAGTTTACGTCGGCAACGGCCAGGCGGTGCACGGCGGCTGGAACGGCGGAACCACCGCACTGTTCAGCGTCAACGTCGGCTCCGGCCCGGTCTTCATCCGCGTCGGCGGCTAAGGCTAAAGCCCAAGGCTTCCAAAGGACCCCTGCCACTGCGGCGGGGGTCCTTTTGCGTTCCCGCCTGCCCCGTACGCTCCGACACGGGACGTCCGTCCGCGTCCCCGATTCGCTCATCTGCCCTGTCAGTGTTTACTCTTGTGGTGTCGATCCATAGCCCGGACAAGCAGAGGGCAGCCGGCCCTCGCGCCTCTGCCGGGTGCGGCCGTGAAGAGGTATGTGCATGCGCACTCTCGTTCTGAATGCTGGATATGAACCGCTGGCGGTAGTCACCTTCCGCCGGGCGCTGGTCCTTGTGCTCACCGGAAAAGCAAGCGTGGTGGCCGAAGGCGAGGATCCTGTCGTCGGGCCGCAGGACATCATGGGCCGTCCGTCCGTGATTCTCCTCAACCGCTATATCCGGCCCCGGTACAACATGATCACCGCCGTGAGCCGCCGCGGCGTCCTCCGCCGGGACGGCCACCGGTGCGCGTACTGCGGCAAGGCAGCACACACCATAGACCATGTCCACCCGAAGTCCCGGGGCGGTGCCGACTCCTGGGAAAACCTCGTCGCGGCCTGCCTCCGCTGTAACAACGTCAAGGGTGATCACACCCCCGGCGAAATGGGCTGGAAGCTCCGGTTCGTGCCGGCGCCTCCCGTGGGCACCATCTGGCAGATCAAGGAACTGGAGAAGCCCACGCCGGCGTGGGATCCGTTCCTGCTTCCGGAGACTGCCGCCTGACCTGCTCCGCATTACGCTGGGTACGTGGACTTTGATGCGATAGTTCTGGCAGGCGGCCGCTCCTCACGGCTGGGCGGCACGCCCAAGTCCGCGTTGATGTACGACGGCGCCACCCTCCTTGAGCGGTCAATCGCCGCTGCAGGCGGCGCGAGGCGCATCGTGGTGGTGGGCCCGGAACCGGCCGACCTCCCGGCCGGCATACTGAGCTGCCGCGAGGATCCGCCGTTCGCCGGACCGGCGGCAGCCATCGCCGCCGGCCTGGCCGGCCTTCGGCGCGCCCGGGCGGCCGACGAGGACGATGCCGCGCTGGTCCTTGTCCTGGCATGCGATATGCCGCGGGCGGCCGACGCCGTCGGCGCGCTTCGGGGCCGCTGCTGCCGCCGCGGCCGGCAGCGTCTTGGCATCGTCCCCGGACGGCCGTCTGCAGCCGCTGGCCGGTTTTTACCGCACAGCTGCGCTACAACGCGCCGTCGACGACGCCGAGGCCGCCGGGAGTCTGACGCACGGGTCAGTTTTCGCTCTCCTTGCTAGGCTTGACGTGCAGGCTGTCATGGTCCCTGCCGGCTCCACGGATGACGTGGATACCTGGGACGATGCGGCCGCACTAGGAGTGGCTGCACGGGGGCAATGATCCGCCTCCGCAGCGCCGCAGCGGCAGTCGAGTTTTGGAGGCAGGCATGAAAAGCCAGGACGAAACCCTTGAGGAGTGGTGCCGGCTGCTGCTTCGTGCCTTCGAGCTGGAGGACGTTGACGTGGACATCAACGAGGTCCTGTCCCTCGCCGGGGTTGCCGCGCATTCGGTTGTCCGGCCGGCCGCCCCGCTGACCACCTTCATTGCCGGCTTTGCTGCCGGCCTGGCGTCAGGTTCGGACCGCGCCACTGATTCCACGTCGATGAAGGCCGCCATGGATGTGGCCCGTACCCTGTCCCAGGCATACGCGGCGGACGAGTCGCTGGGCACCGCCGTTCCGCCCGCAGCCGGCGGGACAGCCGGCGTTGCGGCTCCCAGCGGGACACCGGGGGAATGACAGCCCCTCCCGAACCGCCTTCCGCCGACGCCGCCCCGGAGGCTGACGAGCCCGCCAGGCACCTGGCACATACCTGGGAAGAAGCCCGGCAGGCAGCCTTTGACTGTGCTTCCCCCATCCCACCGGGTCCAGTTCCGCTGCGCTCGGCCTTGGGACGGACTTTGGCCGCCGACGTCACCGCGCTGCAGGACATACCCCACTACGCGTCCTCCGCGATGGACGGATGGGCCGTCAACGGCACAGGGCCGTGGATCCTGGCCGACCCGGGTCAACGGCTGGCTCCGCACCAGGCAAGCGTCATCGTGACAGGCGGGCTCATTCCCCCCGGCGCCAAGGCCGTGCTCCGCAGCGAAAGCGGCGTCATGTCCACAGACGACGAGGGCCTGCCCGTGCTGGCTCTGGGCGGCACGGCCCGGCCAGGCGAACCCCGCAACGGCCAGCACGTCCGCAAAGCCGGGGAGGAAGCCGCCGAAGGCGATGTCCTGGTCAAGGCCGGCACCACGCTGAATCCCGCACAGCTGGCCCTGGCCGCCCTCGCGGGTTACGACGACGTTGTGGTGCTCGGCAAGCCGGTGGTGAAGCTCGTACTGACGGGCTCCGAGGTGGTGGACCACGGCCTGCCGGTCCCGGGACAGGTGCGGGACACCTTTGGCCCGCAGCTGGCCTCGGTGGTGGAAATGCTGGGCGGGCTCTACGCCGAGCAGGTCCGGATCGGCGACAGCTACGGCGAGTGGCTTGAAGCGCTCGAGGACGTCGGAACCGGGGGCGTCGGAACCGGGGCACCCGTCCCGGGTGACGCCGCGGCACCGGGCCTGCCACCCGACGTCGTGATCACCACCGGAGGCACCGGACGGTCCGGGACCGACCATTTCAGGCGTGCCGTGGCGGAACTTGGCGGACGGCTGGTGATCGACGGCGTGGCCATGCGGCCGGGACACCCGGCCGTCCTTGCCGAGCTCCCGGACGGCCGATTCGTGCTGGGACTGCCAGGCAACCCGCTGGCGGCCATGATGGCCCTGTCCACGGTGGGCGCACCGCTACTTGCCGCACTGGGTCACGGGGCCATGCCGCCCGTGCGGGACGTTCCCTGCGGAACCATGATCGACCCCGACCCCGGAAGGACCCGGCTCATGCCGTTCCGGCTCCTGTACGGCATGGCCTCTCCTGCCCAGCACACGGGCCCGGGCATGATGCGGGGCTTGGCCTCCGCCGACGGCGTGATGGTGGTCCCGCCGCACGGTGTGCAGCTGGGCGAAATGGTCCCCGCCTTTGCCCTGCCCTGGGGACCCGCCATCCCCGAACCGAAGACGGCTGAACCCAAGCCCAAGGCGCCCGCACGGAAAGCGGGGAGCAGGTCCGCCGGCAAACCGGCGGCGCAGGACGGCCCCGTGGACTGGAGCGCGCTGCTGGACTGAGCCCGTGAACGTTGGTGTATGGCCGCCGCGCTTGCAATGATGGACGCATGAACAGCCAAACAGCAGGGGTGGTCCGATGGGGCGCGTGACGCAACGACGCAAGGTGCACCGCTACGTCATGGACGGCTCGCCGGCGGCACGTGAATTTCCCGTACGGCACCGGGAAGACGTGCTGGCCGTGGAGGAGCCCCTGGAGATCCGGCTGGGCGGTCTGTCCTTCTCCGTAACCATGCGCACGCCCGGGGACGACTTCGATCTCGTGGCGGGCTTCCTGGTATCCGAGGGAGTCATCTGGGACCCGGACCAGCTGATCTCGCTGAGGTTCTGCGCGGGGGAGGACGAAGACGGCGTCCAGACATTCAACGTAGTGGAAGCACAGCTCCGGCCGGACGTCGCGCTGCCGGACACGGGGCGGCATGTGTACACGTCCAGTTCCTGCGGCATCTGCGGCACGGACTCGATCGACGCCGTCCGGAAGTCCTCGCATTTCACCCCGGCAGAGGACACACTGACGGTGCCCCTCGGGACGCTCGCCTCCCTGCCGGACCTGCTCCGTGAGGCCCAGACCGTCTTCGAAGCCACCGGCGGAGTGCACGCCGCCGGCCTGTTCAGCATTGACGACGACGGCGGTGCCCGGCTTCTGTGCCTGCGGGAGGACGTGGGCCGGCACAACGCGGTGGACAAGGTGGTGGGCTGGGCCCTGCGGGAGCGGCGGCTGCCGCTCAGCGGAACGGTGCTCCAGGTGTCCGGTCGGGCGTCCTTCGAACTCGTGCAAAAAGCGGCGCTCGCGGGGATTCCCGTGCTTGCCGCCGTGAGTGCCCCGTCCAGCCTGGCCGTTGAGCTCGCCGAGTCCACCGGCATCACCCTGGCGGGCTTCAGCCGGGGGACCAGCCTGAACGTTTACGCGGGTTCCGGGCGCATCGCCATGCCCGCGCCAATGCCCCGGTAGCGGCCCGGGACCCTTGGCTATTGCACCGAGACGCAGTAGATTTTATCCATCGAATGGACACGTTGATCCGCTTTCCAAGGCAGTTTGCCTGCCCGGATTCCAGCTGACCGCGACGCCCATGCCCGCAACGTAAGCCAGCACTGCGCGCTCCAGCTTCAAGCATTAAAGAGGAACACATTGCACGACGACCGCCGGATCACGGAAGTCCGTCTCGACCGCTTTCTCCGCGAGCGGATCACTCCAGCGATCTACACGCGAAGCACACCGCTCAGCCTCACCAGCTGGGACGTCCCGGACGAACCGGTCCCCGTGATGGAGGCGCTGCGGCAGGAGTTCGGGCCCCAGGAACACGGCGCCCCCTGGGGCCGTCCGTGGGGCACCAAATGGCTTCGGCTCCAGGGCGAGGTGCCGGATTCCTGGGGTATTGCGCCGGACACCGAGGTGGAGATCGTGGTGGACCTGGGGTTCACCACGGAGATCCCCGGATTCCAGTGCGAGGGGATTGCCTGGCGGCCGGACGGCAGCATCATCAAGGCCATATCCCCGCGCAACCAGCACATTCCGCTGAAGCTCCTGGGCAGCGGCATGGCAGTGGACTTCTATGTGGAAGCGGCAGCCAACCCCGACGTCGCCCAGGGCTGGAGCTTCGCCGCAACCCCCTACGGGGACAAAGCAACGGCGGGGACCCAGCCGCAGTACCGCCTGGGCAGCATTGCCGTTGCCGAGCTGAACCGGGCCGTGTGGGAACTCCAGCAGCTGTCTCTTATACACATCTAGATGTGTATAAGAGACACGAGCTGCCCACGGAGCTGCCGCGGCGCCATGAGATTCTCCGCGCCCTGGAACGGATGATGGACGTCATGGACCCGGACGACGTCGCGGGCACGGCCGCGGCCGGCCGGGCAGCCCTGGCCGAGGTGCTGGCGAGGCCCGCCTATGCCTCGGCCCACCAGCTGCTCGCCACCGGCCATGCGCACATAGATTCCGCCTGGCTGTGGCCCGTCCGGGAGACCATCCGGAAATGCGCCCGGACCTTTTCGAACGTGGTTGCCCTCATGGATGAGGATCCCGACTTCGTGTTCTCCTGTTCCTCGGCCCAGCAGCTGGCCTGGATCAAGGAGTTCTACCCGGAACTGTTCGCGCGCATCCGCGAGAAGGTCAGCTCCGGCCAGTTCGTCCCCGTGGGCGGCATGTGGGTGGAATCGGACACCAACATGCCCGGCGGGGAGGCCATGGCCCGGCAGTTCCTCGAAGGCAAGAGCTTCTTCCTTGACGAGTTCGGCGTCGAATGCAGGGAAGCCTGGCTGCCGGATTCCTTCGGCTACTCCGCCGCCCTGCCGCAGATCGTCAAGGCCGCCGGCAGCGAGTGGTTCCTCACCCAGAAGATCTCCTGGAACCAGATCAACCGGATGCCGCACCACACCTTCAACTGGGAGGGGATCGACGGCACGCGGCTGTTCACCCATTTCCCGCCCGTTGACACCTACAACTCCGAGCTGAGCGGCAGGGAGCTCGCCCACGCCGAGCGCAACTACCGCGACCACGGGCACGGCACCATCTCCCTCGTCCCCTTCGGCTACGGCGACGGCGGCGGCGGACCCACCCGCGAAATGCTAGCCGCCGCCCACCGGACGGCCGATCTGGAGGGCTCGCCCAAGGTCCGGCTCGGGAGCGCCGGCAGCTTCTTTGAGCAGGCCCAGGCCGAGTACACCTCCCTGCCCGTCTGGGTGGGGGAGATGTACCTGGAACTGCACCGCGGCACGTACACCAGCCAGGCCCGCACCAAGCAGGGCAACCGGCGCAGCGAGCACCTGCTGCGGGAGGCCGAACTGTGGTGTGCCACTGCGGCCGTCCGCTCAGGCGGCCGGTTCGCCTACCCGGCGGCCGAACTGAAGCGGCTGTGGCGGCTGGTGCTCCTGCAGCAGTTCCATGACATCCTGCCCGGCAGCGCCATCGCCTGGGTGCACCAGGATGCCGAACGGAATTACGCCGCCGTGGCCAAGGGCCTCGAAGCGGTCATCGGCCAGGCAGCCGCGGCCGCCCTCGGCGAGGGCAGCGACGAGTTCCTGCTCAACGCCTGTCTCTTATACACATCTGGCGTTCCCGCGCTCGCGGCCGCGCCGGCCGTCCGGCCCGTCCAATCCGTCCGGGTTGCCTCGCAGGACGGCGGCTTCGTGCTGGACAACGGCATCATCCGCGCCGTGCTGGATGACAACGGACTGCTGATCTCGCTGCGGGACCACGCCAGGGGCCGCGAGGCCATCGCCCCGGGACAGTTCGGAAACCACCTGGAACTGCACCGCGACACGCCCAACGAATGGGACGCCTGGGACATCGACGAGTTCTACCGGCGCAACGTCACCTCCCTGACCGACGCCGCCTCGGTGCGGCTGGAGCAGCCCGGCACGGACGCCGTCGTCGTGGTGGAGCGGCTCTTCGGTGCCTCCCGGATCACGCAGCGCATCACGCTCGCCGCCGGCAGCGCCGCCCTGGGGATCTCCATGGAGGTGGACTGGCAGGAGCGTGAGAAGCTGCTCAAGCTGGGCTTCCCGCTGGACCTCCGGGCGGACCGCTCAGCCTCGGAGACGCAATTCGGCCACGTCTTCCGGCCCACCCACGTCAACACCTCGTGGGAGGCTGCGAAGTTCGAGATCTGCGCGCACCGCTGGATCCACGTGGCCGAGCCCGGCTACGGTGTGGCCATCGCCAATTCCTCCACCTACGGTCACGATGTCGCCCGGAACATCAGGGACGACGGCGGCACCACCACAACCGTCCGGCTCTCCCTGCTGCGCGCGGCGAAGTTCCCGGACCCCGAGGCCGACCGCGGCCGGCATGTGCTGGACGTATGGATCCGCCCGGGCGCCGGCATCGCCGATGCCGTTGAGGAGGGTTACCGTGCCAACCTTGCGCCGCGGACCGTCAAGGGCGGGCACCCCGTTGAGCCGCTCTTCTCGGTGGACAACAGAGCCCTGGTGATCGAAGCCGTGAAGCTGGCCGAGGACGGGTCCGGTGACGTGATTGTGCGCCTGTACGAATCGCTCGGCGAACGCTCCGCCGGGCGGCTCACCGCGAACTTCCCCGCGGCCGGAGTGCGGGCGGTGGATGTGCTCGAGCGGCCGGTCGACGCGCCCGGCGTTGTGGCCGGCCAGGACTCGGCGGAACTCACGCTGCGCCCGTTCCAGCTGGTTACGCTACGGTTCGCACGCTAAGCGCGCGGCCGGAAGGCTCTGCCCGGACTCGGCCGGAAGTAGCGGTCAGAATTCGTGCAGCAAGCGCCGGACGAACTGCCTGGTGCGCTCCTGGCGCGGCGCCCGCAGCACTTCGGCTGCGGGTCCGCGCTCCACCACCAAGCCGCCGTCCATGAAGATGACTTCGTCGGCCACCTGGCGGGCGAAGGCGAGCTCGTGGGTGACGATCACCATGGTCCAGCCTTCCTCGGCGAGTTCCTGGATGACGCCCAGCACCTCGCCCACCAGCTCCGGGTCCAGGGCCGAGGTAGGTTCGTCGAACAGCAGGAGCTGCGGCTTCAGGGCGAGGGCGCGCACGATGCCGACGCGCTGCTGCTGGCCGCCGGACAGCTCGAACGGGTAGGCGTCGCGCTTGTCCGACAATCCCACCCGGGCCAGCAGCTTCTCCGCGTCAGCGACGGCGTCGGCGCGCTTGCGCTTCTGCACCTGCACGGGGCCCTCGATGACGTTCTGCAGGACGGTCATGTGGGGAAACAGATTGTAGTGCTGGAACACCATGGCGCTGCGGTCCCTGAGGTCCGAGACGTCCTTCTTGGACACCTTGGCGGAGAAATCCAGCGCCAGGTCCGTGCCGGTGGACGTGTCCGCGAAGGTGACCGTCCCGGCGTCCGGCGTTTCCAGCCCGTTCAGCGAGCGGAGCACGGTGGTCTTTCCGGAACCGGACGGCCCGATCAGGGCCACCACGTTCCCGCGGCGCACGTCAAGGTCGATGTCCCGGAGGACCACGTTGCTGCCGAAGGCCTTGGCCAGATTGCGGACGGACAACACCGGCTTGGCCTTCGGGGCGGTGCCGCTGGCCGGCGTGTCCCCGGGCTGGCTAGTGGGCGACATAGCGGTCCAATCTCTTTTCGAGGGCGGATTGCCCGGTGGACAGCACGAGGCAGATGACCCAGTACACCAGCGCGGCCTCCAGGTACAGCGCCATGAACTCCTGGCTGAAGGCCGCGATCTGCTGGGCGTTGCGGAAGAGCTCCGTCACCAGGATGAGCGAGGCAAGCGAGGTGTCCTTGACCAGGGAGATGAAGGTGTTGGACAGCGGCGGCACGGAGACCCTGGCGGCCTGCGGCAGGATGATCCGCCGCAGGGCCTGTCCGCTGGACATCCCGATGGTGTGCCCGGCTTCCCACTGGCCCTTGGGCACGGACAGGATGGCGGCCCGGATTACTTCGGCGGCGTAGCCGCCGACGTTCAGGGAGAACGCGATGATGGCACTCGGCCACGGGTCCAGCTTCACCCCCAGGCTCGGCAGGCCGTAGAAGATCACGAAGAGCTGCACCAGGAGCGGCGTGCCGCGGATCACCGAGACGTAGAACCTCGCAGCCCCGGACACGAGGGCGTTCCGGCTCAGCCGCATGAGCGCCACGAGCAGGGCCAGGGCCAGGCCCAGCGCGAACGAGGCCAGGGTCAGGGGAATGGTCCCGGTGACGGCCCCCGTGACGATGGGGCCGAAGGAGCTCCAGACGAGGTCCCAGTTGAACGGCATCTACTTGGTGACGTCCGTGCCGAAGTACGTCTCCGAGATCTTGGCCAGCGTGCCGTCGGCGCGGAGGTCGGTCATGGCCTTGTCCACGGCGGCGGTGAGCTCCGTGGATCCCTTCCGGAAGACGAACGCGCTTTCCGACTTGTCCTTGGTCTCGGCGGCAATCTTCAGGCCGGCGTCCGGATTGGTCTTGGCGTAGTCGAGGTAGGTGAGTTTGTCGTTGACCACGGCGTCTACCCGGCCTTGACGGAGCAGCGCCACAGCCTGGGCCCAGCCCTCCACGGCCTGGACGTTCGCGCCGGCATCCACGGCCAGCTTGTAGAAGTTGCTGGTGAGCGACTGGGCGGTGGTCTTGCCCTTGAGGCCCTCGAAACTGGTGATGGAGCTGTTGTCAGCCTTGGTCACCACCACGCCGTTGGAGACCGTGTACGGTGCGGAGAAATCGTACTTGGCTTTGCGCTCGGCGTTGATGGAGATCTGGTTCGCGATGGTGTCGAAGCGCTTGGCGTCGAGGCCGGCGAAGATGCCGTCGAACTGGGTCTCCTGGAAGGTGGCCTTCACGCCGATCTTGTCCGCGACGGCCTTGGCGATCTCAACGTCGAAGCCGGTGAGCCCGCCGGCACCCTCCGCGTGGAAGCTGAACGGCTTGTACGTGCCCTCGGTGGCGATCACGAGCTCACCCTTGGACTTCACATCGCTCAGCGACGTATCCGAGCTGCTGGCGGCCGGCGCCTGTGAACCGCCGCAGGCCGACAGGGCGAGCGCCAGGCCGGCGAGGGTGGCTGCGATTGCGGTGCGGCGGGAGTGGACGCGGTTCATGGCGGGGACCTTTTTCTTCGGGTGCAGTTGCTTCTTCAGGTGCAGATGCTTTGTCGCGGCGGCTGGAGCCGAATACTCCGCGAGACTACTCCCTGCAACGCATTTGGAAAGACCTTTTATTTCGCCATCTTACGGGGGCGCGACAGGGCTGTTAAACAGGCTGAGTGGGGGCGGTCCCCAACGGCCGCCACCACTCATCCCCCCAATGTGTGATCCGGCAGGCGCCACGGCCGGTGGGCCAGGCAGCAGCTGCTTTCACACATTCATGATTCTCTCACGGTCTAATGATTTTGTGAATCCCAGGGCCCCTACCCTTCAGTAGATGACGTTCCGAGTCCGCCCAGATCCTTGGCCCGGACCCGGGCGAGCCAGACCATTACGAGCCCCGATATGAAAAACAGCACGGCGCCGTTGTTGACCCCCACGCGCTCCAGGGCGAAGGCGGGAGCCGCAAACTCCAGCAGGAATCCGGCAATCGTGGCCACGGCGCCCGCTGCCATGAGGCCCGCGCCCGCGCGGACGAGCGGCGGCAGCCCGCTCCGGAGCGTGCGGACCAGTGACGGCAGAAGGGCGAGCGAAACGTAGGTGGGATAACCGCGGGCTGTCGCCCAGTAATAGGGCAGCAGGGCCGCATTCCGCGGACTCCTGCCGCCGGCCTCCGCCATGCCCGGGGATGACGCTGAAACGTCCATCAGCAGGAACAGTGTTGCCAGGGCCGCGGAAAACAGTCCGAGCACGCAGAGCCCGAGGCGCCCGGAAATCAGCGCGTCAGCGCCTGTGGCGCCAAATGCCCTGCTGACGCGGAAAGCCACCAGGTAAATCGCGGCGAAAACGATGAGCCGCAACAAGAGGCTGGCTACGTTGACGCCGCCCAGGGCCCCGTCGATAGGGAAGTAGAACACGTCCAGGCTGAGGACACCGGCCGCGGTGGCAAGGAGGAATATGAAGAACAAGGACCGGTTGGTGCCGCGCAGGGCGCTGGGAATCCGGGCGAGCGTGGCGGCCGCGCAGACGGCCAGGGTGGTCCACTGCAGGATCTCTTTCATCCGAGGTTCTCCAGGATCAGTTCGGTTTGTTCCTGGTCCTGTTCCTGGCGCCGCAGCGTCTTTCCCATCGCCTGCAGGCGATCTCCGGCCAGTACGGCCAGGTCGCCGTCCGTCAGCATGTCGAGGGCTGCCTGCCGGGACCCCGGTCCCCAGCCCGCTTCGGCTTCCGTGACGAGGCCGGTGGCCACGAGGCCCCCGGTGAGTCCGACGCCGGCAGCGCGGGAGGTGGCGATGGCCACCTCGGGTGCCATCCGGTTTGCGGTCAGCTGGGCCGAGTAGTTCTGCGGGGCGATGCCCGTGGCGGCGGAGACGCGGTGGCGGAGCTCGCCGTCGTCGATTGCGTCCACCCAGTTCTTCACGGACGTGGCGTGCGCGGCGGGACCGAGAGCCAGCAGCCCGGCCTGCCGTGCCCCGGAGGCCTCCGGAGCCGGCTCGTTGCCGGAGCGCGCGATCATCGCGCGCAGGAGGTCCACCGTGGCGATCTGACTGACCAGCTCCCGCGGCGACGGCGGGATCTGGGAACCGGCGAGGTCGCGATACGTCTCAAAGTAGGCCAAGGACGTGACGGGGTTTACGTTGAACGCCCGGCTGATGCTGACAACGGTCGACTCGGCCACCTTGCCCCGGACCAGTTGCTGCGCCAGGGTGGTGCGCTTGACCCCCGACAACCTGCAAACATCCGCGATGCTGGTGTCCGGCGCAATGCCGTGCAGCCAGCGTTGGAAGGCTTTGGCGGGGAGTGGCATGGGACGCTCTCTGCGGAACGGATGATTGGCTTGATCTTAGCGGCGGGCGGCGGCCCGCACCGTACCGTCCCGGGTCTTTCTGCCCGCCCGGAGCTTGGCCACCCAGATCAGCGCCAAGCCGAACACAAAGCACAGGATGGCGGTGTAGTTGATGATGAACGTTAGGAAGCCCAGCGCAGGCGGAATCAGCTGGAAGAACATGCTGAGGTTGACGGCTATCCCGCCGACGGCCAGCAGGAGTGCGCTGATCCGGAGCAGGGCCGGCAGGGTGCTGCGCACCGCGCGAATCATGGCAGGCAGGAGGGCAAGGCAGACATATGCCGGGTAGGCCCTGCCGGCTGCCCCGTAGTACTCAACGAGGACCCTGTTCCGGTCATCCTTGTCGTAGACGCCCATCATCCCTGCTGATGATCCCTGGGTATCCATGAACGCGAACAGGACCAGCAGGGTCACTGAAATCAGCGCCAGGATTGCAGAGCCGGCATGACCCCGAACGAGCTGGAGGCCGCGCTGGTCTCCGAAGCCGTTCGCGATCCGGATGCCCAGGAAATAGATCGCCCCGAAGATGATGAACCGCAGGAGCAGATTGGCCAGGTTCGTGCCCCCCAGCAGGCCGTCAATGACCAGATAAGGCCCCTGGATACTCAGGAGGATGGCAAGGGTCATCAGCGCAAGAATGTAAAACAGCGATCTGTTCGTCTTGCGCACCAGATTCGGGACCCGGGACAGCGCCGCAGCTCCGCAGACGATCAGGGTGCTCCACTGCAGGATCTCAATCATCCCAGGTTCTCCCAGATCTTTTCGGTTTGTTGATGGTCGTGTTCCTGGCGCCGCAGGGTTTTCCCGAGGGCCTGGAGGCGGTCTCCCGCCAAAACTGTCAGGTCGCCGTCCGACAGCATATCGAGGGCTGCCTGCCGGGACCCCGGTTCCCAGCCTGCTTCGGCTTCTGTGACGAGGCCGGTGGCCACGAGGCCTCCGGTGAGTCCCACGCCGGCAGCGCGGGAGGTGGCGATGGCCACCTCGGGTGCCATCCGGTTTGCGGTCAGCTGGGCCGAGTAGTTCTGCGGGGCGATGCCCGTGGCGGCGGAGACGCGGTGGCGGAGCTCGCCGTCGTCGATTGCGTCCACCCAGTTCTTCACGGACGTGGCGTGCGCGGCGGGACCGAGAGCCAGCAGCCCGGCCTGCCGTGCCCCGGAGGCCTCCGGAGCCGGCTCGTTGCCGGAGCGCGCGATCATCGCGCGCAGGAGGTCCACCGTGGCGATCTGACTGACCAGCTCCCGCGGCGACGGCGGGATCTGGGAACCGGCGAGGTCGCGATACGTCTCAAAGTAGGCCAAGGACGTGACGGGGTTTACGTTGAACGCCCGGCTGATGCTGACAACGGTCGACTCGGCCACCTTGCCCCGGACCAGTTGCTGCGCCAGGGTGGTGCGCTTGACCCCCGACAACCTGCAAACATCCGCGATGCTGGTGTCCGGCGCAATGCCGTGCAGCCATCGCTGGAACGCCTTGGCGGGGAGTGGCATGGAACGCTCTCTACTGAACGAATAGGTGACACTGTGTTGGCGGCGGCCGACGTCGATTTTACGTAGCCCTCGGCATCAACTATGCTAGATGGTCGAACCCGTTGGTCCGTACACCCCCCAAGTCCGGACCAGCGGGTTCTTTCATGCCCGCCGGAATTTTCGGGCCAATACGGGCAGCGGTGAGAGGATGGACTAATGACTGCAACCCTTGTTGCCAAAGAACTTTCAGGCGGTCATGATCACCGCACCCTCTTCTCGAAGCTGTCCCTGACGGTGGCCCCCGGGGACGTTGTCGGCGTGGTCGGCGCCAACGGTGCCGGCAAGTCCACGCTGCTCCGGCTGTTGGCCGGCGTGGACCAGCCGCAGCAGGGCAGTGTCAGCCTGGCCCCGGCCGACGCCTTCGTGGGCTGGCTTCCGCAGGAGCACGAGCGGATACCCGGCGAGACCATCGCCGGGTACATCGCCCGGCGCACCGGCTCCGCCCAGGCAACCCACGAGATGGAAGCCACGGCCGAGGCCCTTGGCGCGGGCGCGCCCGGAGCCGACGACGCCTATTCCCTTGCGTTTGACCGCTGGATGGCCTCAGGCGCCGCGGACCTGGACGAACGCATACCGCCCGTCCTGGCCGATCTGGGCATGGACGTCGGTCCTGATGCTGAAATGACGGGGCTCTCCGGCGGCCAGGCGGCGCGCGTTGCACTGGCGGCCCTGCTGCTGAGCCGGTTCGACATCGTGCTGCTGGATGAACCCACCAACGACCTTGACCTGGACGGGCTGGCCAGGCTCGAAGCCTTCGTCCAGGGGCTCCGCGGCGGCGCCGTGCTCGTCTCGCACGACCGCGAATTCCTGGCCCGCTGCGTGACCACCATCGTGGAACTGGACCTCGCCCAGAATTCCGTGGCAGTGTACGACGGCGGCTACGAGGCCTTCCTGGAGGAGCGCGCCGTCGCCCGCCGGCACGCCCGCGAACGCTATGACGAATTCGCGGCCACCAAGGCGGACCTGGTGTCCCGGGCGAGGACCCAGCGTGAATGGAGCTCCCAGGGCGTCCGGAACGCGATGAAGAAAAACCCGGACAACGACAAGATCCGCCGCGCCGCCAGCTCCGAATCGTCGGAAAAGCAGGCGCAGAAGGTGCGGCAGATGGAATCCCGCATTGCCCGCCTGGATGTCGTGGAGGAACCCCGCAAGGAATGGCAGCTGCAGTTCAGCATCGGCCAGGCTCCGCGGTCGAGCTCCGTGGTGGCGACCCTCCGCGACGCCGTCGTGCGGCAGGGGAGCTTCACCCTCGGGCCGGTGAACCTGCAGCTCAACGCCGGCGAGCGGATCGGCATCACCGGGCCCAACGGGGCCGGCAAGTCGACGTTGCTGCGGCTGCTGCTGGGAGTACAGGAACCGGACTCCGGTGATGCGTCCCGGGGAGCGTCCGTGGCCGTCGGCGAAATCGACCAGGCCCGGGGGCTCCTTGCCGGCCACCTGAAACTCGGGGATGCGGTGGAGGCCGTGCTGGCCGATCAGACACCGGCGGAGGTCCGCACCCTGCTGGCCAAGTTCGGACTCAAAGCGGATCACACCGCCCGCACTGTGGACTCGCTGTCGCCGGGCGAGCGCACCCGCGCCGCCCTTGCCCTCCTGCAGGCCCGCGGCGTCAACCTCCTGGTGCTTGACGAACCCACCAACCACCTGGATCTGCCGGCGATCGAACAGCTGGAGGACGCGCTGGAAAGCTATGAGGGCGCCCTGCTGCTGGTGACCCACGACCGCCGGCTGCTGGAAAACGTCCGGCTCGATGTGCGCTGGAACGTGGACAACGGCATGGTGACCGAACTTATGACAGGCAAGATGGAGCACAAACTATGAGCATGGATGGCGTGGCCTGGCGCTCGCTTTACAACCTCACCAGCGCCAAGAGCGGCTCCAAGCCGTTCTCCAAGGAGACTCTGAAGCGCGTCCTCGGCTTCGCGCGGCCGCACCGCGGGCGACTGATTGCCTTCGTGGCGGTCTCCATTGCGATGGCCTTCCTGGCAGTGGCAACGCCGGTGCTGGCCGGCCAGGTGGTGAACGCCATCGTGGCCCGTTCGGGTTCGGGCGAAGTGATCCGCCTCGCCGCGCTCATCGCCGGCGTGGCCGTAGCGGAGGCCGCGATCGGCATGGTGAGCCGGTGGCTGTCCTCCACCATCGGCGAAGGCGTCATTGTGGATCTCCGCACCCGGGTCTTCGACCACGTGCAGAAAATGCCGATTGCATTCTTCACCCGGACCCGCACAGGTGCGCTGGTCAGCCGGCTCAACAATGACGTCATCGGCGCGCAGTCGGCGTTTGCCGGCACGCTGTCCGGGGTGGTCAGCAACGTCGTGGCCCTCGTGCTGACGCTCGTGGTCATGCTCAACACATCCTGGCTGGTCACCGTGCTGGCCATGATCCTGCTGCCGATCTTCCTCATTCCCGCACGCAGGATGGGCTCCCGGCTGGCCGACCTGCGCCGCGAGGCCGCCGAGCACAACGCCGCCATGGGCACCCAGATGACCGAGCGCTTTTCCGCGCCGGGCGCCACCCTGGTGAAGCTCTTCGGCCGCCCGGACGAGGAGTCCCGCGAGTTCGCCGTCCGGGCCGGACGCGTCCGGGACATCGGCGTCCGGACGGCGATGCTGCAGTTCACCTTCGTGACGGCGCTGACGCTGGTTTCGGCGCTGGCCCTGGCCCTCGTCTACGGCCTGGGCGGCTGGCTGGCCATCGCAGGCCAGCTCGCGCCCGGCGACGTCGTGGTGCTGGCCCTGCTGCTCACCCGCCTCTACGCACCGCTCACCGCGCTCTCCAACGCCCGGGTGGAGATCATGAGCGCCCTGGTCAGCTTCGAGCGCGTGTTTGAGATCCTTGACCTCCAGCCGCTCATCCAGGAAAAGCCCGATGCCGTGGAGGTCCCGCCGGGCCCCGTCGCCGTGGAGTTCGACGACGTCAGGTTCGCCTACCCGTCCGCGGACAAGGTCTCCCTCGCCTCGCTGGAGGAAGTGGCCACGCTGGACACCCGCGGCGGCGAGGAGGTGCTGCACGGCATCAGCTTCCGCGTGGAGCCGGGCCAGACCGTGGCCCTCGTGGGCTCGTCCGGTGCGGGCAAATCCACCATCGCCCAGTTGCTCTCAAGGCTGTACGACGTCGACTCCGGCGCCGTGCGCCTCGGCGGCCCGGCATTCGATGGCATCGGTTCGGGGGGCCTGGACGTCCGCGACCTGACCTTTGATTCCATGCGGGCGACGCTGGGCATGGTCACCCAGGACGGTCACCTGTTCCACGAATCGATCGCCTCCAACCTTCGGCTGGCCCGTCCCGACGCCACCGAGGAGGACATGTGGGACGTGCTCCGGCAGGCCCGGCTCGAATACATGATCCGTTCGCTGCCCGACGGCCTGGACACCGTGGTGGGGGAGCGGGGCTACCGGCTGTCCGGCGGCGAACGCCAGCGGCTCACCATCGCCCGGCTGCTCATCGCCCAGCCGCGCGTGGTCATTCTCGACGAGGCCACGGCGGCGCTGGATTCCACGAACGAAGCCGCCGTCCAGGCGGCGCTCAGCGCAGCGCTCGAGGGGCGCACCGCCGTCGTGATTGCCCACCGGCTGTCCACGATCCGCGCCGCGGACGTGATCCTGGTGGTGGAGGACGGCTCGATCGTGGAGCGCGGCACGCACACTGAGCTTCTTGCCGCCGACGGACGCTATGCCGAGCTCTACCGGACGCAGTTTGCCGAGGCGACCGCGGTGGCCGAGGAAGCCGTCCCGGAGCTCTAATCGCCTAGCGCTGCCAGGGCAGGAAGGATGTGGTCCGTGAGCAGCGGGGCGAGGTCGGCGGGCAGATCGGCGGCCAGGTCCAGCCAGCGGATTTCGGCGATCTCGGCCGAGGGGTGCGCAACCCACGTCCCCGGTGCCGTGAAGACCGTTGCCTCGATTTCGGTGGCGGCCTCGTTGGCGGCATCGGCCAGCCACACGCCCATGAGCGTCAGCTCGCGCGGATCCACGACGATCCCCACTTCCTCCTCGAGTTCCCGGGCGGCCGCCTGCACCGCGGTTTCGCCCGGTTCCGGCTTGCCGCCGGGGTGCATGAACTTGTCCGTTCCGCGTTTGCGGACGGTCAGGAGCCGGCCGGCCGGGTCATAGACGCAGACGGCGGAGACGATGATGCGCGGATTCACGGGTTTGAGCCTAGCTGTTCGGGGCCCGTCTGCTCCCTGCCCGGCTGCTGCGTGGCCGGCTGCTCTTCCGGGAAAACTGCCGCGGGAAGCCGCAGCAGCACGGATTCCAGCAGCAGATCCTTGCGGGGCCCGGAGACGTCCCAGGCGTAGCTGAATTCGTCCGGGCCGGTGAGCGAATATGTGACGCGGTAGGTGTCGGGATCACACCAGTGCCGGTCCTGGCTGGCCGCCGCGGAGAAGCTCATCCGGTGGAACGGCCGGCCGTCGGGAAACACCATGTCCATGGCGTCCGGGGAGTCGGTGGGCCGGAGCAGGTAGTCGCGTGTCGCGGGACCGGTGAAGGTTCCGCCCTCCGCAGCAGGCCAGCGCACCGTGCCTTCTTCGTGGAAGCGCAGCGCGCCGTCGTCGTCCGTTTCCGAAAAGGTGACGACGCCGGCAAAGGTTCCGCGGGTGCCGGCCGCACGGTCCAGCATGGTCCGCTGCACGGACCAGCGGCCCGCACTGCCCGGGCCCAGCAAATAGCCGCGGAGACCGGAGCTGTGCTGCGCATTCAAGTGCCCTCGATTGGAATCGAACCAACGACACCGGCTTTAGGAGAGCCGTGCTCTATCCACTGAGCTACGAGGGCGGGCGTCCGGCGCCGCCGGTATTAGCCGGCCCGTTCGAACACGATTACAAGCATACAAGGTGACGGCGCGTACTACGCTCTTGGCATGGCCGCCGCAGCTCAAGCACCGTCCGTCCGGGGCACGTTCCTGCCTGACACCGCCTCGACCCGGCAGTACATCGGTGCGTGGGCGGTCCTAAGTGTGGTCCAGTATTTCGTGGCGGAGGCGGCCGTCATCGGGGCCTGGGCCGGCCCTGAGCGGTACAGCCGGCGGACCGGCCTCATCAGCGATCTGGGCGCCGTCAGCTGCGGTATTCATGACGGGCGCAACATCTGCTCGCCCCTGCACGCACTCATGAACGCCTCGTTCGTGGTGCAGGGCCTGGGGATGCTGCTGGGCGCCCTGCTGCTGAGTTCGGCGCTGTTGCGGATCGCGGCCAGGCCGGGAGTGCGGGTTGCGGTCACCCCTCGCGGTGACGTGCCGTGGCTGGCGGCGGTTGCCGCGCGGATCCTGAGCGGGGCTGCCGGTGCCGGAACGGTCACCGTGGGGCTGGTCCCGGAGGATGTGGGCTCGGGCTGGCACTACGCCGGGGCGGTCACGTACTTCATCGCAGGAGCCTTCGCGCTTCTCCTCTTGGGCGCAGTGTGGCTGCGCCAGACCCCGCTGGGATGGCTCATCCTGGGCGCGGGCGGAGTGTCCGCGGCGGCGCTCGTCACGGCGGGCGTCACCGGACTGGACGTCCCCGAACCCGGCACCCTGGAACGGTTCATGGGATACCCCATCACCATCGGCCTGGCTGCCGCGGGCCTGGTCATCGCCCAGCGCGTCCGGCAGGAACGGGTGGCGCGCAGGGCCCTCCGGGTGGCGCTGTCTCTTATACACATCTGGCAGCCCGGGCTAAGCGGTGCCTGTGCCGGCGACACTCGGCCTAGGCCGGCGGCGGCTGCTTCCGCGCCCGGCGCCCCAGGAAGACGGACACGCCGCCGATCACCAGGCTCAGCACCAGCAGCACCCAGCCGGCAACCGTGAGGCCGGAGGCCAGGGCCACCTGGCCGGGATCGAGGTCGACGGCAGCCACCACGGAGTCAACGGCCACATTGGCCCAGAGGCGGACCACCACGAACAGAAGCGGCACGCACCACAGCGCCCAGCGGAGGGCCTTCTTCGCCACGTTCGTGCCGATCAGCAGCAGCCAGGTGAAACCGAAGATCAGCGGGAACAGGGTGCCGGCCGTCTTGTGGATGAAGTTGAGCTGGCCGCGCGCGTCGCCGTCCATGGCCCGGCGAAGCTGCTCCACATAGCCGGCGTCGAAGCCGCCGATGAGGGAATCGGGCATGGGCAGGCCGCCCGAAAGCTGGGTGAGCTGGTTCAGCGTGAGCAGGTGGACGTACCAGAACAGGAACAGGCTGGCCACGACGCCGGCTATGACAATGAGGCTGCCGTTGTTCTGGGCTTTTTCCGGCGTGCGGGCCGTGGTGGGGTTGATCACCGGAGGCAGGTAGTGCTGGGGGACAGCGGCCTTTGCGCCGTGCTTTTTGATCCGCTGTGCGGGTGTCTTGGCCATGCGTCCATTATCGCCCGGCAGGAAAGACCGGAACCGCATCGCACTGAGGGCGGCCGCGCCGATAGGCTGGGGACCGTGACCGAACTGGGAAGACACAAATTGGGTAAACACAGCGCCGCCAACCTGAGCCCCGAGCTCGACGACTTTGAATTGGCTTCCGCCCTGGTCCGCGAGGCGGGAATGCTGGCGCTGATGATGCGGCAGGGCGGGCTCGACGCCCAGCGCAAAACCTCCGTCTCCGACGTCGTCACGGCCGCCGACCACGCGGCCGAGGCGTACGTGCTGGAACAGCTGCGCCGCTGCAGGCCGGACGACGGCGTCCTCGGCGAGGAAGGCGCCGCCGTCCACGGCAGCAGCGGGCGGACGTGGGTCATCGATCCGGTGGACGGAACCTACAACTTCCTCCACGGCTCCACCTACTGGTGCTCCGCGATTGCCCTCAAAGACGAATCCGACGTCATCCTGGGCGCCATCTTCCAGCCCGAGGAAGACAAGCTGTGGCTCGGCGGCACGGGCCGCGCCGCCACGCTCAACGGCGATCCCGTCACCACGTTCGCGCCTGACGGGGCAAACCGCAGCGCCGACGATCTTTCCCAGATCGGTGCCGCCACCTACATCCACCCGCGCTGGCTGGCGGATCCGATGTGCGCCATGCCCTGGCATGCCGCCGCCAGCTCGGCTGCCACGCTGCGCATGTTCGGGTCCGGCTCGTGCGACCTCGGGCGCGTGGCGGACGGTGAGCTCGGCTGCTGGTTCCAGCACAGCTGCCCGGAGTGGGACTGGCTGCCGGGGAAGGCGATTGTGCTCGCCGCCGGCGGCGCCACCGGAAGCGTTTACGTCAACGGGCTGGAGTGGTTCATGGCAGGAGGCGCGACGGCGGTACACCAGCTCCGTGCGGCCCTTGAGTCAGGGTCTGTGGACTAGCTCGCTGCGGGGCTTCCGGGGGCACCATCGGGCCTTATCCACAGGACGGACTGCAGTGTCAGCCCCACCGCCTAGACTTGTAGTCACCATGGATATGTTGTTTGACCCGTACGCTGACGGTCCGTTCAAGGCAGGCTCCCGCGCCGCCGCCCTCACCAAGTCGCGCCCGGAATCCGGGCAGGCGCCCGTCGAATTCGGCGGCGGCGGACCCGGCCGGGGGGACCGCGCTGCGGGTTCCTCAACGGGTCCGGCCGGCGGCCCCACCGGTGGCGGCCAGCCTGGTGACTGGTCTCCCCGGCCGCAGCTGCCGGACGCTGCCGCCCTGCTGGAGGGGCTGAACCCTGAACAGGAAGAGGCCGTCAAACACGCCGGCAGCGCGCTGCTGATCGTGGCCGGCGCCGGCTCAGGCAAGACCCGCGTGCTCAGCAACCGGATTGCCTATCTGATCGCCACCCGGCGCGCCCACCATGGCGAGATCCTGGCCATCACGTTCACCAACAAGGCCGCCGCCGAAATGCGGGAGCGCATCGAAGCCCTCGTGGGCGGCCGGGCCAAGATCATGTGGATTTCCACCTTCCACTCGTCCTGCGTGCGCATCCTCCGGCAGGAAGCCGCCACCGTGGGGCTCAAGTCCAATTTCTCCATCTATGACTCCGCGGACTCCCTGCGGCTTGTCACACAGGTGTCCAAGAACCTGGACCTGGACCCCAAGAAGTTCGCGCCCAAGGCCATCCAGCACAAGATCTCCGCGCTGAAGAACGAGCTGATCGACGCCGATTCCTACGCCTCCTCCGCCAACCACAACGACCCCTTCGAACAGGCCGTGGCCGACGTCTTCAAGGGCTACACCCAGCGTCTCCGCCAGGCAAACGCCATGGACTTCGACGACCTCATCGCCGAGACCGTCTACATGTTCAGGGCGTTCCCGGCGCTCGCCGAATCGTACCGCCGGCGCTTCCGGCACGTGCTGGTGGACGAATACCAGGACACCAACCACGCCCAGTACGCGCTGGTCCGGGAAATCGTGGGCGAGGGGCCGGGAGCGGCCGAGCTCACTGTCGTGGGCGATTCCGATCAGTCCATCTACGCCTTCCGCGGGGCCGACATCCGCAACATCGTGGAGTTCGAGAAGGACTACCCCGACGCCCGCACCATCAAGCTGGAACAGAACTACCGCTCCACCCAGAACATCCTGAGCGCCGCCAACTCCGTCATCTCCCGCAATCCGAACCGGCCGGAGAAGCGCCTGTGGACGGCGGAGGGCGAGGGCCACAAGATCATCGGCTACGTGGGTGAAAACGAACACGACGAAGCCCAGTTCATCGCCAAGGAGATTGACCGGCTGCAGGACGAGGACAACCTCCGCCCCGGGGACGTCGCCATCTTCTACCGCACCAACGCCCAGTCGCGGTCCATCGAGGACGTCCTGGTGCGCGTGGGCCTGCCCTACAAGGTGGTGGGCGGCACCAGGTTCTACGAGCGCAAGGAAATCAAGGACGCCCTCGCGTACCTCCGTGTCCTGGTCAACCCCGACGACGACGTCAACCTCCGCCGGGTCCTCAACGAACCCAAACGCGGGATCGGCGACCGTGCCGAGGGCGCCGTTGCAGCGCTCGCCGAGCGGGAACGGAGCTCGTTCATGGCCGCCGCCCGCCGCGCCGACCAGGCTCCCGGCATGGCCACCCGTTCGGTCAACGCCGTGCTCGGCTTCGTCAAGCTCCTGGACGACCTCGCCGAAGTGGCAGCCGGTTCCGGCGCCGCCGCGGCGCTCGAAGCCGTGCTGGAACAGACCGGATACCTCGCCGGGCTGCGTTCCAGCACGGATCCGCAGGACGAGTCCCGGGTGGAGAACCTCGCCGAACTCGTGGCAGTGGTGCGGGAATACGAACAGGAGAATCCGGAGGGTTCCCTTGGCGCCTTCCTGGAGCAGGTATCGCTCGTCGCGGATGCCGACCAGATTCCGGATGCGCCGGGAGCCGACATCGACGCCGCGGTGGCAGAGGCCAAGCGGCTGGGCGTGGTCACGCTCATGACGCTGCACACGGCCAAGGGCCTCGAATTTCCCGTGGTGTTCCTGACCGGCATGGAACACGGGCTCTTCCCGCACCAGCGCTCCGCCACGGACCCCAAGGAGCTGGCCGAGGAACGCCGCCTCGCCTACGTGGGCCTCACCCGCGCCCGGAAGCGGCTGTATGTCACCCGCTCCGAAGTCCGGAGCATGTGGGGCCAGAGCCAGTACAACCCGGCCAGCCAGTTCCTCGAAGAAATCCCGTCCGAGCTCGTCGAATGGAAGCGCGAGGGCACCAGCCGGCAGGCAGGCGGCTGGGGGAGCGGCGCCCCGATCGGCTCGAACCGGTACGGCGGATCGTTCTGGGGGGCAGGTACGGCGCGCAGTGCCAAGGCCGATTCCTCGGCAGGCTTCAACGCGGATGTTCCGGCCGCCGTCGCAAAGAACCGCGTCCAGCCGCAAAAGGAAGTCGTCGCGGTCAGCGTGGGGGACAAAGTCAACCACACCAGCTTCGGCAACGGAACGGTGCTGGCGGTCGAGGGAGCGGGGGACAAGACCGTGGCGAAGGTGAAGTTCGACGTCGGCGAGAAGCGGCTGTTGCTGCGCTACGCGCCGCTCACCAAACTCGACGCCTGACCATGGCGGTTCGCTGGGCTGCCGCGGCGGCGGCCGCCGGCCTGCTTGCCGTGGTCACGGGCTGTTCCGTCACGGTGCGGGACCCCGGGTACACGCCGCCCCCGCCGCTGCCCGCCCTTGAGCAGCTGAGGCAGGCGCCGTTGTCCGATGCCCGGACATTTTCCGCGGGGGAGGACGTCCTGGCCTTCGTCACCGCGGACCGGAACGTGGTCTGCTCGCTGACCTCGGCGCACGGTCCGCACGTCAATCTGCCCTACGAACAAAACAACTTCAACGACCCCGCCAACCGGAAACTGGCCACGGTTCCGGCAGCGCACTGCGAGCTCGCGGTCTACCCGGCGCCCCAGGCCGCGGATATCAAGGACGACTGCTCGGGGACCGGCCTGGGCTATCTGGGCGGAACGGCCGTGCTCACGCCTGACCGGGCCGGATACGGCGAGTGCCGGTCCGGAGTCACCCAGATGGAGTCCGAGTACGGGCCCCAGGGGTCGCGCACCGGCCCGATCTCGCAGCTGCCGGTTCTTCCCGAGGGCGGAAACCTGGAACGCAACGGCCTGAGGTGCTCCGCATACGACGCCGGGGTGGCCTGCGGGAACCTCTCCGGAGGCACCGGTTTCTTCGTCAGCCGCGATCATTACGAACTCATCTCGGGCGGCGGCAAAAAGGCCTCCACGGCGCCCTCCAAGGCCTCAAAAACCCCGTAATCATGCGGTTTTTCTACGCTCCATAGAATAGTGTCCTTGCTCACATAACAGGTAGTCTGGAACGGGCATGTCCCCATAAAGGACTAGAGTTCCGAGAGGAGCATTGCGCCGCGCGGCTCGTTTCCTGACCTGCCGCAGGGCGCGTTTATTCCGCAGCCCGGTAACCGCGAGAACGTGGGGTCCGGCTGTACAGAAACTACTTCGACGTAGAAGGACACTAAACCGTGGACCTGTTTGAATATCAGGCGCGCGATATGTTCGAGGCGCACGGTGTACCCGTGCTTGCTGGCATCGTGGCGCATACCCCTGAAGAAGCAAAGGCAGCTGCCGAGAAGATCGGCGGCGTAACTGTCGTCAAGGCGCAGGTTAAGGTCGGTGGCCGCGGTAAGGCCGGCGGCGTCAAGGTGGCCAAGTCCGCCGATGAGGCGCTTGAGCACTCCACCAACATCCTGGGCATGGACATCAAGGGCCACACCGTTAACAAGGTGATGATTGCCCAGGGTGCGGATATTGCCGAGGAATACTACTTCTCCGTCCTGCTGGACCGGGCCAACCGCAACTACCTGGCCATGTGCTCGGTTGAGGGCGGCATGGAAATCGAGCAGCTCGCCGTCGAACGCCCCGAGGCGCTCGCGAAGGTTGCCATCGATCCCGCCGTGGGCATCGACCAGGCCAAGGCCGACGAAATCGTCGCCGAAGCCGGCTTCCCCGAGGAACTGCGCGGCAAAGTCGCCGCCGTCATCCTCAAGCTCTGGGACGTCTTCAAGAAGGAAGACGCCACCCTTGTGGAGGTCAACCCGCTGGTGAAGACCGGCGCGGGCGACATCGTTGCCCTCGACGGCAAGGTGACCCTGGACGAGAACGCCGAGTTCCGCCACGCCAAGCACGCCCTCCTCGAAGACAAGGACGCTGCAGATCCGCTCGAGGCCAAGGCCAAGGCGCAGGACCTGAACTACGTCAAGCTCGACGGCGAAGTGGGCATCATCGGCAACGGTGCCGGCCTGGTCATGTCCACCCTGGACGTTGTTGCCTACGCCGGTGAAAACCACGGCAACGTCAAGCCCGCCAACTTCCTGGACATCGGCGGCGGAGCTTCCGCTGAGGTCATGGCTGCAGGCCTCGACGTCATCCTCGGCGACGCGCAGGTCAAGTCCGTGTTCGTGAACGTCTTCGGCGGCATCACCGCCTGTGACGCCGTCGCCAAGGGCATCGTCGGTGCGCTGGCCGAGCTGGGCCACAACGCGAACAAGCCGCTGGTAGTCCGCCTCGACGGCAACAACGTTGAGGAAGGCCGCCGCATCCTGGCCGAGGCCAACCACCCGCTGGTTACCCTGGCCGCCACCATGGACGAGGGCGCCGACAAGGCCGCCGAGCTCGCCAACGCAGCTAAGTAAAGGGACGCACCATGTCTATCTATCTGAACAAGGACTCCAAGGTCATCGTCCAGGGCATCACGGGCGGCGAAGGCACCAAGCACACCGCCCTCATGCTCAAGGCCGGCACCAACATCGTGGGCGGCGTCAACGCCCGCAAGGCCGGCACCACCGTCCTGCACGGCGACACTGAAATCAACGTCTTCGGCACCGTCAAGGAAGCCATGGCTGAAACCGGCGCCGACGTCTCCATCGTCTTCGTGCCGCCGGCATTCACCAAGAACGCTGTTGTTGAAGCCATCGAGGCCGGCATCGGCCTGGTCGTTGTCATCACTGAAGGCGTGCCGGTCCAGGATTCCGCCGAGTTCTGGGCACTGGCCCAGTCCACGGTGGACGCTGACGGCAACCAGGTCACCCGCATCATCGGACCGAACTGCCCCGGCATCATCACCCCCGGCGAGGCACTCGTCGGCATTACGCCGAACAACATCACGGGCAAGGGCCCCATCGGACTGGTCTCCAAGTCCGGCACCCTGACCTACCAGATGATGTACGAACTGCGCGACCTGGGCTTCTCCACCGCCATCGGCATCGGCGGCGACCCCGTCATCGGCACCACCCACATCGACGCCCTGGCCGCGTTCGAGGCTGACCCGGAAACCAAGGCGATCGTGATGATCGGCGAAATCGGCGGCGACGCCGAAGAGCGTGCGGCCGACTTCATCAAGGCCAACGTCACCAAGCCGGTCGTCGGCTACGTGGCAGGCTTCACCGCTCCGGAAGGCAAGACCATGGGCCACGCCGGCGCCATCGTCTCCGGTTCCGCCGGTACCGCACAGGCTAAGAAGGAGGCCCTCGAGGCCGCAGGCGTGAAGGTCGGCAAGACGCCGTCCGAGACCGCCAAGCTGCTGCGCGAGGTCTACGCAACCCTCTAAGCTCTCCCCAAAGCAACGCGGGGTCACTTTTCGCATTTCCACCCGGTGGATTCGGCGAAAAGTGACCCCGCGTTGTTTGTTTTGACCCTTGCGCGGAATCCGGCACGGGCCTAATGTTGTTAACAACCAATTGGTTGATCAACAACTTAATTGATTACAGCAGCGCACTGATACACGAGAACGAATCCGGGGCAATGACAGTGGATACCGGGAACGACGACGACCTTCTGAATGCGGCCTTCCTGGCGCTCTCCGATCCCGTCCGGCGCCGTCTCATCTCCCGGCTCAGCCGGGGGCCAGCCACCGTCAATGAACTGGCCGAACCCTTCGCGATCACCAAGCAGGCGGTCTCGAAGCACATCCAGGTCCTCGAGCAGGCACAGCTGGTCACGCGCAGCCGCGATGCCCAGCGCCGGCCCGTCCACCTGAATCCCGCACGGCTCGAAGCGCTCACCGCGTGGATCGACCAGTACCGGCTGGTCCGCGAGGCGCAGTTCCGCAGCCTCGATGCCGTACTCCGCTCCAATGCCGCCCCGGCGGCGGCAGTGAAAAGGACCGACAATGAGCAACCCACTTAAACTCACCGTCCCCGACGGCGTCCCGTTCATCGACTTCGAGCGGGAATTCGATTTCCCGGTTGCCGACGTTTTCCGCGCCCACAAGGAGCCCGGGCTGATCAGCCAGTGGCTGGGCCCGCGGAACACGAACATCGACATCGACCACTATGATTTCCGCTCCGGCGGCACCTACCTCTACAACCACACCGGTCCGGACGGTGTGACCTACGCATTCAGCGGCATCTTCCACACCGTCCGCGAGAACGACTTCGCCATCCAGACCTTCGAGTTCAGCGGCTACCCGGACATTGTCAGCATCGAATTCATGAACTTCGAGGACCTGGGCGGCGGCCGTTCCAAGATCAGGGGGCATTCCGTCTACCCCAGCATGGAAGCCCGCGACGGCATGGCCCAGTCCGGCATGGAAGGCGGCATGACCGAGGGCTACGAGCGCCTGGACGAGCTGCTCGCCAAGTGATTTCGGCGCACCGGCGAGAACTCCGAAGCCGATAATTCCAGAAGTACGACGGCGGGCGGTCACCTTCTGCGCGAAGGTGACCGCCGCCGTCGTACGTCTTTAAGAAGCGCTCCAAATGCGGCCGGCCCGCGCCTGTACGCCGGTCCCGTGAGTTTGATAGTATGTCAGGACAAACTAGCAAGGGAGCGGAACATGCCACTGGTTCGAATCGACGTCAATGCAGGCCGCAGTCCGGAAGAGCTGGCTAGTCTAAGCCGGGGCATCCACGATGCCATTCTGGCCGAATACGGCATCCCCGAGCGAGACTACTTCCACATCCTGACCGAGCACCCGGCCGGGCAGATCGTCGCGCAGGACGCGGGCCTGGGCTTCGACCGCACGGCGGACGTGGTCATGATCCAGATCTTCACGCAGGGTGGCCGCAGCCAGGAGGCCAAGCAGTCACTCTTCGCCGCCGTGGCGGACCGGCTCGGACAACTCGGCGTTGCCGGTGAGAACGTCTTCATCGGCTATGTGGAAAACACCGCCGGCGACTGGTCGTTCGGGTTCGGCCGCGCGCAGTACGTCACGGGCGAGCTTGCGGTACCCAAGAAGTAGCCAAGAGGCAGGCCCGGCCCAGGTCTGGCGGCCTTGGCCGTTAGAGCGGTCTAATTGCGTTCCAACCGCGCGGATGCAAGTTGTAAATATGTCAGTACAAACCTTTGACAGGACATGAATTCTAGGGCAAAGTAGTGGATGTGGTCCCGCTCACGGGGGCCGCGAGGCACCGTAGCCCTGGCCGTTCGGCTGCTTAGAGGTACAGAGTTCAAACAGAAAGGTCCACGATCACCGTGACCCACGAACTGCTCACGATCGGGCGCATCAGCGTTGATATCTACCCGAACGACATTGGGGTGGACCTGGAGGACGTGACGTCCTTCGGCAAGTACCTCGGTGGCTCCCCGTCCAATGTTGCCGTGGCCGCTGCCCGCCACGGCCGCCGCGCGGCCGTCATCACCCGGACAGGAGATGACGCCTTCGGGAACTACCTGCACCGCGAACTGCGCAAGTTCAACGTGGACGACTCGTTCGTCACGCCGGTGAAGGAATACCCCACGGCCGTAACCTTTTGTGCGGTCAAGCCGCCCCACGATTTTCCGCTGTATTTCTACGGCCGCTTCCCCACGGCGCCGGACCTGCAGATCAAGGCCGACGAGCTGGATCTCGAGGCCATCAAGGGTGCCGGGATCTTCTGGTCCACCGTGACCGGCCTGTGCCAGGAACCCAGCCGCGAGGCGCACATCAAAGCCCATGAGGCACGGCCCCGCACCGAGCTGCGCGAAGGCCAGTACACCATCCTGGACCTGGACTACCGCCCCATGTTCTGGGCCTCCGAGGAGGAAGCCCGCGCCGAGGTTGCCAAGGTCCTGCCGCACGTCACCGTGGCCATCGGCAACGACCAGGAGTGCGCCGTCGCCGTCGGTGAGGGAACCCCCGACGAGCAGGCGGACCGGCTGCTCGCCGCCGGCGTGGAAATCGCCGTCGTCAAACTCGGGCCCGAAGGCGTCATGGCCAAGACCCGCACCGAGCGCGTGGTCTCCGCCCCCGTGCCGGTGGAAACCGTCAACGGCCTCGGTGCAGGAGACTCCTTCGGCGGCGCCTTCTGCCACGGACTGCTGTCCGGCTGGCCGCTGGCCCAGGTGCTCGACTACGCCAACGCCGCGGGCGCGCTCGTCGCCTCCCGGCTGTCCTGCGCCGATGCCATGCCGACGCCGGCCGAGGTCACCTCGCTGCTGGCCGAACGCGGACGCCTGGTCCCCGGCAAGAATGCCAGCCAACTCGCCCCCGAAGGAGCGGCCCTGTGAGCCTCAATCCCGGTACCGCCACCCTCTCGGTGGATGACGACCCCCGCCGCTACGCGCACCTCAGCGCCATCCGCCTGGAAGATCCGGACGCCGTTGCCCGCGCCGCCAAGGCCCGGCGCCGCCACCCCGGCCCCAGATCCGGCAAGCAGAACTTCATTGTTGCCGCCGACCACCCGGCACGCGGCGCCCTGGCGGTGGGCAGCGATCCGGTGGCCATGGCGGACCGCCGCCAGCTCCTGGACCGGCTGCGGATTGCCCTGGCCAACCCGGACGTGGACGGCGTGCTTGCCTCACCGGACATCATGGATGACCTGCTGCTGCTCGGAGCGCTGGACGGCAAGCTGCTGTTCGGTTCGATGAACCGCGGCGGGCTCACCGGACTGGTCAACGAATTCGATGACCGGTTCACCGGCCACACGGCCGCGGCCCTCGAGGCGCTCGGAGCCGACGGCGGCAAGATGCTCACCCGCATCTGCCTCGGGGACCCGGACACCGTGTCCATGCTGGAGGCAACGGCCAAGGCCATCGATTCGCTCGCCGAGCGCAGGCTGATCGCCATGGTGGAGCCGTTCCTCTCGGTCCGCGAGAACGGCAGGGTCCGTAACGACCTCTCCACCGACGCCGTGATCAAGTCCGTGGCCATCGCCGAAGGCCTGGGATCCACCAGCGCCTACACCTGGATGAAGCTGCCCGTCGTGGCCAACATGGAACGCGTCATGGCCGCCACCACCATGCCCACCGTGCTGCTGGGCGGGGACCCCGAGGGCACCCAGGACGAAGTCTTTGCCACCTGGGAAGCCGCCCTGGCCCTTCCCGGCGTGCAGGGACTCACCGTCGGACGGACCCTCTTGTATCCGCAGGACGGCGACGTTGCCGGCGCCGTCGCCGCGGCCGCCTCCCTCCTCACGCACACCACAGAAGTATCGGAGTAAACGATGGGAACAGGAACCCGCCGAATGACCGTGGCCCAGGCCGTGGTGGAGTACCTCTCCAAGCAGTACACCGTTGACCGCATCGGCAGCGAGGACTACCGGGAACGCCTGATTCCGGGCACGTTCGGGATCTTCGGCCACGGCAACGTGGCCGGCGTCGGGCAGGCGCTGAAGCAGTACCAGGCCGCCGACCCGACGATCATGCCCTACTACCAGGGCCGCAACGAGCAGGCGCAGGCGCACCAGGCAGTGGGCTACGCCCGCCACACCCGTCGCCGCCAGACGTTCGCCATCAGCACCTCGATCGGGCCCGGATCCTCCAACCTGCTCACCGGCGCGGCACTGGCCACCACCAACCGCCTGCCCGTGCTGCTGCTGCCCAGCGACACCTTTGCCACGCGCGCTGCGGACCCGGTCCTGCAGCAGCTCGAGCAGCCCTATGCCTACGACATCACGGTCAATGACGCCTTCCGTCCGCTGTCCAAGTTCTTCGACCGGGTCTCCCGCCCGGAGCAGCTGTTCTCCGCATTCCACCACGGGCTGCGGGTCCTGACGGATCCGGCCGAGACCGGCGCGGTGACCATCTCGCTGCCGCAGGACGTCCAGGCCGAGGCCTTCGACGTGCCCGAGGAGTTCTTGGCCGAACGCGAGTGGCGCATCCGCCGGCCCGACGCGGACGACGACGACATCCGCCGTGCCGCCGAAGCCATCCGGGCGGCAAAGCGCCCCCTCATCATCGCCGGCGGCGGCGTCCTGTACGCCTACGCCAACGACGAACTGGGCAGGTTCGTGGAACTCACCGGCATTCCCGTGGGCAACACCCAGGCCGGCGTCGGCGTCCTGCCCTGGGACCACAAGCTCTCGCTCGGAGCCATCGGCTCCACGGGCACGACGGCGGCCAACGCCATCGCTGCCGAGGCGGACCTCATCATCGGGATCGGCACCCGCTACGAGGACTTCACCACCGCCTCGCGGACCGCGTTCCAGAACCCGGACGTAAAGTTCGTCAACATCAACGTCGCCGCCATCGACGCCTACAAGCACGGCACCACGCTGCCCATCGTGGCCGACGCCCGGAAGGCCCTCATCAAGCTGAACCAGGCCCTGGGCGGCTACCGTGTGGGCGCCGACCTGGAACAGCAGGTCGCCGCGCAGAAGAAGCGCTGGGACGCCACCGTGGACGAAGCGTTTGGCACGCGGTTCACGCCCCTGCCGGCGCAGAACGAAATCATCGGCGCCACGAGCCGGGCCATGGACGCCCAGGACGTCGTCATCTGTGCTGCCGGCTCGCTCCCGGGCGACCTGCACAAGATGTGGCGCGTGCGTGACCCGTTCGGCTACCACGTCGAGTACGCCTACTCCTGCATCTGTCTCTTATACACATCTAGATGTGTCGTCAAGCGCGCATCTAGATGTGTATAAGAGACAGAGGCGGCAGCGGGCGGCGCCCAGCGCGACGTCGTCGTGATGGTGGGGGACGGCTCCTACCTGATGATGCACACCGAACTGGTCACCGCCGTCGCCGAGCGCATCAAGCTGATCGTGGTCCTGATCCAGAACCACGGCTACGCTTCCATCGGATCCCTCTCCGAGTCCCTTGGCTCCCAGCGTTTCGGCACCCAGTACCGTGCCCTGAACGAGGAGCAGCACAGCTTCGACGAAGGCGAGACCCTCCCGGTGGACCTGGCCCTGAACGCCGAAAGCCTCGGCGTGAAGGTGATCCGGATCGAACCGGGGGAGAAGGTCATTGCCGAACTCGAGCAGGCCATCCGCGACGCCAAGGCCGCACCGGAACGCGGCGGCCCCATCCTGATCCACGTCGAATCCGACCCGCTGCTGGACGCCCCGAGCTCCGAATCATGGTGGGACGTGCCCGTCTCCCAGGTTTCCGACCTCGACTCCACGCAGCAGGCCTTCAAGGCCTACACCGACCACAAGAGCCGCCAGCGCAAGCTGCTGGGCTGATCCCCTCCGCGAACAACAGCACCCTTCGACCACTCAAGGAAGAGTCCCATGACTGCCATAACTGACCAGAGCACCACCACGATCCACCACTTCATCAACGGCGCCGAGACCGCCGGCGAAGGCAGCCGCACCCAGCCCGTCTACAACCCCGCCACGGGCGCGGTCAGTGGCAAACTGCGGCTGGCGAACCGGGCCGACCTGGACACCACCGTTGCCGCGGCCCGCGCCGCCGCTGACAGCTGGGGCGACATCTCCCTGGCCAAGCGCACCACGGTGCTGTTCAAGTTCCGCGAACTCGTCGCCGCCCACGTTGATGAACTGGCCGAGCTGATCACCGCCGAGCACGGCAAGGTCCTCTCCGACGCCAAGGGCGAAATCGGCCGCGGCCTGGAGGTCATCGAGTTCGCCTGCGGCATCCCGACCCTGCTCAAGGGCGACTACTCGGACCAGGTCTCCACCGGCATCGACGTCTTCTCCTTCCGCGAACCGCTCGGCGTCGTGGCCGGCATCACGCCGTTCAACTTCCCCGTGATGGTGCCGCTGTGGATGGCGCCCATGGCCATCGCCACCGGCAACGCCTTCATCCTCAAGCCCTCCGAGCGCGACCCCTCCGCCTCGATGCTGCTGGCCAGGCTGTGGAAGCAGGCCGGCCTGCCCGACGGCGTCTTCCAGGTCCTGCACGGTGACAAGGAGACCGTTGAGGGACTCCTGACCCACCCGGACGTGGACGGCATCTCGTTCGTCGGCTCCACCCCGATCGCCCAGTACGTGCACGAGACGGCCACCAAGCACGGCAAGCGGGTCCAGGCCCTGGGCGGTGCGAAGAACCACGCCATCGTGATGCCCGACGCCGACCTCGACAACGCCGCCGACCACCTGGCCGCCGCCGCCTTCGGTTCCGCCGGTGAACGCTGCATGGCCATCTCCGTCGCCGTCGCCGTCGGCGATGCCGCCGAACTGCTGGTCAAGAAGGTCGAAGAGCGCGCCCTGGCCGTCAAGGTCAACAACGGCACCGCGCCCGACGCCGAAATGGGCCCGGTCATCACGCCGGCGTCCAAGGAACGCATCGTCAAGATCGTCACCGAGGCCGAAGCCGCGGGCGCCGCCATGGTGGTGGACGGCCGCGACCTCGTGGTTCCCGGCCACGAAGAAGGCTTCTGGGTCGGCCCCACCGTCCTGGACCACGTCAAAACCGAAATGACCGCCTACACCGAGGAAATCTTCGGCCCGGTCCTCGTAGTCGTCCGCGTCGACGACCTCGACGCCGGCATCAAGCTCATCAACGCCAACCCCTACGGCAACGGCACCGCCATCTTCACCTCCTCCGGCGCGAACGCCCGCAAGTTCCAGCGCTCCGTGCAAGTCGGCATGATCGGCATCAACGTGCCGCTGCCCGTCCCGGTGGCCTACCACTCCTTCGGCGGCTGGAAGGCCTCGCTGTTCGGGGACAAGCACATCTACGGCCCCGAGGGCGTCTCCTTCTACACCCGCGGCAAAGTAGTGACGTCGCGCTGGCCCGAGCCCACCCACGCCTCCGGCGCCTCGTACAACTTCCCGTCCAACTGAGTCCGGGCCCAAGAAGAAAGACAACGCTGTCATGACTGAAAACAAGCTGATCATCGGCACGGCACCGGACTCCTGGGGCGTCTGGTTCGCGGACGACCCCAAGCAGACACCGTGGGAGCGGTTCCTCGACGAAGTGGCCGAATCCGGCTACAAGTGGATCGAACTCGGCCCCTACGGCTACCTGCCGAACGATCCCAGCCGGCTGGCCGAGGAGCTCAAGGCCCGCGACCTTAAGGTCACCGCAGGAACCGTGTTCACCGCGTTCCACCGCGGACTGGACCAGTGGGAAACCGCCTGGGAGCCGGCCCGCAAGGTTGCCGAACTCACGGCAGCCATGGGCGGCGAGCACATCGTGGTCATCCCGGCCATGTGGCGCGATGACGTCACCGGCGAGGCGGTGGAAAGCGGCCAGCTGACGGAGAAGGCCTGGAGCGACCTGTTCGCCGGCCACAACCGCCTGGGCAAGACCCTGCTGGACGACTTCGGCCTGAAGCAGCAGTTCCATTCCCACGCCGATTCCCACGTCGGGGCCCAGGAAGACATCGAAACCCTGCTGGCCGCCACGGATTCGAAATACCTGAACCTGTGCCTGGACACAGGCCACGCCGAATACTGCGGGGCCTCCAGCCTCGAGCTGATCAAGAACTACCCGGACCGCATCGGCTACCTGCACCTGAAGCAGATCAACCCGGACATCCTCAAGAAGGTCAACGAGGAAAACATGACCTGGGCCGCAGCCAACCTCGCCGGCGTCATGACCGAGCCGCCGAACGGGCTGCCTGACCTCCGCGCCGTCATTGAAGCGGTGGAGGCACTGAACCGCCCCATCTTCGGCATCGTGGAGCAGGACATGTACCCGGTGGCCTTCGACGTCCCCATGCCGATCGCCAAGCGCACGCGCAACTACCTGCTCTCCTGCGGCTCCCGCACGGCCGTCAACTAACCGCCGCCTGGCACCCGAAACGTAAGGAAATGACAATGACTGAAACCCTTCGCGTCGCCGTTATCGGCGCCGGCCGCATGGGCGCGGACCACATCCAGCGCCTCAGCAAGCGCATCCACGGCGCTGAAGTCGCCGCCGTCGTCGATGTCGACCTCGCCCGTGCGCAGGCCGCCGTCGAGGGCATTCCGGGCGCGGTGGCCCTGGCCGACGCCGAGGAAGCCCTCAACAACGGCGACGTCAACGCCGTCCTGATCGCCACGCCCGGTTTCCTGCACGAGGACATCCTGCTCAAGGCAATTGCCAAGGACATCCCCATCCTGTGCGAGAAGCCGCTCACCCCGGACGCCGCGTCGTCCTGGAAGATCGTCCAGGCCGAGGAAAAACTGGGCCGCAAGCGCATCCAGGTGGGCTTCATGCGCCGCTTCGACGCCGAATACGCGGCCCTCGGCTCCATGATCCGCAGCGGCGAGCTCGGCGAACTGCTGATGCTCCACCACCAGCACCGCAACCCGACCACCCCCGCGGGCTTCACCAACGAGATGCTGATCAACGACTCGGTGGTGCACGAGTTCGACGCCATCCGCTTCTTCACCGGCGAGGAAATCACCAGCGTCCAGGTCCGGCTGGGCAAGGCCACGAAGAACGCCCCGGCCGGCCAGCACGATCCCCAGCACGTCCTGATCGAGACCGAGTCCGGCGTCCTGGCCGACGTCGAAATTTACGTCAACGCCAAGTTCGGCTACGAAGTGGCCACGCAGGCCTCCTTCGAAGACGGCATCGTGAGCATCGGCGGCGACACGGGTCCGTACACCCGCAGCGCCGGCCGCTGGGGCGGCAACGTCACCCCCGGCTTCGAAGAGCGCTTCGGCGCCGCGTACGACGTCGAAATCCAGGCCTGGGTGGACGCCGCCCTTCGCGGCGAGATCGGCGGCCCCACCGCCTGGGACGGCTACGCCACCGCCGCGTGCTGCGAAGCCGGTGTTGAGGCGCAGAAGAACGGCGAAAAGGTCGCCGTGAAGCTGAACTCCAAGCCCGCCCTCTACAGCTGAGAACGACGGGAAGGGGCCGGCACTTGCCGGTCCCTTCCCCTCCTTCCGGTCCTTTGCACAAACTGACTGATCCACAATGGAGTGCCCCGTGAAAATTGCCCTCGACCCCACGCCTTTCCACCACAGCCACAGCCTGCTGGAATTCCCCAAGGTGGTGGCGGACCTCGGCTACAAGTACATGCAGATGACGCCGCACGCCGATTTCATTCCGTTCTTCAACCACCCCAAGGCTGACGACGAGCTTGTGGGCCGGCTGAAGAAGTCATGCCGGGATGCCGGGATCGAAATTGCCTCGGTCCTGCCGGTGCTGCGCTGGTCCGGTCCGGACGAGGACGCCCGCGAGGCCGCCGTCCGCTACTGGAAGCGCGCCATCCAGATCACGGTGGACCTGGGCGTGGGCACCATGAACACGGAATTCAGCGGCCGCCCGGAGAAGGCAGAGGAATCCGAACGCGCCTTCTACCGCTCCATGGAAGAGCTGCTGCCCATCATCGAACGCGAAGGCATCGACCTCCTGATCGACCCGCACCCGGACGACTTCGTGGAGGAAGGCCTCGCCGCCATCCGCGTCATCCGCGGCCTCAACTCCAAGAACGTTGGCCTGGTCTACGTGGCCTCGCACAGCTTCCACATGCAGAACGCGCCCCTGGACATCATGCGCGCCGCGGGGGACAAGCTCCGCCTCGTCCACGTTGCCGACACCATGGACCACCACGCCTCGCACGGGCTGCGCTACATCACCAACCCGCCGGGCAATCCCGTGCGCGTGCACCAGCACCTGAAGATCGGCGACGGCGACGTCAACTGGGACGAGTTTTTTGGCGGCCTGAAGGAGATCGGCTTCCTCGACAGGGACAACTCCGTCATGGTGTCCAGCGTCTTTGCGGAAAACGACAACGCGCAGGACGTCTCGCGGTACCAGCTGGAGACGATGAAGCAGTACGTGCAGAAGGTCAGCGTATGAGGCAACAGGAAGACACCCGCGCAAGCTCTGAAACGACAGAAACCCCGGTACGGGCGGCGGCCGCCGCCAATCCCAAGGGGTTCTTGCGGCGGGTTGCCCTGTTCTCCACCTTTGGCGGGCTGCTGTTCGGCTACGACACCGGCGTCATCAACGGTGCACTGCCGTTCATGCAGCGCGACCTTGGGCTGACGCCGCTGACAGAAGGGCTGGTCACGTCCACCCTGCTGTTCGGCGCGGCGTTCGGCGCCATCACCGCCGGCCGGCTGTCGGACCGTTTCGGCCGGCGCAGGACCATCATGGGGCTCGCCCTGATCTTCGCCGTGGCCACCGTCGCCTGTTCCATTGCGCCCACCACGGAACTCCTCGTCGCCGCCCGCACGCTCCTCGGCCTGGCGGTCGGCGGGGCATCGGTGATCGTCCCCGTGTATCTGGCGGAAATGTCGCCGGCGGCCCAACGCGGGCGCATCGTCACACAGAACGAGCTGATGATCGTCACGGGCCAGTTCCTGGCGTTCACGTTCAACGCCGTGCTGGGCAATGCCTTCCCGGAGGCCTCCCACGTCTGGCGGTGGATGCTCGTGATCGCCACGCTGCCGGCGGTGGTGCTCTGGTTCGGAATGCTGGTGCTGCCCGAGAGCCCGCGCTGGCTGGCCTCGGCAGGACGCTTCGGCGAGGTCCTGGACGTGCTGCGGAAGACCCGCGCGGCGGAGGACATCTCAACCGAGTTCGACGAGGTTCGCCAGGCTGCCAGGGAAGACTACCAATCCAAGCTCGGAACCTTTCGGGACCTCACCGTTCCCTGGATCCGCCGGATTTTCGTGGTGGGCCTGGGCATGGCCATCATCAACCAGATCAGCGGCGTCAACGCCATCATGTACTACGGCACCTCCATCCTCTCCAGCTCCGGATTCGGGGACCAGGGCGCCTTGCTCGCAAATGTCGTCAACGGCGTCACTTCCGTGGTCGCCGTCATCGTCGGCATGTCCCTGATGACCCGTGTGCCCCGGAAGTCCATGCTGATTGTCGGCCTGGGCGGAACGGCGTCCTCGCTGCTGGCCATCGGCCTGATTTCGATGCTGATCCCGGAAAGCACTTTCCGGGGCTACCTCGTGCTGCTGTTCATGGTGACGTTCCTGGCCTCCATGCAGTCCTGCATCGGCACGGTCACCTGGCTGACCATGTCCGAGATCTTCCCGCTGCACGTCCGCGGGATCGGCATGGGCATCTGCGTGTTCGTGCTGTGGATGATCAACTTCCTGATCGGCTTTTTCTTCCCGCAGATGGTCGCCTGGGTCGGCGTTTCAGCGACGTTCTTCGGCTTCGTGGCCATCCAGCTGGCGGCCATCGTCTGGGTGAAGCGCGTGGTGCCCGAGACCAAGGACAAGAGCCTCGAGGACCTCGAGCACTACTTCAAGCAGCTCGCCGCCAAGTAGGCCTGGCCGGACAGCCAAAGAAGCCCCGCCCCGCATCAGATGCGGTGCGGGGCTTTTGGCTGTCCACTATTTACCTGTCCACCGCTTGCCGGGCCGTCAGTTGCCGTCCAGGCGGCTGGCTCACAGCGTTTAGAGGCGGGCGTGCAGCCGGGGGAGGGCGTCCACCAGCGTGGCCAGCTCGGGGACTTCCTGGGCCTCGGCCAGGGTCCGCTCCAGCGTTGCATCGTGCACCGGGCGGGCCTCCTCCAGCAGCTTGATGCCGTTTTCCGTGAGCTCGGTGTAGATGCCGCGGCGGTCGTCGGCGCAGAGGATGCGCGTCAGCAGGCCGCGGTCCTCCAGCCGGTTGACCAGCCGGGTGGTGGCGCTCGCGCTCAGCGCGGTTGCCCGCGCCAGCTGCTGCATGCGCATGTGCCAGCCGTCCTGCCGGCTGAGCGCGTCCAGCACGGTGTACTCCACGACGGACAGCTGCGCCCCGGCCTGCAGCGAGCGTTCGAGTTCCGCCTCGATCAGCCCGTGCAGCGCCGCGAGGGTCCGCCAGCCCTGCGCGCGCACTTCCACGGCGTCGTCCTTGATGCCCATCGTTCTTCCTCCTTCAGCGTGCCCGGCAGTTGACGGGGCAGCTTAAATAAATAGTTGCTTGCGCGTGATATCTGCTTGTGCAACAATAAATAACGCGTCTGCAACTAGTAGCGTACGCGCCCCACTCCATTCCGTACAGTTCCTAAGGAGCACCTTCATGCCTATTGGCCTGATTGCCCTCGCCCTCGGCGGGTTCGGCATCGGACTCACCGAGTTCGTCATCATGGGCCTGCTGCCCGAAGTGGCCGCGGACTTCCGGGTCAGCGAGGCCTCGGCGGGCTGGCTGATCTCCGGCTACGCGCTCGCCGTCGTGGTCGGAGCACTGGGGCTGACCGCCGCGGTGACCCGTTTCGAGCGGAAACCCGTGCTCGCCGTCCTGCTGGTTCTGTTCATCGCCGGCAACCTCATCTCCGCCGCGGCCCCCGACTACTGGACCATGATGATCGGCCGCATCGTGGCAGCCCTGGCGCACGGCGCCTTCTTCGGCATCGGCGCGGTGGTGGCCGCCGGCATGGTGGCCCCCACCAAGAAGGCCGGAGCCATCGCCATCATGTTCACCGGGCTGACCGCCGCCAATGTGCTCGGCGTCCCCTTCGGCACCATGCTGGGCCAGGCCGCGGGCTGGCGCTCCACCTTCTGGGCCATCACCGGCATCGGCGTGTTGGCCTTCGCCGGGATCCTGGCCCTCGTGCCGAAGGCCGGCCACGGTGACACGGCGCCCGGCGGATTGCGGAGCGAACTGCGCGCATTCCGTTCAGGCCAGGTCTGGCTTTCAATCCTGGTGACCATCCTTGGCTACGGCGGCATGTTCGGCGCCTTCACCTACATCGCCTTCACGCTCACCCAGATCTCCGGATTCGCCGCGCCCACCGTCCCCTGGCTGCTGATCGTGTTCGGCGTGGGCCTCTTCATCGGCAACACGCTCGGCGGGAAGGCTGCCGACCGGAACGTGGACCGCACGCTTCTCGTCGTCCTGTCGGTCCTGGTGGTGGTCCTCGTGGCCTTCGCCCTGACGGCCGGCAACCAGACCCTCACCATCGCCTCCCTGGTGCTGATGGGCGGGTTCGGCTTCGCCACCGTGCCGGGCCTGCAGATGCGGGTCATGAAATACGCCGAGGGCGCCCCCACCCTCGCGTCCGGCGCCAACATCGGCGCGTTCAACGTGGGCAACGCCCTGGGTGCATGGCTGGGCGGCGTGACCATCACCGCCGGCCTGGGCTACACCTCGCCCATCTGGGCCGGTGCCGGCATCACGCTGCTGGGCCTGGCCGTCATGGCCTTCGCCGCGGCCAAGGCCCCCGCCACGCCGCGCCCCGTCACCGCTCCGGCAGATTCCGACGCCTCCGACGCACTCGCTCCCGCGGTGCCGGCCGCCCGCTGATCCAGCCAAGCACCACAAACAACAGGAGAGAACTTCCATGAACACCGCCCCGATCCCCACCGTCACGCTCAACAACGGCGTCCGGATGCCGCAGCTCGGCTTCGGCGTCTTCCAGGTGCCCGACGACGACACCGCCGCCGCGGTCAGTGCGGCTCTTGCCGCCGGTTACCGGAGCATCGATACCGCCGCCATCTACGGAAACGAGGCCGGCACCGGCCGGGCCCTGGCGGAGTCCGGGATAGCCCGGGAGGAACTGTTCGTCACGTCCAAGGTGTGGGTTGCAGACCTCGGCTACGACGCCACCCTTGCCGCCTACGAGTCGAGCCTGGAAAAGCTGGGCCTGGATTACCTGGACCTCTACCTCATCCACTGGCCGGCTCCGGCCACGGACGGCTACCTCGAGTCCTGGCGGGCCCTGGAAAAGCTGCTGCGGGACGGCCGGGTCAGGGCGATCGGCGTGTCCAACTTCCTGCCGGAGCACCTGGAGAAACTGATCGGCCTGGGCGGAACCGTCCCGGCGGTCAATCAGGTGGAGCTGCATCCGGCGCTCCAGCAGCGGGACGTCGCCGCGTCCAACGCGGCCCACGGCGTAGCCACCGAGGCGTGGAGTCCGCTGGCGCAGGGTGCCGTGCTGGGGGAGCCGGCCGTCACCGCCATCGCCGCGGAGCACGGTGTGTCGCCCGCCCAGGTGATCCTCCGCTGGCACCTGCAGCAGGGCCGCATCATCATTCCGAAGTCGGTCACTCCGGCGCGGATCCGCGAGAACCTGGACCTGTTCGGCTTTGAGCTGGCGGACACCGAGCTGGCCGCCATCGATGCACTCGAGCGCGACGGCCGGACCGGCCCGCATCCCGCTGAATTCAACGGGTAAGCCGGGCGCTAGCCGCGGAACGGCAGCCGGGGATCCACGTCCTGGCCTTCCCAGCTCTGGCGGACCCACCCGTGGTGGGGGTCGTCGCTGATGAGCCAGTCGCGGACGCGGCCGGGGCCGGCCATGACATTGAGGTAGTACAGGTCGTAGCCGGGCGCGGCCATCGCCGGACCGTGCCAGCCGTAGGGGACCAGGACCACGTCGCCGGTGCGAACCTCCGCGGCGACATCGATGGGCCGCTCGTCCGAGGCATAGACCCGCTGGTAGCCGATGGCGTCAGCGTCCTCCCCGGGCCCGGCGATGCCGGGAAGATCGGCCACCCGGGTCTCGAAGTAGTAGATCTCCTCGAGGCGCGTCTCGCCGTCGTTCTCCTCGTCGTGCTTGTGGGGAGGGTAGGAGGACCAGTTGCCGGCGGGGGTGATCACCTCGCACACAATGAAACGGTCCGCCTCCAGCGCGGCCGGCGTGCCAAAGTTGTGGACCTGGCGCGAGCAGTTTCCGGCGCCGCGCAGCTCCACGGGCGTCTCCGCCGCGGTGATCAGGCGGGTGGGGTACTGGACCTTGGCGGGCGCCGTGGCGACCGCGACCCGGCCGCCGTCGGACGAGCTGACAGTGACGGCCTTCCCCGTTCCGGAATACAGCACATCGGAGGGGCCGCTGAAGACACCGGCGCGGCCGGCCAGCTGGTACTTCTCACCGTCCACGGTCACCGTGAAGGCGCCGCTGAGCGGAATCACGATCCGTTCCTCGCCCGCGGCGGGGAGTTCGACGGCGGCACCCGGGGCCAGCGTTGCCACCTTCAGTCCCGTGTGCGCCCACCCGTCGACGCGGAGTCTGGAGTCCGCCGTTCCCAGTGAGATGTCCCAGCAGCCTTCGGCTGCGCTGCCCAGCGGATATACCCAGTCGGCCATGAATGTGTTCTCTTTCAGATCGTGTCGGCTGCGCTGAGTGTCTAGCGCTGCACAAGGGTCATTTCAAAGCTGTACGAATCGGCGCGGTACACATGGTGGCCCGTCTCGACGTTCCGGCCGGTGTCGTCCACGGCGGTGCGCTCCATGGTGACCAGCGCGGAGCCCGGCTCGGTCTCGAGGAGCGGGGCCTGGTACCCGTTGGCCACCATCGCCCCGATCCGCTGCGTGGCCAGCCGGAAGTTGACCCCGCCGCTGCGCAGAATGCCGTAGAGGCCCTGGGAACCGAGCAGTTCCTCATCGATCCGCGTGATGTCATCGCGGACCCAGTTCTCCATCAGGGCCAGCGGCTTGCCGCCCACCTTGCGCAGCCGGGTGAAGTGGTAGACCTTCGCGCCTGCCGGGAGGTGCAGCGCCTGCCGCGTGGCGTCGTCGGCCTCGATGTGCGCGAACGTCAGGACCTCGGTGGTGGGCTTGCTGCCGTTGTTGGTGAGGTCGTCATAAAGGCTGGACAGCTCCAGGGGCCGGCGGACCTGGCTCGAAACCACCTGGGTGCCCACGCCGCGCTTCCGGACCAGCAGCCCGGAGCGGACCAGCTCATCCATGGCCTTGCGCATGGTGGGCCGGGAGAGGTTCAGCTGGGCGGCGAGATCTATTTCATTCTCCAGCCGGCTGCCTGGCTCCAGGAGCCCGGTGTGGATCGCGGCCTCGATGCCCTGGACCACCTGGTGGTACAGCGGCACCGGCGACGACCTGTCGATGCTGAGGTGAAGTTGGTTCGCCATTGAGTGCTCCCTTAGTGCTGCGGGCCGTCCTGCGTCCAGGAATTCGTATGTTCGGTGCATGTTCGCTTGATAGGACATACTGCCTTTTTGATAATAGCAGTGAGTTGCAGCCGGTCAAGGGTGCTCGCGGGCCCTTTTTGGACCGCTGCGCGGACGGCGCAACGGGCTCGCAGCGGGCTTCGGCTTCGGTCCCGGCGCCGGATCTCGTTAAAACATCCTAATGTCAGGACAAACTATTGACATCTGTGGCCTGAATCACCATGATCGGTGTAGCAGGCTTGCTGACCCCGCATTGTGGCGGTGGTCGCGGCCCCGAAATCAAAGGAGATAAATCGTGAAGAACTTTTCCTGGCGGAAGACGGCTTTGGTAGCGGCCGTCGTGCCGATGCTGGCGCTCAGTGCATGTTCAAGCACCGGCGGTAAGCCCGCAGACACGGGCAATGCGGCTGGCGGTGGGGGCCAGGCAGCCAGCACCGCACGCATCAAGGTCGCCCTCATCACCCACGCTGCGGCGGGCGACACTTTCTGGGACATCGTCCGCAAGGGCGCCGAGGAGGCGTCGGCCAAGGACAACGTTGAAATCCTCTACACGTCGGATCCTGAAGCCGGCCGCCAGGCCCAGCTCGTGCAGCAGGCCATCGACCAGAAGGTCGACGGCATCGCTGTCACCCTCGCCACGCCGGATGCCCTTAAGGACGTCCTGAAGAAGGCGGCCGACGCTGGCATCCCCATCGTGAGCCTCAACGCCGGTGAGGGCATTTCGGCGCAGTTGGGAGCATTCACACACTTCGGTTCCAATGAGAAGCTCGCCGGCGAGGCTGTCGGCACCAGGCTCGCGGCAGGGGGCTACAAGCACCCGGTCTGCGTGATCCAGCAGCAGGGCCACGTCGGCCTTGAAGCGCGCTGCGCCGGCGTCAAAGCCAAGGTGCCCGGAACGGAAATCCTTTATGTCGACGGCAAGGACATGACCGCCGTTCAGTCCACCGCCACCGCCAAGCTCCAGGCTTCCAAGGACGCCGACGTCATCATCGGCCTCGGCGCCCCCATCACTCTCACGCTCCTCAAGTCGGTCACGGATGCCGGAAGCTCCGCCAAGGTTGCAAGCTTCGACCTGAACGCGGACCTCGCACAGAAGATCGTCGACGGAGCTGTTCTTTTCACTGTGGACCAGCAGCCGTGGCTGCAGGGGTACATGTCCGTTGACGCTATCTGGCAGAACAAGCGCGGCGGATTCAAGCTCGGCGGCGGCCAGTCGGTCCTCACCGGCCCGAGCGTCGTCGACAAGAGCAATGCGGCTGATGTCCTGAAATTCGCCCAGCAGGGTATCCGCTAACAGCCCGCTGGCCGGGCCGGCCCCGCGCCGGCTCGGCAGCAAGGAAGAATTATCATGACCATTACACAGACAAAGCCAAAGCCCGCGGCGCCCGATGAGCGGGTCGCCAAGCGCAGCCCGTTCCAGAAACTTCTCGGACGTCCGGAGGTCGGCGCCCTCGTGGGCGCGATCGTCCTCTTCATTTTCTTCGCGTTGGTGTCCCCGACGTTTACCCAGCCGAATGCCTTTGCGACCATTCTGTACGGCAGCTCCACGATCGGCATTATGGCCGTCGGGGTGTCCCTGCTGATGATCGGCGGAGAGTTTGACCTTTCCACCGGTGTGGCCGTGATCAGCTCGGCGCTGACGGCGTCAATGTTCAGCTGGTACTTCAGCACGAACGTGTGGGTCGGCGTCCTCCTGGCCTTGGTGGTGTCGCTGTCCATCGGCTTCATCAACGGCTGGATTTTGATGAAGACCAAGCTACCGTCCTTCATTGTGACACTGGCGACGTTCCTCATGCTTACCGGCCTGAACCTGGGCCTGACCCGGCTGATCGGCGGCGGGGTGTCCTCGCCGTCGATCTCCACAATGGACGGCTACAAGGGTGCGCAGGCGGTGTTTTCCTCCTCGGTGAACATCGGCGGCGTCGACGTGAAAAACACGGTGTTCATCTGGTTCGCGCTCGTGGCGGTGGCCTCATGGGTGCTGCTGCGCACCAAGGTGGGCAACTGGATCTTCGCTGTCGGCGGCGATGCGAACGCCGCCCGCGCCGTGGGTGTTCCCGTCAAGGCGACCAAGATCGGTCTGTTTATGGCGGTCGGTTTCTGCGGCTGGATCCTGGGCATGCACAACCTGTTCGCCTTCGACGCCGTCCAGTCCGGCGAAGGCGTGGGCAACGAATTCCTCTACATCATCGCCGCGGTCATCGGCGGCTGCCTCCTCACCGGCGGCTACGGCTCGGCCGTGGGCGGCGCGATCGGCGCATTCATCTTCGGCATGGCCAACAAGGGCATCGTCTACGCCCAGTGGAACCCGGACTGGTTCAAGTTCTTCCTGGGCCTGATGCTGCTCCTGGCCACCATCGTGAACCTGATCGTCAAGCGCCGCGCAGACTCAAGTAAGTAAGGGCTGAACACCATGAACGCCAAACAGATCGACCAGCAGCAGCTCCTCAAGGACGAGAAGGACCCGCTGACCCACACCCCCGTGCACCTGCTCTCGCTGGAGAACGTCGGCAAACACTACGGCAACATCGTTGCGCTCACCGACGTCACCATGGCAGTCGACAACGGCCGCGTCACCTGCGTCCTGGGCGACAACGGCGCCGGCAAGTCCACCCTGATCAAGATCATCGCCGGGCTGCACCAGCACGACGAAGGCGTCCTCCACATCATGGGTGAAGAGCGGAAGTTCAGCTCTCCCCGCGACGCACTCGACGTCGGCATCGCCACCGTCTACCAGGACCTCGCGGTGGTGCCGCTAATGCCCATTTGGCGGAACTTCTTCCTCGGCTCGGAACTGACCAGCGGCTTCGGCCCGTTCAAAAGCATGGACGTCCAGCAGATGAAGGACATCACCAAGAAGGAACTCGCGGACATGGGCATCGACCTCCGCGACGTCGAACAGCCCATCGGCCAGCTCTCCGGCGGTGAACGCCAGTGCGTCGCGATCGCCCGCGCCGTCTACTTCGGCGCGAAGGTGCTGATCCTGGACGAGCCGACGGCGGCCCTCGGCGTCAAGCAGTCCGGCGTGGTGCTGCGCTACATCCTGCAGGCCCGCGACCGCGGCCTCGGGGTCATCTTCATCACCCACAACCCGCACCACGCCTTCCCGGTCGGTGACCGGTTCCTGCTGCTCAAGCGCGGCAAATCGATCGGCTACTACGACAAGAAGGACATCACCCTCGACGAACTCACCGCCCAAATGGCCGGCGGCGCCGAACTCGCCGAACTCGCCCACGAGCTCGAACAGCTCGGCGGCCACGGCGACATCGTCAAGGAAGTCCAGGCCGAAGTCGCCGAGGCGGCAAGCGCCGGAACGCCGACCCAGCTGCGTGCCTGAACACGGAGCCACTTCACTCAAAGGAAACGCATGAAGGACATAACGCTTGGACTGGTCGGCGTAGGCCGCATCGGCGTGATGCACGCCCGCAACATCACATCGCTGAACAGCGTGCTCCACGCGCAGGGGATCAAGGTGCGGCTCCGGCTGACGGATGTCGCGGCGGATCACGCCCGCACCGTAGCCGATAGTCTGAGCGCCGAGTTCCTGCCGTCGGTGGAGGAGCTGATCGGATCCGGGATCGACGGCCTGGTCATCGCCACCGGCACCGGCACGCATCCGGAGCTGATCAGGGCAGGCGTCGACGCCGGCATTCCGGTGTTCTGTGAGAAGCCGGTGGCCATGAACGTGGCGGATTCGCTTCCGGTCCTGGAGTACATCCGGGCCAACCGAGGCACCGTCCAGATCGGCCATCAGCGGCGGTTCGATGCCGGCTACCTCGAGGCAAAGCGCGCTTTCGAGGCAGGAGAGCTCGGCTGGATCCACTCGCTGCGCGCCGTCACCTGCGACATGGCGCCGCCGCCCGTGGAATTCCTGGCGACATCCGGCGGGCTGTTCCGGGACTGCTCGGTGCACGATTTCGACATCCTGCGCTGGCTCACCGGCCGGGAAATCGTCGAGGTCTACGCCAAAGGCTCCAACAACGGCGACCCCGCCATCGGTGCGGTGGGGGACGTGGACACGGCGCTGGCCTTCGTCACGTTCGACGACGGCACGCTCGGTTCCGTGGGAGCCTCGCGCTACAACGGGGCCGGGCATGATGTCCGGCTGGAAATCCAAGGCTCAGCCGGTTCCCTCATGGTGGGCCTGGACGAGAACTCGGCGCTGACGTCGGCGGAGGCGGGCATCGCGTTCCCGTCCGGAGAGTCCCACAAGACGTTCGCGGAGCGTTTTGACCAGGCCTACCGCTCCGAGATGGCGGCCTTCGTGGAGCTCGTGCTGGGCCGCCGGCAAAACCCGTGCACACCGGAGGACGCCGTGGCGGCTTCGCGCGTGGCGGACGCGGCGCAGGAGTCACTAGAAACCGGGCTGCCGGTGCGTCTGGCCGCCGCCATCGCCATCTAGGAGCAGTTTTACCCGCGGCACACGTCCACGAAGGCCCGGAACGGCGCCAGCCGCTGGGCCTCCGGCAGTTCGACTGCCTCGGGGTGCCACTGGACCGAAGCCACCCACCGGTCGGGATCCTCGAGGGCCTCCACTGTTCCGTCATCCGCGACTGCAGTCACCACCAGGCCGGGCGCCACGTGCGCCACGGCCTGGTGGTGTCCGGAAGCGATCTTCACGCTGCTGGCCCCGGTGCTTCCGGACACCGGATCCGTGACCGCGCCGTACAGCCGCGCCACCTTGGATCCTTGCGTGATGGTGACGTCGTGCCAGGCCCACAGCCCGCCGCCGTCAGCGGGGCTGTCGCGGTGGGGCACGGCTCCCGGTGCCATGTCCTGGATGAGCGTGCCGCCGTACAGGACGTTGAGCAGCTGGTGTCCGCGGCAGATCCCCAGCAGGGGGAGTCCCGCCTCGATCGCCTGCCGCGCCACCGCAATGTCCAGCCGGTCCTGTTCCGGGCTGACGTCGTAGCAGGCGCCGCCCGGTTCCTCGCCGTACAGCCGGGGGTCAAGGTCGCCGCCGCCGGGAAGGACGACGCCATCAAGCGCCCCGGGCGACACGGCGCCGCGTCCGCCGTCGCGCGTTCCGCCGCCAAGCAGTTGGGGAGTGAGCAGCACCGGTTCCCCGCCGCCGTCGCGCACCAGGTCAACAATGTAATCGAACAGGTCGTTGGCCTCGGCCACCCGGGGGTCGGGGTCGGCTGAGCTGCTGAGCCGGACGGGAATGCCGATGCGCGGACGCCGGACACCGGCTGACGATGAAGTCTGCATGCTCAATTCTGCAACACTTTGGAACGGCTAGGCTGGCGGGATGAACAACCGCTACCTCGTGTCCAGGGACCGTTTCATTGCCGCCTCGCCGGAAGAGATTTTCGAGGTCCTGGCCACGCCGGCCCTCCACAGCGAAATCGACGGCTCGGACACCGTGAGGGGCGCCCAGCCCAGCGGACCAGAGAGGCTGGGGCCGGGGGCCAGGTTCGGCATGGAGATGAACGTCAAGGTGGACTACAAGATCCTCAACACTGTGACCGAGTTTGAGGAAGGCCGCCGAATCGGCTGGCGGCACTTTTACGGCCATGTCTGGCGCTACCTGCTGGAACCGGCCACGGACGGCACGGGGACCCCGGGTACGCGGGTGACGGAACAGTGGGACGCCCGGCAGGTCCGCGGCAAGCTCTTCCTCCGGCTGGTGGGCTACCTCCGGCGCCACCCGGCGAACATCGAAAGGACCCTCGGGCGGCTGGACGCCTATGTTACGGGCTCCCGTGCCAACGGCTGACCCGCGGCCGGGCGTTTTCCTGAGTGTGCCCGCGTTTCTGTAGTGTTAGGCGCATCGAGGGGAAGTATGCAAGGCGAAAGTAGGACGTTCCATGGGTCGCAGGACACTTGTTGACGACCTCGTTGACGGCCTGCTGGACGACGTCCTTGACGGGCGGCTGAAGCCCCACGACGCCCTGCCCCCGGAAGCCGACATCGCCAAGGCCTACGAAGTCAGCAGGCTGACCGTCCGCGAGGCACTCAAAGTGCTGCGGGCGCAGAACATCCTGTATGTCAAAGCCGGGCGCGGAACGTTCGTGAACCCCACGGACAACTGGACCGGCCTTGACGCGATCATCAAGGCGGCCTCGCACGGCAATGCCGCGGACCAGGTTTCGCGGGGCCTGATTGAAGTGCGGCGCATGGTGGAGACCGGCGCCGCCGCTCTCGCCGCCAAGCGCCACACTCCCGAGCACGCCGAGGAGATGCGGAAGTACGTTGCGGACATGAAGCGGCACCACGAGTCCGGGGACCTGGACGGTTTCGTGCTGGCGGACATCGCCTTCCACGACACGGTCCTGAAGGCTTCCGGCAACCCCTTCGTCCGCGCCCTCCTGGCCCAGCTGGGACAGTCGCTGTACCTGGCGCGGCGGGAGACCTCCGCCATCAAGGAAATCCAGCGGCACGCCATCGCCTTCCATCAGCGTGTGCTCGACAGCATCCTGACCGGGGACTCCGAACTGGCGCGCCGGGCCATGGATGAGCACATGGACCAGACATTTGAGGACTACGAGCGCTACGTTTACGGGCCCAAGTCCTGAGCCTGCGCGGCCGCCCTTGACGTAATGCGCATCACCCTTCTATGCTTTTGCTCATGTTCTTCCGTCAGATGTCTGACATCAGATCGAATTCTGATCCAGCTTCCTGAACCGGGCAGAACCCCCTCATAAAAAGCATCGGATTCCCGCCGCGCGCAGCCGCCGGTCCGGAACCGACAGATAGAAGGTCGATGATGACTTCATTAACCAATAGGTCCACCGGACTCGGAGAGCTTGGCGACCGCACGCTCCGCAAGGTCCGCCGCCGCGTCATGCCCCTGATCGTCCTGCTCTACTTCGTTGCCTACCTCGACCGGAACAATGTCGGATTCGCCAAGCTCACCATGAGTGAGGACATCGGCCTGAACTCCGCTGCCTACGGCCTTGGCGCCGGCATCTTTTTCCTCGGGTACGCACTCCTCGAGGTTCCCAGCAACGCGGGCATGTACCGCTTCGGAGCCCGGAAGTGGCTGGCGCGCATCCTGATCACGTGGGGTCTCTTCGCGACCGCCATGTGCCTGGTGAACGGCGAAAGCACCTACTACATCGTCCGGTTCCTGCTCGGTGCCGCCGAGGCCGGCTTCTTCCCGGCCATCCTGTTCTACCTGACCCTGTGGTTCCCCGCAGCGCAGCGCGTCACCGTGCTGGGCATCTTCATCCTCGCCCAGCCCGTGTCCAATGCACTGGGCGCCCCGGTCTCGGGGCTCCTGCTCCAGATGGACGGCGTCATGGGCCTGCAGGGCTGGCAGTGGCTCTACATCCTCGAGGGCATCCCCGCTATCCTCCTGGGCCTGCTGACCCCCATTCTCATGACGGACCGCCCGCGGGACGCCAAGTGGCTCAACACCGACGAGCGCGAATGGCTTGCCACCACCATGGACGCCGAACTGGCAGCCAAGTCCAAGGGCGGCAGCCACAACTTCCTCTCCGGCCTCAAGGACAAGCGCACCCTCGTCTACTCGGCCCTGTACTTCGGCCTCGTCTGCGGCATCTACGGACTGGGTCTCTGGATGCCCACCATCGTTGCGGCCCTCGGCAAGTTCTCCACGGCCGAGGTCGGGTTCATCGTCCTCATTCCTTACGCCATCGCCGCGGTCTTCGTGTACTTCTGGAGCAAGCGTGCCGACAAGACCGGAAAGCGCGCCTGGCACAGCTCGGTGAGCATGGTCCTCGCCGGAATTGGCCTGCTGGCTGCCGGCTACCTGCTGCCCGTCAACCCGATCCTCGCGATGATCGCCCTGACCGCCGCTGCCATGGGCATCTACGGCGCCATCGCCCCGTTCCTGTCCATGCCGTCCGCAGCGCTCACCGGCGCAGCCGCTGCTTCGGGCCTCGCCCTGGTCAACTCCCTCGGTAACCTCGGCGGCTTCGTGGCACCGTATGCCGTAGGCCTGCTCAAGGACGCGACCGGCAGTAACCAGAGCGGACTGCTCTTCCTGTCCTTCTGCCTCTGCGTCACGGCAATCGCCACCTACCTCTATGCACGCAAGCGCCCCGAGGGCGATGCAGCGCTGGATCCGGCCGTCGCAGCTGCCGCTGAAGTCACCGTTACCCGCTAAGTACGACCCAAGTACCACCTGAAGGAATACCCGCAATGAGCTCAACCACTCCTTTCCCCGCAGAACGCACGGTCGTGCTGACCGGTGCGGCCTCCTCCCGCGGCATCGGCCGCGCAGCGGCTGACCGCATGGCCCGCGAAGGCTGGTCCATCGCGATCCTGGACATCAACGCCGAGGACGCGAAGGCCGCAGCCGCCGAGATCGGCTCCAACCGAGCGGTAAAGGCAATCGGCGTCGGCGCCGACGTCTCCGATGCAGCGTCCGTGGACCGGGCGATCACCGAGGTGGAAGAAGCGCTGCCGCCGATCGTGGCCCTGGCCAACCTTGCGGGCATCAGCTCGCCCACCACCTTCATGGAGACCACCGTGGAGGAGTGGGACAAGGTCTTCGCGATCAACATGCGCGGAACCTTCGTCGTCTCCCAGCGTGTGCTCAAGGGCATGATCGAGCGCAAGCTCGGGCGCATCGTGAGCATCTCCTCCATCTCCGCCCAGCGCGGCGGCGGCACCTACTCCAAGGTTGCCTACAGCGCATCCAAGGCCGGCATCATCGGGTTCACCCGTGCACTGGCCCGCGAAGTGGGCCAGTTCGGCGTCACCGTCAACTCCATTGCACCGGGCCCCATCGACACGGACATCATGGGTGGCACGCTGTCCGAGGAGCGCAAGGCGCAGATGTCGGAAGGCATCATGATGGGCCGCGTCGGCACCCGCGAGGAAGTGGCCGCACTGATCTCCTTCCTGTTGGGCGAGGACTCGGGCTACATCACGGCCGCCACGTACGACATCAACGGCGGTCTCCAGGTCTCCTGACCTGGTTCCGGCAAGACACGACTGAAGCGCCCCGCGGCCCACGCTGCGGGCGCTTCCGTTTTGGTGCCCGGCCCGCCGCACCCGCGCATGGCGGCGTCTCTTATACACATCTAGATGTGTATAAGAGACAGCCTGGCCCCCGCGCCTGGCACCACTCGCTAGGCTGGCACCCATGAACCCCTCCGGCAGCCTGACTCCCAGTCCTCGGACACTTGAGGTGGACAGCGTGGCCGGTTTCGACCAGCTGGTTCGCGCCGGCGCCAAGGCCATGCACGGCTGGCACGCGCAGTCGCTTGACCTCCGCGGGAGGTCGGCCGCGCTGGCCGCCTTGGACGCGGAAGGCGCCATTTTCCTGGGCTGCACGTTCGATCCCGGCGTGGAGGACTCACTGCGCCGGCGCGGTGCCCTGATTTTCCCGCGGCTCGGCGGCGTGCCGTTCGACCCCTACCGCGGTGAGCTGTACACACCGCAGGAGCTGTACGCCGGCATCCGGCACGCGCCGTATGAGGCAACCCCGGACGCTCTCGTGTACCAGTGGAGCATCCGGCCGGGCCAGCGCCGCCGCCTGGATTCCACCCTGGCGGCCGCCCTGCACGACCACGCCATCGGCGACGCCCTCGAGGCACTCGCGGGCTCGGCCCGGAGCGAGGGACGCACCATCGTCGGCGTGATGGGGGGCCACGCATCGCAGCGCGGAACCAAGGACTTCGCCGACGCCGCCATGCTGGGCCGGCTTCTCGCCCGCGGCGGGCGAATGGTGGCCACCGGCGGCGGGCCGGGCGCCATGGAAGCCGCGAATCTGGGCGCCTACCTGAGTGCGGTGCCCGGAACGGAATTTCACGGCGTCCTCGGTGAACTGTCCTCCGTCCCCGGCTTCCGCCCCTCGGTGTCCGCGTGGGCGCGGGCCGCGGAAGCCGTCGTCGAGCGCTTTCCGGGCGGAACCGCATCCCTGGGCATCCCCACGTGGTTCTACGGACACGAACCACCCAACTACTTCGCCACCCACATTGCCAAGTACTTCGCGAATTCGGTCCGCGAGGCCGTGCTCCTGGAGCTCTGCAACGGCGGGATTGTCTTCCTTCCCGGCGCCGCCGGAACCGTCCAGGAAATCTTCCAGGATGCGTGCGAAAACTACTACGGCGCCCCGGAGACAGTGACCCCCATGGTGCTCGTGGGGCGAGACCACTGGGAACGCCGGTTCCCCGCGTGGCCCATGCTCCGGAGCCTCGCCCAGGGCAGGAGGATGGAGCAGCGGATCTTCCTGGTGGACAGCGTGGAGGAGGCGCTCGCCGTCCTGGACGCCTGAGGGCACGTGCCCGCTGGAACCGCGGCTGGAGGACGCTGCGGCCTAGAGGTCCTTGCGGCAGGGCGCCTTGCCCAGCGCCTGCAGGCCGTTGAGGTCTCCGGAAGCCAGTCCGTCCGGAGCGCCGATCTCCGGGTACATCAGCTGGACGGGGTCATCAACGTGCTCGAGCCCCATCACGTGGCCCAGCTCGTGCAGGATGACCGCGGTGGCGTACGCGGCGCCGTCCGGGCGGTCCAGTTCCTCCGCAATCTGCGGGGCGTCCAGCTCGAGGCTGCCGGTGACAAACGTCTTGGGTCCGTCGCCGTAGCTGTAGTGCGTGCTGCCGCCGGTGCCGATGATCTGGCCCTTGAGTTTCGGCGCCACGTCCGGGTTGGTCCAGGCGACCAGCAGCGGCGCCCACCTGTCGCCGTACGTCCCTGGCTGGTACGGGGCGCGGTGTTCCGAGGGCTGTTCGTCCGTGGCGCCGTCGTTGATGAACCGGATGCCCGTGGCGCGGGACACGGTCTTGATCGCCTCGCTGACCAACCCGGCCGCTCCCTCCGGTGCCAGATCTGCGTTCACGACGTAGTGAAGCGGACGGCACGGCGAGTAGCCAACCGGGGTGCCGTCGGCATTCACGGCGAGGAACTTGTACGAGTCGCTGCGCTCCGCCGGAGGCACCGGCGTCCCCAGCGGCGAATCCGACTCCTCGAGGCCAGGCGGCGGCGCGTCCGCGGCGCGGCCTGCCCCACCGGGCTGGATACCTGGCCTGTCTCTTATACACATCTAGATGTGTATAAGAGACAGGCCTCCCCGGGCCCGGCCGCCCGGCCCGCGGGCTGGCCGCCGCCGGCGCGGAAATCCAGCAGCCCAACAAGGCGCTGTCTCTTATACACATCTGAGTCCTGCCGCCAGGAAAGCCACACACCCGAAGACGGCGATGAGGACAAGTTTGCGGACAAACCTGGCCGCCCCCGCTGGTGCCGAATGCCGCGCATGCTTCCTGCGCCGGAGTCCGCCGCCAGGGTGCTGGGCCCCTTCGCCCTGTTCGACCGGACCGTCCACTAAAGCGCCCCGGTAAGGTGCCGGGCGCCGGCCGTTCCCACTAGGCGATCACGGCGCCGAAGGCCATCCCCAGCAGATAGGTGACGCCGGCCGCGCCCAGGCCGATGGCCAGCTGCCGGAGGCCACGGGTCAGGGGAGAAGTGCCGGACAACAGGCCGACGACGCCGCCGGTTGCCAGCAGCGCGATGCCCACCAGGGCTGCGGCCACCACGAGCGCGCCGAGTCCCGTCATGCCGAAAATGAACGGAATGATGGGGACGATGGCGCCCGACGCGAAGAAGCAGAAGCTGGAGAGCGCCGCACCCCATGCCGTGCCCACAGCCTCGTGCTCATCCTCGGTTTTCGGCAGCTCGGGCCGGAGTGAAAGGCTCGGATCGCAGTCGCAGGCGAAGAGGCCCATGCGCTCGGCCACCCTGTGCTCGGCGGCCTCACGGGACATGCCGCGGGCGAGGTACACCAGCAGGAGCTCGTTGTGTTCGATGTCCAGCTGGGGAGCCGCGGCGAGCGTGACCTGGGTGGGAAGGGTTGCGGCCAGCAGTTCCCGCTGCGAACGCACGGACACGAACTCACCCGCGCCCATGGAAAACGCGCCGGCGAGCAGCCCGGCAATTCCGCTCAGCAGGACCACGGCACTGCCCACGCCCGTGGCCGCCATGCCCATGACCAGTGACAGGTTGCTGACCAGGCCGTCGTTCGCGCCGAAGACCGCCGCCCGGAACGTGCCCGCGAGCCGGTTGCGGCCGCGGGTGGCCAGGCCCCGCACCACTTCTTCGTGGATCTGTTCGTCGGCCGCCATGGCGGGGGTGGCGGACGGTTCCTTGGTGTACGGGGAGCGTCCTTCGGCGCGCTGCGCCAGCGCGAGCACGAAGACGGAGCCGAAGTGCCGTGCCAGGAAGCCGAGCAGCCGGCTGCGGAGCGAGGCGTGGCGGGGCTTGCCGGCGTGACCGCCGAGCAGCTTGAGCCAATGGGCCTCATGACGGCCTTCGGCTTCGGCGAGGGCCAGGAGGATGGCGCGCTCCTCGCCGGACCGGCTCTGGGCCAGGTCCCGGTACACGGCGGCCTCGGCGCGTTCGTCGGCCAGGTACTGGCGCCAGCGCTTGATGTCCGCTGCAGTGGGAACGCTGTTCGGTGCGGCGGTGTTTGGGGCTGGGTTCTTCGGGGCTGCGGCGGTGGATGCGGGGCCGAGCCCGGCGGGCGCCGTGGCGGCGTCGGGGTGGCGGTCAGATTTGGCGTGCTGAGACACGTGAGCTCCTGGGCTAGATGAGGCATGGTTCGGCCCCATTGCATGCCCAGCTTACCCCGCAATTCCGCGGATTTTCGGCCGGTGGTCCTCAGGCAAGAGTTTAGGGAGCCCTTAAAAATGCGGTCCCTTGCGGGGTTTTCCGTGGCCTTCCGCGCTGCCCTTGACCGCCCGCGCCCGTGGTGTTCGAATGAAACCCAGGGCGGGTTCGCCGGCAGGCCCGCCCCCGGCCGATTCGGGTTCAGGCCAGGCTGAAGGCGTGGTTCGATTCGGCTGCCGTCAGCCCTAGCGCACGGAGGTTTCACCATGAACACCAACGGCAAACTCCCCATCCCGCCCGTCCGGAACTCCCTGGAGTCCGATCCCGCCTACGACTACGCCGAGGACGCCCCCGTTAGCGATGACGAGACGGAGGAGGAGGAGTTGTTCGACGAAGCCGAGCGCGTGGTTCCGCTGGACGTGGACGACTTCCGCGGCGAGGACCAGCCCATCGTGCCGCCGCCATTGGACGGAGACGAGTTCCTGGAGTCCGAGGAAAACGAGTAAGCGCCACCACCTTGCTGTGAACGACGACGGCGGTGCCTTCCCCGCGAAGGGAAGGCACCGCCGTCGTGATTAATTCGGTGAGGCTCAGGGAGCCGCGTGGCTGGCCACCGGGTGGGCTTCCAGCGGGAGTTCTTCGGAGACCGCTCCGGCAACGCGACGGTCCCAGGCCTCGCGGACCTCGGGCTCCGTGGGAGGGGTGAGGTAGGAGACCACGACGTAGACGAGCAGCGATGCCCCGAGGCCCCAGTAAATGGGATCGTTGGCGTAGACGCCGTCTTCGCTCGGGATAATCCCTGTTGCGTAGGCGATCAGCAGAGCCAAGGTCAGGACCGAGCCGACGGCCATGGACCAGGCCGCAGCGATGCCCGTGCCACGCTTCCAGACCAGGCCGCCCAGGATGGCAACCAGCAGGCCGCCCACCAGGATGTCGTAGGCGATGGTCAGGGCCACCACGACGTCCTGCGCCGCCATGGAAATCAACACGGCCACGATGCCCAGGCCGAGGACCCAGTAGCGGTTGGCCCTGACGTCGTGTTCGGGGTTTTCGGTGTCGTCGGTGTTGATCGTCTTGCCGAACCAGCTGGCTACGAACGGGACCACGTCGGCGCGGGCAACCGTTGCAGCGGCGATGAGGGCGCCGGAGGCCGTGGACATCATGGCGGCGACGGCGGCGGCCATGACCAGGCCGCCGATGCCGATCGGCAGGATGTGGGTCGCGACCTCGGCGTAGACAACGTCCTTGCCAAGGGCCTTGACGTCGATGTCGGGCAGGGCCACGCGGGCGGCCAGGCCGATCAAGGCGCCGGCGACGCCGTACAGGATGCAGTAGACGCCGGCGGTGGCGCCGCCCCAGCGGGCCACGGTGGGGGTCTTGGCGGTGAAGACGCGCTGCCAGATGTCCTGTCCGATCAGCAGTCCAAGTGTGTACACCACGAAGTACGTGATGATGGTCTGCACGCCGATGCCGTCGAGCTGGAAGAAGCTCGCGTCAACGCGGGCACGGATGCCGTCCAGGCCGCCCGCGGCGTTGAGGACGAACGGGAGCATGAGGAAGAAGATGCCGACCGTCTTGATGATGAACTGCACTTGGTCGGCGAGGGTGATGGACCACATGCCGCCGATCGTGGAGTAGACCAGCACGATGGCGCCGCCGACGGCGATGGCGAGCCAGCGCTCCCAGTCGAACAGGACCACGAAGATGGTGGCGTAGGCGCCCGTGGAGGTGGCGCAGAGCATCAGCGTATAGGCCAGCATGACGATGCCGGAGGTCTGGGTGGCGCGCTGGCCGTAGCGCAGGCTCAGCATCTGGGAGACCGTGTAGATCTTCAGCCGCTGGATGGTGCCGGCGAAAAGCAGGCTCAGCAGGAGAACGCCCGAACCGATGGCGACTACCAGCCACATGCCGGAGATGCCGAACTTGTAGCCCAGGCCGACGCCGCCCACGGTGGACGCGCCGCCCAGGACGACGGCGGCCATGGTGCCGGTGTAAAGCAGGGGACCAAGGCGGCGGCCGGCCACGAGGAAGTCGCTGTTGTTCTTGGTGCGGGACTTGCCCCACCAGCCGAAGGCTAGCATGGCGACCAGATAGGTCACCACGATGGCGATATTGACGAAGTTTGCGTCCATGATTTTTTGGGGCTCCTTGGAGCTCTGGCAGCTTGTGCTGGAATCCGGGGGAGTGCCGTTGGTGGTGCAAGGATTCCGCTGCTCTGGGAGTGGAAGTGTGAAGGATTCACCTTCGGTTGCTTGATAAGCAACACTTGTTGCACAAAAGCGTAGGCTGTGATCGGAGTAACAGTCAAGACGCAATCTCCTGTGACGCGATTCCCGCCGCGTCGGATCGGGGGCGGGCCGCTAGTATGGCTCCAAAGATGGGGCCGAGCGGCCGGCCGTGAAAGGTTCGTAAATGAAGGCACTACCAGTTGAGCCGAGCAATGTTCCGGTTGCCATCGGTTCAAGAATCCGTGCCGCACGCCAGTCGCAGCGGCTCACCATTGAACAGGTTGCCGATGCCACCGGCCTGACCAAGGGCTTCCTCAGCCGGGTCGAGCGCGATCTGACGTCGCCGTCCGTCGCGTCGCTGGTCACGCTGTGTCAGGTGCTTTCGATCTCCATCGGCGACCTGTTCGCCGCCCCGGAAACCCACCTGACAAAGCGCGACGCCGGCCCGCGCATCTCGCTGGGCGGCGAAGGGATCGTGGAGCGGCTGCTGACGGCGCGCTCCGAGCGGCGCGTCCAGATCATCCAGGCCGTCATTGCCCCGATGGGCCGCGGCGAATCGGAGCTTTATGCCGTTGACTGCGACGTCGATGTGCTGCACGTCATCAAGGGCACCATCAAGCTCATCCTCACCAATGAGGAGTATGTGCTCAATTCCGGCGACACCGTCACCTTCCCGGGGCGGGAACCCCACACCTGGGTGAACCCGACGGATGAATCGGTTGAGGTGCTGTGGGTCCTGGTGCCCGCAGCGAGCCGGTAGCCCCCTTTCTCCCCTGAACTGAGTTCTCCCTTGAGCTGAGCCGGCCGCTGTGGAAGCGGACCGGGCCGTCCGCCGCGCGTTCATGCCCCGCAGTGCCGCATACCCCGCCGTCGGAGATGTTTGTAAACAGATGATGCGCATTAGGAAACTTTGAGTGTATGATGGCTGTCACACCCAACCTTTCATCCTCGAAGGAGAGGCGTTCCTTTGGAAGAGCTGCGCATCGAAGCCAACGGCAACCTTGGCCCCATCGATTCATCCCGTATTCCCCGCTACGCCGGGGCGGCCACGTATGCCCGCCTGCCCCGCCTGGACCAGGTGTCCAAGGCGGACATTACGGTGGTCGGCGTGCCGTTCGACTCCGGTGTTTCCTACCGCCCGGGCGCGCGTTTCGGCGCCAACCACGTCCGCGAAGCCAGCCGGCTGCTCCGCCCGTACAACCCGGCCTGGGACGTCAGCCCGTTCGAAAACTGCCAGGTGGCCGACGCCGGCGACATGGCCGTCAACCCGTTCAACATCAACGAGGCCATTGAGACCATCCAGCAGAACGCCCTGGACCTCACCGCCGCCGGCAGCAAGCTGGTCACCCTGGGCGGGGACCACACGATCGCCCTGCCGCTCCTCCGTGCCGCCGCCGAGCGCGCCGGGGAGCCTGTGGCCATGCTGCACTTCGATGCGCACCTGGACACCTGGGACACCTACTTCGGGGCCGAATACACGCACGGCACCCCGTTCCGCCGTGCGGTGGAGGAGGGCATCCTGGACACCGAGGCCATCAGCCACATCGGCACCCGCGGCCCGCTGTACGGCAAGAAGGACCTCGACGACGATCACCGCTTCGGCTTCGGCATCGTCACCTCGGCCGACGTCTACTACCAGGGTGTCCTCGAGACCGTGGCCAAGGTCCGGGACCGGATCGGCAACCGCCCGCTGTACATCTCCGTTGACATCGACGTCCTTGACCCCGCCCACGCCCCGGGCACCGGCACCCCCGAGGCCGGCGGCATCACCAGCCGTGAGCTGCTCGAGATCATCCGCGGCTTCCGCGGCATGAACCTGGTGGGTGCCGATGTCGTGGAAGTCGCCCCCGCGTACGACCATGCGGAAATCACGGGCGTCGCCGCCAGCCACGTGGCCTACGAACTGGTGACCCTGATGGCGGACAACACCGTCGCAGGGGACCGGTTTGGTGCCGACACCGGCTACGCCGCCCAGTCCCTGGGACAGGAAGCGCGGCGCCCGGCCGGGTTCGCCGCCCCGGGAGCGCCGAACCGGGCCGCCGAACGCATCGAGATCTCCGAGGCAGCGGGGGCCGTCAAGTGATCGACTTCGACCCCGGGACGGCAGCCCCCACCAAGGGGACGGACGTCCGCAACGGCGGGGATCTCGTCGTCGAAACCCTTGAAGCCCTGGGCGCGAAGACTGTCTTTGGCATTCCCGGCCAGCACGCCCTGGGCCTTTTTGACGCCATGGGGCGCGGAAACCTCCACTTCGTATCCTCACGCGTGGAGAACAACAGTGCCTTCGCGGCGGACGGCTACTCCCGTGCCACGGGCGAAGTCGGCGTGCTGTTCCTGTCCACCGGCCCGGGCGCGCTGACCTCGCTCGCCGGGCTGCAGGAGGCCTATGCAACCGGCGTGCCCATGGTGGTCATCGCCAGCCAGATCCCGCTCGAGGGCCTCGGCGCGCGCCGCAAGGGCATGCTGCACCAGCTCGATGACCAGAAGGCCTCGGCCGCGAACGTCACCAAGAGCCAGCGGCTGATCCAGCACGCCTCCGGCATCCCGTCGGCCATCCAGGATGCCTGGACCGAGGCGATCTCGTCACCGCAAGGCCCTGTCTGGCTCGAAATCCCGCAGAACGTGCTGCTGGACCCCATCATGGTGCCGCCCGTCGAGGATGCGCTCGCGGAAGCGGCGGACAACCCGCCGCGCGTCGAGCTGGTCCGCGAAGCGGTCAAATGGCTGTCGACGGCGGAACGTCCCGCCATCATCGCCGGCGGCGGAACGCGCCGCGGCCGGGCGGAAAAGTCACTCCTCTCCATCGCGGAGAAGCTGCGCGCCCCGGTCATCTGCACCCCCGGCGGCAACGGCGCCTTCCCATGGAACCACGAGCTGTCGCTGCAGTCCTGGATCGAGGACCGCCACATGACGGACCTGCTCGAGGACGCCGACGTCCTGATCGTTGTCGGCTCGTCGCTGGGTGAAGTAACGTCGAACTACTTCACCTTCGAACCGCGCGGCAGGATCATCCAGATCGACGCCGAACCGCGCGTCCTGGAGTCCAACAGGCCCGGCCTGGGCATCCGCGCCGACGCCGGCCAGGCCCTCGCGGCGCTGGACGCGGCACTGATCGAGCCGCACGGGGAACGCGCCAACTGGCATGGCACACCGCCCGAGGACCTGGTCCGGGAATCGGTGGCCAAGGTCAGGGAACGGCTTGAATCCCAGGACCTCGGCAAAGAGCTCAAATTCATGGCCGATATCCGTGAAGCCGTGCCCCCGGAGATGCAGACGTTCTGGGACATGACCATCTCTGCCTACTGGGGCTGGAGCTGCTGGGACGCCCGCGAGGGGCAGTTCCACTCGGCCCAGGGCGCCGGCGGCCTGGGCTACGGCTTCCCGGCGGCCATCGGCGGCGCCGTGGGGCTGGAGACGGTGGGCAAGTCCGGCGCCTCGGCGCGCGTGCTGGCCGTGTCCGGAGACGGCTCGGCCATGTACTCCATCTCGGAACTGGCCACGGCCAAGCAGCACAACGTGCCGGTCACGTGGCTGATCGTGGACGACGGCGGCTACGGCATCCTGCGCGAGTACATGGTGGGGGCGTTCGGCAAGGCCACGGCCACCGAACTGGCCCGGCCCGACTTCGTGAAGCTCGCCGAGGCGTTCGGCGTGCCGGCCACCCGGGTGGCGCCGGAGGACGTGGGGGACGCGCTCAAGGCGGGCTTCGCCGCGGACGGCCCGAACGTCGTCGTCGTCGAAACCCTGCTCCAGATGTTCGCCCCCACGCACCTGGCCCCGTAGCCGCACCAGCAACCTCCTAAGCGCGAACAACTCAGCGCGAACTGGCAGCTAATGACCTCTCAGCACGAATTTGAGGTCATTAGCTGCCGGTTCGCGCTTCGTGTTTAAGGGCAGGTTTACCGGCCGGCAGAGCAGTTAGTTTCCTAAAGCAACCATTTAAGGGTATAGTTGCCTAAGGCAAGCGATTAGGAGCAGTCCGTCATGGCAGTCGAGCCAAACACCGCGGCAGAACTAGTCCACCAGATTTTCGACCTTCAGCGGGCAGTCCGGTGCGTTGCTGTCGCCAATGCGCGCGGCCTGGACACCGGGGTGGCGCTGCAGGGGGTCCTGCGGTTCGTGGGGGAGAAGGAGTCCCGCGCAACACACCTGGCCGCGCGGCTGGGAGTCAGCGCACCCGTCCTCAGCCGGCACATCGCCGAACTCGAAGAGCTGGGGCTGGTCCACCGCAGGCCCGACCCCGAGGACGGGCGGGCGCAGCTCGTCGCCCTCACCGAGGCGGGGCGGGCCAGGCTGGTCGAAATCGAGGAGCACCGCACCGCCACCCTGCAGGGTTACCTGCAGGGATGGAGCCAGCAGGACGCCGAGGAGACGGCGCGAGTTCTCCGCAATCTCGCGGGATCCCTCAGGGACTCCGCCCGGGCAAAGACGGCCGGACCCATCACAACGAACCCCACTTTCTAGGAGATTCAGTGTCGATCCAGACATCTGCGCCGCCCGCGGCGATGACCCATCGCCAGATCATGGAAGCCCTCACCGGCCTCCTGGCCGCATTTTTCACCGCCATCCTCAGCAGCACCATCGTGGCCAATGCGCTGCCCACCATCATGTCTGAGCTGAAGGGCACGCAGACCGACTTCGCCTGGGTCATCACCGCAGCGCTGCTGGCCAACGCGGCCACCACGCCCATCTGGGGCAAGCTCGCCGACCTCTTCAGCAAGAAGGTCCTGGTCCAGCTCAGCATCGTGATTTTCGTCGCCGGATCGGTCATGGCCGGCCTGTCCGCAACCATCCCCCTGCTACTGACTGCACGCGTTATCCAGGGCGTGGCCATGGGCGGGCTGACGGCGCTGGCACAGGCGATCATCGGATCCATGATTCCGCCGCGCGACCGCGGCAAGTATTCCGGCTACATGGGCGCCGTCATGGCCGTCGGCACTGCCGGCGGACCCTTGCTCGGCGGTTTCATCGTCGACAGCCCGCTGGGCTGGCGCTGGACATTCTTCGTCTGCGTGCCGCTCGCCGTCGTCGCCCTGGTTCTGCTCCAGATCACCTTGAAGATCCCGCACATCAAGCGTCCCGCCAAGATCGACTGGCTCGGTTCCATCCTGCTCACGTCCGGCGTCAGCCTCCTGCTGATCTGGGTTTCGTTCGCGGGTAACCCTGACTACTACGACTGGTGGTCCTGGCAGTCGGCCCTGATGGTGGGCGGCGGCGTGCTCCTGCTCGCGCTGCTGGTGTTCGTGGAGTCCAAGGTGGCCCAGCCCATCATCCCGCTGAAGATCATTTCCGAGCGCACCACAGCACTGGCCATCGTCGCCTCCGTCGCAGTCGGAGTGGCCATGTTCGGCTCTTCCACCTTCCTCGGCCAGTACTTCCAGGTTGCACGCGGCGCCACGCCAACCGAGGCCGGCCTGCTGACCCTGCCCATGATCGCCGGCAACCTGATCGGCTCTGTGGTTTCAGGACTCCTCATCAGCCGCACCGGCAAATGGAAGCGCTACCTGGTTGTGGGCTCCATTCTCCTCATTGGCGGACTGGGTCTCGGCGGCACCATGGACCACACCACCGAACTCTGGCAGGCCGGCATCTTCATGGCCATCCTGGGCCTGGGGCTCGGCATGCTGATGCAAAACCTCGTCCTGGCCGTCCAGAACACCGTCAGCGCACGCGACATCGGCACCGCCAGCGCATCCGTGGCCTTCTTCCGGTCCGTGGGCGGCGCGATCGGCGTCTCGGTCCTGGGCGCCGTCCTCGGAAACCGCGTCAAGGAACTCGCCGCCCAGGGATTCGCAGCGGCCGGCATCCCCGTGGGCGGCGGATCGGCAGGGGCTACGCTCGACCTCGCCGACATGCCTGCCCCCGTGCGGGACATCATGCGGGCAGCTTACGGCGACGCAACGGCCGAGATCTTCCTGATCGCAGGCGTTATTGCCGTGGTGGCGCTCATCGCCGTCCTGCTCATCACGGAGCGCCCGCTGCGCCGCACAGTGGACATCCAGCCCGCCACCCACGCCGCAGATGCCGCGCAGGGTCCGGCCGGCACCGGTGAGGCGGCGGAGCGTGAAGTACAGCCGCGTGAAGCACGGCAGGAAAGCCCGACGGCGGAACTCACCTCAGCGCGCAACTGACCCGCAGCCTGCTGCGCGCCCCGAGCGTACTCCGTGGGGATGATCTTCGCCTGCCGATGTTTCGCACGGGCAACGGATTTCGTAGAGTGGGAAGGCCTAGGATGTCAGACCGGGCTGATATTACTTCCAGTACCAATTCGCGCTCTCTCCCAAAGGATCCGTGAGCATGCTCGTCACCCTCATACGGCGCTATTCCAAACCGTATATGCCGTACATATTGGCCGTTATTGTTTTTCAATTGGCGTCCACCATCGCGGCCCTCTACCTGCCAAGCCTTAATGCCCAAATCATTGACGAAGGCGTTTCCCGCGGCGATACCGACTTTATCTGGCGGACGGGCGGCGTCATGCTCGTGGTGGCGTTCATCCAGGTGGGCGCCGCCATCGCTGGTGTGTACTTCGGCTCCAAGACGGCCATGGCCGTGGGGCGCGACCTGCGCCGCGGCGTTTTCCGCAAGGTGACCAGCTTCTCCGCCAAGGACGTCAACACGTTCGGTGCACCCACGCTGATCACCCGCGGCACCAACGACGTCCAGCAGGTGCAGATGCTGGTGCTCATGGGTCTGAACTTCATGGTCTCCACCCCCATCATGTGCATCGGCGGCATCATCATGGCCCTCCGGGAGGACATCAGCCTGTCCTGGCTGGTGTGGGTCTCGGTGCCGGTGCTCATCGTCGTCGTCGGCTACATCGTGGTCCGCCTGATGCCGCTGTTCCGGTCCATGCAGAAGAAGATCGACCGCATCAACGAGGTCCTGCGCGAGCAGATCATCGGCATCCGCGTGGTCCGGGCCTTCGTCCGGGAGCCCTACGAAACCGAGCGTTTCGGCGAGGCCAACAAGGAACTGACGGACGTCTCCCTGAAGATCGGAGCGCTGTTCGTCCTCATGTTCCCGGCCATCGGCATGATCCTCCACCTCTCCACGGCAGCCGTGCTGTGGTTCGGTGGCCAGCGGGTGGACTCCGGCGACATGCAGGTCGGCTCCCTGACGGCCTTCCTGCAGTACCTGCTCCAGATCCTCATGGCCGTCATGATGGGCACGTTCATGGCCATGATGATTCCCCGCGCGTCGGTGTGCGCGGACCGCATCGGCGAGGTGCTCGACGTCGAGCCCTCCATCCATGACCCCGCACACCCGGAGACGCCCGCGGCACTGGAAGGCGTCGTGGAATACCGGAACGTCACGTTCGCCTATCCCGGGGCGGAAGCCCCCGTCCTGAGCAACATCAGCTTCACCGCCCGCCCGGGGGAGACCGTGGCGATTATCGGCTCCACGGGCGCGGGAAAATCCTCGCTGCTGTCCCTGCTGCCCCGGCTGTACGACATCGCCGAAGGCGAGGTGCTGCTCGACGGCGTCTCCGTCAGCAAGCTGGACCGGGCCGAGATCACCAGACGCGTGGCCCTCGTACCGCAGCGGCCCTACCTTTTCTCCGGAACCATCGAGCACAACCTGCGCTTCGGCAAAACCGAGGCAACCGACGAGGAACTCTGGGACGCCCTGCACGTGGCGCAGGGCGACGGATTCGTCCGGGACAAGAAAAACGGCCTCGCGTCCCGGATCGCCCAGGGCGGCACCAACGTCTCCGGCGGACAGCGCCAGCGCCTGTGCATCGCCCGGGCTCTGGTGACAAAACCCAGGGTCTACCTCTTCGACGACTCATTCTCGGCCCTGGACGTCGCCACCGACGCCCGGCTCCGCGCAGCCCTGAAGCCCACCACGGCCGACGCCACGGTGATCATCGTGGCGCAGCGGATTTCCACCATTACTGACGCGGACCAGATCCTGGTCCTGGACAACGGCAGGATCGTGGACCGCGGCACGCACGATGAACTGCTGGAAACATCGCCCACCTACCAGGAAATTGTTGAGTCCCAGCTGAGCGTGGAGGAAGTGGCATGACGGCCGACAAGAAGGGCGCACGCCTGGATAAAGCATCACTCGCGGAGCAGCCGGCCACGGACGCCACGGAGCTGGAGGACGACGACTTCGTCGAGGAGGAGTACAAGCCTTCCGAGGCGGACGGCGGCATGTTCGGCGCGATGCCGGCGAAGAAGGCCCAGAACTTCTGGCCCTCCGCCAAGCGGCTCCTGAGGCTGCTGAAGCCCGAGGCCGCGGGCATCTACGTCGTGGTGGCCATGGTCATCGTGTCCGTGGTTCTTAACGTCATCGCGCCCAAGGTGCTCGGCCAGGCCATGGACGTCATCTTCGGCGGCGTCGTAGGCAAGCAGCTCCCCGGCGGAGCCAGCAAGGAGCAGTTCGTCGAGGGCCTGCGGGCGCAGGGCCAGGACAACTTCGCCGACATGATCTCCCGGATGGAGCTCGTCCCTGGCACCGGAATCGACTTCCAGAAGCTGACCGTCCTGATTTCCGCAGTGCTGCTCATGTACTTCGTGGCCAACATCTTCCTGTGGCTACAGGGTTACGTGCTGAACCGGATTGTCATGAAGGTCATCCGCCAGCTCCGCGACGACACCGAAAAGAAGCTCAACCGGCTTCCGCTGAACTACTTCGACACCCGCCAGCGCGGCGATGTCCTGTCCAGGGTCACGAACGACGTCGACAACGTCCAGCAGGCGCTGCAGCAGGCTTTCGCCCAGCTGATCAGCTCGGTGCTCACGGTCCTAGGCATTGTCATCATGATGTTCATCGTCTCGTGGCAGTTGGCCCTTATCGCCCTGATCGCACTGCCGCTGTCCGGCGTGGCCGCCGGCATGATCGGCGCGCGCAGCCAGAAGCTGTTCGCCGCGCAATGGAAGAACACGGGCGAGCTCAACGGCCAGATCGAGGAGTCCTTCTCGGGCCACGACCTGGTGCGGGTCTTCGGCCGCGACGCCGACATGCTGGAGCGCTTCGAGGAGCGGAACGAGGCCCTGTACAAGGCCAGCTTCGGCGCCCAGTTCGTCTCCGGCATCATCTTCCCGGTCATGCAGTTCGTTTCCTACCTGAGCTACGTCGGCATCGCCGTGGTGGGCGGCCTGCGCGTTGCCTCCGGCAGCATGAGCCTGGGCGACGCCACGGCGTTCATCCAGTACTCGCGCGAGTTCACCCAGCCGCTGGGCCAGATGGCGGGCATGGCCAACATGCTGCAGTCCGGCGTGGCCTCGGCCGAGCGCGTGTTCGAGTTCCTGGACGCGGACGAGCAGGACCCCGAGACCGCCACCGAGCACCTGCCGGCCAAGACCGACGGGCACGTGGAATTCCGGAACGTCACCTTCAGCTACACCGAGGACAAGCCGCTCATCGAGCACCTGTCCTTCACGGCCGAGCCCGGGCACACCGTGGCCATCGTCGGGCCCACGGGCGCCGGCAAGACCACCCTGGTGAACCTCGTCATGCGCTTCTACGAGCTCAACTCCGGTTCCATCACGCTGGACGGCGTGGACGTCACACACCTGAGCAGGGCCGAGCTCCGTTCGAAGGTGGGCATGGTGCTGCAGGATGCATGGCTGTTCGGCGGCTCCATCTACGACAACATCCGGTACGGCAAGCTCGACGCCACCGAGGACCAGATCATGGCGGCGGCCAGGGCCACGTTCGTGGACCGCTTCGTCCGGGCGCTTCCGGACGGCTACGACACCGTCATCGACGAAGAGGGCAACAACGTCAGTGCCGGCGAAAAGCAGCTCATCACCATCGCCCGGGCCTTCGTGGCCAACCCGTCACTGCTGATCCTGGACGAGGCAACGAGCTCCGTGGACACCCGCACCGAACTCCTGGTGCAAAAGGCCATGGCGGCGCTGCGCACCGACCGGACCAGCTTTGTCATCGCCCACCGGCTCTCCACCATCCGCGATGCCGACACCATCCTGGTGATGGAGAACGGCAAGATCGTGGAGCAGGGCAACCACCAGGCCCTCCTGGCGTCCGAAGGCGCCTACTACCGGCTGTACATGTCCCAGTTCGCCGGCGCGGATGCTGAGGAAACGCCCGTGGACGACTCGACGGCGGTGCACAGCTGAGCGCGGCCGGATCCGGAAGCCCCGACCCCCGGCGCATCGAGGTGCTCGTCCCGATGCGCTGGGGCGACATGGACGCCTACGGGCACATCAACAACGTGCAGATTGTCCGCATGCTGGAGGAAGCCCGCATCGGCGCCTTCGGTCCGCCGCGCGGCGCCGGACTGCCCGGCGTTGAACCGCACGTCTCCCTATTCAACGATGTTCCCGCGGGCACCATGGCGCTCATCGTGGACCACCGCATCCGGTACGTGAAGACGCTTGAGTACCGGAACGTCCCCGCGGTGGTCCAGGTGTGGATCGGTGCCGTCAAGGGTGCCAGTTTCGACATTCACTACCTTGTGCAGGACCCCGTAACTCGCGACGATTGTGTGAAGGCCTCAAGTCATCTCGCCTTCGTTGATGAAGCCAGCGGAAGGGTCCTGAGGCTGACGCCGGAGCAGAAGCAGCGGCTGGAGCCCTTCACCGAACGCAGGGAGCCTTAACCGTGGAAAGGGAGCCGCAGCTGTGAAAAAGAAGAAGACATCCTGGAAGGACATGCCTCCGGCCGCGCGCATTGGGACGGTGATTGTGGGCGTGCTGCAGCTGGCATTCCTCGCGGCCGCCCAGCGGGACATCTCACGCCGGCCCGCGGAACAGATCCGCGGCTCGAAAGCCGTCTGGCGGATGGTCACGCTGATCAACTTCATCGGCCCCGGCAGCTACTTCGCGTTCGGCCGGAAGCCCCTGCCAGAGGCTACCCGGAGGTAGCTTTCCCGGCCGGCGTGGTGCTGGCGTTCAGCTTAAGCCTGTAAATTTGGAGGCATGACCCCCGCCACGAAGCCTCCCCTGCCCCGTGCCCTCGGAATCTCCAAAGAAATCGAAGACGCAGCATGGTTCGTGCTCGGGGCCGGGCTCCAGGGCAAGCCCTCGGCCATGGACGGGCGCACGCAGACGTGGACGTCGGACGCCGCCGCGGAGGTCCTGGAACGGCTGCAGCGGGGAGTGGCCGACGCCAAGGCGCCCATGATGACCAACCTGCGGCACAACCTTGAGGACGCCTCCCGCGCGGCGAAGCTGCTGGCCGTGGAACTGTTGTTCCTGCAGTCGCTGCCGCTGGCGCACGAGGTGAAATCGCTCAAGGTCAAGCGGGCCAGGGTTGCCGAAGCCGCGTCCTGGCTGGAGCCCGCGCTCAAGCTTCCGGACGAGCTCTACCAGGGCATGACCGACCACGGCGTTATCCGGGACCGGACGGCCGAGTTCAACTGGACCATCTGGGACCACCTGAAGTGGCTGTGCCGGTTTGTGCAGCACGTGGACCAGCAGCCCGCCCCTGCCATCAACAAGGCGCTCAAGGATCCGCTGGCCTTCCATGTGCTGGCCGCGGGCACGCCGGAGGACCAGCCGGCCATCCGGCGGAGCGTCGAATACCTGGCGTGGCCCAGCTACTTCGAACCCGTGGTGGCTGACGTCGAACGCCAGGAGATCCGGGACGCCTTCGCCTCCCTCGTGGGCGGTGCCAAGGGAGACAGCGACGAAGAAGTCACGGCCGACATCCGCCGCATCCGCCTGCACCTGGATGAGCAGGCAGGCCAGCGCATCGACTGGTACTCCCGGCAGCTGGTGAGCCAGTGGCGGAAGGTGGGGGACCCGGGCCGCCGGGCCTGGCTGCTGCGCACCCATCACGACAACGCCGAACTCCTCACCGCCTGGCAGGACGAGGAGAAGGTCACCCTCGGCGTCGAACACCTCCGCCTGCTGGACGCCGGCGTCACCGCTGGGCTGGTCCAGCACGCGGTGGACGAGGACTACAAGCACCTCGGCTACGTGGAGCGGGAGGACACGAAGACGGCGGTCTTCGCTTTCCTGACCGTCATGAAGCCGGGCGACCTGGCGCTCTACCAGAGCTCAGGGGCAGTCCGGATCGGCGTCGTCCTGGGCGAGCCGGACCACAACGAGGACAACCGCCGGATGCGCCGCAAGGTCCGCTGGTTCGACGAGGCCCACGCCACCGCCGACCTGCCGCGCCACGTCCAGCGCCAGCTCGCCACCGCCGGAGATGTGTATAAGAGACAGTGACCCGCGTGGTGCAGGCGCTGTCTCTTATACACATCTAGATGTGTATAAGAGACAGGGCGGAAACGGAGCCCGACGGCGGCACCGAGCCGGCCGCCGTCGCCCTTTCCGTCCAGGACGGGTTCCGTCCGCTGACGCAAGAGTTCGCGGACTCGCTCCACATGGACCTGGACCCGCTGCAGGAGATCGCCGAACTGCTGGAGGAAAACCGCCAGCTGGTCCTCTACGGCCCGCCGGGAACCGGCAAGACCTACCTCGCCAAGCACCTGGCGGCCGAGCTCGCCCAGGACAGCACCGACGAGCGCGTGAAACTGGTGCAGTTCCACCCCTCCTACGCGTACGAGGACTTTTTCGAAGGCTACCGGCCGGACAAAACCGATGAGGGCCAGGTGTCGTTCAAACTGGTTGCCGGGCCGCTGCGCCGGCTGGCCGAGGAAGCTGCGAAGCCCGGCAACGAGTCCAAGCCGTTCTTCCTCATCATCGACGAGATGAACCGCGCCAACCTGGCCAAGGTGTTCGGCGAACTGTACTTCCTGCTGGAATACCGCGACGACCGCATCTACCTGCAGTACAGCCCCAACGAGCCGTTTACGCTCCCGGACAACCTGTACATCATCGGCACCATGAACACCGCAGATCGCTCCATCGCCATGATGGACGCCGCCATCCGCCGCCGCTTCGCGTTCATTGAGCTGCATCCCAAGACCGAGCCGGTGAAGGGGTCGCTGCTGAGGTTCCTGGAGGCACGGCAGCTGGACACCACCCCGGCCCTGCTGCTGGACGCTCTCAACGATGCGATCGACGAGTGGGACCGCGACCTCATGATCGGGCCGTCCTACTTCATGAAGAAGGCCGCCCAGACCCCTGCAGGGCTGCGCCGGATCTGGAAGTACGAGCTCATGCCGCTGCTCGAGGAGCACTATCACGGGCAGCTGAACCGCGCGCAGCTGGAAGAACGCTTCGGGCTGGACCAGCTGCTGGGACGCCTTGCGGATCGCTAGTCCCGCAGCCGGCCGCGGCCAGGCAACCGCGCCGCGGCACATCGTGGTGGACGAGCTGTCCGGCGGCGTGGTGGAAAAGCTGGATGCTGCCAGCGCGGCGTTCCTGAACGCGAGCGGACTGGCGAAGGCCTCGCCCATGGGCATGGGCCTCTATCGTATCGAGCCGGTGGGCATGGTGGGATCCGTGCGGACGCCGCTGGTGCAGCTCGATGTGCGGCCCAAGGGGAGGCTGGGGCTCAGCAGGCTGCTCTTCCTCCTCAGCTTCGCCGGCGACCAGGGGTTCCGCGACGATCCCGTCGCCGCCGCCGAGGACACCGAGCTGTGGAGCGCGCTGGCGTCATCCCTCGCGCAGCTCGCCGAGCGTGCCCTGCAGCGCGGCGTGCTGCAGGGCTACCTCACCGTGGACGAATCCCTGAGGACGGTGAAGGGCCGGATCCGCATCTCGGACCAGATTTCGCGGCGGCCAGGCATGCTGGTGCCGTTGGAGGTGTCCTACGACGAATTCACCGAGGACATCGCGGAGAACCGGATCCTGCGTGCCGGCCTGGAACGCATGTCCCGTGTCCCCGGGGTACGGCCCGACGTGCTCAGCCGGCTGCGGCAGCTCAAGGGAAAGCTCGACGCCGCCACCCGGCTTCAGTCCGGCGCTCCACTGCCGCCGTGGCGGCCCAGCAGAATGAACACCCGGTACCACGCGGCGCTCCGGCTGGCCGAGGTGATCCTCCGCAACTCTTCCGCCGAGGCAGGGGAGGGCCGGCACCAGACAGCATCCTTCGTGGTGGACATGGGCAAGGTCTTCGAGGACTTCGTCGGTGCGGCGCTGCGGCAGGCCATGACGGCCTTTCCGGGTGAAATGAGGCTGCAGTTCGACGCCATGCTGAACGAGGCCGTCCGGGATTCGGACCGGCTGACGGTGCGGCCCGATGCTGTGCACCTGCTGGGCGGCCGGCCCGTGGTGGTGTACGATGCGCAGTACAGGGCCCGTTCGGACCATGGCGCATCGCTGTCGGCGGACCATTTCCAGATGCTGGCCTACTGCACCGCACTTCGCGTGCCCACAGCCTGGCTGATTTATGCCGGGGCCGGGGAAATAAAGCTAAGGCGGATCCTCAACACGGATATCGACATCGTGGAGTTTCCGCTGGACCTGTCCCTGCCGCCGTCGGAGATTCTGGCCGCAATAACTGATTTGGCTGAGCAGTCCTGGGGAGAAGTGGTGCGGCAGGCGAGCATCACGCGCTAGGGGAATTCTGCTTGATCGTCCTCGGGCCGGCCGTGCAGGGACAGCAGGTGATCCAGGAGGGCTTTCTCGGGGCGGCCGGCGTTTTGGGCGAGGCACTCACGCAGCCGGCTTCGGATGCAGGCGCCTTCCGGGGCGGGATCGCCGAGAATCGACCAAATGATTCCCATGACCTGCCGCCGGAGCGGGACCAGGTCCGGGTCCTGTGCCGCGCAGACCGTCGGGGGCATCGCCGGCAAGTCCGAGAAGTACCGCAGTTCCACCGGAATCAGTTCCTGCGACATGTCATTCTCCCGGACGTCTGGCAATTCACGTGCGGCTTATTCCGCATAAGCGGTGCGTCACGTTCTTGATAATTCAGTTCTCGATGCGTCGACTTCGCGGCCCGCCAAATTCGAGGGTCCAAAAAGGACAGATGACCTTTGAAAACCATATCGCAGGACAGACAAGTCTGTCTCGCTTTTGCGATAGGATATTAGCAATGGCCGATTCATACAGTTCAGGATCACCGCGCGCCGGAATTTTTCCTTCCGGCGGGCTACAGTCCGGCCCGGAAACCGACGCTTCCCTGGCCGGTGCCGCTGGATTGGATGCCGCAGGCATAGATGCCCCGGCTTTGGTTCCCACGGTCTCGGGTTCCGATGCGCCCGGTGCGGCCACGGCCGGTGCAGCCGGGATGCGGGAACGGATCGTCAACGCGGCCTATGATCTCTTTGCGCGCCGAGGCGTCCGCGACGTCGGCATCAATGAACTCATCAGTCGTTCAGGCGTCGCCAAGGCCACCTTCTACCGCCACTTCGCCTCCAAGGACGAGTTGGTGCTGGCTTTCCTCGAGCAGCGCGACCGCGTGTGGACGGTCAATGCAATTGTGGGCGAAGCGCGGCGCCGGGCGGACACGCCCGAGCAGCAATTGCTTTCGATCTTCGATGTTTTCTCCGATTGGTTCCGCCGCACCGACTTCGAGGCGTGCTCCTTTATCAACGTGCTCCTGGAAATGGGCTCCACGCATCCGCTGGGCCGGGCGAGCATCGATTACCTCGCAAAGATCCGCGGCCACGTGAAGCAGCTTGCGGACGAGGCCGGTCTCGAGCGCACCGAGGATTTCTCCCGGTCATGGCACATCCTGATGAAGGGCTCCATCATCTCCGCCGCCGAAGGTGACCTTGAGGCAGCCATGCGGGCGCGCCAGCTCGCCGGATGGCTGATCGAGCACCACCGGGCCTGACCGAAGGCAGCCCGCCGGCACCGCTGGTTCAGGTCGGCACCACTGGTTCAGTCGGCACCGCTAGGCCGGCACCGCAAAAGTGAAAGTGGTGCCTTCCCCTACTTCGCTGTGGAGCGAAACGCTGCCGCCGTGGGCTTCCACGATGGCCTTGCTGATGGACAGTCCCAACCCCACCCCGGGAATCGCGGAATTGCGGACAGCGGCCGAGCGGAAGAATTTGGCGAAGACCTCCTCCTGGTCGTGTTCACTCATCCCCATCCCGGTGTCGCTGACGCTGCAGACCACGTGCCCGTCCTCGGACCTCAGCGAAACCATCACGTCACCGCCGTCCGGCGAGTACTTGATGGCATTCGACACCAGGTTATCCAGCACCTGGGAAATACGGGCTGGATCGACGTGGGCGGCCACCCTGTCGGGGGCGTCCGCCATCAGCCGGATGCCCGAAACGGCGGCCCGCGGCAGTGCGGCTGTGACGCTGGCCCGGACCAGGTCCGCCACGTTCACGGCCAGGGGGCTGACGATCAACTGTCCGTTCCTGCTGGACAGGAGATCCGAAACCAGGGTGAGGAGCCGCTCCGAGTTCCGGTGGATGATCTCGAGCGGCCCGCGCTGGTACTCCGTCAGGTCGTCGTCGTCATCCAGCATGAGTTCCACGTAGCCCAGGATCGAGGTCAGCGGGGTCCGGAATTCGTGGGAGACGTTGGAGACGAAGTCGTCCTTGGCCGCCAGGGCATTCACGAGTTCGGTGACGTCGCTGAACACGATGACCGAACCCGCGAAGTTCCCGTCCTGGTCCCTCATGGGCCTGGCGCTCGTCGTGATGGCTCGCTGCTCGCTGCCGTGGCCGAGCCAGACGAGGTAATCGGTGAACTCCTCGCCCAGGATGGCACGCCGGACGGGCCGCTGCTCCACGGGAACAAGCGTGCTGCGGTCGGCCGCGAAGACCAGAAGCTCGGATTCATTGGGATCGGCGTTGCCGGCTGGAGTCGCCAGCTTGTGATGGGCACGCTGCTTTCGGTTCATCAGGATGTCATTGCCGTCGGCATCCACGGCGAGCACGCCCAGGTGCACTGTATCCAGCACGGTGTTAAGCAGCCGCTCCTGGCCCTTGCTGTCATCGAGCACCCCGCGCAGCTGGGCGTCCTTTTCCTCCAGATCGCGCTGCTGCCGGACCATGCTGAGGGTCATCACCGTCACCGAAACGCCGATCCCCAGCATCATGACCGGAAGGAGGAAGGACCTGGCCAGGTCCTGTCCCGTCACATCCCCACGGATCATCAGCGGCACCCAAATGATGGCCAATGGGCCGAAAAAGGAAATCCCCACCGCGGTTTTGGGAAATACCCCTGAGGCGCATAGCCAGATCACCGGGAAGACAGCCATGAGGCTGATTCCGGTCAGGCTGTCCTGGCCGCCCTCCCTGCCGAGCGCGATCGAGACCAGGTCCAGGATCGGAAGCACCAGGAACGCCGGGTACGGCAGCTTGTCCCACGGCACGGCGTAACAAAGCAGCAGAATGATCCCCTGCGACAACAAGAAGCTGATGAATAACGGATTCATGAGCGTCTCTGGGAAGAAAGCCAAAATCAGGAACGCGGTGATACCAGCCGTTACCGAGAGCGGCATCTGGCTTAGCGTTACGCGGCCCCGCAGGGAGTACTTATGGAACGGCCGCCGGAAGAGAAGGATTCTGCCGGAAGCGTCCTTCCACGTTGGACTGCTCATGGGTGCTTGTCCGATAGGGCGGGGCCGAAGAAACGCATACCTGCAGGATACTGGGCGGGAGCTATACTGCAGACGGGATGTAGCGGGCTGAGGGGGCTGCGATGGGTGATGCACGCGTGGGACTGGTCATTGAAGATGATCACGATATTCGCGAACTGGTGCGCGTTGTACTGACGCAAGCCGGTTTTGACGTGACCGCTGCGAGCAGCGGAGCCGAAGGCGTTCTGGCCGCCAAGGAGCTGGACCCCGCGGTCATCACGCTGGACCTCGGCCTGCCCGACATTGACGGGTTCGAGGTGGCACGGCAGATCCGTCAGTTCTCCGACGCGTACATCGTCATGCTCACCGCCCGCGCGGAGGAACTGGATACCCTGATCGGTCTCGAGTCCGGCGCGGACGACTACCTCACCAAACCCTTCCGTCCCCGGGAGCTGCGCGCCCGCGTCGCGGCCATGATGCGACGCCCGCGTTCGACGCCGGATCTCGCCGAAGAGACCGGCGCACCCTCCGCTGCGGCCAGTGATGAGAGCCTCTTCAGCCACAACGGGCTGGACCTGAGCTACGACTCCCGCACCGTGACCGTGGATGGCAAGGAGCTTAGCCTGACGCGCACCGAGTTCGACCTGCTGCATGCCCTCCTGGAGGCCGGCCGCATGGTCCGTACCAAAGCGGACCTGGTGCGCCGCCTGCGGGACGAACCGTACGACGTCGGAAGCTACATCAGCGAGGCCGACGAACGATCCGTCGAAGTGCACATGGGCAACCTGCGCAAGAAACTCGGTGACTCCGCGCAGAGCCCGCGTTGGCTCCAGACCGTCCGCGGCGTCGGCTACAGGCTCGCCCCCGCTGAACACTGACCACGCCGGCCTCGGTGCGTTCAGTCGCTAGCGAGGAATTGCTCGAGTTGCCGCTCCAGGGCTGATGCGTCCCGCAGTTCGCACTCCCACACGGTGAGCACCTCCCAACCGGCGCTTTCGAGCTGACGGCGCTGATCGGCGTCGCGGTTCCTGGTCTTTGTCCGCTTCGCCTCCCAGAATTCCGCGTTGGCTTTGGGGGAGTGCTGGCCGGCCTTGCAGTCGTGGAAGTGCCAGAAGCAGCCGTTGACGAAGATGACCTTGCGCCTGGCGGCGAAGACAAGATCGGGGTTCCCCGGCAACTTGGTGCCGCGGGAGGCACCGTGCAGGCGGTAGCGGTAGCCTTTGGCATGCAGGAGGCTGCGCACCAGTAATTCGGGCTTGGTGTTCTTGCCCCTGATCCGGGACATGTTCCAGCTGCGCTGCTCAGGTGTCAGCCGGTCCGCCATGCTTCAAGTCTAGGCTTGCTGCGGCTTGCTAGATTTCCCGTTCGGGCTGTTCCCCAAATTCGAAGTGCCGGCCGCTGACCGATCCTGGATCGATCTCCACGTAGAAGTCCTTGAGCGTGGGGACCCATGACGCGAGTCCGAGGGCCTCCGCCTCCGCAATTTCTGCGGACTTGCTCAGAACCCGTGCCGTGCCGCGGAGGACCACGGACCACGCCTGGTCTGACATGATGCCGTCCGTTTCGAAGAGGACGTGGTCGTTGATGGTCACTTGGGCCAGCTTGTTGCCGGGCGCAGTGCGGAAGTACAGCTTCCGGCGGCTCGTCACATAGTTGACCGGGAAAATATCGGGTTCACCCGCAACAGTGACCACGAGGCGGCCGTGCTTGGTGCCCTCCAGCAGCTGCCAGCATTGTTCGTCGTCGAGGATCAGGATGGGGTCGCCGTCTGCGTGGTTGAACATCATGGCTCCATTCTTCTACGTCTTGTAGAAAAACGATAGGGATATGAGGAAATTTTCCCAGCCGTGGACGTGAATCCGCCACCGTCCTGAGTTTGGGATACCCCGCCGGCGGAGCCCGCGGAGGAAAGCCTTGGATCTTTAACACCTTTGTAATGGCCCCGTGACGGGTCCGTCTCACGCGGTGACTAGCGTCAGCAAGGACCAACTGGCGACGAAAGCGATGAATGATGACCAATGATCTGAAGGACACCGAACTGCTGGAGCCGACGGCGGGCGGCGACACCGCCGTCGGACGCGGTCCGACCGGCAGCTCGACGGCGGGCAACGCCGATGCTTTGAGCGCCACCAAGGAAAGCCTGGAGGACTACACGCTGAGGTTCGCCCCGCGCTCCTACCGCAAGTGGAGCGCCGGGGTGGTGGCAACCAGTGCACTGGGCGGCATCGCCTACCTGGCCGATTTCTCGATCGGGGCGAATATCGGGATCGCCTATGGCACGGTGAACGCGATCTTCGGCATTCTTGTGGCCGCCGTGATTATTTTCGCCACGGGCTTTCCGCTGGCTTACTACGCTGCGCGGTACAACATCGACCTTGACCTCATCACGCGAGGCTCGGGCTTCGGTTACTACGGATCCGTGGTCACCAACGTCATCTTCGCGACGTTCACCTTCATTTTCTTTGCCCTGGAAGGGTCCATCATGGCCCAGGGGCTGGAGCTGGGACTCGGCGTCCCGCAGTGGCTGGGATATGCCGCCTCCACGGTCATCATCATCCCGCTCGTGATCTACGGGATGAACACCCTGGCCAAGCTGCAGGTGTGGACCACTCCGCTGTGGCTGCTTCTCATGGTGGTGCCGGTGGGATACCTGCTGGTGTCCCACCCCGGCAGCATCGATGACTTCTTCGCGTTCACGGGAGATTCCGGCGCCGAGGGCACCAGCCTGGCGTCCGTGATGCTGGCGGCTGGCGTCTGCCTGTCCTTGATGGCGCAGATTGCCGAACAGATTGACTATCTGCGCTTCATGCCGCCCAAGACCGCCGAGAACAAGGGCGCGTGGTGGAGGGCCGTGATCCTCGCCGGGCCGGGATGGGTCATGTTCGGAGCAGTGAAGCAGATCGTCGGCATGTTCATCGCCGTCTACCTGATCGCCAAGCTTGATCCGGCCGCCTCCGCGACGGCCAACGAACCCGTGCACCAGTTCCTCGGCGTTTATCAGGAAATGATGCCGGGATGGCTGGCCATGACGTTGGCGGTGGTGCTGGTGGTCATTTCCCAGATCAAGATCAACGTAACCAATGCCTACTCCGGCTCGCTGGCATGGACCAACAGCTTCACCAGGGTCACCAAGACCTACCCGGGCCGCATGGTCTTCGTGGTGGTTAACCTGCTGATTGCGCTGGTCCTGATGGAAGCAAACATGTTCAGCTTCCTCAACACTATTCTGGGCTTCTACGCCAACTGCGCCATGGCCTGGGTGGTCACCGTTGCGTCGGACATCGCGATCAACAAGTACCTGCTGAAGATCTCGCCGAAGACCCCCGAGTTCCGGCGCGGCATGCTGTATGCCGTGAACCCGGTGGGCTTCGTCTCCATGCTGGTATCCGCAGGGATTTCGATTGCCGTGTTCTTCGGGGCGTTCGGAGCGGGCATCCAGCCCTATTCGCCGATCTTCGCTGTGGGGCTTGCCTTGGTGTTGCCTCCGGTGCTGGCTGTCCTGACCAAGGGGCGCTACTACCTTCGGCGCACCGACGACGGGATTGACCTGCCGATGTTCGACGCCGACGGCAACCCGAGCGACGCCAAGCTCCTCTGCCACGTGAGTGGAATCGAATTCGAACGTCCGGACATGATCCGCTCCGCCCAGGACGGACCCGACGGCGAACCCCAGTATGTTTCTTCGCTCGCCTTGTCGGCCGATAAGTCGGGGGAGCTGGTGCTGCCGGCTCAGCGCTAAGGAATACGGGGCCTGTTTTGTTGGCCTCTGCGGTATTGACGGGTCCGGTGGCAAAGTGCATCGGGCCCGTTTTTTTGTGCGGTGTTCTCACGGTGCCTTGCGGAGTTTTTCTCGCTCGGAGCGGCGGCTTTGACTTTCGGCGCTGGCCGGCAGGTGGTAGAACGAAAGGGTTTGCTGGCTGTGGATAACTTTGAGCTCGAAAGTGTAGCCTCGGCTACCCTTTAACCATTGTTCGGAAACAGATGTCTTGAAACCTATCCGGGGGGATTAGCGCATGACTTCTCGTACCTTCAGTTCCGGGCGTCTGCGCCTCTCCGCGATATCCGTCCTCGCCGCTTCCGTTCTGGCGCTCAGCAGTTGCAGCAATGGTGAAGACCCTAAAAATGGTTCGAGCGGCGGGACCACGCCCTCGGCCTCGGCTACACCCACGCCGAGCGCCACTCCTACTCCCACCCCGAGGCCCGTGTATAAGCCCGCAGATGCTAAGGGCAAGGCGCAGAACGTGCCGGTTCCAGTGAAGCCAGCGTTGGCGGACAAGAATTCGAAAGAGGGCGTGGAAGCGTTCGCGAAGTACTGGTACGCGCTGCTCAATTACGCTCTTGAGACGGGAAATCTGAAGCCAGTCAGGGGCATAACTGGGCCGTCATGCGCCCTCTGTAGCAAGATTTTCCCGGGGATTGAGAAGTGGAACAAGGATGGCAAATGGATTGTAGGTGCTGGTATCCAAGTTCGTGCAGTTCAGTCGGCGTTTGTGAGAACAAGTTCGGGTGAATATCAAGTGGCGATGCAGTCGCAGCAGTCTGCCGGTTCCTTAAGGCAGGCTGACGGAACAGTGGGTCAGACCGTAACCGAGTCGCCCATGCTGGGGGACCTCATGATTGCGAAATACGTGGACGGTCGTTGGAAGGCAAACAACGTCGACAGGCTTGGCGGCTGAAATCATGCGCGCCCGGGGTAAACGCAATTGGTTCAGAGTCTTATTTTCGCTTGTGTTGGTCGGAACTATTGTCGGAATAGTGCCGGAACAATCATTTGCAGCTGACACAGATGTTTCTTGGACAGACGATGGCGTGGGTATCTGGCACTTCGACTCGGATCACCACGTTTGGGTCGATTCTCCTGGGGCATTGGAAGAAGACCCCAACGCCTACAAATTTGAGTACCTCTGTCTGGATGACGGCCGGAATAATTTCGATGTCGGCTGCCTGAATGCGGCGGTAGAATGCACGGACGGGAAAAATGGCCGTCCCGTTCGTTGGTATTCCTCCTTGAAGGCTTTTCGGCCGCCAGTCTGGAGCCAGATTCGTCCTGATCGCTGCGTCTACACGGAAGACCCGAGCGACGTCTTGGGGAGGATTGCGGCGCAGATTCAGTCAAAGTTCGAGCAGCTACCCGTTAAAGCGGGAACTGCCGGCGTGCAGCCAAGCCCGCATACTCTTCGCGGTGCTGAGACGAACTTCTACGCGGAGGCCTCGGAACAATCCTTCAGTGTGAACATGCTGGGCCAAAGCGTCGGAATTGTGGCCAAGCCAGTCCAGTACCGCTGGGACTACGGCGACGGCGCCTCGCTGGGCCCGACAACCACCATGGGTGGGCCCCTTACTCAGGATCGCTGGGGTGAGACGACGCGCACCAGCCACGCCTACGCTGCGACAGGTGACTTCAGCGTTGTGCTCACCACGTACTTCCAGGGCACATATTCAGTGAACGGCGGGCCAGCCCTTCCCATCCCCAACCAAGGCCAGTTCAGTTCGGCTCCACATACGGTAAGTGTGTGGCGTTCCGTCACGCGGAACTATGCGGACGACTGCATCGCCAACCCCCGCGGCCAAGGGTGTCCGGGAGCTGGCCCGGGCAACAGGTAAACGACCCGAACCACACCAAAAAACCAAGAACCAGATGCGGATAGGGCACTGAAGCAGCGGACCTACGAAGCGGACGACGACGGCGGTACCCCCTTGGGCGCCGCCGTCGCTGTGCTCGGAGTGCTTTGGACGCCGTAATCCCATGACCTGCGTCACACCCGGAATACTTGCACGCGCGCGGCAGTTGCACCGACTGGACCCAATGCATTCTGAAAGGAACCACGCATGCTGTTTTCTCCGCTGTCCCTCGGTGAGCTCGAACTGCCCAACCGCCTTGTCATGGCACCGCTCACCCGCCTCCGCTCGGGCAGGGAAGGCGTACCGGGACCGCTCGTGGCAGAGCACTACCGCCAGCGGGCCACCCTCGGCCTCATTGTCAGTGAGGGCACGTACCCCAGCCCCGCAGGCCGCTCCTACCCGGGACAGCCCGGCATTGTCACCCCTGAGCAGATCGCCGGCTGGAAGAACGTCACGGACGCAGTCCACGCAGAGGGCGGACGGATTTTCGCGCAGATCATGCACGGCGGCCGTGTCTCCCACGAGGACATCACGGGCGGCCACCGCATCGTTGCGCCGAGCGCCATCGCCGTCGAGGGCGAAACCCGGACGTACACCGGCAAGCAGGCATACCCGGTGCCGCACGAGCTCTCAACGGATGAACTCCCGGTAGTCCTCCAGGAAATCGTCACGGCGTCGCGCAATGCCATTGAAGCGGGGTTCGACGGCGTCGAACTGCACTCGGCCAACGGCTACCTCCTGCATGAATTCCTGGCGCCGAACGCCAACGTGCGCACGGACAGCTACGGCGGCTCGCCCGAAAACCGCGCGCGCTTTGTCATCGAGACCGTCAATGCGGTCGTCGAAGCGCTCGGAGCCAACCGCGTCGGCATCCGCATTTCACCGGAGCACAATGTTCAAGGCATCGACGAGAATGATCCTGCGGATGTCCGGGCAACCTACGAAGTGCTGGTGAACTCGATCGCTCCGTTGAACCTTGCCTACCTGAGCATTCTGCACAGCGACCCCTCGGGTGAACTCGTCCAGGATCTGCGTGCCCGCTTCAACGGCACGTTCCTGGTCAACACCGGGTTCGGGCTCGTCACCACCCGCGAGGAGGCAGTCGCGCTGGTGGCAGACGGTCACGCGGACGCCGTGGTGGTGGGCCGGCCGGCCATCGCCAATCCCGACCTCGCCCGCCGCTGGCGCGAAGGCCTGCCCCTGAACGAGCCCGACCAGGCCACGTTCTACGGCGAAGGCGCGAAGGGATACACCGACTACCCGGTGTACGAGACGGCCTAGCCAGCCTCAGAATCACCCAACCAGGGGAACCGTCCGGACACCGGGCGGTTCCCTTTGTTTGACCTTGTTTTCGGGGCAATATTTTCTTGAGTGAATCTTGACCTTTTGTGGCATCGAGTCCTGAGCCAGGCGCGGCATTGTTCTGGGTAGCAAGACAACTGCCACCACAAAATTTGAAGGGTCTCATCATGAAGAACAGCGCACTGATCAAGGGAACCGCCGCCATCGCCGTAGGCGCTGCACTGCTGCTGGGCGGCGGCGGCACGCTGGCCTCCTGGAACGCATCGGACAACGCGGCGCCCGGCACCGTCATCGCCGGCGACCTGAACGTCGCCAAGTCCGCGGCCGGCGTGTGGAAAGACCGCGCCGGCACCACGATCGACATCGCAACCTACAAAGTTGTTCCGGGTGACAAGCTCACCTACACCCAGGTCCTGGACGTGACCCTCACGGGGAACAAGATGGCTGCCGACATCACTGCCACCGGCACCGGCACGGCCAACGGATTCACCCCGGCCAACGTCGTTGTCTCCGGCCCCGTGCTGACCGTCGGCGGCGTGACCGTTGCCAACCCGCTGACGACCTCCAAGACGGTCACAGCCACCATCACCTTCGAGTTCCTCTCCACCACCACGGGCCGCGCCGACGTCAGCGCGACATACAACTTCGGCAACGTCGCGTTCACCCTGCAGCAGATCACCCAGACCGGCCTGTCCTAGCGAACTGCCGGCCACCCGCGGACTTTACTTCGCGGGTGGCCGGCATCCGCACCGAGGCAATAACCAGAAGAGGGTCAGGAGGAGGAACCATGGGCATCCCGCGCAGTTTGCGGGCCGCCGCGTTGATCGCCGCGGCGGTGCTCCTGGGACTCCTGACCGTGCAGGGCTCGTACGCCCTGTGGGCGGCCAATGCCTCCGCTGCTCCCGGATCCGTATCCGCCGCATCATTCAACGTCAGCCTCACGGGGCTGCCCTCCGGCCAGGTCACCAACATGACGCTGGCCGGCGGAGGGGCGGCCACCCTTGCACTGACCACCTCGGGCACGCCCCTAGCGCCCCTGACGCCGGGCGCCGCGGTCCACTCCAGCGTTTCGGCCACCAATAATTCCGACGCCGGTGGGCAGTTCAGCATCAGCGTCACCGCCGGCGCCCCAACAGTCACTAACGTGGGCGGGGGATCGCTGGCGCAATACCTGACCGTTAGCGCCAAGAACGTGGCGACGACCGCCGAATGCAGCACCACCACGGGCTATACCCAGCTCTCCCCGGCCGGCCTCACCACGGCGGCAGTCCCCAAGGGCGCAACCACCATCATCTGTTTCGAAGTCAAGCTCTCCTCCACCGCTCCAGCCACTGTGAAAGGACAAGCCGTGAGCATCTCGATCCCCCTCACCGCTACGCAGCTCTGCGGGGTGCCCAGTGGCTGCGCTTGATACCTTCCCGGCCAGCGGCAGAATGTCCGCTTCAAAGAGCGGCACGAAGGTTGCCGGTGAACAGGCCGCAAGCACCGACCAGGCAACAAAGCCGGCCCGCCGCCGGCTGGCTGGCGCGGGCCGCGTCGCCACCGTCGTGCTGCTGACGGTCGCAGTTTTCGCCGCACTGGTGCTGATCCTCGTACCCAAGGCCACCGGTTCCCAGACCTACTCGGTGCTGACCAACTCCATGGCTCCGAAGTACTCGCCGGGCACATTCCTGGTGGTCAAGCCCGCCGCATTCAGCGAACTCAAATACGGCGACATCGTCACGTTCCAGCTGGAATCGGGCAAGCCGGCAGTGGAGACGCACCGGATTGTCGGTTTCGGTGCCACGCAGACCGGGGAAAGAACCCTGATCACCAAGGGTGACAACAACGACATCAACGACGCCAACCCGGTCCGTGAACTCCAGGTCAAAGGGAAATTGTTCTACGCCGTCCCGCTTGTAGGTTACGCTGCCAATGCACTCGGCAATGCGGATCGTGGCCTCTGGGTGACGGCGGGCGCTGCCGGTCTCATTGGCTACGGCCTTCTGCTTATCGTCCGGCACATCCGCAGCCGGCGCCTGGAATCAGGAGAGGCGGCATGACCCCCCAGGCCAAGATACCCGGCGCCATGCTGGCGCTATTCGCATTTATGCTGACGGTGCTCCTCGGCATTGGCGGCACTGCCGCCGTCGCGCTCTGGCAGCAGTCAGCCACCGCGACTATGTCCGTCTCGGCAGGTGTCAACTGGGGTTCCCCGATCACACTGACCTGCGCCAACAGCACCAATGAAAAGACGGCAACCCTGACAGTCTCGTCGGCGCAGAGCCCCGTCACGCTCACCATCGCTGCCCGCCAGGCGGATGGCACGTACAGTCCCCTGGCCACCGAATACCCCGCCGGCTCCGGAACGGGGCCGATCGCCATCAGTGAGGGATCTCCCATCGTCCTAGCGAACCCCGGCGTCACCCCCTTGACTGTCCGCGTGACTGCGGCATTCGCGGACCTGCAGAAATCGACCGCGGAATGGAGCTTCACCATCATTCAAACCGGTGGAAAGGTGAAGTGTGGTCCATAGCTTCCCGCTGATCAGGCCGTGGGGTCAGCCCAAGGCCGGCCCCTATAGGATTTGACCATGCAGAAAGCGTCCAATGGCCCCCGACCCGGCAGCCAGCCCGCCGTGCAGGCTGACCGCAGGGGCGGCCGCACCGTCAGCCGCCAGGTCCTGGCAGACCATGTCTACGAGGAACTCCTGGCGTCCCTGATGGACGGACGGCTGGAGCCCGGCGCCGCAGTCAGCATCGACGGAACCGCCCGCGAACTCGACGTTTCGCCCACTCCGGTCCGTGAGGCCTTGGCGCGGCTGGAGCACACCGGCATGGTCCGGCGGGTGGCGCTGAAAGGCTACAGAGTGGCCCCGGTCTTCACCCGGGAGGACTTCGCCGAGCTCATGGAAGCGCGCCTCGCGATCGAGCCCGTCAACGCGCGGCTCGCCTGCGCGCGCCTGACACCGCAGCGGTTCGCCGAGCTGGAACAGGCGGTCGAGGACCTGAAATCGGCACCACGCGGCCCGTCCTTCTCCGAGTACAAGGACTACCTCGAAGCCGACGAACGCTTCCACCAGCTGATCGCCCAGCAAACCGGGAACCAGTTCATGGTTTCCGCGTACGCCGCTCTGGGCGGACAGGTCCAGCGCTTCCGGCTGTTCGGCGGCGTGGGCATCACGGACGCCGAGAACGCCATCGCGGAGCACCAGTCGGTGCTCGACGCACTTTCCACCGGCGATCCCGAAAAAGCCGCGGCCGCCATGGCGGATCACGTCCAAAGAGTCCGCGAGCGGGCCATGGCCGATGCTCCGGTTGACTAGCCTGAAGGTCGCGGGGCAGCCTGACCAGAGGGTCCACAGGACCGCCTGAAAAGCGGCCGAGGGCGGCCGCGTGAGCTTACCCCGGAAAACGACGCGCGGTTGGTAACAACTGTGTGACGATCCTCACAGCCTGTCCGATGTCCCTATAGGATCTTTGATTGTGCCGGCAATGCTGCCGACACCGCGATCACAAGGGAGTGAAAATGCAGACAGACACAGTGGCCGCCAAGCCCAGGGACTCAGCAACACGCCGCACTATCAAGAATCTGCGATGGGGGATCCTCGGCTGGGCCCTGCTCGCGGGCATCGTCAACTACATGGACCGCAGCGCCATCTCCATCGCTGCGCCACAGCTCATCAAAGACTTCGGCATGACCCGGACGGACATCGGTCTGCTAGGCACCGTGTTTTCCTGGACCTATGCCTTCAGCCAGCTCCCGGCCGGCTGGCTGGTGGACAAGCTGGGCGCCCGCCGCATGTACTTCCTGGCCATCGCCGGCTGGAGTATCGCCACGGCGCTGATGGCCGTCGGAGGCAAGATGTGGCAGTTTCTTACCTTCCGCTTCCTGCTGGGCGTGGCCGAAGCCCCCAATGGACCGGCGTCCGCCAAGCTGACCGCCGACTGGTTCCCCCGGGCCGAGCGTGGCCAGGCCACCGCCATCTGGGACAGCGGCTCTAAGTGGGGGCCCGCCATTGCCCCGCCCATCCTGACCGCCATCATGCTCGCCTTCGGCTGGCAGGCCATCTTCATCTTCCTCGGCATTGCCGGCCTGATTCTGGCCGTCGCTTTCTTCCTCTACTACCGGACCCCCGAGGACCACAAGCGCATCAGCGACGAGGAACTCGCCTACATCGAAGCCGAACGCACCGCCCAGCAGCTCTCCGCCAAGAAGGTCTCCTGGCTGGGCCTGTTCAAGCACCGCCAGATCTGGGGAATGATGGCAGGCTTCTTCTGCGTCATCTGGATCTGGAACATCTTCATCGTCTTCCTCCCGCTCTACCTGCAGGAAGAGCGCGGAGCGAGCATCGCCAACTCCGGCTGGCTGGCTGCGGTACCGTACCTCGGTGCGGCCATCCTGGGCATCACCGGCGGCTGGGTCATGACGCGCTATTCCAAGAAGGCCGGCCGCGATCCGCTGCTGGCCAAGCGCCACGTCATGTCCGTGGCTGCCATTGCTGCCGGCATCCTGATCTGCCTCATTCCGTTCGTGGATTCCCTCCCGCTCGCCATCGCCGTGATGACCGTGGCGCTGGGCTTCGTCGCCACCATGCAGGCGGCTGCCTGGGCCATGCCCGGTGACATCGTGGACAACTCCCAGGTGGCATCCGTCGGTGCCATCCAGAACTTCGGCGGCTACTTCGGCGGCGCTTTCGCCCCGCTGCTGACCGGCGTGATCGCGGACGCCACGGGCTCCTACGCGCCGTCGTTCGTGATCGGCGGCATCATCGCCGCCCTCGCCGCCGTGGCATACACCGTGCTGGTCCGCGAACCCATCAAGGACAAGACCGCAGTACTGCAGACAGAAAGCTGAACCGACGCATGAGCACAGCAACAAATGCATTGACGACGACGGCGGTCGCCACCTCGGCGGCCGCCCCGGCGGCGGGAACCACGCTGGCGGAGGGAACCACTACTGCGGGAACCGCCCGCCCGCCGTTCACCGTAGCCGTCACGGCCGACGCCGCGCGGCCCGACGGAAGCTCCATCCATGGAGACCTTGGACTCCGGAGACTAACCGAGAACGGCATCAGCTGGAGCGTCTTGCCCAGTTACACGGACCCGATCCCGCCAGCGGACCTTGCCGGCGTCCACGCGGTTCTGTCACTGGGCCACATCGCCTTCGATTCGCGCACGCTGGACCACGCGCCAGAACTGAAGCTGGTTGCCCGCTTCGGGGCCGGCTACGAGACCATCGACCTCGACGCCTGCACGCGCGCCGGCGTCGTCGTCACGAACACCCCGGATGCCATCCGGCGGCCGCTCGCGGTCGCGGGACTCACCCTGCTGCTGGCGCTCTCGCACAACCTGTTGGCCAAAGACCGGCTGACCCGCACGTCCGACTGGGCCTCCCGCGAACAGTATCGCGGTGCGCCCCTCGTCGGCCAGACAGTGGGCATTGTGGGCTTCGGGAGCGTGGGCGCAGAGCTCGCCAGGCTGCTGGCGCCGCTGGGAATGAAGGTCGTCGGCAACAACCGAAGCGGCCGCCATCCGGAGGCCGCCGAGCTTGGTGTGGAACTGCTCGGCCTGAACGAACTGCTCGAGCGCTCGGACTACGTGGTGCTCTGTGCCGCGCTCACCCCGGCCACAGAAAAGCTGATTGATGCAGACGTCCTGGCCCGGATGAAGTCGAGCGCCTACCTCATCAATATCGGCCGGGGGAAGCTTGTGGATACGGACGCCCTGCGAGACGCCCTGCAGTCCGGTCGCATTGCCGGCGCCGGCTTGGACGTCTTCGAGCCGGAACCGTTGCTTCCCGATGACGCGCTGCTGACCTTGGAGAATGTGGTGCTGTCGCCTCATTCGCTGTGCTGGACGGCCGATTTCACCCGGGACGTCGCGGACGGAGCCCTCGCCTCGATCCTCGCAGTCGCGGCGGGGGAGCGGCCCCGGAATGTCCTCAACCCTGAGGTCTTCGACACCGCCGCTTTCGCCGCGAAAGGACACTAAGCTTGCCGTGTGACCTTGACAACACCCCACTCGATGATGAATCCTATAGGAAAGAGGATTCCCACAAAGGAGTGAACAACAACGTGGTTTACACAGCTGATAACTGGCCCATCACCGCAGCACTGCTGCAGTTTCCCGGCACCGACGCGCAGGGCAACCACATCAACGATGCCGACGCGTCCGCCTGGGCCGAGGTCCTGACCGAGGTCAAGGAAGCCGGCTTCAGCAACGCCGACCTCACGGACAGCTGGGTCCGCCCCGGCGACCTCAGCAAGGAGCGCCTCGCGGAATTCAAGCAGACCGCCCAGAACGTGGGCGTCGGCATCCCCGTCATCTCGGCCATCCGGCGTAGCGTGATCGAGGAAGGCAACTGGGAAGCCAACCTCGAATACAGCCACCGCACCATCGAGGCCGCCGCCGAGCTCGGCTGCGAAGTTGTCTCGTTCGGACTGCACCAGGCGATCACCCCTGAGCAGCAGAAGCAGCTGTGGTTCTGGACCGTCGAAGGCTACAAGGATCCGGTCGGGGACAAGGATGCCTGGAACAAGGCCGTCACCCGCTTCCGCGAACTGGGCCGTCACGCCGCAGAGGTGGGGGTCCTGCTCTCGCTCGAAATGTATGAGGACACCTACCTCGGCACCGCGGACTCGTCCGTGCAGCTGGTCCAGGACATCGGACTCGCCAATGTGGGCCTCAACCCGGACATCGGAAACCTGATCCGCCTGCACCGGCCCATCGAGGACTGGCGCGAAATGGTCGCCAAGACCATGCCGTACTCCAACTACTGGCACATGAAGAACTACATCCGTGACGAGGACGTGGCCCGCGACAGCTACGTGGCCATGCCCGCCCCCATGGAAAGCGGCCTGATCAACTACCGCGAGGCATTCAAGGTGGCCATCGCCGCCGGCTACCAGGGGATCATCTGCACCGAGCACTACGGCGGAGACGGCCTCTCCGTGACGGCCAGCAACCAGGAATACCTGCGCCGCCACGTCCTGCCCAAGAAGGACGGCTACGCGCTCGGCAAGAGCCTCGTGGCACAGGGACGGCAGCAGCCGGCCGCCGTCGGACTCGCCAGCTCCTAGTCTCCCGGAAGTCAGGTTCCCACCGGAGCCTGACTTCCGACGGCGGCCGCCGGCAGTGCTCGGACGGCAGTCATCCCGGGGCACCGGCCGGAGTACGACTCCGGCCGGTGCCCGCCAGAACTGATCAACCCAACTCGGATTCAATGAGGAACCATGACTCAGATCTTCGACAATCCCGCTGATTTCGCGGATGAGGCGCTGGACGGCTTCGTGGCTGCCAACCGCGGCTACGTCGCCCGCGTGGACGGCGGCGTCGTCCGCTCCACCGAAATGACCTCCGGCCAGGTGGCACTCGTAATTGGCGGCGGCTCGGGACACTACCCGGCCTTCGCCGGGCTCGTCGGCCCGGGGCTTGCCGCAGCCTCCGCCTGCGGCAACATGTTCGCGTCCCCCGCGGCCGGGCAGGTCTACCGCGTGGCCAAGGCAGCCAACGCCGGCGGCGGCGTGCTCCTCAGCTACGGCAACTACGCCGGCGACGTCCTGCACTTCGGCCAGGCCCAGCTGCGGCTCAACGCCGAGGGCATCGAGACCCGCACCGTCCTGGTCACCGACGACATCGCCAGCGCCCCGCTGGACCAGATCGAAAAGCGCCGCGGCATCGCCGGCGACCTCACCGTCTTCAAGATCGCAGGCGCCGCAGCCGAGGCCGGCCTGGGCCTCGATGAGGTGGAACGGCTGGCCATCAAAACGAACCACCGCACCCGCTCACTGGGCGTGGCCTTCAGCGGCTGCACCCTGCCCGGCGCCTCCGAGCCGCTCTTCCAGGTGCCGGCCGGCCAGATGTCGCTGGGCCTGGGCATCCACGGCGAGCCCGGCATCTCCGAACACCCCATGCCCACCGCCTCCGAACTGGCCGAGCTACTGGTCTCCCGCCTCCTGGAGGATAAGCCGGCAGACTCCGGTGACCGGGTGGTGGCAATCGTCAACGGCCTAGGCACGGTCAAGTACGACGAACTGTTCCTCCTCTTCGGCAAGGTCGAAAAGCTCCTCAGCAAGGCCGGCCTGACAGTGGTGGAACCGGAGTGCGGCGAGTTGGTCACGAGCCTGGACATGTCCGGACTCTCGCTCACCCTCCTGTGGCTCGACGACGAACTCGAGCAGTTCTGGGCGGCCCCGGCCGACACCCCGGCGTACCGCAAAGGCAACCTCGCGCCGCGTGCCCGCCGCGAAATGGCCGGACCCGAAGCCGTCGCTGCGGAAGAGACCGAGAAGGCCACTGCGGCGTCCGCGGACCTGGGCCGGCTGGCAGCCGCCGTGCTCGCCCAGGTGCGGGACGTCGTCGTCGAACATGAAGAGGAACTGGGCAACCTGGACGCCATTGCCGGCGACGGCGACCACGGTATCGGCATGCGCCGCGGTGTGGACGCCGCAACGGCCGCCGGCGAGCAGAACGCGGCGGCCGGAGCCTCGGTACAGCACGTCCTCACCGAGGCCGGAGAAGCGTGGAGCGAGCGCGCCGGCGGAACCTCCGGGGCGCTGTGGGGATCGGCCGTGATCGCAGCGGGCCTGGCCCTGGGCAACCGCGAGTCGTACCGGGCCGCAGACGCGGCAGCCGCCGTCACCGCCTTCACGGACGCCATCACCGAACTGGGCAAGGCAGAACCGGGGGACAAGACCATGGTTGACGCCCTGCTGCCGTTCCGGGACGCCTTCCTGAAAGCGTCCGACGGCGGTGCCTCCTTGGGCAGCGCCCTCGCCGAAGCCGCTGCCGCGGCAACGGAAGCCGCCCGGCAGACCGCGGACCTTCGCCCCCTCAAGGGTCGGGCCCGCCCCTTGGCTGAAAAGAGCCTCGGCCACCCCGATCCGGGCGCAGTCTCCTTCGGACTGATCACCGAGCGGATCGCCACGTACATCGAATCCGGCGCCGGGACTTCGGGCGCCGACAATTCAAAGCTGGCCGCAGCGGCCGGAAATGGAGCAAAAAATGACTGACACCGCAGGCTGGCGCATTGTCATCGGCAACGATGAGGCCGGCGTCGAATACAAGGAAGCCCTGAAGGCCCTGCTCGAGGCAGACAGCCGCGTGGCATCGGTGCTGGACATCGGCGTGGGCGCCAACGATTCCACTGCCTACCCGCACGTCGCCGTCAACGCCGCCCGCAAAGTAGCCGCGGGCGAAGCCGACCGGGCGCTGCTGATCTGCGGCACCGGGCTCGGCGTGGCCATCGCGGCCAACAAGGTACCTGGAATCCGTGCCGTAACCGCACACGACAGCTACTCCGTTGAGCGCTCCGTCCTGAGCAACAACGCCCAGGTCCTCACCATGGGCCAGCGCGTGATCGGCCTCGAGCTCGCCAAGAAGCTCGTGGGCGAATGGCTCGCGCACCGCTTCGATGAGAACTCGTCCTCGGCCGCCAAGGTGGAGGCCATCTGCTCCTACGAACCCGACTACACGAAGGCTGACTGACCATGACAGAAACACCCAACAGCTCGCGCAAGATTGCCGTCGTCGGCTCGGGATACATGGGCGGCGGCATCGCGCAGGTCCTGGCCCTTGGCGGCGCACGCGTTGCCTTGGCTGACGTGTCCGCCGAGGTTGCCCAGAAGAACTACGAGCGGCTCCTCACCGAATCCGACCAGTTCGTGGCCGACGGCCTGTTCCCAGCAGGAGCCACCGAGATCCTGAAGCAGAACCTCTGGGCTGCCAAGGACATCGAGGAGGCCGTCGCGGACGCCGACTTCATCGAGGAGGCCGTGCCCGAGGTCATCGAGATCAAGCACCAGACGCTGGCCCGCATCAGCGCGGCCGCCCGTCCGGACGCGATCATCGGTTCCAACACCTCCACCATCTCCATCGCGGACCTGTCCGAACCGGTCAGCAACCCGGAACGCTTCCTGGGCGTGCACTTTTCCAACCCCTCGCCGTTCATCCCGGGTGTGGAGATCATCCCTCACGCAGGCACTTCGGCCGAGACCGTGGGCGCCGTCCGGGACCTCGTCCACGCCGCCAACAAGCAGACCGCCGTGGTCAAGGACGTCACCGGATTCGTGCTCAACCGCCTGCAGTACGCGCTGTTCCACGAGGCCGCGCAGCTGGTGGAACAGGGCATTGCGACGGCGGAAGACGTTGACACCCTGGTCCGCACCACCTTCGGCTTCCGGCTCCCGTTCTTCGGCCCGTTCGCCATCGCCGACATGGCCGGCCTGGACGTCTACAACTTCTGCTACAAGTCCCTGCAGACCGACTTCCCCGAGCGCTTCGCCACGCCCAAGATCCTCACGGACCTCGTTGAGGCGGGCAAGCTGGGCACCAAGACCGGCGCAGGCTTCCTGAACGTCCCGGCCGAGCGCACGCCCGAGCTGATCGCCTACCGCAACAAGGCCTACGTTGCGATGCAGAAGCTCATCGAAGACCTCGGCCCCGCGCCGATCAACTAACAGCGCCCATTAACTACGCGCTGATCCACTAACGACCCACTGGTCCGGGCCTTCTGGTCCGGACCGCAAGAAAGCGTCAGTCACTGCCCGGTCCTTGCCGGGCAGTGACTGTTGCTGCCTGCCCTTCGCCACACCCCAGGAGCCTATTCATGAGCATTTTTCCGTCAGAACGCACCGCAATCGTTACCGGAGCCGTCTCCGAGCGCGGGATCGGCCGGGCCACGGCCAACTACCTCGCCGAGCAGGGCTGGAACATCGGCATCATCGACCTCGACGACGCCCTTTGCCGGGCCACGGCCAAGGAAATTGCGGAACAATACGGTGTGAAGGCGCACGGCGCCGGCGCCAATGTGGCCGATGAGGCGTCGGTGCGTGCCGCGATCGACTCGATCGAGGCCGAACTTCCGCAGATCGTCGCGCTCGCCAACGTGGCAGGCGTCAGCTCGCCAGTTCCGTACCTGGAGCTCGACGCCGCCGAGTGGGACCGCGTGCTGAACATCAACCTCAACGGCGTCCACTACGCCACGCGCCGCGTCGCAGAGTCCATGGTCAAGAACCGGATCGGACGCATCGTGAACATCTCCTCCGTCTCCGCCCAGCGCGGCGGCGGAACCTTCTCCAAGACCCCGTACTCCGTGGCGAAGGCCGGCGTCATCGGCCTGACCCGCGCCACCGCCCGCGAACTGGGCGAGTACGACATCACCGTCAACGCCATCTCGCCGGGCCCCATCGACACCGACATCATGGGAGGAACGCTGAGCCAGGAACGCAAGGACGAGCTCACCAAGGACCTCGTGGTCAACCGCGTCGGATCCACCCGCGACATCGCAGCAGCCATCGCCTTCCTCATCAGCGAGGACGCCGGATACATCTCCGGCCAGACGCTGAATGTGGATGGCGGCCTCTACATGCACTAGGAAGGACCACCATGGCCCAGAACAACCACCGCGCCGGCCCGGCGAGCACACGGCCGGCAAGCGCCCAGGCACTTACCGCCGGATTCAGCTCGTGGACCAGGGAACGCAAGATTTACCTGGCCGTCGGCGTCCTCGCAAGCCTGGTAGGCGTACTGCTCATCGCGTTCTCGTTCTGAGTGCTCCGCTGACTTAGGCGCCCACCGAATTACCTGACTGGTTCCCGTCGAATCGGTCTCATCGATTTGCCTTTCTGATTTGCTCACTTACCTGCTCAACGAGGAGTTTGAATGACTGTCACAACGCCGAGCACTACCAAGGAATTGCTGGACTCGCCGGTTCTCAAATCGGCGATCTCCAAGGCGTCCTTCCGGCTCATGCCGATGCTCGTCATCCTTTACGTCGTGGCCTTCCTGGACCGCACCAACGTGGGCTTCGCCGAGGCCGCCCTCGGCGTGGACAAAGGCATCACGGCCGGTGCGTACGCCCTTGGCGCGGGCATCTTCTTCATCGGCTACGCCCTGTTCGAGATCCCGTCCAACCTGCTGCTGACCAAGTTCGGCGCCAAGGTGTGGCTGGCCCGTATCGCCATCACCTGGGGCATCGTTTCGGCCTGCTTCGCCTTCGTCCAGGGCGAGACCTCCTTCATCATCCTGCGGTTCCTGCTGGGTGTGACCGAAGCCGGGCTGTTCCCGGGCGTCATCATGTTCCTGGCGGCCTGGTTCCCGAACAAGGTCCGCGTCAAGATGTTCGCCATCTTCTACCTGGCCCAGCCGTTCTCCCAGATGATGGGCGCACCGCTGTCCGGCTGGCTCATCAACATCGGCGACCAGGTCCCCGGCGTCCAGGGCTGGCAGGTCATGTTCTTCGTCGAGGGCATACTCGCGGTGCTCGCCGGCGTCGCCGCCTTCTTCTTCCTCATCAACAGCCCGCAGGACGCCAAGTTCCTGGCCAAGGACGAGAAGAAGGCCCTCCTTGACGTCATGGCCCTCGAGGACACCGTCAAGGAAGAATCCGGTCCCCGTGGCGTGCTCGCGGCCATGAAGAACGGCAAGGTCTGGTACTTCACGGTGATCTACTTCTGCCTCCAGATCGCGGTTTACGGCGTGACGTTCTACCTCCCGCAGCAGGTGGCCCAGCTGACCGGCCAGAAAGTTGGCCTCGCCGTCGGGCTCATGGCAGCCATCCCGTGGTTCTTCGGCATCTTCGCCTGCTACTTCATCGGCAAGGCGGCCAACACGGTGGTCCGCCGCCGTGTCTGGGGTACCGGGCTGTTCATCTCCACGGGCCTCTGCATCTTCGGCTCGGCCTGGGCCGGCGCCAACCACGTTCCGGCACTGGGCATCGTCTTCATTTCGCTGGCGGTCTGCAGCTTCCTCTCGATCGGTCCCATTGCCTGGTCCTACCCGACGGCGTTCCTCACCGGAACCGCTGCCGCGGCCGGCATCGGACTCATCAACTCGCTCGGTAACCTGGGCGGCTTCGTAGCCCCGATCCTGCGGACCACCGTCAACCAGGTCACCGCATCGGACACCGGCACCATGGGTGTCTACGCGCTCGGTGTGCTGCCGTTCCTCGCAGCAGCCATGATGTTTGGTACCAGGAAGTTCCAGAACAAGGCAGACGAACTCCTGGAAAAGTAGGCACTGAAAGAGGCTGGCTGGTGCCCGATCGAACCTCGTATTGATCAGGCGCCTTCGCAAGTCGAGGAATGCCAGTCCCGGAACGAAACGGCAGGAAACACATTGACGCAGCTCAACCCGGTCAGCACCGGCACCGTGTACGTCGGAGTCAGCACCAAGATGTACCTCGGCTACCGGGACAGCCTGCGCTGGCTGGGCGAGCTGCGCAATGAAGTGGACGCCCGTCCGGCCCTCGCGGCCGGGCGGGTGGTCCCGTTTGTCATCCCGTCCTTCCCCGTGCTGCCAGCCGCTGGCGAGATCATTGCCGGCTCGCCGCTGGTCCTTGGTGCACAGAACTGCGGCTGGGCCGACGGCCCGTGGACCGGGGAAGTGTCGCCGTCGCTCCTCGCTGAGCTGGGCGTCCGGCTGGTCGAAATCGGCCACGCCGAACGCCGCCGCCACTTCGGCGAGGACGACGCCATGGTTGCGCTCAAGGTCAAGGCGGCCGACGGCGCCGGCGTCACCCCGCTGCTGTGCGTCGGGGAGGAAACCACTCCGGCGGCGGACGCCGATCCAGCCGACGGCGCCGGGGCAGCAGCCGCTTTTGTGTACGGACAGATCGAGGCCGCGATCCGGGGCGACTGGGACCTCGCGTCACGGCTGGTCATCGCCTATGAGCCCGTCTGGGCCATCGGCGCTGCCGAGCCGGCCAGCGCGGCATACGTGTCCGCCGTCGTCCGTTCCTTGCGGGACATGTTGGACGCCCACCGGTCCAATGAGGGCGGTTCGCACGGCGGCCGCAGTCTGCGGGAGCTGCCGGTCATCTACGGCGGCTCCGCGAAGCCCGGGCTGCTGCCCGACCTCAAGGGTGTGTCGGGCCTCTTCCTGGGCCGGTTCGCGCACGACGCCGCGAACTTCGGCAAGGTGCTGGACGAGGCGCTGTCGTTGGCGGAGACCCAAGGACAGTAGGGTCTTCAGCGGCAAGGCGCTTCAGAGGAACGCCTCGCGCCCGGTCCCTTCGCTGAGCACCAGCTCGCCGTCCTCGATGGACACGAGGAGGCTGCGGGGCCTGCCGTGGAGCTTCTTTTCGGCGCTGAGGTTGCGGCTGGTGACTTCCACGCCCACCGTGGCGCCTTTTGCGGGCAGTTCCACGGACACTTCCTCGGCCATTCCCAGGAGCGCCCGGGTAGTGACATCGCGGTCGTACCGGGCCTCCTTGCCGTTGACCGTGATGGCGACTTCGTCCCCGTTGAAGCCGTCCTGAAGAATGATCAGCAATTCCTGCATGATGCGCCGCCTATGCCGAGGACTTTCGCTGCCTACAGTCACTACACCACTTAAGCCCTGCCGTGGGTAGAGTGCGTTGGTTGGCCCGGGCCGGCCTGCTGGACGTGCCCGCCGTGTGCCCCCGTCTTCCGGCCGGGGTCCCTCCCGGATGGGCTGTTTTCCCGCCGTGCGGGGCCAAGTGAGGCAAAATGTACGGGTGACCCAAATCCCGCAGCCCCGTTCCGTGCCCGCGCCAGCAACAGTACCCACGCCCACCGCTGAGCGTGCTGCCGACCAAGGCGCCGCCTCCATCGCGGCCCAGATCGCCGACGAGCTCGGCGTGAAGACCTGGCAGGTGAAGGCCGCCGTGGACCTGCTCGACGGCGGATCCACCGTTCCCTTCATCGCCCGGTACCGCAAGGAAGCCACCGGGACGCTGGACGATACCCAGCTCCGCGAGCTCGACGAGCGCCTGCGGTACCTCCGCGAACTGGAGGACCGCCGTCGTGCCGTCCTTGAAGCGATCGCCGCGCAGGGGAAGCTGACGCCGGAACTGCAGGCCGCCGTCGTCGGCGCCGACACAAAATCCAGGCTGGAGGACATTTACCTGCCCTTCAAATCCAAGCGCCGCACCAAGGCGCAGATCGCCCGCGAGGCCGGGCTGGAGCCGCTCGCGGATGCGCTGCTCAAACGGCCCGAGCTGGATCCGGAGCAGGAGGCCGCGAAGTACCTGAACTCCGAGCACGCTATCGAGGACCCGGCTTCCGCGCTCGCCGGCGCGCGGGCCATCATCGTGGAGCGCGTGGCGCAGGATCCCGACCTCGCCGAGACGCTGCGGGAGAGGCTGTGGACGCAGGGGCGGATGGCGTCGCGCGTGAAGAAGGGCAAGGAGTCCGACGGCCAGAAGTTCGCCGACTACTTTGACTTCTCGCAGGCACCGTCGGGCATGCCGTCGCACCGGGTGCTGGCGCTGCTGCGCGGCGAGAAGGACGGCGTCCTGGAGCTCGACCTTGCCGAGGCGGACCCGGCCGACGACGACGCCCTCGCCGCCGCGCGCGCCCGTTACGAATCAGCGGTGGCCAGGTTCCTCGGGGTGGCCGACCGCGGCCGGCCTGCCGACGCTTGGCTGCTGCAGACTGCACAGGTGGCGTGGCGCTCCCGGGTGCTGGCGCGGCTGACGGCTGACCTGCGCGGGCGGATGTTCGCCGCCGCGGAGGACGAGGCCGTCCGTGTCTTCGCCGCCAACCTGCGGGATGTGCTGCTGGCCGCCCCCGCCGGAAACCGCGCCACCCTGGGCCTGGATCCCGGGCTGCGCACCGGCGTGAAGGTGGCTGTGGTGGACGGGACGGGCAAGGTGGTGGCCACGGACACCGTCTATCCGCACGCCCCGGCGCGCAAGTGGGACGAGGCGCTGGCCGCGCTCGTACGGCTGGCGCGGAGGCACGCCGTCGAGCTCGTGGCGATCGGCAACGGGACGGCGTCGCGCGAGACGGACAAGCTCGCGGCCGAACTGCTCAAGAGGCTGTCCGCGGAGGCGGCCGCAGGAACAGAGGCGGCTGCCGGGACTGGGGCGGCTGCCAGCGGGGCTGTGAAGCCGCAGAAGCTCGTGGTGTCCGAGGCCGGCGCGTCCGTGTACTCGGCGTCAGCGCTGGCCGCGGCCGAACTGCCGGGCATGGACGTGTCCCTGCGGGGCGCCGTCTCCATTGCGCGGCGGCTGCAGGACCCGCTGGCGGAACTCGTGAAGATCGATCCGAAGTCGATCGGCGTCGGGCAGTACCAGCATGACGTGACCGCAGCCAAGCTGGACCGCAGCCTGGACGCCGTAGTGGAGGACTGCGTGAACGCGGTGGGGGTGGACGTGAATACGGCATCGCCCGCGCTGCTGAGCCGAGTGGCCGGCGTCGGACCGCTGCTGAGCGAAAACATTGTGGCCTACCGGAACGAGCACGGGCCCTTCGCCAAGCGCAGCGAGCTGAAGAAGGTGCCGCGGCTGGGCGCCAAGGCCTTTGAGCAGTGCGCCGGGTTCCTGCGGATCACCGGGGGAGCCGAGCCGCTCGATGCCTCCAGTGTGCACCCGGAGGCGTACTCGGTGGCGCGGAAGATCCTAGCCGCGGCGGGTGCTCGGTCAGGGGCTGCATCCGGCAACGCAGGTGGGCCGGTCCATGCTGGGCTTCTGCCGGCGGGGGCGGCCGCGGCCAGTTCCCTGAATCCGGAGGACTTCGTGGACGGCACGTTCGGCTTGCCCACGGTCCGCGACATCATCGCCGAGCTGGAGAAGCCGGGACGGGATCCGCGGCCGGCGTTCAAGGCGGCCACCTTCTCCGAGGGCATCGAGAAGATCTCCGACCTCAGGCCCGGCATGGTGCTCGAGGGAACCGTCACCAACGTTGCCGCGTTCGGGGCGTTTGTCGACGTCGGCGTGCACCAGGACGGGTTGGTCCACGTGTCGGCACTCGCCAACCGCTTCGTGTCGGATCCGCGCGAGGTGGTGAAATCCGGCCAGGTGGTGAAGGTGAAGGTGCTCGAGGCGGACCCCGAGCGTAAGCGCATCTCCCTCACGCTGAGGCTCGACGACGAACCGGCGCCCTCCGGAGGAAGCGCACCTTCAGGAGAACGTCAGAAGAGCGGGGGCCGTCAGGCGGGCGGGGACCGGGCACGTTCCGGGGACCGTCAGGCGGGAAGCAACCGCCAAGCCGGAGGCAGCCGTCAAGAGACGGCAGCCCCGCGGAAGGCGTCTCCTCAACAGGCACCGAGCCAGGCGAACACGGCCATGGCGGAAGCGCTGCGGAAGGCCGGCCTCGCGAAGTAGCGGCCACACAAGCAGGCCAAACAACTGAAGCGGCCGGCGGTATTTACCGCCGGCCGCTTCAGTTGTGTGTTGAGGTCTGTGTGTTGAGGTCAGCTCAGTTGCCGGACCTGCTCCTCATGCGGAAGGAACCGCACCGTCATGGCCTTGTAGCCGGGGGTGTTCGACTCGCGGGCCACGAGCTCGCGGTGGACCAGGGCGTTCGCCTCCGGGAAATAGGCCGCTGCGCACCCGCGGGGAGTGGGGTAGAACACCAGCCGGAACTTGTCCGCCCGGCGCTCCTGGCCCTGGAAGGTGCTGACGACGTCAACAAGATCGCGGTCCTGGAAGCCGAGCTCGGCGGCGTCGTCCTTGTTGATGAGGACGACCCGGCGGCCGTTGGAAATGCCGCGGTAGCGGTCGTCCTGGCCGTAGAACGTGGTGTTGTACTGGTCGTGGCTGCGGACGGTCTGGAGGATCAGGTGCCCTTCGGGGGCCTTCAGGTATTCCAGCGGGCTGACGGTAAACCGCGCCTGGCCGATGTCGGTGGCGAAGCTGCGGGTGTCCCGCGGCGGGTTCGGCAGGATGAAGCCGTTCTTCGTCCTGAGCCGCTTGTTGAAGTCCTCGAAGCCCGGGAGTACGCGGGAGATGTGGTCGCGGATCACGTCGTAGTCATCCGCCATCGCCTTCCAGTCCACGGCATGGTCCGGGCCCAGCGTGGCTGCGGCCATGCGGGCCACAATCACGGGTTCGGCCAGCAGGTGCTCGGACACGGGGGTCAGCCGGCCTTGGGTGGAGTGCACGCAGGACATCGAATCCTCGACCGAGAGGATCTGGCGGCCGCCGGGATGCTTGTCGTCGGTGTCGGTCCGGCCGAGCGTCGGCAGGATGAGCGAGGTCTGGCCGTGCATCACGTGCGAACGGTTGGGCTTCGTGGAAATGTGGACCGTCAGCCCGACGCGCTTCATCGAGGCTTCCAGGACTTCGGTGTCCGAGCACGCCAGCGCGAAGTTGCCGCCCATCGAAACGAAGACGTCGACGTCGTCGTTCTCGAAAGCCTCAACAGTCTCCACGGAATCCAGGCCGTGCTCGCGCGGCGAAACGATCCCGAATTCCTGGTCGAGGGCGGCGAGGAGCCATTCCTTGGGCTTCTCCCAGATGCCCATGGTGCGGTCGCCCTGGACGTTGGAGTGGCCGCGGACGGGGCAGGCGCCCGCGCCGGGCTTGCCGAAGTTCCCCTGCAGCAGCAGGAGGTTGATGATCTCCTTGATCGTGTCCACCGAGTGCGGCTGCTGGGTGAGGCCCAGGGCCCAGCAGATGATGGTGGCCTTGGACTTGACCAGCATCTGGGCAATCGTGGAAATCTGCAGCCGGGACAGCCCGGTGGCAATTTCGATTTCCGCCCAGTCCAAATCCTTGCGGGCTGCGCGGTAGGCGTCGAAGCCCTCGGTGTTGGCCGTGACGAACTCGTGGTCGACGACGGAGCCAGGGACACGCTCCTCCTCTTCAAGCAGGAGGTGCCCGAGCGCCTGGAACAGGGCAAGGTCGCCGCCCACCTTGATGGGCAGGAACTCGTCGGCCAGGGACGAACCGTTGCCAATGACGCCGGAGATCGACTGCGGGTCCTTGAAATTGAAGAGGCCGGCTTCCGGCAGCGGGTTCACGGCCACGATCTTGCCGCCGTTGCTCTTGCAGTCAGCAAGCGCGGAAAGCATCCTCGGGTGGTTGGTTCCGGGGTTCTGCCCGACAACGAAAATCAGTTCGGCGTTGTGGATGTCTTCCAGGGACACGGTCCCCTTGCCGATCCCGATGGTCGGGTTCAGGGCGCTGCCCGAGGATTCGTGGCACATGTTGGAGCAGTCCGGCAGGTTGTTGGTGCCGATGGAACGGGCGAACAGCTGGTACATGAACGCTGTTTCGTTGGCGGTCCGGCCGGAGGTGTAGAAGACCGTGCGCTCCGGGGTGGTGGCGCGAACATGCTCGCCGATCAGGTCGAAGGCTTCCTGCCACGCGATGGGGGAGTAGTGGGTGTCACCGGGGCGGATCACCATCGGATGGGTGATGCGCCCTTGGTTTCCGAGCCAGTACTCCGTTTTGGTGGCCAGTTCCGCGATGGAATGCTCCGCCCAGAACTCCGGGGTCACGGTGCGGAGTGTGTTTTCCTCCGCGACGGCCTTGGCGCCGTTCTCGCAGAACTCCGCCGGCTTCCGGGTTCCTTGCGACTCCGGCCAGGCACAGCCCGGACAGTCCGTGCCGTCGCGTTGGTTCAGGCGCAGCAGGGACTGCATAGTCCGCGTCACGCCCGCCTGGGCGATCCCGCGTTCGAGGGCGACTTCGACCGCCTTTAGCCCGGCGGCTGATTTCTTGGGTTTTCCGACCAGCAGGTCATCTTCATTGATGTCATCGACAGGAGCTCCGCGTTTCATTAGTTCATCCTGACCGGTAGCCGACGCGAAATCGAGCTTATGGGGTGAATTTGGACTCGAAAGCCTTGCCATAACGGTCAACGGCTGAATTGTTACCGAGTTTCCCGTCAGACTCTCCCCTGCGCGGGGTCCCGGGCTGTGCGGGAGGGCGTGGCTACAGTAGCCCCATGAGTTTCACGCGGCCGGACCAATTCACCACCCGTCCCACCCTGCGGGGAACGTTCGGCATGGCTGCCTCCACGCACTGGCTTGCCACGGCTACCGCCCAGGCCGTGCTGGAGCGGGGCGGCAATGCTTTCGACGCCGCCACCGCGGCCGCGTTCGTCCTGCACGTCGTGGAGCCGCACCTCAACGGGCCGGGCGGTGACATGACCGGAGTGTTCAGCACAGCGGCGGAACCGGGAAAACCCGTCATCCTGATGGGGCAGGGCCCGGCGCCTGCCGGCGCCACTGTTCAGCACTTCCTGGACGAAGGACTGGACTTGGTTCCCGGCTCCGGTGCGCTTGCCGCTGCAGTACCCGGCGCCGTCGACGCCTGGCTTTTGCTGTTGCGGGACCACGGGTCGTGGGAACTGGCGGAAGTGTTGGACTTCGCGATCAGGTATGCGCGGGACGGGCACCCGGTGCTGGCGCGGGTAGGGAGCACCATTGCCGCGGTGGCCGGGCTGTTCCGGGAGCACTGGCCCACGTCCGCTGAGTTGTGGATGCCCGGCGGACGGATTCCGGAGGAGGGCGAATTGATCCGGAATCCGGCCCACGCCCGAACCCTGCAGAAGCTGGTGCAGGCGGGGGCCGGCCTCGGCGAGGCTGTCACGACTGCGTCGCACACGCGTGAAGCGCGCATTGACGCAGCTCGGCGGGAGTGGAGTGAGGGATTCGTTGCGCGCGCCGTGGCCAAGGCGGTGCAGGCACCGCACCGCCACTCGTCGGGGACGGACCACCGCGGCGTCCTGGCCATGGCGGACCTGGCCGGATTCCGCGCGTCCTATGAAGACGCGGCCACGCTGGAATTCCGCGGCCACACCATCGCCAAGACGGGGCCGTGGGGGCAGGGGCCGGCCCTGTTGCAGACGCTGGCCATACTGAACGGTTTCGACGACGACCGCCTCGACCCTTCCACGGAACTCGGCGCGCACACCATCCTTGAGGCGCAGAAGCTGGCGCTCGCTGACCGCGAGGCCTACTACGGCGACACGGACGTTCCGCTGGACTACCTGCTGTCGTACGAATACGCCGCTTCGCGCCGCGAGCTGATCACGGACAACGCCTCCCACGACTTCCGCCCTGGCAGCGTGCCCGGCCGGGAGCCGTTCATGCCCGCGCTGCGCACCGAGTACGTGCCGCGGGCGCTCGCGGGTGACGACGGCGGTCCCCGCGCCGACGGCGTAGATGTGTATAAGAGACAGCCTTACCGGCGGTGCCGGCGTTGGTTTCGCCGGCGTTGGCGAGCCGACGCTCGGCGAACCCACCGTGGAGGCGACGGGGGAGACTCGCGGCGATACGTGCCACATCGACGTCGTGGACCGCTGGGGCAACATGGTCTCGGCCACTCCGTCCGGCGGCTGGCTCCAGTCCTCGCCTGCCATACCGGAGCTGGGCTTTTGCCTCGGGACCAGGCTGCAGATGACATGGCTCGAAGAGGGGACGCCGTCCACTCTCACGCCGGGCAAGCGGCCCCGGACCACGCTGACGCCAACACTGGTGCTGCGCGACGGCGTTGCCGTGACTGCCCTTGGCTCACCGGGCGGAGACCAGCAGGATCAATGGCAGCTCCTGTATCTGCTCCGGACGATCGTTGGCGGATATTCGCCGCAGCAGGCGATCGACGCCCCAGCGTTCCATACGACGTCGATGCCCGGCTCGTTCTGGCCCCGCACGTGGGAGCCGGGTGGCGCCGTCGTCGAGGACCGGCTGGGCGACGACGTGATAGCGGGCCTCGAGCGCAGGGGGCACAGAATCACGCGGGCGGGTGACTGGGCGCTGGGCCGGCTCTCTGCCGTCGGCCGTGATCCGGCAACGGGCGTGCTCCAGGCCGCCGCCAATCCGCGCGGGGCTCAGGGATACGCGGCAGGGAGATAGCGGCCGGGAGATAAACGCGTGCAGGTGGACGCTGGCTCGAGCGATTCATCTGCCTCGCAGGCGCGGCGGGGTTTCGGCCATGGGGGCCGTTCTGCAAGGGTGGCAGCATGACTTATTTCTTGGAATACACGGTCCCCACTGCGCCCGACAACGCCGAATTCGAGTTTCCGCACGATGAAATCCAGACCGGGACTACCATCCCGCTGTCGGAAATGGACGCTGAAATAGTCCACACGCCCGAACTGCCGGCCCGCACGGGCATTATTGGGGCCACGGTTTCTGAGGCGAAGCTTGAAGCCGAACAGCTGATCCTGCACAGCCGCGCCACGGAGGCGACTTTGTATGAGGATCCCTCCAACTCCCTGCAGGCCGGCGTCGGAAACGTTGTGGCCACATTCGCGGAAGGCAGCGGCTGGCAGGACGCCTAGGGCGTCGCACTGAATTCAGACGATGAGTTGACGCGGTGAACTGCCCCCGCGAATTGAGAAGCTACTGCAGCGCCCGGACGCCCTGAACGGGACCGGGCGCTGCGTTGATTAGTGCGCGGACTCTGTCACCCGAACCGGCCTTCGCGGGCCCCACGGCTCCCGCGACTTGGTCTGGGAGTTCCAGCATTATTCAGGCACTCCCCAGCGCGATCATTTAGGCACTTCCCGGCGTGCGGGTGGCTTCTTCGCGTCGCGCCCTCACATCTCGGCTTCCCCGTGTCCGATTGCCTGGGCAGAGGGTTTCCCAGCTTGCGTTCCCCGGTGGGTTTAGTTGTGGTGTTGGTGGTTGCGGCGGGGTGTTTGTTTGGGGTCGATGTGGGGTGGGGGGGGGGGATGAACCAGGGGATGCCGGTTTGCATGTGGATGGTCCATTGTTCCTTGTGGATGAGGTGGTGGTGGTGGGTGCAGAGGAGTGTGCCGTTGTCGGTGTTGGTGGGTCCGCCGTGTGACCAGTAGGTGGTGTGGTGGGCTTCGCACCAGGGGCGGGGATGGTGCAGTTGGGGAAGGTGCAGCCTTGGTCGCGGGCGGTGATGGCTTTGCGGATGTGGGGCGGGAAGATGCGGGTGGTGCGGCCGATGTCGAGGATGCGGCCTTCGCTGCCGAGGAGGATGGGGATGATGTCGGCGTCGCAGGCGATTTTGCGGATGGTGGCGGGGGTGACGGGCCCGGTGTAGGTGAACGTTCCGGTCCCGGTCGCGGTGCCGGGTGGCCCGCCCGCGGGGGTGTTGTAGCGGGGTCCGTTGGTGGCGGTGGTCTCGAGGCGGTTGAGGAGGTCCTGGTAGCTGATGGTGACCATGACCTGGGGCCGGAGGCCGCCGGTGGCGGGCAGGGTTGCGGTGGCGAGGGCGGTTTTGCAGGCGCCGATGAGGCCGTCGAGGAGTTGTTGGGGCCGGGTGCGGCGTTCCAGGTGGGCGGTGTCGGCGGCGGCCTCGGCTGCGGCGCCGAATCCCGGCCCGGCGTGGGCTGCCGCCGTCGAAGTGTTCGTGCTCGCGTCGCTGTTTCCTGCCGCGCCGCTTGTGCTGTCTGTGCCGGTTCCGGGGCCGGTGGTGGGTGGGGTGCGGGGTTGGTGGCGGTGTTCATGACGGTGAGGAGGTGTTCGTATTGGTCGGCGGTGGCGAAGATTTCGAGGTGGTGGAGTCCGCGGCGGGGGCGGCGGAGGAAGGTGCCTTGGCGGTGGCGGAGGTCTTCTTCGCTGGGTTCGGTGCCGTCCTGGTCGATGGCGTCGGTCCAGCGCTGGGTGATGCGGGTGAGGAAGTCCTGGTCGTTGGTGGTCGCGGTGCGGGTCAGGACGTGTTCCATCCGGGCGAGGTCCTCGGGTGCGGCGATGTGGCGGACGCGGTCCAGGGCGGTGGTGATGATGGTGCCGGCGCGGGAGGCGATGGTGCCGGTGGCGAGGGCGGCGGCGGTTTCTTCGCAGGCCGGGGGCAGGGGCTGGCCGGTGATGCCGGTGCGGGGGAGGACGGCGGAGGCCAGGGCGAGCCGGCGGCGGGCTTCCCCGCCCCGATCCGCAGCCGGACCCGCAGGAACTCCGCGGTGTTCCGGCACCCGTCATCGGCCGGCGACACCGCCGGGACAGAGCCAGCGGAGTTTGTGGCGGCGGAGCCGGAAGGTGAAGTGGGAACGGCAACAGAGTCTGGAGAAGCGGCCGCGGCCGCGCCGCCGGCACCAGCGGCTTCGCCGTCGTCAGCCTCGTCGTGGCCCCAGCCGGTGGTCCAGCCGGCGGCTTTGCTTGCGGGTCCGGCGGGGTTGATCGCTTCGGTGCGGGTCCGGTCCACGGCCCCCGCACTGAGTACCTGCAGGTATTCGGCCCGGCGGGCGATCTCCTCGGCGAGCCCGGCGAAATCCGCGGCCTCCGCGAAACCGGCCAGGGCCAGCTCGTCCGGCGCGGACTCGACAGCGGCTTCCAGAACCGCCAGGCACAGTTGCAGGCGGTCGCTTGCCGCGCCAAAACCGGCGGCACCAAAGCCGGCGGCAGCACCGCCGTCGGACGCCACGCAATCCGTGCGGAAGGCAGAAGCAGGAACGCTGCGCAGCCGGCGGCCCCGCAGCAGGGCAACCGCGCCAAGGCCCGGCGTGACCGCCCGCCCCGCGGCGTGACCCGCTGCGCATTCCCCAATGGCTTCCATAGGGAAACTCTCCCAGAGGGGTCAGACAATTAAGCCGCGCCGGGGAAGTCAGGCGGAAAGCATGCCCGTCGCGGGCCGGGCTACGTCTCGGAAACCGCGGATTCCCGCTGCCGTGATCCGCCTGACCCGCCCGCGGCCGGCTCCTTCTGCCAGGGCCACCGGCCGGTGATCTCCAGCTCCAGCGAGAAGCTCAGGAAAGTACGGATCAGCACGATGATTGCCAGCACGCCCACGCTTTCAAACGTCGGCGTGACGGCCACGGTGCGGATGATGTCGGCCGCCACGAGCAGCTCCAGCCCCAGCAGAATGGAGCGCCCCAGCAGTTGGCGGTACGACCGGTAAACTGACATTCGCGCGGCATCCGCAGGCAAACGCCTCGGCTGGTAGCCGCGCAGCGCCATGGGGATCGAGACCAAGGCGCCGATCACCATCACCGCCACGCCCGCGAAGTCCATGAACCTGCCGATTGATTCAATGATGTGCTGAAAATCCATCACGCCCCCATACTTCCGGTCTAAGTTTTGTTCCGCTCTGGCTGAATCAGGCGGGTTGAATCAGACTGCCTGAACCTGCCTGAAGCAGGTCCAGAGGCAGCGAACGCCTAAGGATGCCGTACCCCAACGCCCGCCAGAATGTCCCGATACCCTTCGCGGAATGTGGGGTATTTGAACGAATATCCTGTGCCGCGGAGCAACGCGTTGCTGCAGCGTTTGTTGCCGCCGCGTGCGTCGCCAGCATTGCCCGACGGCGGGGCGTCCAGTCCCAGCTCCGAGGCCAGGAAGCGGAGGACGTCGCCCAGTTCGGCGGGATCGTCGTCGACTCCTACATACACGGGTGCCGGTTCCTCCGCCATCGTGCACAAATGCACGATCGCGGCAGCGGCGTCGTCGCGGTGAATGCGGTTGGTGTACCTCGGGTCGTCGGGGAGGACTGCTGTCCCGTCTCGGACCTGGTCAATGAGACGCGTGCGGCCAGGCCCGTAGATGCCGCCCAGACGGAGTATCACGGGTGCCGTCAGCGTCCCGCGCAAACGGTTCGCCAGCAGTTCCTCCGCCTCGCAGAGGATGCGGCCGGAGAATCCGCCGGGTGCCGGCGTCGTGCTCTCATCCACCCAGCCTCCGCCGGCGTCGCCGTACACCGCGGTGGAGGAGACGAAGAGGATGCGGCGTGGCGTCACGCCGTCGCGCTCAAGTACGTCCAGCACATGCGACAACCCGTCGACATAGGCGGCCCGGTAGGCCGCCTCGGTAGGGGAATTGGCAGCAATAGCGACGACGACGGCGGCCGTGTCCGCCGGGACCGGCGGCAGTTCAGCGGTGCTCAGGTCAGTCGCGGCGCCTTCGATTGCGGCCGGGAGTTTCTCCGGCGAACGCCGCCATCCCACGACTCGATGTCCTGCCGCGGCGAACCGCAGCCCCGCCTCGGTGCCAAGGTCGCCGCAGCCGGCGAGGAGTATGGTCATCCGGCTTAGGGGGCCGGGACCGGGAAGAAGACTCGGGGATCCTGCAGCAGGGCCGGGTAGTCGAACGCTGAGCGGTCCACAACATCGGTGACTTTGAAGTTTCGGCCGAAGCGGCCGTCGTCGAGCGTGATGGGCCGTCCCAGTACTATCCCGAGGGCGAACTTGTTGCCGTTTTCTAGCGGGATAGCCAGGGGCGACTTGCCCGGCAGGGTTGAGAAGGCCGCTTCCTGGCGCTGCCGCTTCCGCGACGGCTTCTTGACGAGCTTGCGCGGGAGCTTGCGTGCGACCTTGGCCGGCCGGCGCGATCCCGAGTCGGCGTATACGAACTGGTAGTCGTCGTCGGAGTCCCCGCCGGAAGCCTTGCCGGCGGTCTGGGCCGCACGGCCCACGGCGGGCAGGGCGACCTTGTCGAGCTGCTCGGGGTCGATGTTGCCCACGTGTTCGCGCAGAATCCATAGGACATCGCCCTCGGGATCCTGGGGCAGGAATTCATGGTGCGGCTCGGGCCAGACGTACTCGAGGTCCGCCTCGGTGTCCGGGAACACCTCGGAGTAGAAACGCGGGTCCTTGCGGACGAGGTTGGAGCGGTGGCTCAGGTGAAGCTCGGGATCCCCGAGCCACGGCGGCATGGGAATTTTGGCGGCGTAGTCCGGGTGGCCGGCCTGCGGGGCGAACTCGCGGATGTTAGCCCTGGTGGTGTCATCGAATCCGCGTTTGGTCCATTCGTCCACCATGGCCAGCCCGTACATGGTGAGCGCCGGAACATAGCCCATCCACATCCGGATCGCGGGGTGGGACTGCCAGCCGTACTCCGGGATCACCAGCGCACGGAGTGTCTGCAGCGCCTCCACGCGCTGCTTGCCGAGCCTGGCAGGGTCCAGCGCGGCGGCACTTTGCTGGAAATCGGAGTACGGGAGAAAGGTTTGCATCTCTTCAGTCTGACGCCCCGCGCCCGATGTGCCAATTGCGGTGTCCGGGGCCACATGCAGTCCTGCGGGCCGGCTGCCATGCAGGGCCCGCAGTGTTCACATAGTGGACCGATGCATACAGCGCTGCGCCTCAACCACTAAGATAGCCGAAACCTCCCCCAGCGTCCGGAAGCCCTCACATGACTCTTACCTCGCCAGCTCCTCTGTCAGCCGCGTCTTCAGAGCCTAAATCACACGCGTCACAGGAGCCTCAGCTGTTCGTTCCCAAGTACGGCCGGATGCTCGGCCCCGACGCGAACGGCATCCTTGTTCTCGACGAGTTTACGCTGGATCCTGCGGCCGCCCGCAAGGAGCAGCACCGCTTCCGCACGGCTCTTGCCTCGGTCGCATTGACCGTGCGCCGCCTGGTTGCCCTCCGTGTTGTGATCGCCATCGTGGCCATCGCCAATCTGCCGCTGTTCCTGATGTCCACCGGTTGGTGGATTTACGCCGTGTCGCTGTCCCTGGTGATCGGAGTGCACTTCGCCGTGAACTGGCTGAACCGCCACGAGCCGCGCGTGAAGCAGCGCCACGAACTTGAACTGCACCGGCACCGCGAACGCAGCGCCAACTACCGCAAGGTGCGCGACGCCGTGAAGTTCGTCATCGACACCCCCTCGCGCATGAACGAGCACCTCTACCTCGAACTGCTGCACGCGAAGCGCGTTGCCCTGCACATCACCTCCGGCACCGTCGCACTCCTGGATACCAGTGACGACGCCGCTTGGAAGGTCCGCATCGTCCGCGAGCTTCCCACCGCGGCGTAAGGCCAAACTCCACAGCAGACGACGACGCCGGGCGTCCCCGCAAGAGGGGGCCGCCCGGCGTCGTACTGCTTTAAGCGCTGTATTAAGGTGGTCGCCGGCGTGTCAGGTGCCGGCGTTGCGAAGCGCGTGATCAGCGAGCCTTCGGCATTAAACAAACGGCGCCGGGCGTCCCCCGTAAGAGGGGACGCCCGGCGTCGTGGTCACAGCCAGAGTGGCTGCCGGCAGCTAAGCCTAAATAGTTAGGCAGGCAGCTGCAGAACCTGGCCGACGAACACCAGGTCAGGATCGGTGATGCTGTCAGCGTTGGCGTCGGCAAGGTGCTGCCATCCGCCCTGGACGCCGAGCTTGTCGGCGATCTTGCTGAGCGTGTCGCCGTTCTGCACGGTGTAGGTCTCGCCGCTCACGGGCACTGTGGCCGCGTGCCTGGCCTGGGCCGGAGCCTCGGTGACAACCGGTGCTTGGGCCACGGGAGCGGTCTGAACCGGCGCCGTCTGAACGGGTGCTGCCTGGACAGGTGCTGGCTGGACAGGGACGCTCTGGGGCTGGATCTGCGGGGCGGCTGCGGTAGCTCCGCCGCTCAGGCCGAGCTTCGCGGCACAGGCGGGCCATGCGCCCCAGCCCTGACCGGCCTGGACCTTCTGGGCTACGGCGATCTGCTGGGCGCCTGAGGCGCTTTCAGGGGATCCCGTACCGCCATAGGCAGCCCAAGTCTGAGGGGTGAACTGGAGGCCTCCGGAGAAGCCGTTGCCGGTGTTGGTGGCCCAGTTGCCGCCACTTTCACACTGGGCGAGGGCGTCCCACGTGGAGGCGCTGGTGGCCGTGGGCGCTGCTGCGTTTGCTGCCGTGGCGGACAGGGCCAGGCCTGCAGCGGAAACGGCGGCCAGAGTGACTCCGCGGCGCGCGGCAGTACTGAAAGTTGATTTCTTCATGGTCGGGATGCTCCTGAGGCCACCCGCGCTCGGTCCGTCCCCGGACGTTGTCGCGCTACCGCCCGCCCCTGACAAATAGAGGTCATTACGGTGTCTGCCGGCCGGGCAGTAACTGGTGGAGGCAGCACCGGGCATTCTTGTCCCGCGCGGCGCGGGCATGTATTCCACGCTAAAGCAGTCCTGCTCCGTTATCAAATCGAGATCAATTTTCACGGTCAAATCAAATTGGACACCGAGATCGTGTCACCGCGGCGGGCGGCAGACGCCTCGGCGCCGAAGTGGACGCCGCGCTTGGGAATTCCAGGCCCGCCTCACGACGCCAGGGCCGCAGCCAGATAGGGTGCCGTCCGGCTGTCCGGTGAAAGTGCGACGGCGGCTGCCGTCCCGGCGGCTACGATCTCGCCGCCGGCGTCGCCACCGGCAGGTCCGAGGTCAATGACCCAGTCCGCGGCCGCCACCACATCCATTTCGTGTTCCACGACGATGACGGTGTTGCCGGCGTCGACGAGGCGGTTGAGCTGTGCCATGAGGAGTTGGACGTCCGCCGGATGCAGGCCGGTGGTGGGCTCATCGAGGAGGTAAAGCGTGTGGCCGCGTCGGGCCCGCTGGAGTTCCGTGGCCAGCTTGATGCGCTGGGCCTCGCCGCCGGACAGTTCGGTGGCCGGCTGGCCAAGGCGGAGGTACCCCAGGCCCACCTCGAGGAGGGTCTGAAGGCTGCGGGCCGCCGCCGGGACATCGGCGAGGAATCCGGTTGCGGCGCCGACGGTCATGCCCAGGACCTCGGCTACGTTCTTGCCGCGGTACGTAACGTCGAGTGTTTCCGGGTTGTAGCGCGAACCGCCGCACTCAGGGCAGGGCCCGTAGCTTCCGGGCAGGAACAGCAGTTCCACGGCCACGAAGCCCTCACCCTGGCAGGTATCGCACCGGCCGCCAGCCACGTTGAAGGAGAAGCGCCCTGCGCCGAAGCCCCTGGCCTTGGCTGCGTCCGTGGCGGCGAATTCCTTGCGGACCGCATCGAAGAGCCCGGTGTATGTGGCGAGGTTGGATCGCGGCGTGCGGCCGATCGGTTTCTGGTCCACCTTCACCAGCCGGTCCACCTGCTCCAGGCCGGACACGGGTCCCACCGTCATCGGCGCGCTGAGCCCACCGGCGTCCGCGGATTGAGCCGTGTCCAAGGGATCCGCTGAGTCCGCCCCTTGTGCCGTGTCCGCAGGGTCCGCCGAGTCGGCGCCGCCGCCGTCGGATGCCGGGTGCAGCAAGGAGCCCACGACCTCTGCAAGCACCTGGCTGACCAGCGTTGACTTGCCGGAGCCGGAGACGCCTGTGACGGCGGTGAGGACGCCCAGGGGGAAGTTGGCGTCAAGCTCCCGCAGATTGTGCCGGCTGATGTCGCGCAGCTCCAGCCAGCCCCCGGGTTCCCGCCGTACATCGTCAGCAGTGGGACCGCCGCGGGCGCCGCCGCCGCGCGCGCCAGTGTCGTCCGAACCGGCGTCGTCCGAATCCGCAGCGCGGGCGCCGCCGTCGTTCTTCTTTGCATTGGAACGCTTTGCAGCGGAACCCTTCGAATCGGCGGACCCCTTGGAACCAGCAGAACCGTCGGCGCCGCTGGGAAAAAGGAACGGCCGGGTCAGGGAGGCCTCCACCTCGGCGAGGCCAGCCACGGGGCCGCTGTAGAGCACCTCGCCGCCGCCTTCACCGGCGCGGGGACCGACGTCGACGATCCAGTCCGCATGGCGCACGATGTCCATGTTGTGCTCCACCACGAACACAGAGTTGCCGGAGGACTTGAGCTGGTCCAGGACGGCGAGGAGGGGCTCGGCGTCGGCCGGGTGCAGCCCTGCAGACGGCTCGTCCAGCACGTAGATCACGCCGAAGAGTCCGGAGCGCAGCTGGGTGGCGATCCGGAGGCGCTGCATTTCGCCGGGGGAGAGCGTGGGCGTGGAGCGGCCCAGGGCCAGGTAGCCCAGCCCGAGCTCCAGCAGCACGTTGACCCGGTGCAAGAGGTCGCGGGTGATGGCCACCGCCACCTCATTGCTTTCGCCCGAGGCCTGCTTGCGCGAGGCGGTTCCGGCGTCCGTGAGCTCGGCGGTGGGACGGATGATGTCCGCCAGTTCGGCCATTGGAACGGCGTTGAGGCCGGCGATGGTGTGGCCCGCGAACGTCACAGCAAGGGCCTCCGGCGTGAGGCCCGTGCCGCCGCAGCGCGGGCAGGGCCCGGTCTCCATGAACCTCAGTACGCGCTCGCGCATCGTGCTGCTTTTGGAATCGGCCAGGGTATGGAGGACATAGCTTTTGGCGCTCCAGAACCGGCCCTTGTAGGGCTTGGCCACGCGGTCGCGCTGGGGCGTCACCTCCACCACGGGCTGTTCCTCGGTGAAGAGGATCCAGTCGCGCTGCTTCTTGGGAAGCTTCCGCCACGGGGTGTCCACGTCATAGCCGAGATGGCTCAGGATGTCCCGCAGGTTCTTGCCCTGCCACGCACCCGGCCACGCCGCGATGGCACCGTCGCGGATGCTCAGCGAGGTGTCGGGGACCAGCGATGCCTCACTGACGGTGTGCGCAATCCCGAGCCCATGGCATTCGGGGCAGGCGCCCGCGGCGGTGTTGGGGGAGAACGCGTCGGAGTCCAACGGGGCCGCGCCGGAGGGATAGGTGCCGGCTCGGGAATATAGCATGCGGAGCGAGTTTGAGAGGGTGGTCACCGTGCCCACGGTGGAACGCGAGCTCGGTGAGCCACGGCGCTGCTGGAGGGCGACGGCGGGCGGCAGCCCGGTGATCATTTCCACCTTGGGGTTGTGCCCCTGCTGGATGAGCCGCCGGGCGTAGGGCGCCACGGACTCGAAGTATCGCCGCTGGGCCTCGGCGTAGATGGTGCCGAACGCCAACGAGGACTTGCCTGAGCCGGAGACGCCGGTGAAGGCGACGATTGCGTCGCGGGGGACGTCCACGTCCACGCTACGCAGGTTGTTCTCGCGGGCACCCCGGACGCGGACAAAGCCGTCAGTGTGATGGTCGGGTGCCAGCGCGGTTGTCAGCTCGGGCAGATAGTCAGCAGGCTGTTCACTTCGCATCTATTCGACTCTAGCGGTGATGTCTGTGCCGGGGTCTATTCTTGCGGTGTGGATACTTACGACGGCGCCGCCGAACCGAATGATCAGACCGCACTTCTGAACGAACCGGTGGCTGTGGCGGCACCGCCGATCCTGCCCGTGGCGGAACTGCACCTGCACATTGAGGGGACGTTGGAGCCCGAACTGATCCTTGCGCTCGCGGAGCGGAACGGAATCGAGCTGCCGTATTCGGGACTGGACGATCTGCGGGCGCGGTACGAGTTCACGGACCTGCAGTCGTTCCTGGACCTGTACTACGCCAACATGGCCGTGCTGCGGACCGAGGCGGACTTCGCGGACATGACCCGGGCCTACCTCACGCGTGCCGCGGCCGCCGGAGTGCGGCACGCGGAGATCATGATGGATCCGCAGGCGCACCTCTCCCGCGGAGTCTCGCTGGAAACCTGCGTCAACGGGGTGGCCTCGGTGCTGGCCACGTCCCAGGAGGAATTCGGGATTTCCACGCTGCTGATCGCCGCCTTCCTGCGCGATCTGTCCGAAGAATCCGCACTGGAGGTTCTTGAGGCGCTGCTTGCCATGAATGCGCCGATCGTCGGCATCGGACTGGATTCTGCCGAGGTGGGCAATCCGCCGGCCAAGTTCGAGCGGCTGTTTGCCCGGGCCGGCGAAGCAGGCCTGCGCAAGATCGCCCACGCCGGCGAGGAGGGCCCGCCGTCGTACATTATTGAGGCCCTGGACGTGCTGGGCGTGGAGCGGATTGACCACGGCATCCGGTGCATGGAGGATCCCGACCTGGTGGAGCGGCTGGTGGCCGACCGCGTGCCGTTGACCGTGTGCCCGCTGTCCAACGTGCGGCTCCGGGCCGTGGAGATGCTGGCCGAACATCCGCTTCCCGCGATGCTGGCGGCCGGGCTCAACGTGAGTGTCCATTCGGATGATCCGGCGTACTTCGGCGGCTACGTGGATGACAACTTCGCCCAGCTGGAATCGGTGATGGCGCTGTCCGAATTCGACCGCGTCCGCCTCGCCGCGAACTCGATCGGGTCCTCCTTTGCCACGGACGAGCGCAAGGCGGAGCTGCTGGCCGAGCTCTCAGGCTAAGCCGGGCGGGCCTTCAGCCTGAGCCGGGCGTTCGGGCGGCGCCGCCGTCCTGCCTCCGGTGCGGACGATCCACCAGCCCAGGGCGGCCATGGCCAGGCCGATCGGGATGCCGTACGGCGGCAGGCCCGCGTTGTAGCCCAGGAATCCGGCCACGATGAATGCCACGCCCGCCCACGCGGGGAACATGCGCGCCCGCCAGCCTGTAATGCCGAAGACGATCCAGCCGAGGGCAAACAGCACGTAGCTGGACAGGCCGCCGATCGCCAGCATGCCGGAGCCCCCGGCGAGGACGGCGCCGGGCGCGACGTCCACGATCCACGGTGCGGCGAATCCGTCGAACCACATGTTGCCCGCCATGTCCAAGGTGCCCACAAGCGCGAAGCAGAAGCCGGCGGCGCCGAGCCTGCCGGTGCGGCCGGCGGTGCGGAAGTACACGCAGACGAGGGCGAGGACGAGCCCGATGAACACCACCCAGTACAGGGCGTTCGTCACCTGGAACGGTGCCTGTCGCATCATCTCGATCCGGTCGAGGCTGCGGTCGGCAGTGAGCAGGCGTGCGAGGTCCGTGGCGGCAAAGACGAGGCCCGCCACTAGGGCGATCGGTCCGGCGGCCGAGGCGAGCGGTGAGGACATCTTCTGCTCCTGGGGATCGGTGGTGAGGCTGAGCGCGGGGGTGCTGTGCTGTCTGGCGCGGTGCCGGCCGGTGCTGTCCGGGGGGCTCTGCCGCGGGCAGTCGGTTTACATCGGACGCATCCTGAGGGAAAAACGCCCGACGGCGGTGGCTGAGCGGGGTGCCTTGCGCCAGGCCCCGCGGTCGAGCAGCACGGTGGCAAGAACGGCCAGGAGGACCATGACGAAGTAGATCAGTTCGGCGCGGCCGGCGTCCGCGCCGGTGAAGCCGAAGGAACCCACCGTGAACGTGCCTTGGCTGTTGTGGAACACAAGGCTCAGCAGGACGCTGCCACCGGTGCGGTTGAACAGCCACACGTACAAGGAGGTGATGGCGAACGTCGTCGGCAGCCCGATCAGGCTCAGCCCCTGGAAGAGGACCAGCGGCAGGTGCCACAGCGTTACCAGCAGGCCAAGAATTGCCGCGGACAGCAGCGGCGGGCGGGTGGCCTGGAGCAGCCGAAGCGCATAGCCGCGGAAGCCGGGTTCTTCGCCCAGCGGCCCGTCCATCGGGTTGACCAAACGGATCGCAAGCACCGTCAGCAGCTCCAGGTCAGGCGCGCAAGGCCCGGCGCGGAAGCGCCGAGGGCCATGGTGACGAACCCCGTCGCCAGCACCAGCACGGCCGGAAGCAGGAGGGCCACGGCGTACCAGATCCAGCCCACGCGCCAGCGGATGAGCCGGCGGCCCCATGCCCCGAACCCGGTTTTGCCTTCGGCAAGGGCGACCACGATGACTGCGGCAGCCAGCGGGCCTATCGGCAGGAACTCCATCCTGGGCACCAGCCCCGCCGCGTAGGCCGGCCACGAGGACCACGAAATCGCATAGGCAAGGACGAAGAAGGCCAGCAGCCTGTGGCGCTTCAGCCAAGCATTGGAACGGCGCATGACGGCTCCAAACGATCGTTGTTTGGTGGCCCAATTGTCCGCCCTGCCCGCGCCGGGGCGCCAGAGGGAGCGGGTCTCGGGGCCGCCGAACGGCCCTGTTGAACGCGCACAAGGAATGCTTGCAGCGGCCTGGCATACCTGCTACGCCTGAGAAAGGGGGAACACGAAGGCGAGTTCCCGGCCGCAGCCGCAGGAACCCGCACGGGCGAGCCAAGGAGGGTGCAGCATGCCGCGCAAGAACCCGCGTGTGGATGAGGCTAACGGCAAAGACCTTGAGGTAGGCAAGCCGAAGGAATGGGCCGCGGGCTTGCCTGGCGTGTATCACTCGATGGGGCCGGCAATCCAGCAGATGGGCGTGGGCAGGACCGGAAAAACGCTGCTGGCGATGAACCAGAAGGACGGCTTTGACTGCATGAGCTGCGCGTGGCCCGATCCCGGCGACCGCAAGACGTTCGAGTTCTGCGAACAGGGCGCCAAAGCCGTGACGTGGGAGGCCACGCCGCTGGTCATTGCCTCCGACTTTTGGGCTGAGCACCCGGTCAGCGAACTGCGCCAGCAGCCTGAGTACTGGCTCGGAATGCAGGGGCGCCTGACGGAGCCCGTTTACAAGCCGGCGGGGGAGGACCACTACCGTCCGGTCAGCTGGGAAGAGGCCTTCGGGATCGTGGGCGGCAAACTCAACAGCCTTTCCAGCCCGGACCAGGCCGCTTTCTACACCAGCGGCCGGACGTCCAACGAGGCCGCGTTCCTGTACCAGCTGTTCGTGCGGGCCTACGGAACCAACAACCTGCCGGACTGCTCCAACATGTGCCACGAGTCTTCGGGCTGGGCCATGGGCCAGACCATCGGCATCGGCAAGGCCACCATCTCCTACGACGACTTCGCCAAGTCCCAGCTGATCATCATCATGGGGCAGAACCCGGGCAGCAACCACCCGCGCATGCTCACCGCCCTGGAGGAAGCGAAGAAGGCCGGCTGTGAGATTGTCGGCGTCAATCCGCTGCCGGAAGCCGGGCTCATTCGCTACAAGAACCCGCAGAAGGTCAGTGGAATCGTTGGCCGCGGCACGGAACTCGCGGACCAGTATCTGCAGATCCGGGTGGGAGGGGACATGGCACTGTTGCAGGCCCTTTCCAAGCGCGTCCTCGAGGCCGAAGCGAAGAATCCGGGAACCGCGCTGGACTGCCAGTTCCTCGCGGAACACTGCCTGGGGCTGGAGGAACTCAAAGCGCACCTTGCGGTACTGGATGAGGACACCGTCGTCCAAGCCACGGGACTGCGCAGCGACGAGATTGACGAGCTGGCCGCCCGGTATTTGAAGGCCGAAAGGGTCATCATCACGTGGGCCATGGGCATCACGCAGCACAAGAAGGGCGTCGCCACCATCAAGGAAATCATCAACCTGCTGCTGCTCCGGGGCAACATGGGCAAGCCGGGCGCCGGTGCCTCGCCCATCCGCGGGCACAGCAACGTCCAGGGCGACCGCACCATGGGCATCTGGGAGAAGATGCCGCCCGCGTTCCTCGACCGCCTCGGCAAGGAGTTCCATTTCGATCCGCCACGCGAACCCGGCGCGGACGCCGTCGATACGATTCGGAGAATGCGCGACGGCGACATCAAGGTATTTGTGGCGCTGGGAGGCAACCTCGTCTCAGCAATTTCGGACACGCATGCCGCTGAAACAGCGATGGAGAACACGGACCTCACCGTCCAGATTTCTACGAAGCTCAACCGCTCGCACACCGTGACCGGCAAGGCCGCGCTCATTCTGCCCACAATGGGACGCACCGAGATCGACATGCAGGCGTCCGGCCCTCAGTTCGTCTCCGTGGAGGACACCGTTTCTGCTGTGCATGCCTCCGAAGGCCGGGTGAGGCCCGTCGCACCGAACCTGCTGTCCGAGGTGGCCATCGTGTGCCGCCTTGCCCGCGAGACTGTGGACGGCAAGACGAGCGCGGACTGGTCCGGATTCGAGAAGAACTATGACCTGATCCGCGAGCACATCTCGCACGTCGTGGCGGGCTGCGAGGACTACAACGACCGGATCAGGCAGGAAGGCGGGTTTGTCCTGCCGAACGGACCAAGGGACTCGCGCACCTTCAACACTCCCACCGGCAAGGCCATGCTAACGGGCAACCGACTGGAGCAGGTGGAGCGCCCACCCGGGACCCTGATCCTGCAGTCGGTCCGGTCGCACGACCAGTTCAACACCACCATCTACGCCAACAGCGACCGGTACCGGGGGATCAAGAAGGGCCGAAACGTCGTCTTCGTCAGCCCTGAGGACATTGCTGAGCTCGGGCTCAGCGACGGCCAGTTCGTGGATCTCCACGGGGTGTACGGGGACAACGTGGAGCGAGTGCTGCGCAAGATGCGAGTGGTGTCCTACCCCACGGCCAGCGGGTGCGCGGCCACCTACTACCCCGAATCCAATGTGCTGGTTCCGCTGGACAGCGTCGCGGAGGGGAGCAACACACCTGCGTCGAAGGCGGTCATCGTGCGGTTGGAGCCCAGTACCGCGTGAGGGGCAGGGCGCGCCGGCCCGAGGTACGTCGGCCTCGGGCATTTCTGCACCGCTGTGGCTGCACTGCGCGGCCGCCGGACCCGTGTTTCCGGGGGCCAGCAAAGGTGGGCCAGCCCAAAGTGGTGCAGAAATGCGTGGGCCGGGCCTTAGACACGGCTTGGGTCTGTCCAGCCCGGACCGCCACGGCCGCACGGCGTGCTCTGCCGGGCCCTTTCGCCGGTCGTCCCACATGGCTAGGCTGGCAATCCCAGACCGGCGGCCGTTGCGGCAGCCTGCACAACCCGAGGAGTGACGGCGATGAACAACCAGGAGATTCTGCAGCAAATCCAGGCGCTGGTTGAGGAAGAGCATCGGCTCCGCGACTCGACGTCATCGGGTGCGCCAAACGGGTCGGCGGCAGGTGAGGCCGAGGCGGAGCCGGGGGAGCGACTGGCCCGGCTTCGGCAAGTGGAGGAAGCCCTGGACCAGTGCTGGGATCTGTTGCGGCAGCGCCGGGCCAAGGCCAAAGCGGGCGAAGATCCCAACGAGGCCGACGCCCGCCCGGTCAGCGAGGTCGAAGGCTACCGGCAGTAGGCCCCATGGCGCGGGCTGAAGCCGGAGAGCGGCCTACTGCTCCGCACCGCCGTGCAGCCCGTCATCGCTGCTGTCTCCTGAAGCCACATCGCCGGTGTCGTCGGACAGGTCCATGTTCCCGCGCGCTTCGTCCATGGTGGGGCCGCCGGTGGGAACGCTGTAGGTCTGGGGCCGGATGCCGTGCGACTGCTCCTCGATCAACGCCTGTTCCTCGCTAAAACGGATCACGTTCGCCTCATCGCCGGCGTCGCCCGGAAGGTCTTCGCGGATCTCCGAAGGGTTTGGGCTGACAAAGTCGTCTTCATTCGAGCTGTGTTCGGTCACTTGTTCGTTCCTTCCATGCGGTGGCTTACATGGTCAGCCTACTTTCCATTTCAGGGCACCGGGAAGGATGGCCTCCGGTCCCAAAACGATGCCGCCTAGGACGCCCCTGACCCCTAAAAATCCGAGACTTCAGACTCAGTTCGGGTGTAATCCTCGTCATAGTCGGTCACGACACACACTGTTTACCGTTTCAAGTCGCCAGATTTACCGTCTACTTGGCAAACTACTGGGGGAACAATCGCTCTATAAGGGGAACCATGCGCAAGACCGCCGCAGAAAACACCAACTTCCGGCTTAAGGCCGTGCTGGACGTTCTGGCAGAGGGGGTGCTGTCTGGTGATCCCCAGAATGCCGGCACCGTCCTGGCTGAAGCACTCGTCCGGGTTCCGTTGAACGCCTACGAAGCTGAGCTGCTCAGCGGGGGCATTCCCCGGGGCCACAAATCGCTCACCACCGCAACGGCCAAGTTGGTCAAGGCCGGCTGGCTCGTCAAGGGCCGCTCCGGCTGGACCATCACCGAAGACGGACTGCGCGCCACTGTCGCGTTCGCGGATGCTGAGGCTTTCTCCGCAGCGCTCGACGCCGGAACTCCGGTTCCGGCCGGCACGCCCCTTCCGGTGGCCGCACCTGTCAAGCCCGCAGCCAAGAAGGCGCCCGCGAAGGCTACGAAGTCTGAGAAGGCACCTTCCAAGGCCGCAAAGGTTGTGGACAAGGCTGCCCAGCTGATCGAGGACGCCGTGGCTCCCGTTGCCAAGGCAGTGCGTGGCAAGAAAGCCGCCGCCGCCGAAACGTCCGTTGAAGCGGTTGACCAGCCGGAGGCCGTGGCGGTTGCCGGTGACTTCAACACGCTGCTTGGTGCTCCGGAAAACTGGGCCCCGCAGTACGACGAAGCGCAGATGCAGCTGGACGTCCTGGACCAGCTGTGGAAGCTTTCGGCTGACATCCCGGCCGGGTACTACACCTTCAAGATCGCGCTGAACCGTTCGTGGGAAGAGAACTACGGCGCGTTCGGCGCATTCGATGGTGCCAACCACGAACTGCACCACGACGGCGGCCAGCTCACCATCCGCTACGACCACCGCACCCGGGACATCACCGTCAACTGATTCCCGCTGAGGAAACACGCGACCGGTAGGGTCAGGGAACCCGGACAGTCTGAAGCCCCGTTGCCGCAACCGCGGCAACGGGGCTTCGCCGTTCCACGCCAACTTGGGGCACACGTGTGCGGGAGTGATGCTGGTCGTGACGGTCGTGACGCGGAGGGTGTTGCTGGTCGAGCCTGTCGAGACCCCGGCGGCGGGACTACATTGAATTCATGACTGGCTCGAAGGCATCGGATCCGGACATCGTCCGTCTCACGGCCCGCGTCACGGGCATGGTCCAGGGTGTCGGCTTCCGTTACTGGACGGCGCGGAAGGCCGACGAGCTGGGCCTCACAGGTGCGGTGAGAAACGACAACGACGGCTCGGTCTCCCTCGTAGTTGAGGGTCCGCAGCCGGTCATCATCGAATTCCGGCGCTGGCTGAGTTCCCCGCAGGCGCCGGGCCGGGTTGCCCACGTGGACGAGAAGATGTCGCCTGCGGAGGGCGGGTTCAGGAGCTTTGACGTAGTCGGCTGAGCGCAGGTGGTCAGCCGACGGGACGGGGACTGAGTCCAATGAACGCGCCGAGCTCCTCCAGCGCCGACGGCCGGGTGGGCATGTAGTTGGTCAACTCGGGCGAGCGGACGATCACCGCACGCCATTGGCCGCGGGAAACGGCCACGTTAATGCGGTTGCGGTTCAGCAGGAACTCGGCTCCCCGCGGCGCCTCGGCGATGGCGGAGCATGCCATGGACACGAACACCACGGGGGCCTCCTGGCCCTGGAATTTATCGACCGTCCCCACCCGCACGTCCGGGAGTCCTGCGTGATCGAGAGCGTGCCGGATGGCCTGCACTTGGGCGTTGTAGGCGGCCACGACGAGGATGTCGCTGGCCTCCAGCCGGCGCACGGGCTCATCCCGGCCCGGGGTCCACTTGAGCCCGATGTGGTCATTTGCCAGCCGCACGATCATCGCGGCTTCCTCCCGTGAGCTGGTGGTGTTGCCGCTGTGCTCAACAAGCACCGTCTCCACCCCGGCCGGGACCCCGTCCAGATGACGCAACGATGCCGCCGGAGCCGACTCCAGCTTCGCGTCGTAGCTGAGCCGTGACACTGCCTTACACAGCTGGGGATGCATCCGCCAGGAATCAGCAAGGAAGTAGCCCAGCTCGGCAGGCATGGTGGCATGTCCGGCGGACAGCCAGCCGAGGGCGGACTCGTCAACGGGCTGGGGATGGGACCCCTGCGTGACCTGTGGCAGTTGCTGCGGGTCGCCGAGCAGCAGCAGGCGCGAGGCGGACCTGGCCACTGCAAGGGTGTTGGCCAGCGAATACTGCCCGGCCTCGTCAATCACCAGCAGATCCAGCGATCCGGGCGGCACGCACTTGCCGGTCAGGGTCCACGCGGTCCCGCCAATCAGGCAGCCGGCCTGCCCGTCCAGGAGCCGGACGATGTCCTCGTCGGCGGTATGGATCCAGGGAACGTCGTGCGGCTGCGCCAGCCGCTTGGCCACCACCCGCGGATCCACGCCGGCCTTCTCAATGGCGGTGCACAGCATGTTTTCGACGACGGCGTGAGACTGGGCAACGACGCCCACCTTCCACCCGCGTTGCACCAGGCGGGCGATGACGTGCGAGCCGACATACGTCTTGCCAGTGCCCGGTGGCCCCTGGACGGCGAGGTAGGAACGGTCCAGGTCTTCCAGCGCCCCGGTGATGGCGGAGACGTAGTCGGCATTCCCCGAGGCATCATGCGCCACCGGCGGGAGGGCCGGCAGCGAGGCCAGCCGTGGAGGCTCCCGGCGGAGGATGTCGAGCCCGGCATGTTTGGGCAGCGACGGAAGTGCGGCGCCGACGAGTTGGGCGAGTTCGGCCAGTGCCGCTTCAATGCTCGCGGTGGGGATCGGCCGGTCCGGGGTCAGCGCCATAGGAAGCTGGAAGTACGGCGGGACCCGCCCGGACGACTTCTCCGTGACGGTGATGACGGTCTTGCCCTCCTGCTCGGGATGGTCCTCAACCGCCTCCACCACGGTGCCGAAGATCCCGTCCCGGGAGAGTGCTTCCCTGGCGATTCCGGCCTGCTGTGTCCCATCAGCGGTGTGAAGCCCCGCGCCGGGAGACGAGGGCCGCGGCGTGCGTCCGCCGTCGACTTCTCCGAGTCCGTCCGGCAGGGGGTCCTCGAACATGCGGAACCACGTGGAGCCGGCACGGAACTCCGAGGCCTCACTCATGACGCCGGTGAGCTGCAGGGTCCTGGATTCCGTGCGGGCACGGGCTGTGGGCGGCGCCCAGTCCGACAGGACGGCAGCCGACTCGACGATGAAGACGTTCCGCTGATCCGACCATCTGTCCACCTCGGATTCGAGGCGGTCGAAGTGCTCCCACCAGAACTGCTTGCGCTCCCGGCGGTGGTAGCCCGTGGCGGCCGCAACCATGGCCACGGCCTGTTCGTCGGCTGTCAGTTCGCGGTTGTCCGGGACGGCATCCAGATACGCGCGGAGGCGTTCCTCCTCGGCGCTTGGCTCGGCGTCGGGCTCTATCGCGGGCGCTTCCGGCGAGGAAACCTCTGCCTGGCCGGCGGCAGGCGCCGCGGCAGTAGCATCCGCTGGCCCAGCGCCAGCGGCCGGAACGCGGGCCGGGCTCCCACCCTGGTGTCGGAGCTCCAGCAGCCAGTCCCGGAGCCGCAGCGTGGAGAGGCAGTCGTACTCGTTGTAGTCGGAGATGGAGGCGAGGATGGCGGCAGCCTCCGCCTGGGTTCCGGGTCCGCCGTCGCGCGCGGTGCAATACGCCGCGTAGGCAACCACGGAGGCGCCGGCGTCCTTGACGTCCCCGGACCGCAGGTTGTTGCCCATGTACAGCGGCTCGAGTTTCTTGATGGAGTAGGAGGCCTCGGAGATCCGCAGCGAGTGCCGCACGGTTGCGTACAGGTCCACGAGCACCCCCTCGCGAAGCCAGCTGTCCACGATGTCCTCACCGGCAACATGGCTGAGCGACAGCTTGCGAAGTGCCGTCTTTTCGTACGGCGCGTAGTGGTAGACGTGCATGTCCGGGTACCGGGCGCGGCGTTCCTCCACGTAGGCGAGGAAGTCCAGGAAGGCCTGCCTTTCGCCCGCACGGGAGTGTGCCCAGAAGGGCCGGAACTCCGGCTGGGCGCCGGGAGGGTCTCCGGGCAGGGGCGCCTCAATGACGCCGAAGAGGTACTCAAGTCCCCACTGGCCCGCGGGGTCCTGCCACAGCGGATCGCCTTCGAAATCGAAGAAGATGTCACCACCGCTGGGTGCGGGGATGCTGGCCAGCGCGTTGTCCGCCAGCACCTTGTAGGTCACGGTGTGCTGTTCGCCGTCCTTGACGAAGGTGCGCGATCCGTCCGGATCCTCGCGGCTCGTCTGCATCCTGGCCTGGTCCCGCAGGCGGCGCTTGGATCCCGTCGCCAGCTCCTGCGGGAGCTCGGCCAGGGCGTCGATGGTGGTGACGCCGCCGGCAATGAGCTTCTTCCGCTGCACGGAGGTCATCCCCGCCACCATCAGCAGGTCACGGTGTTCCGCCACCTGTTCGGCGCAGTAATCGCACCTGCCGCAATGGCCGACGCCGGGCTGCTGCCACCTCACGCGCGCATCTGATGCCCGGTGGGCCGCGGTCAGCTCGCGGAACCGGACACGGCGCTCGCGGTACACAGGCAGAAGATCGGCGAGTGAGTGGACGCTGTGTTCGAGGTTGCCGAGAACCAGGGTGACACGCGGCGCCGGGGTGAGCCCGAGTTGGATCAGTTGGTCACCGTAGGCGGCCAGCTGCAGCAAGGCGCCCACCTTGGCATGCCGGGCCAGCTTGGTGTCCCACACGGCGTAGCGGCCGGCGGGTCCCCCGGCGTGGCCGCCCTCCTTGATCAGGAAGTCCGCATAGCCCAGGAACTCGCCGTCGAAAAAGGTGGCCTGGAAGACGACGTCAGCACCGGCATGTAGGGCGGCGGCTGTTTCATTGTGTTTGCTGGTCAGATCGGTGCGGTCAGTGGTTCCGCGCTCCACAGAGTAGACCCCCGTGCCGTTCGCGGCATCCCAGGCGCCGTGCTCGGCGATGAGGCCGGCCAAGACCTTGTGCTCGTGGAGATCGCCCAGCGTGCCGGCGCGCGCCTGCATCTCGTCGGCCGGAAAGTCGGCCTTGGGGGAGCGGCCCAGCTTCTCGTCGAGGATCCGGAGCGTGCGGTACTCGCACTCGCTGGCGGCCACAAGGTCAGTCGCCGAGAACACCAGATCAGCGGGCGCTCCCGGCGCAACAGGTTCGAGCAGGAACATGGGGCCTCCCCATTGGCAGCCTCGCTCCGGGACGGTTCCCGGTGCGCTGATTCGAATCTAGCAAGAGGCTATGACAATAAGGGCGATGACAATGGAGAACCCAGGATGCCTGCGTGGTTGGTGCCGCGTTGGTTACGTGTGTGCGTAGGTGAGGCAGTCGGCGTTGTCAGCACCCGGGCCCACATGGACTTCCGGGGCGTTGCACATCAGGTGGTCGTTGTGGACGCACTCGGCTCGCTGGCACGCCCCGACGTTGGCCAGAACCTTCGGCAGGCCGCCGTGGCTGCCCGTATCAATGAAAGTGGCGCAGGACGCGTGGTCAGTGGTGCCGCCAACCGTGATGGCCTCGGCGTTGCAATGGGTGTGGTCATTGAAGGAGCAGTTGGTGACGCTGCAGTCTGCGACGTGCGTGCTCATGGAGTTCCTCCGGGGTGGGTGCCGCCCGGGCTGGGCGAGGCGCTGGTTCCAACGTAGGCCCGGCCGGCCCAATCAAAAAGACCCAATAGTGTTGCGTATTTATTTGGTTCCGGGCGTCCGCTGCGGGTTGTTCGCCGGCGTGGTTTCGGCCCGGCGCATGCCGGTGAGGATCTGCTATCAATTTCCAAGTGAAGCCGGTAGACCTCACCTCCGCCGGAGTCCTAGACTGGCCTGACCCTCCACTGTCCAGGCACTGACGACGGCGTCCGGCCTGCCGCCGGGGCCTGCCCGGGAGGGCGCATCAGATCGCTCATGTATCACCGCCGACCCTTCATCGGGGAGGGTCCGGGAGGCCAGGAGGAAAAGATGGAAGGGAACAAAGCCGTTGCCTACAAGGGACCCGGCAAGGTGGAAGTCATTGATATTGACTACCCAAGTTTCGAACTCAAGGACGGGCCGGGCGTCAATCCGGCCAATGTGGGGCGCAAGGTTCCCCACGGCGCAATTCTGAAGACGGTGGCCACCAACATCTGCGGCTCAGACCAGCACATGGTGCGCGGCCGGACTACCGCTCCGCCGGACCTGGTCCTGGGCCACGAGATCACCGGCGAGGTGGTGGAGGTGGGACCGGGCGTCGAATTCATCAAGGTGGGCGATCTCTGCTCGGTGCCGTTCAATATCGCCTGCGGACGCTGCCGGAACTGCAAGGAACGCAAAACCGGTGTCTGCCTCAACGTGAACCCTGACCGGCCGGGTAGCGCGTACGGGTACGTGGACATGGGCGGCTGGGTGGGCGGCCAGGCCAACTATGTGCTGGTGCCGTACGCCGACTGGAACCTGCTGAAGTTCCCGGACAAGGACCGGGCCATGGAGAAGATCCTGGACCTGGCCATGCTGTCCGACATCTTCCCCACGGGCTTCCACGGGGCAGTCAGCGCCAACGTGGGCGTGGGCTCCACGGTGTACGTCGCGGGGGCGGGGCCTGTTGGACTCGCAGCGGCGACCAGCGCGCAGCTGCTGGGTGCCGCCGTCGTGATTGTGGGCGACCTGAACAGCGAACGGCTGGCACAGGCCCGGAGTTTCGGATGCGAAACAGTGGACCTGACCAAGGGCGGCCCGGCGGAACAGATCGAGCAGATCCTGGGGGTTCCCGAGGTGGATTGCGGCGTGGACGCGGTGGGCTTCGAGGCGAAGGGCCACGGTCAGGGCGCGCAGGAAGCCCCGGCCACCGTGCTGAATTCGCTGATGGACATCACTACTGCCGGCGGCGCACTGGGCATTCCGGGCCTCTACGTGACAGGTGATCCGGGCGGCATTGACGAGGCCGCGAAGAAGGGATCGCTGAGCCTGAGCCTCGGCACGGGCTGGGCAAAGTCGCTCAGCTTCACAACCGGCCAGTGTCCGGTGATGAAATACAACAGGCAGCTGATGATGGCCATCCTGCACGACCGCGTGCACATCGCCAAGAACGTCAACGCCAAGCCGATCCTCCTGAACGACGCTCCGAAGGGCTATGCCGAGTTCGACGCCGGTGCGGCCACCAAGTATGTCCTGAACCCCAACGGCTACCTGAGCTAAGGCGGCAGTCCGAAAGGAGGCGCGCGGAGCGGCGGTCCGGACGCCGGGCTGCCGCCCCGCCACGCGCCACACCAAAAGCGGAAACGCCCAGGGAAGCAGAGAGCCCCGCACTGCCAAATGGCGATACGGGGCTGCTCCTAGCGGCAGGAACACCACGGATGGGGGATCGAGGTGAACCTATAAATAAGGCTACGTACGTTTCCTGAAAATTAGCTAAGAGTTTGGGGGCAGTGCGGCAACTCCGGCAGGCGGACCCAGGGCCGGGTGCGGGGCCCCGTGGGGGACCTCCGTGTGCGCGTGAGGGGACTTGTTGGGGGCCATCGCCTCGCGGTTGATCCTTGACTTCACCGCCGCGCCGAACAAGTGTTGAGACCGCATCATTCGGCTGGTTTTTCGTCTTTAAGGAGATACGAACATGACTCTTCCCGCAGGCTTGACCCCCGGCACTTGGATCCTCGACGCGGCCCACAGCGAGATCGGTTTTACCGTTCGGCATGCCGGGATCAGCAAGGTCCGTGGGCGGTTTACCGACGCTACCGCCGAAGCCCGTGTGGGCAACTCGCTGGCGGAGTCATCGCTTCGCGCCACCGTCAAGACTGCCAGCTTTGACTCGGGGGACGCCAACCGCGACGCCCACGTGCGCGGACCGGACTTCTTCGACGTCGAGCAGTTTCCCGAGATGACGTTCCGCGCCACGAGCATTGAGGGCGATGGCGAGGACTACACGGTGACCGGGGACCTCACCATCCGGGGCATCACCAAGCCCGTGGAACTTGAAGTCGAGTTCACCGGCGTGGCGGTGGACCCGTTCGGTGCCACCCGGGCCGGCTGCTCCGCGGAGGCGGAGATCAGCCGCAAGGAGTTCGGCCTGACGTGGAACGCGGCGCTGGAAACCGGTGGCTTCCTGGTCAGCGACAAAGTAAAGATCGATATCGATGCAGCGCTGGTGAAGCAGGAATAGGTCAAGCAGGAACAGGTCAAGCAGGAACAGGCGCAACAGTAATGGCGCCGGCAGCAACGGCGCGTCAGGAAAGGCGCGCGATGCTCCGGCGGACAGGGCGGGATGCCGTGCCGTCCGAAAACAGGTCGGGCGACGACGCCTGAATACGCTTGACGTCCTCGAACACGCCGCGAAGGTGGATGCGGAGGGAGCTGTCCGCGTCCGCAAGGTTGTTGGCTTCCAACGCGTCCACCACCGCCGTGTGCTGCTCAATCAGCGTCGATACGGGGCGCGTGTCAATCAGGCTCAAACGCCGGGCACGGTCCAGATGCGCCTTGGCTGAATTGACGGCCGTCCAGGCCGATTCGTGGCCCGCGAGCCGGAGGAGCTCACGGTGGAAGTCCTCGTCCAGCCGGAAGAAGTCCTCGACGTCGCCCGTGGCCTCGGCGGCACGCTGGCTCGCGAGGATTTCCCGGAGGCCCGCTATCCCGGAAGCATCCAGCACCACGTCGGCGAGGGAAGCGCATTCGATGGCCTCGCGGACGAACTGCGCCTCGGATACGCGCCGCAGGTCCACCAGGGACACAAACGATCCGATCTGCGGAAAAACCTGAACCAGGCCCTCCTCGCGCAGCAGGATGAGGCTTTCGCGCACCGGCGTCCTGCTGACGCCGAGTTCCTGGGCAAGCTCGTTTTCGGACAGCGGCTCACCGGGCGGGAGCTGCAGGGAAATAATCCGACGCCGGAGGGTCTCCAGGGTCTGATCGCGCACCGAGAGCCGCGGTGACTGTCCTTTTTCGGGTCTGCCGTTTGCCATGTATCCAGTCTAGCTATCGTTGACAAACTAGAATGGTAGTGCTTGTATGGTAGTAAGAGGGCCGCCGGGACGCAGTCCCATGCGCTACCCAGGGTGGCGGCCACCTTCGCCCCGCAGAACAGCTCCACCTTCCTTTTTCATCGCCTGCAAAGGAGCAACAGATGACCGAGAGCATCGCACCGCCCACTACCACCAGGCGGGAATCCAGGACCACCCAAGACCTCGCCAAGGTTGCGGTGTCCGGCTGGCTGGGAACGGCCATGGAATTCATGGATTTCCAGCTCTACTCCCTGGCCGCGGCCATCGTTTTCAACAAGATCTTCTTCCCCGACGTAAGTCCCGTCATCGGCCTCATCGCCGCCATGGCCACCTACGGCGTCGGGTATGTGGCCCGCCTCGTGGGCGCCGTGTACTTCGGCCTCATGGGTGACAGGATCGGCCGCAAGAAGGTCCTGTTCATCACCATCGCCCTCATGGGCGCATCCACCACCCTCATCGGCGTCCTGCCCACCTACGCCATGATCGGCATCTGGGCCCCGATCCTCCTCGTGGCGCTGCGCTTGATCCAGGGCTTCGGAGCCGGCGCGGAAATCGCCGGCGCCACCGTGATGCTCGCGGAATACGCTCCCGCCCGCCGCCGCGGCCTGATCTCCTCGCTCGTCTGCCTCGGCACCAACTCCGGAACCCTCGCGGCCTCCGCCCTCTGGGCCATCCTGGTCAGCGTGCTCCCCGAAGACCAGCTGCTCAGCTGGGGCTGGCGCGTCCCGTTCCTGGCCAGCTTCGTGCTGATGATCTTCGCCGTCTGGATCCGCCGCTCCCTCAAGGAGAGCCCGGTCTTCGAACAGCGGGCCGACGTCGTGGACGGCGTCGCGCTGTCCAAGGCGGAGATCGCCAAGCAGGAAAGCGCGCAGCAGGAAACAGCACGTCCGGAAACCGTCAGGGCAACCGCCACCACAGCCAACCCCGCGGTTCCCGACCTTGCCGGCACCAGCACCATCGAGGCCGCCCTGCACCAGCGCAAGGGCAAGGCCTTCCTGATCGCCCTCGGCCTCCGCTTCGGCCAGGCCGGCAACTCCGGGCTCATCCAGACCTTCCTCATCGGCTACCTGGCAACCGTCCTGCTGGTGGACAAGTCGGTCGGCACCACGGCGATCGTCTACGGCTCCCTACTGGGGTTCATCACCATCCCCATCATGGGCCTCCTGGGTGACCGTTTCGGCCGCAGGCCGCTGTACCTCGTGCTGAGCACCCTGACGGCGCTGTTCGCCATTCCCATGATGCTCATGGTCACCAGCGGCAACACCACGCTGATCACCATCGCCATCGTCGCCGGCCTCAACCTCGGCGTGCTGAGCCTTTTCGCGATGGAAAGCGTCACCATGGCCGAGTTCTTCGGAGCGCGCACCCGCTTCACCCAGCTGGCCCTGGCCAAGGAGGTCGGCGGCATCCTCGCCACCGCCATCGGCCCGCTGCTGGCCGCCACGCTCACGGCCGTTACCGGACACTGGTGGCCGCTGGCCGCCATGCTGGTTGGCTACTCGCTCATCACCCTCGTCGCCGCCGTCGTCGGGCCCGAGGTCCGCGGCCGCGACATGGTCCGCCTGGAAGACGCGGTATGAAAGCCGTCGTAGTCCACGGAGCCAACGACCTCCGCATCGACGACCGCCCCGAGCCCGTTGCCGGGCCGGGGGAGGTAGTGCTCGACGTCGAATGGGGCGGCATCTGCGGATCTGACCTTTCGTATTGGCGCCACGGCGCCTCGGGGACGGCGGCGCTGAAGGCGCCGCTGGTCCTCGGCCATGAGGTGGCCGGCCGGATCGCCCAGTTGGGTGCCGGCGTCGAAAACCTCGACGTCGGCCAGCCGGTTACCGTGCACCCCGCGGAGCTCGTGGGGGACGGGACCATGCCAGAACGCCTCACTGGCAGGACGAACCTCTACCCGCAGATCAGGTACTTCGGCTCGGCGGCCTTCGATCCGCACACCGACGGCGGGTTCAGCGAACGGAAGCTCGCCAGGGCTTCGCAGATCCGCCCGCTGCCCGATGGCGTGGACACCCTGCACGGGGCGCTCGCGGAACCGCTCGCCGTCGCCATGCACGCCGTCAGCCGCGCCGGGTCGCTTGCCGGCCGGGACATCCTGGTCAACGGCGCCGGACCGATCGGCTCGCTGGTGATCGCGGCGGCCAAGTACGCCGGGGCGAGGGCCGTCATCGCCACGGACATCAACGACGCATCGCTGCGGATCGCCAAGGCCATGGGAGCCGACGAAGTCCTGAACGTCTCCGGCGGCGGCGCCCTGCCGCAGGACATGGAGCTGGTGTTTGAAGCCACCGGCATCCCCGCTGTGCTGGGCGGCGTCCTCCGGGCCACCGCCCGCGGCGGAACCCTGGTGCAGGTGGGCAACCTGCCCGGTGCCCCGGCGCCCGCCGCGCTGGGTGACCTGGTGACGCGGGAGATCACGTGGATCGGTTCCTACCGGTTCGTGGACGAGATCGGCGACGCGCTCCGCGCCATGGCCGACGGCCTGGACGTCTCCCCGGTCATCACCCACAAGTTCGGCATCGACCAGGCCGAGGAAGCCATGCGCGTCTCGGCTGACCCCTCTGCCGGCAGCAGCAAGGTCATGCTCCGCCTCAGCCCAACTGAGTAGCAGCAGGTGTCGTTCTGAGGGCTCAAAACGGCATCCGCTGCGACCTACTTGCCTATTTCCACCACACATCCGAAGGACCAACCAGTGAAGATCACCGACGCACGGGTAGTGGTTTCGTCGCCAGGACGGAATTACGTCACGCTCGTTATTGAAACCGAGGACGGCGTGACCGGCATCGGCGACGCCACGCTCAACGGCCGCGAGCTGGCTGTCGCGTCCTATCTCTCCGAGCACCTGTGCCCGCTGCTGATCGGCCGCGACGCACGCCGCATCGAAGACGCGTGGCAGTACTTCTATAAGGGCGCCTACTGGCGCCGCGGGCCGGTGACCATGACCGCGATCGCTGCGATCGACGTCGCGCTGTGGGACATCAAGGGCAAGGTGGCCGGCATGCCGGTCTACGAACTCCTGGGCGGGGCGGCGCGCGAGGGCGTCATGGTCTACGGGCACGCCAGCGGCTCAACGCTGCAGGACCTGAGCGCCGATTTCCAGCACCACCTGGACCTCGGTTACAAAGCCATCCGGGCGCAGGCTGCCGTGCCGGGGCTGGAAAAGACCTACGGGATCGCCCCGGTGGACGGCAGGACCTACGAGCCGGCCAGCGACAACGTCCCGCAGGAGGATATGTGGGAAACCACGTCCTACCTGGACTTCGCGCCGAAGATGATGGCGCACGTTCGCGAGGAGTTCGGCTACGGCGTGCACGTCCTGCACGATGTGCACCACCGGCTGACGCCAATCGAGGCCGGCCGGCTGGGCGCCTCGCTCGAGCAGTACCGCCCGTTCTGGATCGAGGATCCGACGCCGGCCGAGGACCAGTCGGCGTTCCGCCTGATCCGCCAGCACACCACCACGCCCATTGCCGTGGGCGAGGTATTCAACTCGATCTGGGACTGCCAGCAGCTGATCTCCGAACGCCTGATCGACTACATCCGCACGTCCGTATCGCACGCCGGCGGCATCACCCACCTGCGCCGCATCTTCTCGCTCGCGGACCTGTACGGCGTCCGGTCCGGCTCGCACGGCGCGGGTGACCTCTCGCCCGTTTCCTTCGCCGCGGCCCTGCACGTGGACATGAGCATTCCGAACTTCGGCGTGCAGGAATACATGGGCCACCGGGACCCTGCGGGCGAGGTCTTCAAGACGTCCTACACCTTCACCGACGGCTACATGCACCCCGGTGAGGCCCCGGGCATCGGCGTCGAGTTCAACGAGGAGGCGGCTGCCGCCTTCCCGTTCGACCCGAAGTACCTGCCCATCAACCGCCGGCTCGACGGGTCGGTGCACGACTGGTGAGCGCCTCAACGCAACAGAACGGGCCGTTCGACGTCGTCGTGATGGGGGAGATCCTCGTTGAGGTGGCCACCGACGTGGCGTTCGGCCACGGCGTGCCGGCCCAGCTGGGCATCTCCTGTCTCTTATACACATCTAGATGTGTATAAGAGACAGTCGCGGCGGCTGCCGCGGCGGCCGGCGCCCGCAGGGGCTGCTGGCCGTGCTGCCCGACGACGACCTCGGCCAGGCGATCGCCGCCAGAATCCGGGAACTCGGCATTTCCGACGAGCTGCTGACGTTCAGGACCGGCCAGCAGGGCGTCTACCTGGTGCACTGCGATCCGGACGGGCAGCGGGAGTTCTCCTACGCCCGCTCGGGCAGCGTGGGGTCCACGCTCGGCCCGGACGATGTTGATCCGGCCGTGGTCGCGGCGGCAGGGGCTGTCATTGCCGGCGGGATCGCCTGCGCCATTTCCGCGTCGTCCCGGGCGGCCGTCCTCAAGGCAGCGGCCGTGTCCCGCCGTTTCGTTTTCGATCCCAACTTCCGCCCCCGGCTCACGTCCGTGGAAGAGGCGACGGCGGTCCTCACCGAACTGGCGCCGCGGACCTTCCTGGTCACGCCGTCCTTTCCGGGCGAGACGTCCGCGCTCCTGGGCTGCGCCACACCGAAGGAAGCCGCAGCGAAGCTCCGCAGCCTTGGTGCCGCGAACGTCGCCGTGACCTGCGGGGCGGAAGGCATCCAGCTTGAGAGCGAGCATGACTCCGCCTGGGTCAACGCGATTCCGGCGCCGTCGGTGGTGGACCAGACGGGGGCGGGCGACGCCTTCGTGGGCACCCTGACCGCCCGGATGGTGCTGGGCGACAGCCTTCCCGCGGCCGCCCGGTACGGCGCGGCAGCCGCATCGCTCGTGGTGGGCGGCAAGGGCGGCACCGGCTTCATCCCCACCTTCGAGCAGACAAGCGCACATGCGCTGCGGACCCCCGAAGGAGAACTGTCATCACACGCCTGAGCGCCGCGTCGCTGGCTGCGTCGCTGGCTTCCGGCGGAAGCCGCCAGGAACTGTTGCCGCGCGAAAAGCTGCGGCCCGGCATCGTGCACCTCGGCCTGGGTGCCTTCGCCCGCGCGCACACGGCCGTGTTCACCGAAAACGCGATGCTGGCCACCGGCGATCTTAATTGGGGGATCACCGGGGTCACCCAGCGCTCGGATACGGTGGCGCGCCGGCTGGCGCCGCAGGACGGGCTTTTCACCGTGACCGAGCGGGGGAGCGGCGCCGCTCCGCTCCGCCTGGTGTCGAGCATCGTGGAGGCCATTTCCGGGCGGGACCATCCCGGAGCCGTGGTGGACCGCATTGCCGACCCGTCGACGTCGGTCATCACGCTCACCATCACGGAGAAGGGCTACCGGATCGATCCGCGCACCGGATCCCTCAACACCGCAGACGAACAGGTCCGGGCCGACCTCGCGGGGCAGCCTCCGCAGACGGCCATCGGGCAGATCGCACGCGGGCTGCAGCAGCGTGCCCGGGCCGACACCGGGCCCATCACCGTGGTTTCGTGCGACAACCTTCCCGGCAACGGGGAGCTGACTGGCAGGCTGGTGCGCGCGTTCGCCGCCGAACTCCCGGCCGCCGAGGCCGAGCCGCTGCTGGCCTGGCTCGCCGCGAACGTCACGTTCCCCAACACGATGGTGGACCGGATGGTCCCGGCCACCACGGCCGGTGACCTGGACGCCGTCGAACGCGAACTGGGGCTCCGCGACGAGGCCGCCGTGGTGGCGGAACCGTTCCTGCAGTGGGTCATCGAGGACAACTTTGCGTCCCGCCGGCCGCGGTGGGAAGACGCCGGCGCCCTGTTCAGCACGGACGTGGCGGCGTGGGAGGCGGCCAAACTGCGCCTGCTCAACGCGAGCCACTCCATGCTGGCGTACCTGGGCCTGGCGGCGGGCAAACCCACCATCAGCGACGCCGTGGGCGAGGACGCGTTCCTGACCGCTTGCCGGCGGATGATGCACGAGGACGCGCTGCCCACCATCAGCCTCCCCGAGGGGCTGGACGGGAACGAATACTGCGCCCAGGTGCTCAGCCGGTTCGCGAATCCCGCACTAGGCCACACCACCGCAAAGGTGGGCAGCGACGGCTCGCAGAAGATCGGGTTGCGGCTGCTGAGCACCGTCCGCGGGAATCTCGACGCTGGCCGCGAACCACGGTGGGCCGCGCTCGCCGTTGCTGCCTGGATGCGGCACGTGGCGTCGACGCCGCTGGAACAGCTCGACGATCCCCTCGCCGCTGAACTCCACGCGGCACTTCCCGCCACGCGGACCGCCGCCACGGTGGTGCCGGCGCTCCTGGGTTGCGGCAGCATTTTCGACGGCGAACTGGCGGCGAACGCTGTTTTCGCCGCCCTCCTCACGCACTGGTACGGCATTATCGACACGCACGGGCTGGACGGCCTGAGAAAAGAGATCAACCATGGCTGACGCCACCAGCGTTCTGCACGTTTCCCCGGTCATTCCGGTGGTGACTATCGACGATCCCCAGCACGCGGTTCCCGTGGCCCGCGCACTGGCCGACGGCGGCATCCGGATCATCGAGCTCACCCTGCGGACGGACAGCGCCCTGACGTCGCTGAAGCTCATCGCCAACGAGGTGCCGGACATCCTCGTGGGCGCGGGCACCATCCTCACGCCGGGCCAGGCCGACGCCGCAGTCTCGGCCGGCGCGCAGTTCCTGGTCAGCCCGGGCGTCACACCCGCCCTGCTGGATCACATGCTCGGCCTGGACGTTCCGGTGCTGCCCGGCGTGGCGACCGTGGGCGAGGTGATGGCCGTCCTGGAAAGCGGGCTCGAGGCCATGAAGTTCTTCCCGGCCGGTCCCGCCGGCGGCCCGGCCTACCTGGCGGCCATCGGGGCGCCCATTCCGCACGTGCAGTTCTGCCCCACGGGAGGCATCAGCCTGGCCACAGCGCCGGACTATCTCAGGCTGCCCAACGTCTCGTGCGTCGGCGGCAGCTGGCTCACCCCGCGGGCGGCGGTCGAATCCGGGAACTGGCAGCAGATCACGGACCTCGCGCGGCAGGCTGCAGGGCTCGGGACTTAGGCTCTTTAAGTCAGGCCGGCGTCAGCCCTGGGGATTTAGACCCCCGATTCCGGCGAGCATGGACGAACTCCGAAATTCCATAGTCGTGGCAACTGGACGCGCGTAGAGTCGAGAAGGACCGGTCTACCGACGGTCGCAGGCTGGATAGACGGACACTGAACGGAGGAGTTCACGATGAACTTGGGCAACAAGATCAGGCATGCCGCAGAACGTCTGAAGGGACGGACAGGCGGTGCCGCCGGACACACGGGCATGGCCCGGCCGAATGTTTCGGGACGCGGCCACACCGGCGCCAGCGGAATCGGCGAAAGAATCCGGCACTTCCTGAAGAGGCACTAACCCTGCGTGCATACCCCGAGTGTCCTGTGTTCCCGTGGTGACGTGTCGGGACTGACCTACACCTGACTGACACGCACGGGGACGCCGGACTGGCAGATAAATTGCGAAGCGGTCTTGGCCGCCGCCAAGGAGCAAGCGCAACGCGGGGTCACATCGCGCCCAATGGAGCGGCCGAATTGGGCCGTAGGTGACCCCGCGTTGCTATTTCTCTCCGGCCCGCTCAAGCGCCTGGTCGTGCTCGGCGTGGGCCTTCCGGAGCAGGTCCATGAACTCGGTCTCGTTCCGGATCAGCCGCTTGTACTTCTCCGGGAGCTTCTTCAGCTCTTCCTCCTCGCGGACCATCTTGTCGAAGATGCGCTCCCGCTCCCTGATGTCCGTTTCGTAGTTGAGGTCCACATACTCGGTGGCGTGCCGTTTGGCGCCGGATACCTTGGTCTTGGCCTTGCCCTTGGGGCTGAGGACCGAGGCGAGGACGGTGACGGTGAGGACGCCGAGGATCACCGCGAGGGAGGTTGCGGTGCTGATTTCGACGACGTTGACGTGTTCGCCGTCGTTGACGAACGGCAGGTTGTTCTCGTGCAGCGCATGCAGGATGAGCTTGACGCCGATGAAGGCGAGGATGGCGGCGAGGCCGTAGGCCAGGTAGATCAGGCGGTCCAGCAGTTCATCGATGAGGAAGAACAGTTGCCGCAGGCCCATGAGCGAGAACGCCGTGGCGGTGAAGACGATGAAGACGTTCTGGGTCAGGCCGAAGATGGCGGGGATGGAGTCGAGCGCAAACAGGATGTCCGTGCCGCCGATCGCCACCATCACCAGGAGCATCGGGGTGAGGACGCGTTTGCCGTTGTCCACGGTGAAGAGTTTGTCGCCGTCGTAGTGTTCCGAGGCCGGCAGGAACTTCTTGGCGAGCCGGACCACCAGGCCTTCGCTGTCGTCGTCGTGGGAGTCGGGCTTGAGCAGGTTGCCGGCGGTGATGAGCAGGATCAGTCCGAAAATGTAGAAGACCCAGGCGAAGCTGTTGATCAGCGCGGCGCCGAGGAAGATGAAACCGGTCCGGGCGATCAGCGAAAAGACGATGCCGAACAGGAGGACTTTCTGCTGGTCCGCGCGCGGCACCTTGAAGCTGGCCATGATGATGAGGAAGACGAAGAGGTTGTCCACGGACAGCGCCTTCTCGGTGACATACCCGGCGAAGTACTCGGTGCCCATCGTGTGGCCGCCGAAAATCCAGACGCCCAGGCCGAATGCCAGGGCCATGCCCACGTAGATGGCGGACCAGACGGCGGATTCTTTCAGGGAAGGGGTGTGGGCCTTGCGGACGTGGAAGAAAAAGTCGAAGGCCAGGAGCGCCAGAATTCCTGCGACGGTGAGGATCCAGACGAATAGGGGAACTTCCATGCTGCCTCTTTCCTGAGCGATGAGGGGCGCGCCGGAGAGCCCGCCGGGCAATTCTCCCGTGTGGAACACACCCCGGGGCCTGGAAACAACCCTACCCAGTCAGGTCTGGCGCGCCGCAACCCGCAGTTTCCGCGCAGCAGTTCCCCGCGGCCCGCTCAGGCGTACATGAGGGAGCCTGGCGTCGTCAGTTTCTGGCCGGTTTCGAGCCAGGTCTTCAGACCGGAGAGGATCATTGGCCAGCCGCCGTAGAGCTGTTCGTTGGCGCCTTCGCGGAGCTGATCGTGCGTGACGGTCAGGTGGCAGGAATCGTCGCCTACCGGTTCGATCTCCCAGGTGATCCGCGAGGTGCCCTCGGCCTTGACGTCCTCGCCCCAGAGTGCGCGCATGGTCTGCACCAGCCGCCGCGGGGGATCGACCTCGACGTTTTCGCCCTCGCCGAGGAGGTCCCCTCCCGCGGGCGCCATCTCGAACCGGGACCCCGGCGTCCAGTCCGACCGGATCCGCATCCCGAACTGGTACTTGCTGCGGATCTCGCTGTCCGTGATGGCTTCCCAGAGCCGTTCCGGGGTGGTCTTGATGTAGATCTCGAAAATCTTTTCCATGGGACTTTCCAATCTGGTTTTGAGGTCGCTGAGCGCAGCGGCCCATGGTTCTGCATATTTGCTCACCCAGCGGTCGTGGACGAGCCTGATGGGCACCGGATTCAGGAAGTGCAGCTTCTCGCGCCCCCGACGCCGGGTCACCACGAGGCCGGCGTCCTCTAGCAGCTTGAGGTGCTTCATAACCCCGAAGCGGGTGATCTCGAACCGCGCTTCCAGGGCCGAGAGCGTCTGGCCGTCCTCACGGAAGAGTTCGTCCAGCAGTTCCCGGCGGATGGGGTCGGCCAGGGCCTTGAATACGGCGTCCACAAGGCCAGAATAGGTGACCATTTGGTCACATGTCAACGGTCCGTGGGGGCCGCGGGGTTTCCGGATTCCGGGTTCGGGGGATTCCGGGGTTGGCGGCCGGCTTGGAACCCCTGGCCTCCGGCAACTGGGTAGCAGCTGACGCCGTTTTCAGGGCCGTTTTCAGGGCCCAGAACGGTGTGTGCTGCTACCCAGTCGGGCTGAGCGCTGAGCGCTATTTTGGGGGAGCGCCAGCGGTCAGGGAATAGAACGGGGTGCAGCTGGCCCTCATGCCGGGGGAAATATTGGACCGCACCATCGACGCGCCCTCGAGCGCTGCGAGGTGGTAGCGGACGGTGTCCCTGGAGGCACCAAGTGCGCTGCTGATGTCGGACACTTTGCTCGCCCCGTTTTCTGACAGATATTCGACGATCCCCGATCTGATCCGGTTGCGTCGCAAGGCGGGGCCGACGGTATCCGTGTGATGTGGCGCCCGGCGGACCGGGACGTTCATTACCTTTGGCAAGTAAACTGCCTTCCAGCCCGGGTCAGCGCGTCGCAGTTGCCAGGTCGCGGGCCTCTTGCCCGTCTTCAACCGGGAGAGCCTCAACCGGGAGAGCCTCGTCGCGGGGAGCAGATTTATCGTGGCTTCGGCCGATGACGGCGGTGGCGATGGCATTTCCCAGGATGTTGGTTGCCGTGCGGCCCATGTCCAGGAGCTGGTCGATCACCAGAAGGACACCGATACCTGCCGCGGGGATGCCGAAGCCTGGGACGACGGCGGCCACGACGACGAGCGACCCGCGCGGCACGCCCGCCATGCCTTTGCTGCTGAGCAGAAGCATCGCGGTCATGGCGATCTGCTGGCCAAGGTCCATGTCAATGCCGTACGCATTCATCAGGAAGACCGAGGCGAAGGTCATGTACATCATGGATCCGTCGACGTTGAAGGAGTAGCCCAAGGGCAACACGAAACCGGTGGTGCGCTTCTCGATGCCGAACTTGGTCAGGCCTTCAATGAGCTTGGGCAGGGCAGCTTCGCTGCTGGAGGTCGCGAATGCGATGACAATGGGTTCGCGTATGATCCGGACCAGGCGGAACGCCGCCCGTCCGAGAAAGGCAACGGCCACGGCGATCATGAGGACCCACAGGGCCGAGAGGGACATGTAGAACCCGCCGATGAAAGAAGCGTAGGTGGCGAACGCGTCGAGGCCCTGGGAGGTGAAGGCCGACGCGATGCCCGCGAAGACGCCGACGGGTGCCGCCAGCATCACGTACCCGGTCACCTTGAACATGACGCCCATCAGCTCGTCGATTGCGTTGGCGATGGAGGAGTGGCCCTTCTTCCGAAGGTTCAGCAGGGCGATGCCGAAGAGTGCGCCGAACACGAGGATCTGAAGGGGATTGTTGGCCGTCAGGGCAGCGAAGACGCTCGTGGGGATGATGTGGGTGATGAACTCCTGGTAATCGAGGGGTTTCGTTTCCATCCCCGCGTCACCTCCCGGCATCAGGTGGAGGCCGTCACCGACATTGAGTACGTGAGCCGTGATGAATCCGAAGGCGCCGACGAGGACGGAGGCGGTCAGGAACCAAATCATCGAACGGCCGAAGAGCTTCCCCACGCCGGCGGATTTCGCAGCTCCGGCAATGCCGGAGACAAGGGTGGCGAAGATCAGGGGAGCGATGATCATCTTGATCAGGTTAAGGAACATATGGGTCACGGTGTCGAGGACCGTCACGAGGGATTCGCGGGCGTCTGCGGCCAGCAGCCAGTGGCACACCAGACCGCTGATGATCCCGAACAGTAGCGCTGCCAGAATCCACATAGTTGATTTGTTTTTCATCGTCAGTCCTTGGGTAGGTCCAGTTTCACGGACGGTTCCGGGCACGACGGCGTGCCCCTCACCACTGTGCGGGAAGAGTGAATGGGTGGCTGGTGCGGCGGCGTGGTCGCCGGCCGCTGGGGGAGCTTGCGTCCGCCGGTCGAGCTTGTCGAGACCTGCGGGTGTGCCTATTTGCTGAGGTTGGCGAGGCGTTCGGGGCTGAGGAGTTCCTGGAGTTGGTCGGCGGTGAGGAGGCCGTGTTCGAGGACGAGTTCGGCGACGCCGCGGCCGGTGGCGAGGGCTTCCTGGGCGATGGCGGTGGCGGTGGCGTAGCCGAGGTGGGGGTTCAGGGCGGTGACCAGGCCGATGGATTGTTCCACGGTGAGGCGGAGGTGTTCGGTGTTGGCGGTGATGCCGCGGACGCAGCGTGCCGTGAGGGTGCGGGCGGCTGCTTCGAGGTGGGAGATGCTCTTGTGGAGGCTGTGGACGATGATGGGTTCGAAGGCGTTGAGCTGGAGCTGGCCGGCTTCGGCGGCCATGGTGATGGTGACGTCGTTGCCGATGACTTCGTAGGCGACCTGGGAGACGACTTCGGGGATCACGGGGTTGATTTTGCCGGGCATGATCGAGGATCCGGACTGGACCGCGGGGAGGTTGATTTCGCCGAAGCCGGCGCGCGGGCCGGAGGAGAGCAGGCGCAGGTCGTCGCAGATCTTGGAGAGTTTCACGGCGACGCGTTTGAGGACGCCGGAGAGGTGGACGAAGGCGCCGACGTCCTGGGTGGCTTCGATCAGGTCGGGGGCGGTGACCAGCGGCAGGCCGGTGATCTCGGCCAGGTGGCGGCAGGCGGCGGCGGCGTAGCCGGGGGGTGCGTTCAGGCCGGTGCCGATGGCGGTGGCGCCGAGGTTGATTTCGTGGATCAGCAGGTCCGCTTCGGCGAGGCGGAGGCGGTCTTCGCCGATGGTGATGGCGTAGGTGCCGAATTCCTGGCCCAGGGTCATGGGCACGGCGTCCTGGAGCTGGGTGCGGCCCATTTTGACCACGGTGCGGAATTCCAGGGCTTTTTCGGCGAACGCTTCTTCGAGTTCGGCCAGGGCGGAGAGCAGCTCGCGGGCGGCGAAGATGGTGCCGAGTTTGACCGCGGTGGGGTAGACGTCGTTGGTGGACTGGGAGAGGTTGACGTGGTCGTTGGGGTGCAGGCGGGTGTAGTGGCCTTTGGGGTGGCCGAGGATTTCCAGGGCCCGGTTGGCGATGACCTCGTTGGCGTTCATGTTCGAGGAGGTCCCGGCGCCGCCCTGGATGACGTCGACGACGAACTGCTCGTGCAGGTCTCCGTTCAGGACGTCGGTGCAGGCGGCTTCGATCGCGTTCGCACGTTCGGGGTCCAGGAGCCCGAGTTCGAGGTTGGTGCGGGCGGCGGCGAGTTTCACCGCGGCGAGGCCGCGGACCAGGTGCATGTTGGTGGACAGCGGCTGGCCGGTGATGGGGAAGTTCTCCACGGCGCGCAGGGTGTGCACGCCCCAGTACGCGGCGGCGGGAACGTCCCGGTCACCGAGGAGGTCATGCTCGGACCGGACGTCCGGGGCGGCGGTGATGGTGGTCATAGAGGGTCCTCACGGGGCTTCGTTGACGGGTTTGGACGGGAAATCAGGGTGTTGCGGCAGGCCGGCTGGGCGGGCATGTTGCCGGAGGGAACTCAGGCGCTCCGCATTGGAGAGTGATTGGGCACGGTCAGGGCGACAACTGGGCGGCGCCTCGTGGGCAGGCAGCGCCGAGGCCGCCGCCGGAAGCGGTTATGAGGATGGATCCGGGACGGGTCAGATTCTTCGTCAGCTCTCGCCGCCGGGGACGATGCTGCCCAGCGCACATTCCACCCCATGCAGGTGCCGTGTCATGGCCCTGGACGCTTCCTGGGCGGACCCGCGCTCGATGGCGGCGAAAATGCGGGCGTGCTCCCGGTCGGAATCCTTGCGCCGGTCAGCTACCAGGTTCAGGGTGTTCGACTGGTCGGCCATGGCCTCGCGGATGTCTGACAGGACGCCCACAAAGACCCCGTTGCCGCTGCACCGGGCGATGGTGGCGTGGAACTCGGCGTTGAGAAGGATCCACTGCTGGAGGTCATCTTCGTCCGACATGGCCTCGAGAATGTCCCGAAGTGCCTCCACATCCTCGCCAGTCCGGCGTTCGGCGGCGAGCGCTGCGGCGGGTACTTCGATGTGGGGACGCGCCTCCACGAGGTCGCGGGCGGAGTATTTTCCGAGCTTGAGGTCCGGGGCAACCCGGTCCGCGATGACAAACGTACCTTTGCCCGTGAAGGTAGCCGTCAGTCCGAGCGCATTGCATGACTTCAGTGCTTCCCGGACCATGGACCGGCTCACCCCGTACAGCTGGGCCAGCGAGGCCTCCGAATCCAGCCGCGCGCCGACAGGAATCTTGCCGGCTTCGATGGCGTTTCGAAGGGATGCGAACACGGCCTCGGCTGCGCCGACCCGTATCACTTTATCTTGTCCAACTGTCCAGCTGTCCAACAGGTTCATGCCGCCAATATGGCATGCGTCACGCCCGGCTGTCAACCGGTTACGGCGTCCGATGCGGCCTATCCAGAGGATCCTGCCAGCAGTCGCAGCTTTTCGAACCCCTCGGTCCAGCCGCTCCTGTGCAGTGCGAGCCGTTCCTCCGTGGCGAAAGTGTCCTGGGTGAGCGCAACGTGCGTGCTGTTCTCCGGTGCTTCGAGGGTGAGCGTGACCACCGTTTCAGGGTTGAGAACGGTGTGTGCTGCTACTCAGTTGGGTGGGGCAGCCCGTCACTTCGCCAGCGTCAGCAGCTTGCCCTCCGTGACGGCCTGCCGCGATAGCGTCTTGTAACCCTCCTGCTCGAACAGCACGGTGATCACGTCCTCCTCGTGCCGCATTACCAGGCCGGGCCCCCATTCCTTGTGCACAACAGCGGCCTGGAGCGGGAAAGGTTCCACGCCTGCGGCGGTCGCGGCGCCGCCGTCGTAGTCCTCCTCGTCCGCGGAGCCGTCCGCGCAGTTATCACAGTTGCCGCACGGCTCGGGCCGGTCCTCGCCGAAGTAGCCCAGCAGGAACTGGCGCCGGCAGCCGTCCGTCTCGGCGTAGCCGCGCGCCATCTCGATGCGCGAGCGATCCACGCGCTGGCGTGCTTCGGCGAGTTCGACGGCGCGTTCCACCACCGTGGGCAGTTTGGCGCCGGCTTCCAGCCGGATGCCGCGCTTGCCGGTCTTCACGGCGCGCGTTTCCTGCAGCTGGTTCAGCAGCCCGGTGAGTCGGCGGGCCGAGAGATCGGTCTGCTCGGCGAGGGCTTTCTGGGTGAGCGGCCTGTCGGCGGCGCGCAGCACCTGAAGAACGGCCATCAGCGAATCCTGGTCCGGGCTGTGCGTCCCAAAGAATTTGCGCAGGCCCAGGTCCTCGGGCCGGTAGTGCAGAACGGCGGCGGCCGGCTCGCCGTCGCGGCCGGATCGGCCGATCTCCTGGTAGTAGCTGTCCAGGGACTCGGGGATGTCCGCGTGGATGACGAAGCGGACATTGGGTTTGTCGATGCCCATGCCAAACGCGGTGGTGGCCACTACGACGTCGAGTTCGTCCTCGAGGAACTGCTCGTGGACCAAGTCCCGCTCGACCTGCTTCCGGCCGGCGTGGTACGCCGCCGCGCGAAGGCCGCGCTCGGCCAGCTCCGACGCGTAGGTTTCGGTGTCCTTTCGGGTGGCGGCGTAGAGCAGGCCCGGCCCCTTGAGACCGGCCAGCTGTTCCAGCACGGCGCGGCGCTTGTCGGTGTCCCGGAGGTGGCGGACGACGTCGAGCCGGATGTTGGGGCGGTCGAAACCGTGGACCAGCACCAGGGGGTGTGTCATCTTCAGGCGCTGCTGGATCTCGTCGCGCACCGGGGGAGAAGCGGTGGCGGTCAGCGCGGCGACGGGCGGATTGCCGAGATTCTGGCGGACCTCGCCGAGGCGGAGGTAGTCGGGCCGGAAATCGTGCCCCCACGAGGACACACAGTGGGCCTCGTCCACCACTAACAGCGAGACGTCGAGGGCGGCGAGCCGCTCCACGGCTTCGGTCTTAGCCAGCTGCTCAGGCGCGAGGAAGATGAAGGCGGCGTCGCCCCGTTCCGAGGCTTCCCAAGCGGCTTCGACGTCAGAATCGCTGCGCCCGGAGTTGATGGCGACGGCGGCTTCTCCGCCGAGGTCTTCCAGCAGCCCGTCCAGCTGGTCCTCTTGCAGGGCGATGAGCGGGGAAACGACGACGGCGGGACCGGCCGCCGGGGCATCCGGACTTGCGCAGTGGCCGGCGCGCGCACGGTGCAGGTGCAGGGCGGCCACCTGGTAGATGGCAGACTTTCCGTAGCCGGTGGGCATCACGGCGAGGACGTCCCGGCCCGTGACCAGGGCGCGCATTCCGGCGAGCTGGCCGTCCCGGAGGTGGGCGAGACCCAAGGAGCTGGCCGCGATCTGGCGGAGGCCGGCGTCGGTGTCTGGGATGTTGGCGGCGGCGGGATCTGAGGTGCTGGCGGCGGCTGAAGCGCTGGGGGCTTGGTCGACAGTCAAAGGGCTACTCCCGGGGTAACGGTGCAGTGGCCGGATGGCTTCAGCCGTGGGTTCAGCCTAACCCGGCGCCGCAGTGCGTCAACTTAACGTTGCTTAAGGGTTTTGTCCGCAACTAACGTAACTGAGGT